>JAUIHP010000003.1 GCA_030431975.1 bacterium | reverse complement strand
CGTTGTCGTTCCCGTTGGTTCCGTTGTCGTTCCCGTTGGTCCCGTTGTCGTTCCCGTTGGTCCCGTTGTCGTTCCCGTTGGTTCCGTTGTCGTTCCCGTTGGTCCCGTTGTCGTTACCGTTGGTCCCGTTGTCGTTCCCGTTGGTTCCGTTGTCGTTACCGTTACCGTTGCCGAGCCTGTCCTTCCATGGGACGGCGATGACGCGTTGCTCCGCGGCCTCGACTTCAGGGCTGGCAGGTCCCAGCGGACCCTCCGAGTCAGACATGCAGCCCGAGAAGAGCGCGGCACCGGAGATCAACAAGGCGCCCCACAACAATCGACCCGTGTGTCTCATCCAACTGTCTCCTTGATCACGTTGAGTTTCGACCGGCGTCTGAGTCTCGCCTCCGACCCCAAGCCATTGAGGCGCTGCCAGATACAGGAGCTGGAACCGATCTTCCCGTTCTCTGCGCAAGTGCCGTACAGGCTGCAGTGGGATTTCCGACCCAGTCAGATACGACTTTTCGTTTCGAGACGAAGAACCTCCGCGACGGTTCTTCGAACCAACGGCCCTAGTTCCTCTGCTACCCTTCGGGCTTACCGCACGTTCTGACACCAGCGAACATGAGGAGAACTCCATGACCGCTGCGCGCGCACTGGCCCGGATCGCTGACAAACTCCAGGCGAACGAACGTCTGGATGATTCCGACGGGATCTTCATGCTGACGGAGGCGCCCCTCACCGACCTGGGTAGATTCGCCGTCGAGGTGCGGAATTGCAAGAGTCCGGCGGATGAAGTGACCTTCGTCATCGACTCCAATCCGAACTACACGAACATCTGCGTCACCGACTGCGCGTTCTGCGCCTTCTACCGCAAGCCCGGTCACGCCGAGGGCTACACGCTCACTGTCGAAGAGGTGATGGAGAAGGTCGGAAACGCCGCCCGGGACGGTGCGACGACGGTCCTACTGCAGGGCGGCCACAATCCTGAGATCCCTCTCCAGTTCTACATCGATCTGGTCACCGAATCGCTTCGGCGGTACCCCGAAGTGACTCCCCACTTCTTCACCGCTTCCGAGATCCACACGATGGCGAAGGCCTCGGACCTGACGACCCGCGAAGTCCTGGAGAAACTTCGGGCTGCGGGGCAGTACTCCCTTCCCGGAGGCGGCGCCGAGATCCTCAGTGACCGCGTAAGAATGAAGGTCGCAGCCAAGAAGGGCGGCGTCGACACCTGGATCCAGGTTCACCGTGAAGCGCACGAACTCGGAATGAAGTCGACCGCCACGATGATGTACGGCCACATCGAAGAACCGGAAGACATCGTCGAGCACTGGAATCACATTCGTGAGCTGCAGGACTTGCATCACGGCTTCACCGCTTTCGTTCCGTGGTCCTACAAGCGTGGGAACACACCGATGCAGAAGTATGTCGAAGAGTCCGGGCGCAAGCCGGCGGGCGCGGCGCAGTACCTTCGCATCCTTGCCGCGTCCCGACTCTTCCTCGACAACTTCGACCACGTCCAGGCGACCTGGTTCAGTGAGGGTAAGAAGACCGGGGTCGTCGCTCTCAACTTCGGAGCCGACGACTTCGGGGGGACCCTCTTCGAGGAAAACGTTCACCTCGCAACCGGTCACGACAACAAGACAACCGTCGAAGAGACGAAGCTTCTGATCGAGGAGGCGGGATTCGTGCCGGTACAGCGGACGACGCTCTATGAGCGGCTTCGGAGATTCGAAACGGCTCAGCCCGCAGTCTGACCGTCGAAAGACCTACACCAACTTCAAATCCGGCACCTTGGGAATGAGCCCGGCTTTCGCACCCCGCTCGAGCAGTGTCCGAAGCGCCGCCTCACCCTTGTCGCCCATGTCGACCGTCCAGTCGTTGACGTACATGCCGACGAACCGGTCGCCCAGGGACATATCGAGGCCTCGGCCGTAGTCGAGGGCGTAGGTCATGGCGGCTTCGTGGTGCTTGCGCGCGTACTCGATCGAGGCGCGAAGGGCGCGTGTGCAGGCGGCCCCAACATCTTCTCCAAGGTCCTTGCGAACGACATCGAGACCGAGCGGCAGAGGAAGCCCGGTTTCTTCCTGCCACATGACGCCGAGGTCGGCGATCTTCTGCACGCCGTCTGCAGCATACGTCAGCTGTCCCTCGTGAATGAGGACACCGGCGTCGACCTCGCCGTCGCGAACGGCTTTCTGGATCTGATCGAAGAAGACGTTCACCGGCTGGTGATCCGGAAGGTAGAGATTGAGCACGAGATTGGCCGTGGTCATCTTCCCGGGGATCGCGATCTTCTTGCCTTTGAGTTCCTCGAGCGTGCAAGGCTCACGGGTCACGATGATCGGGCCGTAGCCATCCCCCATGGAAACGCCGGTGCGCATCACATGATAGTTCTCGGCGACGTGCGGATAGGCGTGCGCAGAGATGGCCGTGATCTCGAGCTCACCCTTCAACGCACGCTCATTGAGCGACTGGATATCTTCGAGTAGATGCTCGACCTTCCATCGATGCGTCTCGCCTCCGGAGTCGACCTCGACGTGTACTTCATCCTGGGCGAACCCGTAAAACATGTAGGCATCGTCCGGATCCGGGCTGTGACCGAAGGTCAGACTTCCTTTGTCGACGATTTGCATGATTCGATTTCTCCTTCGGTTCGCGGAGCGGTTCAGTTGGAAACGATCGTCGACCAATCGGAACGATGGCGGAGAGGCCCGAGGTCCGGATCGGTCTTTGCCTGCTTCTTCAGATCCGAATTCAGCTCCACCGCCCAGCCAAGATAGTGCATGGCCTGACCGGCGTCACCGGATCGGGAATAGTAGCAAGCCAAATGGTAGTAAGGCTCTCCGGAGTCCGGATCGAGCTCGGCGGCTCGACGTCCCTGTCGGATGGCCTCTTCGAACATGCCCTCCTCGACCAGCCGGTATCCTTCGTAGATCAGGTGGTTCGGGAGCCAGACATTGTAAACACGTCGCAACTCTGCGATCGGGTCTGCGTGATCATCGACCCGAATGTCGCAGAGAATGTCGTTGAAGCCGGCGTAGCCTTTCCCCTCGGCCACCAGGTAAAGGGCTGCGGACTGGCGGCCCCGGCTGTCTCCGCCCGCAGCGTCGCCGGCTTCCAGAGCGGCCATCAGTCGATCTCCAAGGAACTCTCCCGCCGTTGACTGAAAGGACTCCGCCATTTGGTCGACGACCTCGGGACCGGTCAGGATGTTGCCCTGGGCGGCCCACCCGGGGCCGGAACGTCCTCCCGCCCAGTCCATGCATTCTTTGCCGGTGTGGGTCGCGGATCCGCCGTATTCATCCACGATGCCGACCTGGCGACTTTCCCGCCCTTCGTCGTCTTCGAGAAGCGCGGCGAGAGTCTCGGAAGCGTTCTTCCCCGCGGTCAACAACTCGATGCCCTTGGGTCCGAATGTGGTGTTGGCGTGGGCCTGAGTCGCGATGGCGCCGGCCCCGGCGTTGGCCCAGGGCACCACGGAACCGACAGCAAAAAACTTGGAGGCGACGATCACGCCGGAGATTCCGGATTCAGGATCATGTGCGACGAATGAAAACGTCGCGACCGGAGACTGAGTTTCCGCGGCAGCCACGATCGTCGCCGACTGCAGGCCGGCCAGAAAACCGAGGGCAAGAAGGAACGCGCGGAAATGGAATACGGTGGATCGGATCGGGCTCAACGGTTCGAGAATCCCTTCATCCTCGCCGCTTTCGCGGTCGACGAGCAGTTTTCCCACCAGCCTGCTGGTGGCCTTCAAACCGCGGAGATTAGCATGTCTCGTCAGCTCTGGGCCGATGGACTTTGTCCTGCGGCGAGTCCCAATTCCTCGAGAATTCCGAGCCCTGCCCGAGAGCCCCGGCCCCAAAGGCCTTCAAACCTGGGCGCTCCGAGGCGATCGCGCAGTCGCCCGGCCAGGTCCTCCGATTCCGCGCGCTCGGCCTCGGCAGGATTCAGCTCCATCTCCCGGCTCGCGCTCTCGGCGGCCGCCAGAATCCTCACCGCATCGTCCTCGTGTCCAAGCTCGGCGGAAACCGCCGCAAGGATTCGTAGTCCATCCGGAAGATAGAGGCGATTGCCGATGATCACGGCCAGGCGCAGTCCTTCCTCGGCCTCAGCCTTCGCCGCTTCCACATTCTGCAGCGCCAAGTGGGCTGAGGCGAGATTGAGCCGGGCCACGGCAACTCCCCGCTTGTTTCCCACGGCCTCGCAAAGAGAGAGCCCTTCGTCGTAGTACTGCAACGCCGACTCAAAGTCCTTCAACCGAAATGACACCCCACCGAGGTTGCTGACCAGCGTTGCGGTCGCGAGGTCATTGAGGGTCGCGCGCGACAGTCCCAACGCCCGCTCCAGGCAGGAACGCGCTTCCTCGAACTCCCAGAGAAAAAGCAACGTCGAGCCGATTTCGCTCAGGGCTCCGGCGATGCCCTGCGGGTCGCCGACCTCTTCGGCTGCGGACAACGCCGCCCGATGAAACTCCAACGCCTTGTCGTAGCTCCCTCGGTGTTGCTCGACGCCTCCGAGAGCCCGAAGGATGTTGCTCTGCTCCTTGAGATTCCCTAAGCGTTCGTACTCCGATCGACAGTACGTGAATTCGGTTTCAGCGTCCTTCAAGTCGCCCTGATTGAACGCGAAGTGTCCGGCCCACGCGCGCAGGCGAACTCGGGAGTGGGCCAGGTCGCGGATCTCGTCGGGGTGGTCGTCATCTCCAAGTCCGTCGCGCTGCGTGTCCGCCGGCAGAGTGTCCGACAGCAGCCGAAGAGAAAGCTCGCGGCCTTCCGTCCACAATCCAAGCCGGTAACAAATCGGGGCCAGGTATCCCGCGATGTCCAGCCCAACGACAGGATCACCGTCGGCCACGGCTTCGTGAGCTGCGACTCGGCAGTTTTCGAGGTTGGCCGAGGCCTCCCGCAACACCGCGGCGGGATCCCGTCCTCCGGAGCCGGGGTCCGCGGCCAAGATCGACTCCGCCTCTCTCGAAAAGCGAAAACACCATTCTCGATGGCGGCGCGTCGACAAACGGTCGTCTTCTTCCGCATCCAGTCGGGCTGCAGCGTATTCCCTGACGGTTTCCAACAGACCGGAACGTGCGTATCCCGCCGATCCGGAACCCACGGAAGCGGCGACCCATGATTTATTCTGCAGGTCTGAGATCAGGTCGAGAACGTCTTCCCGTGCGACAGCATCGCCCTCACAGACGAACTCTGCCGCATCCAAGCTCCACCCTCCGCGAAAGACGGAGAGGCGGCGCAAGACCTGCCGCTCCGGCTCCGACAAAAGCTCGTAGCTCCAATCGAGGGCCGCTCGCAGAGACCGGTGGCGCTTCGCCTCTGCGTCACCACGAGAGAGGAGCCGAAGTCGATCACCCAGTCGCTTCCGTATCTCGGACGGCGTCAACGTTTCAACTCTCGCCGCCGCCAGTTCGACGGCAAGTGGGATCCCTTCGACCAAGCGACAGATCTCTGCGACATCCGCTGCGTTGCCGTCGTCGAGAACGAAATCAGCATCCCGCTCGGAGGCTCTTTGCACGAAGAGCCGCACGCAATCCTTCCCGGCGATTTCTGCCGCCGTGACGGCGGGGGCAGACGGAACCGGAAGCGGTCCCAAAGGAAGAACGAACTCTTGCGAAGCACCCACGACCGAACGGGAGGTGAGAAGGAGTCGGAGCTCCCGACTCACTGGAACAACCTCCTCGACGAACTGCTGCACTTCGGCCAATCGTAGGTCACAGTTGTCCAGCACCAACAGACGTTCAGAGTTTTGGAGATGGCCGCGAAGTGTCTCGTCCATCGACATCCCAGCCGCTTCGGTGACACCCAGGGCGCGGGCCACGACCGTCCCGACGCCAACTTCATCGGAAGAGGACAGGTCGACGATCCATACGCCGTCGCGGTATCGGCCTCGTCTTCTCAATGCATACTCGTGTGCGCACCGGGTCTTGCCGCTTCCGCCCAAGCCGACGAGAGTCACGACCTGCCCTTCACGCAAAATTCGGTCGAGCTCCATGAGCTCCCGAACCCGGCCGACAAAACGATTCTTCCCCGGCCGCAAGTTTCCAACCTGGTCGCGATCTCGCCCCGTCTTGCCGGCATCCCGGCCGGCGGCCTCAGCCAGCAGGAGCGAAATGTCATGGACATCCGGTCTCGACTCGGGATCTCTCTGGAGCGCCAGTTCGAGGGCCGCTCTCAAGCCCTCGGGAATGGCGACCGGGAGCCTGCGCCAATCGACGTCCGCGGCGAGGCTGCCCCGCAGGCGGTTCGTTTCGGTGGAGCCGAGGAACGGCGGCTCGCCGCTAAGACATTCGAAGAGCAGACAACCCAAACCCCAAATGTCCATGGCGGGATCGGGATCCTTTCCGGCGACCTGCTCCGGGCTCATGTATCCGGGAGTCCCGGCCGCACCCTTGTCCGGCCCATGTCCGCGCAAAGTGGCGATTCCGAAGTCGAGGATTTTCACCTCGTGGTCCGAGGTGACCATGACGTTGTCCGGTTTGAGATCCCGATGAACGAGGCCGGCCGTGTGAGCCGCGTTTAGTCCGTCGACGACGCCCATTGCGATGTCCAGAGTCCGTTCCAGAGGAAGCGGACCTGGGCCGAGCAACAACCGGACACTCTTCCCGTCGATGAGTTCCGTCGTAAAGAAGCGCGCACCCGAGTGTTCTTCCAGCGAATAGACGGTGGCAATGTTGGGGTGGTTGAGTGAGGCCAAAGCGCGGGCTTCGTGTTCGACTCGCGCACGCTGCTTTTCGGTGCCGGCTCCAGAGGGTAGGACCTTCAGGGCAACGTCGCGTTGCAGCCGCGTGTCACGCGCGGAGTAGACGACACCCATTCCGCCACGTCCGATCTCCGCTTGAATGACGTAGGGACCGAGGTGCTGGCCGACTTCGAAATCGAACGGAAGAGATTCTGGGTCGGGGTCAGGGTCTGGGTCGAGGTCGGGGTCGAGGTCTGGGTCGAGTTCAGATTCAGCTGACCAGGCGCTGCCGGGTTGCAACGCCTGCCCGGTATCCCGGCTTTCCGTCCGAAGAAGGTCCCGCACGATCCGTGCGGTTTCGCTGTCTTCCGCCGCCAACTGCAGGAGGGCCTCCGCCTGCTCCTCAGGAGACATCTCCCGTATCGTCCAATACGCCGCTTCGGCTTTGTCGATCGAGTCGTTCACGATGGCGAAACGCTATTCCGTGTTCGTGTCCGTGTCCGCGGCCAGCTCGTTGAGGAGAAAGAGTCGGGCGAAGTGCCAATCCCGTTCGACCGTGCGCGAGGTGACACCCAACGCCTCGGCCGCTTCTTCCACGCTGAATCCGGCCACGAAACGAAGAAACACGACCTTCCCGCGACGAGTGTCCTTGCCCAGTTTCTCCAGAGCCTGATCCAACGCGAGAAAGTCGAGAGCCTTGTCATCCGCCGATAGTTCGGCCAGATCCAGGTTCGTGGTCAGGGCCGTCCGCTGCCACCGACCGCCGCGCTTGATCCGCGATTTCTCACGAGCGCGCTCGACCAGGATCCACCACATGGCCTGCGAGGCGGCCCCAAAAAAGTGCGCCTTTCCGTCCCAGGCATCGGGGCTTCGCTCGACGAGCCGCATATAGGTTTCATGAATGAGGGCCGTCGGCTGCAGCGTGTCGCCCGGCGGCAACTTCGCCATCCGCGACTGCGCCAGTTTCCGGAGATCCTGGTACAGCAACTGCAACAGTTCTTCGGAAGTCGCGTGATCTCCGGCCCCGACGACGTCGAGGAGTTCCGTGATCCGATTGCGGCTGGACTCGTCCACGGCGTTCCCGGTTCCTCCAAGTTTAGAGTCATCGGCCGCTCCTGAGTATACCCGGGAAGATTGTCCGACGCCCTAGGCCCGTGTCTGATCCAACTCCGTTTCGGAAAGACGGCGCGCGCGCAACCATGCCCAGATCCCCGTGACCAGACAGATGAGGCCGCCTCCCCACAGTGCCGCCTCCGGTCCGTAACGGGCGGCCACGCCACCCGCGAAAAGGCTGCCGATGGGCATCGTCCCGGCAAAGATACTGACGTAGACACTCATGACGCGTCCGCGAAGGTGATCGGGCGCGGCACGTTGGATCGAAGTATTGGCTGTGGCCGTCATCGAGATCGTGGCGAAGCCGACGAGCATGAGATTGAGCACGACGAGTCCGATCCAGGGAAACGACGGGGAGAGCGCAAACACGGTGACGAGGACGGAGAAGGCCAGGGAGCCGCGAACCATCGTCGGCACGGGATCGATCTTGCCGAGAAACGCGATGAGAAGAGCGGAGAGCAGCGACCCGAAGCCCATTGCCGACATGAGAAGTCCGAACCCCTCCGACCCGATGTCGAACATGTCGCGGGACATACCGGGCAGGAGTACATTGAAGTTCATTCCGAACGTGGCCACGACACCGACGAGCACGATTGGAATCTGGACGACCGGAGTTTCCCGGACGTACCGAAGGCCGGAGACCAGTCCTTCGCGGAGACCATCCCGGCTCTTCCCTTCCGCTCGGAAGAGTTCCTGTGGTCGCATGGCAGCGAGCGCCGCGAGAACACCGACGAACGAAACGCCGTTGATGAGGAATGCGATACCCACGCCGAAGCGGGCGATGAGAAGACCCGCGATGGCCGGACCAACGATCCGCGCCAGGTTGAAGGCCGAGGTGTTCAGGGCCACGGCATTCATGACGTCCTTCTTCCCCACCAATTCGGAGACGAAGGACTGTCTCGTCGGCATGTCCATCGAGTTGACCAGTCCGAGTGTTCCTGCCAGGGCCATCACGTGCCAGCCCTCGACGACACCAGACAAAGTCAGGCTGGCCAGCACGAGCGCTTGAAGGGCAGCCAGGCTCTGGGTCACGAGCAGGATCTTTCGCTTGTCGAACCGATCGGCGAGCACACCGCCGACCAAACCGAAAAGGAGAATGGGCGTGAACTGCAGGGCAATGACCAGACCGACGTAAAAGGTCGAGTCCGTCAGCTCGAGGACGAGCCACGACTGGGCCACGGACTGCATCCACGCACCCATGAGGCTGACCACGCCGCCCGACCAGAAGAGTCGATAGTTCCGATGTCTTAGAGCGGTGAACCCGCTACTGAGGGCTCGCAGAAATCGACTCAGCTCTCGTCTCCTTTCTGCGGCAGCAGAAGGAGGGAGGAGTCGACAATCTGGTTCATCGGCGTGCGAGATGTGTTGAAGACGACGTCGTAGTGTTTCGGGTCGTTCCAATCGGTGCCGAAGTGATGGCGAATGTATCGGGAGCGGTCCCGGTCGGCGGCCTCGACCCGAGCTTTCGATTCTTCCGGAGAGAGACCAAAACGGTCCGCGATGCAGGCGGCCCGCGCATCGAAGTCGGCGATCAGTCGAACATGCAGTGCGTGTGGATGGTCTTTGAGTACGAACACCGCTCCGCGGCCGACAAAGACGGCGTTCTCCGAGCGCGCTTCCTCCAGGATCACTTCACGAACGGTGGCGGCGACGCGATCCGGGGACGGCGCGGAGGAAAAGGCATCGGAGGAGACCGGTGCGGGAGCGACCGTTTCCGGGTGCGCTGACTGCATGGCCCGAAGCAACCGTACGATCAGGCCCTCTCCCCTTTCGTCCCACTGTTCGACGACTTCCTGAGCACAGCGCAGGCGGTTCGAGACCTCCAGAACGAGCTTCGCATCGAGAAAGTCCGCCTTGATCCGCTCGGCGACGGCACGTCCGAAACTCTGTCCGCCGGAGCCGTACTCGCGGGACACGGTCACGATGGGCACGGGATGTATCCTCCAAATCTCACAGGTACGGCGCCGGTCACCGTCATGTCGTTCGCCGCTTCTTGCGTTCACCGGTCGCCGTTTTGTCGGTCGCCGGTCGCGCACGCAATGGCGACCAGCTTCGACCCTACCTCAATTCCCGCGACGCAGCGCTGCTTTCAGGGCAGCGCTGCCTTCAGACCGGGATCGTGGGTCTCTCGTCCGGATCTTGTATCGATCGTCCGATGACGTCATCATCGCACCCATGGAAACCTACGATCTCGTTGTCATCGGCTCCGGCCCGGCCGGCCAACGTGCAGCCATCCAAGCGGCCAAACTCGAAAAGAAAGTCGCCATCATCGAACGCAAGACCTCGGTCGGCGGGGTCTGCCTCCATACCGGCACCATCCCGTCCAAGACCTTGCGGGAGGCGATCCTCCACCTGACCCGTGTCCAGGGACGCGGCCTGGCCATCGCCGGGCTTTCTTCGGCCATCCCCATCACGATGGCCGACGTCCTGGTTCGTTGCAATTCCGTCATCGATCGGGAACTGGGAATCATCCGTGATCAGATGCTCCGCAACCGGGTCGCGCTTCTCGCCGGAACGGGGCGTTTCGTTTCCCCGAATCGGATCGAGATCCAGACGGAGGACCGTCAGAGCGAAGTGGAGGCCAACAAGGTCATCATCGCCACGGGCACCACGCCGAACCGACCCTCGAATATAGACCTGGACGGAAAGGCCCTGATCGATTCGGACGGCATTCTTCATCTCGGTGAGATTCCCCGGACCATGACCGTCGTCGGAGCGGGCGTCATCGGTAGCGAGTACGCGTCGATGTTTGCCTCTCTCGGAGTGGAAGTCACTCTCGTCGACAAGCGCAACAGCCTTTTGGGATTCCTGGACCGCGAGATCTCCGACGCTCTGACCTACCAAATGCGGAACATGGGCGTCACCTTCCGCTTCGGGGAGTCCGTGCAATCCGTCCTGATCCGCGACAATGGCGATGCCGAGGCCGTCCTCGAGTCCGGCAAGAAGATTGTGTCCGACGTGCTGCTCTACTCGATCGGACGCACCGGAAACACCCAAAGCCTCAATCTGGAGGCTGCGGGGTTACAGACCGACGATCGGGGTCGACTCACCGTCGACGAGCATTACGAGACGTCGGTTCCCGGGATCTACGCGGTGGGAGATGTCATCGGTTTTCCCTCTCTGGCTTCGACTTCGATGTACCAGGGACGCCACGCCGCCTGCCATGCCTTCGGGATCGAAATCCAGGCGTTGCCCCATCTGTTTCCGTACGGGATCTATGCGATTCCTGAAATCTCGATGGTGGGAAGAACCGAGGAAGAACTCACCCAGGACAAGGTCCCGTACGAGTTCGGCGTGGCCCGCTACCGGGAGATCGCACGCGGCGCAATTTTGGGAGACGACTCAGGACTGCTCAAACTCCTGTTCCACCGGGAGACTCGAAAGATCCTGGGCGTGCACATCATCGGCACGGCCGCGACCGAACTCGTTCACATCGGACAAACGGCGATGGCGTTGGGCGGTACTCTCGACTTCTTCGTGCAGAACGTCTTCAACTATCCGACGTTTGCCGAGTGCTACAAGGTGGCGGCACTCGATGGATACAACAAGGTCGGGCCGGCACAGGCGGACGAGCCGCCACCCCCTGTGCCCTGATCGACCTTTGAATCGAACTCTGAATCGACCTTTGAGATGACGACCGAGTCTCCGGAAACCTGGCCGATCTCCTACGACGACGTCCGGGACGCGCGGGTTCGGCTTCGCGAGTTCCTGGAACCGACTCCGGTACGCAACTACCCGTTGCTGGACGAAGCCCTGGGCGGCGTTGAAGTTTGGGTGAAGCACGAGAACCTGCAGCCGACCCACGCCTTCAAGGTTCGAAACGGCTTGTCCGCGATGAGCCTCCTGGGTCCGGAAGAAAGATCCCGTGGAGTCATTGCGGCAACCCGGGGCAATCACGGTCTCGGCATCTGCTTCGCGGGACAGGCACTCGGTGTCCCCGTAACGATCTGCGTTCCCGAAGGAAACAATCCCGAGAAGAACGCTGCGATCCATTCCTTCGGCGCACGCCTAATCGAGGAAGGGGCTGACTACGACGAGTCCGTAGAAACGGCGGCTCGACTCGCAAAGGCGGAGGGGCTGGCCACCCTTCATTCGACGAACAATCGCGGGGTCATCGCCGGAGCGGCGACCATCACGGATGAGTTTCTCGACCAGGCTCCGGCTCTCGATGCTCTCTTCGTTTCGATCGGGGGCGGCTCTCAGGCCGTCGGAGCACTCACCGTGATCCGGGAACGATCTCCGCAGACGGAAGTCTACGGAGTGCAGGCCGCAAAGGCTCCGGCTCAACAACTCTCCTGGTCGGCGGGAGCAAAGGTGACGACCGAGACCGCGCAGACCATCGCCGACGGTCTGGCCACCCGGTCCTCCTATGAGTTCACGCGGGCTGCCCTAAAGGAAGGACTTACCGACTTTCTCCTTGTTGAAGAAGAGGAGATGCTGGCTGCGATGCGTGTCGCGATACGGTACCTGAAGAGTATCGTCGAGCCGGCCGGAGCCGCTGGGCTTGCCGGTCTGCGCGGAAAGGCCGCGACCTTTCGTGGCCGCCGCGTCGGCGTCATTCTCTCGGGGGCCAACGCCGAGACAGATCTGTTGAAGCGCGCGCTCGATTCAGAGGTGTGATAGTCTCCGCAAAGGTAGCCGCTTGCGTCCCCCCTCTCGGCTCGTGCCTTCGTTCTCACGAAGTATTCCGAGCCTGCTGCCGACTTGACCTGCTCGCCGACACTTTGCTTTTGGGAGGGAAGTAATGACCATCCGAACGACCTTGACCCTGACTGGGGTCCTGGGGATGGGCTCGTGTCTTCTGCTGATGTCCACATTGGTAGAAGCCAGGGAGCCCGATCCTCCTCTGGACATGCTGGCGCCGCAGATCGGCGACAACCTGCACGACTATCCACCGAATCATCCCCAGGGAGTGGTCCAGTCCCGCGTTGCGGCGGACACGCTTTCGTTCGGGTACATCGACGAGGACGGCTTTGCCGTGCTGGGAGGAAAGTGGACGTTCGACAACGGAGGATCCGACCCGCTCGAAGGCTGGTATGCGACGGACATCACCGATCAGATCGGGGTCTACTTCCGTCGCGTCGACGACTCGGGTTGGGACGCGGACCCGGAGCACGACCTCGCCGCGCCAGTTCTTTCCGGCCTCGGCTCTGCATGGTGTGGAGCGACCGGAACGGAAGCCGCGGAGCTCTGCTGGGAAGCCGGCGTCGGCTACGGCAACACCTGGTGCCAGCGGTTGGTCAGTCCGCTCTTCACGCACGACGGAACGAGTGATGTCGACCTCAGCTGGGTCCACTTCAACGAGACCGAACCCAACTTCGACTTCACCTCCGTATACCTGGTTACCGAACCGAGCGGCAACCGCACGGAACTGAGACGGTACGACGGTGAAATCGGCCTGGCCCCGGACCATCCGGACTCACCTCCGGTGGGCGTGACCGACTCGGAAACGCTCACCGCAGCCGATTTCGCCGGCGAATCCGGGTACCGCATCGTCTTTGAAGTCACTTCAGACGGCGGATGGTCGGACGAGGATGCGCGTTATTCGACCGACTACGGCGCCTGCGGCTTCGACGATGTTTCCGTCGATGGAACGCTCAGCACCTTCGAAGCTGGTCTGGATGGGTGGACGGCGGAGGCGTGTCCCGGAAACGGCACTTATCTCGACGCCGTGCCCGTGAGTAACTACGTCATCGAGGACGCCTACGCCTGCACCTGCGAACTGGCGGGCAATGTCCTGAAGTTCCATGACGACGACGATGAACAGAAGTACGGAACTCGTGTCGAGGCGCGGTCCGGTCCGGTGGACCTGGCCAACGACGCGCAGCTTCCGGGCCCCGGTTTGACCACTATCTTTGCGCGATGGTCGCAGTACAGCATCCTGCCCCAAGCCAACGGGGTGTTCTACCGGCCGGGGTGGGACTACTATCCCTTCACCTGCGAACTGACCGGAGCCCAGTCCTGGTCGGGACGTGTCGGACAGAACAGCTTCTCCTTCGTGGGGGAAGATCCCGCCTGCACCGAAAACATCAACTCCGCGACGTCTGCGGACGTGCCGGTCCCTCCGGACGCCGAGCAGGTACGGTTCATCTATGAGATCTATTCCTCGTGTGATGCCTTCTCCATCTCGGAATCCGTCTGCACGGACCAGACGAACTTCACTCCCCTGATCGATAACATCACGATCCGCGTGACCAAGGTGGCCATCGCTCCTCCGATCAGCTTCGACAACGGCCTCCGTTTCCAGGACGGTTTTGCCCAAGGGACGCAAGTCAATGACCCGACGATGCCCGGCAATGCGGATGTAACCCGCAGCCGCAACTTTGGGCCCACACCCCCGATCATTCTCGGTGACTCGCTTTACGTCTCAGGTCCACTCGCCGGAAGCGACCCCGAGACCCAGTGGGAGGCAAAGCTGTGGTTCCGCATTCCAAACATCGGGCCGGCCGCTGACTCCCGCTACACCACGTGGCGGGACAAGGTAGCTGACGGAAGGACCATCGACGGCGAGAACGCGGAGTGGACGTTCGCCTTCATGGACTCGTTCCAAGTCGGCACGAACACGGCGAACAACAAGTTCGTCTCCTATTTCAGGGAGGACGACGACGACTTCGACGACGGATCTGGAGAACTCACCGAAGCGAACGAGATCATCGCTGACGGCGTTCTCTTCCCGGGGACCCAGGTCGACTACTTCGTCAGCAGCAACTTCATCGGAAGCTCACAGAGCTTTCTGCTGCCGGACACATCCGGTGGGTTCTCGCTCGAATTCGAGATTCTTCCGCGATGGCGGGACGATGGCGGGGTACTGAAGTATCCGTGCTTCCTTTACGTGGACGCTTTCAATGCCGGCGCGGAGTACTACATCGAAAAAGCCTTGGAGTCGCTGGAGGTCGACTTCGACCGGTTCGACGCTTTAGATGCCAGTTCCTGATGGCGAGCTCCGATGGCCCGGGGGGCCTCAGAATTCGCCAACAACGGTTGCACGCTCGGACAGCTCCTGGGATACCGGGGAATCCTCCTCAACACCGGAACGTCCAACATCTCTTCGATGCTTTATCCCGAGGACTACATGATGTTCTCGGACTGGCTGTCCGCCGACATTTGTGAAGGAATGACAACCCGGCAAGGCCTCATCCTGAACGGGAACGGGATCGCCAACACCATGAAGGTGCAGGCGGCTGCGTTGCTGACCCAGATCGGGGCGATACATCTCGACGACCGGTACGCCGACTACTCGGGGGACGAAGCCTACTGTGTTCGGATCGAAGCTCCCGCAGCCGGCGGGGAACTCTACGGCACGGCCAACTCCACCGGCGACTACGAGTATGATGCGTTCGGCAATTGGTGCCCGATCAAATACAGCTTCGACGTCCTGGGGGCGGCCGGTCCAGGCGTCGGCAACCGTGTCTACGCCCGCGTCGACAACCTCGGCAGTGAGACCCAGTTCGCCCAGATCGTCAGTGAAGACCTGACGACCGACAACTACCGCACGATCCTGGACGGCGTGTCCTATCACCTGCTTTCGAGCGTCGATCCAGTCGACGAATGCCTACCGTCCGAGGCCCGAATCATCGAGGCCGCAGCGAACGAGCTCCGCTCCGCCCTGGAGTGGATCTACGGAGTGGGCAACCTACCCGGCCTGTGCGAGAACCCGTGCACGAGCACCGACTCGGGAACTCCGCCGAACGGCGGGGGATCCGAGGTTCTTGCAACCTCGCTGCAACCCGCTCGTCCAAACCCGTTCAATCCGCGAACGACGCTTGCCTTCCGGCTTGCCGAGTCCGGAGAGGTCGACGTTCGCGTCTTCGACGCCGCCGGGCGCCGCGTCCGAACGATCGCGGACGGCCCGTGGGATGCGGGAGCGCACGAAGTCGTCTGGGACGGAACGGACGACGCAGGTCACGCTCTGTCGGCAGGCGTCTACTGGGTGAAGATGCAGGCAGGCGGCTTTGACTATGCCACTCGAGTGGTGCGATTGAAGTAACCGGGCCTCGCGGCCTCGGGAGCCATTCGGACATCAGGCTCGGCGGCGATCACTTCGCGGTGATCGCCGCTCTCGCCCCGTCCTCGACCTTGGCAGGCTTCTTTCGAGTTTCGTCCGCGTCCGTCCGTCTGCGTCCGTCCGTCTGCGCCAGTGAGGTATTGAACTTCGGTAGACCTTTTCCCTACACTCTTGATTATTGGTCGTCCTACTGAAACTCCGTAGGTTGTTCGGTCACCCGACCCGCGAAAGGCCCGCCTAGCGAACCGTTGGTAGTCAGAACTCGGCTCCCCGCCGTACTCATCGAGTTTTCGAGAGAACCTTCTGTCCAACCAACGGAGATTCACGCGTTGATCCCAAAGAGTTTCGTCCCGTCGCTTTCGCCGGCCTCGAACCCTTCTGCCGACTCGCAACGAGCAACCGGCCTTCGTCGACTTCTCCTGGGCTCGGTGCTTGGCTCGGTGCTTGGCTCGGTGCTTGGCTCGGTCCTTGGCTCGTTCCTCGCCGTGGCGGCGATCTGCCCAACGGTGATGGCCGGCGAGGTCATCCATACCGAAGACTTCACCAATGCGGATGCCAGGACCGGCCTCCCTCGCGGATGGTCGACGGGTCCGGTCGCACACCGACCCTTCTTCGACACCTACCGCGATACGACGGTCCACGGGATGGAAGCTCCGTCAATACGGGCCGATCTCCCGTTGCGAACACTCAACTACCGGATCGCCGCACCCAACATCTTCCTGCCGGCCATGAATCGTGACTACACGCTGAGCTTCAAGCTGCAGATCGAACAGCCCGACTCTCCGTTTCAGGTCGAGGTCGTCTACAAAGCGTTGGACGGCACCTGGATTCATGGCGAACCCCTGCTGCAATTGGTCGGCGAGGACATGAGCGAACCTCGGGAGTTCACCGTCTCCTTCAACCCGTCCGCCGGGGATGCCCCCGGATTCTGCTGGGTCACGTTTGGTCTCTCCTATTCGAAGGTCCTCCGCGCCGGGCGCTTCTGGCTCGACGACTTCGAGATTCGAGGTGGTCAGGAGGTCGAGCCTCTGGAGTTCTATGCAAAGCCGACCTCGGTTACCTCGGGAGAGACTATCGATGTGCATATCTCTGCCCCTGACGGACAGGCCACGGTAGAAGTGTGGTCCGAGGAAGATCGGCCACGCCTGGTCTACGGACCCGTCGAGTTGGGCGGACTGACCCTCCCTCCGACGCGGGAAGAACCGTGGCGGAACGGCTGCGGCTGGCCGGTCAGTCATCGCATTTCCATCCCGACTCACTGGAAGAGTGGGGTCTACACGGTCAAGGTCGACGACGGATACCAGCGAAAATGGGACACCTTCGTCGTACGCGAACGAGTCCCCGAGGCCAAACTTCTCGTGGTGCTTCCCAGCCACACAGACCAGGCCTACAACCGCTGGGGAGGCGCGAGCTTTTACACCTCGCCTCCGACGGCAGAGGTCAGTTTCGAGCGCCCGAACAGCCACGGCTACTGGGGTTTCTATCACACGCCGGTTCACCTCGTCCGCTGGCTACATCGGGAAGGCATCCCGTTCGGGACGGCCGACGATTTCGACCTGCATCGCCGGGGAGAATGGCTGAAGCAGTACGATGCCGTCGTTTTGACCTGGCACAGCGAGTACTGGACGGGTGAGATGCGATCCAACGTCGAATCATTCGTCGCCGACGGAGGCTCGCTCCTTTCTTTCAGCGGAAACACCTGCTGGTGGCAAACTCGCCTCGTCGATGCCGACGACCCGGTGGAGCCCGGGACCGGAGAGCGACTCGTCTGCTACAAGTACCGGTTCGGCCAAGACCCGTATCAAAACATCGACCCGTCCCGCGTTACCAACTGGTGGGACTCGGAACCCGTCAACCGCTCGGGAGCGGAGTTGCTGGGAACGAGCTGGCGCCACGGAGGAATGGTCAACTGGTCGACCCGGTCGGACTGCCCATGCGACTACGACTGGTTGCTCGGGTACGGTGGTTTCTGTAGCCACAACGAGGACCACTGGATCTTCGAAGGAACCGGGGTTCAGAACGGTGCCGTCTTCGGACAGGACTATGCCATCGCAGGATACGAAGTCGACGGCGCTCCCCTGCGAAAGGACCCCGACTCGCCCGGTGCGCCCATCATCCTCGACCCCAGTGGAAACCCTTCCGAGTTCCAGCTGCTCGGCATGAGCGAATGCTGGAATGCCTACGATGAAACCGCGACCGGGAACGCACTCGTCGCCATTCGGGAAACGGAGCGCTCCTTTGTCTTCAATGGCGGAACGACGGGTTGGTGCTGGGGACTGGCGGACGATCCGGTCGTTCAAACCATGACGCGCAATCTCATCGCTCGTGCGATCGTCCCGGACGCGCCCCCCGTCGTTCTCGACCTGCGGGCCGTACCCAATCCGGCCAACGGACACGTCACCCTTCACCTGGGACCGACGAGCGATCCTGGAAAGGACGGTTCTTCCCTTCCTGTCGCAATCTTCGACGCGCGCGGTCGACGCATCAGTGAAACCTGGACTCGATTTGAAGACGGTGAAACCAAGGCCGACTGGGACTTCACGGACGCCCGGGGAAGAACGGTCCCCGCAGGGGTGTATTGGGCCCGGGGAAACGAGGGACAGGAGATCAAGGTCGTCCGAGTCACCAGATAAGAAAACGTGTACCGACCACCCACCTGGATCGTCAGCGTCCCAAGATGCGACGGAGTTCTCCCCAGGACGTCCGAATCACCGGCGTCGGCGTGAACGATGTCAGTTCGTAGGCATCGTCCCCCACGTACCGGATGCGACCGCGGCCGTCGCTCCACCACACCGTTCCCAGCTCGCCGCGTCGCCCGGTCAACGCATACCGCTGCAGCATTTCCGGAGCCGGCTCCGCAGTTCGTTGCTCGATCTCATAACTGAAGAACGTGCCCTTCGGCACAAGCGTGGACTCCGCAGCCATCACTTCAAACTCGATGGTGACAGACGCAACGAACGTGGTGTCGGGAAGTAGGAGTACGTCGACGGTGTCGATCCAGGTCGCACCGTTCTCGACCGGAAGCTCCACCATCCGAAGAGGCGGACGGTAGAGTACGCCGTCGCCTTCCTTCGGACGCTGAAAGCCGGTGAACCGGACCGCCGTGCTGTCGACGAACCACATCTGTTGCAGTCCCTCGTTGGAGTCGCTGTTCTGGAACTCCACCACGGAGACGGAGTCCCCAAGGACAACGGTCCTTCCGACCACGACCTGCCTCTCGGCCCGCCCGGTGTCGCGGCCCATGTAATCCCAGACGGTCCCCTCGTTCAGAGGAAAGAAGGCAAGGAGCGCACAGGCGTAGGCGGTCGATCGCATCGAACCTTGGTCAGACTTGTTCGAAACGTTCATCAGTCTTTGACGATCCGCACGGTCCCCCAGGCTTCCGTGGCGCTTCCCCAACGCACGAAGTAGACCCCTCGTGCGAGCGCAGCCACTCCGGTTGGAACGACCTCTCGTCCCGTAGCTTCCCGCGAAACAACCTGGGATCCCATCTCGCGCCCCTGTGCGTCGAAGATGGACAGACGACCGGTCTCGAACCCGGAAGGCATCTGCAGCTGCACGCGCACGTCGTCTTGAAACGGATTCCGACTCCGCAACGCGATCCACGTTTCACTGTTCGACTCGCTCCCCGCAACATCGGTCGTCGCCGACACCGTCGTGCGGTAGGCCGAGCGCGCGTGAGTAAATGCAACCAGCGACCGGGTCGGAGCGTGGAAGTGCAGATCGTGGATGACACAAATCGGCAGCCCGGAGCCGAAGGGCTCCCAGGTCGCGCCCGTGTCCTGCGAGATGTACACACCCACGTCCGTTCCGGCAAAGAGACGGTTCGAGGCTTCCGGATCAACAAGGAAGGCATTGACCGGCGCGTCGGGCAGGTCGCCGTCGATGGCTGTCCAGGTCGCTCCCGCATCCGTTGTGCGGTGAAGGTGAGGTGTCGCTTCGTCCCAGCGGTAGCCGGAGTGCGCGACGTAGGCGACCTCGTCATCGAACGGATCCACTGCAACGCGCGTCACCCAACGATCGGGCAGACCGGCTTCGATGGCCGTCCAGTTGGAGCCACCGTTGGACGTCGTGTGCACGCGGCCGTCGGCGGTGCCGACATAGATCCGGTCGCCGTCGGTGGCCGCCACCGCAATCGTCGTGATCGTATGATAGCCACCGCTTCCACCGTCGGTCAGGTCGCCGGAGATGTTCGTCCATGCGGTACTCGAAGTGGATCTCCACATGCGGTGACTGCCGTAATAGCGCCGGTCGGGGTCGGACGGATCCATGACGACGGGAGTGTTCCAGTTCTTACGGTCGGAAGAGGGAATTCCGTTGGTCGCCGAAGACCAGGAGTTGCCGCCGTTCGAAGTGTAGACCAGGTTCCCATTCTGCCAGGACGCCCAGATGCGGTTGGAATTCGTGGGATAGACCAGACAATAGAATCCGTCGCCTCCGTAGACGGGCTCCCAGTCGTCGATGTCTCCGGTGACCGTCCGCGAGGTTCCGTTGTCCTGGGCTCCGCCGTAGACCCGTTCCGGAAGTTGAGGATCAACCGTGCCCGCGTAGAACTGCGTGATCGGAAGCGTTTGTACATGCGACCAGTTGGAACCGGCGTTGTCCGAGATGTAGACCCCACCGTCGGAAGCCAGGAACATGCGATTGTCGTCGTTGGGATCAATCCAAAGGTCGTGATGATCGACGTGCGCCCCCTGGAATCGCTCGCTCCAGGTGTTTCCGCCGTTGCCGGACCGGTAGAGGATGAGCCCCATCGCGTAGACCTCATCCGGATTGGTTGGGCTCACACGCACCGTCCCGAAGTACCAACCGAAGGAGGCGAAGACATCGTCGATCGCGCTGTCGTTGACTCGGGACCAGCTGTCCCCTCCGTTCGTGGTCTTGAAGAGACCGGCGAAGTAGCCCGGGTCATCCGCGTAAATGGCATAGATCGTTTGCGGGTCGCTCGGCGCCAACGCCAAACCGATCCGGCCGACGTCGGAACCGGACGGAAGACCATTCGTCAGCTCACTCCAGGAGTCGCCGCCGTCGGTCGAGCGATGAACTCCGCTCGTCTCCCCGGCGACCATTCGGAAGTCCGGCCCGCGCAGCCGCTCCCACGACGCGGCGTAGACCCGGCTCGGGTCGACCGGGTCGATGGCCAGATCCACGATTGACGTCGTGTCGCTGATGTAGAGAATCTGCTCCCAGTTCGCGCCGGCATTCGTCGTCCGGTAGACCCCGCGATTCGTCCCCGTCGACCAGAGCCCGCCCATGACCGCGACGAAGATGCGATCCGTATCGGAAGGGTCGATGACGATCCGCCCGATGTGGCGTGAGTCTTCCAGACCGATCGAAGTCCAAGTATCCCCGGCGTCCGTCGAGCGATACATCCCGTTTCCCGCGAAGCTGTCTCCGCTCGCGTTGGCCTCTCCGGTGCCGACGTAAATGATGTCAGGGTTCACCGGATCGATCTCGATGTCGCCGATCGAAAGGACTCCGGTCTCGTCGAAGATTGGAGCCCAACTCGCTCCGCCATCGGTGGAGCGAAACACCCCGCCGGCTGCGATTCCGGCGTAGATCCGGTCCGGTTCGTCCTCGTGAGCCGTCAGGGCCGTGATGCGCCCGCCGATGTTGACCGGCCCGGCGAGGTCCCACTGGCCAGGCGTCGTTCCGCGGGATCCGAAGCTGTGGTCTTCGGGGCCGATCGCATCCTGTCCGCCAACGGCCCGGCCCAACGCCGCAAAGTCGGCCCGGGCCGACTCGACGGCTCGGGTCACGGCCTGGTGGGGGTAGTCCGTCTCCGGATAGGCCCGCTGCACGTGGAACCAGTCGTTGGGAATCTTACCGGCAGCTTTGCCGATCTCCGGACCGGAGGAAGGCCCGGGACGGCCGGTCACAAAGACCAGAGCGGCAAGGGCGGTGAGTCCGGAAAGGACAAAGAGTGAGCGAGAGAGGGACTTCATGCGTCGATCCTTCCGAGAGAGGTTCCGGACAATTGTACAGCAACCCGTCCCGATCGAAGAACCGGCGCCCGAGGTCCATGTCTGTCCACCCGCGGCCTATTCCTCCCGAAAAGGATGGGTTAGCATCCCTGGGACCGTCCGATCCGTCAGTTCAAGACGTGGGGACAGCCCCGAAGGAGTTCGCATGCGTCGCGTTTTCGCAGTCTTCATCGCCCTTTCCATGGTTCTGCAGACGGTATTGCCGACCGTGGCGCTGGCCCAGGGAGACCGGTTCGAAGTCACCATCACGGCCCGATCTCTGAACGTCCGTTCGGGTCCGGGAACGGACTTCGACATTCTTGCCTCGGTCAAACAAGGCGACCAGGTCCTGGGGCTCCGGGAAGACTCCGGTTGGGTTCAGATCGAACTCAACGACGGCACGATCGGGTGGGTTTCGAATCGATACGTCTCGAAAGGAGCGGCTGTGCCCGCGACCCCGCCTCCGCCGCCGGTCGAGGACCGGCGCGACACGCCACCTCCGCCCCCGCAGCAGCAGGAACGACGCGAAACCTACAACTCCGGATCGAGCGGCGGCACCGGCTTTGGCGGGATCCTCAAGTGGACAACCTTCCTGGCTGCGGCCGGACTCGGGAGCTACGCCGTCTATGAACGCCTGCAGGGTAACGACACCTTTGATGAGTACGAGGCACTCGCATTGGCCGGCGACGACGAGGCAGCTGAGGTGAAGTGGGAAGAGACCGCCGACCACGACGACAAAGCCAAGCTCTACGGCATCGTGGCGGGTGGACTCTTCGGGCTCTTCCTCGTCCAGCATTTGATCGGTGGCGGCGGCAATGACAGCGCGTCGTTGAGTCCGGCCGGTGAACCTTCGCGGCTCGCCTTCGATCCCGGAACCGGAGAGTTCCGCGCCAACGTGTTTCAGATTCGGTTCTAGTCGCAGGAGGAACTTGCGACGTGACGAAACCGGTTCGCGACTCCTCTCTTTCGGAATTGAGACGGCGCTTCGCCGAGCAGGGTGAGACGGCGTCCCCGCAGATGATCGGGAAGCTTCGGTCGGACGAGCGGAAAGGTGTACGCCAACTCGGCGATAGCCTGGCCCGAAAGGCGGAGCGCTCGAGAGCCGAATCGCGTCGCATGGACGACCTGCTCGCCTTCGAGAGAGAACGCTGGGCCACCGGAATCGAACGGATCGCCGGTACCGATGAGGTCGGAGTCGGCCCTCTCGCCGGTCCTGTCGTAGCCGCGGCCGTCATCCTTCCACCGGAAACTCGCATCGAAGGCGCCAACGACTCCAAACAGCTTCGTCCCGAACAGCGCGAGGAGTTGGCCATCGAAATCAAAGAGCGCGCGGTTTGCTTCGCGGTCGGTGAAGCGGACCTGGACGACATCTCCCGGATCAACATCCGCAACGCAGGCTTCCTCGCCATGGACCGCGCGCTACGGGCACTCGATCCGGAACCGGAGCTGGTCGTTGTCGACGCCCACGAATTGGTCGGACTCCCCTGGCCGCAGGAAGCGCGCGTCAAGGCCGACGCCTCCATTCACTGCGTCGCCTGCGCTTCCATTCTCGCCAAGGTCCATCGGGACCGGCTCATGGTCGAGCTCGACAAGAAGTATCCGGGCTACGGATTCGCCGAACACAAAGGCTACGGCTGCCCCAGCCATCTGGCCGCGCTGGAAAAGCTCGGTCCGTCCCCCATTCATCGTGCCGGCTTTCACTGGGGCGGACGCCAGCTCTCCTTGTTCGGGAATTGATCCCGTGAAGGCGAAGCGACAACGAACGATGCAGCGACAGGTGGTGAGATGACCGGGAACGAGGCGACAGAGGGTGCGAAAGCGCCGGGCGACAGAGAGTTTCGTGTCCACGTCGAGATCGAGCCGCGTTTTCGCGACACCGACGCCATGGGGCACGTCAACAACGCCGTCTATGTGACCTATCTCGAAGTGGCGCGACAGGAGTACTGGAAGCGGATCCAGCCCGACTACGGAACCGTTCCCTTCGTCATCGCGCACATCAACCTCGATCTCCTTAGCCCCCTCAAAGTCGGCGAGAAGCTACGCATCGGCCTGCGGACATCGTGGATGAGCCGAAGTTCGTTTCAGATGGACTACGAGCTGACGGAAACCATCTCCGGCCGTGAAGTGGCCAGGGCGCACACGATCAAAGTTGCGTTTGACTGGAAGACGGAACGGGCCATGCCGATCCCGGAGTGGTTGCGAAACAAGCTGGAAGAGATCGAGGGACCGTTACCCGGAAAGCCGACCGAGTAAGGATCCCTCAAGGTATCCTGGGCGCTCAGGTCGTAGGTCACCCGCAGCGCCTTCTTCGCCACATCCTCGCGTTTGCGCGACTATTTCTCTTCCGCGTACTTCCGCACGTACTCGAAGTCGAACGGCTTCCCCTTGATCCCCTTGCTCGGAGGCGCGATCCAGTTCGCGATCTTGCCGCGCTCCATGACCGTGGTCATGAGTGAGGCCACGTACTGCTGGTCCTCATCACTCGGCAACCAGTCGGCACGACGCGAATCCCAGTCTTCCTGCGAGATGTACTGCCCATCCGGTGTGATCGGCTGATCCGAGAAGACGCCGATTCGGCGATTGAAACCGACGTGCGGCAGCGAGAGCGTGAAGTTGATTCCTTCCTTCTCGATGGCGCGATTCCACTTGTCGACCCCGCGTTGGCAATCTTCCGTGTAGCTGTCCCGCAGAACGGTGTTGAGAGCATTGCGCATCGGCACGGTGTCTTCGGAAACCATGTCCGTTCCCGGTGTCGGGACGACGTAGGTGTCTTCGAGAATGACGTGATCCTCGTACTTCTTCTGTTCGTAGGCGCGGCCCTTGAGACCCGCCCCGAAGTACTGCGCGGCGTTGCTCGAGACCTCGCCGCCGAAGAGATCGAGTGAAGTCGAGTACCAGAAGTTGAGATAGCGTTGAACGAGCGGAAGGTCGATGCCTCCGAGCGCACGTACGTCCTCGTTCTTGTGCTCCTTCATCAACTCACATGCACGCTGGACGACCCGAAGGACTCCCGTCTCGCCGACGAACATGTGGTGCGCTTCCTCGGTCAGCATGAAGCGGCACGTCCGCGCCAGCGGATCGAAGCCACTCTCGGCCAGCGAGAGCAGCTGGAATTTGCCGTCGCGGTCCGTGAAGAAGGTGAACATGTAGAAGTGGAGCCAGTCGGAAATCGGCTCGTTGAAGGCGGAAAGAATACGGGGATGGTCGACATCGCCACTGTTGCGGTAGAGCAACGCTTCCGCCTCTTCGCGACCGTCGCGACCGAAGTAGTTGTGCAGCAGATAGACCATAGCCCAAAGATGGCGGCCTTCCTCGACATTGACCTGGAACAAATTCCGGAGGTCATAGAGGGACGGACAGGTCTGTCCCAACAGGCGCTGCTGCTCGACCGAGGCGGGCTCGGTGTCTCCCTGGGTGACGATCAGCCTTTTCAGCGCGTTGCGGTGCTCACCGGGAACCTGCTGCCAGGCCGGAACATCGGAAACGTCCCCGAACCCGATGGTCCGTCCTTCGACCGGGTCGGCCAGGAAGATCCCCCAACGATAGTCCGGCATCCGGACGTAGTCGAAATGAGCCCAGCCGTCAGAGTCGGCCGAAATCGCCGTCCGAAGATAGATGTCGTCCAGCTGGAAGCCTTCCGGCCCCATGGTCATCCACCACTTCAGAAAGTTCGGCTGCCATTTCTCCAGGGCCCGCTGCAGTTTGCGGTCACGCTGGAGGTTTACGTTGTTCGGGATCTTGTCGTAGTGGTCGATCGTGCTCACGATTCGTCTCCATGAACGCCCGGACCGCGATGATGGATTGCAGTCCGGCATCGCTTTCCTGGCGGCGCGGATAGGCTTGAACCGGCCGAGGCCGATTCGTAGAAACTGTGGTGCCGCCATTGTCGGAGAAACGAGCATCCGCCGCTAGAGCGAAATCCGAAGGCGAGACTCCCGACGGCCTACGTCCTCCGCCAATCGAACTCGGCGCGCGCGGGCTTCCCGTAAAGGGTGAGCGCGCCGCTCTCCCCCGTCGAATTTGGCCGGGTGAAAATCCAGTTCTGCCATGCGGACAACCGGCCAAAAATCTTGGTCGCCATCGTCTCCGGACCAGGCAAACGTAGATTGGCTTCCATCCCGGTCAAGGCGTCCGGAGACAGAGAAACTCGTTCCTCGACGGCAATGCGGATCTCGTCCTCCCAGTCGATATCGTCCGGAATGAACGTCACCAATCCCAACTCGTCGGCGTCCTCGGGCTCCAAGGCTTCACCGATCCGGCCGCGTAGTTCCTCGACCTGGTTCGGCTCACCGTAGAAACGGGTTTCCAGCCGCGTCAGACCCTGATGGGTCTTCAACACGTCAAAGTTCAGCTCGCTGAGGCCGACAGTAACGACGTTGTCCGGATCATCGAGCATGTAGCTGCGGTCGGAGGCCAGAGCCAGTTCGAGAAGCGATCCATGAAAGCAGGAGCCCGGTTCGAGGATGGCGAAGAGGGAACGCGCGGTGATATCGAGCCGCTGCAGAACTCGACGCATGTAGAGAACGATTTCGCGAACGAAGAAATCCTTGTCCCGCTCCGCGACCAACGCCGCATCCACACGGAGAACCGCCTCCGGATCACCTTCGGTTTTGAGCAGTAGGAGACCGACGGTCGGATGGTTGAACCGCAGATGGAGCAGGGCATCGTCCAGCTCACGGAAAGCTCGGAACGCCCACAGGTCCTGCGACTTCGCACGCATGCCGGCCGCATCGGTCGGTTCATCCGACCCCGGACCCTGCAGCACGAGCGTTGCCGTCCGCTCTTCAGGCTGGATCTCGACACGAACGAATCGATGCTCGATCGTGGTGTCGGTGTAGGTCCCGCCCAAGGGCTCGAGTCGTATGGGATCGTTGCCGTCATTGCGGCTCGAAGACTCGTTCAGACGCTGAAGCTGATCACTGACGCGATCCTCGAACTGACTTCGAGGGTAGACGCCGTCCACCAGGTTCCACTTCGCAGCGCGCGCCCCCCGGATTCCCTCGGCGACGGTCGAAAACACGTCCGCGAGGTCCCGACGCACTTTCCGTTTGTCGACGACCCGGGTCAGGCCACCCGTACCCGGCAGAACCGCCAGGAGCGGGGTTTCCGGCAGCGAGACCGCGGCATTGCCGTCGTCGACGAGAAGAATCTTCTCGCAGGCCAGGGCCAGCTCGTAGCCACCGCCCGCGCAGACTCCGTTGACTGCACAGACGGTGTGGACACCGATCTCCTCGACAAGGTCTTCCAGGTAGAGCCGGGTCTCGTTCGTGTACTTGCAGAAGTTCACCTTGAACCCGTGGTTGGAGAGGCCGAGCATGAAGATGTTCGCGCCGGAACAGAAGATCCGGTCCTTGGCGCTGCGAACGAGAAGGGTCTTCACCTCGGGATGCTCGAAACGCAGGCGCTGAATGGCATCTGCGAGTTCGATGTCGACACCGAGATCGTAGGAATTCAGTTTGAGGACGTAGCCGTCATGAAGCGGTTGATCTTCCTGGACGTCCATCTGGAGGATGGCGGTGGCGCCGTCGAACTCCAGCTTCCAGTGCTTGTAGCGGTCGGGATCGGTTTCGAAGAGAATGCGTTCCATCCGACGGATTCTGCCGTGGCAGCCCGTTCAAAGCATCCCTTTTGTTGTGAAGCGAAGAGTTTCCGCCGCCGGTTCGGGTTGGACTGCGAGCGTGAAGGTGGGAGTATCGCTGGCGGCTAAGGAGGATCGCTGCGTCTGGCGTCGCGGCTGGCATTGGCGACGGCAGTCGCAGGCCCTCGCAGGCAGCGGCAGCGGCGACGGCAGTCGCAGGCCGTCGCAGGCAGCGGCGACGGCGACGGCAGTGGACGATGGGCGACGGGCGGAACGTCCGCGACGGGCGGTTCCGAGGAGGCAAGCAGAGTGGACAAGAACCCGGAATCTCATTCTTCAGCCTTTGATCCCGACTCACCCGGTACGGGAGACGGCATCTTCGGACTTCCGACGACTCCGGAAGAAGCCGCAGTCGTGCTTCTTCCCGTCCCGTGGGAAGCGACCGTCACCTACGGAACCGGCGCCGAGTACGGACCGTCGGCCATTCTCGAGGCCAGTCGCCAGGTCGACCTCTTTGACGTCGAGACCGGGCGACCCTACGAGCGCGGGATCGCCCTGCTCGAAGCGGGTGACATGGGCTGGGTCCACGAGGTTCAGAACTGGAGCCGCGAGGCTCGGTCCCGCGTCAACTCCATCCTCGAAGAGACCAAGGGAGAAGGCGCAGAGTTTCCCGTCCCCGACGACCATCCGCAGAAGGAGACGTTCGCGCGCGTCGACGAACTCAGTTCCCGCGTCAACGAGCGGCTGGATGAGGTCGCCACGGAGTGGCTGCAGAAAGGAAAGCTCATCGGTCTGATCGGCGGAGACCACTCCTCCCCTCTGGGTCTTCTGCGCGCTCTCGGTCGTCGGTACGCGGACTTCGGAGTTCTCCAGATCGACGCCCACGCAGATCTGCGTCCCGCCTACATGGGATTTCAGTGGAGTCACGCATCCATCTTCCACAACGTCCTCGAAGAGATCCCCGAGGTTCAGCGGTTGGTTCAGGTCGGCATTCGAGACCTGGGACAGGTCGAAGCGAAACGGATCGAGACGGACCCGCGCATTCGAACGTTCTTCGACGCTCACCTGCAGGGCCAACTCGGCCGGGGAACGCCGTGGCTGGACATCTGTCAGCGCATTGCCAGCGAGCTTCCGCAGGAGGTCTACGTTTCCGTGGACATCGACGGACTCGATCCGGCGCTCTGCCCCAACACGGGAACTCCGGTCCCGGGCGGCTTGAGCTTTGCGCAGTTCACCCAACTGCTGGCGACCGTGGTCGCGTCCGGGCGGAAGCTCATCGGTTTTGATCTGTGTGAGGTTGCGCCGGACCCGACCGAGAATTCGGACTGGGATGGCAACGTCGGCGCCCGAATCCTCTACAAGCTCATCGGATACGTATTGAAGAGCCAACGCGACTGACCGACGAATCTACTCCGGCGAGACAGGGTGCGAGCCGCCGCCGGACCGGATGCGTTCCTGCCCTCGAAACACACGTTCCTCGGCCCGGTCGATGGTTCCTCGCATCAAGTCCGTCATCGGTCCCAGCTTCTCTTCCGCCGCGAGAACCTCCGCCAGCTGCGCATGCGTCTGCGGGTTGTTCGGCATCAGGTACCCGCAACAGTCTTCGTAGGGCTGCGTCGAGATCTCGTACGTTCCGAGCACGCGCGCTTCGCGGATGATCTCTTCCTTACTCATCGCAATCAGCGGACGAAGAATCGGCAGCGTGGCCGCGTCTTCGATGACGGCAATGTTTTCGACGGTCTGGCTGGCGACCTGCCCGATCGATTCACCGGTTACGAGCGCCCGCGCGCGCACCTTCTTTGCCACGATCTCGGCCAGCCGCAGCATGTAGCGACGGTAGAGCACGACCCGAATCGCGGACGGCGCTTCCAGAGCGATCTTCCGCTGCAGTTCGGCAAACGGAATGAGAACGAGTTCCGATCGCGGCTGGTACGCACCCAGAACTCGCACCAGTTCCTCGGTCAGATCCACGGACGCACGTTGCGTGTACGGAACGCTGTGGAAATGCACGAAGCTGACATGACACCCGCGCGTCATGATGCGCTTGGAAGCGACGGGACTGTCGATGCCGGAACTGAGCAACGAAAGAACGCGCGCGGAGGCGCCGACCGGAAGCCCTCGTTGTCCCTCAGTCCGATCGCAGTAGTAGAGCAACCGGTCCGGCAGCAACTCGATGTAAAGGGTGAGATCAGGATTCCGGATATCAACATCGAGACCGCTCGCCAACTTGACGGCCGAACCGACCCGGCGATTGATCTCCGGAGAGTGGACGGGAAAGTCCTTGTCCGCCCGCGAGCACTTCACGGCAAAAGAGCAAGTCTCGGGCCGCTTCCTCAGGACCTCCAGAAAGTGGTCTTTCGCTTCCTGCTCCAATCGATCCAGAGGTCGCCCCTGCAGCACCTCGGCACGAGCGATCCAGGCGATGCCCAGCACCTTCTCTAGACGCCGGCATGCTTCGGCGACCTCAGGCTGATCGGGAGGGGTCAGGATCTCGACGTGGATTCGGCCGGCACTGGTGCGGATCGATCCCAAAGGCAACCCGCTTAGGGCGCGCCGAATGTTTCTCCGCAGGACGCCGACGAAGAAAGCCCGGTTCTTCCCTTTGGTTCCAAGCTCCGCATAGTGAACCACGATGTAGGTGCGGTCTTCGGCCATCCAGAGAGACTAGCCTTGATCGCTTGCAGGTTCACTCGAGGAAACGCCTGCGATCACGGTTGGAACACTCGGAACGGGAACAACCTCCGAAGGGTCCTCGGGAACCAATGGTCACTCCAACCGGCGGAGTCGGTCACCGAAAGACGTTTCCTCGGGATGCCGGCGGACAAGCTCTTCCAAAACTTCACGGGCTTCCGCGTTCTTCCCTTGCGCCTCGAGTACATGGGACAACGTTTCCGCCACATACCGCCAATAGCCTTCCGGCACGGCTTGCAGTGCACCACGACTCAGCTCCTCGGCCCTTTCCAAATCACGATCCCGCGCAGCCTCGGGGTCCCGGCTCGCGCGTTGATAAAGGCTCCAGGCCCAACCGTTGACCGGCTCCCAGCTCGGTTCGAAGTCCGCCCAACTGGAATAGGCTCGCACGGCTTCGTCCCAGTCTCCGGAACCCAAAGAGGCCGCCGCCAGTCCGCGCCAGGAAGTCCGACTGCGTGGCGCCAACTCGAGTGCGGCAAGAAACCCCTGCTGCGCAAACTCCCAGTCCTGTGATTGAAGACCGATCTGGCCCGCAAGTTCCGCCAACTGAAACGACGTCGGATGTCGCTCACAGCCGAGTTCGATCTCCGCTCGCGCTCGTTGCAGATCACCTTGGCGCATCGCAAACGCCGCCGTCGCGAGGTATCCGTAAACGTGATTGGGCACGACCTCCCGAAGTCGGGATGCATGATCCGCCGCAACCTCGAAGTTGCCGGCGTTGTACTCGAGGGCAACCAGGTCCACCCAGGCTTGGGGATATCGATCGAACAGTTCTGTGGAACGCGAAAGGGCCGTTCGGGAGCTGTCGACGTCTCCACTTTGCAACAGAGCGTTGCCATGAAGAGCCCAGGCCCGAAAGCTCTGCGGCTGAGCGCGGACCGCCGCGGCGAAAAGCGTTTCCTCGCTGCGCCAATCTTCGACGCGCGCCCGCGTTGCGTTGGCGGAGACGAGAACCAGAAGGACGGCAAGGGCGAAGACGGCCAGGCCGACCGCGCTGACACGTCCCGCTGGCATCGGCGGCTCGTTCCGACTCAGTCCGTCCGTGTCAGGCAGCTCCCGGTCCCGATTCGCTGTCCGGTCCTGCTTCACGGTCCGGTCCTGCGTCACGGTTCGGTCCTGTTTCGGGAGCCGGGCCAGAAGAAGTCGCATCGTCGCACCCAGGACCAGCGCCAACCCGATGTGAGGCAGATAGGTCAGCCGCTCGCCGAAGGTGGTTCCGATGAGAAAGAAGAAGTTGCCGGAGGCAACGAGGGTCCCGACGTAAAGTGCAGCTCCGAGCCAAAGCGGCGCGCAGCCGGACTTCGATTCGTTGAGCTGGACCCGTCGCACCGCCCGCCACATCAACCAAGTCCCGATCGCGATCAGGGCCAGCGCGGCCAGGACGTTCGCCGGTGCGCCGGTCTCGATCGCCTCCAACGCGCGAAGTCCGTGATCAGCGGAGAGCTTGTCCGGCCGAAGGTGAAGCTCCAGGTATCGCCAGAAGAAGCGCGACGCATTGAAGACTCGTTCCAGGAAACCCGACTCGGCCAGTACGTTGTCGTCAACATAGACCACAGGGGAGGCGACGTCGCGGAGCGCCTGGAAACGAAGCGCCCACGCCAGAGCCAAACCACCGCCGGTCCAGGCCAGATTCGGAAGCCATGCGACGCGGCCCGAGGAAGTCCGACCTCGGAGGAACCCACCGACATGCGCCGCCAGGACCCAGGCGGGAACGAGAAACCCCGACTCTTTGCTGAGAACGGCAAACCCCGAAAGCACCAGGGCGACGGGATACAAGCGGGCGTTTCTTTCCGCCGCCCGTAGTACGAGGAGAACAGACAGCAGGGCAACGGCAACAAACAGATCCGCCCGTCCCACTACCGTAATGACGGCCTCACTGTGAACGGGTGTGAGAGCGAAAAACGTGGCCCCGAAGAGAGCGGACAAGCCGGCGGGGCTCCCTGTGGTCTTCGCTCCCAAAGCCAGGACGAGCAGCCGCCAGAGCAGCGCGACGACCAGCAGATGCAGTAGAAGGTTGGTCCAATGAAAGGGCCCCGGATCCCCTGCGCTCGGTCCCCACTGCAGGGCGTAGCTGGCCAAGGTCACGGGACGATAGAGACGGGACTCGACGCCGGACAGATTCCAGTACTCGGTTTGAAAGATCTCACCCAGACGGTCGAGCCCGTGGACACGCTCATTCCCCTCGACAAGAGTCGCGCTGTCGTAGACGAATCCGTTCTGCCAAACTCCGAAGTAGGCAACGAAGGTGACCAGAAAAACGAGCACCAGCCACAGGGTGCCCCGGCCGACCCACGGAAGGGCCGTCCGGCCTCCCGCGTGCGACCCGGAACCGTCGGGGACACCGGACGCCGGGTGTATGATCGTCTCTGGTGGCGAACTCATGGACGGAAGGATGCCGACAATGAGCCCCCGGGTCTCCCCAAAACTCATACCCAGCGTGCCCGGTCGCCGGAGTCTCGCCCGGCCGAATCTCCTCCCGCCGAATCTCGCCGCGCGGCTCCTCCTCCGCTTCCATCTCGCCTCCGCCACTCGCGCATGGTTTCTCTTCGCGCTCGGACTCACTCTCGTGGCCTGCTCTGACAGCACGGAGCCGGACCCTCAGGAGCCTGATGAAGTCTCCGCAGACCTGGTACCTCTGGACGAAGGCAACCGCTGGACGTTCGCGGAAACCATCGAAAGATCGGGCACCGTCGGTCTCGGCGAGAACCCGCAGCATCGCTCTTCGTGGCTCGCGTCACCGCCAGCCCAATTGTCTTTCCAGGGAACGCTGACTCGGGAAGTTCAAGGCACCCGGGTCCTGCAGGGACTGGAGTACAAACAGCTCATCGAAACCGGCGGCGCGCAGCCGGACTCCTCCTTCTACTCGTTTTCCGACGAGCGTCTCTCGATGTTCGACCCCGAAGCGGATCACGTCTTCGAACTCTCCCCCGGTCCGGACCTCATCGGCTGGGCCCTCGAGCGATCCTTTCCCTGGGTCATCGCTGACAATGCAAGTCAGGACCGGTCACCGAGGACCGTCGCCTTCCTGGACACGACCGTGACCGTGGACGGCGTCAACGTGGACCAGGCAGTGGATGTCCAGGTCCGTTTCGTCGGCCCCGAAGAGATCGAGACTCCCGCCGGAACCTGGCCGGCGGCCAAGCGCTTTCAAATCGAGAGCTCCGAACAGATCGAAATCGGCTTCGTCGCCAGCTGGGAGGCCACGACTCAGTTTGACTTCTGGCTGGTGGACAGCCTCGGCTGGGTCCGGGAAGAGACGTTCCGAACCCTGTCCGTCGACGGCAAAACCTCGACCCAAAGGCGGGTCCGCGAGTTGATCTCCTTCGAACCGGGGGCGGGACCCGGTTGATCGCCCCAAAACGGGGGCTCGTCCGGGCACAGCAGCCACTGCTTCAGCCCGCGGGTATCAGGGTTATCCGCGCAAACACCGACGAATCTGGACATCGCAAACGTTTCTGATAACCTAGGGGCTTCGACTCCATCCCATAGGAAAAGGAAGCCGTCATGGATGAAATTCGCGAACTGATCCAAGCCGCTGCGGCCACCGCCCGGAAGGAAACCAGCGAAGAGCCCGAACCCGCATTCACCGGATCCGTCGCGTATCCCGTCGATTGTTCGGTGGATCGCGGTCTGGCCGGCGCGATCGCCGCGGATACCAAGATTGGATACGTCAACGGAAGCAAGGGTTGGCTCATCTACCGTGGTTACGACGTGTTCGACTTGTCCGAGCATTCGACGTTCGAGGAAACGTCGTTTCTGCTGCTGAACGGGCATCTTCCGACTTCTGCCGAGCTGGCCGCATTCGAAGAGAAGCTCCGCTCCTACAGTCAGCTTCCTCCGAGCGTTATTCAGGTTCTTCGGGAAATGCCGATCAACGAGACCCATCCGATGTCGGCACTCCGGACTGCCGTCTCGTTCCTCGGAAACTGGGACCCGACTGCAGACACCACGACCGTCGAGGCAGAAACGGAAGTCGCCATCCGACTGATCGCGCAGATTCCACTCCTGGTCGGAGCCATCGCACGGCTTCGTCACGGAAAGGACCCGGTCGATCCCAAGCCCAATCACACGCTCGCCCAGGGACTGCTCTACGCGATGAACGGCGAAGAGCCGGATGCGAAAACGGCGCGTGTCATGGACGTCGCTCTCATTCTTCACGCCGATCACGGGATGAACGCCTCGACCTTTACGACGATGGTCGTCAACTCCTCCCTTTCGGACATGTATGGATCGATCGTGGCCGGAATCGCCAGCCTCAAAGGCCCGCTCCACGGCGGCGCCAACGAGCAGGTTCTCTACACGCTGGAAGAGATCGGAAACCCGGACAACGTCGAAGCCTGGTTCACCAAGGCTCGCGAGCAGAAGCGCAAGGTCATGGGGTTTGGGCACCGCGTTTACAAAGCCTATGACCCCAGGGCACGGATCCTGGGGCCTCTCGCTGCGAAGCTGACTTCGGCGGATCCGGAGATGAAGGCACTCTACGAGACGGCCATCCGCCTCGAGAAGGCCGTCACCGAAGGACTCGGCACGGAGAAGAAGATCTTCCCCAACGTCGACTTTTACTCGGGGATCGTCTACCGGGCCATGGGCATTGAAACGGCGATCTTTACGCCGATCTTTGCTGCGAGTCGCATCAGCGGCTGGACGGCTCGGGCGCTCGAGTATCTGGGAGACAACCGAATCTTCCGTCCGCGGGCCGTCTACACCGGCCCGACCTCCGTGGATTACGTTCCGATGAGCGAACGGTAACCTCCGAACGATCGCTTGCTTTCTTCGGCAGGCGACCTATCCTTCTGGGCGCTCGGTCTCTGACCGGGCGCTCGCTGTCTCAGCCGGTCCCAAGGGAGCCAGGGACATGCAGAGAAGGAACACCAACTCCCTTTCAGGACGAAAATGAGGAAGAACACGATGAAGCGAATGATTCTGGGTATCGCCATGGCCACGCTCTTTGCAGGCTCGGCCGCAGCGAACATGGAGACGGACGCAGGAAGTCAGCAGCTGGTCTTCAGCTTCGCCGGGTTGTCGAACCTGGGCGCCATTCCTTACAACAGCGGCATCACGCCTTCAATCAACATCCCGGACGAGGCAGGAAGCTCCGGACTGAGCACCTCCGCCCCCGGCGGCGGCGTGGGTTTCCGTCACTTCCTGAGCGACGGAACGGCGCTCCGAGCCGGCGTGGATCTCGCCTTCCTCAGCGAGTCCAACGAGCCTTCGGAAGGAAGCAACAAGAACGAGACAAGTGGTTTCGCCTTCGGCGTCAGCGGAGCACTCGAGAAGTTCATGGCTCCCCCGACAGCTCGCGTCAACCCGTACATGGGTGTGATCGGCGGATTCGGTTTGTCCAGCGGTACGTTCGAGCAGACGCGCGAAGATGACTCCCAGAACCGCAAGTACGAGAACAGCGCCTTCGGTTTCGGAGCAGGTGGAATCCTTGGTTTCGTCGCGGAGATCTTCGACGGTGTTCAGCTCGGAGCTGAGTACCGCGTCGGACTCGTCCTCGAGGGTGGGACGACCGAAGTCACGATCGGGGACAACTCCGGAGAGGTCGATACTTCCGAGTTTGGATTCGGCCTCAATGCCGTGTCCTTCATGCTCTCGGTCGACCTGAACTAAACGGGGTCCCAAGGACTACGAAGCACAGAGGCTTGCGGAAAGTCACTCGCTACCAGGTGACGCTTCCGGAAGATCGAAACGAAGGGGTGGTGCCGCGCGGCTTCCACCCCTTTCGCCTTTAGTCGATCCAGACGATCTGAAGTTTCTCCAACCTTCGCAGCAACGAGTTTCGATGAAGCCCCAGGATGCGAGCGGCTTTCGACTTGTTCCCGCCCGCCTTGACCAAAGCTCGGGCGATCGAAAGCTTCTCCTGTTGTTCCAGCGTCTCGGGCGGCGGAGCCGATGGAGACGGCAAGACGGTCGAACTCGAGATCTCCACTTCGCCCTGCTCGTTCGGCTCTGACCATCCGGACGAAGCTGCGGCCGGATTGGCGCCGCTATCCCTAATCTCCCCACTGATCCCCGGTTCTCGGCCCGCACCCGAACCGGCACCGGCACCGGCAGAGCCTGCCGCAAACCCCGAATGTGCATCGGTTCTACCGTCCGCAGGAACGTCGCCCAATCGAATTCGGAGCGGCCGGGGAACCAGTCGGCGAACCTCGTCCGCTTCCACGACCGGCTTCTCGCAAAGGATCAACACTCGCTGGACCACGTTCTCCAGTTCACGCACGTTTCCGCGCCAGGGAAGGGACTGCATGAGTTCGATCGCGCCTGAAGAGAATCGACAGGATCCCCTTCCTTCCACCGTGTGCTTGTCGCGGAAGTGGTCGACCAGAACCGGGATGTCCTCGAGCCGCTCACGCAGCGGGGGGATTCGTACCTCGAGGACGTTGGTGCGGTAGAAGAGGTCCTCCCGAAAGGCCCCACGCTCGACCGCTTCGTCCATCGATCGGCTGGTCGCCGTCAGAAGCCGGAAGTCGACCTGCACTTCGTGCTGGCCGCCCACGGGACGGACCAATCCGTCCTCGAGAACACGAAGGAACTTGGCCTGCAGTTCGAGGTTGAGGTCGGCAAACTCATCGAGAAAGAGAGTCCCGCGGTCGGCTTGGCGGAAGAGCCCAATAGAATCACGGGTCGCACCGGTGAACGCCCCTTTGGTGTGTCCAAAGAAGAGGCTCTCCATCAGTTCCTTCGGCACGGCTGCGCAATTGTGGGCAACGAACGCGTTCAATGAACGCGGTCCCGACTCATGTATGGAGCGGGCCAGGAGCTCTTTGCCGGTACCACTTTCTCCGAGGATCATGATCGGCGCGTCCGACTGGGCGACCATGCTGGCCCGTCGCAACATCGAAACCATCTTTGGCGAGACCGTGACGATTCGGCCAAAGGACTCCATCGAGTGCAGTCGTCGACGAAGCCTCCGGTTCTCGCGCATGATGTCGCCGTGGAGACGGGCGTTTTCGATCGCCACCGCGGCAAGACCGCCGAAGGCTACAAGAAACTTCTCGGCATAGGATGGAAAGGCAGACGTGCGGTCCGGACTGTCGACGTAGAGCACGCCGATCGTTTGTCCCCGCGCTGCGAGCGGAGTGGAGATGATGGAACGGAGCTGATTGAGCTGAATGCTCGGGCTGTCCACCAGGCCGGGATGGTTGACCGCATCGCCCGTCGAAATGGCGTGCCCTTCACGGCCGCGCCGGAGAACCGTTCGGCTGACCCGCTCGATCTGCCCGACGTCCTCGCCTCGCAGAGAGCGCGCCACCATGGGAACCAGTTCTTCGTCACGATCGTCGCCGAGAAAAATGATTCCGCGCTCGGCCCCGACGGTCTGGATGGCCGTGTCGAGGATTTGTCGGGCCAGCGACGGAAAGTCGAGATTCGCCGTAATCGTGGTGGCGACATCTGCCAGGGCCTTGAAGGCTTCGGACTCACTGGCGGCCTGCGCTTTCGCCTTCATCTCCTGAAGGCTGGGCTCGCCGAAGTGGGACGGGCTGGATGCCCCGCCCCAGCCGGGAACTCCGGGCTCGTTCAGATCGGCGAGCAGTTCCTCGGCTTCTTCCAAGTCTCGCAAAGGATCGTGGTCGGAGTCTTTCAGGGACATGAATTCACTTCTGTTCATTCGTCGGACCTCCATCGTCCAGCGGGGAGAGTTGGTCTCGGACATGTAAAGTCCATGCCAGATTCTGTTTGGCCCCGAGGGTGACCCGCTGGGTCTGGAGGTCGGACGGGTTTGACCTACCTTTTCGGTCGAGACGGCCGGGACCCAGGGCAACACATGTGACCTTGGAGCAACGGCGGCAGCCCCCGACGTTTCCTCGTAAACGTGGGTCGTCCGGAGCCGAACAATTCCGCACGCAATCGCACATCCGATTTCGAACACTTTCGAAGGTGGGCGCACGCCGGCCGTTGCCTTGGTTGGACGAATCGATTGCGGAAGCCAGGAAGCGACCCTCGCGAAGCCGTCGGAGGATCCGAGAGGAGAATTCCGGCGGGGCTGGTGCGGGAGAAAAAGGAAAGGAGACGCCCGGCAAGCCTCCCCCTCTCCAAGTCGAGGCTTCCCGTCGTCTCCTTTGGTTCCTCCGGAGCCCGAAGGCCCTGGAAGCTGGACGATCCGGCCGAAAACCCGACCGCCCCTACGACTCTTTCTCGTCATTTGCCGTGCCAAGCCCAAGGTCCGGTGGCAAAAAACAAGAACGGACCCGCGTGAAGGCGGATCCGAGGCTCGTCGCGTATGGGAAGGAGAGAGTCAGCGTTCAGGCACCGCCCGAACTCTATCTCACGGCGCTCTACGGCGCATCGCGCAGGCTATTTACTTCTCTTCCTTGAAGAGGACGTGCTTCCGGAGAACCGGATCGTACTTCCGCAGCTGGAGCCGGTCCGGGTGCTTCCGCTTGTTCTTCTCCGAGTGGTACATGAACGGACTCTCAGTGCTCTTCATCTTGATGTGAATACGATCCCCTTTGGCAGCCATCGGCTCCCTCCTTTCCTTTTGACGTCAGTCCACGATAATGGCCCGAACGCCAGGCTCAGATCAAGAAAACTCTACCGGCTCAAAGAGTGAACTCAAAGGCCCGAACCAGGACCCCCGGAACCCGGAAGCTCTGCGGAGAGCGTCCGCCGTAGGCCTCGGAGGCCGCGATCATCTCCCTCTCCCGGGTCATACCCTCGAGTTCCTCCCCCAGGACCCGGTAGGCGGACTCGTCGAATCGCATGACCTTGACCGGGGCCACCACCTTTCCATCCTCGACCCAGAACGTGGCAAAGCGGGTCATCCCCGTCATTCGGCACGAATCGCGATCGGAGTAATTCATGTACCACAGGTTGTTGACGTAGAGGCCGGTCCCCAGCCGGGCCAGAACCTCGCCCTTCGGAAGTTCGCCGGGAGCCATGTCGAACGAGACGGGTCCCTCCCAAGGATCGGCGCCGTTACTAGCGATTCCGTATTCCTTGGCGGAACGGGCGGAGACGAGCGGATCCCCAATCTTACCGTCCCGGATCAAGGTCACCGCATCCGGCTTGAGAAAGCCTTCCCGTTGAAAGCCCGGGCCGAGGCCATCGGCCGTGTTTTCCATTACCGTCACCTGCGGGTCGAACTGAGCCTCGCCCTCGGCCAGTCGGCGGAGTGAGGACTGCTTGGTCTTCTGGCTGCGAACGCCGAACGCCGACCAGGACATCGTCCCGACAAACTCGGCGACGGCGTCGGGTGCGAGATAGACCCGGTACTTCCCCGGCTCGATCGTCATCGGATCGCGCTTCATGACCTCGAGATCGGACCGAGCGGATTCCAGACGTTGCTGGAACTCTTCATCCTTCCATTCAAACCCGGAGTAGCTCGCCTTCACCGCCCGGTCTTCGACGTGGTAAAGGCTCCAGTCGAGGATGAAGCTGTGGGACTGATGCCAGTTCCGCTGCCCGAGGGAGTTCGCAAAGCCGTAGACCATGCTGCCCGAGGCATAGGATCCGACGAAGTCTAGCCCGGAGACGGCCGACACCGTCTTCGCGAGGACCGACTCAGCGGTTGGAAGCTGATCTTCCTTCACGACCTCCGTCGATGTCGGAACCGTTTCATAGTGAAGGTGCGGATCGGCCGGAACGAACTCCAGGCTCTTCCGAAGTTTCTCCATCGCGCTGCGGACCAAAGCCCTGTCCGCGGCCGAGTCGAGAGTGAGTTCGACTGCGGTTCGGGCCGTCTTTTCACCTCGGATCAATTGCAGGCCGACGCCGTGCTGGCTGACGCTTCCGGCTTGGCGAACCTTGCCGCCGTTCAGCCGAAAGAAGTCGGAGTTCTCACCGCGGAAACTGGCCAGCAGGACTTCGTCGGATAGAAGTGTCGAGTTCTGGGCTTCGACCAGGTCATAGAAGTGATCGCGCATCCTTACTCGCCTCCAAACACGGCGGTGTCACGGAAGAGACAAGCCGGCGCCGCATGTCCTGCGCGGGCAGCCTGACTCGGCTCACCCTTTCCGCAGTTCGGGGTTCCCAAGACTTCGAGCGTGTCTTCGTTGCCGACCGCGGCCAAGTTCCTCCAGAAAGTTCGGGAGATTCCGCGGTAGTTCGGTTTCTTGACCAGATGAGTCAGCCGTCCGTTCTCGATGCGCTGCCCCCACTCACAACCGAACTGAAACTTGTTCCGGGAGTCGTCGATGGACCAGCTCGTGTTGGTCTTCATGTAGACACCGTTTTCCACGGAACCGATCATCTCTTCCAGGCTCGATGTTCCGGGCTCCAGGTTGACGTTGGCCATTCGGTCGATGGGCGGTCGATTCCAACTGCTGGCCCTCGAGTTGGCAACACCTGGCACACCAGCCCGGTGTTGGGAGACGCATCCACCAAGCGCGCGAACGAGAATTCCGTTCTGGATCAGATACTCGCGCTCGGACGCACTTCCCTCGTCGTCGAAGGCATAGCTCGCGAACTGGAACGGCCGACTCGGATCGTGGGTGATGTTGAGCAGATCAGAGCCGTAACGGAACGAACCGAACATGTCCAGGGTGACGAAGCTTCGGCCGGCGTAGTTTCTCTCATCGCCGAGAATCCGGTCCAGCTCGAGCGGATGCCCGATCGATTCGTGCACCTGCAGAATCATCTGGTCCGGCGCCAAGACCAGATCCATGTCGCCACTCGGACACGGTGGCGCGGAGAGGAGCGCCAAAGCATCCTCGACCAACTCCGGTCCGACCTCGCGAAAGCGGACGGCGTCCAGTACTTCGAGGCCGCCTTGTCGACAAGCGCCGCGTCCGCCCAGGGAACGGCTGATCGTTTCGCCGTCGGCGTGCGCGGTCACGTCGATGCCCGGAACCATGAAGTCGAAGCTCTGCTCGACCTTCCCGCCTTCGGAAGTCAGGTAGACCGTTTCGCGGTGGTTGTAGTCGAGACCGACCTGCCAGTCGACAACCCGATCGTCGGTCTTGAGCCTCTTCGACTCGGCAACCAGCATGTCCACTTTCGACGCGAGATCCAACGAGTCCCAGGCTTTCTCGACCGGGGTCGCATAGCTGCCGGTCGGATGCGGCATCTCGATCGCGGAGAAGTCGGTGACCCCATGTCCGGCCGTGGCCTTGGCCCAATCCGCGGCCCGCCGCAAGGCACGTTCCAAGCCCGAGCGCGACAAGTCCGGCGTCGCGGCATACCCGAGACCGCCTTTGTCGATTACGGTCACCATAGCCCCGACATCCGCATCCGAGCCTACCGGCAAGGGGACGTCCTGCCGAACATGCAGGGACTCGCTTCGTTCGCTTTCGTAGCGCAGCGAGCAGAAGTCCACGTCGGGTGCCAGCTCGCGGAAAAGTCTCTCCAGCTCCATGTAGAGGTCCTCTGCTCCGACCAGGCGCACGGGCGACCCGAGCTCGTTGCATAGAGCCGACGGGACGCGAGGCCGGACGGAGATTCACGATTGAGCCTGATCGTCAAAGAGGGCTGGGAGAGGTGCGCCGCTCATCGATGCGATCGTGGGTTGTTTGCCAAGTGGAGAAGCGTACCGGAGGTACGGGCGGAAATCGAGACCCGATGAGGAACGGTGGACCGGGCTGGCACCGGTCGTGCTGGCCGGTCGAGCTATCTGGCGGCCGCGAAATGGAGTCCGGAACGGTCGTGCCAGCGCCCGAGATTGACCCGCTGTATCGCATTCAACGGATCCACGACCACGTCTCCCCCGCGACGGCGGGGAATGGTTCGGCAGTCGCCGGCCGGCACGGGGAGAACGGCGCCGTTCATGTGGCGGACCTCGACTTCCCCTTCATACACGGAGACGCAGGTCTTTTCGTGATCGGCCATGACGGAGAAGGTCGTACCGTGGACGAGCACTTCCGCATCGAGGGTCGATACCGAGAGTTCCGTCCCGGAAAACTCGGATCCGGTGACGAATCGGGCCATCCCGGTATCGACGCGGCAAACGTCGTGTCCAGGGCTGGTCGAGGTCGGAAGGGTCACCGTGCTGCCCGGGATGATCTCCAGGGCGTACCGGTGATCGGCCACCACCTCCAGGACAACATTGGCATCCAGGGCGATCTGGGCGCCCCCGGCCAGGTCCGAGCCACGCAAGTCCGCGGACGAAACAGGCCTGCCGTCGATCCAGACCGTACCGGAACCAGTAACCTCGACGATCTGCCACGGTCCTTCATTTCCGCGGAACTGGATCAGAGTGAAGAGAACGGTAGCCACTGCCGCGGCCGCCAGGGCGAACCCAACCGGACGGCGAAGCCAACGGGCGCGGCGTCGAGCCACTGTCGCGGGCAAACTCGAATGGGAGTCCGTCCGGGAGTCTGTTTGGGAATCTGTTTGGGAATCCGTTCGTGGGTTCGTTGGGGAATCCGTCCGGGAATCCGCCCCGGAGACGATCCCCGCGTCGGTTGCGGCGCCGCCAAGCGTGTTGTCGCGAGCTGCCCCGGGGCGACGCCCCTCGATCGATCCGTCGACGAAAACCCTTTCCAGCCGAAACCGGTACTCCGGGTCCGCCGGAGCCACATCGAGTTCTCGCACGGCCGCTTGGGCTCTCTTCTCGTCAGAACTGAACTCGGTCATACCCACTTCTGCTTCAGCAGCTTGGCCAACTCGGCCAAGGCTCGGGAGTACCGCTTGCGTGCAGCCGCATGCGTGACCCCGGTGATCGTCGCCACCTCGTCGTGTCCGAGCCCCTGATAGTCATGAAGGACAACCGCCACTCGCAACGGTTCGGCCAGTTGCTGGATGGCGTTCTGAACGGATCGCGCCCGTTCACGCCGTAGGAGTTCCTCCTCCGGATTGCGTGAACGGTCAGGAGCCCGGACCCCGACTTCGGGACTTTCGTCGATAGATACGGTCTTCTGGCTCAGTTTGTGAGCACCCGAGCGCCAGAATTCTCGGCAGGTATTGTAAGTAATTGCAGTCAGCCAATATCTGGGGTCCCGATCGGGATCCAATTGGTGCGCCGCGCGGTGTACCTTGAAGAAGACCTCCTGCGTGACATCTTCGCAGAGAGTTCCGCCGACCAGTCGGTACGAAAGCCCGTGAACCAGATCAAAGTAGCGATCGAAGAAGGTCTGAAGATGTCGGGGCTCCCGTAGCGTGACCCCGACCAGTACCTCCCTCGGCGGAGGGCCCTGGGTTCGGGGATCTCGCTCTTCCGGTTCCGAGGAACCGTCCCTTTGGGTGCGATCCGAACTCATGGTTCCAAGCCTACACGGTCTACGCGGAATCTGGATCGTTGTAAAATCTGGGCCGTCCGCCAACGCGAATCAAAGGAGCCCCAAACTGGAGACTCAGGATCCCCTGCTTCGGTTTCGCCCGGAGTTTCCCATCCTGGAAACGTCGAACTATCTGGTCAGTCACTCCCTGGGAGCGATGCCCCGGGCCGCTCGACAGGGATTGGGACGGTACGCCGATGAGTGGACGAAGCGCGGGGTGCAGGCCTGGCGCGAAGGTTGGTGGGAGCTGCCGCTCTCATTCGGAAACCAGATGGCTCGTCTTCTGGACGCAGAGCCGGACTCGATTTGCATGCAGCCCAACGTCACGCTCGCCTCGGCCGTCTTTCTCTCCTCGGTGACACCGACGCCACAGCGAAACCGAATCGTCGCCACCGACCTGGACTTCCCTTCAGTGCTCTACCTCTACGACGGGATCTCCAGAGACTCCGGTTTCGACCTTGTCTCGGTTCCGGCCGACAGCGATGGGGTTGGCGTGGAGACGGATCGCCTTTTGGACGCAATCGACGAAAAGACGGCCGTCGTCGCAATTTCGCACGTCGCGTTCCGGAGTTCCTTCATCCACGACATCCATGCCGTGGTCGCCAAAGCACACCAGGTCGGCGCGAAAGTGCTGCTGGATTGCTACCACTCCGCCGGCGTCGTTCCGTTTTCGCTTCGCGAATGCGGCGCCGACGCAGCAGTCGGCGGAAACTTGAAGTGGCTGCTGGGCGGTCCCGGTGTGGCGTTTCTCTATGTGCGCCCGGATTTACTGGACACATTGCAGCCCCGCGTCGCCGGGTGGATGGGACACGAGCGCCCCTTCGGATTCGAGCTTCCACCGATGCGACCGGCGGAGGGGATCGCCCGCTTCCTTCACGGGACGCCATCGATTCCATCGCTTCGCGCGGCCGAACCCGGGCTTGCCGTGATCATGGACGCGGGAGTCGAAGCCATTCGAGAAAAAAGCCTCCGGCTGACGGGAGGCATCATCGACTTCGCGCAACGGGAAGGATGGAAAGTTCGAACCCCGCTCGATTCGACGCGTCGCGGAGGCACGGTCAGCCTGGAGCCACCCCATGCCTATGGCGTGTCCCAGGCTTTGTTGGCCCGGAAGATCCTCATCGACTATCGGCCGGAGGCGGGCATTCGGATGGCGCCGCATTTCTACAGCACCGAGTCGGAGGTGGACGCCGCGCTTCAAGCGATCGTCGAGATCCTGAACAACGGCGAGTACCGAACTTTCGAGAACGAGGAAAGACCGACCGTCACCTGATTGTCTCCGGAGAAACGGCACGACATCGATGCACGAAGTCGAAGCGGGCCGTTCCCGCGACGATGGAGCGCGACGCCATGGAGTTGGATGTCCCAATGGAATGGAGCGCAACATGAAGATCCACGACGTCAGTCGGCCGCTCGAAGCCCGCACCGCCGCCTGGCCCGGCGATACCGAGTTCAAGCTGAGCTGGTCGCTTCGCATCGCAGATGGAGAATCGGTCAACCTTTCGGAGCTTCGAACCAGTCCGCACGTCGGCACGCACACGGACGCCCCACTGCATGTCGCGGATGGCGCCCGCGCCGCTCACGAACTCGACTTGGAAGCATTCCTCGGACCCGCGCGCGTCGTCGACGCACGCCCGGACTCGCGCGGCCTGATCCCGCCCTCCGTTCTCGACGGACTCGACCAGGCCGACTTCGATGCGGCGCCGCGTCTGCTCTTTCGAACCACGACCGAGATTGACTGGACCCACTTCCCGGAAGACTTTCCGGCCTTTGATCCAATGACCTGTGAGCGCTGCGCGGAAGCGGGAGTGGTTCTGGTCGGCATCGACACACCGAGTGTGGATCGATTCGATTCCAAAGAGCTGTCCGCCCATCACGCGTTGCGAAAGGCGGGCCTGCACTGGCTGGAGAACCTGGACTTGTCCCGGGTCGAGGCGCGAACCTACGAGCTGTGCGCGCTTCCGTTGCCGATCGTGGGCGGTTGCGCCAGCCCGGTGCGAGCCGTGCTCATCGAACGCTGACGTCCCGAGGTCGGACGGGTTCAGTCGGAGGGTTCAGTCGGGCGCGTTTACCTGCTGGCCTCGCTGTTCCCGCCCCTCGACTCAACCCCGAGTCTTCGCCGGAAGGACTTCGCCCCGGCACTCGCCGAAGCCGACCCGGTAACCCTCTCCCTGGCAGTATCCGGAAAGCCAGAGTTCATCACCGTCCTGCATGAACTTCCGCTCCTCTCCGGTTTCGAACTGCAAGGGTTCGGTGCCTCTCCAAGTCAGTTCCAGAAGAGATCCCCGGGATCCTTTGTCCGGGCCGCTGATCGTGCCCGACGCCATGAGGTCGCCGGGACGAACGTTGCAACCGGTGACGGTGTGATGAGCGAGCTGCTGCACCACGCTCCAGTACATGTACTTGAAGTTGGAATGCGCAATGCTGGCGGCCGTCTGCATCTTCGGAGTCTTGAGTCCGACTTCGAGCTGAATGTCGAATGCCTGAGGACCGGACGAGCGGAGATACGGTAGGGGCTCGGGATCTTGCGTGGGACCCGCACAACGAAACGGCTCGAGCGCATCCATGGTCACGACCCAGGGCGAGATCGTCGTCGCGAAGTTCTTGGCGAGAAACGGGCCGAGCGGTTGGTACTCCCACTTCTGGATATCGCGTGCGCTCCAATCGTTGACCAGCACCATCCCGAAGATGTGGTCGGCGGCGTTTTCAACGGGAATCGGGTTGCCCAGAGTCGAACCGGGGCCGACGAAGAATCCCATCTCGAGTTCGAAGTCGACCAGTCGCGAGGGCCCGAAAACCGGAGGTTCCTCATCGTTGGGGCGAGTCTGTCCGCACGGGCGGTGCACCGCGGTTCCGGTGGGAACGACCGAACTGGCCCTACCGTGGTAGGCGACAGGTAAGTGCAGCCAGTTCGGCATCAGCGCGTTGTCAGCGCCTCGGAACATCGTTCCGACGTTGGTCGCGTGTTCCCGGGACGAGTAGAAGTCCGTGTAGTCTCCGATTTCCGCCGGCAGCTCCATCGTGACTTCGGACTGCGGGACAAGGACCCGATCCCTCATGTCGGCGTCGTCCCGCAACGTCGTGACATCCTCCCGCAACAACTGCGACACCTGGGCACGGACGGAACGCCAGACCTCACGACCGGCTCCCATGAACGCGTTGAGTGACGGCTCCCCGAAGTACGACGTCTTTAGGAGACCGGCCGACTCCGCTTCGGTCAGATCCAGAACCTGATCTCCGATCGCAACCCCAACGGCGCGGCGACCATCGACACGGCGAAAGACTCCGTATGGAAGATTCTGAATCGGGAAGTCCGAGTCCGGCTTGACCGGGATGAAGGACCGAAGTTCGGGCTGCGTCGTTTCGTCCATGAATTTCGAATCTCCTGTGTATTGTGGCTGAGTCGTTCAAGACGACCGCTACCGCGGCAGACCTTCATGTCGACTCACGCACTAGAGCAAGCCGAGAGCGCGTAGGTCCTCGCGAGGCTCGTCGAAGCTGCAGCTGCCAAAAGAGGACACCACCGACGGGCGGGCCTCCCGAATGGCGTTGGTTGTGATCGTTTCATCTCGCCAGCGAAGGGCATCGTCCGCGAAATCGAAGCCGCGCACGTCGGTCTCCGAGATCAGTTGTTTCAGTGTGTTCAAGGGCGCTCCCTGCCGGGACAGAACGGCGGCTCCAAACACGTTGATGAAACCATGCATGTCGACATCCAGAGGTTCGTGACGATGGCGAAGCGGGTGGTGAAGGCCCGCGGTCGCCTTGATCGGAACGTCGTGCTCCGCTGTCCACCAGAGTGCGCTCGCCACCTGTTCGACGGACGGGAATGCATCGGCAACAACGCCGCCGCAGCGGACCTTGAATCCAATTCGGACGCCGTGCGTGCGTGGATCGCCGTCGGAATGAACCCCGGTCGCGGATTGTGTCGCGGATTGGGCCCGGGATTGGGTCGCTGACTCGGTCGCGGATTGGGCCCGGGATTGGGTTGGGGATTGATTCTCCAACAAGGCTGCGTTGATCTCGGCAACGGCGCGAACGACCCGCTTCCACCGAGCCTCCCAGTCTTCATCCCGCTCGGCTTCGACAAACACGGGGACGTCCCATTCGCGGGTTCCGTCTACGAGAACCTTCAACCACTCGCGGGCCGACGTCTCGTCCTCCGATGCAATCGCCGGAATCCGCAATTCGAACGCGGCCACCTCGACGTGGCGATTGCGCGAAACGGTGTCTTTCAAACGGCCCAGCTGTTCGTCCAGTGACGCCGCCCACTCCGTCCCGGACTCACCCTTCAAGAGGACGGAGAAGCGGCAAACCTCGGAACCGTTCGGCACCAGAAGGGCCGCAGCATGAAACCGACCTTCCGGGACGATGAACGGACCCAGCATCCACCGGTCGTCGGAACCGAGATACGTCAGGTAGTTCGACATGGCCCTATCGAGATCCAACTCGGCCGGCGGAAAGAGCCCCGCATAGTCGACGAGTCCGGTCAGGAATTGTCGCAGCGATTCTTTCATTCGACGAAGCGTCGCGCGAACTGGACGAATCGGTACGCATCCCGGAAGTTGCTGGCCAGACCGAAGGAAACACGCACGGCGCCCGTGCTCTTGCCGTCCACACACATACGGAAGTCTTCAGGTGTGAACTTGGCCGACTCGACGATGTGCGGCTGAGTGAAGCAACCGACGAGTTCGTTCTCGGTGAGATCCAGCGCCACCTCTCCCCCGCCCGGGTTGCAGAAACAGCCCGTTCGGATGGAGATGTTGTCCCGCGCCGCCTCTTCTTCCACCCGAAGGTGATCGATGACTTCACCGTTCGGACCGTAGAAGTTCATGGTGACGGTGCCGCCGCGGTGGTTGGTGGTGCAGGGGCCGTAAATGCGAGCGAGGGGTCGTCCGTTGCTCCAACGGATTTTGGGAAGTTCGTGAAGGAGCCAGTCTGCGAGGCAACAACATCGCTCGTGGATGTTCTCCATTCCGACCTCGTCCAGGTAGTCGAGCCCGATCGTCACCGCAGGGATGGTCAGATAGTTGAGCGTCCCGTCCTCAAAGGCGGCTTCACCTTCGGCCATGTAGTAACGATCGCCCTGGACCGAGGCAACGGTGATCGTTCCGCCGGAAAACCAGGGCCGGCGCAGCTTGGCCAACTTCGAACGCTTGGCGACGAGAGCCCCGATACCCGTCGGGTAGCCGAACATCTTGTAGAAGGACAGGGCCATGAAGTCCGGCTTGTGCACGGAAAGATCCAACGAGTTCGTTGGAACGTACGCCGCAGCATCAAGGACGACATCCCATCCCTCGGCCTGAGCTTCGCCGATGTACTCCAGCGGATGCTGCACACCGGAGAAGTTCGACTGGGCCGGGTAGGCAAACAGGTCGTTGTTCCCGGTTCGGTTGTCGCGAATGTAGTTTCGAAACTCCGACATCGGCGTCCGCATGTTGGGCAGAGCCAGCGGAATGTAGGAGACGGCCGCACCCCGGGCCTTTGCGTACTCGCGGATGCCGTTCACCGAGTTGTGGTTGTCGAAGGTCATGAGGTAGTGGTCGCCGGGACCGAAGGGGTAGCTCTCCCCCACCAGCTTGAGGGCGTGGGAGGCATTCGACGTGAAGATGACGGCGTACTCTTCCTCAGACGCCCGGAAGAATTTGTGGACCCGCTTGCGCGCCTGCTCGCACAGGTCCGTCATGGCCAACGAGGTCGGGTTGACCGAATGCGGGTTTCCGAAGACGTTGTCCGCCAGCATTTGCTGGTGTCGCGCGATCTGGGAGGCGGCGTAGAGCCCTCCGCCCGTGTAGTCCAGATAGGCGTGGTCGGCCGCATCGAGGCGTGCGAAGTCCTTCTCGCGGAGCTCGTCGCAGCGTGAGGTGGTTTCGTACTCCGGGTGAGACTCGCGGAACTCTCGTTCCGCCTGAAGCAGAGCTGCTTCGTCCAGATTGACCGCCATGAGAATCCTTCCTTCGAGGTGCGTCGCTCGGGCACCTTCCTTGGGGATTCTAGCCGCGATTCACGTTTCTTTCTCGGCTGAAATCTATCCGAGCAAGGCCGCCCGGGGTCCTCACAAAGCGGACGTCCTCAGTCGGCTCCTTCCAGAGCCTTCCTGTGTCCGTGGCGGACATGAAGGACGTGAACTTCGTTCCGTTCGACCGTAAAGATGAGCCTGTACGAGCTCTTTCCCTTTCCGAACTGAAGATGCCTTAGTTCGAGATCGAATCGAGGGTTCTCCGGAGCCAGCGCACATCGAAAGGGCATTTCCTCGAGAGACTTTGCGGCGCGCAAAAGGGAGTTACGCCACGCGGGGGCGTAGCCGGACTTGTTCTCGGCGAGCCAAGAGAACGCTTCGGAAAGTTGTTGCTGGGCTTCAGGCTGGATGATGACCTTGTAGGTCATGCTCCTCTGCGCAAGCCGTGCTTCTCGTACAACTCGTCCAGCACGTCGTCGAGGAGCTTCCCCTCGCCCCGAGCCATCGAGTCGATCCCGCGCTGGATTGCCGCGTCAGCGAGGGACTGGTCGCGTTCAGCATCTTTGGCCCGGACGCGCTCGAGCAGCTCTTCGATGAAAGCGCCGGTACTTCTATATCGCCCTTCGATCGCCTTCGACGTCACCCAATCTTTCAGGTGCTGCGGTAGTGCCTCGAACTCGAATGAACGCTCCATAGCCATTAAACCTCTGCTGGACTTGTCTTTAGGATACTTCAGGATCGTCACTGGGTGCAAGGCGCTTGTTGGGTCCTGCGGTACAGCCAAACACCGCTGTTAGGATCGGTTCGAAGCCGGCGCTTGCACTTGGATTCGCTGCAAGATCCGGTCCGGCCGATTCTCGGCTATCCGAACGGGTAGCCTTCCCGCTCGACGACGAACCTGGCCAGCGTCCGGCCGGCGGCGACCCGGTCGATGGGGTCCCTGCGGGTCAGTTTCCTGAAGAGCGAGAGCGAACTCCGAAGCTCCTCTCCCTTGTGGGAGGCGGCCAGGACGGAGCGGCCCGATTCCTCGCAGAGGTGGAAGCCGTCGGCCACGGCCAGTTCGACGGCCGCAATGCGGGCGGCGAGTTCATCGGCGCCGAGTTCCGACTCCAGTTTGAGAGTGCGGAGCAGTGCGCTTTCCATGGCGTAGACCTGAATGACCATGTCGGCCAGCCAGGAGAGAACCTCCTGTTGCTGGTCGAGGGTCATGAGGAACTTCTGGGCGGCGACCCCGGCGGCAAAGAGGGTCATCTTCTTCGCGAGTGAAATCGAGTCCTGCTCGGGCCCGAGCGTGCCGTCGGTCGGTTCGGTCCGGCCACGACGCTCCATCAGCTCTGATGTCAACTTCTGGATCTCGGCCATGAGCGGAAGCTCGCCCTTCATCGCCCGCTGAAGCAACGTGCCGGTCACGATCATGCGGTTGATCTCGCTGGTACCTTCCCAAATCCGATTGATGCGGGAGTCACGGTAGATGGACTCGATCGGGTACTCCTGGATGTATCCGTACCCTCCGTGAACCTGAAGCATTTCATCGACGACGTAGTCGAGCGCTTCCGTTGCGTAGACCTTGTTGATCGAGCACTCGACGGCGAACTCCTTCAACGCCTGAACCGTCGGATCGGCGGGATCCGTCGCCCCATCCGCCAGATCGTCCGCGAATCGATCGATGACGTGGGCCGTGCGGTAGCACATCGACTCGGCGCAGTAGGTCTTGCTCGCCGCAATGGCGAGCTTCTGCTGGATCACCCCGAACTCCGCAATCGACTTTCCGAACTGCTTCCGGTCCCGCGCGTAGGTTGCCCCCTCCCGCAGCGAGATCTTGGCGCCGCCCAAGGTAGCGGGCGCGAGTTTCAGGCGACCGATGTTGAGAACGTTGAAGGCGATGCGGTGTCCCTTCCCAATCTCGCCGAGAACATTCTCCTTCGGGACCTCGACGTTCTCGAGGATGACACTGCGCGTCGACGATCCGGTGAAGCCCATCTTCTTCTCTTCCGCGCCTGTGGAAAGACCCGGCATCGACTTCTCGAGGATGAAGCAGGTGAACTTGTCGCCATCGACCTGGGCGAAGCTGATGAAGATGTCTGCAAAACCCGCGTTGGTGATGAACTGTTTGGCGCCACTCAGAACGTAGACCTGCTTCTCTTCGTTCCAGGTCGCCGTGGTCCGGGCGGACAACGCGTCGGAGCCGCTTCCAGGCTCGGTCAGAGCGTAGGCAGTGATGATCTCCGCACTCATGATTCCAGGCAGGTATTTCTCGCGCTGCTCGTCCGTTCCGAAGTAGATGATCGGGAGTCCACCAATCCCGGCCTGCGCAATCGCCGCCACGCCGGTGGCGCCCGAAGCGCCCATCCACTCCGCGACCTGCATCGCGGCCTTCTTGCTGGCGCCGACGCCGCCCAAAGCCTCCGGCACATCGAGCATGAAGGTTCCGAGCTCCCCGAGCCCGCGCAGCAGCTGCGGAATGAGACCTTCGGTCATCGCGTCGACCTCGGCTCGCTTCGGAAGGATCTTTTCGCGGGAGTAGCGGCCGACAGTTTCGGAGAAGGACTTCTCTTCCTCAGCGAGTTTCTCCGGAACGAAGAACTCTTCCAGATCCGGAGTGCGGAGGAGAAACTGGCCCGATTTGATCTTGGTGTCCGTCATCATGATTCCAACCCTCACCTGCGGATTCCGTTTGTTCAGTGACCGCGATCACACCTGAGTTTTTGACCCGCGGCCCGGCGTGCGGCCCGACCCGCGCTCGGCGCGCAGACAGGGCCCGAGTTCGGCGCGTGTCTGGGCCCGCACCGTCAGACCTGTAGATTTTCGAAGAGCGCGGCGGCTCCCATTCCCCCGCCGACACACATACTGACAATGCCCAACCGAGACCCACGTCGTTTCATTTCGTGGAGTAACGTCGCCGTCAGTTTTGCGCCCGTGGCGCCCAGTGGATGCCCCAAAGCGATGGCCCCACCGTTCACATTGAGGCGATCATCCGGAATGCCAAGTTCACGGGCCACGGGGATGGCCTGCGCGGCAAACGCTTCGTTGATCTCGAAGAGATCGATGTCCTGGATCGCGTGTCCGGTTCTGGAGAGCAGCTTGGGAATGGCCTCGACGGGACCGATGCCCATGATCTCCGGCGGAACCCCGGCCACCGCGTACCCGACGAGCCGGGCCATCGGGGTCGCACCGCACTCCTCCGCCTTCTGCCGACTCATGAGTAGTGCCGCCGCTGCGCCGTCACTGGTCTGCGAACTGTTGCCGGCGGTGACGGAACCGCCCATACGAAAGGCGGGACGCAGAGCGGCCAGGGCCTCGAGGCTGGAGTCCGCACGAGGGCCTTCGTCCTGAGCGAAGGTTCCTTTCGTCTCGGTTGCCTTGCCGCCGGGCGCAGCCTTCTTGCTGACGACTTCGACCGGAACGATCTCGTCGACGAATCGGCCATCGCGAACGGCCGCCAAGGCTCGCTCATGGCTGCGAAGGGCAAACGCGTCCTGATCCTGGCGGGACACTTCGTACTTCGTTGCCACGTTCTCCGCAGTGTGCCCCATGGAGAGATACGCGTCCGGCATCTCGCGGACCAGCGCAGGGTTCGGCATGAAGCGAAAGCCTTCCATCGGAACCAGACTCATCGACTCCGTACCGCCGGCAATGACGATGTCGGCCTGTCCGGTTTGGATGCGGTCACAGGACTGCGCGATGGACTGAAGTCCGCTGGAACAGAATCGGTTCAAGGTCATGGCCGGGACATGGAAGGGAAGTCCCGCCCGGAGTGCAGCGAGCCGAGCCACGTTCAGGCCCTGCGGACCTTCCGGAATGGCGCAGCCAAGGACGACGTCGTCGATCAACTGCAGATCGAGACCGGTCACTTCGTCGGTCAGACTCTTGAAAACGGCAGCCGCGAGATCATCGGGCCGCGTTTCGCGCAGTGCGCCACGTGGCGCCTTCCCCACCGCCGTCCGCTTCGCGGAAACGATGACTGCTTCATTGCCGTTCGAGCTCATGGTCGATACTCCGTTTCCGTTAGTTCCGAAGCGGCTTGCCGGTCTTGAGGATGTGTTCCATGCGCTGAAGCGTGCGTCCGTCTTCGCACAACGTCATGAACGCTTCACGCTCCAGGTCGAGCAGATACTGTTCGTCGACCCGAGACCCGGCGGCGACTTCTCCCCCGCAAAGCACCCAAGCCAGCTTGTCGCCCAGGATCGTTTCGTAGTCGGTGAGGTAACCGCCGGCGTGCATGTTGTGGATCCCGGCCCGCAGTGCGGCCAGACCCGGCTCTCCGACGACGCGGATGTCCCGGCGGGGGCGCCCCGGTTCGTAGCCCGCGGCATCCATGGCCAGCACCGCGCGCTTCGCTTCCCAGATCAGGTGATCGCGATTCATGACGACGTTGTCCGTCTCGCGCAGGTGGTCCAACTCCTGCGCCTCGACCGCGCTCGTCGCCACCTTGGCCATGCCGATGGTCTCGAACGCTTTTCGCACGTACGGAAACAGGTCGACACCGACACCTTCCGGCGCGCGCTCGTGGATACGTTTGACGTGCTCCTTGCAGCCTCCGCCGGCAGGAATGATTCCAGCACCCAACTCGACGAGACCAATGTAAGTCTCTGCGGAAGCACAGATCTTGTCGGCGGCGAGGACGATCTCGCATCCGCCGCCCAGCGTCAGTCCAAACGGCGCAACCACGACCGGTCGCTGAGAGAAGCGGATCTTCTGATTGACGTCCTGGAACTTCCGAACCATCCAGTCGACATCGTCGTAGTTCTCATCGTCGAGTTCGGTCAGAACGAGAAGAAGGTTCGCGCCGACGCAGAAGTTGTCACCTTCGTTCCCAATGACCAGACCCTTCCAGGCGTCGTCCGACTCGACGAAGTCGAGACTCTTCTCGATCATCTGAATGACGCCGGGACCGATCGTGTTCATCTTGGTGTGGAACTCGAGGCAGGCGACGCCGTCTCCGAGATCGATCAACGTGGCGTCCGGGCTGTCGAGAAGCGTCCCCCTGCTCTTGAGATCGGAAAGTTCCAGGACCTTCTCGCTCTTCGGCACGGGCTGGTACCCGGTCGTCGACAAATCGAAGTAGAGCGTGCCAGACCCGTTCCCCGCTCCGTTCCCGGTTCCGACGCTGGCACTTCCGTCGTTACGCCGACCACTGCAGTAGAAGGCGCCGTCGGCAGCCAACACCTGCTCGGCCAGCTTGGGAACCGTGCGGCCTTCATCCCGCAGGCGTTTGCACGACGCTTCGACCCCGATCGCGTCCCAAACCTCGAACGGCCCCATTTCCCAACCGAAGCCCCATCGCAGGGCACGGTCGACGTTGACGATGTCGTCACTGATTTCGGGAATCCGGTCGGCGGCGTAGCAAAGCGTGGCGCTGAGGTTCTTCCACAGGAAGTTTCCGCCACGGTCCGGCGCGGAAACGAGGGTCTTCAGTCGGTCTCCCAAGTCTTCGATGTTCTTGGCCAACTCCAGCGAGGGCAACGCGACCTTTCCCTGCTCGACGTACTCCATCAAACTCGGATCGAGGCGTAGGATCTGCGACTTTCCGTCGGCTCCCCTTTCCTTCTTGTAGAAGCCCTGCCCGGTCTTTTCGCCCAACCACTTCCGCTCGGCCATCTGCTGTACGAACTCGGGTGGCTGAAACAGCTCCCGCTCCGGATCGTCGGGAAGGTTCTCGTACATGTTGGCGGCGACGTGGATCAGAGTGTCGAGCCCGACAAGGTCCGCGGTGCGAAACGTCGCGCTCTTCGGGCGGCCGATCGCCTTCCCGGTCAGCTTGTCGACCTCGGTGATCGTGTAGCCGTCCTCGATCATGAGACGGACGGCATGAACCAGCCCGTAGGTGCCGATGCGGTTGGCGATAAAGTTGGGAGTGTCCTTGGCGTGAACGATCCCCTTCCCCAATCGGTCTTCACCGAAACGGGCCAGGCGTTCGTACACCTTCGCGTCTGTCTCCGGTCCGCGCACCAGTTCCAAAAGGTGGAGATACCGAGGCGGATTGAAGAAGTGGGTCACCAGGAAACGGGAACGAAGCTCGGCAGGCAGACAGTCGCTGAGAGCGGCCGCGGAGAGACCGGACGTATTGCTGCTGATGACGGCATTGGGGCCGAGGTGCTTTCCGACCCGTTCATACAAAGAGCGTTTGATGTCCAGGTTTTCCACAACCGCTTCGATGACCCAGTCGACCCCGGCCAGCTTGTCCATGTCGTCGTCAAAGTTTCCGACTTGAACGAGAGCCGCACCCCTTCTCGAAAAGAACGAGGCCGGTTTGGATTTCTTGGCTCGCTCGAGGCCCATCGCGGCAAAGCGGTTGGCAACGGCGGGATGGTCCAGGGTTGCCCCCGCGGCCGCCTCCCGATCGCTCAAGTCTTTGGGCTTCATGTCGAGCAGCAGGTTCGGGATCCCCGCGTTGGCAAGGTGGGCGGAGATAGCGGCGCCCATGACTCCGGCACCGAGGACGGCGGCGGAGCGAATCTCGTCGGACATGGATACTCCTCGTTCTCTTGTCGGCGTGACCGCATCGAACTACGGATGCTCGAACTGGGATCCACCAACCAGGATCCTCGATATGATGCTCGAACTATGGATGCTCGACCGCGCCTCGGGTTGCGGTCGCAGCACTCCGGACTGCGTTTCCGCCGCGAAGGGCACTTCCCTGAGCCCGTGCACCGATCGATCGGCCCTACTTCATCTATCGGCCGAGGGCCCTCGGCTCACCCGTCGGTTTTATTCTGTCCCTGAATTCGGTTCAATTCTTCCTCTTTCAGCACGCGCCGAAGAAGTTTGAGGACAGAGCTGCGGGGAAGTTCGTCGCGGAATTCGACGAAGCGGGGCACCTTGTAGGCAGCCAGGTTCTCCCGGCAATGGGCGATGAGATCGTCCGCGGAGGCGCTGCCCGCTTCGTGCAGCACGACGAAAGCTTTGACGGTCTCGCCCCGCTTGGGATCGGGAACTCCGATCGTGCAACTCTCGTGGACGGCGGGATGGGTGGACAAAACCTGGTCGATCTCGTCCGGATAGATGTTGTAGCCGGAAGCCAGGATCATGTCCTTTTTCCGACCGACGATACGGGCATACCCCTCGGAGTCCATCGTTCCGAGGTCGCCGGTTCGGAACCAACCCTCCTCGTTGAAAGACTCGGCGCGCTCGCTCTCCCGCTTCCAGTACCCCGGAAAAACCTGCGGTCCGCGAAGAAGGATCTCCCCTGCCTCGCCAGTGGGAACATCGTTCCCGTCGTCGTCGACGATCCGAAATCCAGTGTTGGGAACAGGGAGACCAATGGAGCCGATCTTGCGCTGACCTTTGAGTGGATTGACGGTGGCGACGGGCGACGTCTCGGTGAGGCCGTACCCCTCCAGAATGACGGCGCCGGTCAGACGTTCGAACTCTTTCTGCACTTCGATGGGCATCGGGGCCGATCCCGAAAAGCAGTACCGAATCGCATTGAGGTCGCGATTCTCGATCCCTTTGAACTGGTTGATCGCCTGGTACATCGCGGGCACGCCGAAGAAGATCGTCACCCGACGCTTTTCCGACGTCTTGACCAGCATCGGAATATCCCGAGGATTGGCCACCATCGCCATCTCCGCACCGCAGAAGGATCCGAGACAGGCAACACAGGTGATTCCGAAAATGTGGAACATCGGAAGCGCACCCAGGATCACCTCCTGGCCAGCTGCCAGTCCCGTGAACCAGGACCAAATCTGCTGCGTGTTGTAGGAGAGGTTGCCGTGGGTCAGCATCGCGCCCTTGGAGACGCCCGTCGTCCCGCCGGTGTACTGAAGGACCGCAACGTCGTCCATCGAGATATGCACCTCGGGAAGTGCCCTTTCCGTCTTCCCGATCAACTCGCGGAAGAAGTGGATGCCCGGACCCCGTGAAACCTTGGCGACCAACGGCGGTTCGGCCCGCTTCAGTTTGAGCGGAGCCAGTTGCTTCAGGGGAAAGCGCAGGTACTCCGGAATGGAAGCGATGACGTACTCCCGAACGGGCAGCTTGTCGCGAATCTGCCGGATCTTCTGATCGAAGAGAAAGTCGGCAACGACGGCAAACTCACAGCCGGCGTCGTTCCACTGATGTTCGATCTCCCTCGGTACGTACAGCGGATTTGTCATCACCGCCTGCGCGCCGAGACGCTGCGTCGCATAGAACGCGATCATCGTCTGCGGTGAGTTCGGCATCTGGATGGCGATCTTCGAGTTCTTGCCCGCTCCGAGTTGGGCCAGAGCCGTCGCCAAACGATCGGTCTCTTCGAGGAGCTCGGCGTAGGTCAGCTTCATGTTGAGGAAGCTGAGCGCGATCCGGTCGGGAAACCGCTCCACCGTCTCGGCCAGGGCGTCACCGAGGGTCAAATCGCGGAGTTCGATCTCCGGTGGAACATCGGAATCATAGGATTTGTGCCAGATCTGGGTCACCGCAAGTCCTCGCCGTTGTCAGCTTTGGGCAACCCTAATCTCTGGCATGAGTTTTCTCAACGGAAGCCGATCGAGGGTCGCCACGGCGGGAGGAGATGCTACGATCCGCAAAGCCCCGCCCGAAAGGAATCCTTCTATGGTTGGTTCAATCGGCTCATTGCGCCGGTTCGTGCGGTGTCCTCTACTTCTTCTCTTCCTCGTCACGGCGTCCGGAGGGGCGGCCGGGGCGGCCGTTCTGGAAGTTCCATCCGTCTACCCCAACATCCAGGCCGGGATCCACGCCGCCGACACCGGAGACACGGTCCGTGTGGCCGCCGGAAAATTCAGCGGTGAAGGGAACTCGCGAATCACGTTCGGCGGAAAGGATCTGTACATCCTTGGGGCCGGGAGCGACCAAACCGTCATTGTGTACTCGGGACGCACGGGGATGACCGTGGACGGCTCCGCAAGTGCCGTACTCGAGGATGTCGGATTCTCCGGGTTCAGGTCTTCTCCCGTGGACTTCGCGTGGGCCCTGAATGTCGATTCGGCAACTCTGGAAATGAAGAGGTGTGCATTCCGCGACAACACTCTCTTCCAACCTGGATCGGCTCTCCGTGTAAGCAACCACTCCGTCGTGACGGCAGTGGACTCCGACTTCTGGGACAACGACGGCTACGACTACCCTTCAGGCTCCCCGGCTCGGGCAACGGTCTTCGTCGATCCGACGAGCACGGCCGCATTCACCGATTGCCGATTCGCCGGAGGCATGGGTACAGCGGTCCTGGTGCACGGTGAGGCGTCCCTCGATCGTTGCTTCCTCGTCGAGAACGGGGGATCGATCGCTTCTGTCGATGGCAGCGGAACGTTGCGGATGACCCGCTCGACAGTAGCGAACAACGGGTCGGGCCACAGCCACCGACCTTCGATTACGACTGAGACCAAAGACGCCGAAATACGGATCGAGCGGAGCGTGCTCTGGAACAATCGCCCCACACCACTCGACCTTATGGGCGGCGGGAAGATTCAGATCGACTGTTCGATCGTGGGCGATGTCGGGGGCGTGGACCTGGAAGACTACGGCGAGGGCAACCTGGGAGCGGCTCCCAGATTCGCCGGCATGCTGGGCACGTCCGTTGCTGTCGAAACGACTCCGGACAATTGCGAGGTCCTCTATGGGCTTTGCGATCCGGTCTCCCCCGCCCTCGCCAAGAACTCGCCCTGCGGAGAGACGATCGGAGCGAGTTCCGCGACGGTCCCGTTTCTCGACTCCAGTCCGATCGAAGTCCCCACCACACACCCGACGCTTCGTTTGGCTTTGGAGTCGGCCATGGAATCCGCTCCGGACGGCAGTAGGACGATCCGAGTGATATCAGCTCCACCGGTCTCTGGAGTCGAGGGACTTCCCACGATTCGAAGGGACATCGCGGTGGTCGGGGTTGGAGGAGAGCCTCCGCTCATTACAGGTACTCCGGAGTCCGCGGCGCTTACCTCCGTGCAAGCGAGTCTCCATCTCGAGCACGTAGGACTGCACGGGTTTGCCCATGCCGTTCACGCGACCGACGGCGAAACAACCCTTTTGGGATGCTCGATAGAGAACACCGGCGACGCGGCGGTTCAGATCGAGGGCGGCTCCCTGGAGATGTCGGCTTGCCGGCTTCTTTCCAACGGCGGCGGAATTCATGTGGAGGGCGCGGTCGCGAACATCGAGGACCTGGAACTCAGCGGAACGACGAGGCTGCCGACGTTTCTTTCCAAAGGGGCAAAGGGCTCGCTGCACGTTTCCAACTCAACGGTTCACGACAACCAGGCGGATGGAGTCGTCGGGTTCCTCCTGGAGGGAGGTCAACACAACTTCGAGAGCGTGTCGTTTCGCAGCAACCGTTCCCGCAGCGGAGTGGATGGAGGAAACTTCGGCTCCGGCTCCATCGGCATCGCAACAAACTGTGGCCTCACGATGCGTGGATGCGAGGTGCGGGAACCGTCTGCGGAAAACGGCCATCTGGTCATTCGCGATTCCGAAGTCGACATCGACGGCTGCCTCATCGCGGGCGCATCCGGCCTTGAACCGGTCCTTGTGGTCGTAGGTGAATCGGACGTACGAGTTTCGAACTCGACCATCGCGGACAACTCAACGGTCAACAGCACGGTTCTGGCGTCCGGCGGCTCGTCCGTTTCTCTGGATCGGTCGATTGTCTGGAGTAACTGTGGAAGTCCCGGAAAGTCCGCCGTGCAGGTTCAGGAGCACAGCCTCCTCGAAGTCCGTTGCAGCGCCTTGGACATTCATGAGGTGCAGAACGAAGGCGGCGACCTGACGACAGAAGACCTGGTCTCGTCAGATCCGAGATTCGTGGCACCGGGCACGTGCGGCGAGTTCACGGCGAGTTCCGGCGACTACAATCTGCTGCCGTGTTCTCCCTGTGCGCCACAGAGGAGTCCCTGCGGAGAGCTGATCGGATTCGGAGCCCCCGCAGCGGCGGACTCTGTTGACTGCTCCGATCCCAACGACCCGGATGATCCGAACGACCCTGAAGACCCGAACGACTCCCCAGAGCTGGACGAGCAAGTCGATCGGATCGTTTTCCTGAGTTCCATGCCCGCACGCGGGGAACTTCAGTTTCGGGCCCCCACGGATCTGGGAGACCACGTACAAGCCATGGTCGTGGATGCAAAGGGCAGGGTCATCGAAACTCGAGAGCTTCGATCGACGCCGGACGGTATGCAGATCATCGGTCTCTCGTTGCCCGGCGGGGTCTATCATCTCCGGCTTCGCGGGGACATCGGGGTCTCCCGCACTGCGAAATTCGTTTGGTTGGGGAATCGCTAGCCGGCCTGCTTGATACTCAGCGCAATCCTCCGCCGGTCCAGATCGATCTCCAACACTTTGACCCGCACATTCTGCCCGGCGTGCAGCTCCTCCGCCGGGTCCCGGACAAACCGGTCGGCAATCTGACTGACGTGGACGAGCCCGTCCTGGTGAACCCCGACATCGACGAAGGCGCCGAAGTGAGTAACGTTGGTTACCGTTCCGTTCAGGACCATCCCCTCCTTCAAGTCTTCCACGGAATGAACGTCGTCGCGGAACTCCACCGCTTCGAAGCTCTTCCTGGGGTCACGCCCGGGCTTCTCCAGCTCGGCCACGATGTCGTTGAGGGTGAAGAGTCCGACGGAGTCGTCGACGTACGATCCCAGGTCGATACGCCGGACCGCGTCCTTGTCGGCAATCAGCGCCCGCACTTCGACTCCCAGGTCGCGGGCCATACGCTCGACCAACGAGTAACGTTCCGGGTGCACCGCGGAGTTGTCCAGCGGATTGGCCCCCTGAACGCGAAGGAATCCGGCCGCCTGTTCAAACGTCTTCCGACCCAAACCCGGAACTTCGAGGAGCGCCTTCCGACTGGCGAGCCCGCCTTCGCGGTCCCGATAGTCGACGATCGCCTTGGCGATCTTGGGCCCCAGCCCCGAAACGTGCGTCAGTAGTGACGGCGAGGCGGTGTTGGCGTCGACGCCCACTTCGTTGACGCAAGCCACGACGACGTCTTCGAGTTTTTGCTGCAACCGCTTCTGATCGACGTCGTGCTGATACTGGCCGACACCGATCGACTTGGGGTCGATCTTGACCAGTTCGGCCAGGGGATCCTGAAGGCGACGCCCGATGGACACGGCTCCGCGAACGGTCACATCGTGATCGGGGAACTCCTCACGCGCGATTTCGGACGCAGAGTAGACCGAGGCACCCGACTCATTGACCAGGACGGGCTGTGCGTCGAACTTGCGCGACGAGAGGTAGCGTTTGACCACGGAGAACGTCTCGCGCCCACCGGTTCCACTGCCGATTCCGACGGCGGCGATCCCGGGGTGTTGCTGAAACCAACGATCGAGCGCGGCCTCTGTCCCCTTGACGTCGTTGCGAGGCTCGGTGGGAAAGACGACGCCGTGGTCCAGCAACTTCCCCGTTTCTCCCAGCACGACGACCTTGCAGCCGGTCCGAAATCCGGGATCGATGGCCAGAACGGGACGGCCGCCAAAGGGTGGAGCCATCAAGAGTTCACGCAGGTTCTTGGCGAAGACCTCAATCGCGTCCTCATCAGCCTGCTTCTTCAGTTCGAGACGGACTTCGGTTTCGATCTGAAGCGAGAGGAGGCGGTCGTAGGCATCTTCACTCGCAAGGCGAATGTGGTCTTCCCAGATCGAACCCCGGCTCTCGGCGCCTGTCGAGGCTTGGACGCGCTTCCAGAGAAGGCTCTTTGCTTCCTCGACGTCCGGCTGGATGCGCTGAAGAAGAAACCCTTCCTTCTCTCCGCGACGGATCGCAAGAACACGGTGAGACGGCACGCGCGACACCGGTTCGCTGTACTCGTAATAGTCCGTGAACTTGCTTTTTTCGTTGGCCTTGTCTTTGACGACACGGGACTGAACCTGCCCGCGCCGCCAGGTGAAGTCTCTTAGCGTGGCTCTCCACTCGGAGGTCTCCACGATGCGCTCGGCCACGATGTCGCGTGCGCCGGCCAACGCGTCGTCGGCCGTGGCCACTTCCTTCTCGGGATCGACGAATGATGCAGCGAGGTCTTCCGGAATCCCGCGAAAGTCCTGACGAAGCCACATCCTTTCGGCCAGCGGCTCAAGACCACGTTCTTTCGCGATCGAGGCTCGCGTTCGCCGCTTGGGTTTGTAGGGAAGGTACAGGTCCTCCAACTCGACCCGAGTCGTCGCGCGTGCCACGGCCGTTCGCAGCTCGGCGGTCAGCTTCCCCTGCTCGGCAATCGTGGCCAGGATCTGATTCTTGCGATCCAGAAAATCCCGGTGAAACTGCAGTCGTTCCAAGGCCGCCTGAATGTCGACGTCTTCCGCGCCGCCCGTTTGTTCCTTCCGGTAGCGGGCAATGAACGGGACGGTCGCGCCTTCATCGAAGAGCCGGATCATGGCCTGGACGGCGGACCGGGTTAGGCTGAGCTCCTTGGCGACCACGTCGGCGAAGTCGGGAGTCGGCAGTTCGGGCACCGGCGATTCGGCTGTCGGCGGTTTGGACGTCGGCGGTTCGGGTGTCGGAAGTTCGGGCGTCGGATGCTCGGAAGTTGGCTTGTCGGTCACGGAATCCTTTCATGACGCGTGGAGATCGCGGAATCGTCCTGGGCTGGCGAGAAACGGGCACCCAAATTGGGCGCCCGCTCGCATGTGGACCTTGGATTTACGATGAAGAGATGAGTCGGAGCAAAGCGCCCGGATGACCCTTGAGTCGGCGTGACGCGAACCTGGGCTAGAGCAGCCCGCTGACCGTGTCCCGTTCCGCGCTCAGCTCGTCGATCGACTTCTGGAACTTGTCCTGGCCGAAGTCGCTGAACTCAAGTCCTTCGACGACCTTGTAGGTTCCATCCCCGGGACAGGTCACCGGAACGGAACAAATGAGCCCCTCCGGCACTCCGTACTTGCCGTCGGAAACAATGGCAATGCTCGTCCACTCGCCGTCGGGGGTGCCCTGAAACAGGTAGCGCGCGTGATCGAGTGCGGCGCTGCCTGCGGACATGGCCGAAGACTTTCCGCGCGCCTCGATGATGGCCTTTCCGCGCTCCTGCACGGTCGGGATGAAGATGTTCTTCAGCCAGGCGTCGTCGCCGATGACGTCCGCCGCCGGCTTCCCGCCGATGGTGGCGTGACTCCAATCCGGGAACTGCGTGTTCGAGTGGTTACCCCAAATGACGATGTTCTTCACTTCTGTCGAGTCGACTCCCGCCTTCAGCGCGAGTTGCGCCTGCGCACGGTTGTGATCGAGTTGCGTCATCGCGGTCCAACGATCGGCCGGAACGCTCTTGGCGTTGTTCATGGCGATCAGGCAGTTCGTGTTGCAGGGGTTTCCGACGACAACGACTCGGACATTGGGTCCTGCCGCGGCCTCGATGGCCTTTCCCTGGCCCGTGAAGATCGGGCCGTTGTCGAGGAGCAGATCCTTCCGCTCCATTCCGGCCGAACGTGGCTTGGAACCGACGAGAAGGACAAGGTCCGCGCCCTCGAAGGCTTCTTCCAGATTATCTGTACAAACGGTTTCCGTCAGCAGCGGGAAGGCGCAGTCGTCGAGTTCCATGGCAACGCCTTTCAGCGACTCCAAAGCCGGCGTCAGTTCCAAACACTGCAGCCGGACCTGCGTCTCCGGACCGAAGATTTCCCCGGTCGCGATTCGCGGCAAAAGACTGTATCCGATCTGACCGGCGGCTCCCGTCACGGCGACGCGCTTGACCATTTGCGAACTCCTTTTCCTCCGCATTCGAACTCGGCGGAGTGATGATGACTCCCTACTATGCCCAGCCCGTGCTGGGGGCAGTTCCCGCGAGGCTCCGCTCAACCCTGCGATTCACGGAAGTCTGTTGAAGAGAAGACCGTGATGGTCGAGACCCAGTCGGCAATCCTCGGGTGGCAAGCCGGAGAGTATGGCACCGGAAAACGATCCAAGCAATGAGGCCGTGCCCATGAACTGGACACGGCCTCATTTCGGCGGTCGCGGCCTTACTGCCGACGGAGGGGAGACTCGCAAGCCCGCTGGGGCGCCACCGGTCGCCCATCGAATCTCGACTTCCCGCCCAACCTCGGCTCGTCAATTCTTGCGGTTGAAACCGCCTGACGGGAGGGCGGCAGACCGGGCCGGGATTCGGATCTCTCCTAGTACTCCTCGACCACGATCTTGTCGATGAAGGCCGACTCATCGATGCGGTCCGCGTCATAGGCCTTCAGGTCCGAAACCCGAGCCGACATCTCGAGTCGACGAATGTCCTGGTCATAGAAGACGTCCGAGTCGAGGTAGACGACGACCTTGACCCACTCGTTGTCGGAGACGGAGTCGAATGAGTCCGGGAAGTCGAGGAAGATATCGGCGATCTCTTCCTTGCCCCGGTCATAGAGACGATCCACCCGTGTCGACCGACGCTCCCGCCGCGACTTCCGGCGGTCCTTGTCGCGCTCGTCGTCATCCCAATCGTCATCGTCGTCCCAGTAGTAATCATCATCGTCCCGGTCCCAGAAACGCAGGCTGAAGCCGTTGCCGCTCCAGTTGCCATTCCAGCGCTCAGAAACGAGCGAGGCCTGGAAGGTGACGAGAACGCCGTGACCGGGAACGTGATAGGCGCGGGTGTTTTCGCGACCGGGAACCAACCAGTACGGGCTGTCGATAAGCATGTCATCCATGATTCGCTCAAAGAGCCGAAGCTCGCGCTGCAGCTTCTTCGTCGGGGGATCGGCCTGGGCCACCTGAAGAGACGTCACGACCATGGCTGCCGCGGCCAGGAGTGCGATTCCACCAAAGAGAGTCCACCTTCGTGGTGTAAAGCTCTGCATACCAACCTCCAACGTGGGAGCGAGGCTCCAGGGCGACCGGCCTCCCACTCTGCCGGGTCCCAACATGTCTCGGAAGGACAGACGAGGTTGGAGCGAGGATTGTTCAGGAAAAATGGTTACGAGGGAAAGAATGCGGACACAGCGGGTCGCGTCCGGCCTGCTGGTTCGGGAGGAGGCAGGGTCAGGAGTAGGCGGGGTCAGGAGTAGACGGGTCAGGAGTAGACGGGTCAGGAGTAGACGGGCCAGGAGGAGGCGGGATCAGGAGTGGGCCGGGTCAGAGTGGCCGGAAAGCCTCGTGCTCCCAGCGGACTACTGCGTCGGAGGATCCGGGAAGTCGCCCATTCCCACGGGGTCTTCGGGGTCGGCCGCATCATCGCCGCCTCCGCCCCCCAGAATGACCACGGCGACTCCGGCAGCAGCCGCCGCACCGCCGACGATCCATCCGAGCGGACGTTTGAACCACGGCTTACCGGAGTCACCGTCCTCTTCGCCCTCGGTGGAAGGCGTCTGCACCGGGATCGTTTCCGGGAAGGAAACCTTCGGACTGTTCTTCGGACACAGGCGAAGCGCCTCGGAAAAACGGGTGACCTCGGCTTCGGTCAAGATGGCTGTCGAAGGGCGCCACAGCGGGTCGGCGATATGAGCGCTGCAGATCGACTGCTTCAAAGCGTCGTCGTCCCCGGCCTCGAGATGACACTGCGCCGCCAGAACGTGCGCTTCCCGAAGACTTCCTCCTTCGAGTTCACCCGACGCGATGGCCGACTCGACCATGGCCAGGGCCTCGTCGAACTCACCGAAGAGGATCGACTCCTGCGCCTTCTGCAACTGGATCTGGCCCGACTGCGCCTCAGCCGGTGATGCCGGCTGCAGGAACATCGCGACATGCAGTGCGACGACCGCGGTCGTGACCGTACGACGCAAATAGTTGGAGAACCGCAGCGGGTGGAACTGATTCTTCATGGTTCCGCTCATTCCTTTTCGAAGAGGAAGTTCACAGTCACGGTGGATCCGGACGTCACGTCGACGAGGTACTGCGGAAACACTCCCGCAGCTCCCGGTCCGTCCAGGAGGCGAGTTCCGTTGGCGTCGGTGAGTTCCACCGAACGAATGCGGTAGCCGTTGCGACGTACACGCACGCGGTGCTCGCCGAGAGAGACTTGGCGGGAGAACCCGTTGACGCCACCGGCCAACAGGTCGTCGAAATAGACGTCCGCCTGGCCGGCCGGAAGCCATCCGATGCGCACGTCTCCCCAGTGAAAACGGTGGACCAGTCGAGTCGTGTCTCCGGCGGCCGGGTTGGCCGACCACCTGTGGTCTCCGAAGGACGAGTGACGAACCTCGACGACATGCTGAGCATTCGGGGTCGCGGAGTGCTGGACGAATCGGCTCTTCTTCGCGACAAGCTTGCCGTCGACATACACGTCGGCGGGAGGAATGACTCGAACCTCGATCATCCCGGGTTCCCTGGACTTCGTGCTCGTGGGAGTCGACGCTGCCTGCGCGGCCTGCTCTTTGGCGGCGAGGTCCCGGGCCGCCTGTTCCTTTGCCGCGAGGTCTCGAGCGGCTTGCTCCCTGGCAGCCTGGTCCCGCGCAGCCTGCTCCCTGGCCGCCTGGTCTCTGGCAGCTTGTTCCCTGGCAGCTTGTTCCCTGGCTGCCTGCTCTCTCGCAGACTCCTCTTCAGCGGACGGGCCCGTTGCGGCCTGATCTGACGAGCCTGTTTTCTTAGCGGCTTCGTTGCCGGTGGACGGAACCGATGCCGCGTTGTCTCTTCCCGATCCATGTGCCGCATCCGAATTCCCGCCCGATCGGGTGTTTCCGGATTTTGCTGCAACGCCGTTCGCAACGTTACCCGCTTCGGAACCTTCAGAAGCATCACGGTCCCGCGTCGCCCCATCCCCCGGCGCCGACATTGGCTTCATCGCGCCACCCGCTTCGGCCGAGTCGGCCGAGTCCGAAGGAAGGAATCTCGGAACGGCCATCACGATCAGGATCAGACAGGACAAGGCCAACGGCACTGCCCAGGCGGCTCGGTTGGGCCGGACCTGCGCCTTCTCCCTATCGGACGGATCTTTCGCCGCCTCTCTCGAGTCGGTCGGCGCCGTCACGGCGGATCCGGGAACACCTTCCCGGGAAACGGAGGACGGAACGGACGGCGAGGACACGCTGCCCAGTGATCCGGAACTCAACGGACCGGAATCTTCCATCGAAGCGCCGCTGCCTCGGGAAAGGCTGCCTTCGGAGACGTCGCTGTTTCCGGACGTCTCGTCGCGCGAGGGCTGCGTATCCATGGACGGAACGGTCTCGTAGGAAATCGGCTCCTCGACTCCGCTGTTGACGCCGGAGATCTGAGCGCTGGCGAACTGCGTGGGTTCGTCCTCGACACCGAGAAGCTCCGCGGAAAACCCGACCGGGTCCTGCGCGAATCGCCGCAGGTAGTGCTTCCTCTGCTTGAGCAGTCGGCCGGTCGTGTCGATTCGCTCCATCGCGTTCTGAACCGCGTCGAGAACACCGCTCACGGTCGGGAAGCGGCGCTCCGGATCCAGAGCCAACATGCGACTGACCAGATGGACGAGATCCGGCGGCAACGGAATCCCGTTCCGCTCCATCGGCGGAAAGCTTCCCTGCATGATCTTGTCGGCAGTGCGGATGCCTGAAGTCGTCGACTTGAAGGGACGCTCTCCAACAAAGAACTCGTAGGCCATGACACCGAGAGAGTAGATGTCGGTGCGGTGATCGAGGTCCTCACCGGCAAGTTGTTCCGGTGACATGTAGGCGGGTGTTCCGAGCACGGCTCCGGTCGCCGTGATCGCGCTGAATCGTTCGAGGTCCCCAACCTGACGGGCCAGACCGAAGTCGGCGATGGCGAGGCGGCCGTCGTTGCTGAGCAGAACGTTGCTCGGCTTGATGTCCCGGTGGACGATGTTCTTGGCGTGCGCCGCTTCGAGACCGTGACAGATCTCCTCGAGAAAGATGAGCGTCATTTCGGGCGGCGTGTGCGGGCACTTGCGGAAGTACCAGCGCAGATCGTGCCCCTCGACCAGCTCCATGACGATGAAGTAGGCGCCGCTTTCCGAACCGAAGTCGATGATGTTGACGACGTTGGGATGGCCCAGGCTGGAAGCGGACTTGGCCTCGCGCTCGAAGCGTTGAATGAACTGCTCGTCGTCTCCCAAGGCGGGATGCAGGACCTTGATCGCAACCTTGCGATCGAGAGCGGTCTGAACGCCTTGATAGATCGAGGACATACCGCCGGAACCGATACGGTCTCCGATTTGGAATCCCCGAAACTTTTCTATCATCCCGAACAGCCCCCTTCGTCGGGCAAATGATGCGACTCCTCCTCGCACCATCGGCCGCTTCCGGCCAGTTCTGGAGAACCCTTGAGAGCGGATCCGCCTTCGGTCCGGACGGCCAGGTCCCCCCGGGTCAGACGACGGTTCGGGACGGCCGACTCCCTGGGCACCCGAGAATTGCCGCGACCGGGTCCGTGCTGACAAGAAAGGCCTCTCCATGTGGCCAACTGAAGCCGAAACCCAAAGGGGACATTGTTTTGGCATTCCTTTGCCGGGGCTGGCGCGTCCACGGACCGGACGTGATCGGAGGATTCGACGCATGGGGACGAGGCGTCTTCTTGCCTTCTGTTGGCTATGGATAGTCTTTTGTGGATTCGGTGAAGCCTTCGCCGGTCCAAACGCCGGAGGCAGGCTCGTCTTTCATACGGACGAGTTTCTGGCCTACACCGCTTCGGAAAACTACGTCGGCTGGAGCGGGATGGAGTGCGGCGACGCGATCGAGTGTCCGCAGGACAACGAGTCCTACTGCCAGAGCAACGGAAGCTTCCTCAATGCGACCGGTCGCAACGACACCGTGCCACAGGTTTGGTGGGTGTTGGCTGCCTTCCCACCGGAAACTTGCCCCGTCGTCAAAGAAGTCTCCTTCGGAATCTACTGGAGCAATCCGTCGGAGTTCACTGTCATCGACTTCGGATCTGATGCGGACGATCAGGCCTTCGATGGATCCTGGCCGATCAGCCCGGGATCAGGTGCGCACCTTCGTTGGAACACTGCGCAGGAAGCCCAGCTCATCGAACTATGCTGGTTCGCGGGCGAACTGACCGCGGCCTCACTTGGAACGAAGTTCGAAATCTCGCCTCACCCCAGTCTCGCGACGGAGTTTCGTGACGACTCCGGAAACAAGGACCCGATCGAAACGCCGTTTTCCTTTGTCGGGTTTGGTGGACAGCCGGGAGAAAACAACCTCCCGCCGGGATTCGGAGAAGTCTACGGAGCGTGTTGCACGACCGCGGGCGAGTGCAGCATGGAAACCTCCTTGAACTGCACCGAGGACTACCTCGGTGATTGGACCTACTGCAATCCCAACCCGTGCGAGGAAGAAGGCGCGTGCTGCCTGGGTTCCGGGACCTGCGTGTTCACGACGCGGGACGACTGCACCTTCCAGTCGGGCTTCTTCAAGGGTGAGTTCGTTCCCTGCTCTCCCGACCCGTGTTCCGACGGCGCGTGCTGCTGGTTCAGCGGTGGATGCGGAATCACGTCGGCAACCGAGTGCGACGGCGACTTTCTCGGAACCGGAACAACCTGCAACCCCGAACCGTGTGATCCCGTCGGAGCCTGCTGCCTGACCGGTGGCGACTGCCAGATGATGTCGTTCGCGAACTGCAACATCGCAGGAGGAAGCTACGAGGGAGACTTTTCGGACTGCGTCCCCTATCCCTGCACGATCGAGGACTCCGGCGCCTGCTGTGCCGGCGACGGATCGTGCACGTTCGTCACTGCGTTCGCGTGCAGCCAACAAGGTCACGCGTACCAGGGCGACGGCACGGACTGTTCCCCCAATCCGTGTGCGCCCCCGACCGGGGCCTGCTGCAAGGACGACGGAGACTGTTCCGTCCAGACGTCAGTCGACTGCTCGAACCTCTCCGGCACCTACATGGGGAACGGCACCACCTGCGCTCCCAATCCCTGTCCCGATCCGACGGGCGCCTGCTGTTTGGCCGCCGGCTGCTCTGTGATCACGGAAGCCCAGTGCACCGCAAGCGGCGGGACCTATCAAGGCAATGACATCGCATGTAGCCCCGACCCGTGTCCGGAATCGGATGGAGCCTGTTGTCTGGACAACGGCACGTGTACGACTCAAACAAGTACGGAGTGCCTGGCCGCCGAGGGAAGCTACCTCGGTGACGACACCAGTTGCACGCCGGACCCCTGTCCGGATCCGACCGGGGCCTGCTGTCTCGACGGCAACTGCTCCGTCGTGACGGCCGCCGCATGCGGCGGCAGCTACCTCGGCGACAACACGAGTTGCAGTCCTGATCCGTGTCCCGATCCGACCGGCGCCTGCTGCAACGACGACGGGACATGCTACGTGACGACGTCGTCGCTCTGTTCAGAGAACGAAGACGCCTACCAGGGGAACGAGACGGTTTGCACTCCGGATCCCTGTCCGGACCCAACCGGCGCATGCTGCCGGGACAACGGAAGCTGCAGCGTCATCACCGCAGCGGCCTGCGCGGTTCTGCGCGGGACCTATCAAGGCAACAACATCGCGTGCAGCCCGGACCCTTGTCCGGACGCGACCGGCGCTTGCTGCGCCGCGGACGGAAGTTGTTCCGTACGGACCAGCGCTGAATGCAGTTCCACCGATGGTTCCTACCAGGGAGACGAAACGGTTTGTAGCCCGAATCCCTGCCCACAGCCGACGGGAGCGTGCTGTTCGGTCAACGGAACGTGCTCCGTGCAGACTTCAGCCGCATGCACGGCTGCGGGAAGTTCCTACCTCGGCAACGGTCAGACTTGTAGTCCGAACCCATGCCCGGACCCAACCGGCGCCTGCTGCGCCGTTGATGGAAGCTGCGTCGTTCGTACATCCGCGGAGTGCGACACACACTCCGGTTCCTATCAGGGGAACGGGACGGTCTGTGATCCGAACCCGTGCCCCGACCCGACCGGCGCCTGCTGCGCCGACGATGGAAGCTGCACCATTGCCACAACGGAAGTCTGCAGCGGCGAGGACGGGTCGTATCAGGGACACGGAACGAGCTGCAGTCCGAACCCGTGCCCGCAGCCGGAAGGCGCGTGCTGTGCGACCGACGGAAGCTGCACCGTGAAGACGGAGGCCGCTTGTGACGCGGACTCCTCGATCTACAACGGAAATGACACGACTTGCAGTCCCAACCCGTGCACGCAACCGACGGGCGCATGTTGTGCAGAAGATGGTGGATGTGAACTGCTGACGGCCGCGCAGTGCACCGCCGCATCCGGCGACTACGAAGGCAACGGCACGGACTGCGACCCGAACCCATGTCCACAGCCGGATCCGGAAGGCGCCTGTTGCCTTCCCGATCGTTCCTGTTTCGTGGGAACTGCGACCGCCTGCTCCGCGAGCTCCGGGACCTACCAGGGGAACGACACGGACTGCGATCCCAACCCGTGTCCGGACCCCACCGGCGCCTGCTGCTTCCCGGACGGGAGCTGTGACGTCCTGACCGAGACCTCGTGCGACACCGGCGACGGCTCCTACGAAGGAGACGATTCGACCTGTAGTCCCAACCCGTGTCCGCAACCTCCGGCGGAAGGCGCCTGCTGTCAGTCGGACGGTACGTGCTCCGTACTGACGTCGAGCGACTGTACCGACGCATCCGGCAGCTATGAGGGAGACGAAACGAGTTGCTCGCCCAACCCCTGTCCGCAGCCACCGGCCGAGGGAGCCTGTTGTGACGACGGCGGAAGTTGCCTGGTCCAAACCGAGGCGGACTGTGGTCGCGCTTCGGGGACCTACCAGGGCGACGAAACGAAGTGTGACCCGAATCCTTGTAGCGCCCCGCAGTCCGGCCCGTGTTGCACCAGCGGCGCGACGTGCAGTCTTCTGACGCGCGACGACTGCGGCAACGCGGGAGGACTCTTCCTGGGCGAAGGCGAGAGTTGCGAACCCAAAGCCTGCCGGGTCGACGAGGACGTCGTGGTCTCCTTGACCGGCTCGGAGGGGGACCGCGCCTGGTCGGTCACGGTCAACCGGACGGCATCGACCGTACTCGGCTTTCAACGTCTGGGCGGCGCCGAAGACTTCCAAGCCATCTCCGGTTTCTCACGGGACGGCAACCTGTGGTCCGCTCCACTTTCCGACGAAGCCTTCACGCCCCGCGGACTGGAATGTTACTTCCAACTCGATGACGTTCTCCTGGCCGGTTCGCCGGCGGAACCGATGCGCGTCCAGGTTCGCGGTGTCGCCGTTCCCGGCCCGTCTCTGAGTTCGGGACAATGGATCATGCTCTCCGCGCCGATCGACGTGACCGGACGGTCCGACGTCTACTCCAAGTTGGAGGCAGCGTTTGGAGCACATAGCGATCGCGTCTGGCGAATGGGCACATTCAATCCGACGTCGGGAACCTACACCGAGGTGACTCCGCAGAGCCGTGGCGGGTTCATCCCCGGACGCGCTTACTGGCTCGGCACCGTCAATCCCGCGGCTTGGCAGGTCAATGGATCCTCGAACCATCCGGCGGACGGATCCTCGGACTTCGTCATCCAGCTGGAACCGGGATGGAACATGATCGGCAATCCGTCCTTCCACCCGATCACCCTCGATCCGTCCAGATTGCGCGTGGCTTTGGCCGATACGCTGACCTTCTCGCAAGCGTCGGCCGTCGGAACCGAATGGGTCGCTCCGTCGATCCTCGCCTTTGACGCCGAGCCCGACGGTGGAGGGAGTTACAAGCAGGCGCCCCAGCTCTTGTCGATTTGGGGCGGAGCCTGGGTCAAGAACCGGTTGAGCGAACGGATCGAATTGTTGGTCCCGGCCGAAGACGCAAATCCGGAATCACGAAACGCGAGCGCAAGCGGAGACGATTTCGATAATCCACCCTACGACGCGGGCAACACGCAGCTTGTTTGGGAGTCCTTCCTCGAGTTGCGTGCCGACAACGAGACGAGCACGGTCTCGGTCGGCGTCGCCAGCGGACGGTCGGTCGGAAACCAGGCCCAGGAGATCGGCGGGGCCCTCCCGGTCATCTATCTCCCACCGCCGGTGCCCGATCAGCAATCCCGCATTCACATCCTCGGCAACAGCTACGGCCACGACGGAGAGGAGCTTCTCCGAGAGATCCGCTCCGAATGGAACCCACTCGGGGCAACACGGAACAGCGCCGCTTCCAACAACTCGGGATCCAGGCCGGGGGCTTTGTCCTGGAACGTCGTTGCTGAGGTTCACACGGCCGGCGCCCTTCGCTGGTCATCTCCGCAGGGATGTGGAACGGATTGCCAGGGATGGACACTCTCCATCCACGATGTGAGCAGCGACATGTCATGGGATCTTGGCGAGGCGGGCAGCGTCGCCCTCAGCCCCGGCATCCACGAGTTCCGCGTCGACGCATGGCCGGTCGAAACGCCGGGCCCCACCAGCGAACTGGCTCTCAGTCTGTATCCGAATCCGGCGACGGAACGAACCGCAATCCGTTTCGTTACCCGGAAGTCGGGTCCGGTCCAGATCGAGATCATGAGCCCGTCGGGCCAGCGGATCTGGTCGGAACGCAGTTTCTATGAAAGTGGTAGCCACACCGTTTTTTGGAATCGGGAGCGGACTTCGGGCGAGCCGGCGCCGGCGGGAATCTACTTCGTCAGCGTCGACGGTTGGCTGGACGAGGGACATCCGCTACGCCGGACACTGAAGCTGACGGTTCTCAGGTAAGGTCCGAACGACGACAGCGGGTGTGAAACAAGCTTGCGGTCATCGGTCCTATCCGATGAGTTGGAGTAGCTACCCAGCCTGCCGAGCCGGGTAACTACTCACGGATCAGATCTTCAGAATGCTGACCGTTCAGAGGTACCGTTTAGCGGTAGAGAGCCTTGACCTCTCCCCAGGAACTCTCAAAGGTCGGCGAGATCCCACAAGGGTTGGGGTCGCACGAAGTGTCATCCCCTCTGTACTCGCCTCCGCCGCCCGAGCATTCCGTCTCGTCGAGCGTCTGACAAGATCCATCGGAGAAGCAACACGCTCCGGTTGCGCCCAGCGGCTGAGGGCAGGGAAGACTTCCGGGATCATCGTTGAAACCCAGGCTGCCGAGCAGTTCGATCGGATCGAGTTCGGCGGGGACACTGTCGTCAGCGAACGAGGCGCCCTGGCCCGGATGGGCGATAAGGTCGAACGCTGTGTCGTTCCCGTAGTATTCGTACCCGACGAACCAGTACACGGTGTTGAGCAGGTCGAACTGCGGTTCGTTCCAGGTCACCGCCGTACCACTTCCCGGTTCCGGCCAGTTTCCGTCGGCGAGTTCGAAGTCTCCGCACGCCGCAAAGTCGGCGAGGAAAACGGTCGAGGCATCGAAATCGACACCGAATGTGACGCCGGTGACCCGTGGGCTGGCATCCGACGCGAACGCTGCCATGACAAACCAGAGATCGGCGTCAGGGGTGTATCCAGGTAGGTTGGTCACGGCGTCCTCGCAGTTCGACAGATCGATCATGCCGCAGTCTGCCTGACAGAAGACAACGTCGGGTGTTGCGAGGATCAGTGCACCATTGGAGTTGGGACCAGCCTGGCCGGGCGAACTCGAAACGCAAAGGGCAGCGAGGCCGAAGAGGGCGGTGACAGAAAAACGAGTCATTTGAGAACCTCCGTCTGTGTTCTGGGCTGACGTGACCTGAGAGGGCCGGTCGCCTCAGCGGAACGTTCCTGCGAGAGTCGTCGTCGTCAACTTGAGGATAGCAGATAACCAGCCGGATACGAATCCGACGGTGACATCTCGGACCCGTGGACCCCTGGTTACAGTCCGTTGGAGTCCGGGCTAGGGCTTCGGTGCAATGGTCTCGGGAATGAAGGTTTCTTCCGCCATCGTCGCCTTCTGCAGAAGCGCTTCCACATCCACGTCCTCTAGTGACCGCATGAGATTCCTCGCCATCGCGGCAAGAAAGTCCGAGGCCAGATCGAAGTTGTCCTCCATGACATCCAGGAACTCCTCCGTGTGCGACTTCAACAGCACGCACGGCTCCTCCTCGACGACCGCTTGGTACCAACGAGGTTCTCTGGCCAGGGACTCGAGGTTGCCGGTTGGATAGCCGTTCCTTGCGTGAAAGACCCGACCGTCGGCCAGCTCGCAACGGAGGCTTCCCTTCGCAACGATGAGAATGTGCCCGGAGGGATCGTCGCGACGCCACATCGTCGTTCCCTTGGTGGGCCGGACCTCGACCAGGTTCCGTGCCATCCGAAGCAAAGCTTCGAGCGGGGCGGCCTGAAACACGCCGTTCTTTCGCATGGTCATGACCCTCTCGACGACCCCGATCGGACCGTCGATGTTCTCCATGCTCGCCCCACCCTTCAGGACCTGACCGTCTGCGATCTGTTTTCGCAACCGGAGCACACCGCCGGCGATGGCCCGAACCGTATTGAGAAAGATGGGAAACCGATCTTCATAGACGTCGAGGAGAACATCCCTTCTCATGACCATGGCAGCAACATCGGTCTCTGCGACCAGGTCGGCGGGCATCGGTAGACGCGCCATCATCGGCATGAAGCAGACACTCTGCCCTGCAGAAAAGTAACGGTCCTCCCCCAGTCGCACCCGCCCTTCCAGGATGATAATCGCCCGTTCGACCTCGGCCCCCTTGGGCATGACCATCTCTCCGCTCCGAAAGGCACGTTCGGACAGATTCTGCGCCACGACAGCCAGCTCCTCGAACGGCAGCCGCCCCATGGGACCGAAGCTTCTGAGAAAGCGAACTTTCTCGAGCGGACTGACGAAGTGGACGAACTCGTTTCGCGACTTCGTGCTCATTCGACTCCCCCGGTGATCAAAGGCGATCGGAGCTTGGCCAACGCGTTCTCAACCGTTTGATTGACGACGCCCTCCCGATCGGAAGGCAGACTCTCCAACACCGGCACGAAGTGGGTCAAACCGAGCTCCCCGACGTGGTAAGCCACCACACATCGCAGTCCGATCTCGTGAAGCGACAGCAGCATCATCAGAACTTCCTCGTACCCCATGCCCGTCTTCGTGTAGAAACTGGACTCGACTCTTTCGAGCTTCATCCGCGGCGGAATGTCGTCAACCACGAGAAGCAACGGTTCGCGAAGTGGCGGATCGAGGATGTCCTCGAGAAGTTCCCGGGCACTGGCGCTCTTTCGCGGATCAGCGCCGGAGGCCCCCCGGTACATTTCACGAAAGTCCTCTTCGACCTCGCGGTAGAGGACCCCGAGCAAACGGAAGACGTGTTCCAGTTCGTGGCTATGCTTCTCACGGAGCAACTCCATGAGCAGCTCCTGCGACTCCGTCCTTCGCTTGGAGTCGAGTTCCCCTCCGGTCCGAATCCGGTCTTCCCAGTCGAGCAGTCGGAAGGTGTGACGTAGCTTCTCGGTGGCGACCCGCGCGAGAGTTTCCGCATCGAAATCCAGATCCGGACGATCGTCGGCCAGACGACCCAGGGCGCGCAGTGTCTTATGCTCGACGGTTGGATCGAGTTCGTCCGGAAGCTGCTGAATCAGGATGTCGACCGCCTGCTGCACTCCAAAGCGGTGAATCGAACGCGGAAGATGGTGACGTATCCGGGGATCCAGCCAACGCTGACCCATCGCAAGCTCCAAAGCGTTGAGGGCATCGGGGCCGATTGCGACCAGCGTGGCGCGAGCCTCGGGACGCAGGTCGCGAAAGGCCAGCATTTCGAGAAGAGCAGGCACGTAGGCCACACTGCGGACACCGCGCATGGCGATGGCTGCTTTTCGGCGAACTCTCAGACTCTGCGCTCGAGCCAATGCAATGAGGGGTTCGTCGAGAGAGGGACTCGGACTGAACCGAATCGCCTCTGCCATCGCCAGCTGCACATCCTCCCGTCCGCTTTCGATCTGTTCGAGAACGATTCTCTGCGCTTCCGCCGACCCGGTGAAGCTGATCATTCCAACGAGGGCCGCGGCGCGAACGATCGGCGAAGGATCATGGGTCAGCGTCTCGATCCGTTCTGCATCCGGATAGATCCAACTGCGTGCGCGCAACGCCGCGGCTCGCACTTCGGGGGACTCGTGGTCGAAGAGTCGATCGATCACCGACACCGCATCGTCACGGCCACCGTTTGCAAACAACGTCAGGGACCGGATGACCACGTCGCGCGAAGGATGGTAGAGGATCAACGCCGGAATCAGGTCCGTGCGCTTCTGCTCGGCAAGCAGGTCGATGGCCGCGATGACCTCCCCATCGTCGGCACTGTTCAACGATCGGATGAGCGCTTCCAACGACGCCAGATCGAGCTCCGGATAATTGATGCGGCTCTCGATGGAGTCTTCGCTGAGGTTTCTTCGGAAGAGCGACAGGTAGTGAGGCCTCATCGAATGAGCTGCGAAGGCCCATCCCAGCGTCATAAGGATGACGAGGCCGGCGATGACCGGAAGCGGAGCGGAAACCGCGGCCAGAACGAGGATGAGAATCGAGGCGAGGGCCTGTCCGCCCCTCTGGCCGAAGACATCGATGATTCCCTTGATAAGACCGCGCGAAGCCGGCCGCATCGGAACGTAGAGCATCTCGGTCGACGTTCGGTGCAACGAATGACGAAGTGCACCGTCCAGCCCCTTGAGTCCAAGCGCAGCAGAGAGACCCAGTCCGGCAATGATGGCGCCCGCTCCCAGAAGGATGAGACCCGGCAGGACACAGAGAAACTGATCGATCTTGAGGCGCCGAACCAACACGACCAGGTAACGAACGAGTACGAGTTGGGCGAGCAGAGAGAACAGATTGAAGATGAGATAGGCGTTGGCGAAATACGAACCCAAACGCTCTGGGGCCACGTTCTCTGCAACCAACGCTTTGAAGAGAAAGTCGATGAGGGTGAACGTCATCGTCGAAAGCAGAATGATGGCCGCGACCCGCCAGGAGTACGGATCCTGTCGTACCCGCTTCAGCGTGGTCCAAGGATTCTCCCGCCCCACCTCGACCGCGCCGCCGCGATCCCGCTCCGGCGGCTTCGGCATCAGCAACATCGGGATGAGGGCCGACGCGGTGAAGATGGTCGCCGCAACCAGGACCAACGTACGCGGATCCGAGTTTTCGACCATGACTCGAGCCAGGCCCGATCCCGCGACCGCACCGAGAATGCTCCCCAAGCCAATGAATGCGAAGAGGCGCTTGGCCTGCGAGATGGAGAAGTAGTCGCCGGCCAAGGTCCAGAACCGGACGATGACCAAGGTCGAGACGACTCCGGTCCAGATGTAGATGGCGTAGAGGATGGGGACCTGGTCGGGAGTGACCAAAACCCAAAAGCCGAGCGTGATGACTCCGGCAGCGAGGAGCCACCCCGCCAATCCGGCGCGCGAAGTCACCGACTCGGACTGCGAGCGTCGTTCGATGGCGAACAGGACCAGAGAGATCAGTGCGATACCGAGATAGGTCCAGGGGAGGCGGCTCGCCGGCAGACTGGAGAGAAACAGCGCATCCCGCGCCGTCTCCAGGACGACATGCCCCGAAACGATCCCGAAGAGGGTCAGCAGCGCCCCAACCGCTGTCCGCCGTTCACCGGGCCGGATGTCGACCAGAGAATCGAACATGAAAGTAGGATGAGAACTCTATCACATTCGATCGCAGCAAATTGTCAGGCTCGGGTTTCGTCGGACGGCGTGACGGCACAGGAGGCGACGGGGGAAAGGAAACGGAGGAGGGAAGAATCAGAAAGGGAGCACCACCTCGAACAGACGGACCCTCCCCTCCCCCGAAAACGTTTCCCTAGTATAGTCCGCCACCCTGCCCCCCGAACCACCCAAATCGCCTCCGATCCCAAGTCGAAACGCGTGAATCCTGGACGGCATCTCAAAGATGGACCAGAATGATGGGTTCGTTTACCGGGTACGAGCTTCGGCGCCCAGGGCCCATTCGCACCTGCCCCGCAGGCTGCGACCAGAGAGAAGAACTCGGAAGAGAACTTCGAGAGAGGATGAGATCGACGAAATGGAAGAGACGATTCGAATTCAAGCTACGCCCCACCCGGTAGATCCGATGAAGTGCACCTTTGTTGTCGATCGACCGGTCTTCGAGAACCAGTCTTTCTACTTCTCCACGCCGGAAAGAGCCGCCGGATCCCCTCTCGCCGAGTCGATTCTCGAACTCGAAGACATCGATGCCGTCCTGGTTTCGCACGATCGGATCGAAGTCCAGCAGTCGACCGGCGAGGACTGGCGCGTACTCGGCAAGCAGATCGGCGGAATCATTCGAGAGGTTCTGCAGTCAGGAAAGCCTCCGATCTCCCCGAAGATTCTGGAAGGACTGCTCCCTGCGGATCAGATTCGCCACGTCGTCCAGCAGGTGCTCGACACGCAGATCAATCCGATGGTCGCATCGCACGGGGGCGTCATAAATTTGCTCGATGTCAAAGACAACACCGTATTCATCGAAATGGGAGGAGGCTGTCAGGGGTGTGCCATGTCGACGGCCACCCTGAAGAACGGTGTCGAGAAGCTGATTCGCGAGTTTGTTCCCGAGGTCGGCGACATTCTGGACATCACGGACCACGCTGCCGGGCGGAACCCGTACTACGCATCGACCGGGGGGTGATTTCACTTCATCCTGCCGGGGGCCGTAGCGTCCCGACGGCTACGCGAATCGCCATCTCCTCAACCCAGCGGTTGAGGCCTGTCTCGACCTTTTGTTACCGTATCGAGTTGCCGTACCGGGGAAGCTCTTTGGACCGTCCTCAGGACTCGCGGCGGAAGTTTGATTGAATTCGCGTCCAGAGCGCAATGATCGCGGGAGAATCCTGAAATGACTTTCGTTGTCACTGACAACTGCCAAAACTGCCGCTTTACCGACTGCGTGACCGTTTGCCCGGTGGATTGCTTCCACGCGGGTGAGGACATGCTCTACATCGATCCGGACGAGTGCATCGACTGCGGTGCCTGCGAGCCCGAATGTCCAGTGGAAGCTATCTACGAAGAGAGCGATCTGCCGGAAGACCAGCAGAAGTGGATCGCGATCAATGCGGAAAAGGCACCCGACCTTCCGGTGATCACCGAGAAGGAAGATGCGATGGAAGGCGCAGAAGAGCGAAAGAAGGAACTCGGCTTCTAGCGTCCCGGCCCAAGTGGCTCACAGAATTGTGGCTCGTTGAGCAAGACGGGCATAGCAAGACGGCCCCGGAGAGAAATCCCCGGGGCCGTTTTCTTCAAACGCGATCACTGATCTCAAAGTGACTGTCGTCCCAACCGGAACTTCGAGAGGTCAGACTCCGGGCGGAGGCGGCGGCTGAAAGAGCGTGAGCATGGCCGGGACTTGTCCGGCCTCGACCCAGCCCGCCATTCCGGCCACCCAGACCAGGCTGTTCGGCTTGAGCCCACCCTGCTGGGCCAGGCTTGCCATCTGCGTCCACGTGAATGGGCCTTGTGACTGTCCGTTGGCAGCAACGTGCCATCCACCGGCCGGTGCGCCCTGCGGCGCCTGCGGAACGACGCTGAGTCCCGGAACCTGCGGTGAAGATGCGGTTCCGGTTCCCGCTCCTGCCGGACTGGCCGAAGCTCCCGGCGTCGCCGCTCCGCCACCGACCACGGCGGAAGGCCCGCCGGGACCTGCAGTGGATGCCGGACCGGCCGTTGGAGCGGTGGCTCCCCCTCCCGGACCGCCTCCCGGACCGAACGGCCCACCGGGGCCCCCAAACTGCTGCGCCACCGCGAATCCCATTCCCATTCCGACACCGGCTCCGGCAACACCGCCGGCCGGGTTCTCTGCAGCGACCGGCATGGCCGCTCCCAGCTGGTACTGCTGGTACTGACCCAGGTCACCAAGAATCCCCATGCTCGAACGGGCGTCGAGTGCGCGCTCCACTTCCTCGGGCAGGGAGAAGTTGACGATGTAGAGCTGGGGGATGTCGAGCCCGTACTCATCATCGATCCGCTCCAGCACCTGAGTCCGCAACTTCTCGGAGAGCTCCGCATAGTTCGACGCGAGATCGAGAACGGAAATGCCGGACTCGGCAATGACGTCGGCAAAGCAGTTGTTGATGATCGATCGCAGAAGAACCGTGATCTCTTCGGAATCGAACTCGCTGTCGGTCCCGACCAGTTCGCTGAGCAGGATCTTCGGGTCATCGGCCTTGAGCGTGTAGTTTCCGAAGGCGCGAACCCGAACCGGCCCGAAGTCCGCATCGCGAAGCATCACCGGATGGGGCGTTCCCCATTTCAGGTCCGTGACCTGTCGGGTCGCGACGAAGTAGACTTCGGCCTTGAACGGGCTGTCGAAACCGTACTTCCATCCCTGAAGCGTGCTCAGGATCGGAAGGTTCTTCGACTCGAGCGTGTGCTGGCCCGGCTCGAAGACATCCGCGATCTTGCCCTGATGAACGAAGACCGCCATCTGTCCCGGGCGGACGATGAGCTGTGCTCCGTTCTTGATCTGATTGTGGTAGCGCGGAAATCGCCAGACCAACGTGTGGCGGCTGTCGTCGACCCATTCGACGATGTCAATGAGTTCGGCGCGTAACTTGTCCACGAATCCCATGCTGCTGGATCCTCCGTGTCGTTCTTACCCGTTTCTTACCAGTTGAGAAGTGACGACAGGAGATCCCCAAGGGTGCCTCCCACCGATCCAAACTCGTCTTTCTTGTGTTTGCTGCGCTTGGCGCGTTCCTGGGCGAGAAGTTTTTCGCCCTCGACCATGGCGCCGAACTGCTCCGGCGTGCCTCCGGCAAAGCCCCTCAGGGCGGCCGGGTCCGATCCGGGTTGGTCGAGTCCGCCTTCCATGATGTAGGCCGCGATCTGCTCCAGCTCGTCGGCATCGAGCCAGGTGCCGTGTTGGCCGCACCAGTCGACGATGATTCCGGAGCGTCCCCCGAAGTTCTTCCGGTTCATGACCCCTGCACAGTCCGGACATTTGCGGTAGGCGACACGATTGCCCCCCGTCCACCGCCGTTCCGGACCTCCGGTCGATCCCAGACCGATCGAGGCGCTCTGCTTTTGAGCGTCGATGGCCCGCTTGACCAATCGGTCGAACTCGTCACCCGGCACCCAGAGACCCGCGCAGTTGGGGCACTCGTGCACAATGACGCCGCCGATCTTTCGGCCCACCATCGTGGTCTCCCCGTCCGCCGGACAGATTCGCTCCGGGGCTTCGCCGGGAAGGGTCTGCGGGCGGAAGTGGACACCGCAGCTCGTGCAGAACTTGGACGCGACGGGGTTACGGGCGTAGCACTCTGGGCAGATGAGCCCCATTTGACGCCGGTCGCGGATGATCGGTCCCTGGCAATACTCGCAGTGAACCGCGTCCAGACTGACCCCGGCGCCGCAGGCGCCGCAGCGGTGGATGACCGCGTCGATGGGAGCATGCTCCACGTTCTCCACGGTGGCTCCGCAGTGGCACTGGAAGCTCTTTCCCTGGGCCGTGGAACCGTCGAACTGACTGTGGCACTTGCTACAAGCGATGAGCCGCATGAAAGGCCTCCCCCGGCCCCCTCGTCGGCAGGGGCCGTGTTTGGGATCGGCGCAACTTCATCGGTACTTTATATTTCGGCTCGCAGACGCCAAATCGGGCAGCGCGGGCGCCGGATCGGGGTATAGAATGTCAGCTTGGATCAAGGGGCAGTTTTGACCCACTGGGAAAGAAAGGGAGAGCTCCAACGCATGAAGAGAATTGCGTGCTACGGCGTCGTTCTGATGCTGGTCGTCTCGCTCGCGGGATGCGCATCGATGAGCGGCAAACAAAAGGGAGGCGCCATCGGTGCCACGGCGGGGGCCGTCCTGGGCGGTATCCTCGGTAAGCAGGCCGGAAACACGACCGCCGGCGTCATCGCGGGCGCAGCCGTCGGAGGCGCTGCGGGCATCATCATCGGCGACTACATGGACGATCAGGCCGAAGAGCTGGCCGCGATCGAGGGCGCAGACGTCGAACGCGTCGGAGAGGGAATCCAGATCACGTTTGATTCCGGCATCCTCTTCGATGTCAACAAGACCGACCTCAAGGCCCAAGCCAAGGCGAACCTCAAAGACGTCGCCCGGATTCTCGGTGACTACGACAAGACCGAGCTCCTCATCGCCGGTCACACCGATGCGGACGGCGCTGACGATTACAACCAGAGCCTGTCCGAGCGACGCGCGGACTCGGTCAAAGCCTATCTGGTCGAACGAGGCGTCGCCCCGGCCCGGCTCATGACCATCGGCTACGGAGAGACCCAGCCGGTCGCCGACAATGCGTCCGCTTCCGGAAAAGCTCAGAATCGGCGAGTCGAAGTCGCCATCGTCGCCAACGAAGAGTTGCGCGCCGAAGCGGCCGCCGCCTCCGACGGTTGATGCCAACGCAACTTCCGTCGTCGTCCGATTGTGTGCAGCCGAGGCCTCGTTGACCTGAGGCCTCGGACGCTGAGTCGAATCTCGGCGATCCACGGCGCAAACCGAATGCGGTTTCAGCCGAACAGAAACGTGGAATCGAGTTAGGGGCCACGGCGATTCCCGCCGGGCCCCTTCAACTATCCAAGGGAACCCTTCCAAAGGAACTGCTCTTTCATGCGCCACTCTCGAATCGTCGGCATTGGTCACTACGTGCCGGAACAAGTCATGACCAACGCGGATCTCGAGAGCATGATGGACACGAGCGATGAGTGGATCCGTCAGCGCACCGGCATCGAAGAGCGCCGGGTCGTGACCAAGGAATCGACATCCGACCTCGGCTATCAGGCCTCCCTCCGTGCGATCGAAAACGCGGGACTCGAACCGAAGGACATCGACCTCATCGTTTTCGCAACGCTGAGCCCCGACTACTACTTCCCGGGGTGCGGTCCGCTTCTGCAGGACAAACTGGGAGTGGACACGATCCCGGCCCTCGACATTCGTCAACAGTGTTCCGGCTTCGTCTACGGGCTTGCGGTCGCCGACCAGTTCATCCGTACCGGCGCCTACGATCACGTTCTTCTGGTCGGCGCGGAAGTCCAGAGCAAGGGCCTCGACTACACGACGCGGGGCCGGGATTTGGCCGTCATCTTCGGCGACGGAGCCGGCGCCGTCGTCCTCGGCCCGAGTGACGAACCAGGAGTGCAGTCCTTCCACTTGCATTCACAGGGCAAGCACTACGACATGTTGTGGATGGAGAAACCCGGTTCCGCGAACAAGCCGATCATCACGCCCGAGGACATTCAGGAAGGCCGTCACTTCCCCAAGATGGAAGGACAAACCGTCTTCAAGCACGCCACCCGACGTTTTGGTGAGGTCATTCAGGAAGCGTTGAAAGCCAACGACCTCAGTTTCGATGACATCGACATGTTCTTTTTCCATCAGGCGAACCTTCGAATCGTCGAAGCGCTCTGCAAGCACTTGTCGATCCCGGCCGAGAAGACGTTCAACAACCTCTCCCGGTACGGCAACACCACCGCGGCCTCGCTTCCTCTCTGCATCAGCGAAGCCGTTGAAGCAGGCCGTCTGAAGCGCGGAGACCTTATCTGTCCGTCCGCTTTCGGATCGGGTTTCACCTGGGCTTCGGCCATCATTCGTTGGTAGAGACCAAGTTCTAGCCAATAGGAAGGGACCATACATGGGACGACAGACTTCACGGCGCTTCCTCCTGGCCGGGTTCTCTCTTTCATCCCTCCTGGTCCTGAGTGGAACCGCCGCGGCTGAGACTCTGACCGTTCAGCAGGACGGATCCGGCGACTACACCTCGATCCAGGCTGCGATCGAAGCTTCGGGACAAGGTGATGTCATCGAGGTCGGTCCGGGCGTCTACCACGAGACTCTCTTCTACGGCGGACGCCACATCGAGGTACGTTCCACACACGGTCCGGAAGCCACGGTCATCGATGGAAGTCAGTTCGCCAGGTCCATCGTCCTGATCAACTTCTTCGAAGGACGGAGCGCCAAACTCAGCGGCTTCACCCTTCGCAACGGACTGGGTAGCGCGCTCGAGTCTCCGCAACCCGATCCCGCCGCCCAACTCGACGAACACCCTCTCGCGGGGGATTCCCGGGTCGAGCGACTGCGCGGAGCCGGACGCTTCGGCGGTGCGATCCTTTGCAACCCCAGCGACGCCACTCTCGAGAACCTGATCATCGAAGGGAACCTGGCCAACGTTGGAGGCGGCATCACGGCCATCAACTGCGACCCGCTCATTCGGAACGTTCGCTTCGTGAACAACGTTGCCGGGGAGGGCGCCGCTATCGCCGCCCTGCAGTCCAATCCACAAATCATCGACTGCGAGTTTCAGGAGAACTCCGGAGTTCTGGGAACGGTCTACGGTCGCGACAGCGGACTGCAGTGTCGACAAAGCCGTTTCGAGAGGAACTCCGCAGGGGAGGGCGGCGGACTCTACATCGTGAACAGCCCGACCGCCATCGTCGAGAACAGCGTCTTCTGGTTGAACCTGGCCGCAGACGGAGCGGCCGTCCGAGCGCGGTCGACCCATCTGGAACTGAGCAGGAACGTCTTTGCTGACAACTACGCTCCCGGATGGCCGGCCTCGCAGGTGCACTACACCGGTGCATCAGGCCCCCTTCATCACAACGTGTGGTTCGCCGGTCCGGTCTCGGAGGACGTCGACCCACTCCGTTGCGAAGACGGCTCGACGAGCCTGCTTCGTTGCAACTTCTTCTGGCCTTCCGAAGTGCCGGAGGCCTGCTTCGTTCAGGAGACCAACCTCCGGATCGCTCCGGGTTTCTGCAACGCCACCCAGGGCAACTTCAGTTTGCAGCCGGACTCGCCCTGCCTGTCTTCAAACTCGCCGAACGGCTGCGGTCAGGTCGGCCCGACCGACGTCGCCGGTTGCGCTATTCCCTACACCGATGCGAAGAAGCGGGGCGAAGAGGCCGAGCCTGTCGGGCACGACGGTTCAGGACGGACGGCCTCAGGGTCGGGGACACAGGTACAGGGCATCGAGACGTCGGGATCAAAGGTGCGCGAGTCCGCGGTCGAGAAATTGCGTGAGGTCGCAAAGGAACCGTAGTCAGCGGATCGAAAGAGCCGACGGTCCCAGAGAGTCCATGGTTCCAGAGAGTCAACGTTTCCACAGAGAAGTTTCAGAGAGTCGATGGCTCGGTTGTGGGCTCTGGATTGGCCGCAACCCAGTCGTCGTTCAAGGCCTGCGCCACTGATCTTTGATTCGGCCCCAGCTCGTCCGGATCGTCGGAACCGGATCACCGCACGCCACCCCGAACGTTCCGATCTGCTCACCACATGGGCTGTTGGACGCCGCACACGGCGATGCCGCGTTCAGAGTCAGTTCGACCTCGGGATCGAAGGCGTTTCCGCAGCGAGCCTCACCGCACAGCAGCGGATCGTCGTAAACCTGATCGCCGAGTTCTTCCACCGTCCCGCCCCCAGCGACGACGTGCGCCGGATCGTAGCGAGAACACTCGAAAATGAGGCGTGAAGAGTCTTCCAGTTCGAACTCGTTGTCATCTTCCGGGCCGCAGTTCGACCAGACCAAAGTGCGGCGCAGTCGGATCCCCGCACCAAGACGTGCGTAGGCCGCGCCGCCGTTTGCGGTACCGACGTTGCCCACGATGCTCGCAACGTCGACATCGATCGTGGATCCGTCGTGAGAAAAGAGCGCTCCTCCCCGCCGTGCTTCGTTGAAGACAAGAAGCGGCTCCTGAAGAAAGATCGTCGAACGATCGGCAAACACCGTCCCGTCCTCGACAGCGGTGTTCGACTCGAAGCGACACCGAATCAGGGACACCCCATCCAACGTTTGAAAGCCGACGGCACCGCCGTTCTTCTCACTCAGATTCCCGACGAACTCACAGTCGACGATCTCCGGCTGTCCGCCGATGGAAGACAAACCGCCACCGTTGAGAACGGTGATGTTTCCTTCGAAACGGCAGGTGAAGAACTTCGGACTGGATCCGGCGCTGACAAAAACACCGCCGCCTCTCCACGCGAACGAATTCCGGATCACGCAACCCCGAATGGTCGGTGCCGTTCCAGGGGCGCAGAAGATCGCGCCGCCACGGCTGCTCTGACTTTCGCCACCGGCAAAGCCATTGGCCAGGGTCAAGCCGACGACCTCGGTTCCGGGACCTTCCCCGTCGTCGAAGATCAACGCTCGGTAGGGCGCGTCCTCCGCTCCTTCGCAATCAAGGACGGTGACGGCGGCGCCTCCCGTCCCAACCAACCGGACCGCAAGCCCGCGGAGATCGAGATCCCGGTTTCGCGGCCCGGAGTAGGTTCCGGGAGCGATCCGGATTTCGTCGCCGTTTGCCGCGAAGTCCAGCGCATCCTGGATGGTTTCGATGCCGAAGGAGGGCACCTCCCACACGGTGGCCTCGGTCGTAGCCGCACTGAAGCCGACGAGCAACATGGCGAGCGAGGCCCGGAGCTGTCGCCGCCGAAGTTGGATTCGTCCGGGGCGAACCAGGAATCCCATGAGGAAAGCGCGTATGGAAGAGTTCATGGGACAACGTTACCAGACGAGAGGGCCATGCTTGATTGCCGTACTTTTGTTTGGCATACTACTCCTCCTGAGCTTGAGTGACTGCCGTTGAATCCGGACCGAGGAGAACCCCATTTCCACGCCGCTTGATCGAATGCGGATTCTGGCCCTCGACTGCCAGACGACGGGGGGAGCGGCCAACGGTCATCTTCTCGAGCTGGGCTGGGCATTGGCGAACGCCGCGGAGATTCGCCAGCCACATCCTGCCCCAGCGCCAAGAATTCGATCACACCTCGTACAGCTTCCGGAGACGGCGCCGCTCACCCCGCGCATCACACAACTGACAGGAATCACCGACGCGGCAATGACGTCGGCTGTAACCCCGGAAACGGCCTGGGAGGAACTCGTCGCAGACTCGGCAGGGGCTGACCGAGCTCCGTTCGGCTCGAGCGTGAGCGTCGTCCACTTCGCGAGGTTCGAGTACCCCTTCCTGCGCAAACTCCAACTGCGCGTCGAGCCGCAATCGAGCTTCCCGTTTCATCTCGTCTGCGCCCACGAGATCGCACGCCGACTCTACCCCGACTTGCCGCGCGCCAGTCTGCGCGCCTTGGCGGGATACTGCGGCCTCACCCTGCCGGAGTCGAAACGTGCCGGGGATCATGTCCGGGCCACTCTCCTGGTTTGGTCACACCTGGTCGAAGAGCTTTCCCGGCGACGTGGGGTCGGATCCTTCGAGGAGCTGACTTCGCTTCTTAGGGAACCTGTTCCACCTCGTCAGGGCAAATGGTCCTACCCCCTTCCCCGGGAGTCGCGCCTCAGTCTGCCGACCTCTCCCGGTGTGTACCGTTTTCTCGCTCGCGACCGATCGGTCCTCTACGTCGGAAAGGCCACATCACTGAAGAAGAGGGTGAACAGCTACTTCCAGAAGCGGAGCGCCCCGCAGAAGGTTCGCGAGCTGCTGGCGCAGATCCACGATGTCGAGGTCAGCGTCACTCCGAACGCCATCGACGCAGCCCTCCTCGAGTCCAAACAGATCCGAACGCTCTCGCCGCCATACAACACCGCGCTCCGGGACCACGGTCAGAAGGTCTTCTTCTTCGACCGGGAACTCCGCACGGCAGGACGGCACGGAACGAACTTTCCGGTCGGCCCTCTGCCCCAAACTCAGAGTCTTCGAATGCTGCAGTATCTGGCGCAGCAAATGAACGGAACGAGTTCGGAAGCTCCGGCAGCTCTTCGAGACGCAACGGCGATGCCGCCGTCGGCAACCGACCGTCGTGAGGTGAAGCTTCTGGCTCGGGAACTCGGATTGGAAGATACCGGCGTCGACGAGGAACTGTTGGGGCAGGCGTTGGGCTTGATCCACGCCGAAGGTTCATCGCACACGAACGTCACGGTTCGGTCCCTTCTTGCTTCGGGAACACGCCATCTCAAAGGCTCTGCTTCCGCAAAGGAGCTTTCGACCGAAGCCGACAATTCGGACGACCAGGAAACCGTCGGCGCCAAAGCAGACAACCCGGCGTTCAGGCTGACGATTCCCGAAACGAAAGGTGCAACGACGCCCCTCAAAGAAACGGCGACTGCAACGGAAGTCGCTTCTGCCCTACGCGAGTTCCTGGCCCAGACTTCACGTGTGCACAGACGAGCAGCGTGGCTCCGGTTTCTCTCCGGATCGCAGGTTCGATGGAGATCCGGCGATGACGAAGACTGGGAAGTGGTCACAACGACCCACGACGTCGGACGACGCTGGAGCCGTGCGGCGTATGACCACTACCGCGTCCTCACGACGGAACTTCGGAGACTGGTCGGAGAGGGCGCCGAGATCGAGGTCCGCGGCCCATCCGGCCGCATCCTTCGACAGCCATGGATTCAGCGGGTGCTGCAGCGTGTCTAGACGGGCACAACCGCTTCCGCGGGTGCGGTCGGTCACCAGAGCGGGTGCGGGAAAGGGCGGCACTCACCACACTAACCGTGCATTCCGTTATCTGGCTACTTTCTAACCAGTACATCCGACCGGTAGAATAGTAGGGCTTTGTGTTGGGGGCTGGCGGCTCGTGCCCAGGGAGGAACCCCGACGGAGCAAGAGCCATCGTACAAACTTCACCAACCCTCAGGGGGAGTTCAATGAACCGCTTCTTCTCTGCCGTGGCCGCTGGGGCCATGCTTTCCACCATGGTCGCGACCGCAGACGCCGGTGTCCTGAAACGAGTTTGGGGCGAAGAATTCGGCGCCACCTGGTGAACGTTCTGCCCCAACGCGCGGTGCGCGTTGATTGATCTGGACAACACCTACGGCCCGCTTTTCATCCATCTCGAAGTTCACGTCGGAAACGATGTGTTCCAGACCTCTGAAACGGTGGCTCGCGCCAGCCGCTTCGGCGTCGGGGGTATCCCGCAGGTCAACATTGACGGCGTAAACGAGTTCGTCGGCGCCGGTTCCTGTGCAGGAGCCATTGCGACCTACGAGCCGGCAATCCTTTCCGGACTCAGCGATGTCGGGTACGTCTCCCCGATCGATATTCAGGGCGGCCTGACCATCGACGGTTCGACGGCGACCGTCACGGCCGACATCGAGTTGGTCGACGACGTCAACCTCCCGCCGCTTCAGGCCACGCTGTTCCTGGCAGAAAACGATATCTTCTGGTGCTGCGGCTTCGGTGGCGTGGATACCTGGGAAGAAGTGACCCGCATGGTTCGCTCGACGCCGATCACGCTCACTTTCGGTGGCGGTGTCGTCACCGTCGAGGAGTCGATCGACATCAGTGGATTTGATGCTGCCCATCTCGAGGCGTATGCCATCGTCGAAGCGCAGGTCAACAACGGTCAGGTCTACCAGGCGACCGACTTCACGACGGTCGACTACTACTTCGCAACCGGCTTGGCTTCGAAGGTCGGCTCCGCTCCGGAAGGAAACGAGACGGTCCTCTTCGACGGCTTCGTCCAGAACCTGGGTGAGCAGCCGGACGTCGTCGACCTGTCCATGGACAACGGCTTCGGCTGGCCGGCCGAGTTCCAGATCGAGGGTGACCCGACGTGGTACACCGCAACCTCCGTCGCACTCGCCGCCAACGAGAAGAAGGCCCTTACGATCCGCGTCCAGACGGACTCCGATGTCCGGATCGGCGAAGGAACGTTGACCTCCGTCTCTCAGGAAACGGGGCAGATGCAGACGATTACACCGAAGGTCTTCAACGGCTCTCCGGCGATCCTTTTCGTCGACGACGACGGTGTCGGAAGCTACGAGGGGACGATCGCCGACGCCCTCGATGCCAACGGTTACCTCTACGACCTCAACTCGCTGGGTAACGCGGGAACGGGACCGAACGCCTCCGCCATGGCCGGCTATGACGCGGTCGTTTGGCAAACGGCCTACCTGAACTCGCCCATCAGCGCGTCTGAGGCTTTCGAGCTGCAGACGTACCTGGACAACGGTGGTGGCCTCTTCCTCGCAAGCATGGACATGCTGAACGTCCAGAGCCCGGGGAATGACTTCACGACCAACTACCTGGGCCTCACCGGATGGACGACCAACGGCGGTGCGGAGCAGGCAGATGGCGTCTCGGGTGACCCGATCACCGACGGCATGGCCTTCCCGACTCTGGACTGGCCGGCTCCGAACGCCAACCGGGCGGACCACCTGGAGCTCGGAGGCGCAGAGTCGATCCTGACCAATGAGGGTGGAGAGACGATCGCCTGTCGCTTCATCACGGGCAACGGTTCGCGGACCGTCCTCAACACGGTCATGATGGACAACTTCCCGGACGGTCCGAATCCGAGCAACAAGACAACGCTGATCGGCAACACGATGGACTGGATCCTCCAGACTCTGGACCCGGCCGACGTGGACTTGCCGAGCCTGTCGAACCGGATCCTCATCGACGCTTCGCCGAATCCGTTCTCGCCGTCGACGGAGCTTCGCTTCCGTCTGTCGGATCAGGCCGCACAGGAGAACGTGTCTCTGGTGATCGTCGATGCATCGGGACGCCAGGTCCGGACGTTGGTCGACGGTCAGTTGGAAGCCGGGGATCACCGGATCGAATGGGATGGTCGTGACGACGCGGGCCTCGAGGTTCCGGGCGGCGTCTTCTTCGCTTCCTACAAGGACGCGTCGGCCGAGTCTTCGATCAAGATCGTCCGCCTGCAGTAGAAGAATCGCAGACGGCGCACCGCTTGACGCGGGCGGCGCCCGAAGCGGGCACAAGAGAAGGGAGTGGGCTTCGCGCCTACTCCCTTCTTCATTGCCTACGGGGAGTCAGCGGCGTCGATGAGCATGTTCTTCAGCTGATCGTACTTTGCCGAGTCACCCAGGTTGTTGTTCGTCAGGTTGTAGGCGGCGATCCGCTCGTTGTCGGGGCCGACGATGACCACGTCGCGGTAGGTGATCTCCCAGGGACTCCAAATGAGAGACTCGCTGACTTCCTGAAGCCAGGGTAAGTCCCGGCCGTCACAAACGGTGTCGTTGAGGCTGCTGTGCCCCACCTGATTCACGCCCAGAATCTGAACGTTGAGATCCAGGTCCAGTGCGTCGAGCTCCTGCTGCATCGCGTCCAAGTGCCCAAACTGGGCACGACAGTAGCTTCAGGTGGCGTGCCCGAAATACCAGGCCGAGACCGACTTCTCGTAGTCCCGCGGCGAAATGGTCTCGCCGAAACGGGCCGAAGTCGAATTGACGTCCTCAGCCGCGAAATCCGGAACCTGCCCCGTGGGAAGACCCGGCTCTGTAGCCTTTTTGTCGTCGGAGCAGGCCCCGACAGCAATGACCGCCGCCAGTGCCAGGGTGCGTAAGACTTTCATCCATCCTCCAGAAGAAACACAGTATTCGCAGGGTCGTATCGTGTCGGCGGGAGAGATCTCCGTCGCGCGATCGGATCTACATCCCCTGGTAACGCTTCCAGGATAGACTATGTTCCGGATCGTACGCATGATCGACGATCCCAACAGGTAAGATTGAGGTCTCCGGCTCCGTGAACGCGGGCTGGGCCGCGCCGATATCGAGAATGACCGCATGCGGGTGCAGTTTGGAGGCGGTCACTGCAGGAAAGGACTTCTGCTCGCTTTGACCGAAACGCCCCCTCTTCCCACTTCGACCTTTGAATCCCAGCCACCTGCCATCGGCGAGATCCCCGCGGACCGCGGCGTCGACTTCGAACCCGACGGCCATTTCTACCGTATCGAGAAAGCTTGGACACAAGTTCAGCAACTGGGTGGAGTGTTCCGGACGTTGATTCTCTCCGGCATTCTGGCGGGCGTCGCGATCCCCCTGATCGTCTCCGGAAGCGAACCCTGGATTCGTATGGGCGCTCCGGCAGTGTGGCTCTTCATCACCGTACTCTCGCTCACTCATGCCATCGTCTGGCCCATTCTGAGTTACCGGCGCTATCTGTATCGGGTCGACGAGTCCAGGCTGCAGATACGCCGCGGCGTCCTTTGGCGTGAAGTGCTGGACGTCCCGCGCAATCGCATTCAGCACACCGACGTCGGACAGGGACCGATCGAACGTCAGTTTGGGATCTCGCACCTCATCGTCCACACGGCCGGAACAACCAGCGCGTCCGTTCGCCTTTCGGGCTTACGGGAGGACGTCGCCTACAAGCTGCGGGACGAGCTTTTGGGAGCCCAGGATGTCGAGACCATCTGAGCCCGTGGAACCGAGTCCACCACCTTCGGTGTCGGAAGCGGCAGGGACGCCTCTGAGTGCGGCCGAAGGGAAGAATGCGATCGACGAGAAGGACGAGATCGAAGGAAACGAAACGCGTCAGAGAGACGGAACGGACGGCGGGCACGGAACGGGCGGCGGGGTCGCAACGGTCGAAGGAGGCGGGGCAAGTGACGGAGACGCCGAGAAGGAATGGCTTCGCCTTCATCCTCTGACTCCGTTTCTTCTCTTCGTCCGTCGACTGCTGAGCTTTGCTCTCCCCATCATCGCGATCTTCTTCATCCGTCCACAGAGTTCCTGGATCGTCTTCTTTATCCTGAGTGCAGCCATCGGGACGATCGCAGGATTTCTGCACTACCTGCATTTCCGATACCGCCTGGACCGGGACGAGATCGTCGTGCGCCAGGGCATCTTTCGCCGGACCGAACGCAATGTGCCCTACAGCAAGATTCAAAACCTCGATCTCACTCGGGACCTCATCGATCGCGTGTCCGGACTCTCGAAGCTGAGTTTGGAAACCGCCAGCGGAACGGAGCCGGAGGCCGTCTTTGCGTGGATTCGTCCGGAGCAGGTCGAAGAGATACGACGCAAGGTTCTCGCAGCGCGGTCCTCTGTGCCGGCGGTGCCGGGGGCTCTCTCTACGGATGCACTTCCGCCCAACGCCGAGGCGGCCGATCATGACCGCGGAGGGCTCAACCGTGGCATGTCCGACCGCAGCGTGTCCGAGCGCGGCATGTCCGACCGCGGCATGTCCGACCGCGGCGTGTCTGACCGCGGCGTGTCTGACCGCGGCGTGTCTGACCGCGGCGTGTCCGGCCGCGGCGTGTCCGACCCGGGCCCGTCCGGCGGTCGGCTGGCTCCTGACCTGGTTTCCGCGGGTTCCCAGTTCGACGCGTCGGGAGCGATGGACGACGGCCGGACCAAGGTCGTGCACAAAGTTCCGCTTGCGGACCTGCTGCTCCTTGGACTCTTTTCACTCCGCGGTCTCGCCATCTTCGGACTGGCCCTCGGACTTGCCTTTGAGTTCGACCTCTTTATCACCGATGTCGAGGATGCCCGGAGTGTCTTCGAGTTCCTTTCCGGGCTCGGGGGACCTCCCGCAATCACCTACGGCGGGGCGGCGATCGCGTTGCTCTTCGTGATCACCCTGGCCTCCATCGTGCTGACCATCGTCGAGTTCTACGGATTCACTCTGAGCAGCGCCGGCGCAGAGTTGCGAAACCGCTACGGTCTCTTCACGCAAAGAACGGGAACGATTCCGCGAGGAAGGATTCAGATTCTCGAGGTCCAGTCGCCGGTTCACCTGCGCCGATTCCGTCGTCTGCGACTGCGTGCCGGAACGGCCGGAGGAAGTACGGAAGGCGGCGCCGGTCGAACCTGGCTCGTTCCCGTCTTCAAAGAAGACGACCTGACCCCGATCCTCGAGGAGGTTCAACCCGAGACCCCGATGGATCGTCGCGACTGGCTACCGGTCCATCCCGGAACGACGTCGCGATTGCGTCGCCGCGCCATCTACTGGAGTTGGATCGCGACCGTGATCGGAGTCCTTCTTTGGGGACGCTGGGGCGCCCTTGCGATGACCCTACTTCCCTTCGGATGGTTCTACGCAAAGCGAGTGGCGGAGCATCTCGCCTACTCGCAGTCGGAAGACGCCATCTATGCTCGTCGAGGTTGGCTGCGTCGCGTGACACAGGTCGTGAAGCTCAACCGAATCCAGGCAGCCGAAGTGATCGAGAAACCGTTCGACCGGAAGTGGGGAATGGCCACCCTGCGGATCGACACCGCCAGTCCCACAGGCGGAAGGTTGGAGGTGCCGTACCTGCCTCAGGAAGAGGCTCTGCGACTTCAGCGGGAGCTGATCCGAGAGGCCAATCGTCGACGCTTCAAGTGGTAGTCGCGCACCCTGACCGTATTCCCTACCTTCGACGGGCTACGACGAAGGATCCCTGCAGAACGGTACCGCCTTCGCGTCGCAAGGGTCCGCGAGTCCAACGAAGCGTATCGAACTGGGCGTCGTCGAGAACGCGTTTGACGTACTCATCCCGGTAGGAAAAGCGTCCGGAAGGTTCCAGACGAAATCCTTGGCCGTCAGGAGGAGTCAGCTCGGAAACCCGCCCTCCAGGTACCTCATCGTCAGATGCCGGGCCCTCCCACCGCTCGGTGCAGAACGCGAACAGCCCGCCCGCCTGTAGACGCTCCCGAACCGCGGCGAATAATGGCCCAAGTTCTCCGATGTAAACCAGCACGTCGGCGGCGGTGCAGAGAACGAAACTCTGCTCTTGTTCCTCGAGGAAGGCATGCACGTCGGCAACCTCCAGCCGTTGATAGAGACGCTTCTCCTGCGCCAGGCGAACCATCTCTTTGGAGAGATCCACCCCAACCCAGTCGAGATCGAACTCGGCGAGTTCCACAACCAGAAGTCCGGTGCCGCAGCCGAGGTCCAGCGCGGTACCGGTCGGCGACATTTCCACCGCTCGCAACTCGTCGGCAAGTCCCTTGGCGCCGTTGTACTCCAACAGAGTCTCCATCGACGAATCGAAGTTCTCCGCGTACTCGTCGAAGACTCGCTCCACGTATTCGGGCTTGGAGCCCTCGGGAGTCACGCCACGTGACGCTTGCAGTAGATGCTGAGAGACCGCATCTGACGGGTCCATCCGGCACAGGACCTCGAAACAATCTGCGGCTTCCGCGTTGCGGCCCTGCCGTCGAAGCAGGTTGGCGCGATTGCGCCACGGATCCGGCCAGAGCGGCTTGGACTGGGTCAGGTACTGATAGTGATCGAGCGCCTCGTCGCTTCGTCCCGACTCGGCCAGTCGACGGGCCAGGTTGAAACGCGCCGGACCGTGGTCGGAATCCAAGTCGAGAATGCGGGCGTACTCCGACTCGGCGGCTGCGTGGTTGCCAGCTTCTTCTTCGAGTGCAGCCAGAGTAAACGCGGCGCCCGTGTGGTTGGGGTCGTTCTCGAGGACGCGCGAGTAACATTCACGACATTCATCGAGGCGACCGAGCAAGCGAAGCAGGTTGCCGTGATTGAGCCAGGCGCCGGCATCGGAGGGATCGGCCCGAAGTGCCGCTTCGTTGTTTTCAAGGGCGTCATCGTAGCGGCCGGCCTGTGCGTCGAGAACAGCGAGAATCTTCCAACTCTGAGCGTCGTTCTCGTTCGCTGCGATCCGTGCGGAGGCCAAGGCCCGCGCCTCGTCGAATCGTCCTGCGTCGAGTGCGGCAACGAGGGGATCACCACTCGCTGCCGCTCCCGTTTCATCGTTTGTCATTTCGTCTCGATGTCGATGTCGCAGTGTCGTGTGGCCGTCACGGAGATCGCTCCCCCGGTTACGATGCCGGCGTGTACGCCAGGTGCATGGACTCGAAGTAGCTCTTCCCGCCGTCCATGGACTGCTCCATCTTCCACTTCCACTTGCCGTCACCCATATCGTAGGTGGTGGCGCGAATGTGGACGTCCTGACCCTCGTACTGGTCGACGCCTTCGCAAACGATCTCACCTGCTTTGTTCATCTTTCCGGAGTAGACCGAGAGCGCGGCCATGAAGTTGTCGACCCAGGTCTGCTGATACTCGCCGGTGGAGCGGTTGTAGGTGACTGTCGCCATTCCGTGCAGAGGCATTCCCATCATGGAACCCTTGAACATCATCTTCTGGACGCATCCGTCCAGGATGTGCTCGACCTCCGCCTGGGCTTGGCTCATCATCCAATCCTGATCCGGGGCCATCCGGACCTTGACCTCGACGTTGTAGTTGCCGTCCATCCAGGCAAGATCCTTCATCTGCTGGGGGGCACCCAGCTCGGGCATCGTCATCTCCTGGGCGGAAGCCATGCCGGCCACGAAAAAGCAGAGTCCGGCGGCCAGAACGATTCGAAACAGACGCATCCCAAAGTCCTCCTTCGCAGGTCGCGTGTCTGTGGCGTCCGCGGAAGCGGACAGGGAAGTTTGACCGAAGGTCAAAGAGGATTCAAGATCGAGGGATCGGGGCAGGTCGCCCCAGACGGGAAGAATCGGTGACGCCACTTCGGATCGGAAACACGCAGCTGAGCATGGGTCTGCTGGACCCGGCAGACGTCGTCGCCGAAATCGACGGCCACCTCAGTCGCATCCTCGGATCCCGGGGAGAGGTCGTCACCCGAATCGAACAGAAGTGGGGCCGGCTCAGCCTTGCTGCCGTCGTCGTGGACCCGAACGCCGTCGAACTCCGGGTCCGGGAAGACGACGGCTCGCTCCCGCCGGTCGATGCCGAGAACATGCCTCCCGGCAGCAGCAACGAGTCGGCTCTGGGTTACGTCGTGGGGCGGCTGCTTTGCCGCGGCCTCGTGACGGCCGACGAGGTCCGCCAAGCGCCGCCACTCCCCAACGAGCGAACCTTCCCCGATCTCCGAGCGGTCGAGATCGCGCTCATGCCGCAGAGCCTTCACGTCTCATTGGGTGAACTCCATGCGATTGGATTCACCGGCATGCCGGAGGGGCCGCCCGGTTGCGTTCTGTCTCTGGAGGGCGGACCAAGATTCTTCGCGTATGAATCCGCACCTGCGCTCAAGGCCGAGATCGACGAATTGATCGGACGTGTGTCCGACAAGTTTCGGCCGCTGCGAGGGAGCGTCGATCGGTTCCAGGAGTGTTCCCTTCACTGCGAAGTCGACGACGCGCCGGTTACGATCGCCACCGGTAACGATGATGCCGGCAACGGTGACTCCGATGGCGGAGTTTCGGAAAGCGCACTGCCGACCGTGTCGTTGCGCGCAGGCGACTGGGAACTCGGAAGCCCCGACCTCGCGCTCGTTCAGTGGGTGCTGACCCATCTGCTTCGTCCGCGAAAGCTCAATCCGTTTCTTCCCATGCGTCCTCTCATCGTGTTGCCACGTGAGATTCCGACATCTTCCTTCCTTCGCGACGGCCGGCACCTGGCCGACCTTCCGGCGATCCGCCACCAGCTCATGCCGGCCAAGCTGGCACAACTACTCGGTGACGTTCACCGGCGGGGCATTCGTGGCGACTCGGACCATTCGGACCAAACGGGTGTCATTCTTCGAATGGGACCGCTTCGCATCGCCACCCGGTCCTTCGAACGGGACCGGCTGCTTCAGCAGGCCCGCGACTGGACCCAACCGTTGGTCGGGCTCTTCCGGGAGGAAGGCGGCGGTGAGGAGAAGTACGGTCCGGTGACCCTGGAGATCGAGCCCCGCGACGACAACGCCATCACCTTCAAGAGCGCAAACTTTCTGCCGGGCTGCCCGGACGAGATCCTTTGCGAGTACGTCGTCGCCTGCTGGTTGCAGGACGACACCATTCCGTTGTCGGCCGTGCAGTCCCTGGGGCGAATCGGAAAGCGCAGTGTGGTCGCAGCGCCGTCGATCGAGCAGCAACTCGTACCCGGAGGCACGGTCGAGCTGATCGAGTGTGTCCACACGGGCAGAGCCGGCCCGGGGCGAGGGAGTTCGGGCTGGAAGATTCAGGTGACCTAGACCGTAATCAAGGAAACGCTAGTGTCGCACGTTAGGACACTCCTACCCGCCACCCCCCAGCCGGTCCAGATGGAAGACGCCCCTTGGAAGTAATTCTCTTTCGTTCACCCACCGACATCAGGGCCACAGACATGGAGCCATTCTTCGAAGGGTGGCCGAATCCGCCGGATGCGGAAGATCGCCTACGCATTCTCGAGGGCTCGTCCTTTTTCATTGTCGCCCGGGACCGGGAATCGGGAGACGTTCTCGGATTCATCACGGTACTGACGGACGGAGTCCTGGCCGCCAGCATTCCGCTCTTGGAAGTCCGACCGGACGCACGGGGACATGGCATCGGATCCCAGCTGGTTCGGCGTGCGCTGGATGAAATCGGAGAGCTCTACATGGTCGATCTCACGTGTGATCCGCACCTTCGCCCGTTCTATGAACGATTCGACTTTCAGTCCTACCACGCGATGATCCGGCGCCGCCGATGAACGCGCCCTGGACCCCGGAGCGGACCGTCGACCTCGGCGAGGCTCGCGAACTTCTGACCGCAGCCTTTCCCCGTTTCCAGGGCTGCGACGTGCAGTTTCTGGGTGAAGGTTGGGACAACACGGCATTTCTCGTCGATGGGACCTGGGTCTTTCGCTTTCCGCGCCGGTCGGTGGCGGTACCGTTGCTGCAAACGGAGTGCCGTGTCCTTCCCCGCATTGCATCGCGGCTTCCCTGTGCGGTTCCCAATCCTGAGTTCGTCGGCGAGCCCACCGAGACGTTTCCCTGGCCCTTCGCCGGCTACCGGCACCTGCCCGGCCGCGCCGCGAGCGAGATTGACCTCACGAAGGACGAGCGCCTCCGGTCGGCGCGCCCTCTCGGGGCTTTTCTGCGCGCACTTCATGGACAGCCCCTCGCCGACCTGATCGATCTGGGACTGCCGCCCGATGAGATGGCGCGGCTCGATCTGAAACCCCGTTTGGAAAAGCTGAAAGAGAGGCTCGACCAACTGGAGCGTCAAGGCCTGTGGGATCGCGCCGACGAAACGATGCAAAGGGCAGCGGAGGTCAATGAATCACGTCCGCATCGCCAGGACGCCCTCGTCCACGGAGACTTGTACTCACGTCACCTTCTCTACGGCGAGGACCGCAACCTGACCGGCGTCATCGACTGGGGAGATCTGCACCACGGTGATCCGGCGATCGATCTACGCGTCGTCTACTGCTTCCTGCCCCCGGAGGCACGCACGGCGTTCTTTGCAGGCTACGGGCCGTGCGACGACGACACCCTTCGTCTTGCCCGGATGGCCGCGATCGTTTTCTCGGCGGCTCTGTGGGTCTACGCCGTAGACATCGATGACCCGGCACTTCTCGCCGAGGGACGTCGCGGCCTCGAATACGCGTTGGTTGACGCGGAGGAGTGACCCGCGGGTCGTAACCCAGAAGTCTGCGGTGATCGAGCCAGGGACTCCCGTTCACCGCGAGGCGGAGAGTGACTCAGCGGAGGACGATTTTCCGCTGGAACGAGCGCCCGGACGTCTCCATCCGCAGGAAGTAGACTCCGCTCGAAAGTCGTCGCGCACTCCAGGGCATGTCGTGTCGGCCCGGTGAAACCCAACCCTCATAGATGGAGGCCCGACGTCGGCCCATGGTGTCGTAAAGCCGCATGCGAACAAAGGTCTCGGTCGCGACCTCGAACGAGATGGTGCGAGCCACTCCGCCCGGATTGGGGAAGGCCCCGTGAAGGGAGGTCGCCAGAAGAATGGGCGGGTCGGTGGGACCATCGTCCGGATCCCCTGGGTCCCCGGGATTGCCTGGGTCGTCTGGATCTCCCGGGTCTCCCGGATCACCTGGATCACCTGGATCACCTGGATCTCCCGGGTCTCCCGGATCGCCTGGGTCTCCTGGATCATCTGGATCGCCGGGATCTCCCGGGTCATCTGGATCACCCGGATCGCCCGGGTCGTCTGGATCCCCTGGGTCGCCGGGATCATCTGGATCTCCGGGATCACCCGGATCGTCCGGATCTCCTGGATCATCCGGGTCATCCGGATCCCCAGGGTCGCCCTGCGTCGACGGATGCGGCAACACGATCGGCAGCCCTCCGAACGTGCCTTGCAGCACCGCCGCCACATCTCCACTTCCTGTCCCGAACCAGGTCGCCAGAAGCGTGGCATAAACCGATCGGAAATCGAGATCGGCCGTCAGGTTGCCGGCCGCATCGAGGTTCTCCAGATCCGGGTGGGATCCGTAGAGACCTCCGAGCACCGAGGTCCCCATCAGGAGCCAGGGCGCTGCGGTTCCGTGATCGGTTCCGCCGCTGGCGTTCTCGGCCACCCGGCGACCGAACTCGGAAACCGTGAGGACGATGACGTCTTCCCCGCGTCCCAACTCTTCCAGGTCGGCAAGGAACGCGGCCAAACCGGTCGAAAGGACGCGGAGGTTGTCGCCGTGCGCATTCAACTGGGCGGCGTGGGTGTCGAATCCCCCGAGCGAGGCCAGGTAGACCGGTGTACCCAAGTCTCCGTCGATCAGCCGCGCGACGGTGGCCATCTGATCACCGAAGCTTCCCCGCGGGTAATCCACGGCGTTACGACCGGTTTCGGCCGCGTTCTGCACGGCCGCGGCGTACTCGAAAGATGCGGCGTCGATCTCACGGATCTGTCGAAGGAGCTCGTCTCCCCGATCGTTTCCGAGAGAGTCATCGAACTCGCCGGTGAAGGTGCGGCCGACCAGTTCCTGAAACGACTTCGGATTGTCGACAACCAGGCCGGTCAGTCCACGGTCGCCCTGCAGCGGGAGCGTAGCCGAGAACCCTTGCTGCACGGCCATCGGCCGGTCGGGACGGATCCCCGGGAAGTCCGGATAGCGCGTCTCGAGCCAACGTGCGAGCCAGCCCGTTCCCAGCGACGACTGCGCGTCAGAGCCGCTGAAGACGATGTCGCTTCCGCGGAAGTGGGACAGGTTCATGTCCGGGTAGCCGACTCCCTGAAGCACGGCAAGGTGGCCGTCGTCCCAGGACGGAAGCAGCGCCTCCATGGACGGATGGAGTGCAATTCCGCGCTCCAAAGGTAGAACGTCGGCCCGCGAGAGGGCGAGATTGGGCCGCCGCGCGTAGTAGAGCGAGTCTTCGAACGGGATGACCGTGTTGAGCCCGTCGTTTCCGCCCTGAAGGACGACGACGACAAGAACGGGACCGCGTTCGGGGCCTTCGCCTCGTAACGCGCGCGCGGTAGTGGGCCACCAGAGCGTCCCGACGCCTCCCGCCATCGAGAGGCCACCCAAGCCGTAGAGAAACTGTCGCCGCTTCATCGCATCACCCTCACTTCAGCTGGAAGTCCGGCAGCCGGACGGTGTAGCGATAGAGTTCGACGAGGCGCTCACGGGAATCGGGAAGGTCGATCGACCAGTCATACGGTTCCGCACCCTGCAGGAGCGTTTCGAGCATTCGTTGCCGAACGAGCGGCGTCGGCGGCTGCCCGAAAGAAAGAAGGGCCAGATCATCGACGACGACGTAGGGATCGTTCGGATTCTGAAATCCCCGGGTCTCGGCCATGACGTTGATCCCCATGCTCAGCGGCATGCCGTTGGCGCTCCCCTGAACCAGGGCGTCGACGTAGATCTTGCGCAGAGGGAGAGTCTGCGTGTTGATCCAGTCCAGATGGCCGGGCCATCCGGCAACGGTCGGAGGATCGAAGAGAAGCTGGTCGAAGTCCTGCATCTGCCGAATGACGAACAGCGCGTGGGTACTGAGTTGCGAACTGTATCCGCTGACGTGAAAGGTCCGTAGCAACCCGGCGTAGATATCGACGCCGCTCTTGACCTGTGCGCCCCGAACATCGACGTCATAGAACTGGTCGCTGGACAGAATCACTTGGAGGACCGGGGCAATCTCATAGTCGTTGGACCGGAAGACCTCCGCCAGTTCCCGAACGTCATCCGGCGCGGGCTCCCGGTGGACGAACCACCGGTAGAGCTTGCCGGCGATATGCTCCGCCGTTTGGGGCTGCTCCAGGATGATGTCGATGAAGTCGTGAATGTCCCATGGACCGGTTTGACCGAGAATGGTCTTCAGCCCGTCGTCATGGCTTCGGCGAAAGAAGGCGGCGCGAAGACCGTCGGTCGCCCAACCAGTGCAGGCACGGGCTCCCTCGGCGACGTCCTGCTGCGTGTAGCCGGCCCCCTCTCCCATCGTGAAGAGTTCGAGCAGCTCCCGCGAAAAGTTCTCGTTCGGCTCGACCACGGTGTTTCGACGGCCGTCCAGCCACATCAGCATGGCCGGATCGATCGCCATCTCGTGAAGCAGCGAACGGAAGTTGCCGAAAGCGTGCTTCCGGATCAGTTCATGCTGCCGGTACATCGACTGGGGAATGAAAACCGACTCCATCCCGGTGGCGAAGTGGTCGTGCCAGAACAGCGTCATCATCTCCAGGAGGTCCGGCTCACTTTCGACGATCTGGTCGACCCACCAAAGCCGGAGCTGCGTCTGACGCTCGAGATAGAGGCGGATCGCAGCCAGCCTCTCGGAATCACTCAGCTCGTGGAACGGCACGACCGGCTCGTGGACCCACTCTCCCGGCGGGCTGACCCGGCGAGGCACCATCATGTCCTGAACGGTCGCAGAGAGCCCACGCTCGGCCGCGAGTTCGATCTCTTCGAGCCGCGGACCGATGAGGGTTCGACGCAGCAAGTGGGCCGCTTCGTCCCGGCCGAAGGTTCCCTGAAAGGGGATCCAGCCGCGGGGTGGCGTGTCCGGATCGGTTCCGGCCTCAGTCCGGTCCAACGTCCGTTGACCACCGTCAGCGCCGCGCCTCGACTCATCGACCTCGACAGCAACCGCTTGAACGGCATCGAGTAACCGCCCCCAGCTAAGAACCGACTCCAACTCTACGGTGCCCGAACTCTGTGCGTCACCCCATCGGGCCTTGCTCTCCTCGGCCCGGCTTGCCCAAGGTGCGTCCGGCAGAGATTGTTGCGCCGCCACCTCGGCGGCGAAGAAGAACGGACCGGCGAGCATCAGGCACAGGACCATGAGGCACGCTAGATTTCCGGCGCCAGTCACAGCACCAGTCCCGGCACCAGTCCCAGCCTCGGTCCCAGTCCTGTCCACGGTCCCGGCCCCAGGACGCCGACGACCTTCCGCTGGGACACGGATCCGTCCCTTCCGGGACAGTGCCTGTCCCGACGCGGACACCCGCAGAGTGTGGGTTGGGTCCTGTTTCCTTCGCGCTTTGGGCATCGAGAAGTCAGAAAGTCCGATCTTTTGCGGGTCCCCAGGGGTTTCGTTCTGTTTCCGGCCGATGGGAGCCGGCGAAAGCGCGTCCCGGCCCCTCCGATAATTGCAGGAATCGTGCCTGTGAGGTAGAAAGATCCTCTGATAGCCTCCCGCCCATGAAATCGTTTCGAGAGAAGCTGACCCACGGCATCAGCCCCAGCGACCGTCGCCTCCTCGGCTACGTCAAAGACAACCTGCTTCCGCCGGGGTTCGAGTCCCATGAGAACTACGTCCCGAAACGGAAAATGGGACACCAGGGATTCGATCTGGGCGTGAAACGCCAGCTCGGCATTCTCGACGAGCTCTCCCAGGATCCCTTCCCGGCTCTCTTCGCCGAGATTCGGGCGGACGAGGAAATCAACACCGGGCTCTCCGATCTGGAGTTCGACCGGACCCGACTCGTCCACAACGGTTTCTTTCCGTCTCCGGACGCCGAGTTCTACGCGGCCATGATCGCGCGTCACCGGCCGGCGAAGCTGGTCGAGGTGGGATCCGGGTACAGCACCCTGGTCGCGCGCAAGACCGTCCGCCACCTCGGTCTCGATACGAAGATTCAGGTCATCGATCCGGAGCCGCGCCGGCGCATCGAGGATGCCGCGGACAAGGTGCAGTACGAGCGGGTCGAGGACTCGGGCTTCGGAGCCCAGGACGTAGCGCCGGGGGACCTTCTTTTCATCGACTCGAGCCACGTCTGCCGAAGCGGCGGGGATCTCCCCTACCTCTTCTGTGAGGTGCTGCCGCTACTGCCCGAGAACGTACTCGTTCACGTCCACGACATCTTTCTGCCCTACGACTACCCGGACAACTACTTCGAACGGTTCTACACGGAGCAGTACCTGCTGCACACTCTGCTCGCGTCCGCGCCGCGCTTCGAGGTGACGCTCGCCGCCCACTATCTCGTTCGCGACCATCTGGAGGCCGTTCGCAAAGCCGTTTCCAGCGAGCTGGGATCACACGCCTACTTCTACGGCGCGTCGTTCTGGTTCCGAACCAACTCCGCGTAGGCTTCTTCGCCCAGACGAGCCCGTAGAGCAGCTTCCACTTCCTGCATCTGTGACTGTCGGCTGAGCGGCAGCGGAATTCCGTTTCGGGCGCGCACCGACTCCGCGCGTCCGATTCGCCGGGCCGACTCCGCAGGCTCCAACTCGTGGAAGAAGACGGCGAACATCTCCTCGGCCTGCGCCAGAGAGATGTGGTCACCGACGTGCTCGAACGTGTCGACGAGCTCGGCCAACGTCTTCTGCAACCCTCCCAGTCGAGTCAGGTCGTCGGCGGGTCCGCGCAACATCTCGATGAGCCAACGCAGCCGGACGGAACGCGCGTAGAAAGATCGCGCCCCGAGTTTTTGCCAGTGTCCCAGCGCTTCGGCGACGACAGGTTCCGCTTCGTCCAGACGACCGGTTCGGATGAGCACCTCGGCGTAGTAGTCCTGCGCCCAGGCGATTCCCGAACGCACGCCGACGGCTTCCCAGTTGCGTAGAGATTCTTCGAGCTGAACCCGGGCCTTGGCAAAGTCGCCTCGGTCGAGAGCCACGCGGCCGCGCACGAGTTGGACCAGGCTCTGAAGCAGCCGGTCTCCGACCTCTTCGTTGTCGCCTTCGGCTTCATCGACGTGGCGATCGGCGTCGTCCAGCCGCTGCGCGATCTGCGCGGCGAGTCCCAGGCAGCAGTGCGCAAAAATCGTCCCGCGACGGTCGCCGATCTTGCGACGCAACGCCAGGCTGGCTTCGTGATGCTCCTGCGCTTCACTCGCCTGACCCCGGTAGTAGGCCACCCAACCGAGGTTGTTTCGGGCCACCGCGATTCCGCGATCCGAACGCTGCTCTTCCTGAATGGAAAGCGCTTCCAAAGACAACTCACGCGAGTGTTCGAAGTCGTTGACCATCGCTGCAACCCAACCGAGGTTGCTCAGCGTGTCCGCGACCTGCGAAGGAGTCCCGAGATCCCGCCAAATCTCCAGCGACTCCTCGAGCAGTTCCCGGGCCCCTTCATTGTCACCGGCGTTGTGGATGAGCGTGCCGATCCCGTTGAGCGCTTCCGCCCGGTGCGCACTCGGCGTGGCCGCGCTGGGGAGTTGCAGCACGCGCTTTCCCCTTTCGGCGCCGCCCAGAACATAGCCGCGAGCCAGCCAAAAGCGCCAAAGTGTCGAGATCAAAGACAGTGCCTGCGGTCCCTCGTCCCGCTCGATCATCCGATCGAGAACGGCACGGACCGTGTCATGCTGCGTCTGCAGACGATCAAACCAGCGAACCTGGTTGGAGCCGGTCAACTCGTCGGCCGCCCCGCGACAAACGCCTTCAACGTAGGCGGCGCGAGCGTCCAGGACGGCATCCAGCTCGCCCTCTTCCTTCAGTCGCTCCCGCCCGAATTCGCGCAAAGTCTCGAGCATGACGAAGCAGGTCTCTCCGCCGACGTTTCGTTCGCGACGTAACAGGCTCTGACCGACGAGAACTTCCAGGCCGTCCAGAGGGTCGACGTCGAGTTCGGACGGAGTCAGCCCCATCGACTCGGCCGCAGCGATCGGAAAGGAGCCGCGGAAGGCCGCCAGCCTGCGGAAGAACGCCTTTTCCTCCGGGTCGAGAAGCTCATAGCTCCACCCGATGGCTTCGCGGAGAGTTCGATGACGTTCCGGCCGGTCCCGGCTTCCCGACTTGAGATCCAGCCGTCGTTCCAGCCGTTTGAGCAATGACTGCGGAGAAAAAGTTGCACTTCGCGCCGCCGCCAACTCGATGGCAAGAGGCAGACCGTCCAATCGCGTGCAGATTTCGCGAACCGCAGTGAGACCCTCCTCGTCCAGATTCAGGTCCGAAGTGGCGGCCGCCCGCGCCCGCTCGAGAAACAGCCGTGTCGCCGAAGCCTCTTTCAGGGAGGCCTCACACACGGGAGCGTCCTGTGGCGGCAGTTCGAGCGGCGGCACCGACCAGGCGAACTCGCCCTCGACGCGTAGAAGAACGCGACTGGTGATGAGGATGCGGAGCGCAGGCGCCCGCGTCAAAAGACGCGACACGAAGGCCGCAGCGCCAACCACATGCTCGAAGTTGTCCATGAGGAGAAGGCCGGGTTTGTCGCCGACCTCTTCGGCAATCGCGTCCACCGGATCGGCCGTCGTCTCCTGGATTCCGAGTGCGTGAAGCGTCGCTCCCGGCACTCCCTCCGCCCGCGCCACCGGCGCAAGGGGAACGAAAGCAATCCAGTTCCCGGTTTCCTCTTCCCAGGAGCGCGCGACCTCGACGGAAAGACGGGTCTTGCCGGTGCCGCCGGGGCCGAGCAGGGTCACCAGCCGGGCCTCTCCCAGTAACGAACGAACCCGCGCCAACTCGTCCTGCCGGCCGATGAAGTCCGTGAGATGGACCGGAAGTCCCTGCATGGCGCTACGGTCGAACGAACCGGGGGCCTCACCGGCTTCACGTTCCTCGATCGGACGCGTCACATCAGCGCCACCTCGAAGGACGAGCGGCAGGGGATGTTCCACCGTCGCGTCCGCGCCGTCGAATCCCCGCAGGTCTTCGAGCAAGTCCGACGCCGTGGCCGTGCGGTTTCGCCGGTCGGCTGCCAGCAGCCCGCGCAGGATAGGAATCCAACGCTGCGTGTCGGCAGGATCCGAAAGCTGGAATCTGTGCTCCCACTCGACCGGCTCCGTCGGACTCGACCGTTTGGGACGTTGTCCCGTCAGCAGCTCGAGAAGGACGACACCGAGCGACCAAAGATCCGAGCGCGGATCGACTTCTTCGCCGAACGCCTGCTCCGGAGACATGTAGGCGGGAGTTCCGATGGGAAGTCCGGGGCGCGTCCAAGTCGAGGCGGACCCGCGCAGCTTGGCGATCCCGAAGTCCAACATCTTGACCTCTCCGCCCGGGGTCAGCAGGAGGTTGGTCGGCTTGAGGTCACGGTGCACGATGCCCGACTCGTGCGCGACATGAAGAGCGGAAGCGACCTGACGCGCGATCGCCGCGACCATCAACGAGTTCATCGGACCCGATGTGATGTGACGATCGAGGGTCTCTCCCTCGTAGTGAGCCATCGCGATGTAGGGATCGTTCTCGCCCGTCCACCCAATGTCATAGATCGTGCAGATGTTGGGATGGTCGAGACTGGAAGCCGCCCGCGCCTCGGCCAGGAATCGTTCCTGAACCTCGCGATTGTCGGCGATACCGCTACGCAGGACCTTGATTGCGATGGACCGGTCGAGCCTGGGATCGTGAGCGAGGTAGACCGTTCCCATCCCTCCACGTCCCAACTCCGCGGTCAGTCTGTAGGGACCCAACGTTTCCCCGACGCGGGTCGACGGCTGCGGCTCCGTTGCGCCGCCGGCCAACTGCTTCTCGACGGAGGAGAGGATCGTTCGTCCGACCTGGGACAACGCTCGACGATCGAGAACCCCGGCGGCCTTCTCGTGGGCGCGGAGCATCTCTTCGACTTCAGCGAGAACTTCGGGCTCGTCGGCGCACTCGCGCTGCAGAAACGACCCGCGTTCCGCCGCCGGAAGGTCGACCGCCTCGTCGAACAGATCCGACACCCTCATCCATCTGGCGTCCTCATCCATCCGGGTAGAGCTCCTTGTAAAGCCACGCCCGGGCCTTGGCCCAGTCGCGCTGCACAGTCCGATCAGTGACTCCAAGGATCTCGGCGATCTCGGGTTCGGTCATTCCGGCAAAGAATCGGTACTCGACGATCTCCCGCAAGCGGGAACTCAATGCGTCAAGACGATCGAGAGCCTCATCGAGCGCCAGCAGGTCTTCGTTGGCCATGTCGAATCCGATCCCGTCGGCTTTCAGTTCCGTCCGCTCCCAGCCCCCGCCCCGCTTTTCCGCGCTGTTGCGGCGGGCGTGGTCGATGAGGATCTGACGCATGGCCCGCGCCGCGATGCCGTAGAAATGAGCCCGTCCCTCCCACGGAACCTTGGCCTGATCGACCATCTTCAGGTAGGCCTCGTGGACCAGGGCCGTCGGGTGCAGAGTGTGACCCGGCCGCTCCCGGCGCAGCTGCCGGTCGGCCATCTCCCGCATGCCTTCGTAGACGGCGGGAAGAAGGCGGTCGAAGGCACTCCGGTCACCGTCGCGGGCTTCGATGAGAAGTCGTGTCACGTCTCCCAGGGGCTCTTCGGTCTCTTCGGTCATCGTCTTGGCTACCTCTCGTTTCCGGTTGCGGCTTGCGGCCGTCGGGCGCGACCGGGTCGAGAGAGCTCTCTTCCGGCCCAGGCTCGTGACGAAACGTCCTGCTGATTCTTCCCGTGTCGGGGTCACTCCGGGTACTGCGCAGTTCCGACGTGGAAGCAGACAGACTATTCACGAGCAAGGATAGCGCAAGCTGGGGCCGGTCCCCATGGCAGGCTGGGCAGGCGGCAACCCAGATCGGATCTGGTGGGCCAAGAGCCCTTTCTTGGGCCCTGTGGAAGGAAAATGGCAGAGCCCGGCATCTGGGAAGAAGCCGGGCCCTGCAAACATGAGGTTTTTTGGTCACTCCCCCGGGGATGCGAGAGAGCAACACATTCCTAACTATCTACGGAGTCCAGTCGTTGCTGTAGCGAAGTTCGAACCCGTTCGAAGAGTCCCAGAAGGCTTCGCAGTACCAAGTCGGGTTGCCGCCAATCTGAAGGATCCATTCTCCAACCATGGCATCCCAGTCGAAGTCCCACGATTCACCGGTGGAGGTGACTGACAGTGTGATCGAATGAAGGTTGGTGAGGCTTTGGCCATGGGTAAAGCTGAAACTCCCGTCAGACTCGGTTTGGCCAAAGCCGGTCCCGATCGAGTTGCCGTCGTAAAAGAGTTCCCAGCTGACCCAAAGGTCGCCCTCGGGGCCACCCCGTGACTCACCACTGGAATCAATGATGCAGCTGTAGACATAACCTGTGATGGTCGTCGCCTGAGTCGCCGTCGAGAAAAGCATGCAGACGAGCAGCAGAGCCAATGTACGTAAAGTCTTCATTCAAGTCCTCTCACTTACTTCAGGGAACGGCGTCCCTGTCCGTTGCTTTCAGATCAGAACCCGCTCAGCGAATACCGAACCGTTGCATCCGTCGAACGAGTGAATTGCGGTGGATACCCAGAACCCTTGCGGCCTGCGTCTTGTTTCCTTCGGCTTCTTCCAGAGCGGCCACGACGGCACGACGCTCTGCTTCATCGAGACTCAAAGCGGACGCCGACGACTCGACTCCTTCTGGAATTGCTCTGCTGCCGTCCGATCGCTCGGTCGCGCCCGCTGCTTCTTCGTCTTGGGTTCCCTCGGGCAGGGACCAGTCACTGAGACAACTTCGTATCTCGTCGAGATCGATCACGTCCCCCTGCCTTAGGACCAGGGCCCGGCGAATGACATTCTCCAGCTCACGGACATTGCCTCTCCATGGAAGATTCCTGAGAAAGGTCAGCGCGTCCGGCTTGAACTCGATGTGAGCCCCCCGAACAGAGGACTCGGACCTGACGAAGTGCTGCACAAGAGCCGGGATGTCCTCGGTCCGCTCTCGTAGCGGAGGGATTCTCAACTCGAGCACACAGAGGCGATAGAGCAGGTCCTCCCGGAACCTTCCGGATCTCACCTCCTGCGCAAGATCCTTGCTCGTCGCCGCCAGAATCCGGACATCTACCGTGACTTCCTCGTCCGCACCGATGGGCCACATGGTGTTTTCCTGAAGGACGCGGAGGAGTTTCCCCTGAAGTTCATGACTGAGGTCGGCCACCTCGTCCAGGAACAGGATGCCCTTATCGGCTTTCCGAAAGAGTCCAGCCGAGTCATGAAACGCTCCGGAAAACGCGCCCTTTCGGTGGCCGAAGAAGAGGCTCTCCATCAGCTCCGGAGGGACGGCAGCGCAGTTGTAGGCAACGAAGGGCTGCAGAGCCCGCTGGCTGGACTCGTGAATTGCGCGAGCGAAGAGTTCTTTACCGGTCCCGCTTTCGCCGAGCAGCATGACCGGCTCCTCGACAGCGGCGACGACTTTGGCGCGGTCGATCAGCCGGGTCATTTCCAAGCTCGGTCCGATGATTCTTCCAAACGCGTCACGTACCGACAGACGCTCACGAATGCGAACATTCTCCCGCCGCATTTCCTCGTGGGAGCGGGCGTTCTCGATCGCCAGCCCGGCGAGGGAAACGAACGCCTCGAAGAACTGTCTGGCCGAAGTGCCATAACCTCCCGCGGTTGAGCGGTCGACGTAAATGAGGCCGATCGTCCGCCCGCGAGAAATCATTGGGCGGCACAGAACGGATCGAACCGTCTTCGACCGCACGCTCTCCGCGTCCTGAAATCTTTGGTCGGAGGTGACATCCGGGCTGTATACGCCGGATTCCTGCGATGCCGCATTAAGAATCGTTTGACTCAGTTGTTCGATTTCTGCGAGGTCGGTTGTGCCGACGGACCGCCGCACCATTGGCACGAGCTGACCTGGGTCCCCTTCGCCCAGAAAGATCACTCCGCGTCCCCCACCGAGGACTTCAAGAGCACTGTCCAGGACCTCCTCGAGAAGTGGCGCGAGTTCGAGGCGGGAGGTCAGACGAACGGCGACGTCGTAGAGTGCGCGGAAGACACCGTCTTCTGATCGACGGCGGGCGTCGCTTTGAAGGTCGCCCGGCTCGTCGGGTGCCGAACCCAGGTGGTCGAGTTCGTCGAAGTCGTCGGCAGCATCAAAAGAAGATAGGTGCGGCCTCCTGTTGGAGTCGTTCATGAGTCTGTCCTTCGCCCAGTGCGGAAGCCGTTGCTGAGAAGCCGTTCCACCCTTGATCTAGTTCTCAACCCGAGGACAACCGCGGCCTGGCACTCCAGCTCACGTGCGGATTCAATCGAGGCGCTAAGGCATCGCGACCCGTTGTCAACGTCCCCAAGGAGCGCCGTGCACTCAGCCCTGCCAATTTCCGATCGAAGCCGAAAATAGGTGTAGCCAGAGTCGGGGAGGCACCGGAGAGCATCGTTGAAACCCCGTGACGCTTCCAGCAACACGTCCACATCTTTGCTGGAACGCCCAATCGCCAGCCGAACCCAGGCCGCTTGATGAAACAACCCGAGTTTATCGGGTGGCGTCAGGTGCGGAACGAGCGGCATAACAGACTCCAGCCCGCTGAGAGCGACGTCCCAACGTTCGTGGCCCATCTCGCGGACGGCCGCAAGCCGGGCGTTGACCAGTTCGGCTTTCGGTGTAGACGTATTGCGGAGGCGCGGCACCCCTGCCGCCAGTTCCATCCTATCCGCATCCACCATGACGCTGAGAAGATTGGAAAGTAGCGCCGTCGACGACTCGACGTGGTTGGCAGAAAGGGCCACGTCATAGCCTTCACGAAGGGCCCGGATTCCCGTCGTGAAGTCGCCAAGATAGCTCGCACATAGACCGAGGAGGCCTCGAGAAGACTCCGGCTGATGGGTATCGGACTCGAAACGTTCCAAAGCCCGAGCAGATCGAAAGGATTCGTGAACGCGATCGAGCCCATAGAGCCCCCAAGCCAAGTTCTGCTGCAGGATGTGCCTGGACAGTTGGGTTCCGACTCCCGCATCCAAGGACAGCCCGTATTCACAGATCTCGACGACACGTTCGGCTTGCCAGCGATGTCCAAACATGAGCGCAGCGTTGCAGCAGATGATCATCTTTCGTGGAGGTGTGGGAGCGTGCTTCATCGCCTCGTCGAGAAGTCCGACGAAGGCTTCGTCGTCGGGTCGCGCATCGAGAATCGCCTTCTGCAGATAGGCGATGTCCAGGAAGCGACCGCCATCGGCTTCCATCAGGGGAAGCGCGCGATCCAGGCACTCACGGGCCTCTTTCGCGGCCCCCTGGCGAAGCATTGCATTGGCTCGCCAAAGGTCGAGCTCTCCCGCTCGAGGCCGAAAGCCGTGCGACTCCAGTTCCGCCAATCGATCCGCATATCTGTCAAAACTCTCCGGTCGCGGATCGAGATTCAAGATTCGACTGATCGCATTCACGGCATCAGCACTGTCGCTCATCCGGGCAACCGAATCCCAAAGTTTCGTTGCGACGTTGGGTCGAGACTGTTTGAGGGCGTCCGCGGCGGCATTGTAGAGAAACTCGGGCTCAAACCCGAAGCGTGCCGCCAGGGAATCAAGCACCTCCGGCGTCTGGTCCTCTGTCCAGTCAACCGTTTCGGATGACGGGTAGGAAAGCAATTCGAGCACCGATCGCCAATCACCCTCATTCAAGCGACTCTCGAGCCCCAGCCGGAACGTTTCGCGTTCACCCCGGAGATCATCGAGCACGTGGGCGCGGCGACAGGCCTCGAGACAACGCTCTACATCCGCCGCCGTGTCGGTATCCATGGCGTGGATGAGCCGCAAGACTGCAAGTCGGCGGTCGCCCCAGTTTTCCGTCTGCGATTTGGCCTCAGCGAAGAGTTTCCTCGTCGGAAACTCCAACAGATCATCATCGGAGAGCCAGAGGTAGCCCCGGTCAACGAGGCGCGCGATCGACGCATCAGTACGGTCGGCACTGTCCGGTTCCGGAGGTCCGTAGCCTTCACTGCGGCCCGAGTCGATCAACCTCTCACCGAGGGATCTCGGGAAACGCCGACCGACGAGGGCACAGAGCGATAGGACGTTCCGAAGCGACTCTTCCGCCGGCAAAATGGGTGAGAGCGCGACAGATTGGATCTCCTCCCTCTCATTCGGGATCCGACCCGCGCGCCCTCCCGTCGCACGCGAAGAAGCCGAATCCGAGAAGATCCGCCGGGCCGCCCACCAATCTCCTTCCGTCTCGGTCCAGATAGCTTCGCCGAGTTTGTCGACGCTCGCTCCTCCTTCGCCGAGGGTATCCACCATGGAAGAAACAAAGGCTTCCGGACCAACCGGACGCAGATGAAGGCGCTGTTCCCTGGGGAACTCCCGCTCCACCCATTCTCGTCGACTGAACTCCAACTCATGCAACCCTGGGGATGGATCGGAGACGAAGGCAAGGACCGGACGACCTTGCCTCTCCGCGTGCGCGAGTAGATCGGTTGCAACCTGTGGATTCCAATCACCACGGGTAGGGCACTCGATGAGTCTCGGCATGCGCTCGTTCTTCTGATCCATGTACACCAGTAATTCCAAAAGGAATCGGGTGAGTCCCGTTCCTGGTCTGGCATGAATCAAGAGGCGTGCCGACTGCGCCGCTGCGATCGATTTCGCAGCGAACTCGAGTTGCCGGGCCCGTCCGTAAAGACGGCCGCCGCCAAGTTCGGACCTATGGAAATCCGACTCCGGGAGGTCGGTCTCGTGCTGAGCAATGACCCTGAGTACTTCGGCCATGGACGGTCGCTCGCGGGCCTTCGACGAACACAGCTGCGAGACCCAATCCTGAAGACCTTGTCGATCGACCCATGGGCTGAAGCCAAGAGCGACGATTCGTCCAAACGCATGAACATCGGCAGCAGGTCCGACGGACCAGCCGCGCTCGACCTCCGGAGCAACGTAGGGACGAGTACCTCCGAGATCCGAGTTGGCCAACCGAAAGAATGGGGTTTTCGCCATTCCGAAGTCGATGAGGCGGAGCCTGTCCCTGGGCGAAACGCTTGCCCCCTCGGGGATGGACAAGCAACTCTCCAGAAAGACGTTACCCGGCTTGAGATCGACATGAACGAACCCGCGCCGGTGCAGCGAGCCCAATGTCCCAGCCAAGTCGTACAGCAGCGCTCCGTCATCCAACGGTCCGAGTCGGGAGAGGCGCTGCGCGAGGGTCTCCCCCTCCATCCAGGGCAGGACAAGGCTCACCCCATCGGTGTCGGGAACGAGGTCGATACAGTCCGGTGTGACGGACGGCGGAAGGGAAAGGAGCGCCAGACACTCGTCGACGACATCGCGGCGCGCACCGGACTTCACGAATACGGAGCGGCCGGTGAGGCGATCCTGGGACCTCGATGAAGAACGATTGGGGTGATCCGCGATGAGGTCGATTCGGTGGTATCTCGGCTCCGGATGGCTCGGCAACGATGCGCCCCCTTCACCGCTATCTTAGCAAAACAAAATTGGCAACCGGGCCGGGATCCCGCACGTTGAGGTCGCAACAGCCTTCCCCGCCCTGCACAAGAACGGGCAACGCCCGGATCTGGGCATCCAAATCCGGGCGCCCGCCCTGGGCGCGCCGCCACCACAGGGGTACCCGAGCCGAAGCAATCGAGCTTCCGATGCTCTACCAGGACAGGCGCCTTCAGGAATCGCCGGGCTCCACTTTTTTCGTGTCGGGGCTCGAGCTCGCGCTGCGCAGCTCATGAGTAGAAGCAGACAGACGTTTCACGAACACGCATTGCCACGCCGGGGCGCGTCCCCATTGGAGGCCTGACCATGAGCAACATCGAGAACTACTGGGACCAACCCGAAACGCCCGACCCGCACGGGGTCGAAACGCTAATCCCCATCTACGAGGACGAGCCCGAAGTCCGGGCCAACTCCCAGGTCGGCTCCCAGGCCAACTCCCAGGCCAAGCGCGCGGACGACTCCCAAGCCAGCTCCCGGGTTGACTACGGGGACGGCTCCGGGGACGGCTCCGGGAACGGCTCCGGGAACGGTCCAACGGACGACTCTCAGATCGAAGTCGAGACGACGGAAGACCCTGCCGCGGAAGCGCGGGACGAATTCCTCGATCGAATGCTCCGCGACGCGGGGGGCGCTCTCAGCATCTTCACGATGTACGTCGGCGACCGCCTCGGTCTCTACCGGGTCTTGGCAGAGGACGGGGCGGTGACCTCCGGACAGCTCGCCTACCGCACGGGCACCCACGAGCGCTACGTTCGCGAGTGGCTCGAGCAACAGACGGTTTCCGGGGTCCTCAAGGTCGAGGACGATCAGTTGCCTGCGGAGAAGAGACGCTACTTTTTCCCTGCCGGTCACGACGAGGTGCTGACGGACGACGAAAGCCTGAACTACCTCGCTCCCCTGACCCAGGTCATCGCGGGCGTGGTTCGGCCGCTCCCGCAGCTGTTGGAGGCCTTCCGCACGGGTGCCGGAGTCCCCTACTCCGAGTACGGGGTCGAGTTCGTCGAAGGACAGGGCCGGATGAATCGCGCCATGTTCCTTCACGAGTACGCACAGAAGTGGGTTCCGGGCGTTCCGGGCCTGCAGGCGCGGCTGCGCGGATCCGGCGCTCGCGTGGCCGACGTTGGCTGCGGCGTGGGTTGGTCTTCGATCGGACTGGCCCAGGAGTTCCCTCGCGTCCAGGTTGACGGGTTCGACCTCGACGCGCCCTCGATCAGCATGGCCCGCGCCCATCTGGGAGAGGCGGCCGTCGGGGATCCCACGCTCCGGAGCCGGGTCCAGTTTCAGGTTCGGGATGCTGGGGACTCGGAGTTGGCGGGCTCCTATGACCTGGTCACGGCCTTCGAGTGTGTCCACGACATGAGCGATCCAGTCTCGGCGCTGCGAACGATGCGACGCCTTGTTCGTCCCGGCGGCACGGTTCTGATCGGAGACGAGCGGGTCGGCGAGCGTTTCAGCGCAAACGGCACGGGAGTCGAGTGGATGATGTACGGCTGGTCGGTTCTTCACTGCCTGCCGGTCGGAATGGATGGAGAGCACTCCGCATGCACGGGAACCGTCATGCGTCCCGACACGCTGCGCGCCTACGCACAGGAAGCCGGATTTCGAGATATCGAGGTGCTGCCGATCGACAACTTCTTTCTGCAGTTCTATCGCCTGATCGTTTAGCCCGAACTATTCATGACATGAATAGTTCGGGCTAGGCCGAGGAGGCAAAACAGAGTGGGACAGAGAGTCCGGCTGCAGTAGCAGTCGGACTTTCATGCCTCCGGACCGTCATCCTGTGCACTTCCCCCGCAAGTTGGCGTTCCAGGAGCACGTATGGGGGCCTTTGGGAAAGGCCGTCAGGGCTTCGAACCAACCGGGAGAGACGACGATGTCAATTGACGGCGAGGACACGCAGCAAGGCGACGGAAGCGGCTTCATCCGCATTGGAGGCGCATCCATTGTGGCGGCCATCGCCATCCACTTCATTCTCAACGCCGCCCTCAAGCAGTTTCCACCCGACGGAGCGATGGGAACGGAGCTTCAGGAGTATCTGGCGCGGGAAGGTGGCACGTGGGCGATCGTCCACGGTTTCCGCTACGTCGCATTCACGGGGATCATCCTGTTCGCTTCCGCTCTCTTCCTTCGGGTGTTGTCGTCTCGACAGCGGGCGGCGGTCGGTTGGGGCATTGTTGGACTCCTCGGGACGGCTCTCTGGGTGACCAACGGCGTCGTCACAAACGGGCTCGAGATACTGACGTTCCTCGGTTCGGACACCGTGACCGATGACCTCTTCTGGCTACTCTTCGAATCAACCCGCGTTCTTTTCACGGCAGAGATCGCCACCTGGGGGATCACGATCCTAGGCTTCAGTGTGGCGAGCTGGTGCTCCGGGGCCCTACCGAGATGGCTTTCCGTCGTGGGTTGGACCGCGGCGGCCCTGGACCTCCTGACCGGCGTCCTGGTCGTCTCGGTGATTTCGGGTGGAAGCGCTGCGATCTTTGCGGACCTGGGGTCACTGGCGAGCATTCTATGGATGCTGGCGGCCGGGATTCATCTGCTACTACGCGGCAGCCGTCGATAGAAACGACTCCCACCGAACACCGGAACCTGAACCGGAGCCGATGCCGGAGCCGATGCCGAGAAACGAATCAGCCGCCCCCCGTATGGGAGGCGGCTGATCTACTTCGAATACGCCGGCCGGGGTTATTCGGCGCTTCGAAGTTCACACTCTTGTTGGCGCGGGCCTCTCCGAGTTTTTTGCTCTACCAGTCACGCAGAAAGTGGCAGGTGTATCCGTTCGGATTCTTCTCCAGATAGTCCTGGTGATAGTCCTCGGCCAGATAGAACTCCCCCGCCTCGACGATCTGCGTGACGATCGGATTGTCATAGTGACCTGCTTCGTCGATCTTCTTCGTGACCACTTCGGCCGTCGCCTTCTGCTCCGGCGTCGTAAAGAAGATGGCGGACCGGTACTGCGTTCCGCGGTCGTTACCCTGACGGTTCTCCGTCGTCGGGTCATGCATCTTGAAGAACCAGACGAGGAGGTCGTCGTACTTCAAAGTCTCCGGATCGAAGACGACACGGACCGCTTCGGCGTGACCGGACCTTCCCGTCGTCACGTCGCGATAGGTGGCGTCCTTGACGGTACCTCCGGTGTAGCCGACATCCGTATCCAGGACGCCCGGAATCTCACGGATGATCTCTTCCATCCCCCAGAAGCAACCGCCCGCCAGAATGGCCGTTTCCGTTTTTCCTGAGTGTTCCATCGAGACGCTGCCCTCCTTCTCGAACAGACCGGCCAGCTGGCCGTACCCACGCTCTTCGAGTTCGCTCACCGGAACGAAGTCGAGCGCGGCGGAATTGATGCAGTAGCGAAGCCCGGTCGGATTCGGGCCGTCATTGAAAACGTGGCCGAGGTGCGAGTCCCCGTAGCGGGACCGGACTTCGATCCGGGTCATGCCCAAACCCTTGTCGACCTTCTCGACGACGTGCTCGGAAACAAGCGGCTGCGTGAAACTGGGCCATCCCGTCCCGGACTCAAACTTGTCCTGCGAACTGAAGAGAGGCTCGCCCGAAACGATGTCGACGTAGATCCCGTCCTTCTTGTGATTCCAGTAGGTGTTCCGGAAAGGCATCTCCGTCCCCTCGTGCTGCGTCACCCGGAACTGGAGATCGTCGAGACGGGACTTCAACGCGTCTTCGGACGGCTTTTCGAAGTCCTTCCAGTCTCCGTCGACCGCAGGGACACGGCTCGGACGCTCATCCGAAGCAATGGCCTCGTCGCTGCCCGCCATCGGGGCGCAGGCGGCAACCGCCAGCAGCGCCGCCGTGGCGCCTGTGGCCCAGAACCACCGACTCAAAGTTCGGCTCACTGCCCAACTACGGGTCCGGAACGGGGTCCGGAACGGGGTCCGGAACGAGGTCCGGAACGGGGTCCAGCTCGGGTTCTTCTTCATGAGGTCCAACCTCCTCTACCAGGGTGGCTTCCGTCGGGTTCACCGGGGAGTACCTCCCGGTCACGGAACTGTGACGATCGTCCCTTGGAGCGCCGATCCCTACTTGTAGTTTCGTCGAAATCGGGGGATCGGACGCGGCGGCCGTTCCGGCCTTGCCTAGGTGCCATATCCGGTTTAGTTTGCGGCTGTCGGCCTGAGAACGACAAGGAGGAACTCATGGCAGGAACGTTCGAGCTGAAGAAATCGAAGACGCAGTTCATGTGGAACCTGAAGGCTTCCAACGGCCGGGTCATTTTGACCAGCGAGCGCTACAGCACAAAGAAGGCCGCTCAGAACGGGATCGAGTCCGTCCGCAAGAATTGCAAGGACGACAAGTGTTTCGATCGGAAAGTGGCCAAGAACGGCAAGCCGTACTTCGCGATGATTGCCCGGAACAAGCAAGTCATCGGCTCGAGCCAGATGTACTCCTCGAAGGCGTCGATGGAAAACGGAATCCGTTCCATCCAGACGAATGCGAAGGATGCGAAGCTCAGCGACCTGACGGACTAATCCGGGACCGGAATCCAGACTCCGTCGGCGTCGGGCTCGCACCGATCTCGTACCGGAGACGCGAAACATCCGGAACCACCAATTGTGAGACTCAACGGAGCGGGTGACATGCCCGCTCCGTTTCCGCCTAACCGTTTCCGTCCAACAAGGAAGACCCCGGAGGGCTCCATGATTCACGACACCATCCTCGAAACCATCGGTTCCACGCCCATGGTTCGTCTCCACCGAGTGGGAGCCCACCTGGAGTGCAACCTTTTCGCGAAGTGCGAGTTTCTGAACCCCGGCGGATCGGTCAAAGACCGCATCGGGTATCAGATGGTGTTGGATGCCGAAGCCTCGGGACGTATCAAGCCCGGCGACACGCTGATCGAGCCGACCAGTGGAAACACCGGAATCGGGCTCGCCCTGGCCGGGGCGGTCAAAGGCTACCGGGTCATCATCACGATGCCGGAGAAGATGAGTCGGGAGAAGCAGGTCGTTCTCGAAGCCCTGGGCGCCGAGATCATCCGCACCCCCACCGAGGCGGCCTGGGATGCGCCCGAAAGTCATATCGGCGTCGCCAAGTCTCTGCAGTCCCAGCTTCCCAACGCTCACATCCTCGACCAGTACTCCAATCCCTCGAATCCCAACGTTCACTACGAGAACACCGGTCAGGAGATCCTCGACCAGATGGACGGGAAGGTCGACATGATGGTCATCGGCGCCGGTACCGGCGGCACGATCACGGGAGTCGCCCGCAAGATCAAGGAAGCTTGCCCCAACTGCGTCATCGTCGGGGCCGATCCGGTAGGTTCCATCCTGGCCGGCGGCGATGAAGTCGGCACTTACAAAGTCGAGGGGATCGGCTACGACTTCATTCCGGACGTACTCGACCGCAACCTTGTCGATACCTGGGTCAAGACGACCGACGGCCCCTCCTTCCAACTCGCCCGTCGACTCATTCGCGAGGAAGGGCTGCTTTGCGGCGGCTCCAGCGGGACGGCGCTCTTTGCAGCCCTGAAAGAAGCGCCGAGGCTGAAGAAGGGACAGAACTGCGTCGTCATTCTGCCCGACGGGGTTCGTAACTACATGACGAAGTTCGTAGACGACAAATGGATGACCGACAACCGGTTCACAGGCGGTGGAGAGCAGGTCGGAAACGTCCGGATGCTCATCGAGTCCATGCCGAGCCGCGAGCTCATTACCGCCGGCTCCGCCGACACCGTGGCCCAGGCTTCCAGCATCATGCGCAAGAAGGGAGTCTCACAGCTCCCGGTCGTCGACGACGGGAAGGCCGTGGGGATACTCACGGAGGCCGGAATCCTCGAGTACCTGGGTGCAGGACAGTCCGGCAAGGACACGTTGGTTCGCCAAATCATGAACCGGTCGGTCTCTACCGTGGAACTCGCGTCTCCGTTGTCTGTCTTGCAGGAAGAGCTTCTCAAGAACGGAAGTTCCGTCGTTCTCGACGCCGACCGGAAACCCATCTCCATCCTGACCAAAATCGATCTGGTGGAGTGGCTCATGGAGAACCGTGTGGTTTGAGGCCGAGATCGAGAACAGCCGGGCGGCGGCGTTTACCGGGGAGCCGACAGCGAGTGCGATGCCGAGACGTGTGATCTCGTCCCGATCATCCTCATGGGGGCAGATCAAGAGTCAGTTCCGCGACTCGACCGAGAGGCTCGGCGCGAATCAGCCGGGCAGCCATCCCGCGGTGCTGCGACCGATCGTCAGGTGATCGAGGAGTTGCTGTCCGTCACCGTCCACCTCTTCAAAGAGAACACGGTCGAGGCGCACTTCGACTTCACGAAGATCGCCTTCGATGAACGGCCCCAACCAGACCTGGACCGTTCCTTGTGACGCCTCCCACTCCTCCAGGACCACTTCCGCACCGACGTCATCGCAGAAGTACGTGGGGGACGGATCTTCAAAGACGAGAAGATCGATGAGCGCACCTTGGCCGACCGAAAGTACGTGCCACCCTTCTTCGCCGTCGCGGGAGCCGAAAGAGACGCGAAGTCCGAGCAAGTCGTCTCTACCGTAGCTGTAGGCTTGATATCCTTCGAATCCTTCCACACCTCCGCAGGCCCCGAAGCCCAGATCGAACTCCGACCCCTGTAGAATCGGAAGCTCCGGTTCCGGCTCCTGCACTACGGGTTCCCCGTCAGAGCACGCAAGCAGGCCGGAAACGAGACAAAGTAAGGAAACCCCGGTCTGTAGCGTTCGGCGTCGGTACTTCATGCCAGCTCCGTTCCCCGGCAGAGGCAGATTCTTGGCGTTCGAAAGCATCCTGGAGAAAGTAGAAGGACGCTCTTTGCTGAGCCTACGACGGCACCGAGTCTCAACCAACCCTCAAGAGGATGGCGGCGGTGGGGGAACGCGACCCTGACCAAGAGCGGTCTTCCCTACGCTTCGGGTCGTAGACGAGGCCGGAACCGGTCCCGCGTAGGCCGCCTGCTTCCGCTTCTTTTGTCCGGAGCGCAGGAACAGACCGATGACGAGAACCAACCCACCGAGGAGAAAGAGAGCCGGCCCCACGATGAGCGAGGCGACCCCTCCCATGGCATGTCGCTGCAAGTCTTCCGGGACGCGATCCAACGTGATCACCTGAATCCGGCGCACAGGAAAGCCACGCTCTGAGACCGTGTCGGCGTCGACCAGGATCTCGAGGAAGCCGCCGGGGCCGGGGGCGAAGGCCTGCGTTTCGAAACTGGCAGTAACGACCGGATCGAAGTTGTCGAAGTGAGGGCTCTCAGGCTCTGGAACGATTTGCGTGGCTCTGACGGCGCCGGCTTCGCGATGGACATCCCGCCCGTCCCGGTCCCGCACGATCAGATTGAACGGCACGCGAAACTCGGAGATCCCCGCCAGATCCCCTTCGTCGAGCACACTTTGCGGAGTCTCGACTCTCGCCTCGACCCGGATTCGCGTTTTACTCGTCGTATCGACGACGGCAGAGAGGGGCGCCTTCGTCTTCGGGTTCCAAGTCGCGACCGAAACCTGTCGCTGCTCTGTCATCTGTTCGGCGAACGAGCCGAAGAAGTGACAGCTGGAGGCGGTCACTGCCATCCCGAGAATGACGAGGACCAAACCAATCTTCCAGAGCATCCACCCTCCGATGAGCGCAGACCGGCTCGGGCCGAGCCGTCGTAAATCTGCGCTACATGAGGGTTAGATCGGCCACTCCGGCCGGGGACTTGCCCACAACCTCCGGGCGGGTGGCCGTGCGAGTTCGAGCTGTTGGGTCATGCACCCGGGTCGCGCCGGGCTAGTTGTCTCGCGCTCCCTGGTCGATCCAATCCTCGACCAGCTGCAATGCAGCTGCCGGAACCGCATTGCCTCCCTGAGGCATGCGAGGCATTCCGTCGCCTTTCAGAGCGTCGACGAGCAGGCTTTGCCCTGATCGCCGGGGCACGACACCGGCTCCACGAGTTCCTCCGGAAATGACCTCGGCCGCGGAAAGGACCGAAAGACCGGAACTGCCCCCGCTTCCAAAGTGGCAGCTCTGACAACCTTGTGCCTGGAAAAAGGGCACCAGGTCGCTCTTGAAGGAAACGACTTCGGGAGCGACGTCGAAGTTCGGTCCGTCCACGGTGTCGTCGCCCCCAACGATCCGAATGGGACCGGCCGTGGCGTTTGCCGGAACCGTGACCAGGATCTCTTCATCACCCCACGAGAGGATGGAGGCTGCGGAAGCCGCGCCCGTGAACATCACAGTGCGACCTTCCGGCGCGTCTCCGAAGTCCGCGCCGACGACAATGACGGAGTCACCGACGACCGTCCGCGCCGGCACGAGTTCCTGAATGGATGCCGAGGGATTGGGATCCGGCTCGGTCGGTGAGTCACCTTCGTCGGAGCATCCTACGACCAAGGCCAGGAAAACGCCGGCGCACAGCCCCAGCCAGTTCGTGAAGACGATCTTTGAACGCATCAATCCTCCGTGGGTCGTGCCGTGAAGTCGACCGTGACCTCTTGCTTTTCATTGAGTTTGAGAAAGAGAAACTTCGGCCGCGAGATCTTGTGATCCTCGAGTAGGACGTCGAACTGAGCGGAAACTCGAAGGGCTCCTCCGTCCATCAACGTCAGTTCGAGTTGGGCTTGCATTGGTTTGCGGACACCGTGAAGGTCAAAGGTCCCGTTCGCAGTCGTGGAAAGGGTTTTTCCAACGGCGAGGGCACCGAGCGCGGGTCCCAAGCCCGCCCCCTCGAACACGGCTACCGGGTAGGTTTCCGTCTCCAGATGGTTTTCCCGCATATGCTGATTTCGAAGATCGATACCGGTATCGAGCGAGGCGAGGTCGACTTCGATTCGCACACCGACCGTGTCCCCCACCGACGCCGGGTCGAGATCCAACCAACCTGAAATCTGGTCCGTCTTTCCGCTGAAGCTCTCCATCGGGGCCGTCGAGAAGAACTCGACCTGATTGCCGTCATCACCGGCAGTGATCTCGAACCGCGCCGCGTCTGCGGAAACGAAGCACGATGCAACTCCGACAAGCAGCGCGACTGCGCGAAGGAACCCGACCGACGCCTGCTTCAACAGATGGTTCATCGGAAGCTTGTCGATCGTTGTGCTGCTGGGACCCTGCATCTTCATCTCAGAACCTTCTTCATCTTCGAACCTTCTTCATCTCAGGGCCTTCTTCATCTCAGGGCCTTCTTGGTCACAGAGCCTTCTTCGTCACAGAACCCTTCTGTTTGGACTTCGACTCACCGCTCATTCGGTGGATCAGAACAGGAAGTGAGCCAGGATCAGCGCCTCCGTATATTCCCGCAGGCCCGCAGTGGCCGTCCCATCCTCGTGTTCCCACCGGTGGACCATTGCCTGCAACCCGAAGAACGGATAGAGCAACGTATCGAAGCCACCACCCATTCGTGATCGCGAGCCGGTCGTCAGGTCTGTGTCCGGATCCCAGAAGTCATACGTGATCCGCGCATCGACGCCACGGCGCAGCGCCCAGGTCACCTCATGGCTGGTCACCCACTCGTCCGTCCCGGCCCCGGACTCATCCCGACGCCAATCGGCCTCCCCCACCCAGGTCAGGGGGCCGACGTGTACGGAACCAAAAGGACCCGCCGCACGTTCGAGCCCGACTTCGGCGTCGTTGTATCTGTACGAACCTCCGGCCGCCACGGAAACGGGTCCCAAACGTTGCCGCCACGCTGCGCGCAAACTCAGCGCCGGCCTGTCATCCGCATCGAACGCCGCACCCTGCGCGCCGTTGACGATGCCTACGTGCAACGCCGCGGATCCGGGATAGAAACCGACTTCAACACCCGTGTCGGTGTTTGCGGGTGGGGCGTATCCCAACTGTGATCGAACCCACAGGTTGTGGTCCGCGAAACGCCATCCGTAGGCCGGTGTGAAGCGGCCGACTTTGACGTATCCATTCGCAGGAAGGACATAACCCAAAGCGAACAACTCGCGCGTCTGGCTCTGTCCGCGGTCGAAGTAAAAGGAGATCTTGGGATCCACTTCGAACAGGACGTACAGATCGCCCTGCATTTGGAAAAAGCCCTCCGGGTTGTTGCCTTCCTCGGAGTTCAAGTACAGGGTTCGGAGATCGGCTCCGACCGAGATGGATTCCGTAATCTGCCCGTCGAGGCGGCGGACCTGTTCTTCCTCGGTCCACGGCACCGCCGACATTTCCATGGGGATCAGAAACTGCGAGGCGTACGCGCTTCGCATTCCCCCGCCGGTGGGATTGTGATGGCAGAGGTTGCAGTTCTGTTGGTAGCGCGCGGAGTACCGGGGTATGGCCTCCGCGGGATCGGGCAAGAGCAACGTCCCAAGCAGGACCATAACCAGGACAGTGACGAACAAGTCGACTCCTTCCAAATCGGCCACCGGGTGGATGTTCCAACAAGCAGTCGGAGGAAGCCAGCCCGCAGATACCTAGATTCTGCGAAATCTGGTCCGACGCGACCCTTTCCGCTTCACGGTTGACCCGAGGCCCCTGTACGGGTGAATCTTGCAGATTCGTGAAAGGAGAAACGTCTGTGTCCCACTCAGAAGCCCCCTGGCAGCAACCGATGTCGGATGACCGGTTCGAACTCATGCGCCGCATCCTCGATGCTCCGAGCCCCATCGGGCTGGAAGCCTCGATGACCCGAAGCCTGCTCGAGCCGCACTTCCAGTCCTTCATCCCGTCGGATTGGCGTATTCATACGTTCAAGGGAAACGCGGGCATCGTCGTCGACACGGCCCCGGAGTCACCGGACGCTTTTTCCGTGATGGTCATCGGCCACGCCGACAAGATTCGGATGCAGGTTCGCAGCGTCGGCGACGACGGAAAGATCTGGGTCAACAGCGACTCGATGCTGCCGACGACGCTTATTGGACACAAGGTCAAGCTCTTCAGTGAGGATCCGGAAACGCCGGGGCAGTGGCGGACGCTTCGGGGCGGAACCATCGAAGCGCTGGGAGCCATCCACTTCGCGGATCCGGCGCTCCGGACCGGGGGCAAAGGGATCAAGCCGGAGATGCTCTATCTCGAGCTTCTCATCCACGGCAAAGACAAGAAGAAGCAGATCGAGGCTCTGGGTATCCGGCCCGGTGACCCCATTCTCTATGACCGACCGATTGAACGCGGGTTTTCTCCGAACACGTTCCTGGGCGCCTACCTCGACAACGGACTCGGTTGCTTCGTGACCACCGAAGTGACACGACTCCTCGCCGAAGCCGGGGGCCTGCGCAACGTGCGCTTCCTTGGTGCAATCGCAACCTATGAAGAGATTGGTCGTTTCGGAAGCCGCGTTCTCGCCGAAACCTTCCGCCCGGACGTGACCATTGGAGTCGATGTTTCCCATGACCTGACCGCGGCGCCGGGCGTCGATGATCGCCGCTACGAAACCGTGGAGATGGGATCCGGATTCACACTTTCACACGGCTCGGTAACCAGTGTCGCACTCAACACGATGTTTACCGGCGTCGCCAAAGAGCACGGCATTCCGGTCCAACACGAAGTCGTCGGTCGGGACACCGGCACGGACGCCATGGCAGCCGTTCTCGCGTCCATCGACTCTGCGGCGGCGTCGATCGGGTTTCCGATTCGGAACATGCACACCATCTCGGAGTCCGGCCACACCGGTGACTTGGACGCCGCCATTCATGCCCTCTATGAAACGGTTCGACACATGGACGGGATGAACGGAGGCGAAGGGATTCGGGCGCAGGATCTGAAGGATGCGCATCCGCGCTTGGACGACGCCTCCGCGCTCAGCCATCGTCCCGCCAAAAGCGACTGACCCTGATTGGGCCAGTCCGCCCCGAAGGCATTGCTGCGAGGACTTCTCAAGCCCGTAGTCGCCGCCGGTCGGCGTCGGAACGGGACGGCCCCCGGCCTTCGCGGTCCGGGTCCAGGTGAGGCCTGGTACCGGACCTGTCCGTGCACTACAGGCTACGGTTGCGGGAGGAACGTGATCCGGACCTCCCGCTTCCCCCAGTTGAGCGCCGCTTGGCGATCCACCCCCATGTAGATATCGATACGTCGCTCCCAGCGACGGTTCATCCGGTCGAGAACGATGAACTCTCTCTCGAATCCTTCGATTCGAAGGCGCGCGCCCCGAGTCAGCCCCATCTTCTCGAGGTCCCGGGAGACGGCAATCGACGGCACCGCCGGATCGAGCCGATCACCCCAGGCGCCGATTTCGGGATCGCCCTCCGTCTGATCCGGCAACGAATTGTAGGCGGTCGCGGTCACGACCAGCTCCTTGCGATGAGAGTTCGTTCCCGCGCAGGAGAGGAGTGAGACCAAGGCCAGGCAGGCCGCGATCCAGCCGAGCGCATCGATCCTACCCGAACGGCCACCACGGACAGGGTGCGCCATGCCGCGACGGAGGCGGGCGAAGTCGGCGCGGTGAGTCCGGCCGAGTTTCCTGCTGTGCGGGCTCATATCGGGACGATACACTACGCGCTCACGTTTGAAATCCGATTGAGGCTCGTAGAGCAAGGAAAGGACTCCCCATGGCCAATCCCAAGGTCTTTTTTGACGTTTCCATCGGCGGCGAACCCGCCGGCCGGATCACTATGGAGTTGGCCGCGGACGTCGTCCCGAAGACGGCGGAGAACTTCCGCGCACTTTGCACGGGTGAAAAGGGATTCGGCTACAAGGACAGCACCTTCCACCGCGTCATCCCCGGATTCATGTGTCAGGGCGGAGACTTCACCAACCACAACGGAACCGGTGGAAAGTCGATCTACGGAGACCGCTTCGACGACGAGAACTTCGAGCTGGAACACACCGGAAAGGGAATCCTTTCCATGGCCAACGCCGGACCTCACACCAATGGCTCGCAATTCTTCCTCTGCACCGTCAAGACGGAGTGGCTGGACGGAAAGCACGTCGTCTTCGGAAAGGTCGTCGACGGATTGGACGTCCTGGAAGACGTCGAAGCCGTAGGATCGGAGAGCGGCGCCACGTCGAAGGAAGTCCGTATCGCGGACTGTGGTGAACTCTAGTTCCAATGGATCGTAACCGCGCGGGCCTGGTCAACGGAACGGGCGTGACGCGGTTGCGCCCGTTTGATCTTCGGAATCCCCAAACACGTGCACGAGTTCCGGGCTTAGAGAGATCTCGACCCACTCGCCTACCGTTACCTGCTCCCTGACATCGTGCCTCATGATCAGCCGAGCCTCGGGCTCCGCGTCTCGCTGTCCGTCCGCGCACAGCAAAGTCCGCCGACGCCCTTGCGTCAGAGTTGACTCCGCAACACGGAACCGGGTCCCGCTGGCTGTACTCTCGTCCGTCGACGAAACCAGTCGAACCGCTTCCGGGCGAATCAGCACTCGCACCTTGGCTGCCGACTTCCAGCCCCTGACGGGGACAGGGCCAAATGGCGTGTTGGCAAGTTCACCCTCAACCGTCGCGTCAAAGACGCTGAGTTCTCCGAAGAACTCCGCGACGAAAGGATCGAACGGGCGCAGGTAGACCTCTTCCGGAGTCCCGATCTGAACCAACCGACCTTTTGCCAACAACGCAATCCGATCCGCGAACTGCATCGCTTCGTCTGCGTCGTGCGTGACGAGGAGAGCGGCCGTCCCCGACGAACGCAACAATTCACGAGTCTCCCGCCGAACTCGGGTCCTCGCGTTGGCGTCCAATCCGGAGAACGGCTCGTCCAGGAGTAGGATGTCCGGCCGCGGAGCCAGGGCGCGGGCCAGCGCCACCCGCTGCTGCTCGCCGCCGGACAGAGTATGCGGGAAGCGGGAGCCGTATCCATCCAGCCCCGTAAGGGCCAGCAGATCCTGCAACCGACTCCGCCGTTCGTCTGCACTCCAGTGAGAAAGACCGAACTCGATGTTTCTGCGGACGTCGAGATGTGGAAAGAGCGCAAAATCCTGAAAGACCATGCCGACAGGACGGGACTCGGCCGGTACGTGACGCTGGACGGTGGACACCACCGAACTTCCGACCTGAATCGATCCGCTCCCTACATGTTCGAGGCCGGCGACCAGACGAAGGAGCGTTGTCTTCCCACATCCGGATGGACCGAGCAGGCAGACGATCTCACCGGGATCGACCTGAAGATCGATCCCTGCAAGGCACTCCTGACCACCGTAGGAGAAACGGACGCGGTCGACATTGAGGGCCTTGTTCACAACCTGATTGAGAGCCGTCATGACTCCCTCCCGAGAGTGGTGGGTTCCCGCCGGATACTCACCGTCCGCGCCGGAACGCAACGCCCTGACGACATCACGAGACCGGAACCGTTGCGGACCTGTTCGGACCGCCGGCGCCTGGCTTCCCTGCGGCCGCACCTTCAATGCCCCGGCCGCCCGTTCCGCGTGACCGATCGATGCGTCGACTGAGGATCATGACGGGCACCAACCCGACCAGAACGATGAGTAACGCGGGAAACGCGCTTTGATCGAGCCGCTCCGTCGATGCGAAATGGTGCGTCTGCACGGCCAGGGTCGGGAAGTTCAGCGGGCGTACGATCATCGTCGCGGGCAATTCCTTCATGACATCGACAAAAACGAGGAGGCCTGCCGTGAGAACGCTACCCGCCATCAGCCGCCCGTGAATCCGACGTAGTACGGCGAAAGGACCCGACCCCAAAGTCCGGGCGGCAGCGTCCAGAGAGGGGTGGATTCGTTCGAGTCCGGCCTCGACCGTCTGAAGCGCCACGGCTGTGAAACGCGCCGCGTAGGCAAAGACCAGACCGAGTAGCGTGCCTCCGAGAAACCAACCGGTCATGCGATCGAAGAGGCCGACCGCGGACAGAACGCCTACGGCGATGACCGAACCGGGCACGGCATATCCCAAGGAGACGAGGCGAGCCCCGAACGAGGCCAGCGCACCGGGCTGCATCCGTTGGACGTAGGCCATGAAGAGTCCAACGCCGACCACCACAAACGAACTGACGGCCGCCAAACCGAAGGTGTTTCCGGACATTTCGGCAAGCCGTCCCCAGCCCAATGGGTGATCCGATGCGGCAGCCAGTCGAAAGAGAAACCCGACCGGTGTTACGAAGCCGAACAACAGCGGCACCGTGCAAGCTACCACGGCCCCACTCGCGTGAAGGCCGCGCAGCCTGGGCGGGTCTACGACCCGGTAGCGACGAGCACCCTGGTGATAGCGAGCGCGTCCCCTTCCCAATCGCTCCGCCAGTAGGACGACGAAGACAAAGAGGATGAGGAGTGCCGCCAGTTGATTCGCCGCGACCAGCGACGACATTCCTTCCCAGGTGCGATAAATGCCGGTCGTGAAGGTGTCGACGGCGAAGTAGTCGACCGCTCCGTACTCCGCCAGCGTTTCCATGGAAACCAGGGCCAGTCCGGCAACGATACCCGGTCGGGCCAGGGGAAGGGCGATGCGGAGAAATCGCTCCCAGGTTCCGCGCCCCAACGTCTGTCCGGCTTCGAGCAGCGTTGCCGACTGCTCCTGAAACGAGGCGCGGGCCAACATAAAAACGTACGGGTAGAGAACGAAGGAGAAGGTCATGACCGCTCCCCCCAGGGAACGGATCTGGGGAAACCAGTAATCGTGACGACTCCAACCAAAGCTATCGCGAAGAAATGTCTGCACCGGACCCGCAAACTCGAGGAGGTCGGTGTAAGCGTAGGCCATGATGTACGTCGGCATCGCCAGCGGCATTAGCAGAGCCAGCGAGAAAAACCGGCGGCCGGGGAAGGAGTACATCGAGACCAACCAGGCAGTGACGACGCCGAGAACCAAAGTCCCGATCCCGACACCCATCACCAGCACAACGGTGTTACCGACATACCGCGGAAGCACCGTCGACGCCAGATGTCCCCAGATTCCCTCGGAATCCATGGTGACGTGCGCGAACACGAAGAGGATGGGCGCCGCCAAGAGAATGGAGACCAGGAAGGCCGCGACACCCGGCCAACGCATCAACGCCAGCCTACGCGGTCCATGATCTCCACGGCCTCTCGTCCCAAACGGCCAAACTCTGCAACCGGCGTCGTCGAGTCAAACCGCTTTCCGGCCCAAGGCTCGATGATCGGATCCGTGGCGACTCCTTCGACGACCGGAAACTCGTAGTTCTGCTGGGCAAAACGCGTCTGCCCTTCCCGAGAAGCCAGGAACTCCAGGAACCGGACGGCAGCCTCGACATTGTCGCTGCCACGAACGACGCCCGCTCCACTCACGTTCACGTGAGCTCCGCGTCCGTCCTGATTGGGAAAGACGATGTCGATCTTGGAGACGACTTCCTGGTCTTCCTGCTTGTCCGATGCCTTCAGCCGCGCAAAGTAGTAGCTGTTGCCGACCGCAACGTCTCCTTCACCCGCAGCCAGTGCCCGAAGCTGATCCGTATCGCCTCCCTGGGGCTTCCGCGCCATGTTCTCGACCACGCCCTTGGCCCAAGCCTCCGCGCTCTCCGCACCCAGATTGATGACGAGAGATGCCAGAAGAGACTGGTTGTAGACGTTGGAAGAGGACCGGATGAGAACCCGATCTTTCCACTTCGGATCCGCAAGGTCTTCGTAGGTCTGTGGGCGATCCGAGCCGACGGCCTCGCGATTGACGTAGATGCAGCGGGCCCGAGTCGAGAAGCCGAACCAGAGCCCGTCCGGGTGCCGAAGGTGTTGCGGGATGCGCTCGTTCAGGACATCGGAGTCGACCGGCTGGAAAAGCCCTGCGTCCTCCGCAGCCCGTAGCCGGCCCGCATCGACCGTGAGGAGGACATCGCACGGCGAGTTGTCTCCCTCACTCTTCAGGCGCTCGAGGAGGGCGTCCCCGCCCGCTTCGACAATGTCCACACCGATCCCGGTCGCCTTCTCGAAGGCTGCGAAAAGAGCTTCATCAGTGTCGTAGTGGCGGGCGGAGTAGACGCTGATGCGACCGGCCTCCCCTTTGTTCGCCGCGCCGACGTCGCTCGCAGATTCGGCCCCTTCAGCGGTCCATCCGCCAGAGGCGCCCATCAGCAATGCAGACATAAGGGCTGTAACAACAGCACCTTGGGCGCTCCAGTCAAAGTATCGTATCAAGCGGCTGGGTCCCGAAAATCGTGAGGTAAGCATGGTCCTCCCTAGGTACGCTCCTGGATAAGAGTCGCACTCTACACAATCCAGACGAAAGAGTCGACATTTGGACCGAAGCTAACGCCGCGGCTCCGAGACGGCCCGTTCCAAATCGCCGAGCCGTGATACGATGTTCAGGCGTCTAACTGGAGCAGGCTCGGGACCCTCTCACTCGATCTTGCCGCATCCTCGGATGGGCAAACCGACGGCCGTCTGCCGTCCAACCCCGACGGGGAAGCGAAACACACAACTGCTTCGCGTGGAGGGTTCATGAAGACAATTGGAATCGCCGCATCCGTAATGCTGGCGGCCTTCGCAGGCACGGTTTCCGATGCGGTGGGACAGAACGTGGTCAAGGACTTGGGCGGCGGGACCGGAGTTCTCGTCGACGGATCGGACGGGGGGTGCGGGAATCTGGTGTTCTACTCCGATCTCTCCTACGAGAACGGATACTCGTGGAGCTACGGAGGAGTCGTCGCACCTGACTACGGAGTCTTTGCCGAATGCATCCCGGGTCCGGGAAAGATCTGTTCGGTCGTAGCTGATCTCACTCGGATCAACGACCTCGGATTCAAGGTCGACATCTTCGTCTACGAGGACGACGGAGGACTGCCCGGAGCCACCGTCGCGACGTTTCTCGACAACGACCCAGGCCCGGTGGCGTTCTGGCCCTCGGTCAGCCGTCATTCATTCCCGATCGACACCGAGTGTCTGAGCGACCCGTTTTACGTGGCCGTCGGTTGGAGCGAGGGAAGCACGGGTGTGGACGAACTCTTCATCGCGGCCGACGAGGACGGCCCCGGCGGTGGTTGCACCTTGACGAAGGTGGCGCCGGGAATCGGATTCCCAACCGGCTGGAACAACGTATCGGTGGCGTGGGGGCCAACGGCAGCCATCGGCGTCGGAGCGGAGGTTCTCGCGTGCGACCCGACGCCCGTCATCGAGTCCGGGTGGGGGCAGATCAAAGCTCTCTACAAGTAGGCCTTTCCCAGGCTTGTCCGAAAGCGAAAACGGCATGCCCAGCGGGCGTGCCGTTTCTTCTGTTGAAGACCGTGGGAAACACGATCCACATTGGCCAATCCTTACGCAGGCAGCAGGCAGTAGATGTCCACACGAATGCCGACCGGGTCTTCGACGAAGGCGAACCGCATCGGGACGTACATCTCGGTGTCCTGCGGTTCCCATCCTCCCGAGGCTCCCGCGTCCAGCATGAGCTTCCTCAGGTGATCAACCTCGTCCGGGCTCGAAACCTCGATCGCGAACTCGGCGTTCCGCGGATTCTCGCCCGGGGAAGCGCCGGCCTTGCTCGGGAAGAGGGTCAGCCAGGTGTCCCCGAGCTTCCATCCCTTGATCTCCGGCTGGTCGGTATCGGGCGATCCAAACACCTTCGAGTAGAACTCGACGGCGCGGTCATAGTCTTCGATGTAGAAACTGGGAAACCGAAGTCCCTTGATCCGTCCTCGGTCCATGGGCGCCTCCTTCTGATCGATCCACCGGCACGATGGTAAGTTCCAAACGGCTGTGCCGCATGGTGCGGTACCGGCCGTTCGCCTTCCGTTCGGGATTGATCCTACCGGCTCCCGAGCTTCTCCAGAATCGCCTCATTCATGCGCATGAAGACCTGATCGGATTCCGGTCCACCGGCATTGGTGAGCGCGGCGATCACAACGCCTTCATTCGGAAAGAGGGCTAGAAGCGCGTGGAAGGTGCCTGCCGAGCCATTGTGCCACTGATAGCTCCGTCCGAACTCCGTCTCGCCGTCCACCCAACCGCAGGCGTAGCCCGGGCCCGCTCCTTCCCCATCTGTCGGAGCCTGGTGAAGACGCGCGACAGTTGCACCCTTCAACATACCGTCCGCTCCGCTCATTCCCGCGAGATGGAATTGTCCGTAACGTGCCAGATCGGACGCGGACATGTGAATGTCGCCCGCCGGAGCGAGGAAGGCTCCGAGCTCGTAGGTCCCGGGTTCCTGCAGAGCCACCTCCTGCCCGAAGCGGTAGTGGCCGTGCACGGCGGCCGGCTGCTCCTCGGTTGCGGGCCACCCGATTCCAGCCGTTGAGAGGCGCAGTGCGTCGAACAAATGGTCCTGCACGAGTGCTTCCCAGGAACGTCCCGTCGCAACCTCCGCGACATAGCCGGCGAGTGCATAGCCGGCGTTCGAATAGTTCATGCTCGTTCCCGGGGCGGCCACCGGATCCTGGCTGAGTACGTGGGCGAGGAACGCGGCGCGTTGTTCCGTTGGAGTCCCATCAATGGAGAGCCATCGGGTCAGTTCGGATTCGTCGAAGTTCAGGTACGGCTGGATTCCGGCTCGGTGGTGAAGTAACTGCTCGATGGTCACGTTACGATAGACATCCAGCATCTCCATGTTCGGCAGAGCTGCGGAAAGCTTGGTTTCCCAACGAAGCTTTCCGGACTCGATGACCGCAGCCACCATCGTTGCGGTCATGGACTTCGTGACGGAGCCGACATGAAACGCGTCATCGGGCAACGCCGCGTCGCTCCCACCCAGCATCCGAACACCGGAAGCAGCGGCATGGAGTATGCCGGAGTGGTTGGCGACCGCCACCGACACCGCAGGGCTGTCGAGGTCCTTCCGAACCCATTCGACCAGTTCCTCCATCGAACTCCAGCCCGAAAAGTCCGTTAGTTCCCGGTTCGGGTCTCCCGTCGGCTGGATCTCCAGAGATGCGAGTTTGCCGGCGCCGGCTCCCTTGTCTTCCAGAAGGAATCGAACCGAGAACCAGGACTGCGCCTGATCCGAGAACGCAGCCACGACGAGCGAGGTTTCCGCGACCTCGGTAATGACTCGCGGATCCAACCCTCCCAGCATGCCGCGAATCTGCTCGTAGAGTCCCATGCGCTCTTCGATGGTTCGCTGCTCCAGCGCTTCGGCGGACCGGTAGGTCTGTTCGAATTCCCGAGGACCATCGAGACCGTCGGAGTTGAAGGCCTGGAAATAGGCGGCAGCGATCTCTCCGACGCGAGTGCCTGGAAACTCCAGGCTGGTGGCCGCAGAAAGGTTCCAGGACACGAGCAGGAGCGCGGTCACATGGGCAATGGTCATCATCGGACGCAGGCGGATCATCGTCTTCCCTTTCCCGTAGGTTATGTACGGAGGATGGTACGGAGAATAATTACTAGAAGATGCATCTATTTTTTAGTATTTTGATTCGACGGGAGCGTCCCGCGGCGTGACTCTCTCTACGTAGAAGCTGCTATCTGGAGGAGTGGAGCTGGGCCGGACAAGAAAAGCCGGGCGCGACGGATCGCCTCGAGAGTCGTTCTTCATCTCCGAACTTCGGCAGCTCGACGGACTTCGCTCCTCTTCCCGCTACCGGATCCTCGAAACCCTGATCTCGCTGGGACCAAGTACGGTGCGGGAAATCGCAGAACACCAGGGCTTGATTCCTGAGTCCGTCTACTACCACATCAAGACCTTGATTCGCCTGGGACTCGTCGTCGACCTGGGCAAACGGCCGGCCAAACGACGGCCGGAATCCGTGTTCCAGGCCATTTCATCAACGATCCGAATCGATCCGGAAAAGAGAACCCCCCGGTTTCGACGAGCACTGGCGAGTTTCTACGATGCCGTTCTGCGCTCAGCCGGCCGGGGATTGCGAAGGGCTCTGGAAGATGACCGTGCGGAACGTGCCGGACCGCAACGCAATTGTCTGACCTTCCAGGTGGAGGCGCGTCTCAGCCCGCAGCGGCTCCAGGAATGGAATCGTCGCGTCGATGAACTCTGCAGCTTCATGTTCGAAGATGACGACGAGGGAGAGGTGATTCACATGACGATCTCGGCTCACCCGTTGGAGAGAGAGTAGAACGGAGAATCACAACCACCCGGTTCTCGACTTCTGTGCGAAACCTCCCGGATCCGCAGGGCCATCGCGACAATCCCCTCCAAACAATCTCCCCCTTCCACACCCTCCACCCCCACCACCAAGCCAAAAGGCGATTCGACGCGCCCCCGCGCGTCGCTTCGCCCTCCGAAGGAAAAGGCGCCCTTCGGGCGCTCTTTTCCGCATCAATGCAGAAACGGCACCCCCAAGGGACGAGCCCCCTACGGGCGAGTCCCACTCCATTGTCACAAACAAGGCAAAAGGCGATTCGACGCGCCCCCGCGCGTCGCTTCGCCCTCCGAAGGAAAAGGCGCCCTTCGGGCGCTCTTTTCCGCATCAATGCAGTAACGGCGCCCCCAAGGGACGAGCCCCCTACGGGCGAGTCCCACTCCATTGTCACAAACAAGGCAAAAGGCGATTCGACGCGCCCCCGCGCGTCGCTTCGCCCTCCGGAGGAAAAGGCGTCGCTCCGCGACGCCCTTTTCCGCATCAATACAGAAACGGCGCCCCCTCTCAGGCACGCCGCTTCTTTCCCACAACTCTGTCTGGATAAGACTTCTTCTGACCTACGCCGCCTTCTCCATCGCGGCCCGCTGCGGCAGCTTGATCCGGAAGAGCGCGCCGCCCGCCGGGTCATCTTCCACCGCAACCGTTCCACCATGGTTCGTCACGACTCGGTACACCGTCGACAGTCCGAACCCGTGACCTTCCGTTCGCGTCGTGAATCCAGGCTCGAAGATCTTCGACTTCACCTCACTCGGCACGCCCGGTCCGGAGTCTGCAACCATCAGCTCGACTTCGTTCGAGCTGTCATGCTGGCGCAGCGTCACCCAGATCCGCGGCTTCTCCGTCGAATGCTCCGACATCACGTTCGCAGCGTTGATCATCAGGTTCATCAACACCTGCTGCAGCTGACCGTGGTCCGCAAGAACCTCACCGACCCGCTCGTCCAGATCCAGTTCCAGCTGGACACGGTCGAAGCGGCGCTGCGGCTCCAGGAATCCGATCGTCTGACGGACGAGCTGGCCCAGGTGCGTCGGTGCGAACGAACTCTCGCCGCTTCCGAACTGCATCAGGCTCTCGCTCAGCGTGTTGATCTTGTCGATCTGATCCATGGCCAGGCCCAAACGACGCTCCAACTCCTCAGGGGTAACTCCGTCCCGCTTTGCCTGCAGGAAGTACATCTGCGCAGAGATCCCGTGGAGGAAGTTGCCAATGTCATGTCCGACTTCAGCCGCGATCTCACCCTTTGCGGCCAGACGCTCCGCAGACACCAGAGCCTGCTGTGAGCGACGAAGCGCGATGTAGCGAACGCTGCTGAACCGAACCAGTCCCATCGGGGCCAGGAAGACCAGGAGGCCAACGAATCCAGCCGTCAGGTAGCAGAGCGCCAGGACCGGTCCCAACATGACCAGGCCCAACGTGCTCAACACTTCCGTCCCGTACCCGTAGTTCTCGCGCCACACACGCCAGACCGAATCGCGGGTCGTCAGAGCGACGATTCCCGAAACCGATCCCGTGTTGATCGCATAGTAGAGAACTGCGCCTACGAGGAACGGAGGAAGGAAGCGCAGGATCCCTTCTGAACGGAAGCTCAGCTCCGTCGGTCCCATGAGAAGGTGGAAGACACTCGATGCCGCGAGCAGGGCCAAGGTCACCTGCGATACGTTGAAAGCGGCTCGGTACCAAACCTTCCGTTGGATCACGAACATGCTGATGCCACGGCTGAGAAGCATCACCGGTACGATCTGTCCTGGATCCAATGCCAGAACCATCCCCAGGTGCGTCGCCGTGGCAAGGTTGACCTGTGCGCGCTGACTGACCGTTTGGAAGGTCATCATCTCGCCCATCAGGGCCACCAGCGTCCAGATCAGGATCGTCTGCAATCCCGTCGGTGGACTATCCAGACAGACCAGCACGCTGCTAAGAAGAGCCGCTCCAACCACACCTGCGATGTACGACACCGCCGGAGGAGTCAGACCCGGGGACGGCTGCGAGGCCTGCTCCCGGTGCTCTGCTTTCATCTCATGCAACTTCATCTTGTGCTTAGCCTATCCCTTGAAAGTTCTCGTCATTGACTCGTCTAAACGCTAACTCGGTTCGTCGGCCTACCAGTCACCCGTGCCGAAAAGAGCGTAACGTCCCGCTTTCGCCGCAGCAGACGAAGAACCGCCGCCACCGCCACCGACTTCGACTTCATAGGTCTTGGTTGCTGCGTTCTGCGAACCCTCGACGTAAAGCCAGAGACCCGAAACGTCGTCGTAGGAGTAGAACGTCGGTGAACTCCCGTCGTAGTTCGGGGAGTCCGGGTCCACGTTCGTACCCGCGTAATCGATCGTGATCGTAATGGCGCGGGAGAGTCCGGAGCCATCGACCCGAAGGTCACAGATGTCTTCGGCACGTTCGTAAACCGTCAGGTTGGCCCCGAAGTCAGCCTGACCCGCCGGAACGTCGATCGAGTAACGGCTGAAGTTTCCGGAGGCGGCCACACCGTTACTGACCGGAAGCATTCCGATCATGTACCAGTCGCCGCCGAAAGGATTGCTCAGGCTCGCCTTGCCCACCGCACTCGGCGCGTGCGCAAACGTGACCTGGCCCGGTTCGAGGGTCATCGGCGGACCCGAAGCCTCCGGAGTTACCGGAGCCTCGTCCGTGGAGCAGCCCGTGGATCCGAGCATCCCGAAGACAACGGCCGACACCGTCAACGCCGGGACCGCACGGGACCACAACTTCTGTAGTGCTTTTCGTGGGTCGAACATTCTTGAGTCCCTCCAGCAGGGTGGGAGTGGGAGTTGTGAATCTGCGGCCGATATGACCGCGTGACCGGGAGAGTTATCGCAACCTTCGTGCCACTGCGAATTGACAACGACTTAGGCGGGCTGGAAGCGAATGAGAGTTGGGTGGGGACGCAGAGCGGAGAGCCGGCACGCGACCGACATTAGGCTAAGCTCATGGAGGAATTGCAGGTAAAGAAACTGGGGAGGACTGGCCTTTTACCTGAATCCTCCCCACCTTCGAGATTCGGACGAGCCTATTCGACGCGAATCAATCGCCCGGTCGCCGTGGCTTCGCCGGATCGCAGTCGAGCGTAGTAGACCCCCTGCGGCGCCGAGCGCCCGTGGATCGTCCGACCGTTCCAGACAAAGCGGTTTTCCCCCGGCTCCCCGGCGACCCGGCGACGCACCATGAGTTGTCCGCTCGCACTGTAGATGGTGATCTCGACGTCACTCGAAGACTCGAGAACGAAACGAAGTTCGACCTCTTGCCGGAACGGATTGGGCTGGGCTGTCGTCGGCAAGACAGACTGCGACAACGTTCCAACGTCCGCGGGATTCTCGATCGCCAGCGTCGGTCGATCGAACGGGAACGTTTCGCCAGCGACACGCGGATCGGTCAGACCATTGACGAGAAAGTCCTCGATCTCGACCTTCTGCTGCGCGGTCATTTCGATCCCACCCTCGATTCTGGAATCCTGATTCTCGGTGAAGTGCACATGCCCGTTCATCGAGTAGAAGTTGAGCGCATCCGCGACGTCATCGATGTGACCCGTGTGCATGAGACGATCATGGAGACCGACATTGCGAAGCGTCGGTACTTTGAACCTGCCGCGATCGTTGGGGTCTTCCGTCACACCTTCGCGCCCAGGATCTTCCATCGGAGGCCGGAGTCCGATGTTGCGGAAGGTGTCACTCGTGAACAGAGGAGGACCGTGGCAACCACCACACTTCCCTTCGTCCTGTACGAAGTTCAGACCGTTGATCTGACTGGGAGTCAGGGCCTGGGTGTCACCAGCAATGAACAAGTCCCAAGGCGTCTGATCCGGCACCAGGGTCCGTTCATAGGTGGCAATGGCGAAGCCGATCCGAACAGGATCGATGCCCGGATCACCGAACGCCTCTTCGAAGAGGTCCGGGTAGGTCGGGTCGGCCGCCAATGCGTTCAACATGTCGGCCGGCACATCGCTGGCGAGAGCCATGGGGACGACTGCGGCCAACTTCTGCGTGACGTCGTCCCAGTCCCGAGCCTCCTTCGCCATCTCGACATCGGAGAGAATCGGAATGAGTGCCTGGTTCTCGAGTGAGGCCCCGGTCTGGACGACGACGGAGTCCGGATTCATCGGATCCAGGAACGTGCCTTCAGCTCGACCATCCCAAAATCCGTGGGGACCCCAAATCCCGCCAAAGTAGTTTTGACTGTTACGACCGGTGACCTGGACATCATCGCCGAAAACCGGGTCCGGAATGTAGTTGCCGTCGGAATCCATACGGCGCACGCCGGGCGAGCCGAAGATGTCGTCGTCGTTACCGAAGGTCAGATCGAACCCCGGATGTATCCCGAGACGCGGATCGATCCCGCCATCGGCCGGACGGTGGCACGTTCCGCAGGCAATGGTGTCATCCGAAGAAAGCTGTTCTTCCCAGAAGAGGATCTTTCCGAGAACACGCTTCGCTTCCGTAATCGGGTTCTCCGGCGGGACCGGAACGTCGGGAAGGGAGAAATCCGGCGGGTTCGGTGGAACAGAAAACGTAATCTGCAGCTTCGGTCGGTATTGCACATCTGCGCTCTCTCGGCTGACGTACCGTTTTCTGGTGATCGCAGACCCGATCTCTTTGCCAATGAGGAACCATCCGAAGTTGAGACTGGGATTGTCGGCCCAGTATTGGATGTCCTGGATCATTCCCAGATCGCTCCACGTATAGAAGTCTTCGAACGCAACGAAGGTGGTTGCGCTCGGATCGGGATCGAAATCGCCGGCCCCACCCGGCGCCGACCAGAAGTTGGTGGAGAAGGAGCTGTGGAGCCAGGTCGCATCCCCCGCCATGGCCGCTGTTCCCTCGTCCTCGTCGTCGGGCGCGTCCGACGAACCCTCACCCCAGTTGACGAGCGAACGATGAAGTGACGCGTCATGGGCGGCGCTTCCGCCGAACGTCTTGCGGAGGGTCAGCGAGGCATTGGTAACGACCGCGCCAGGCGGGATGTGTGCGCCGATGTCGAACGCCAGAACCGCTCTTCTCTTCCGGAAGTCAGCCATCTGCCCCGCGAAGAAGTACTCCCCAGCCCCGTTGCTAATCGAGCCGGTACCGTCCTCGTAGAGCGTGTTGTCTCGGGAGGGTTCAATGACAATGGTCATCGGCACTCCCAAACATGGATCAGAGGTGCATGTGGTTCCGTTCCCCTGATAGGTGCCGCCCTGGTTGGCGCAGTCGGCGGGAGTGAGGATGATACAGTCGTCCGTCAGACAGCAGGCGCCGGCTACAACTCCGGATGGGGTGTAGTCGATGGTCAGAACCGGCCGACGCTCCACGTCCGGAGACTCCCGGGTATCGAACCGCTTCGCGGTGCCGGAGCCGCCTTCGGAACCCAGAATGATCCAGCCGAAATTGGTCGTTGGCGCGTCGAGCCACCCTTGAACATCGTCTCGCATCCCCGTGCTCGTCCAGGAGTGCGGCCCAAGTCCTCCAACGGAAGTCGATGCGCTTGCCGACGCCGAGAAACTCCCGCCGGCGGGCCAGGAGATGGTCGGGTAGAAACTGAAGTTCCAGGTGGCGTCGCCTTCCGACGCGTTGGCGCCATTTCCTTCCTCGCCGACGGCGTTGGAATAGGACTCGCCCCAGTCGACGAGCGCCCGATGCAAGGACGTCGTGGATACCCCTCCTGCCGCGCGGGTGACCCACAGTTGCAGACTGACAGACTGGATCGTCGAGCCGGGCGGGATGTGGCCGGCAATATCAAAGGCAGCCAGTGCGCGGCGCCGATCACCGTGATTCGTCGCTCCCGCAAACATGTGATCGCCGACACCATTGCTGATCGCCGGCGAATTGTCGTAGATCGTGTTGTCCTTGCTCGACGGAAGGATGACGACGTCTGCACGGGTCGTCACGGGAACCGTCATGAACAACACCAAACATAGAAACGCAGGGATGATGGAGGACGAGGCGTGCGGATCCCCCCCGGCAGCGCGGAACGTCATGCTGGATCTCTCTCTGCAAGCTGTGCAATGGGCTGCCCGACCCTCGACGGGGCAACCTGGGTGAAAGCCATTCCCCGTGACTTCCCGACCTAACGAAGATACCACATCTGCTCGAGAGGTCTATGCGGGGTCTCTTTCCGGGCCGGAACCGGAACAGCTCGCAGACCCGATACAACGCCACCTCCACGCTCGAGAAGAGCTATCCTTGTCTCCTCGGTTCACGACTCACTCAACGTAGGAGGAGACATCATGACGCTCGCTCGCTTCGCTCGGCGGAGGCTCGCCCCCGCCGGTTTCTGCCTTACCCTCGCGGCTTCCATCCAATTCGACGCCGGTCTCGTCCTCGCCGAGGAAGTGGTGGTTCTGCCTGAGGGCAGTGCCCAGGTCATCGTTGACCTGGGCGCCGGGGTCACGGACCCGGATGGATTGGTCCGGGAAACCTCCTCCTATGTCTTCCCCGCTCACGCATACGCCCTGGACGCTCCAGCGTTTCTCCAGCTCGCTTCACACAACCGCGGTGCGGATCCTTCGCTGACCATCGTCCAAGGCGGTGGGGATCCCGAGGGTGACGGCCCGGCGGATGTCGAGTTCACTCCCGACGGCAGCCGCGTTCTCATTGCCCACCGCGAAAGTGGCAACGTCACGATCTGGAATGCGGACGGAACCTATGACACGACCGTAGACGTCAGCGGCTCTCCCCAGGGGCTGGCCATCACGCCCGACGGTAGCCTGGCCATCACCGCAAACCTCTTTGAAGACACGGTATCCCTCATCGATCTCGGGACGGACTCCGAAATCGCGGTCATTCCGGTGGGCGATCAGCCGACGAACGTAGCCATCAACCCGTCGGGCACCCGCGCTGCCGTCGTCAACGCCGTCGACGCCGACGTTTCGATTCTCGAACTTCCGTCCGGAACCGAGCTGCGCCGCATTGCCGGAGTCGACATCACCGCGAGTTTCTCCTTCAACTTCGAGAGCGCGGCCGTGAGTTTCCGTTTCTATCCCGTCCGTTTCGTCGACGACACCACGCTCATGCATGCGGACTTCTTCGGCGACCAGGTTCTCTTCATCGATGTCGAGACCGAGGCCATCAACACCGTGCCCGTGGATGACGCTCCGCAGACCTTCGCTCTCTCCGGAGATCGCTCGACGGCCGTCGTGACCCACACCGGTTCCAATCAAAGGGTCTCCGTCATCGATACCGCGTCCCAGACCGTAACCAAAGTCATCCCGACCGGCACCAACGTGAATGCCGGAGTGACTGTCGACGCAACGGGCACCAAAGCAGTCGTTGCCGTCCAAAACGCTGTTCGCGTCGTCAACCTGGTCACGGACGCGGTCAGCGCGGACATCAACACGGCATCCGTAAACGAGCTCTACACGACGGCCGACGGCCTCTACGCACTTTGCGTCGGGTTCAACGGCAGCCTCGTCAGCTACGCCTCGGAGTCGCTGGTCAAGAATCTGAACACCGTCGTCAGCTGCAGCTTTGGAGATGTCTCCCCCACTGCGACGCGCGCTGCGATGGTGGCCGACACGTTCGGCGAGGACCTGCTCTTCGTCGACACGAATGGAGCTGCCGGGTTCCTCGATGTCCAGACGCTGTCGGGCCCGGCCCCGGAAGCCGACAAGTGCCGCCTCGCCGCAGCCAATCCCGCCGGAACCCGGGCGGCCGTCAGCCAGATTCTCAGTGACAACATCGGCTTCTTCGATCTCGACGGACTGACCTACTTAGGGGACGCGCCGGCCGGAAACCGTCCTGCCGACGTGGCTTTCACTCCGGACGGATCCGAGGTCGTGGTCGCCAATCTGGACTCGCCGTTCTGCACGATCATCGACGCGACCGCGCTGACGTCGACCAACGTGCCTCTCTCGACCCGGGGCAACCAGGTCGAGATCTCTCCGGACGGGCAGTACGCCTACATCTCCGTGGTCACGTCGGACGGCGTGTGGAGGGTGGACCTCGGAACACAAACCCTCGCCGGTCCCAAGATCGCCACAGGCAACATGGGAGGCGTCGGATACCTCTACAACCGTTCGAGCGGGATGACCCTCAGTCACGACGGAAGCGTTCTGGTGGTATGCGGCTCGTTCACGAACAACATCTCGTTCATCGACACGGCGACCTGGTCACTGCTCGGCAACACGGTGGTGGGCGACTTCCCGACGCGGGCTACCTTCAACGCGGACGACAGCAAGCTCTACGTTTCGTGCAAGAACGACGACACGATCCGTGTTCTCGACGTGGCCACGCGAACACTCGATTCGACCGTTTCCGTCGGAGATCAACCCTTCGAAACGGTTCTGTCGCCGGACGAGAGCCTTCTTTACGTGCTGAATTATGGAAGCCAGAACGTCGGCATCGTGGACCTGGAACTCGGCGCGCAGCTCCGCGTGATTCCGTTGCCCAATGCCCCGGCTGGGCTCCGTCTCAGCACAGACGGTGAGTCGCTTTTCGTTCCGACCGGGACGACCAGCGTGTCCTTCGGCCCCGGCCCGCTCATCACCACCAGTTCGGACGGAGACTTCCACATCATCGACCGGACCGCCGAAACGATCGAGGACATCGAGTCCGGAGTTCCGGGAGCCACGCTCGTCGCGACAGAGTCAGGAACCCGCGTGGTCGTTCCGGGCCCGAACATCGACGGCGTCTATGTCGTAGAGCTTCTGGATCCGGCCTCCAGCCCCGAGTTCGAGGCGAAGAGCCTCGAAGTCACCGTGACGCCTCACCCGGTCGTGGGTGGTTCCGTCCTGCGCTTTGAGAATCCGGTGCCCGGCGTGGTGACCATCACCGTGCACGACGTCACGGGCCGCCAGGTGGAGCAACTGCTTTCGGAAGATCGACCCGCAGGCTTCGTGGAGGTGGAATGGACTCGGGGACCGAATCTCGTGAGCGCAGGCGTCTACTTCCTACGAATCAAGACGGCTGAACTCGAAACGGAAAGGCGCATCGTGGTGCGCTAGATACGCGGGAGCGTAGTGCCCCGACTACGCAACCCGAGGCTCGATGTAGCGTCCCAGCATCGCAGCCAGAGAATCGACTCGCAGCGGCTTGGGCAGGTGATCGTCCATGCCCGCTGCGAGACAGGCCCTGCGGTCCTCGGGGCGAACGTTGGCCGTCACCGCGATGATCGGAATGGCGTCGTGAGGCCCCCGTCTCGAACGGATCGTGCGGGTCGCCTCCAGACCGTCCATTTCCGGCATCTGGCAGTCCATGAGAACAACGTCGTAGTGCTCATCCTCCAAAGCGCGAACCGCGAGGACTCCATTCTCGACGACGTCGTACTCGCAGCCCATTCTGGAAAGCATTCTGCAGATCACCATCTGATTCGTCCGGTTGTCCTCGGCGACGAGGACCCGAGCGCCGAAGGACTGAATCGGGCGAGCCGGCTCCTCCCTCGTACTCGTCGGGAGGCTGGCCCCGCCGGGAGGACACTCCAGAAAAACAGGGTCGAAGCGGACGCAGGTGCCAATGCCGAACTCGCTGGTTACGGTAATCGTTCCACCCATCATTTCCGCAAGTCGCTTCGAGATGGCAAGCCCGAGCCCTGTACCGTCATGCCGGCGCGTCATGGAACCGTCAGCTTGCGTGAACGGCTCGAAAAGATGTTCTCGGATGTCCTCCGTCATTCCGATTCCGGTGTCCGTGACCTCGAAAGCCAGTCGCGTCTTCACCGAAACGAAAGGACACCGACGAACGTTGAGTCGTACCTCGCCCTCGTCCGTGAACTTGACTCCGTTGCCGAGCAGATGGATGAGGATTTGACGAACCCGTCTCTCGTCACCCCGGACTCGTTCGGGAACGCCATCGCCCAGCTCATAGGAAAGAACGATCCCTTTCTCACTGGCAACACCGGCGAAGGCTTCCATGCACTCCCGAATCATCGGCGCAATTTCGAACGGTTCGTCGGCCAGAACCAACTTCTCCGTTTCGATCTTGGAGAAGTCGAGGATGTCGTCGATGACTCGCATCAGGGCTTCGGCCGACGTCCGAATGTTCTGCGAGTACTCGAGAGCTTCCCCGCTCAAACCGCAGGATTCCAGGAGCCAAGCCAGTCCGATCACTCCATTCATCGGGGTTCGGATCTCATGACTCATGGTCGAGATGAAGCGGCTCTTGACGAGCAGGGCCTGCTCCGCCGCCTCTTTTGACCGACGTAGTTCTTCCTGCGCACGCTTCCAGGCATCGATGTCTTGAAACGATCCGTAGAGACGAATCGCACGACCATCGACGGACTCCACGGAACCTGTCGCTCGAACCCAAATCCGACGCCTTTTCGCAGTGACCAGTTGCAGTTCGAGGTCCCAACTCGTTCCGAGCTTCATGGCCTTGTCGATGGCTTCGGTCAACACCGGTTTCGCTTCGGGCGAGTAGAAGTCGATAGCCGACTCGAGCTCCGGCTGATGGGTCGATGGATCCACCTCGTGGATCAAATGGGTCTCCCGCGTCCAGGTGAGTTTGTTGGTGACGCAGTCGAGTTCCCAGCCGCCGATCCGCGCAGCTTTCTGCGTGTTTTCGAAGAGTTCACGGGCGTGTACCTCCTCGGTTCGGTCGACGGTGACGAAGAGGACACGCCCTTCCCGAGCGCGGGCAACCGAGTGCCAGTTCAACCAACGGTAGGAACCGTCCCGGCACCGATAGCGGTTCGTGAAGTCGACCGCGGGAACGCCCTCTCCCAGTCGCTTCGCGGTGGCGATTGTCGACTCGAGATCATCCGGATGGACGAAATCCAGATAGGGACGGGCGAAAAGCTCTTCCTTGGTGTAGCCCAGAGTCTGCTCCCAGGCAGAGTTAAGAGACGTGAAGTGACCTTCGAAGTTGGCTTCCCCAACAAGAACGTCCGCCGGAGCGAACATCGATCCCATGGATTCAGTGATCGGTGCACTCTCGGTCCGGCTCCGTCGCGGGTATTGCCGGCGAATCGCGTAAAGGAGGGGAGCAAACTCGTGCAGCGTTGCCGTGAGCGCACGTTCGGTTGACTTCGACTCGATTGGGGACGAGAGGAGAACCCGTCCGAACGCTTCCCGACCTCGAGACAATGCAAAACAGCTGGGGAACGCTTCCGCCGCCGTGCCGGCGGCGCCGTCGTCTGCTCCGTTGGGCGATGCATCTACAGTGGAACACCAGGAAAGCGGCACCTGGGTCGTACTCCACCACCCTGGGGTTCGCGACTCCGGTCCAAACTCGCCCGCGTCTTCCGTTGACCGCCCGAGCCGACGAGTGACGGCCAGGAGTTCATCCTGCTCGTACGCGAGAATCAGGGTACCCGCTTCCGCTCCCGTATGGGAAAGGAGAACGCCGAGAAAGGCTGCGGGTGCCTCCGACTCCGAAGCGGAGTGGAACACCTCCAGCGCATCATCGCGTAAGGATGCGGCGGCCTTCGTCTTCAAGCGGATTACCCCCTACAAGCGGAACGTGCCCCTCGCGGCCAAGCAGAGGATGGGTCTACGTACCTACCGTCGTACTTCGGCGCATAACCCCCATCCCTGAAGGGTGCGGAGTGCCTTTTCTTCACTGCGTACGTCCGTTCGCCGCCAACCTCGCCCTTTGAAGCCGAACCTGCCGGACGTGAGTCGTCCGAAAACCCTCGTTCCATGGGCTTCATCAGCAACCGAGAGGCTAGACTTGCGTAGGGAATCAGGTGGGCTCGTTCTCGTCGTTCCAGATCGGAGGATCGATCCGCGGCAGGGTCGTTCTCTTCCACAACCGATGTAAGGCCACTCCGACCATGACTCATACCACCCGAACCCTGGGCGCTGCCGCCTGCCTTCTCCTTTGTGGAGCCACCTTTCACCCATCCCTGTCGTACGCCGAGGAGCCGGACCTCGAAGGCAAACTCGGTCTGGACCGAATGGAAGCCTGGTTCGAAGCGAACCCGGATCTCAAGACGACCAAAAGCAGCGGGTGGAAGCCTTTCAACCGTGCGAAATGGCTGGAGGAGAGCCGCCCCACCCCGGCCGGCACCTCCGCCGGCCAGCTTCGTCTGGAGGCGTTTCAGATTGCGAAGGAACGCGCCCCTTTGTCCGCCGAACGCGGAGATCCCGGCTGGTTCAATATCGGGCCCACCGAGTATTCCGGCCGATGCCTGACGGTCGACTTCGATCCGAACGACGCCAACATCGTCTATGTCGGTTCCGCTTCCGGCGGGCTGTGGAAGTCGACGGACGGTGGAGACACGTGGTCGACGAGCACGGACGATCTTCCCACCCTCGCCGTGGGAGCGGTCTGCGTCCTGGGCTGGAACAGCGACGTCGTCCTCATGGGAACCGGGGAAGGCACGGGCGTCGGCTTCGTCACCTCGGGAAAGGGCATCTTCGGAAACGGACTACTGAAGTCGACGGACGCCGGCGCGAGCTGGCAGTCAACATCGCTCTCCTACAACATTCCGTCCAACCATGGATTCAACGTCATTGAAGACAATCCCAGCACGCAAACGATTCTGGCCGGCGCCAACGACGGTCTGTGGCGTTCCACCGACGAAGGAGAAACCTGGACCCAGGTCTTGTCCGGTGGAAACTTCTTTGATGTGAAGTGGCAGCCGGGAAGCTCGAGCCGCGTCTACGTGGTCAAAGGGCGGGATCCCTTCTTCAACTTTCCCGGCGATGCCGGCGTCTGGGTATCCGAGGACGACGGGCTGACCTTCGTCCGGGCCGGAAGCGGACAACCCAACGGAACGCAGATCGCAAAGACAAAGATCGCCGTCACACCCGACAATCCCGACTACATCTACGCCCACTACATTCGAACCAGCGGTTGGTCCACCCTCGGTCTCTACCGCAGTACCGACGGCGGCCAGACCTGGGAGGCTCGAAACACCAGCGTGAACATGGCCGGCGGACAAGGCTGGTACAACAACGTCCTGATTGCCGACCCGAACGATGCGGACCGACTGGTCGCCGGTGGAAACGTGCTCTACGTCTCGGACGATGGAGGCACCAGTCTCAACGATCTCAACGGCGCCATTCCGTTCGGCGACGGCATCGCTCCCCACTGGGACAACCACGGTATCGCGTACGAACCGGGATCCAACAGCACGCTCTGGTTGACCACCGACGGGGGCCCGTGGCGCTCCACCGATGACGGCGCAACCTGGACCCGGCGTACCGAAGGGATCGTCACCTACCAGTTCTACGACATCGGCGTGGCCCAGGCGGATCCGCTCTTCATCATGGGGGGCACGCAGGACAACGGGATGCCGGGTCGGGCCGACGAAGACACCTGGTTCCAATCCACGTTCGTGGCCGACGGATTCGTCTGCAACATCGACCCGTTCGACTCCGAGGTCGTCTACTCCGAGTGGCAGGGAGGCAATCACATCAAATCGCTGGACGGCGGACAAAGCTGGTTCAGCATTCAGGGCGGCATCAGCGGCGGCGGGGCCTGGCTGACCCCAGTCGATATGGATCAGGACGACCCGAACCATCTCTACACGGAAAGCAGCCAGGGCATCTACCGCATGACCAACGGCACGAGCTGGAGTCGGGTCGGAACGCAGGATGCGCGGTGGATCTCGATGAACCCGTCCGACGGGGATATCGTCTGGACGGTTTCGAACAGCGAAGGCGTTTGGTACACGACGAACGACGGCGCGAGCTGGAACCCGTCGCTGACCTTTCCCGCCAACGGGCTCGAAATCAAGATCCAGGCCGATCCTCACAACCTGTCCTCGGCCTTCGTCGTCTTCGGCGGCTACGGAACCGGCGGCCCACACATCGTGCGGACGACGGACTTCGGCCTGACCTGGGAGGACGTGACGGGCGACTTCCCCGATCAGCCGGCCAACACCTTCATCGTCGACCCGCAGTTCCCGGACGACTGGTATGTCGGATCGGACGTGGGTGTCTGGAAGTCGACCAACGGCGGAGTCAACTGGATCCCCTTCGGGGCCGGCTTGGCCAACGTCGTCGTGGCCGACCTCGAGATTCGTCGCGAGGCCAGGAAACTCGTCGCGGGCACGTACGGCCGAGGCGTCTGGGAGGCGGACATCTCGTTGGATCCTGCCTCGGTCGAAACCGGAGAAACGGCTTCGAGAAACTTGATGCTCGATCCTCCCTACCCCAATCCGGTTGGGGACCGCACCGTGTTTCGTTTCGCCGCCCGGACGACGGCTCCGGCCCGCCTCGACATCTTCGATGTAAGCGGTCGCAAGGTCTCGACTGTGGTCGAAGGCAGCCGAGGCGACGGGTTGGTCCGTATGGTCTCCTGGTCGCCGGAAGACCTTTCCGACGGCGTCTATCTGGCCATCCTTCGGGCAGGAGACGCGAAAGCAACACAGAAGGTCATCGTTCGAAACTGACAAGTTCGAGCGCGGAGTGCCGGTTGCAGAGCGGAGACTCAAGGCATAACCTCCGCTCGCATGAAGACACAACATTGGCTGGAGGAGCGCCGGTCCGGGCTGCTCCTCCACCCGACATCACTACCCGGTCCGCACGGGATCGGGGATCTGGGTCCGTCGGCGTTTTCATTCGTCGATTATCTGGCCAGTGCAAGTCAGACGGCTTGGCAGATGTTGCCGGTCGTTCCTCCCGGACGCTCCTTCTCTCCCTATGATGGCGGCTCCGCCTTCGCGACCAGTCCGTGGCTCGTTTCGTTGGACTCCTTGCAGGAAGACGGACTCCTGACCCGTGCGGAAACCATGACTCGAGCCTCCACGCCGGCCCGGCGCGGAACGCCCGGCGCCTCGGATTCCCCATCCCTTTGGACACCTCCGAAGGGTTCGTTCCCCCGGTCCGTTGACTTCAAGGCATCGGCCAGCTTCAAGTTTCCGCGGCTGCGGCGCGCGTTCGAGAGAGCGGAAGACCTGCCCAAGTGGCGTCAGCGGATGGATGAGTATCTCGAGCGAGAAGGAGACTGGTTGCATGACGCCGCGCTCTTCTTTGCTCTGAAAGACCTCTTCCGAAACAAGAGCTGGACGAAATGGGACGCCGGGCTTCGGCTTCGCCGAAAGTCGGCTCTACGAGAGGCCCGGAAGGAGCAGGATCGCCGCTTCCGGTACCAGGTCTTCGTACAGTACGTCCTCGACCGGCAGTGGAACCGCCTCCGCGACTATGCACGGCAAAACGGGGTTTCGCTGATCGGGGACGTTCCGATCTATGTCGCGCTCGAGAGCGGTGACGTTTGGAGCCGTCCGCATCTGTTCGACCTCAACCGACAAGGACGTCCACGGTCTGTCGCCGGTGTTCCGCCGGACTACTTCAACCGCAACGGGCAGCGTTGGGGCAACCCAACCTACGATTGGGACCAGCATCGCAAGGAAGGGTTCGCGTGGTGGACGGCCAGAATGTCGCGAACTCTCGAACTCTTTGACACGGTTCGTCTCGATCACTTCATCGGCTTTCATCGCTATTGGGAAGTGCCCGCAACGTCGAAAACGGCCCGCCGCGGCGTCTGGAAACCGGGGCCGGGACGCGCACTCTTCGACGCACTCTTTCAGGCCCGGACACCGGTCCCGCTCATCGCCGAGGACCTTGGCATCATGACGCCCGAAGTTCACGAACTGCGCGACACGCTCGGTTTTCGCGGGGTCCGTGTCCTTCAGTGTGCCTTTGACGGTGATCAGGAGAACATCCACCTGCCGCACAACCTGCCGCGTCAATGCGTCGCCTACACGGGGACCCACGACAACAAGACCACGACCGAGTGGGCCCGGCAAACGAAACCGGACGCCGAGCGCCGTCGCGTCGCCGACATCAAACGCGAGCGCAAGTTTGCGACTCGCTACCTGAAGTGCGCGGACCGCGAGCTTCCAGACGCGATCATGCAAGCGCTCTTTGCCACCGTGGCCGATTCGGTGATCGTTCCCGTCCAGGACGTCCTGGGGCTCGGGGGAACCGCAAGAATGAACCGCCCCGGCACCGCTCGTGGAAACTGGACGTGGCGACTTCAGCCGAAGGAATTGACGTCCGCCTCCGCCCGTCGTCTCCGGGAGCTCACCGAACTCTACGGTCGCGATCCGTCGCAAGGTCGAAAGGAAAGCAAGTGAGCGCGGACGAGACCCAAGAGACGTTATCGAGATTGGAAGCACGCGTCACGGAACTCGAAGTCCAACTCGAACTGCGTAGTGAGACCATCCGCGAACTGAACGATGTCGTCATTCGTCAGAACAAGGACGCGGAGAGGCTCCGCCGTGAGCTGGAAGCGCTGAGACTGCGACAGGACGCGATCGAGAAGGACGGGCCGCGGCCCGCAACGGAAGAGCCTCCCCCGCCTCACTACTAGCACTTTGCGGAAGATGTCCTTTCGGGCGTGTTTCCGCACCCCGCTAGGCTTGTCTTTAGAGTCCGGTTTGATTCACGAAGAACTACCGTGTGAGAAAGCGGTGGACTCAATGCCGCACGCGTCGGAATAAACCGATCGACAACACTCGTCGGCACGTATCAGCCGAGCAAGCAGCCTCTGCAGACTTTCGAGACTTCTGTGGCCATGGAGTTCGTGTGGCTCCGCCGACAGTTCGTCACCCCACTCTGTCCCGGAGAACACTTCTCGAAACGGAAGATCCGGATAGTCCTCATCCCGCAACCCGTGCAGGAACTTCAGCGTTCGAAACGCATCGAACCATCCGTGCACTCGGCGTCTCAGGTCCGGCTTCGACAGGCCAAGAGAAGCAAACTTCAGAATCTCGTCGATCGCGTGTAACTCCTCGAGAACACTCAGCAATCTTTCTGCATCTGAGACCGAATCGACCCGACTTTGCAGGTCGGAAACCAGGTGGTCGCGACTCCATTCCCCCGTCCGGATCATCGAATCCATGCAGGCGAGCCAAGCATGCAGATATCGGAAGGGTTCCGGCGCGGGAACAAGGTAGCTGTCCAGGTCCCAACCTTCGCGGCGAAACGCGAGCATGGCCCGTCCCGTCCCGAAAGGAACACGGTCCGAGCACCGCCCCAGCAACCGGATCGGCTCTCCGCCAAGAACGTGCACAGATCCGATCTTGGCCAGCTTGTTCAGGAAATAGAAGTCTTCGCCGGCCGTGCGCATCGGGAAGCCCCGCACTTCGGCGTAGGCACGGTCCGTAACCGCGATCGTGCTCCCCACGGTGTGAAACGCGTAGGGAGATCCGGCGGCTTCCAAAGACAGTCTCTGATAACGAAGAAAGCACTCGTACAACAGGATCGCCTGATGAGCCATCGGATCATCAGGATCCGGTTCGTGGGAGAAGGGAAAGAGCGCCGCGGCCGGCCGAGGGAAGGTTCCACGAGACGCAACCCTCACGGCGCCATCGGTGTTGCACTCACTCCCCGTGCTCGCCGTGCTCGCCGTGTTCGTCGCACCCGTCCTCGACGCCAGTTCCAAGGGTTCCGGCAAGCGGTGGAAGTAGTCTGAGGGTAAGCGTGCATCGGCGTCCGTGGAACAGATCCAGGAGGACACAATGCTCCCGCTGTGGATCAAAGACAAAGCCGCGTCTGCGCCCAACTTTCGGGCCAGACCGACTCCCTGCCCTGCTGGGAGAAAGCGCCCTTCGCATGCGTGATCGAGGATCAGGACCGAACGGTCACGCAGCCGCAGCAGAGCTTCCCGGCTCACCTCGTTGTCGTCGTGTTTCTGTTGCTCCGCGTCCGCTCTTGCATTGAGCACCACGATCTTGAGCGTCGGCCCCAACGGACCATCCGGCACGGACCGCACGGAGTCCACGACCGTTTCGCCCTCGCCGTAGGAAGGAATGACGACGACGTGTCCGAAACTCCCGTCGACATCGGGAACGGCGATGTCGCGCAGGTACTTGGCAATCGCCTTGGGGGTTCGCGGGTGCCTTGCTCGAGGATGCCCTGGGTGTCGTGGGTGTCCGGGATGTCGTGGGTGTCCGGGATGTCGAGACGCCGCCGGCGCATGTGAGCCCGTTCGTGATTTCGTCACGCCTGGAAACCCGTTCTAGTGGAGAGCTGCCCGGTGAGGCAGGCGAGCCAGGATCTCTCCTTCGTCGTCGAGCAGCTCGTTGAGTCGCTTCTCGACGGCTACGGTCGGAAAGTAAAGCGTGGCCAGACGTACGAAGAGTTCGTGATGGCGGGCCTCGGACTCGGCAATCTGCTCGTAGAACTCCTGCAGACTTCCCTCGGGAAGCGCACCAGCCATGAGCCCGAATCGTTCACAGCCTCGCGCTTCGACAATGCCGCCCAGAAGCAGACGGTCCAGAAAGTACTCTTCCCTGCCGTTGCGCATCCGGTTGCGAAGCTCCTTGAGATATGGATCCTTCTCATCCTTCATCAGAACGAGCCCCCGACCGTCGAGGAGGTTCAACATCTGCTGAAAGTGGACGAGTTCCTCACGAGCCAACTCCACCATCTCGAGAACCAACTCGCGCCGATCCGGATAGTGGGCAAGCATGGACATGGCGGTGGCAGACGCCTTTCTTTCGTTCGACGCGTGGTCGAGGAGGAAAGAATCCAAGTCGCCGAGAACAACGTCGACCCATTCGCGGGGTGTTTCGTGTCGAAGGACGAGTTCGGGCAACATCTTCCTACCTTCCGATTCGATGGCGGTTTCGAGCCGAAACATAGCACGACTCGCCCGGCAAAGACCGGACGAGTCGCTCTGGGTAAAAACTGATCGCAGCAGCCTCCCGCCGGACCGGTCGGGAGCGGGTGGACTGTACCGAATCGAGGCTAGGACTTCGGAACGAAGACGTGTCGGGCGAATCCGATCCCGATGTCGCTGCCGACTCTTCCGATAACGCGAGTCTCCATTCGCGCGTCCTTCGGCGTCAGGGACTCGAGCTCCGCATAAACCTGTGCCCCGAAGTTGCGTGAGGCGATGTACTCGAGAAGAGATCGAATCTGCGGATCCACGACTTCGATCTCGACTCGGTACGCCGGTTGGTTCTGAGGAAGCTTGAAGAGAACGAACTGGTCACCGTTCCGCTCAAACCCACCTTCGAACACGTAGCGGACTCCCGCCTGGAACGTGGATGGGTCGTCAAAACGAATGCCCTGTCCCGCTTCGGCTCTTGGGGGATCCGCAATCGACAATGGATGGATTGCGGCCGACTTCCACGTGCCGTTCGGTTGTTCCAGCCGGACCTCGGATCGGCTCGTGTCGAAGCGAAGGGCCGCGCCCGGCTGCTGCAGGACGTTGGCTACGATGTCGCCGACTCCGTCGGACAGGATGAGATAGGCGGTAGTTCCGTTCCCGAGGATCACTCCCTCTCCGGTTCGGTGAAAGACATCTCCGGCCACAAAAGGAACGTTGAAGTGAGCGCCGTCGGTGAACCGCGTACTCATCCGATCGGAGAAGGACGGTTCGACGTACGTCGCCTGGCTCGCCGCGACCACATCACTAAGTCCCGAGTCGACGAAGGCTGGTTGACGCGAGTTCAGCCAGAAGAGACCAATGCCTCCGACCAGCAGCAGCCCAATGATTCCGGCGACGATTCGACCGAACCAGGAGTCCTTGAGAAAGTCGGTAATGCGCTCTGCATAGGCACCGGGAACATCGACTGACGGCGCTTCATGGACCTTGATGACCCAACTGCCCTCACTGCGAACCGGGCCCAGGCCTTTGACCCGGCCCCTTTGCCGGTCGGTCAGTGAACCGGCCGGGAAGTAGACCCAGTCCCAGAGCGGATTGGTCTTGAAGCTGCCCGCTGTTGGAACCTCTCCAAGGAGAAACTTAAAGACCTTCTCGGCGCCGAGGCGACCTTCGGGAATACCTTCCACGACCCAGGAGCCGTCGTCGCCGATGACGATGTTGATGGGGTGATATTCCTTGAGCATCGTTGGCTTCTCCTCGCGTTTCTCGACTCGGGTGGGGCCTTCGCTTGTTGATCGAACTTTACGAAGGGTGGGGTCAGCTGGGTATAAGCAGTTCCCGAATCAAGAATGAGGAAAGGGACTGTTCCCGACTACGGACGAAGCTGTTCGCGCAACTCCCGGATTCGCCGCAGCAGCTCCGGCGCGGTGCTGTCGTCCGGGTGGCTTTCCTGCAAGCTACGCAAAATCCGGTCCGCTTCCTCGAGCCGGCTCAGCGCGGCCGCAGGTTCCGTCTCGACCCGGGCATCCGCCGCTTCGATGAGAACACCCGCCAAGGCGACCCGCAGAACGGGTTCCATCTCACGTTGGCCACCCTCGCGAAGCAGCGAACGAAAGACCTCGGCGGCATCGTCGTGACGCCCGACCCGGTGATAGGACATCCCCGCTTCCAGAGGTCTTGGACCCGACGAGGTGGCATAGCCGCGGTCGTAGGCCTTGGCCGCAACTTCCCAACGAGAAAGTTGAAACGCAACGCCGGCCAAAGACTGCCAGTGGTCCGCACGTTCCGGCGAAACCTCACAAAGCCTGGAATAGAATTCGAACGCCTGCTCCCAGCGTCGACTCGTCGCGGCTCTTGCGGCAGCAACCTCGAGCGCGGGTGCATGATTCGGATCCTTGTCCAGGACCACCGCGAGTTCCCGATCCGCTTCCTCAGGACGGTCGACCTCGAGCAGCAGAATGGCGTAGTTGAACCGCAGCCGGAGGTGACCGGGTGCACGTCTTACACTCTCTGCATAGAGAGGTCGTGCGCGTTCCAGATCACCTTGTTCCCTGTAGATGCGAGCTACGTGCTCGAGGACGAACGTCTCGGTCTCGGCCGGAGCGTCCACGGTCACGTCGATCAGACGTCGGAGGGAGGCATCCTCCCGCGACTGCAACAAGACCCAGGGTACGTAAACAACGATGGAAGCCAGGGCGATGACGGCGGCCATTCTTGGAGTCGGATGCAGCAGCGAGCCTTGTGACAGCTCCGAACCGGAACTCTGCCGGGGCGGACGGAGGAGACTCACGGCCAGAAGCGGGAGCGATGCCGAATGCATGACGACCAGATCCCAGTCTTTGGCTCCGCCCAACTTGGCATCGACCACGGCGCGAATGAGCGCCACGACCACCAGGTGAACGACCAGAAGCTGAACCGTCGGATCCGGGATGCGACTTCCAAGCCGCCGAATCGATGCCAGCACGATTGCGATGGGAACGAGTCCGGTCAGTGCCGCGGTGTTGATCAGATCCTTCCAATGGGTGGCGGAAACGAGGCCGCGATCCCCTGTCAGGCCGACGAAGATCTCTCCACCTTGACTGGAGTTTAGAAACTCACGCCGAAACCATTCCGCGTCGTAACCCGAGGCGAGATAGAACAGCGCGCCGACCAAGGGGCCGGCCAACGCCGGAAGTCCAACCTGAAGCAGACGGGCCGGAAAGCTTCGTGGCGTCGGAGCTCGCCAAACAAGAACCCACAACGCCGGAGCCGAAAACACGACCCCCAAGTGAAAGAACCAGGCGGCGCCGAAGAACGCCCCTGCGATCCACGGCGAGAGTCGTCCCTCGAAAACCAGCATGGACGCCAGAAGAAAAGCCGTCAGGAAAACGAACGAGAACGCGTAACTCTCCAGATAGCCGAAGAAGAGCAACGCCGGAGGCCCCATCAGAAGCAAGATGAACGCCAGAGACTTCTGCCAGGACTCCCAGCTCAGGCGGCGAAGGAGTTCGCGCCAAGTCACCACAGCAAGCAGCCCGGCGAGAATAGAACTCCAACGATAGATTTGCAGGCCGGAGACCGAGCCGCCGAGCCCGTGATAGATCTGGTAGTGCAGGTGGTAGTGGCAAAAATCGAAGAAGTGAAAGGGCTCGCCTTCCTGAACCGCGTACGCCAGCCAGGCGCCGTCTCCGAGGAAGTGATTGCTTCGGCCAAGAAGGACGAACGCCAGCACGAACAGCGGAACCCCGATGAGATAGAAGAGACGTGACTCGAAAGTCCAGCGGGCCAGCCCGCCGCCCAACGCACTCCCCATCCTGTCGCCGACGCCGGGAACGAAGGCCGATCCGAAGACGACCGTAAGAACTGAAAGCGTTCCGATGGGCAGGTAGGCCAGGTGATTGAGCCCCCAGGCAGCCGGGCCCGGCACCCACGTCGCAGCGAAGAACAACAACACCGCCGTCACGACGGCGGCGAGCAATGCCCGGTCGGGGGCGGAGAAGATCGAATGAGTTGGGGAGTCGTCGGACAAGCGATCAGACCTCGGTTGGTTTGAACCTGAGTCTCCTTCGAGACCGGCTCGAGGTCCAGCCCAGACTCGGCCCCACCCACCCCTCAGGAACGGGCTGAACCCCGCCGATAATCAGAACTACGGAAGGAGCCCCGGCCGGAACTGGGCCACAACCGGATCAACCGCAATGCATTACGAATCTCAGTGACCTCTGCCACTAGGTCGCCGGGAGTCGACAGCCAAGGGGTAGCAGCGACATGAATCCTGTCTTCATCGCCATCGCCGTGGGCGTCCTGCTCATTCTCATCGCCATCCACCTGGTCAAGGGCAAGCTCGTACGCACGTTGTGCAGGATGGGCGCGGCCAAAATCTACCGGCAGATCCGCGGTGTCTACGACGGAGAGCACAAGTTCGAGGCAGCCTCCCGCGCCGACTTCGAAGAGCAGGAACTGGACTGGTCCACGTACGACGAGATCGCGACGGTCGCACTCGACAAGGGTGGTGTCCAAATCGGAGGTTTCGAAAATCTCACCGTCAGCGAAGTTCACCCGGAGAACCGCACGCTGCTGGAGATCTACGGCATCGCCCAGGGCAAGGCGGCCATCGCGACTTATCAAATCGATGGGCAGCAGTTCACGGATGTCATCACCGAGCTTCAGGACGGACGGTTCGTCGTGACCACCAACGCAGAACTCGACAAGTTGACCACTCCTTCGACTGTCGACAAGCACACGATGCCGGTCGGCACCCCCTTGGCCACTCTGCTGACGGCCCACGGCGACACCATGAACCGGTTGATGGAAGGAGAGCCGGGCGTCCAGTTGGTGCAGTTCAATTCCGCCGAAGACGTCGTTACTTCGAATCGGCGCTACTCCGTCATCGCCTCCGAGCATCGGAAGTCCGTCGGATACCTGACCAAAGACGAACTCGTTGCCATTGCCGAGAATGACGACACGGACAACAAGCTGACGGAGATGCTCTGGAAAGAGTTCGTCGCGGTATCTGCAGCGGCGGAGGGGAAAGAAGCGGCCTGACATCGACGAAGCCACCGAGCCCCGGCCCGCGGCCCCTGGGACCGGAGGCAGAAGCCAGGCGGAGGCCAAGCCGAGGCAAGGGGGTGCTTCTCGCCACTCCCCAATTGCGGCCTTTCAAGTTCGACCAACCTGAACGCTAGCCCTTGCTGTCGAGCTGGCTCCGCATCTGCGTGATTTCCTGGTCGATGAAGTAGAGGCCACGATCCTCTGCACCGATCAGATGCATTCGCTCGAGAATGGTCTGGAAGAGAGCCTCCTCCTCCACCTGCTCGGTGACGTACCACTGTAGGAAGTTGAAAGTGGCGTAGTCCTTCTCCGACAACGCCAGCTCGACCATCTCGTTGATCGCGGCGGTCACCTTCTTCTCGTGGGCGAGCCCGGACTCGAAGACTTCGATCACACTTTCGAAGTCCGCCTTTGGCGCCTCGAGTGCTCCCATCCGAGCGGGACCGCTCGTTTCGTTGATGAAGTCCCAAAGCTTACGCATGTGATCGAGCTCTTCTTCAGCTTGCGCCTTGAGGAAGGCGGCGCATCCGAGCAGTCCCTTCATCTCGCACCAGGCGCTCATTTGCCGGTACTGGTTGGAGGAGAAGATCTCGAGGTCGACCTGGCGATTGAGCAGTTTCAGCATGGCGTCGCTGTGCATCGGTCAGAATTCCTTTCGGTGGGCCTGAGCACTATGAGAGCTCGGTGGCATCGGGCGACTGGTTTGGCTTCCGCCACGGACGGGCCGTGCTTAAACGTTCCACCGTCCGACGGTCCGGTCCAGTCCGTGGACCTCGTCGGCGGCGGCGGAGCGGCCTCCGCGCGTTGCCAGCAAACCGAAGAGCGTACCATAGAACAGAAGAACGAGTCCGGTGGCGATGGCCGGCGACAACCCACCGAGCCCGGTGCGGACATAGACTTCGTGCAGGCTTTCGGCGGGCACCGGATGGACGTAGAGCTTGGCCCACCAGGTCACGAAGATGGCGCCGAACAGAAAGACGTAGTTGCGGCGGAACCGAAACATGATCGCTTCCCACTGCGTGATCTTGAATCGCGGACGCTCCAGGTCGTCGGCGACGCTTTCGCGCCAACTCTCCCTCGGACTGTGAAGATCCCGGCGCAGCATGGGCAGGTAGAAGTTCTCCTCGATCATCCGCACGCGGGCCCGGAACGCCGCAAAGTAGCGATACCGCCTGGCTTCGATCGCCAGGAAGATGGAAACGAGAACGTTGGCGATCAGAACGACGTCGGCCGGCAGGCTCGGCTGGGAAAAAGCGAAACTGACCATTCCCGCGACGGTGACCACCGCCCAGTTCGTCGTCGTGTCCAGACGGGTCCGCCAGACCTGGCTTCGGTACATCTCACCCCGGTAGAAATGCACCATAGCGGAGATGTATTCAGGACGGGTAAGCGGTTCCTGTTCCATCGGATCGAGCGGGTCGATCCCAGGGCCTACCGGTCCCCCTACCGGTCCTAAGGACGGCCCCCTCCGGGACATCTCGGGATCCTGCGGACGTTCACTCACGATTTCGGGGCCCAGGTTGGAGACATGATGTGGGCAGTATAGCGTAGCGCAACGTCAAAGGATGCGCGCTGAGACATCGACTTGTTCCGTGAGTCCCCTCCTTGGTATTCTATGAGCCGCAGCTCCTCCCTCTCTCATTGCTGCCCGACCGAGACAGCAATGGTGTCGCAGGCTTCCCAAAGGAGTTCTCTATGCGTTCCTGCATTCCGTCTCAGTCTTTCCGGGCCTCGCTGTCGATTCGACCCCTTCTTTGCCTTCTGGCTGCGCTCCCGTTCCTCTTGCCGTGCGATCGCGCGTTTGCGGAAGGTCCCGTCGACTCCGTCGGGCCGGGGTTGGGCGTCCTTCAAGATGACGGAGCAGAAGGTCGAGGTGGGACCACACTCGTCTTCCATGCCGATGGTTCCTATGAAAACGGCTACGCATGGCGCTACGGAGGGATTGTCCCGCCCGACTACGGCGCCTTCGCGGAAAAGTACCCGGGAGAGGTCGAGGTCACTTCGGCTCTCTTCGATTTCTCGCAGGTCGGGAACCAGGTCGGCCAGGTCATGGATGTCTACATCTGGGACGACGCTGGTGGCACCCCTGGCGCGGTCGCCTGCGTCGTCGTCGATGTCGATCCGGGACCCATCGCCTTTTGGCCGAGCCTCAGCCGCCACGAGGTCCCGATGCCAAACTGCCCGACGACCGATCCGTGGTGGGTCGGCTCCTGGACCAACTGGCCCCAACAGATATCGGGGTGGTTCATCGGCGCCGACGTCGACGGAAATCCCGGCACCCCGGTCACCAACTACGCACCGGGTATTGGGTTTCCGACCGGTTGGAACGACGTCTCAGCCGCATGGGGAGCAACGCAGTCGCTCGGTATCGGCGCGTACGTGCAAAGCCCGCCCCCTCCACCGACGACCTTGCAGAGCATGATCGACGCGGCATCGGAAGGAGAGACCGTTCTCGTCCCGGCCGGAACCTACATGGGCATCGGGAACAAACGCCTCGACTTCGGGGGTAAGAACATCACCCTGCGGGCGGAGGCCGGCCCTGCCTCGACGATCATCGACTGCCAGAACGACGGCCGAGCCTTTCACTTCCATTCCGGCGAAACCTCCGAGTCGGTCGTCGAGGGCTTCACCATTCTGCGCGGCCGGGTCCTGGGCGCACAGGGACGCGGCGCCGCCGTTCTCATCGAAGACGGATCCACTCCCACGTTTCAGAACTGTGTCTTCGAAGAAGGCTACGCGACCCGCGGCGGAGTCTTTGAAGTCGCCGATGGTGGGCTCTACCTCTACGACAGCCTCCTCGAGTCCAATCGCGCGGAAGAAAACGGTGGCGCCGGTGGAATCCGCTCCGTGAACTCGAACCTCGTCCTCGAGAACGTTCGCATCCTCGACGCATTTCAGGGCGGCCTGGCTGTTGTCGGCGGTTCTCTGGAGATGGAAGGCGGAGAGATTCGCGGTTGCTACGCCACCCACGCCGGTTCGGGCGTCCGCCTCGTTCAATCCGCAACTGCAATGGTGCAGCATGTCGTCGTTTCCGGAAACGCCGCGATCAATGGCGGCGGTTTCCATGTCGACCCGAGTTCGGAACTGACGCTGAATCGCTCGACGGTCAGTTCCAACTCTGCCTCTAACCACGGCGGCGGAATCGATGCGGACGGAACGGTGACGATGGACCGCAGCATCGTTTGGAACAACTGCAGTGCGAGCGGCGGGACCGACCTGGACGCCGATCCGGGAAGCATCGTCACGGTCAGCTGCGGCGCAACTTCGCCCTCCGGAACTTCCGGCGCCGTCAACTTCGTCGGATCCCAGGTCATGACCAATCCGCTTCTCTGCGACCCGGTCGACTGCGAACAGGCGCCGACGGTTCTCGGCAATGTTCATCTGTCCGAGAGTTCCGAATGTCTGCCGGTAAATTCACCCTGCGGAAACCTGATCGGACCTCTGTGGATCCGGTGTCCGTTCCCGCAGATTCCCACCGGAGCCTGCTGCCTTCCGGACGAGTGTTTCCTGACCGCGGCCACTTTGTGTGACCCGTTCGGAGGAAGCTATCAGGGTGATGGCACGACCTGCTCACCGGGTGAATGTGCCCCGTCGAACGTCGAGAACCATCTCACGGGCATCGATGGAATCCGGCTCGAAGTACTCGGTCCGAACCCGGCGCCGTCTGAGGTCCGGTTTGCGATCGTGACGGAAAGTCCCGAAGAGTTGTCTCTGGATGTCTTTGATCCGCAGGGACGTCGTGTCTCGCGAGTCTTCGAAGCCACGGTCGCGATCGGTCGTCATGAGGCGGAGTGGGATGGGCGCGGGGCGGACGGCCAGGAGCTGCCGGCCGGTGTGTACTACATGCGTCTTTCCAACGGCGAGGAACGTCTTTCGAGGAGCATCGTCCTCACCCGTTGATTTGGTTCCATGAGCGGAACGACAAGGAACACCGACGACCTTCGCAGACGTCGGTGTTCCTTTTGCGTCTACTTTAGCGCGACCGGCCTCAATCTGCCCCGCGCTTCGCAGTTCGCTTCGTAGGTTCGGGGATCGGCCAACAGCAGTTCATGGATCCGGTCGCGAGACCAACCTCTCTTCTCCGCCCACTCGATCCAGGCCGTGACGGGAAGGACGTCCAGGTTGGTTCCGACAAGCTCAGACTCAGTGGCCGAGAGGGACCGCTCCACACGCCGCCGTCGAGCGCCGTTCCGGTCCAGTGAAAACCCCGCCGTCCAAAGTAGGAGTCCATCGTGGTTGCGTCGAAGCTCCAGGTCCCAGCCGTTGTCGAGAAAGCGGCTCTCCTCGTCCAGCGGCAGCGGGACGGCAAACCGAACCCGATCGCGGCCGCCCTCGACCCACCAACGCGCGGCGAGAATGTCGCGAGCCCCCTTCGGATCGAAGTACACGGAAACTTCGATGGACTCGGCCGGAACCGTCTCCCATTCGATCGTCACAGCGAGGGAGTCCCGCGTTCCAAGGTCGACCCAGGTCTGACACTCGGGACGCAGCGAAACATCGCCTGTAGGTTCAGAAGAGCCGATTCGAACCTGCGCGGGAATCATCGGATCGGTCTCAGAGCGAGCTCCCAAGGCACGGCGACAATACTGCGGCAGTCGGTCCCGCAAGGAATGGTCCGGGGATTCGGAAACGGTCGTCACACGCGGCCGCAACTCGCGCATCCACACTTCGATCTGCTCGAAGTCCGCAGAGGCCGTCGCCGGGTCGAGTCGAAAAAACGGAACCAACGTACCCTTGCTTCCGGCCGCTACGTCCGACTGCGGCGCCGGCGAAAGCAGTCCGTAGGCGCGCAACGGACCCGCGGACCCGAAGTAATCCAGGTCCAAGTCCAGAAGCACCTCACAGTCGTTTAGATCACCCGCGTCCACCCGTTCTTTCATCTGCTCGAGGCTGAGAAAGTGAAACGTGAATGAGTCGCCAGCCCATTCGGTGACGGGAATTCGGTAGGCATAGCTCAGCTCGAAGGCGCGGGACACAGGCTCGCCCCGCAGGAGCTTCTGTGACTCCTCCACCCAGTACTGCGGATCATCTACCGGACTGGACGAATTCGGGTTCGAAGAAGTCGAACGTCTCGGGCGAATCACGTGGCCGGAGTCGTCGAGATCAAACCGAACCGTCTCTGAGGGACCCCGAAACCCCGATGTCGGAGGTTGAATCCAGTAGACTTCGTCGATCCAACCATAGTGCAGTGCCGGCATGATGAAGGCACTGATTGGAAGTGCGGCGGCGTAGCGAACGGACGCGTCCCAGTTCATCTGCCGAATCGCATCCGTGTCCTCAGGGACAGGCGCCGGGTGGGCATCGCTGTGAGCGTCAAAATGCAAAAGGACCCGGCGTCTTTCCTTTCGCCCGCCCTCGAGAGTTCTGGCCCACGCAAGAAAGGAGACGTTGTTCCGCCGAAACTGGAACGTGTGGTCTCCACGAATGGAAATGGGTGACATCCCGTCGAACCAGTACTCCCGCGCGACGGTAGACGTCTGGGTGAGATCCCCCACCCTCTCTGCGTCGTCATCGCCTCCCGAAGAGCAGGCAAACAGGAGGATCGCAGCGAGCCAACCCACGGAGCCCTTGGCCATTCCGAAGGTTGCCGAACCCGCCTTTCGCAACCCGCACCGGAAACAAGTTACGCGAATCCCGAACCTCCCTGGCTGGAGTGCCTGCCGACGAGGGCAAAGATAAAGGAAGACGCCCGAACGGTCGATCTGTGGAGGCGTGGGCCGAGCTGCCAACCCAGTCGCCAAGAAGGAAAGACGAATGAGTCACGACGAGCCCAGCATCCAGATCCGTGGAGTCCCGGCCCTCATCATCGTCCTGATTGGTTTGGCATTCCTCGGATTCCGAACCTATTCGGCCCGAACGTCTCTGTCCGACGAGGGTCGCGACGTCCTCGCTTCGTACTACTCGATGGAGTACCAGAGATATCAACTGGCGAGGTCGGACATCTCCGAGCCGGAGAAGGTCCGTCTCCTCAACGAAGCGCAGCAGCTGCAGATTCTCTCGCTCTCGGCTCGTGGGCGCGGCGGTGACCTGGTTGTGAAGGTCGAGCTCGCTCCGAACGACGCGCAGCCTCCGGGCAAGCCGCTCACGCGTTACTGCAAGATCGAGCACTCGACACTGCTGGGATGGCTCGATCCGCGAGACACCGGCAGCATGTCGTATCACCTCAAACTTTTCTGACCCGCACAAAACGTCTTTGACCCGCAGTCTTCCGGACGGTCGCGGGCGGTGCATCCCAATCGGCCGGTGACCGGGCCTACTACCGAGCCCGAGGCGTCAGGGTCAACTCCATCCGTTCGCCCTCTCGAACGAGGATGACCTGCACCGGCTCATTCACCTTCACCGCATCGAGCGCATAGGTGTAGTCATAGATGTTGGTGATGGCCTGACCACCAAACTCGACGATGACGTCGCCTCCCTGCAGGCCGGCTTCTTCGGCCGGGCCGCCACCGACGACACCCGAAAGTAGAAGTCCCTCCACTTCCGCCGTGTAGTCCGGAATGGTGCCCGTGAACGCGCGCATCGAGTCACGTCCCCCGCCCTCTTCCTTCCCGCGCTCCACCTGCTGATAGGTTGGCAGGCTCTCGTCCTTCATGAGCTTCCGGACCATGAGGGTCGCCATTCGACTGATCTGGTCGATCCCCTCCATGTTTACCTTCTCCACATCGTCACTGGGACGATGGTAGTCCTCGTGGCTACCGGTGAAGAAGTTGAGGGTGGGTACGCCTTCCAGATAGAAAGCCTGAGAGTCCGTCGGTAGATAGGGGTCCTGCTGCGGATAGACATCGAACCCATGTACGACGTTGGCCTGCTCGATGAGGCTGGCCCAGCGGTCACTGCTCCCCACGGCCTGAATCGTCAGCTTGTCTTCGCGAAGCCGACCGACCATGTCGAAGTTGAGATACGCGCCGACACCGGGAGACAAGTCTTCCATCCCGGCGACGAAGTCGGTGGAACCCAGCAGCCCCAGTTCCTCGCCTCCCCAAAAACCCATGAGGACGGGACGGCGACGTTCCGCCTTTGCAAGGGCTCTTCCGACTTCGAGAACCGCAGAGACGCCGGATGCGTTGTCGTCTGCCCCGTTGTGCACCTGGCCCTTCTCATCTGCGCCGGCCAGAGAGTTTCCGCCGGATCCGTGGCCGAGGTGATCGTAATGGGCGCCCAGCGTGATGATCCCATCGTTGACGCCGCCATCCGTTGCCGGCAGATAGCCGAGTACATTGAGCCCCGTCCGGCGTTCCCGTTCGACCTTGACATCGAGGCGAGCGGCCACACCTTCCAGCGGAAAGCCCGTGACGTGCGGGTTGCCTGTATCCATCTTGGTTTGCAGGTCCTTCAGCGACTCCTCGACCCCGGCCTTCTTCAGGAGCATCTCTGCGGAATCGAGATTCAGACTCGCGGCCACGATCCCGGAACCGGAGAGGGCAGTGTCGAACTGCATCGGGATGACCTCTCCCGCATTCGGAGAGTTCGGTCCGGTCACGATCAGTAGTGCGGCCGCACCCGCTTCGCGCGCGAGCAGAGCTTTGTAGCGAAGGCCGCTGTAGCGGGCCAAAAGGGCACGAGTGTCACGGTCGACCTCTCCAGGAAAGTAGCGTAGAACCACCACGATCTTTCCTTCGACATCGAGTCCGGCGTAGCTGTCGTAGGGAAACTCCGAGTCCTGTGGAAGTTTCAGGCCGTAGCCCGCGAAAACGACGTCTCCGTCGACGGCGCGGGAATCGGAGAAGGACAGCGCCTGGACATCGGTACGATCCTCCAGGACTCCGTCCTCTCCGCCGGCACGGAAGTAGAGTTTCGTTCCCACATCCTTGGAACCCGCCGTGAACTCGAAGGCCTGGCGGAACTCCTTTTCGCCCGGCATCGGAACGGCTCCCATCTTTTCGAGCTGCGACTCGATGTAGGCGACCGCTGCCTCAGCGCCCTTTTCGCCGGTGAGTCGCCCTTCCATCTGATCGGCGGCCAACGTCTCGACGTCGGTCGTGATTTGTTCCACCGACGCGGGGACCGTTCCCGGAATCAGGGATACGAGTGCGACTGCAACCACGGTCGCAGGGAGGACGCGAAGAGCAGGTGACGTACCGGTACGTTGAATCACTTCGAAGAACTCTCTTTCTTGGGCAGTTCCTGGCGCGCCGGTGCCTCGTTCAGGGCTTTGAGCGCATTGGCATGGTTCCACTTCGCCGTGAACAGCTGCGACGACCCGCGACGATTCGTCGTCCAGGTCATCCCGTTGCCGTCCGGAGTCGGGACGGGGAGGCCGTCGAACCCGTCGGTGTAGGTCACTCGAACCGGCTCTTTCGTGCCCTCGACGTCGACGATAAAGAGTTCGAAGTTGGCGAAGCCCAGTTTGTTCGACGTGAAAATGATGTAGTCCCCGGAAGGATGGACGTACGGAGCCCAGCTCATGGCTCCGAATGACGTGACGGCGCGGGCCTCACTTCCATCGGCATTGGCCAACCAGACTTCGGCGGTCAGTCCTTCCTCGTCGAAGCGGCGCCAGACAATGTGCTTCCCGTCGAAGGAGAAGAACGGCCCTCCGTCGTACCCGGGAACGACCGTCAGCCGCTCCAGATCCGTCCCGTCCGCCCGCACTCGGTAGAGGTCGAGGAAGTAGGAAGGATCGATTTCCAACTTCTTCTTCAGATGTTCGGAGAGATCCGATGCGTAGGCGTGGTGATTGGAGGAGAAGACGATCCACTCGCCATCCGGTGAGTAGCTGGCTTCCGCATCGTAACCTTTGGCATGGGTGAGCCGGGTCAGCTCTCCGGTCTCGTGGTTCTCGACGTAGAGTTCCATCTCCGGATCGTAGTCCCACGAGTAGCGACGCTCTTTCCCGCTGGCGCGGAACTCGAGTTCTTCCTTCTGATACTGCTCGGACTTTGGATCGTGATGAGTCGAGGCGAAGACGATGTCACCGCTCCCGGGACGAATGAAGGCACACGTTGTCTTCCCCTGTCCCGGTGAGACCTGCCGCGTTTCTCCCGTGGTCAGATCGAGTTCGAAGATCTGGTAGAACGGATTCTTCGGATCCCGCTCACTCTGGAACACCATTTTCGTTCCGTCGGGCGAGTAGTAACCCTCACCAGCACGCAACCCCTCGTAGGAGAGCTGCCGCGTGCGCGTGAGGAACTGGAGTTCTTCTTCACCGGTTTCCTTGGCGCCCCCGGCACCCGCCTCAGCGGATCCGGCACCCACGACCAGCGCGATGGAAAGAGAAATAGCCAAACGGTTCACGAGTACTCCCTTCTTCGCGGCTCCGTCGGGCGTTACCGAGAAGCGACCCGGCATCGCCGTCGGCGACGATCAAACGAGAAGTCTAGTCGATCCCCCATCCAAACACAGCTCCGGGGTGTCCGTGGTTCCCGAAACCGGTTGCCCGATTCTCCGAATTCCCGGATCATTCCCGACCATGCAGGTCTTGTTTTTTCGGAGTCTCCGACACGTCGATCCGATATCTCAGCGCTGGCGGAACTCTCGATGTCACCAGCTTCGGGCGTTCTTCCTTGGCCTACTCCTGGTGGGTTCGTCCAGCTGTGGGGATCCGGAAACGGAAAGTAGGTCGACGCCGGAACCTTCAAGCGCTTCCGGTCAGGAGCAGCTCCACTCCTCCCGGTCCGAGCCCTCCGATGCCAACTCGGCGAGTCCGGCAGGACCGACCGGCCCGGACCTGAACACGACCCGCGCCGCTTTGAGCCGGGTCACGGAGTGGATGTCGCAGCACCGATTCCATCCAACTCGCGACGGTCTGGACGAGTTTCGGGACTACGCACTCGAACTCCGGACCTGGTATCTGCTCTATCTGTTCGAAACCGATGCAGCGGCCAAGGCGGAGTTCCTCTCGGAAACCCGGCAGCGACTGGAGTTGCTGAACGATGGCCGCGCACTTGTCGACGCGCTGCGTCCCGCCCCGATCAAGAAATACATCGGGGATCTTCTCATCGTCATGAACGCGGCCCGTGGGACAGAGTTCGCGGCGCCCAAACTGGAAGCTGCGCTTCCCGAATTCATCCAGGCCGGAATCGACACCGCTCCCAATCGCCCGGTCGGGTTGCGTATCGCCCTAGCCTGGCTGATTCACGACCTCGGCTTCGAGATCGGTCCGACCGTGAATGAATTGCGCGCGGATGGGATGCTCGGTACCGAGCCCCCCGAAACGAGCATGTCGCAGATTGCCGTCTACATCCTGACCCACGAGATCTACGGCTTCAGCGACTACGGACTTCGCAGCATGGAGCTAACGCCGAAAGAGAAAGCGTACGCAGATCGCGTTCTTCCCTTTTGGACGGCCTTCTTTGCAGAGCAGAAACCGAACGCCGACCTTTGCGCCGAACTCCTGAACTCACTGCAGGTGGCAGGGCTGACCCACACTTCGGAATACGCACGGGGAATGCGTTTCCTGCTCGGGTCACAAGAGCCGGAAGGATATTTCCGCATGCCGAGCGCCGAGCCGTCGATGCACGAGTTGGTGCACGCCGCGATGGTCGGGGCGCACGCGCTCCTAGCACACGAGGCGCTGCTCGAAGGCCGGACACTTCCGAGAGATCGAAACTGAAACCCGGAGCCGCGGCGGGCTCAACCCACGAAGCCCAGCTGCCGACTGGCGGAAAAGCGCCTGGCCACCAAAGTTGGGCAACGGCCCCGTCACCGGACGCTACGCGGAGGCCTTCGGTCGGGTGCGGCGTTGCCGGTAGATGATGAACGTCACGTCATCGAGTTTGCTCGGGTTTCCCGCTTCGGGATGCAGAATTCGCTGGAGAGCGAGCGCAGCCAGCGTTTCTGCGCAACGACCGATCGGCCCCTTCCGAACAATCTCCGCGATCTCTTCCAGATAGACGTTGTCGAACAAACCGTCCGAACCCAGCACCACCGTGTCGTAGGCGGCCAGCGTGTAACGTGGCCCCACCTCGATGCTCATCGGCGCGCATCCGACGAGGTTGGAAACGAGGTGCCGTTCCTCGTGATGAATCGCGTCGGCTTCGTCGAGGTAGCCGGACTCGACCGCATACGCCGTCGGTGAGTGGTCTCTCGTCTGTGCCTTGATTCGACCACGCTGCCCCACGATGAGGATCGTGGAGTCCCCGACGTGATAGGTCCGGATCACGTTCTCACGGACCTGGACGGCGGCCAAAGTGCTTCCTCCGCCGGACCCGTCCTTCTGGATGGCCGCGTTGGCCTCGTCGATACCGGAGAGGACGGCTGAGCGAATCTCCAGGTCCCAGTTCTGGACCGACTCGCGAATCGAGCGAACCACCGTTTCGGAAGCGGACTGCCCGCCCGGCAGTCCACCGGCCCCGTCACAAACGATGAGGACACCTTCCTCATTGGGCCGTGCCACCAGGTCGACGGCATCCTGATTCTGCTCGCGCCCATCCGGAGCAATGCAGGTGAAGACGGCAGCGGAACCGCGAATAAAGCTCTCGACGCGCGGAGTCACGTCCGTCAACGCAGCCAGAGCCTTGGCGGAAGACGAGGTCACGAGGACTCCCAATCGACCTGTTCGAGATACTGTCGCAGCTGCCCCGCTGTCCGATACTTCTTGCGGATGAGGCTGTGCTTCAGGCCGCAGCAGATGTCCTTGACCGCCTGCGGATGCTGGGCGTACTGCTTTCTCCCACCCAGAGACTCGTGGAAGATCCCGATCATGTCGACGACGTCGGTGAAGATGTTCTCGGGGCGCGGACCGCTCCAAAGATAGAGATCAAAGAGCTTCAGATCGAAGCGGAGTCCGAATCGCTCGACGATGATGTTCTCCACGTGAAGGTCGCCGTGGTAGTCGCCGGCATCGTGGATCGCTTCCATTCCTTTAGCCAGGGAGTGGAGCAGATGCAGTCCTTGAAACGGAGTGAGCCTCTTCCCGCGTTGCCGTTTCAGCAGGTCGGTCAGGAGACTGCCCTCGACGTACTCCGATACCAGGAACGAGACCTTCTCCCCACGCAGCTTGACCGTTTCCGGCGTCACGTACTGGATGAGGATGGGACAGTCTTTGAGGCTGTGCATCTTGCGGGCGTAGTCGCGCAGGGTTTTGTTCTTCGGATTTCGCTGCGGAAAGAAGAACTTGGCGGCCCGAGGAATTCCCGTCTCGATCTCGACGAGGAGGTAGACCTCGCCTTCATAGCCGGAACCGAGCCGGGAAACGACTTCGTACTTCCCGGCCAGAGTGCGGCCCGGGGCCAAATCGTAAGAATCCAGATGTGTCTTTGCCATCCGGGGAAGCTTATCAGCGTCTGTAGGGCACGGCTAGAACAGGTCTTCTCTCTGGGTGGAACTTGGAGGAAGGACTGACTACAATCCGCGCGTGCATCAGGATTCAACGATCGGTCGGGTGGCGCACGAATGGCCACTGGTGGGGATCAACATGAAGTGGATACTCATCTTTGTCCTCGTCGTGCTGGGCTCGGGCTCGGCCGACGCTCAGATCGTGAACACCCTTCGGGGCTTTGACGAAGATGAGTCCGGTTGGAGTGGTGAACTCGAGGTCCGCTTTGCCCAAAGCGGCGGCAACACCGACGTCCTGACTTTCGGAGCAGGCGCCCAGGTCCAGTGGCAGGGAGAGAGGCAGCGAGTGCGCGCCCTGGGCGCTGCCACCCGCAGTGAGTCCGACGAAAAGAAGACGGCCGAGTCGTCGATGCTTCACTTGCGGCACAACTACGATTTCCAGACGTGGCTGGCCAGCCTTCTCTTCGCCCAGGTGCAGGAGAACCCGTTCCAGCGACTGCGACTTCGCAGATTGCTTGGCGCCGGAGCTCGGGTCGACGTCATCGACGCCGAAGACTGGGCGCTCTCATTGGGCGCGGCACACATGTTCGAGAGAGAAGAAATCGAGGACGACGAGATCGGCGCCGGCGGCACGTCCGACAATCAACGGCTATCTGTCTTCGTGACCTGCGCCGGCGACCTGACCGAGAACCTCTCGGCCGACGTCGTCGCCTTTTACCAACCGCTTTGGAGCGACTTCGAAGACTCTCGAGCTACGAGTCAGGCCACCCTGCGGCTGGGCATCGTCGGATCGCTGGAACTCGTGCTGCGTGGCTCGGTCGAACACGATGCCCGTCCCCCCGCCGGCGTCGAAGAGACCGACTGGAGCTATCGAACGGCCCTGTCCCTGGGCCTCTAGTCTAAATCTTCAAGGTGGATCTAGTTGACCCACCAGGCGAGCAGGGCCAAACCCGTGGCCAGGAAGAGCACGAACGTCGCCGTTTCCAGCTTGCTCATGTTCTCCCGAAAGGTCTTTGCTTTCGCCAACATCGCCAGTACCTCCCACCCCGAGGCCGGACACTCCATTGTGTGGCGGCTCTTTTCTCGGACCGGTAATACAATCGGTCGGCCGGGGCATTCGGACAATACGAGGTTTCCGTTACCCACGGACTTGCCCTTGCCCGCCCCTGCCGTCACACTGACGGGCGGGCGTGATTGAAACCACCCGGCCTCATCAGGCCAGTCGGGAGAAGACCATGAAGACAATCTTGTTGGCGGGGCTGGCTCTGGGACTCATCGCCTGTTCGGGCGAGACCCAGTCCGATGCGAAGACCGCCGCCCAGGACGCGGCCAAGTCCGCCGAAGAGACGATGGAGCACGCAACGAACAAGGCTGCTGAAGTGACCGGGAAGGTTGCGGATCAGGCAGCCCAGATCCTTCCTGCAGGTCGAGAGATCGAGCTTTCCGGAACCATGGGTTGCGGCCACTGCAACTACCAGGTTGGGAACAGTTGTTCGGCCGCTCTGCAAACCGCGGACGGGACCGTGGTCATCATCGACGGAATCAGCCACGATGACGACCTTTACAAGAACCGTTTCGACCAGGAAGAGATCACGTTCAAGGGCATCGTCAGCTACGACGGCGACCAGGCCCACGTCAAGATGACGAGCGACATGTAAGTTGTGATCTGAGGGTTGCGGACGGGATCGGGCCGAGTTCGCCCGGCCATCCGCAACCTTCTGTCGACAACCCATTCCGGTTGACCTTCCGGGCGGCCCCATCGGGCGGCCCGGTTTTCATTGGGCTCTCTTCTCCCGCCGGAGTCCAATCGCCTCCTGAGCGTAGGCCATGACTTCCGCATCCAGCATTCCGCGGCTGGCCCGCTCAGACCCCTCTTCCTGGTACAACCGCCCGAGGCTCTGCTCTATTCCCGGGTTACCCCCGGTGAACGCCTGAATCAGGGTGTTCCACTTCTCCACCCATGGATCGAGCGTAGGATCCGCCGCATCGACACCGGAGGAGCGAGCCTCCTTGAACGCCGCAATCACTTCCGCCCAGTCCCGTTCGGCCTGACGTAGACCCTCTTTGCCCAGCTCTGCTGCGCGCGCTTCCAGCTCATTGCGCTGCGCTTCCGTGTAGTACTTCTCCACCTTGACACTCTCCTGTATGGCGTCCAGAAACGCTTCGATCGCGGTTTCGTCGGTGTTGCCGGCAAGTTCCCGGACACGCTCGAGACGATCCCGAAGTCGGGACAGTTCGCGGAGCGACGAGTCGATCCGCTCCAGTTGCCGCTCCACGGCATCCACGATCGAGGCTCGGGGGTCGTCGAGCACCCGGCCGATCTCCTCGAGAGAGAGCCCGAGTCCGCGCAGCGACATGATGTGCTGCAAACGAACGATGTCCTCCGTGCCGTAGCCCCGATGGCCCGCGTCCGTTCGATGGCTCGGCACCAGCAGCCCGATCTCGTCCCAGTGGTGCAGAGTCCGCACCGTGATCCCGACACGCGCCGCGAGCGCTCCGACTTTCAGATTCTTCATCATCGACCCTGCCTGCGTTCCGGCCTGCCTGCGGTCCTGCCCGCCTGCGGTCCTGCCTGCCTGCGGTCCTGCCTACCTGCGTTCCTGCCTGAAGCCAGGGGTCCGCCCTCGGGAAGAAGCCTCCTCCCTCACCCTACGTGAGAGGCAAGAGCAATCTTCAGCGGATTCACTTCCCCAGCCGATTTCGGTAGTTTCTTTGCGTGAAGAAGGATTCGAGCGATCAACCGAGGGAGATCTCGTCGCCTTCGCCGTCAGGCGGACGAAGCGGTATTGGACTTCGTCTTCTCGTCCCACTTGCCGCCGTCGTGTTCGCCTTTCTCGTCATCGAGGGTTTGGCGCTCATCCTGCTTCAGTTGCTTCCGGAACCCGAGGCGAAACCCGGACGCTTTGACGCTCAGGTGGTCTGGGAGCACGAGCGGAACTCGTTTCACGAAGAAGATGCCGAACTCCTCTGGAAGCCCGTTCCAGGATTCGAGCGCGGGTACGTCCGAATCAATTCCGCAGGACTGCGCGGTCCTGACGTAGGGCCGAAAGAGCCGGGAAGAACCCGCATCCTCCTGGTCGGTGACTCGGTGACCTTTGGCATTCGCACACCGTGGGAAAACACGCTCGGCTTCTTCCTGGAGCAGATGCTGAACTCCCGGCCCGACGCCCAGGAAGTCGAGGTGCTGAATGCAGGTGTCATCGGGTACACGTCGCATCAGGGGCGGATTCTCTTGGAGCAACGCCTACGAGAATTCCAGCCGGACTGGGTCATCGTCACCTTCGGATACAACGACCACCACAACGCCCAACTTTCCGATCGGGAGAAGACTCAGCGGGGAACACAGAATCTCGTCTCCGGGTGGATGCGAAAGACGAAGAGCTATTCCGCGCTCCAACGCATCCGGCCTCGCACCGAGGACCCGATCGAGCGCGAGCCGGTACCGCGAGTCTCGGTCGACGACTTTCGCGAAAACATCCGCGCGATCGCCGAACTGTCTCTGGAAGCCGGCGCGCGTCCCTGCTTTCTCACGACTCCGATCCGACCGGACGTACCGATGGTCGAAAACCTTCGGGCCATCGAGTTCTCGGATCAGACGGTGTGGATGCGTGAGCTCGACTTCGCCCTGGGAAGCCTTCCCGAGCCGGCGCAGCGAAACCTGACCGAGCACTTTCTCGGACGCGCTCCTTTGGACCTTCCGCAGGATGCGGAGAACTGTGGGCGTATTCTCGAACTGTCGGAAACGCACTCGAACCTCTCCATCTTCCACTACCTTCTGGCCCACTGTCTTCAGGTGGCGGGACAGACGGATCGGGCGGCGGAAGCCTTGCAGCTTTCGCTTCAAAACGACACGGAGCGCCGCAGCATGGATCGCTACAACGAAACGCTTCGGCAACTCACTTCTCGGGGTGAGATCGAGCTGATCGACACGGCCGCCTGGTTCGACGAAAACCCCGATCCGGCCGACTTCGCTGACGTCGTCCATCTGACCGGGGACGGATACTTCCGACTTGCCCGAAGAGTCAGTGAGGAATGGTCAGCGCTGGCGCAGACAGCGACGCGGACGAAGCCATGAGGAGGTGGCTCTCACGCCGGAACCGTTCGGAAGACACTACAGGATCCGCGCTCAGACTCCGTCTTTGACCATGTAGGTTCCGTCCAACCGGTAACCCCGCTTCCGGTAGTAACCGCGGGTTCCCACCGAGGCGATGATGGCGACACGCCGGAAGCCTGCGGAGCCGGCGATGCGTTCCGCCTCTTCCAACAGTCGGCGCCCCAGGCCGGCGTGCTGGGCGGCACCGGCGGCCTCACTGCCCAGAGAACGAGCCTGACCGTAGACGTGGACCTCGCGCACGAGGGCAGCACCCTCCAGTTCCGGGATCTGCAGATCGGGAACCGCGTCTCCAGGTAGCCAAAGGCGCAGGTAGCCGGCGACCCGATCATCCGAAGTCTCGAAACTGAGGAACAATTCCCGGCCGCAGCCCGTCTCATACGGAAGTTGACGCAAAACCAACTCTTCAGCCACGACCTCGTGTTTGACGACTTCGCGGCAGCGAAGACATCGACACTCCCGCCCACTCGCGCGAAGCTCGTCCTGCACGCACTGCCGAAGGTTGTTGATTCTTGTTCCGGCGACGACGTGGGTCGATGGGATGTCCCGGTAGACCCGGTTGATCCGGCAGTACTCAGGAACCTGTGTCTTGCAGTCCGCGACGAGTGCGATCAGTTCGTCGTCCTCGTAGGGACGATACTCACCTCGCTTCCAGAAGTCGTAGAGCTCGGCGTTTTCGAGCAGCGAGCATGGATAGATCTTGATCTCATCCGGTCGCAACGACGGGTCGCTCCAGAGTCCCCTGAAGTCGGCGCGGTCCTTTTGCGGATCAGAACCGAGGAGGTTCGGCATCCAGTGAAGCACCAATTTGAATCCTGCGGCACGAAGTAGGTCCATGGCGCGACGAGTGGCCGCGACATCGTGACCGCGTTGGTTGAGACGCAGGACCTCGTCGTCGAGAGACTGGGCCCCCATCTGCACCTTGGTCACGCCGAGATCACGAAGTCGCCTCACTTCTCGCGGCCGGACGTGATCCGGACGAGTCTCGATGACGAGCCCGACGTTGCGGTGGGGCGCGTCTTCGTTTCGACGTTGGGCCTCAGCCACCGTTTTCGATTCGGTCCCGTTCATCGCGTCGAGACAGCGCCGAATGAACGTCTCCTGGTAGTCGTTGGCGTAGGACGACCAGGTGCCGCCGAGAATGAGCAGCTCGATCTTGTCGACGGGATGCCCATTGCGGTGAAGTGTGCGGATGCGCGCGTCAACCTGATCGAACGGATCGAACTGATGCCGCTCCGCGCGCATGCATCCGGGCTCGTCGGGAAGGTAACTCTTCGGCATCCGAGCGTCGGTCGGGCAGAACGTGCACTTTCCAGGGCAAGGATAGGGCTTGGTCAGGACCGTGACCGTGGCCACTCCGGAAAGCGTACGGCGGGGCTTGACCCTCAAAGCGCGAAAGAGCCGGGGATCCGGCTGCACGCGTTCCGTCTCGACGAATTCGCGATAGAGCCCGATGAGTTCCGCCTTCTTGAAGAATCTCTGATCCGACTTGGTGTGCCGCCTCAGGAAACCGCGAAGTTCCTCGTTCGGCAGCAGCTCGCGGTCGGCGTCATCCGCGCGGGAGTGGACGAAGCGGGATAGTTCGGCCAGGAGTTCGGCAGCCACTCGCCGGTCCTTCTCTTCGAAGGTCGGTGGGTCAGAGAGATCCATGGCCACAGTATGGCCGGACGGAGCGACGGAGGGAAGGCAGACCATGACCGGGTCCGCTATCCTTCACCTGTGAATGACTCCACCGCAGATCGCCTGAATCGCCTCAATCGCGACTTTTACGACCGGTTCGCCCTTCCCTTCGCGGAGTCCCGGGCGGCCATCCCTCCAGGCATCCAGAGGTCGCTTCAGTGGCTTCGTTCGTCCCGGGCCCTACTCGACCTCGGCTGTGGGGACGGACGAATCGGAAGGCTCTGGGCCGGTGAGAGCCCGAATGAGCGAAGCTACGTCGGGATCGACTTCAGCGCAGAGTTGCTCCGGCAGCCCGCCCAACCGGACGCCACCCTCCCCCCGGGATTCGAACTCCGAGAGGCTGACCTCGGGAGTCCGGACTGGCGCCACCGGGCCGGGCTCGACGACCGAAAGTTCGACGCAGTCGTCTGTCTGGCGGTTCTCTTCCACCTGCCGCAGGCTGCCTGCCGCGCGCGCTTTCTGGAGGAGATGAGTCTCGTCATGGCTCCGGGCGGGCGCGCCGTCCTTTCGGTTTGGCAGTTTCTCCACGTCGCTCGACTGAAAAGGAAGATCGTCCCGTGGTCCCGGTTGGAGCTCGACGCGGCGGACGTGGAGCCTGGGGACTTCCTTCTCGACTGGTGGCGGGGCGGTCACGGGCTGCGATATGTGCATCACTTTGATCCGAGTGAGCTGGAAGCGATGGTCGAGCGGGCGGGTCTCAGAATCGTCGACACGTTCCGCAGTGACGGTGCGACCGGGGACATGAGCCTTTTCCTTTGGCTGGAGAAGGGTTAGCCCGAGCTATTGACAAAGGTCTTTTGCAGTGACGACCTTCATGAATCATTCCGGCTGGGGATTCGCCTCGAGGTAGCGAAGGACCGCATCTGCAATCTTCTGATTGCCGCGCCGCGACGGGTGAAGCTGATCGATGAAGTCCGCGTTTCGGTGCCGTCTCTCCAACGCCCTGTGGGTGGCGAGTTCTTTCATTCTCGCCGTGGCCAGACTGAGTTTCGGAGGCTCGAACGGCGTGACCCGCGACTCCGTTCCCCCTTTCGCGGTTTCCAGGACGCGACCGAGGTCCACGTACTCAACGCTCAACTGGTCGAGGTGCGCTTTCAGTCGCGTCAGGTCCTCCGCGTAATGTGTTCCCGGGGAAGCTGGAGGAATGAGGAGATAGATCAGGCGAACGCCGGCGCTTCGGCACAGTTCGGACATTCCCTGCACCGGCAGTTCGACAAAGACACGATGCAGGAACTTCCGATGTGAGCCCGGCGAGCGGTCTTCCCAGTCGCGAAGCGCTGCCCAGACCCCGGGCGCGGAACCAAAGATCGCCGCGAGCTCGCGAAGCTGCGTCCGTTCTGATTCCGTGAAAGAAAGATCCGGGGCTTCGAGAAGACGCTCGAGGTATCGAACATGAATCTCACGGGCTCGCCCGAACGGGTCTTCCGTCGGCAGGCGGTCGTTCTCGCAGTGGTTGATGAGCACAATGTCGGGATTCAACGGAAGGACGGTCGTCTGAAGATAGAGAAGTTCCTGGTAGGCCGAGTAGCCAACGACGCCGGTGTTGGTCACGACATACGAATCAGTCGTCGCCAGTTGCCCGAGGTAGCTGTCGGACTCATCGACGCCGGTTCCCCACGCCACAGAATCCCCCATGCCGACGATGTGCTGTGGATGCTGAACTTCGCCGCGGTCGTTCGCCGAAGCCCTGGAGTCGGCCCCGGCACCGACATGGCTCGTCCGAAAGCCGCGCGCATCGGTCGCGACGAGCACGGATCCCCACGCGTAGTCGACAAACTCGGGACGATTGCGGTAGCCGACGATGTCGTCCGGTATCCACATCCCGAGACGGTTCTCGTATCGAAACTCCGGGTCTTCGATACCCAACGATCGGACATAGACTTCGAGCCCGACGAAGGCGAGAACGGCAACGAGGAGAAGACTCGCCACCAGGAGAAGCAGATTTCTGACCAGTGGAGCCTCCACTCCGTAGGAAAAGAGTGGAGTTTATCGAAGGCCCACGTCGATGCGCCAGCGCGTACCCTGCAAATCGGACGGTCCCGCCAGGACATCAGGAACGTCGCGGCAGGCTGGTTGGCTAACCGGCTATACCGCGTGGCGCGACAGGCTGGTTGGCTACCGGCTATTTCGCGTGGCTCAGAAGGCAGGTGGCCAACGTCTAGGCTGCGCGGCGCGTCTCGTCCGCGTCGGCCGGCGTCTCCGAGTTCCCCGAGGCGGCCACCGAGGTCTCCCCGCGAGTTCCCGAAGCGGACCGCACTACGGAGTCCACCGTAACGATCTCGTCCATTTGACCAAGGATCTCGCGGACTCGGGCCATCGCCACTTCACCTCCGGAGTCCCGACAGACCGTCTGAGCCTCTCCAACGAGGTCTTGCAGTTCCTGATTCCGGCGGACCTGGACATCGCGCACGGCCCGCGCTTCATCCAGCGCCGCGTTGACCTCTTCACAGAACTCGTGAAGAAGGTCCCCATCCCGAAGCCGGATGCGATCGGGGATCTCTCCCGAACGCCACTGACGAAGAGCGACCCGGAAACGATGGAGCGGACCGGCAATTCTGTGGGAAAGCCGAAGGGCGTCGACCGCAACCAACATCACGACGAGGACCGCCGTCATCCAAAACCGACTGTGCAACTGCAGCAAGCGGGTTGCGGACTCGACCGCCGCCCTGGCTTGCGGGCTGTCTTCGAAGCGCATGTTGAGAGTGGGCGCAAAGAGAACGAAGGCAACGGCCGCCACCACGATGAGAATGTGGCGAAAGGAGTACGTGATGAGCTTGGTTTGCAGGGGGCGGTCGATCAGGTAGGTCGTGCGAACACCAGAGGGTCCGCGCCAACCCGACCCTGAACTCTGCTTCTCTTGGTCCCCGTTCTGATTCATCTCTACTCCGTCGCGGCCGGCTGTTTTTCCGGGAGCCTCGCCGTTCCGGGCTGCGACCCGGCAAGAAGTTCCCTCCTACATCTTCGCTACATTATCGGTTGGGGTGATCGGTCCCTGAAGTTTTGCCGAGGGAACTCGGGCCGGGATCTCTCTCACAGGGATTCGTGCTACGCTGCGCGGCTGAGGTTGTGATGCTATGGGGAGATATCATGGAAATCCGTTTCGATACCTACTATGACAACGAAGATCTGGCCGCCCGGCTAAAGCATCTTTGCGACCAAAACCCGGAGATCCTGGAACTCCGGTCTCTCGGGAAATCGCATGAGGGGCGGGACATCCCCCTGGTCGTGGTCTGTAATCGAAAGACCGGACCGGACACCTCCAAAGCTGCGTTCTGGGTCGACGCCAACATCCACGCGACCGAGGTCACCGGAACGATGGCCGCTCTCTACCTTCTGGATCAGGTTGCGACGCGATACGGGAAGGACGAACAAGTTACCCGCATCGTCGATGAGCAGGCGATCTACGTCGCTCCCCGACTCAATCCGGACGGAGCAGCCCTCGCCCTTGCCGACCGTCCGCGAATGATTCGGTCCGGCACCCGTCCGTATCCGGAGGGCGAGCGCGAGGACGGACTTCATGCCGAGGACATCGACGGCGACCATCGCATCCTTCAGATGCGGGTAGCCGATCCGGCAGGAGACTGGAAAGTTTCGGATCGCGACCCGCGGCTCCTTGTAAAGCGGTCGTTCCATGACTATGGCGGCGAGTACTACCGCCTGCTTCCGGAAGGCGTGATCGAGAACTACGACGGGACGTCGATTCAGCTCGCTCCGCAACTGGAAGGGCTCGACTTCAACCGAAACTTCCCCTCGGGATGGAGGCCGGAAGGAGAACAGAAAGGCGCGGGAGAATTCCCGGCAAGCGAGCCGGAGATCCATGCCCTCATGTCCTTTGTTTCCGGACATCCGAACATCTTCGGCGCCATCACGTTTCACACCTTCGGCCGGGTCATCCTCCGTCCCTTCTCGAGCAAAGCCGACGAAGAGATGATCACGAACGACCTCTGGATCTATCAGGCACTGGGCGACCGCGGCACCGAGATCTCCGGCTATCCGCATGCATCGGTCAACCACGACTTCCGTTACCACCCGAAGGAAGTCATCGGCGGAGCCTTTGACGATTGGGCCTACGAACACCTCGGCATCTTCGCCTTCACCGTGGAACTCTGGGATCTGGCCGGCGCTTCCGGGATCACCGAGAAGGCGGAGAAACGCAAGTTCATCGAGTGGTTCCGTAAGCACCCGATCGAGGACGACTACAAAGTGCTCGATTTCGTCAACGAGCATGCTCCCGATGCGCTCGTGCCGTGGCGGCCGTTCGATCATCCGCAGCTGGGCCCGGTCGAGATCGGCGGCTGGAGCAACATGTACAGCTGGCGCAACCCGCCTCATACATTGCTCGAAGCCGAGATCGCGCCCCAAACCGAGTTCGTCCTCGAGTTCACGGCGGCGGCCCCCCGACTGCAGTGGCACTCGATCGACGTCAGCCCGAAAGGAGAGGACCGCTTCCTCGTCCGAGCCGTCGTCGAGAACGTGGGTTTCCTATCGACCAGCGGCTCCGAACAGGCCAGAAAGACGAAACGTGCGAGAGAGGTCGCGGTTCGACTACGTCCGGGCGAAGGTGTCACCCTCGAGCACGGGCAGCCCCGGCAAAAGCTGGGACACTTGGAGGGACGGTCGAACAAGATGGACGTCACCTTTTCGTACAGCCCCACCGACAACCGGGGACGCGCGGAATGGATCGTTTGCGGCGCATCCGGAAGCACGTGCACCGTGGAGGTTCGAAGCGACCGGGCCGGTTCGCTGACTCAGGAAATCCAGCTTCCCTGACACCCTGGCACAGATCTTCCAAGTTCCCTCCCGACGGAACGAATTCTCGACGGGAGGTCAACGATGGGATTGGGATGGTTTGGCCGGACGTTTCTGCTCTGGCTCGTCTGGATCACGTTCGCAGGCGGGGCAGCCGCCGAAGTCTTCATCAACGAGGTCGACTACGACAACGAGGGACTCGATCAGTTCGAGTGGATCGAGCTCGCCGGTCCCACCGGCACCTCGCTGGACAGCTACGACCTGCAGCTCATCAATCAGGACGGAGACGTCTACCGGTTTCTCCGGCTTTCGCACGCGGACTTCGTCTTCGGTGACGATACCGGAACCGGATGGGGCTTCTTCGTTCTGGGCAAACTACCTCCGGAACTGGGAGACGCCGACTGGACCCCGTCCGGATGGCCGGACAACGAGGTACAGAACGGCCCGGCCGATACCTTCGAACTTCGGTTCCACTGGGGAACGCCGGTTCATGTTCTGGACTACGAAGGAGTCAATCCGTTCACGCAGGAAACGGAGATGACCCCGCTCGAGGACACCAACCTCGAACTCGACCAAACTCTCTACAAGACCGGGCGAGGTATCACCGCCCTCGACTTCGAGTTCGCCAACACACCCGGACACTCCACTCCGGGAGGCTTGAACGTAGGGCAGGTTCTCGACTTCCCTGCCACGACGACCCTGAATGCGTCGCGCCCCACGGAGAGAGTGCGCTCCGCACCCACGCCATTCCGGGAAGGGACGGTCATCACGTTCGAGAACGCAGTGTCCGGAGCAACGACGCTGGCCGTCTTCGACATCACGGGACGCCGCGTCTGCCAGCTCCTGGACTCATGGATGCCGGCAGGGCCCAACGAAGTTCGCTGGACCGGCGTTGACGACGACGGTGAGCGTCTACCTTCCGGCATCTACTTCTATGAGCTGCGATCCCCGGACCGACTTCGGGCCCGGGGGCAAACCCAGATCGTCCGCTGAGGAGCAGCCGACCCGCAGGCTCGACGCAGGTCAGTTCTCGGAACGGAAGCGGGCAGCCTGATTCCAGACCCGGTCCTCGACGTTTTCGACGAACAGCTGCATGTGCGGGTATGGAATCTCGATCCCGGCGCCGTCGAGCGCGAGCTTTCCAGCTTCCATCACCCGATTGAACACCGGGATCTCATCTGCTGCCTCGGGGATCCAAACCCGGACCTTCAAGTTGACACTGGAATCACCCAACTCTGCCACCACGACGTCCGGGGCAGGATCCTCACCAACTCCATCTATTCCGACAACCGCCTTCAGAAGGACCTCGCGTGCCTGAGGAATGTTCTCCTTGTAGGCAATCCCGATGGGGACGTCGACCCGCGTCGCCCCATGCTTGGAGTGATTGACAAGAACTTCGTCGATGATCGTCTTGTTCGGAATGACGACGTAGGTGTTCTTCTTCGTCTGAATGCGGGTCGTTCGCATCGTGATCGTTCGAACCTGCCCATACTGATCCGCAACCGAGACCCAGTCTCTCTGTTCAAACGGCTTGTCCCAGAAAATGACGAGCCCCGCGATGATGTTCGCCAGCGTGTCCTGCGCGGCAAAGCCGATGGCGATACCGGCGATTCCCAGGCCGGCCAACGCCGCACCGACATCGACCCCAACCTGATCCAAACCCATGACGAGGCCGAAGGCGAGGACGACGAACCGGTAGATGTTCTGGACGAGAAGGTCGACGAGAGCGCTGTGGAGACCGGCCCGGTCCAAAGCCGCGCGGAGCGGTCGGGCCGTGACCCGGTAGACGATCAGAAACCCCAGGAAAACAAGGATGGCGACTACGAACTTGGGTAGGAAAAGCAGGACCCTTTCGACCAGGCTCGCAACATCAACTTCTAACCAGTCCATCCTGTTCTCCTCGTGAACGATTCCTTTGTTTCAACTCCGTGTCGAGGTGTGCGCCTCAAAACGAAGTAGCGATGGCCAAAACTCCCCAGGCGTCCATCAACGATGCCTCACCCGGTCGATCAGACGATCGGGAAGTCCATACCTTCCGCCGGCTTTCCCAGGAGGCGGCTCATCGCCATGATCTGGCCTTGGTGATGATATAGGTGCGTCGCCGTCCTCAGAAATACGAGTGCCGGAGTCAGTACCCGAAGATTGCCGCCCCAGGTCGTCATCTCGCGTGGGGTGTTCAGTTCGTCTGCGGACGCATCCTTCAGATACTTCTGCGTTCGTGCAGCTACCTTGGCCCGGTACTCTTCGAGCGACTCGATGGTCGGATAGAGGTGTTCGTCCTCATCCACGTCCATCCGCCCGAGAAGAACTCCGATCCAGTATTCCTCGGCTCCGATCTCATGGTGGAACTGGAGACGGATCGAAGGATATCCAAAGCCGTCGATCTCCCGATTGAGCTCGTCCTGAGAGAAGGATCGACAGTGTCCAAGCAGGTTGGACAGGTTCCGGTGCGACCGCTCGTGGATTTCGGACAAAGCTTCCGAGGTGAACATCTGGCTGGCTCCTCCCTGGCCGCAATTGATCCGAGACTAGCGCTTCCGGTACCGACGCTGAAGGTCCGCTTTGTGCTTCCGCTCTGAGACCAGTTTGGTCCCCGCATGGATCACGGAACGGACCGCACCTTTCGGCGTACGCTCCAGCCGCACCTCTTCCCCGTGATTGCCGAAACCTCCATCGGACTCGATTTGTCCCCGGTCGCGGCCCAACACCTTGACGATGCCGGCATCCGCCAGTGGGTTGAGCTGGCCCGGACTGGCCAGAAGGACTCGGTCTCCGGCCGGAAGGAAATCGACGGTGCCCCACAGATTGCACCAACGTCCCGTCCACCCACTCACTTTTCGCTGGGGTGCTCCACGCTTCTCGTAAGCCTGCAGGATGTGGACCGCACCCTCCATCCAGGATCCGGCCATCCCGTCGGCCGCGTTGGTCAGAACGGAGATCGTCACTTCCGGTTTTGGCAGGACGATCGTCCTCGTGATGAACCCCTGGAATCCTCCGCTGTGGCCGAACCAGTGCCACTCTCCGATCTTTCCGCTGATGATCCCCAAACCATAGTGACGCTCGGCCGAGGATCCCTCCTCTGTCCAGTGCCGCCGCGTCATCTCGCGACGACTGTCCTTCTGAAGGATTCCCCCGCGGGCCGCGGGATCGAGTCGCGAGTAGAAGCGAACGAGATCGCGGGCGGTGCTCACGAATCCGGTCGCCGGCGCGAGTCCGTGGGTGCAGTTGTCCCCCGGAATGATCAGTCGCCGTCCGACAGGGTGTTTGGCCGTGTGTCCGGAAGCCAGCTCCGTTCCGGGCGGAATCGGCACATCCGGGAACGTCTCCTTGAGTCCGGCTGCCGTCACGATCTCCCGTTGGATCCAGTCACCGTAGGGTTCCTCAACCACCGCCTCGATGACCAGACCGGCCAAACCGAACCCATGGTTGGAGTACTTGAAACGCGTGTTGCGATCAATGATTGGGCCGTGCGCAAGGTCGGCGAGGATCTCTTCCCGGGACAGGAAGGGTCGCTGGTCCGTCCACTGCCCGCAATCCAAACCGTCACGGACCAGGCCGGCGGAGTGCGACAACAGCTGTGCGATGGTTGCGTCCGCGACGGCACGATCCAATCCGGAAACGTAGCGACCGACCGGATCATCGAGGCGAAGGGCGTCCTTCTCCCGAAGCTTCATAACCGCGGCCGCCGTGAACGACTTGGAATGCGAGGCAACCCGGAACCGGTGGCGCCGGGTTAGCTTGGTCTTTCGAGCCGCATTGGCGTAGCCGAGCGCTTTCTCGAGGACGACCTGGCCGCGGTGAGCGACTGCGACAACGCAACCCGGCTGTTCCGACTGCCGCATCTGAAACTCGAGCCATCGAGGCAGGTAGTCGAGTGCATGCTGAAGCGAGGCTTTCTTCATTCCGCCCTCATTCCGTTTTCATTGCGCCTTGATTGCACCTTCGTTCGCCATCGTTCGCCTTCGTTCCATTCGTTGCGGCCGTCTGGCGGCGAGAAAAGTTTACGGGACGGAGTTGAAGCTGTCACTGCACCGTTGGGCTACACTCTTCGAAAGTTTGTCCGTCGGCGAAGGGAAAGGACCACCGGATTGCGCACTCATTGGAACGAGACGACCCGCTATCGAAGTGGAATCAACCGTCCTGGGGCGAGGAATCAAGTCGCCGGCAGCGCGGTGCTGCCGATTGTTCTCGCGATTCTCGTTTCCTGCGCTCAGATCGGTTGCCAGTCGGACGGGCCCGGTGAAGCGCCAGGCAACGAAGCTACGCAACCGAATCTGATTCTCATCTCCATTGACACCCTGCGCCCGGATCATCTCGGGTGCTACGGGTATGAGCGACCGACCTCGGCCACCATCGACTCCCTGGCTCAACGTGGCGTGGTCTTCGATCACGCCTTCGCCCAGGCTTCGTGGACTCTTCCCTCGCATATGAGCATGTTCACCTCGATGTACCCGCACACTCATCAGGTCGAAGACCAGGGCGCGTCTCTCGCCGAGGGAATCGCGACAGCGGCCGAGGCGCTCTCCGAGTCCGGATACTCGACCGACGGATTCGTCTCCTGGATCTTTCTTTCCTCGCGATTCGGCTTCGATCGCGGCTTCGATCGCTATGACGAGATCGTTCCAGGCCGGAAGATCGTGGACGGACGTCCGAAACCGTTCTACCCGGATGTCACGACCCTCGTCGACAGCGTCCTTGTGAACTTCGTCGACGCCCAGCCGACCCCGGGCACGGAGTCGCCGTTCTACCTTTTCCTGCACATCTTCGATCCGCACATCGACTACGACCCTCCGCTCGAGTATGCACAGATCTTCGACCCCAGCCTGGAAAGCACGGAGAGAGGCTCGTTTCAGTTTCTTCAGAACTACATCGCGGGACGAACGGCGGAGGTCCCACAGCTTCCCGACGGCGCCCTCGAACAAATCCGCGCGCTCTATGATGGGGAGATTCGCCACGTTGACGATCAGCTGTCCCGGCTCTTCGGCCGACTCCGCGCGCAAGGCCTGCTCGAGAACACCATCGTCATGCTGACTTCCGACCACGGAGAGGAGTTCATGGAGCACGGTTCCATCGAGGGACACCAGTGGACGTTGTATGACGAGGTTCTCCACGTGCCCCTGATCATCTGCTTCCCGGACGGAAGGGGTGCGGGGACCCGTTTCGACCCCATCGTTCAGACGATCGACGTCGCCCCGACTTTGCTCGACCTCGCCGGGATCCCCTCCCCGGAAACGTTCGAGGGACGAAGCCTGCGCCCGATCCTTGACGGGAAGCCCGATCTGGAACGCGCCACGACGTTTTCCCAGATCAAGCGGTACAACCAGAAGTGGGCGCTGCGGTCCAGGGAACACAAGCTCATCTTCACGGCCGACACCGAAGCGAGGTTCGCAGGACCGATCCACCCAGGCTTCGAGCTCTATGAACTCGCGGTGGATCCGACCGAACAGGACAACAGGTTTGCCGAAGGAAACGCGACCGCAGACTCACTCAAGCTTCAGCTGCAGGGGTGGATTCTCGAGAAAGGCACCGACGTCGCCGGTGACAGCCCGGAGATGACGGAGGAAGAGATCGAGCGGCTGCGGAGTGTTGGCTACATCAACTAGCGGCCTGCAGGGTCGAGCCGCAGTACTCGGGTGACGCCGTCGGAGGCTCGAAACACTTCCGAATCCTGTTCCCGCAGAAACGCCTTCATCGTCTTCGGCAAATGCACTGCCGGGCCACCCTCGATCTCGGCCGGATGGACGATCCAGACGACCCGTCCCTTTTCCGACTGCTCGCGAAGATAGTCCTGCAACGCGTCATGGGTCGAAAAGACGGGAATGCGAAGGTACCAGTCTTCGATCGTCCCGGTTTCGGTCTTGGCGTAGACGGAATGCAGACTGTTGATTCGAACGTCACTCTCGACATCATAGGCCCAGAGTTCGACAGGATCCTTGGCCACGAGAACGTCCCCCGTACTCATGTTTTCCTGAAGGAATCGCGCCGTTCCCCGCCAGTCGTAACGGTAGTGCGACAGCAGGTCCGGATCCTGAAGCTGAGGACTTCCGTATCCGGATGTGATCCCGGTCGCTCGGTAGGCTTCCAACGGGTCGAACTGCCCGGAAAGCAAGAGGCCGGAGAGAAGGACGACCCAGGTGAGCCGTGGCCCGACGGCTTCGGTGAAACGACTACCGACCCAACGGGCAGCGTCGGCCACGACGACCGCGAAAAGTACGACCGACATCCCGTTCAAAAAGAAGGTGTAGCGATCGATGACGTAGGGCGAGCGGAAGAGCCCGATGATCAGCAACAACCCGAAGACCAGCGAGGCGAGGAAGAAACGCCCATCGTCGCGACGACTCAGGACTCGGAAGAAGTAGTAGGACGCTCCAAGTGCACAGACGCCGACCAGAATCGGGTGATGGACGAAGAACAGACGGTAGAACGGAACGGGGATAGCGAAGAACAGCCGCAGAAAGCCGCGTTCCGCGATTCCACCCGCGCCCTCCGCCAGGAATTGCCCGAGGAAGAATCCCAGAACGGTCACGATCCCCGCCGCGACGAGAGTGATCCCGAACCGAGGGTGACCGATCCGCCCCCAGAGCAACAGCCCGGAGACGGTCGCCAGGACGAGCTGATTGAATGCGAGGCAGCCCAGGAAAAGGGCGGTGAGCAGAGCGACGACCGCGATCTCGACAGGCCGTGAGAGAAGCAGTCCCGCAACCCAACTTCCCTCGTTCTCCTGCGCGTGATCCTCTGGGTGACCTGCCGGACCTGTCTTTCCTGCCTTCTGACCTGCCGCGTGACCTGCCGTCGGACCTGCCGCGCGATCCTTTGCGTGACCTTTCGCGCCCCCCGCCGCGCCACTCTCCGTTCGGTTCCGACCGATGAATGTCGACACCCCACGGATCGACAGCCCGGTCGCGATGAGAACGCCCGCAAGAGCAGCCCACCCTGCGATCGGATCCGACGAAAACCAGTCGCCGAGAAGGAAGCGTGAGTGGTTGAGGGTAATCGGAGGGATGAAACCGAGTGACAGAGTGGCCGAATCTGACCCGGCGGCGACGACGATGTCCAGACCATCTTCGCCGACACTTCGCGCCGCACGCTGCCACTGCCGGAAGAGAAGCATCGAGACGACAACAAGCACACTACCGGTGGCGCTCCACACAAATCGATGGGGTCGCAAGCGGATGGCGTGAGGCAGCCAAAAGAGAAGAGCTGTCATCGCCCCGATCTGATGAATAGGAACGGCCACTGCCGCGGCGATACAGGCGCCGATCCGACTTCCCCGCCCTTGCGAGAAGGCGCCCCGATGAACGAGATAGGTTGCGAGGAGTATGACGGCCCCAAGAAGAGCGTACATCCGGGCCATCCGGGCGTAGTGCTGATCCCACGGAGAGAAGGCCAGTATGGTCGCCGCCAGAAGACCCGCTCCGGGACCGGCCAGACTTCTCGCGTAGAAGAACGAGACGGCCACGCCAACGCACGAGAACAGAACACTGGGAAAGCGCAGCGCCGCTTCGCCGGATCCGAAGAACGAAGAGAACCCTGCGGCCAGGTAAGAGTAGAGCGCACCGCGCGTGTAGGCCTCACCGGACGGAAGCAGCGGCCAGCCCGTCTCCCGGATCGACTTCGTGACGAGAACCGTCAGGTCCTCATCGATCCAAAAACCCAGTGCATCCAGCTGCCAGCAGCGCATGACGAATCCGGCGACGAGAATCACCCCGAGGGCGGCCATTTGGACCCGGAAGCTCAACATCTACCCCGCATGCGTTGAGTTCCCGGCCTCGAGAAGAGGAGCGAGCTCCGCAGCGACGATTTCTGCCAGCCGTTTCGAGCCTTCCGGGTTGAGATGGATATAATCGTGAAACCACTCTCCGTGACCGTTCATGGTCGCGGAGCTGTTCAGACACCGAACATTCTTCTCGCCCGCCACCTCTTCCAGAGTGGCATCACAGACGGCGAACGCATCGACGAGGGCGTCGTGCGTCAGGCGATGGTACTTGTAGTTGATGCGGCTCCGTTCTTCATCGTTGTTCGATGCCGTGATCAGGCGAGGTTGAGTGACCAGGATCGGAACCGTGCCTGCGTTCCGTGCCGCATCGACAAAGGTCGCGACGTTGAGCCGGAACTGCCGCGGACCCTTCTCCCCGAAGGCCGAATTCATGGGACTCTCTTCCGTGCGACCTTCCAAGTCCGCGCCGAGGGAATTCTTGTAGTAGCGATCCCGAAGCCGCACGTAGAGCTGTGACGTCTCGCAAAGGAACTGATCCGCGCGGTTCTGGTAGTTCAGGCGCGGGTCACCGGCGTCGCTGAACGCACCGTAGTGATGAAGGAGACTCTCTTCGGACTTGAAGTGTTTGATGTCGTTCCACGTGTTGTAGAGTAGGACGAAGTCGGGGTCGAGCAGATGCCCTTCCGCGTAGAAACGCCCGAGGCAATCGAAGGAAGCATGCCCGGGAATGCCGGCGTTGATCACTTCGACTTCGGAATGCCCCATCCCGTGCAACGCGACCTCGAGTTGGCGCGGCCAGTCCTCTCCCTCGGAAGCGGCGATATCGAAGACCGCGGAGCCTCCGTAGACCACGATGCGAATCGTGCCCTGCGGCTTTCGCCACTCGAAGTCCGGACCGCGGTAACCATGGTTGTTGATGCGATAAACCTGACCTGCTTCCGGTCCCGGTACCTCCCTCGGTCCGGGCTGGAAGCAGTGACGGGCGACCGCCGTCCCTTTGTAGGGCAGGGTCTCGGCTTTGCGACTCTCCGGAGTCACGTGCCCCGACTTGGAAAGAACGCGTACCGCGATCTCGCCGGCCAGCACGGCGAGCACCAAGGGCAGGACCAGTCCCAGGCCGACCATCCAACGCTTGGCTCTGCCGGAAAGTGCGGCGCGCCCTCCGTCCTCCGCACGAACCGAACCTTCAGACGTCGAACTTGTTTCGGTCATCCGGAACCTCCCACGTCAGTCGTCATCGTCCCGGTTGCCGTCCCGTCGGGTGTGTGCGACTCCCTCAGGCGTTTTCTTGCATAGAACAGTCCCAGGATCTGGAAGAAGAGTCCGCCGATGAGAAAGCGCGTCGCGGCAACTCCGGTTGCTCCCGCCGGCCCGGCGAAAAGACAGAAGCCAATGACCGAGAGGACATTCGTCACCGTCGCCGCAAGAAGCAGGTAACGGACCGCACCCATCGCGTGAAAAAGAGGACGCTGCCATGAAGTCGCGACCCAGGTTCCCATCAGTGCAAACATGAGCTGAGCGGCGGGGACGGCCGGGTCGTACTCTGCACCCACGATGTAATGTATGAAGAGCCAACAAAGGGGAATGGCCATGAGAACGGCCGCACCCAACGGCACGCTCATTCCCAGGGCGTACTTCTTCAAGGTTCGACGCAGAGCCGCGGCGTCTCCCTCGGCCCACGACTTGGCCAGACGCGGGTACAGCACGGACTCCAGCGGCTGTACCACCATTCCAACGACACCGGTCATGCGCTTGGCCAACCCGTAGAAACCGGCTTCGGTCGGGCCGGCAAAGTATCCGAGAAGGTTCATGTCCGCCTGTTTGCTCAGTACGTTGACCAATTCGGTGAGATTCGTGAAGGCCAGGAACCGGAGGATCTCGCGGAGCTTGCCGCGAAGGGCACGAAACGGAGCCAGCAACCAGTTTCCTCCCCACTTCCTCCGCACGGTCTGGGAGGCGACGACCAGTAGGGTCAATCCGATCACGACCAGTTCGGCCATCCGTCCGTAGATGACGCCTTCGATTCCCCAGCCGGTGAGAACCAGCCCGAGCACCGCGACCACTCCAACGGCTTTGGCCACCAGCTGGATCACGGCCATGGCCTGGAAACGTCCACAAACGCTGAGCACGGACTGCGAGGTTCCGGAAAGGGACTTGGGAATCAACGCCGTGGAGTAGATGACAATTAGACCTGCGTACTCCTCCGCATGAACGACCTTCGCGGCAGCAAGCGAGGACACCAGTGCCACCAGCCCCAGGGTCAAAACGGCAATGCCCAAGTCCACGCTGTACCCCAGTCGAGTCATGGCCCGAACCCGGTCGGGTGTACCTTCGGAATCGAACTCGGTGAGGTACTTGACCGCAGCCGCGCTCGTCCTCGCATCGAGGAGGCTGAACATCATCGTCGGAACACTGATGATGAGAAGGGCAACTCCGTACTCCTTTGGTCCGAGGACGCGGGCCACGACCAACCCCTGCGCAAAAGCAGCGACGGAAGCCAGTAACTGGCCGCCGGCCAAGACACCTGCATCTTTCGCAAAGCGGGACCGGATGCCGCGTCGAAGGGTGTCGACCAAGCCACCGCCGCCGGTGTCCTCGGGTCTCGGGGGGATCGTCACGCCGTCCACCGACCGATGTTCTTGCGCAGTTTCTTTCTCACGACGTCCCAAACCGTTCGGCGACCTCGGCCTCGAAGGAGAGGCACGAAGTCTTCGCCGATTCTCGCCAACAAGAGCGGATCGCCACCTTGAAAGTTGGTCACACGACCGTCGACCCGGCCCCAGTGGTTACTCGCATAGCCCAATTCCCGGGAGATGCGCACTGCATCCTCGCTTCCGACTCCCCAGGGATAGGCCAGGTGCCGGACCGTCTTTCCCGGAATCTCGCTCTCGATCTTTTCCTTTGTCTCCTGCAAGTCCCGCCGGATGGCGTCACAACGCTGCTCCGTGCTTTCCGGCTCGGACTCGACTCGGGTCCTCCATGTGCTCTTCCGACGATGGTCTTCGACCAGACGGTCGAGTTTGTCCCGCCAACCATCCCCGTCAAAGAAAAGCGCGCCCCCGTTCTCAGCCACGTAGCCCGCGCAAAGCTCGCGCAGTTCCGGATCGTCGGGAACGTGGACCGAGTCCGACATCCGCGGCGCCGCGTCGTAGACAGGAAGCCCGAGCGGCGGTTGGATCCGATAGGACGATCTCCGCTCCTCCCACATCGTCAGCCGGTTCGGGTGAACGGAACGGACGAGCTTCGGATGGACATAACCCAGGACCCGTGTATCGGTGAAAACGAGATTGTGGCTCAGCGTGTGGGCCTGAAAGTCGAGAACTCCGCTCTCCTCCATCACACGAATTTCGTTCCAGGTCGCGAGCGGTGGTTCGCTCTTATCCCGCGACTCCACCTCTTCGAGCGTAGAGCGCCCCGCCCACACGTCTTCCATGGACGGTCCGACGCCTTCGCGGTCCTCGATCAGTCCGGGGATGAGAAAGACGACCGCGTGCATCCCGTACTTCCTGAGCAGGGGCCAGGCCACGGACCAAACCTGTCCCATGCCATCGTCGAAGGTCAGGAGCAGGCTACGGGCGGCTTCCGGAGGCACGCCGTTCTTCTGAAATTCCAGGTACTCGTCGCAGGTCAGAGTCCGGTACTCGTTCTCGGCAAGAAAGCGAAGCAACGCTTCGAAGGGCTCGGCGCGCACCGAATGGAAACCAAAGATCGGCGGAAGCTGGCCCGTGGCTGGCTTGCGGCCGTAGATCGGCGCAGGGTATCGCTGCAATGCGAGATCCAACGCAACTTGGCCGGCCGCCTTTCCGGATTCGAATCGGTTCTCAAAGAGCAAGGGCGCCCTCCGAACCTGAGTGAGCCTGAAGCAACAACTGCACGACCTTGTCGACGTTGACGTCCCGTCCGTAGATCTGCTCGGCGTCCCGACGGGCCGCATCAGCGAGACGGGCGCGCTGCGCTTCGTCCCCATAGAGTTCGACGAGAAGTTCGAGAAGCCGATCTTCGTCGCCGGCCGCATGCGTTCGGCCATTGCGACCGTCCTCGAGAATGTCGAGAACCCCGCCGACAGCAGACGCAATACACGGCAGCCCACAGGCCATGGCCTCGATCAACGAGTTCGGCATCGCTTCGCTGTCAGACGGCAACACAAAGAGGTCCGCGGCCTGCAGGTACTCAACCACGTTCGTCTGGTACCCGGTGAAGGTGACTCGGGACTCCAAGTCGTGATCGCGAACGAACCGGCGCAGCTCGGACTCGCAGGACGTGGCCTGCTGGCCGCCGCCTCCGACGAGTACGAGGTGGAAGGTTCCCGCAGAGGCGGAGGAGGGGTCGGGGGCCGGGATCAGGGTCGAATCGGATCCCGAGCCCGAAACCGAGGATGCGACCGGCGTCGTTCGTTCGGCCCACCGCTTGCAGGCCCGGAGCAACATCTCAAGCCCCTTCCCGCGGTTGAGCTTTCCCGTGAAGACACAAAGGAAGCGATCTGCCGGAAGGTCCAACTTCCGGCGAACCGCGGCCCGGGACTCCACGTCGACCGGTCGGAAAACGTTCACGTCCGTACCGTTGGGGATCCATTCGATCCGAGCCGGATCCACTCCGCAGGCGAGGTACTCTTCTCGAACGACGCGACTGACCGCAAGAAAGCGATCGGCTCTACGAAGAACTTTGTTTCTGGCGTCGACGAAGAGGCGCATCCAACCGGGCACGGACTTCCCGTCCGCGGCCAGGTAGCCTCCCGACATCTCGCCGCAACTGGCCATTCGGAGAACGCACTTCTTGCCAAACCAGGATGCGGCCGTGACGCCCACAACCCCGAGCGTTCGAATCCCGGAAACGAGGATGACGTCGTATCGGTCACGAAGTGCGAACAGCTTCCAAAGAGACGGCCCCATCATCAGGTACTTGCCTGTGCGGTTCCTGCCCCGCGGCCAAACCCGGGACACAGGGATTCCGTCGACCTCTTCCCGCGGCAAGGCGTCGGCCGGTCGCCGCTGGGTAACGACGTGACACTCGAGCCCACGCTCGGACAATGCGCGCATCAGCAGTCGCATCTGCGTCTCACCGCCGCCCACGACAGGGAAATAGCCTCCGATCAGAAGACAGACTCGGAGGTTGGAAACAGAACCCTGCTGCGACGGACTCTCTCCTTGTGCTGGCCGCCACCGCGACCCTGTGTGTCGCCGTCGGCGCGACTCTTCCGGACGGCACCATAGACAACCATATAGGTAGGAAGTTCGGCTCGCGGCGCGAATCCTCCACTGGATCCGTAACCAAATACCAATCAACATGTTGGGTAGCCAGGAGAATCCGCGCGTTTCGGCGCGAAGTCCGCGGGGGCGCCGGTTCCCGCGGCAGCACTCAGGGAGCTTGTCTCCCCGACCGAAACCCATGAGAGTACGCCGTTTGCGGCTGCGCCGGACTGCGGTGACAATGGAAAGGGACGACACTCATCCGGAAGGAACCTATGCCCGACACCGCAGCGTCTAAAGATCCCGTCCGGGTCCTTATTGGTAACGATCACCTGGGCTACGGCGATGCCCTCCACGGCGTCGGCCGGTATCTGCTCAACATCACGACGAGCTTCGATCGAGCCCGGGTCCATCCCGTCCCGGTCATCCTGCGACCCGAACCGCGGCTTTCCCAGTTCTTCGAGGAGCGAGGGATCCAGATTCGCTGTCTCGGGCGTTCCAAGAACGATCCGCGAGCCTTGACCGACCTCGTTCGGATCATTCGTGAAGAGCGAATCGAAGTCGTTCACGTCCAGGCCTTCAAAGCGGATACCCTGGGAAGGATCGCGGGCCGGATCGCCGGAGTACCGACCATCATCCACGGTCGGGATCGCATCGCGGAACGCAACCTCCCCATGCTCATCCTGGACCGGCTGCTGGGACCGCAAACCAAGCACGCCCTCGCCGTCAGCGAGACCGTGCGGCAATACCTCCACAAAGAACGTTACATCCCGATGGAGAACATCGACGTCTTCTATCACGGGGTCGATCTGTCCGTTTTCGCCGGGGACCGTCCGGGAGACCGGGATCGCGTGCGCGCCGAGTACAACCTTGATGAACGAGCACTCGTCGCGGGAACCACCATCCGGCTACATCCGTCGAAAGGACACAGCTACCTTTTGGACGGTGTGGCTGAGGTCGTGGGGAGCCACCCGGAGTTTCATCTGCTCATCGCCAACGAAGGACCGGAAGAGCCTTCACTTCGAGCGCAGATCGAACGGCTGGGATTGCAGGACAACGTCACGCTGACCGGTTCGGTGAATGACGTCCGTGCGTTTCTTTCCGCTCTTGACGTCTTCGTCATGCCCTCTCTTTCCGAGGGGTTTCCGAACTCGATGCTCGAAGCGATGGCCATGAGCCGTCCGATCGTCGCGACCGCCGTCGACGGCATGGGCGAAATGCTCAGCGACGGCCAGAACGCATTGGTCGTACCTGCCGCCGACGGACCTGCGCTCGGACAGGCTCTTCTCCGACTTTGCGGAGACCCGGAGCTGCGACGCACGTTGTCCGACGCGAGCCTGAGTTTTGCCCGGGATCTTTCGATCGAACGGACGGTCGAGCGACTGACCGAGATCTACCATCGTGTCGCTCGTTCCAAAGAGCCGGCCACGACGCGGGAAGCGGTCAGCGCTTCCCGTTAGGGTTCGGTCTCAGCTGTACGTTTTCGCTTCCGGCGGGGCAGGCAGTGGACCGCAGCGCAGACCGCTGCCCAGACCGCGACGCAGACCGCGACGCAGATCGAAACCCGGAAGAACGCCGACTCGACCCGAGAGAGGTCTCCCGAGCCGAACGGCGAACCTTTCCCCCGACCTCCAGACCGACCCCCGGATGAAAGGGTCGAACTCGAAGCCACGGTCATTTGGTTGCATTCCCCAGAAAAAGGGGACGCAGTTGGCCTGTTTCGTTGGTTTGCGTTGCCGGCATGTCACCGGTCAGGTCTAAGGGCACGAAACCCCGCACCGGATACATGTTTTCCGCTGCAGCTTCTGCGGAAATCGCCGACACTTCCCAGGGGGCATGGGAACCTTTCCCAAGGACGTCTGCGAGGAGAAGTCTCATGCACCTTTTGTGGAAGCTTTCGGCCACAGCCACGGTCACACTGTCGTTCATACTCTCGGCGACTTGCACCCTGGCACTTCCTCCATCGACGGAACACATCAAGATCGACCAGTTCGGCTACCGAACCGACGCTGAGAAGTTTGCCGTCATCTCCGACCCGCAAGTGGGCTTCAACTCGGGCGACAGTTTCAACCCGAGTGCGACCTACGAAGTCCGCCGCGTTACCGACGACACCCTCGTCTTTTCCGGACCGGTCGTAGCCTGGAACGGAGGCGCGGTCCATGTCCAGTCCGGCGACCGAGCCTACCGTTTCGACTTCTCGGCGCTGACGGCGGAAGACGATTACTACGTCTACGATCCCGGCCAGGATCTGGCCTCCTTCCCCTTCCGGATCGACGACGACGTTTACGCAGAAGTCCTGCGGCAGGCCGGACGGACCTACTTCTACCAACGCTGTGGCGCCGCCAAGACGAGTCCGTTCGCTGGCGACGACTGGCAGGACGCCGGGGCCTGCCACCTCGGATCGGAGCAGGATCTCGATTGTCGTGCCGTCGGCAACCCGGTTCCTGCGACTTCGCGTGACCTCCACGGCGGGTGGCACGACGCCGGGGACTACAACAAGTACGTAAACTTCGCCGACGAGGTCGTCCATGAGCTGCTCTTCGCATTCGAAGAAAGTCCGAACGCGTTCGGTGACGACTGGAACCTTCCGGAGTCCGGCAACGGTGTTCCCGACCTGCTCGATGAGCTTCGGGTCGAGCTGGACTGGTTCCTACGCATGCAACAACCGGACGGATCGTTGCTGCACAAAGTCTCGGTGGCCGGTTTCGAGGCGGCCAGCCCTCCGAGCGCGGACGGCGCCGTCAGGCGATACGCTCCCGCGACGGCGTCGGCCACGATCTCCGGCTGCGGGGCCTTTGCGCACGCGGCGCGCGTGTTTCGCTCCCTGGGTGACAGCGGCTCTCAGGACTACGCCGACCTGCTCGAGTCCGCAGCTCTTTCAGCGTGGAACTGGCTGGAGGCCAATCCTTCGTCGGTTCCGTCCTTCTATGACAACGCCGGATTCTCCAGTGCTCCAGCCGAAGACACGGAGTATCAGCAGTTCGCGAACCGCGTCATCGCTGCGGCCTATCTCTTTGCTTTGACGGGCGACACCGCGTTCCGCCAATGGGTCGACACCAACGTCAACGACGTCCACCTTATGGCTTGGCAGTATGCCTACGAGTTCGAGGCCGGTTTTCAGGACGGACTGCTTTTCTACTCGTCCCTGGACGACGCAACACCATCGGTTGCGGCCAACATCCGAAACGCGTTCGTCAACGGAACGAACGGCTACGCATCGGAGATACAGAACGAGGTTGACGCCTACGGTTCTCCGATCACCGACGGGCACTATGTCTGGGGAAGCAACGCGGTCAAGGCACGCAAAGGCGGACTCTTCGCGAACCTGCGCACCTACGGTCTCGATCCCGGCAATGAAGACTTCCTCGACCGGGCGACCGAACGATTCGTTCACTACTTCCACGGCGTGAATCCGATGGGTCTGGTCTATCTCACGCACATGGACGACTTCGGAGCCGAGTCCTCCACGACCGAGTTCTACCACTCCTGGTTCTCCGACGGGACGGACTGGGATTCCAGCGAGACATCGCTCTACGGTCCGGCCCCAGGCTTTCTTCCCGGCGGTCCCAACCCGTTCTTCTCCCCGGATCCTTCCTACAACGGCCCGCCGCTGGAGCCGCCGCTCAATCAACCGGCGCAGAAGTCCTATCGCGACTGGAACACGAGTTGGCCGGAGAACTCCTGGGAGATCACCGAGAACTCCATTACCTATCAGTGCGCCTACATCAAGTTGCTCTCGCGTTTCGTCGACGCCGGATCCACAACTTCCGTTCCCGAGTCCCCGGTCCAAACTCGGCTCGGCGGTTTCTTCCCGAACCCTGCGGGAGATCGCACCGAGTTCCGTCTTCGTATTGAAGAACCCGCAGAGTTGAATGTCGACATCTTCGATATTCACGGACGACGGGTTCACTCGCTTGCGCGAAAACACGCGGAGGCCGGAACGGTGAGGCTGGGCTGGGATACATCACAGGAACCGCGCGGGCTCTACTTCTATCGAGTCCGATCCGGGAATGGCCAGGCAACGGGGCGTATCGTTCTCGAGTAGGCCGTAGTTTCGGAACCCCGGCGCGCATATTGGAAACGGCGCGTCCCCTTTCGGAGACGCGCCGTTCTCGTAGAATCCACGGGACGATGCCAGTCCGGCTACGCTGATCCGCGGGACAGGTGACCGAGGACACCTCCAGCCAGGACTAGGACTTGGCCCGGACCTCGACGGTCACGACTTCCATGCCCACCGGCTCGCTCGTCTTTCCACTTCGGGAACCCACGGCTTCCAGCGCCTTCAGCGTCTCCATGCCTTCGACGACCTCACCGAAGATGGTGTGCTTTCCGTCGAGCCACGGCGTCGGAACGAAGGTCAGGAAGAACTGGCTGCCGTCCGTTCCCGGCCCGGCATTGGCCATGGAGAGCAGACCCGGGCGGTCATGCTTGACCGTCGGATCGAACTCACCCGCGTACTTGTAGCCCGGGCCACCGGTGCCGTTATGGAGCGGGCAACCGCCCTGGGCCATGAACTGATTGATGACGCGGTGAAACGTCAGACCGTCATAGAAGCCGAGCTTGGTCAGATAGATCATGCTGGTCACGTGCATCGGCGCGGTTTCGGGCATGAACTTGATGAGGACCGGCCCCTTGTTCGTCTTCATGTTGAGGAAGTACTCGTGGTTCTCATCGAACTCGACCACTTCCGGCTTCGCAATCTGCGTCCTCCAGCCATCGACGGAGGTGTTGACACCGGCGGTCTGCTTCTCGATCGCGGTGATGGCCTTGTCCTCTTTGACCATGGCCGCAGCAGCGGCGGCCTCGGCCTTGACGGCGTCCTCGGCGGCGGCGGGGTGGGCGCTCAGCGCAAGCGCGCAAACGGCCATGAGGATCAAGAGTCGCTTCATTCGTTCGGGCTCCTTCGTTTGTCAGTAGGTTTCGCCGGTCCGTCGGCCCCGGCACGATCACGGATTGTAGCGTTTCGGGTCATTCGAGGCGAGCGGCGGAGCCTCCCTTTCCCTGTACACTCGTTCGCCGAATTTGCTCCGTGATCCGGGCCTGCCTTTGGGGCTTCTGCCCCAGACCGCCCCCCGGAGTCCCCGCCGGACACCCCTATTCACCCCTCCTCTCTACCGAATCCGCACAACTATGCCTGAAGCTCGGGGGCACACCCGGGCGCCAGGCCCACCCTTGGGACACGTGGTCCTCGGCACCCGCAGGGCCCGCTTCGGCGACCGCAGCTCCGGCTGAAGTTGGCGGGTTTTCCTCCCGATCTACATGAACAAAGTGCCAACGCCCACTCACCCCGTCGACAGCGTCCCCAAAGGGGAACGGTCCACACCGGAGTCACCATGACCACGCGCCCGACCCTCTCCTCCCTTCGACATTTCTTTTGGGTCATCGTCCTCGTACTGGCGACGCGACCGATGGTCGGATGCACGGTCGAGGATCCGACCGAACCTTCGATCCCGCAGATCGACAAGACCGGGCTGGAGTTCGGAGAGGTCCTGATCGGCGAGTGGGCCGACCTCACATTCGTGATCACCAATGTCGGATCGGGTCGATTGAACGGCTCCGTCGGATCGTCGTGCCGGGAGTTCACACTCATCTCCGGCGGCGGGTCCTACTCACTGGAAAAGGACGAGGAGCGGGTCGTCAGGGTTCGCTTTCAGCCCAGCTCGGAAGGCGCGAAGTCCTGCCTCATCTCGACGGGGAACGAGGAACTGGGCACGGTGAGTTGCGACGGTATCGGCGTAAGCGTGGCCTCGTCCGGAGCCTGCTGTTCACCGGGCGGCGCATGCGCGATCACCACGGAAGCGGAGTGTTCCGACCCGTCAAGTTGGCAAGGCGCCGACACAGAGTGCACTCCCGACCCTTGCAGTGCCCCGACGGGTGCATGCTGCGTTTCTGATGACTGCACGACTACAAACGCAGCCGACTGTGCTGGTATCTGGATTGAAGCTGGCGTCTGCTCTCCAAACCCATGTGCGGCTCCGACGGGCCCTTGCTGCACCGAGGGAGGGGAATGCAGCCTGACCACCGAGGACGACTGTAGCGGGGGATGGACCGCCACCGGTTCGTGCATGCCGAACCCCTGCTCCGACGGCCCACCACCACCCAGCGGAGCCTGCTGCAACGAGGATGGGTCCTGCTCCATGACCACCGAACAGAACTGCGACTCCGCGTGGGAAGAGTCTGAGTTCTGCGACCCGAATCCATGCGCTCAACCCACCGGGAGCTGTTGTGCAGAAGACGGCGCCTGCACCTTGACCACCGAGTCGAGTTGCTCCGGCCAGTGGACGAAGAACGCAGACTGTTCCCCCAATCCATGTCCGCAACCGACCGGCGCGTGTTGTGCGGAGGACGGATCCTGCTCGGTCACCTTGGCGGCGAACTGCAACTTCGACTGGACCGCCTTCGGTGTCTGCGATCCGAATCCGTGCGACCGTCCCACGGGCGCCTGCTGTGACGAGAGCGGTTCCTGCCTCGTCACCTTCGAAGACGACTGCGACGACAGTTGGTCCCTGGGTGAGTCCTGTACGCCCAACCCGTGTCCGCAACCGACCGGTTCCTGTTGTGCCCCGGACGGAAGCTGCACCGTCACCCTCGCCGCCGAGTGCCCGGACACCTGGACCGTCTTCGCCGTGTGCCAACCGAATCCGTGCCCGCAGCCGACCGGAGCGTGTTGTCTCGCCGACGGCTCGTGCGAAATCGAACTCGAAGCCGAGTGTTCCGGAGTTTGGACCGTCCAGGGAGACTGCACCCCGAACCCGTGTCCGCAACCTACCGGATCGTGCTGCGCCTCGGAAGGTTCGTGCGTCGTGACCACGGAATCGGAGTGCCTGAGCACCTGGACGATCGGACAGTCCTGCGATCCGAATCCATGCCTGCAACCGAGCGGCTCCTGTTGCGACACCGGCGGCGAATGCACGCTGACGACGGAGGCCGAGTGCGACGACGAATGGACTCTTTTCGGCACCTGTACTCCCAACCCCTGCGGAGTCGAAACCGGCGCCTGCTGTGCTGAGAACGGTTCCTGCAGCGTGACGATCGCGGACTCGTGTCCGGCCCCTTCCGTTTGGGAAGCCGGCGAGAACTGTTCCCCGAATCCTTGTCCCCAGCCCCAAGGTGCGTGCTGCACACCGGACGGAAGCTGCACCGTAACTTCCGCACAGGCCTGCCTTCCCCATGTCTGGCAGGGAGCGGGAACGACGTGCGATCCCAATCCGTGCTCGCAACCGACGGGCGCCTGCTGCAATGACGACGGAGTCTGCAGCCTGAAGCTGGAAGCCGACTGCCAGTCTCCCGCATCCTGGCAGGGCGCTCTCACCGACTGCCTGCCCAATCCCTGTCCGCAACCGACAGGAGCGTGCTGCGCCCAGGACGGACTCTGTTCCCTGACCACAGAAAACGACTGCGACTTCCCGTCCGACTGGCTCGGCAGCGAGACGATCTGCCAGCCGAATCCGTGTCCGCAACCGCAGGGCGCGTGCTGCATGGACGACGGCAGTTGTACGTTGATCGTGGCGGCGGAGTGCACGAGCGGTTCTTGGCAGGGTGCAGAATCGGTCTGCCTCCCCAACCCCTGTCCGCAACCGGAAGGCGCGTGTTGTGAAGAGGACGGAACGTGCGCCCTCACGACGGAGGCCGGTTGCGATGGATCGGCGGAGTGGATGGGAGCCTCGACCGACTGTTCCCCGAATCCGTGTCCTCAACCGGAAGGCGCCTGCTGTACACCGATCGGCTCCTGCACGGTCACGACCGAAGACGACTGTTCCGGGTCGAACATCTGGCTGGGCGATGACACGGACTGCTCCCCGGTTCCGTGCGAACCGACGGGCGCCTGCTGCACACCCGGCGGTGACTGCAACCTGACGACTGCGGACGACTGCGCCGTCGGAAGCACCTGGGAAGGCGCGGCCACGGAGTGCCAACCGAATCCATGTCCGCAGCCAATCGGCGCGTGCTGTGATCCCTTCGGCGGATGCACCGTGACCACGGCAGCGGACTGCCCAAGCGGAAGCATTTGGCAGCAGGCCTCCACCGGATGCGACGTAGTGGTGTGCGTACCCTTCGGCGCCTGCTGTGCCGACGACGGCGGCTGCACGCTGGTTTCCGATGATGCGTGTGACGACACCTGGCTGGGAGCGGGAACGGTTTGCAGCCCGAATCCCTGCCCACAACCGGACGGCGCCTGTTGTGCGCTCGACGCCGGCTGCACCGTGAAAGAAGAAGCAGACTGCGCCGAACCGAGTATCTGGCAGGGCGCCTTCACCGTTTGCTCTCCGAACCCGTGCGTCCCCATCGGCGCGTGCTGCGATCCGGACGGAGGCTGTACCGTCGTACCCCAGCCGGACTGTGATCACGCCTGGCAGGGCGGCGCGACCGATTGCGACCCGAATCCGTGCCCGCAGCCGGAGGGAGCCTGTTGCGACCCGGACGGAACCTGCAGCGTGACTGAAGAAGCGGACTGTGACGCGCCGGCGTCCTGGGAAGGCGCGGATACGGATTGTTCCCCGAACCCGTGCCCGCAACCCTCCGGCGCCTGCTGTACTCCAGAGGGAATCTGTTCCGTCCAGCTGGAAGTGAACTGCACCGGGTCCAACGTCTGGCAGGGCCCGACCACGGACTGCAATCCGAACCCGTGTCCGCAGCCGGAAGGCGCCTGTTGCGCAACGGACGGAACCTGCACCGTGACGGAAGAGGACGACTGCAGCGCTCCTTCGAGTTGGGAGGGCGAAGGGACGGATTGTTCGCCAAACCCGTGCCCGCAACCTGAGGGCGCGTGTTGCGCAGACGACGGATCCTGCACCGTCACCACCGAAGACGACTGCGACGCCCCTTCCAGCTGGGAGGGCGCTGAAACGGACTGTTCCCCGAATCCCTGTCCGCAACCGGAAGGCGCCTGCTGCGCCGACGACGGAACCTGCGCCGTCACGGAAGAGGACGACTGCGACGCTCCGTCCGCTTGGGAAGGGGAAGGCACCGACTGCTCACCCAACCCCTGTCCGCAACCAGAAGGCGCATGCTGTGCCGACGACGGTTCCTGCACGGTCACTACGGAGGCGGACTGCGACGCGCCATCGAGTTGGCAGGGAGCGGAAACGGACTGTTCTCCGAACCCGTGTCCGCAACCGGAGGGCGCATGTTGTGACACCGATGGAACCTGTGCGGTCACCGAAGAGGCCGACTGCTCCGGTCCCTCCACCTGGGAAGGCGACGGTACGGATTGCGATCCCAACCCGTGTCCGCAACCGACGGGCGCGTGTTGCGCGACCAACGGATCCTGCACGGTAACCACCGAAGCAAGTTGCTCTGGTCCGTCGAACTGGGAAGGTGCAGACACGGATTGTGATCCGAACCCGTGTCCGCAGCCGACGGGAGCATGCTGTGCCGACGACGGGTCCTGCACTGTGACGACGGAAGCAAGCTGCTCCGGTCCCTCGACCTGGGAAGGCGCAGGCACGGACTGCGATCCCAATCCCTGCAATCAGCCGACCGGGGCATGCTGCGCGACGGATGGTTCCTGCACGGTCACCGCCGAAGTCAGCTGCTCCGGCCCCTCGTCCTGGGAAGGAGCCGGTACGGATTGCGATCCCAACCCCTGCCCGCAGCCGACCGGCGCCTGTTGCGCCGACGACGGATCCTGCACCGTCACATCCGAAGCGGCCTGCACCTCCTCTTCGGGAGCGTGGGAAGGCGGCGGAACCGACTGCAGCCCGAACCCGTGTCCGCAACCGACCGGTGCATGTTGCGCGGACGACGGTTCCTGCACCGTAACGACGGAAGCGGCTTGCACGGCGCCGTCTTCCTGGGAAGGCGCAGAAACCGACTGTAGCCCGAACCCGTGTCCGCAACCGACGGGCGCATGTTGCGCAGACGATGGATCCTGCACCGTGACGACCGAAGCGGCCTGCACCGCGCCGTCTTCCTGGGAGGGCGCAGAGACCGACTGTAGCCCGAATCCGTGTCCGCAACCGACGGGCGCCTGCTGCGCCACCAACAACTCCTGCACCGTGACGACCGAAGCGGCCTGCTCCGGTTCCAGTACCTGGCAGGGCGCCGGCACCGACTGCTCACCGAACCCATGCGGAACGTCTCTCGACCTGGAGATTCCGACCGTCTACATCACGCAGGCCTCGCAGACCACGGACTTCGACGTTCCGTTGGTCCAGGATCGTGACGGACTGATTCGAGTCTTCGCCCTCGCCAACGAGTCGAACTCGGCCACTCCGGACGTACGCGTTCGCATCTACGACGAGAGCGATGATCTCGTTCAGACCTACACCATCTCCGCACCCGAGGCGTCGGTCCGAACGTCCATGGCCGAGGGCACGCTCGGGTCGTCATGGAACCAACTGATTCCGGGAAGTCTGCTTCAGACCGGCTACTCCGTTCTCGTCGACGTCGATCCTTCGGGCTCGGTTGCGGAAAGCAACGAGAGCAACAACACGTGGCCGGTTTCCGGTACGCCGCACGACCTGGATGTGCGTGACCTTGCGGTCTTCAATATGACCCTGGTCCCCGTCGACGGACCGTCCGGAACCGGAAACGTGACCGGAGGAAACGCCGCCACGTTCATGGACGCGACACGGCGCATCTTCCCCATGTCCGATTACGACGTCTCGGTGCGAGCCAGCATGAGCAGCAGCACGACGCTGCTTTCCGACGGAACGGGATGGAACGACGTCCTCAACGAAGTGACGCTGCTGCGTACATCGGACTCCAGCTCGCGCTACTACTACGGCGTCGTCGATGTGACCTACTCCTCCGGCGTGGCCGGACTTGGTTGGGTCGGCTATCCGGTGGCGATCGGTTGGGACTACCTTCCGAGCGGAGGCTGGGTCCTGGCCCACGAGGTCGGACACAACTTCGACCGGCCGCACACGCAATGCTCCGGCGAGTCCGGTACGGATCCGGCCTACCCATATTCCGGCGGAGACATCGGTGTCTACGGCTACGACCTGTGGGCAAGTACGCAGTATGACAAGGACACCTACAAGGACATCATGAGCTACTGCGGTCCGCAGTGGATCAGCGACTACGTCTACAAGAAGGTTCTCGACTTCCGCGAGTCGAGTCCGATCGGTAGACAGATGATGACGACCAAGGAGTCGTGTCTGCTCGTCTGGGGCCTTCGGACCTACGGCGAGATCAAACTCGAGCCTTCGTTCCTCATCGACTCGCGGCCCGTCGCACCGATTGATGGACCTTACGCAATCGAAGGTCTGGACGAAAACGGCGCCGTCCTCTGGTCTGAGCCGTTCGGGATGTGGAACATCACACACATGCCGGACCCCGACGCCGCAGGCTTCTGTTTCTCGTTGCCCATGACCGAGGGACTCCTCGACCAGACGCGTACGCTTCGCGTGACCCACAACGGCACGGAACAGGTCCGCCGGGACGTGCCTTCCGAAGCACCGAGTGGAGCGGCCTTCCGCACCAACCCGCGACCGGCTCAGCTGACTCCCACCGCGAATGGACTGGAACTCCGCTGGGACGCCACCGTGTCCCCCGCCGTGCTGGTTCGCGACGTGGAGGCCGACACCTTCATCGGAGTGGGTCGAAACGGTCTGGCGGAGATCTCCACGGCCGGTCGCCGTTTGGAGTTCCACTACTCGAACGGTGTCCAGACAAGGGTCGAGAAGTGGTCGGGGCAGTAGAGCAAACGCTTTCGAGGACAAAGAGATAGGACAGACCAGCCGGGGAGCCTTGACGGGGACTCGAGGATAGGACTGGAATCCTGGGGGCCCGGGCCCGCCCCTATGTGAGTCCGGGTTTTACACCCGAGATTCACCAAACCTACGAGACGGTGGACTGAGACCGGGATTGTACGCCATGATCACAGGCGCACCTTGATCCCCAAGTCCGCGACTCGGAGGTAACACCTTGAAGCGTTTTGGCGCGGTCTCCACTCTCAGCGCCCTCGTTGGCTGCCTGGCCGTCGGCGGTCTGCTGGTCGGCGTTGCCGAAGCGGGAGACACAACCCCACCGACCGTCAACCTGGTGCTTCCTGCCGGCGGTTCGCTGCAGGCCGGCATCATCAACAGCGTCATCTGGTCTGCCTCCGACAACGTCGGTGTCAATCTCGTACAGATCGACTACAAGACGATCGAAGACGGCGTCTGGACTCCGATCGCGCGCAATCTCGGCAACGATCCTCCGGTCTTTTCCTGGTACACGCACAACACGCCGTCGACGCAGGCGTGGGTCCGGGTCACCGCCTTCGATGCCGCCGGGAACTCTGCAGCCGACAGCAACGACGTCGCCTTCGAGATCATTGCGCAGGCCGGAACGGTCGCCTCGACTCTACGTGACTTCAAGATGCCGGGAAGCGCCGCCCATGTTCTGGATGAAGTCGACGACTACAGTGCGTGCAGCATTTGCCACGGAGGCTACGACGACGACGCGGAGCCGGGTCACGCCTGGCTGGGAACGATGATGGGACATGCGGTTCGCGACCCGCTCTTCATGGCCTCACTCGCCATCGCGGAACAGGACGCACCGTCCTCCGGGGATTTTTGCCTTCGCTGTCACGCGCCCGGCGCCTGGTTCGCCGGCCGGTGCAATCCCACAGACGGGGAGCTGTTGACGAATCGTGATCAGGAGAGCGTTTCCTGCGCGATCTGCCACGGCCTCGTCGACCCGGTTTACGTCGAAGGTCAAAGTCCGGCCGAAGACCTCGACATTCTGAACGCGCTGGAAGCCGTTCCGGTGACTTATGCCAACGGGCAGATGGTCATCGACCCCGAGCCGCGTCGCCGCGGACCTCGGGACGACGGCAACCCGGCCCACGACTGGTTGCAGTCGGACTTCTTCATGTCTTCGGATTTCTGCGGAACCTGCCACGACGTTTCCAACCCCATGTACGACCGTGTCTCGGGCGCCGACTATGAGCTCGGCCCCCTGGACGCACCGGCAGCCAGCCAGGCCTCGACAGACATCCTCCCGTTGGAACGGACCTACAGCGAATGGAAGGCCAGCGACTTCGCAATCGGCGACGGCGTTTTTTCACCCGAGTTCGCCGGCAACAAGCCGGACGGCTTCGTCTCCACCTGTCAGGACTGTCACATGGCCGATGTCATCGGCAAGGGCGCTATCATCGGCGGAGAACGGTCGGATCTCGCCTTCCACGACATGATGGGAGGCAGCGTTTGGTTGAGCAAGACCATGGGAACTCTCTACCCGGCTGCCGTCGACGTTGACGCGTTGAACGACGCAAGCACCCGGGCGGAGGGAATGCTTCGTTTGGCCGCGCTCCTCGACCTCGAACTCGCCGATCAGGATACCGTCTGGGCGGCCACGGTAACGGTGACCAACCGGACCGGGCACAAGCTACCGACCGGGTTCCCCGAAGGCCGCCGAATGTGGATTCACCTTGTCGCCGAGGACAATCTCGGAAACACGATCTACGAATCCGGAGCCTACGACTTCGGAACGGCCATCCTCACCCTCGACGAGGATGTTCGTGTCTACGAGGGCAAGATGGGAATCTCCCACTCTCTTGCGGCACAGCTCGACCGGGAGCCCGGCCCCACGTTTCACTTCGCACTGAATGACACCTTCTACAAAGAGAACCGGATTCCTCCACAGGGTTTCACCAACGCCTCCTTTGACGCATTTGGTGGTAAACCGGTCGACTCGGACCCGAACGCGCCGGTGCCGCGTTATGCCGATGGGCAGAACTGGGACACCGCGACGTACCTGCTGCCCCCGGAGACCTTCGTCGTCCGGGCCACGCTCTACTACCAGTCTCTGACCAAAGAGCACGTCGACTTCCTTCAGAACGAGAACGTGACCAACGGCGCTGGAACTTTCCTGTCGAACGCCTGGGCCACCAACGGAAAGGCGCCGCCCTTCCCGATGGTCGCAGACACGGCGCACACCGCCCCGACGTCCGTCGACCTTCCGGACAACGAAGACAAGACCGGTGACGCTGTCCTCGCGTTCTTCCCGGAGACCAACCCGTTCCGCGGGGCCGTCGACCTCCGCCTCGACCTGGCGAAACCGCAACCCGCGAGCTGGGCCGTCTTCGACGCCACGGGCCGCCGACTCCAGGACCGGGACCTCGGACTGCTGGGCGCAGGACCGCACCGACTCCACTGGGACGGAAACGACAGGCGCGGAGAAGCGACCGGAGCCGGCGTCTACTGGTTCCGAATCCAGGTCGGTGACCAACAACTAGTCAAGCAGGTTGTTCGTATCGACTAGGCAGGTCGGTGAGCAGGCCGACTGGGCAGGCCGACAAAGCGGAACGACGAGGCGGAACGACGAGGAAGATCGATCCGCACGGAGGACACTTGCCGGGCGTGCCGGGCAAGTCCGGGGGACGAACCTGATCCGTCGGTTCGGTCCGCCGCCGGAAGAAACCTGTTTCAACGATCGAAATCCGCAAGCCTGCGTTGTAGACGTACCTACGCTGAATTAGTCTGTCGAGGGCCGCTCCGGGCATGAAGCTCGGAGAACTGGAAACGTCTACTCAAGTCCCATGGAGGGATACTGCCATGAAGAAGCTCACGCTCAATCGCAAGACGATTCGCTGCCTGACCGAGACGGAGACGAAGAAGGTCGAAGGGGCTGCCCGGACCACGAAGTGCCCGTGCACGCACACGAGCTCCCGTCCGAACAACTCCTGTCCGATTTTCTGCTAAGACGAAATGTTCGAATGCGGCAGCGCGCGCGGGTTCACCCCGTGCGCTGCCGTTCTTCTTTCTCGACAACTCCATGAAGCCCTCATCCTATCGACTCCCTCCGGAACTTCACGAAGAAGCCGGCACCCGACTGCAAGAGATTGCAGAGGCACTGCGTCGACCTCACGATGAGTGGGTCCTCTCCCAACGTCCCGACGACACGGGTCTACGTTCGATTTCTCTCGCATTGGGACGCGGAGGCAGCGCCGTCTTCTTTGCCTGGCTCCATCGCGCCGGGCTTGGAATCCCCGAGGACCGTGACCGGGCCCTTTCTCTGCTCGAAGACTCGATCGGGTTGTTGCCCGAGTCGAACATGGATGCGTCTGCGCTCTGCGGTTTCCCCAGCGTGGCCTGGACTGTCGAACACGTGCTCCGGGTTGTGAACGAGAAGACCGAGGACGACCTTTGCGCCGACATCGACGACGCGCTTCTGGAAGGTCTGCACGACCCGACTTTCGTTCCTGCCTATGACCTCATCGACGGACTGGCCGGACACGGGGTCTACGCCATCGAGCGATGGGGCCGACCGCTTGCTCTCCCCCTGGCCACCGCCGTCCTCGATCGGCTCGAACGCACCGTCGTCGAGCAGAAAGTGGGACACTCCTGGCCCAGCGGAATGATGACCCGCACGGCGCAGGGGAAGGACGTCGAGATAGACGAAACCTACTTCAACCTGGGGATGTCGCACGGCATTCCCGGAGTCATCGCTGTGCTGGCGCGATTCATGCGTTTTCCCGAGCTGCGGGACCGCTCTCGGGCACTGCTCGAACCCTGCGTCCACTGGTTCCGGGAGCAAACGCTTCCCGAGAGCCGTCGCACGGCCGAAACCGGGCTCTTCCCCGACTTCGTCTCTGCCGCCTACGACTCGGATCCTGCAAGAGTCGCCTGGTGCTACGGGGACCCGGGAGTAGCGGCCGCTCTTTACGCAGCCTCACGCGCACTCGAGGACCGCGAATCGAGAGACCTCGCTCTCGAAGCCCTTCACGCTGCATCCCATCGCCGCGGCGAGAACACTTCGGTCACTGACGACGGACTTTGCCATGGGACTGCCGGTGTGGCCCACGTCTTCGCCGGACTTCACGCCGCCACGGGCGACAACGACGCACGTGAAGCTGCCGACTACTGGTTCAGTGAGCTTCTCCGGCGTGAGGTGGATTTGCCCAACATCGCCGGTTTCAGAACCTACTGCTATGAACGTAAGGTCGACGGAGAATTCATCGAGGATCCGGCCTGGCTGACCGGTGCCGCCGGAGTCGGCCTCGTCCTGATCAGCGCTCTTGCGGAGACGACTCCGAACTGGGATCGCGCGCTGCTTCTCGACCAGGATTGGTGAGCTCCGCGTAGAGGTCGCAGGTCTCCAGCAACTCTTCGTGCCGGCCGGCGCCCACGATTCGCCCCGCATCCATGACCACGATCTGATCGGAATCGACGATGGTCGAGAGCCGGTGCGCGATGACGATCCGCGTGCAATCCAAGGACGCCAGGTTCTCGTAGACTTTCCGCTCGGATCGCGTGTCGAGATGACTCGTGGCTTCGTCGAGAACGACGATGGGCGGTTTCGTGAGAAGAGCCCGCGCAATGGCGATTCGCTGCCGTTGGCCTCCCGACAGGTTCGACCCCGTGGACGCCAAGGGAGTTTCGAACCGTAACGGCAGCGCGTCGATCTCGTCGTAGATGTCGGCCAGCCGAGCCGCCCCTTCCACCTTGGAAAGCGGGGCCTCGACTTCTGCCATGGCAATATTCGAACGGATGGTTGCCCCGAACAGGAACGGATGCTGAGGCACGAACCCGAGCTGCCTCCGAAGCGTAGCCCGGTCATAGTCGGTGTAGTCCTCCCCGTCGAAGAGCACGCGTCCGAGGGCAGGTAGGTAGAGCGAGGAAATGAGCCGGGCCACTGTCGACTTTCCCGAACCACTCGGTCCGACGATTGCGATCCGCATCCCCGGCCTGATCTGCAGGTCAACACCATCAACGGCCCAGGGCGACCGGTCGCCGTACCTGAAGGAGAGTCCCTGCAGAGTCACTCCGCCTTTCAGCCTTGGCGCAACAGGATGAGGGCCCTTCTGCTCCGGCTCCTGTCGAAGCACGTCATCGACACGCTCCACGGTGCTCCAGAGTTGCTGAAGTTGCAGTGCGGTCGACACCATCGACCCGAGGGGCTGTAGGAATCCGGAAGCCAACGTCGTCACGGCGAGCATCGTTCCCAGGGAGATGCTGCCGTCCAGAACGAGAGTCGTACCATAGGCCAGAACGATCAGCGGTGATGCCACCTCCAACACCTGAAGAATGGACTCGACCACGGCAGACAGTCTTCCACGCCGAATGGAAACATTGAGTACGTCGACAAAAAGGTTGGACCAGATTTCCTCAGCCCGTCTTTCCGCGCCCGCCGTTTTCAGAGTCTCGATCCCTTCGATCATCTGGACCTGATAGTTGGAGGACTCGGCCAGAGCCTGTAACGACTCACCGGTGAGGATGCGGAAACGTCGTTTCGTTGCGAGAAAAACAACCACTCGAAGGGCCCCGAGCGCGACAACAACGAGGCCCAGCACCCAATGAGTCCACAGAATGACTGCGAGATACCCGACGACCAGCACACCATCCAGGAGGGAGCTCATGACTCCAGCCGTCAACAACTCACGAATCGTGGTATTCGAGTTCAGGCGCATCATGAGATCGCCGGTTTGGCGAAGCTGGAAGAACGAGAAGGGCAGGCGCAGAAGATGTTGAAGGAACCCGGTCGTCATCTCGAGATCGAGATGCGTACGTAGCGCCAACAATGCGTGCGCCCGAACGAACGAGGTGAAAAAGGTGTAGACCGAAACGATAGCGATGCCGGAGAAGAGAACGCCGAGCAGGTAGGTGTCGGCCCGCGGGACGACACGGTCGACCACGATTCCCATGACCAAAGGAAGGGCCATGGCCAGGAACTGAAGCAGGATCGAAAGGACGACCGTCCGCCAAAGGTGCCCGCTGTGCGCTGAGAACCTTCTGGCATAGGTCCAAAGTGGCGAACTCGGTCCGTCTGCAGTCTGAAACGACTCTGACGGTTCCAGAAGAATGGCCACGCCGCTGAAATGCCGTTCGACCTCGCGCATCGGGTGATAGCGCGATCCCCCGTCGGGATCAACGACATCGATTCCATCTTTCCGCGTCTTCTCGAGAACGATGAAGTGACTCATTCTCCAATGGAGAATCGCGCCCGGAGGGAGAGCGTCGAAGTCCTCCATCTCCAAACGAACAGCTCGCCCCTGCAAACCGAAAGCCTTGGCCACTTCGAGAATGTCGAACGCCGAAGCCCCGTCCCGCCCTCCTTCGAACCGATCCCGCACCTCGTCGAGGGGAACGTGGCAACCGTAGTAGCCCAGGACCATGGTCAAACAGGCCGGCCCGCAGTCGGCGATTTCCAACTGGGAAACATGAGGTACCCGGCGACGAGTCCCGAGTGAACGCAGTCGTTCGCGAAGCCTCGTCACGGCGAATTCTCGCTACGGCCCGGACGAAGGGCTTCATACAGACTTCGGCGCCCTACGTTGACTTCAGCTTCGCCCGCCGCGGAAGAGTCATGCATTGACGGGTTCTCTGCCATCACGACGAGAAAGGCCGCGTGGGCTTCCTCGACGGTCACCACCTTCAAGCGTTGAAGGAGTCCCTGCGGAAGCGCGCCCGCCGGATCCGTCTCCGTGATCTCGAATGCAACCCGATCCTGCCCGCCGGAGAACTGAACCCATATGGATTGCCCCGGCACGACGCCTGACGCACGCGATGCGTCCTGGACCAGCGATCGCGGAAACGCGGCGACAGCGGTGGAACGAGTCAGAGCCACAACAGGGCCGGACACCCAACGATCGATTTGTACGACGAAGACAAACACTACTCCGCCGACCAGAGCCGCCAAGAGCAGCCAGAAAACCCAACGGTTCCAACTCGGCGAGATCTGAAGGAGTCGGCCGCGCACCGAAGACTCGGCGTAGTGCTGAAGAGCTTCTTCCCGAAAGAGGGGACTCTGCTGATCTTCCGTCACGACTTCGAGTCCTGTGCTTTCACTCCGCCCTTCGCTTGCGTCGTTGCTTCGCTCTTTGCCCGCCCCTCTTTTGCGGGCCCCTGTGCCCGACCCTTGGCCTGCGCCCTCGCCCGGGCTTGGCGTGATTCGTACGTCTTGGCGAGAAAACGGTAGAGCACCATCTCCTGCGCCCGCTGCGCTCCCCGGAGCACCCGATTGACGTGCATGTGGAGAAAGCTGGCGACGATTTCGTCCAGCGAAGTCGATAGTCGACCCGCCCGTTCACCTGCCAAGTACCGTTCGATCGCAGGGCGCATCGACTCACTTCGCGCCTCGACGCCGGCCATCGCCTCCGCGAACTCCTCCGACGACTTCGAGGCGCCGTCCAGCCAACTCTCGATGGCACGACGTTCCTGCCGATAGCGATCGCGCAGGGCTTTGCGCAGATCCGAGTCCTCCCGAAACTCCAGCGCAAAGTGGTCACTCAGCTGCTGCGTCAGACGCAGCTTTTCGTCCACGCCGTAACCGAAATCCCGAAGCAGGCGATCCATCGCCACCGCCGCAACCCGCCACCGGGTGTCAAGACCGTCGTCACCTGCATTCCCGGCGACGACACCGGCAACGAACTCGCTGTCGTGGTGAAAGATCTCCTCGGCCGCGACGATGTAGGACTCTCCTCCGTACCTCGCAGTTTCCGGCTGGTAGGTATCGATCTCGACACGATGGACGAGCCCCAACTCCAAGCCCGATCGCATCGCCGCCTCGAGGCGGGAGAGAGCCTCCATCCGCAGGCGTTCTGCGCTCCCTCGGAAACGCACTCTCAGGTGCCAATCCGGATCGGCGTAGCGAAGGAAAAACCAACTCTCGATCGCCCCGGCTTGCAGAAGTTGCGACGTCAACGGAGCGATCCAATCGGTGAGCAGCACGTCGCTGGTGGAGACTCCGCTGTATATCTTCGCACTCAACCATTCCGACCCGGGTAGGAATGAAAGTCCTCCCGGTGAACGCACCGCGCCTTCGGTGCCCCCGAGTTCCTCCGTACGACCCACGTCGTCCGCCTTTGCCCCGTGTTTCCTGCCGTCGGCGACGGCTCGACGTTCGGTGGGCTCACTGCTCCCCGTTGCAGCCTGGTGCTTCGCCGCATTCTTGCCGGAACGAACCACGGGAACGACCACTTCGTTCAGGAAGACTCCCTCCGGTCCCTCTACGACGGCCGTCGTGCTTCCGGGAAAGAGTTCTCGAACCTGTGCCTCGGACTGTCCCCGCAGCGCGTGCAGGAACGAAGCCACGGAGAGCGGACTATCAAGGTCGCAGGTCAGCACATTGTCCATGTCGACGAGACCGATCCACCTGGGTAGCTCGTGGTCCTTTCGCCACTCCTGCACCCTTCGGAACGCTGCGAATCCTCCGTTCCCGCGAAGTGACTCGATCTCTTGCTTTCGGAGCCGCCAGACGGCCGGCGTGAGGATGACTCGACCGAAGCGGACGCGGGGCAACTTCGGCAGACTTTCGAGCGGCCCCCAACTCCAGGAAACTCCCTCGACTCGCCCCTGTGCCTGCAGTGCGCTTAGGAAACGATAAAGGCCGAGGCTTCGGTACTGCGTGTTGTGGGCACTGGTCAGCCTTGGACGAACTTCGCAGCCCAGACTCCTGGACCAAAGCACGACGGCGCCGTCACGCACACGCACCCAAAGGTCGTCGATGTGGAGAACCTGGTCGCGGGGAGCGCCGGACGTTCCGAGATACTCGAGTTCATAGCGGCGGAGGAGCGGCCGCGCCAAAATGTTTCCGGTTCGGCCTTCCGGAAGATGAACGAGTTCGACGAAACAGACGTCCGGAGCCAGGGCCTCCTCGTCACGAACATGCTCGTCGACGCCGTCTCGAAGAAGCGGATCCGCGTGGCTGAATCGGCCGAGAAGGCGGGCCCCCGAAGGCCCCCCCGCAGAATCGAAGACAGCCCAGGCGCCGTTTTCTCCGTCCGGCTCCAACAACGACGCATGAACGTGAATAGCGTCCGCCAGCGACGTTACGTCCGGATCTTCGAAGACACGGAGCTCCGCCGGCTCGAGGACCATCTCCGGGCGATTCTCCGTCAACGTCTCGACCGTCTTGCGAAGGAGATACCGTCCTCGCGAGCCCCAGGCGACCTCCTCCACGTCCTCCCCATCCGGAAAAGGAAGTCCCGCAATCAGCGGAGAGGCATCGGCAGCCGGGCCCTGTGCCGTTTGGTATCCGATTCCCGTTTCTTCATCCAAGGCTTCGACGAGGGGAACCATCGCATCGCCATACCGCTCTTCGAATCGGGTTCGAAAGTCGGAGAGAGGATCCCGGCGCCCGAAAGAGAACAAATCCAGAAGAACGTGCGCGGCCTTCAGCAACTCGTCGACCACGGAGTTGGCCACGGTCACGGAGTCTCCGGGCCGGATCAGATCGACCTGTACAAATCGGGCCGGCTCGACCGGACCGAGTGCCTTGGCCGTATCCATGAGCTCGCGGTAGACCTGCGGCGAATGTCCCAGACCTTCCTTGTCCAACGAGCGCAGGGCGTCACGGACCCGTCCCAGAGTGTCGACGATCGGCCGCGCCGCGGGACGGGATCGGAGTTCGTGGAGAATGAAGTCCGTGGCGTCCTCGCCGGTCACGACCGGACCGAGGTGCGGCACCAGTAAACGAGCGGCCACGAGCTCCTCGGCAAACTCATAGGCGTCGGCAAGCGAGACCTCCGCATCGACCGCCACCCGGGCAACGTCTTCCAACAAAGCTCCGCCCCGGGCCGTCGCCAGCATCTTCAACAGAACGTCATCGGCCTCGACGTCGACAAGAAAGTAGGCACGCTGGCCGCGAACCGTGCGGGGCTCTGCATAGCGCAACGTGGCTCCCAACCGGTAGAGACTGGTATTCGTTCGAAACGGGAGAACGGGCCGGAGCGCCGGGTCGTCCGCCATCTTCTCGATCGCCGCATCGAGGAACTCCATGTCGATCCGAGACGACCGAACACAGCTCGCTCTCGGAGCCAGAGCCAGGTGTGTGGTCCGCCCGACTCGAGCCACAGTATTGGCAGCGAAAAGACCGAAGGGAGTACAGCGGGACGCCATCCGGGTCACGTACTTGTAGAGCGCGACCTCCACCCGCCGGCCCGACTCGCTCTCGGGGTCGTCTTCCCAGGAAGGAATGCGCTCTTCCAAGTCCGGACTGGCCAGGAAGACGGCCTCCCGGATGACCGGATCCCGGAGTCGTTCCAGGAGAAGGTCCCGCTCTTCAGCCCGTCGGTCCTTCCACGCCTCTTCCGAAATCGGAGCGCCGAACGAACCTGGCGTTACGAGCACGGAGAACGGAAGCGTCGGAGTGCGGAGGGCGGCCACACCGGAAGGAGTGAAGTCATGCCTGGACAGCGATGGATTCCCCCGGACGGCCCCGACGGTGATGAAGAAACCCGCTCTCGCCGGAAGCCCGCCTGGATTCGACATTCGTGTTCAAAAAGAGGATACGAGTCGAAGGCGGTTTCATCCGCGAAAGGCAGTTGAAACGAGGCAAGAATCCAGCCGTTTCCGCGACGGGTCAAGTCCGCGTTCGGCTTTGCGGCGAGTTCGGGTAGGCTTGAACCTCGTGGATGGCTGATGGATTCATTCGGGTCTGGACGGATCTGGACGGATCTGGACGGCCAGAGTTCACCGAGCCTTGGGCCGAGGCGCAGCCGCAGTCGGAATCAACCGCACCGGAGTCACCTGTTGAAGCATCCTTATCGTGCCGGACTTCAGGACACATCGCGAATCGCGCTGCTGTCCGCCCTTCTGCTGTCACTCCTAGTCGTCGCCTGCGGCGGAGACGACCCGGCGGCGCCCCCCCAGGAAGAAAATCCCGGCATCCGGGTACCCGGTGACGCCGAGTCGATCGAGGAGGCACTGACCTTGGCCGAGCCGGGGGACGTCATCGTCCTTGCGGCGGACACGCTCGAAATCAGTGTGCCGATCGAGATCGAGGAGATCGACGGGATCACTTTGCGGGGGCGAGTTCAGGAAGACGCCCCACGTGCGGTCCTGCGACTCGCGACGGCCGGACGCCAAGGGATCACCGTGGACACGTCCTCCGTGGGCATCACCATCGAAGGCATCGAAATGATCGGCAACTTCAGCACGGGAGTCCAATTCAACAGCCCCGACGGCCTTCTCCGCGACTGCCGCATCGACGGTGCCCGGTCGTATTCGATCTCGACGACCTTTCCCGCAGCGAACGTTCGCATCGAAGAGAACCTTCTGATCCGACCCGGCGTTTTCGGGATCAACTGCGTTGGGGGCAGCGAGCCCGTCGTCGTCGCCAACACCATCGCCTTCTCCGGCGACTGCGGCATCTACACGCTCAACGCCAGCCCCCGCTGTGAGCGGAATCTGGTCGCGCACAGCGTCAGGTATGGCATCGCCTGCTTTGGGGTCGGTGGCCCGGTCCTCGACTGCTCCAACGTCTTCGACAGTGGTACCTCAAACTATTCGTTCCTGTGCGAGCCGGCGGAGTCCGATTTCTTCGAGGATCCGCTCTTCTGCGACGAGGTTTCGTTCATGTTGCAGCCGGATTCCCCCTGCCTGACGAAAGCGTGCGGACGGGTCGGTGCTGTTGACGCCTGCGAGTCGCCGTAGGACAGCGGCGAGAACGCGACGAGAACGAGTGAGCTTCTCGGAAGGACCGCCACCACTTCGAAGTGCCACCCATCCACGAGTTCCTGTGGAAAGTGGAACGTCGAATGAAGAACCTTTCCGATCTCGGATGATGTGGATCCGGGATTCAGACCGCCAAGCTTGAAGTAACCCACGGAAGCGAAGTGTCGGTAGCCCCGCTCGTAGGCCAAGTCCAGCAACGTCGCGTTGCGGAAAGCCTCCAGGCCGTCGGAATCGATGGCGAAGCCGAATCCGGACAACGCCGGCCACCCAGCGACGTAGGAAATGATTCCATCGTCGTACTCGACGATCTTCGAAGGCGCGAGGCTCGCGGCTTGAATCTCACCCGGTCCGTGTTCGAGAAACACCTCATACCGCTGATGGACCTTTCCCTGAGCGAAGACTCCGATGTAGAACACGACAGCCACGGCCGCGCTCAGTCCCGCCAACCAGCGCGTGTCAAGGCGAACGGGAAGCCGGCCATCCAACAGGTCCAGAAGGTAGATCGAAGCGAAGACCACCGTTGCCGGGACGTACCAGTGCCCGTGCGCAATCAAAGGTACGAAGAAGAAGTCGTACGACGAGAGAATCAACGTGAAGACCGACAGGATCGCCATGCAACGGGCCCAACGCGCGTCCGCCGGTGTCGTCGGTCGCCGAAAGAACTGTCGCATCAGGCAAAACACGGCAACCGCGGACGGAAAAAAGAGCTGAATTCCCCGCCACAGACGGCGTTGGCGCAGAGGCTGGTCCGGGTCTTCGACCAGAGAGTAGAGGTAACGCCAGTTGTCGAGACTGGGAATGGGAAAGCTCGACTTGGCCGCGCCGCTGACCGGCATCCAGGTGTCGAAGAAGACCCGATTGGTCACGAGAAAGAGTCCGAGCGCGAGCACAGGAACCAGGAACGCCGGCCAAAGACGAGTCCAACGGCGCCCTCTTTCGGGAACGGCGACGAACTCGAAGGCGATCCAACCCAGGACCGTCACGACGAGGAACGCGTGATCGAGGCGGGAAAGAAAGACCGCCGTCAAGGCCAGTCCCAGCCGCAGATAATCCTGCGTCGACCGATCCCTCTCCGGTCTGAGCAACTCGCGAACCACCCAGGCGAACGAAAGAAGCAGGAGCGGGCTTTCCATCCCGTTGACGTAGCTCCAAGCGGAGCCGACATTCCTCCGAAACGGAATCGTGATCAGCCCCACACATCCGATGAGAACGAGGGGAAACAGCGGAGTCAGTCTGTGCCTAAGTCGATGGATCGAATCGGCGAGCCAAAGATAGGCGGCGGACGTGACCAGCAACTGAAAGAGAAGGACCACCGTCAGCATCGGGACACGATCGATTCCGACGACCCGAGCCGCTCCAAAGAGAACGGCCAGCAGTCCCTGCCATAGTGGATGGAATCCGTTCGTCGGATACTCACGGTCGAACGTGAAGTACCCCAGATCGATCGCATTGCGTCCGATCGTCAGGTAGTAGTAGGCGTCGGATGCGAGGAAGTGGCCGGCACGCGCGAAACCGTTCATGAACAGGTCGACAACCGGAGGAAGGAGAAGCGCGATCGCTGTCATCCAGAAGGTGGCGCGGAATCGAACCGAACCGACGGGACTCTCCGTCATCCGTCGGTCCGTTGGGAATTCGGATCTAAAGAATCCGGAACGTCCTGTGGCGCGGCCTTTCCTGGCACATCGACCGCAAGACTTGCCGCCTCTTCCAGACTAAGCAACCTTCCCCGCTCCCACGCGATGGAAAACGACTCCGGCCCGAGTTTGCGCTTGAGCTCGGCCAGTTCCGCGGCAAGCTCCTCCGACTCCACGCCAACCAGACGAGAGTCACTCTCTTCACGAAAACGGTGAGCCGCACCATAGAGGACGGTCGTTTTCTCCGCGTTCCCCGTTTCCTGGGCGACGTCCGCACAGAGTTCGAGAAGTTGAATCACGCCGTGGGAGAGCCCTGCTTCGAGACGAAGGTTCATCGACTCGCCCGCGTATTCGATCGCAGCCGGATAGTCTTTCTGTTGCGCCGATATGAGCCCCAGCAAAGCCAAGGCCGAAGCGATTCCCGGTCGATGTCCGACATCCCGCCGCAGGGCCAGCGCTTCCCGGGCGTAGGGCATCGCTTCGACCGGCCGTCCGGAGCGGAGAAGGCACTCCGCGATGTTGTGGGTCAGCAACGACACTCCGTAGACGTCCTTGAGTTCACGTTGCAGAACCAGCCCTCGTTCGTAGTGCTCGAGCGCCGATTCGAAACGACGAGACCGCGCTTCGATGGCTCCGAGACTATTGAGAGCCGTAGCCAGGCGGACAGAGTCCTTTTCCTGCTCGGCCAGCTTCGTCGCCTGCTCGAGAAACTCCCTCGCCCGATCCAGGTCACCGGTGCGGTAGTAAACGTTCCCCATGTTGATCGAGGAGGAAACGATTCCCGCGTTCCTGCCCATGGCGCGACTAACTCGAAGCGACTCCTCGTGAGCCGCGATGGACTCGCTGTATCGTCCGACGATGAAGCGCAGCGTACCCAGCCAGTTGAAGGCTGCCGCCCGTTCCAACGTCACCTCATCGGCGGGACGACCGGAGACCACCGCTTCGGTCCAGCGAATTCCATAGTGGTAGAGACCTTGCCGATCCCAGTAGCGGCCGAGGTGTGCGACCAGGCGGAGTGAGTCGTCATTGCCGCTGGACGAAGGAGCCTCCGGGGCCCGACCCGACATCCCGTCGTCTCCGGTCGAGTAGCGGAGCGCGTGATCGAAGTTGTCGTGCTCCGCGCGAACACGTTCGAACCAGACCTGTTGCTCCGGTCCTTGAAAGTGCGCATCCGCCGACTCGGCAAGGTCTGCGTAACAACGCAGGTGCGCCGCCCGACGATCGCCCTGTTGGCCGGCTCGTTCGAGTTCGTCCGCGGAAAACGTCCGGGTCGTCTCCAGCAGGCGGTACCGGGCCTGCGTCGAGGAAGATGGGTCGCCCGGTTCGAAGTCGACGAGGGAGCTTTCAACGAGTCGGGAGATGGCCTCGACGACATCCACCTCGTCTCCCAGGACCTGTTCCGCTGCGTCCAGCGTGCATCCGCCCCGGAACACAGAGAGCCCTCTCAGGAGTGCCTGTTCCTCCGGCTCCAGAAGCTCGTAGCTCCAAGCGATGGACTGTCGAAGGGTTTCGTGAGGTGACTCCGTCGGACGGGACCCTCGTCCCATGATGACCTTGAGATCTTGCCGCAATCGCCGCGCCACCTCTCCCAACCCCAGGGTTGGAACACGCGCCGCCGCCAACTCGACGGCGAATGGAATCCCTTCGACGCGGCGACAGATATCCATCGCAAGGGACGCGTTCTCGGGACCCAGAAGGAAACCCGGAAACTGGGAGTGAACGCGATCCACGAAAAGGCGAACCGAATCGAAGGCCAGGGCTTCGCGGACGAGCCCCGCGCCGGTGTCACCCGTTGGAAAGGCCAGCGGGGTGAGTGAAAGGACCGTTTCGTCTTTCGATCGGAGCGGCGAACGACTCGTCACCAACCAGCAACACTCCGGTGCAGAGGGCACCAGGGAGTCCAGCACCGCTCGCAGCGGCGCCTCGACGTGCTCTGCATTGTCCAACACGATCAGGACGTTTCTTTCGGCCAGGTGCTGGGTCAACACCTCTCGAACGGACTGCGAAGACGACTCACGCAGTTCCAGACTTCTCCCGAGGGCTAACCAAACCCCTTCCTCGTTGGCCACAGCGGAAAGGTCGATCCAGTACGCACCGTCGCGATAGTGTGCGGCCGTGCGGAACGCCACTTCCTGCGCGACACGGGTTTTTCCAACGCCGCCCGGACCGGTCAGGACGAGCACCTTTCCCTTCCCGAGACCCCGGACGAGATTCTCCAACTCGGACCGGCGTCCGATCAGCTTGGACCGCGGGGATCCCAACCCGTGAACCTTCGCGGCATCCGTTCCACGCCCGGCAAACGCGCCGCGGTACTCCGCATCGTCCTCCAGGGACAAAGCAAGTTCCGTCTCCACGACCGCCGCGTTCTCGGGACGTTCTGAGGGATCCCTCGAAAGCAAAACATTGACGACGCGAGCCCACGCCGGCGGCAGACCCGGCCGAGCCTCCTCGACCGGAACCTGGACGCCATGTTGCGACTTCTCGATCAACTCAGGCAAATTGGCGGCTTCAATGGGATGAGTGGAGGTTGCGAGGCGATAGAGCACGACTCCCAGGGAGTAAAGATCCGAGCGGATCGTCGCGAGTCCCCCCAGCAGTACTTCGGGAGCCATGACCACAGGCGTTCCTTCGAGGACCGGAACGGCGGCAGCGCCGACCTCCGCCTGCAGCTCCCGACCGGCTCCGAAATCCATGAGGACAGGGCTTCCATCGTTTCGGCGCATGACGTTGGCGACCTTGAGATCGCCATGAACGATTCCCGCGGAGTGGACTGCGTGGAGGGCCCGACTGAGAGAAACCGAAACCCGAACGAGTTCCGCGACCGGGAGTGGACCGTCCGACTCCAGGATCTGTTCAAAACTCTGCCCGTCGACGAACTCCATCCACATTCCGGGGCGATCGTCATGTGTCTCGATTCCGTGAATGGAGAGAACGTTGGGATGGTGCACGCGGGCCATACGACGGGCTTCGTCGAGGTGTCGACGGTAGGCCGTAAGCTCCCCTTCCCGGAGAGGTCGACGAAGCTTGAGCGCGACGTCCCGTTGCAGAAGGCTGTCGTAGGCACGGAACACCTGGCCGAAGCTGCCTTCGCCGACGGCTTCGAGGATACGGAGAGGCCCCCACACCGTTCCGGACAAGCGTCCCTCGTGCCCGTCCGGCTCATCGTTGTCCTCAGCGGCCGACCGGCGGCCGGATGACGGGACTTCCAGCGAGTCTGGAAGCAGCGCTTCCGATGAACTTTCCACCGGGCTATCCGAGGACGAGCCATCCAAGGACGACCCATCCAGGGACGAGCCCTCAACGGTCCCGGAACGGCAAACATCGGAGAAGGCGCCCAGGAGTCGGAGGTTGCGAAGGGCAGCCGCCATCTCGGGATGCTCCGCCGCCAAGCGATCCCATTCGACCTTCTCTCCGTCTGCGACTTTGGCCGCGATATCGACGAGGTTCGGTTTCTCGGCTCCGCCCATACCACCCTTTGTCCGTGGAAATCGTGAATTGACTTGAGTCTACCGGATCCCGGCCAAGGGTGGGGCTTTGTGAGTCCACCACCTCCCCGAACCGACCGAGCACTGCAATAGGGGCCCGCAGGCTACGACAAAGAATAAAATTGATACTGACTAACGTAAAATTCGTTGTATTTATAATAAATCAACGCATACTTAGCTACTTCAGAGTAGGCCCGCTTTCAACTGCCCCACTTGCGACAGCTCGCAACAAGGAGACCGATCGTGACCACGCCACTCCGCGACTTCCTGGAGATTCCGTACGACCAGTTGGAAGAGATGAACCTGGCGGTCAAAGAAAAGAGGATGGCCCGGGTGGATCCGGATCAACTCCGCGAAGAGCGGATGCGCTACCTCGCCGACGAGAAGCGGATCAAGGCGGTCACCGTCTGCTTCACCGACCTCGAGGGTCGGATGCACATGCTGGACTACGACAAGAAGTTCCTTCTGAAGTCCAGCGACGTCCTCACTTTCGACGGTTCCTCGATTCGCGGCTTCTCGGATCAGGATGAGTCCGATCTTCGGCTCTATGTCGACTGGAGCGCATTCTACTGGTTGCCGTCCGACGTCTTCGGTCCCGGCAAGGTACTGCTCTTCTCGGAAGTACACGACCGCGACGGCGCACCTTACGCGGCTGACATGCGCTCCCGGCTGCGCCTCTTCGCAGAGGAACTCCGCGACAAGAAGGGTTACACCCTTAACATGGCCAACGAGATCGAGGGTTTTCTCTTCAAGGGTCGAGACGCTGAACGTCGCTACCACGCGACAAGAGAGTTCGAATTCATCTCCACTGGCGGCTACTACCACTCTCTTCCAGGCGACGCACTTCGGGAGTTCATCGATCGGGCCGCGGAAGTACAGCGCGCGATGGGGTTCTCCAACGAAAAGGATCACCCTGAAGTCGCGCCCAGCCAGTTCGAGATGAACTACTCCTACAGCGAAGCACTTATCTCGGCCGACCAGGTGCAGCTCTACAAGCTCTTGTGTCGCCAGGTCGCCGCTCGGATGGACATGACGGCCAGCTTCCTCCCGAAGCCCGTCACCGGCGTCAACGGCAACGGCATGCATACGAACATGTCGATCTCCGACGCTTCCGGGAAGAACCTGTTCTACGACGCCGGCGGCGAGGAGGGCGTGTCACCGTTGGCCTGGGACTTCATCGATCGCATCCTCAACAGCGGGCAGGAGCTCTGCCTCATTCTGAATTCGAGCGTGAACTCCTACCGCCGCCTCGACCCGGCCTACGAAGCTCCGAATCAGATCAAGGCTTCGGGGATCAACCGTGGCGCGATGATTCGGATCCCGCTCGGCAACGAGCGCAGCGCGCGCGTTGAGGTACGGTCGATCGCTCCCGACGCCAATCCGTACATGGCCGTCTACTCTCTGTTCCGGACCGGTCTGGAAGGCCCCAAGGGTGAGGAACCAGACGAGAACAAGCGCCCGCGGACCCGCTTCCTGCCCGACAACATCTACGACTCGCTCCGTCACTGCAAAGGGTCGACGTTCGTTTCCGAGCTGCTCGGTGAGGTCGTGCACAAGAAGTACTGCGATCTGAAGCAGGCGTCGGCGGAACGCTGTCCCGCGGCGCTCGGAACCCGGATCAAGTCACCAGAAATCATGTTCCACCATGAAGTGACGAACCAGTACCTTTGGAGCCAATTCTAGACGAGCCCGGTAAGCACAATCGGTTTTCATGACCGGTTTTCATGACCGGTTTTCATGATCGGTTTTCATGATCGATCTTGGAGATCGTTCCGGGCTTCAGATGGATCGGAGGCTGACCTTCCATTCGCTGAACCCCCTCGCCGGTTCCCAAAGCCAGGCGCCGCTGCCGAGTCTTCTTGTCGTGGCGGCCCTGGTTCTTGCGGTTACCCTATCCCTTCCGGTTTCGACGACCTCTGTGGCTTTGGCGACGGACGGCCCCACTCCGGGGCGCATGGTTGCGTCCGACACCCTTCACGTCCGGACCGTCCTGGCCATCCCCGCCGTGGGACGCGGAGGGCGGGTTCCTTTCATCGTCGATCCGATCGAAGAAGCTCTCATTCGAGGAGGGTGGGAGAGCCCCTCCGAAGGCGACACGGTCGTCTCCAAAGCACCGTCGACATCGGGTATCGACCCGGCCGAAGCGAGCACACCGACCGTCACCTGGAAGCGATTCTCAGCAAACGAGGACGGTTGGATCGAATCCCGTGAACTCGCCGGCGGCTACGCCGTCGCCAGTATCGACGTCCCCGAGGCGGGCATCTACCTGCTGGACGGGGCCGGTTACCGGCATGTCTACGTGAACGGAGTCCCGCGAATCGGAGACGTTTACCATCGCGGTTTTCTTCGCATCCCCGTCGAGCTCCGCAAGGGGACGAACGAGCTGATCTTCAAGGAGGGGTGGGGTGCCATCCGAGCGTCGCTGTATCCATCTCCATCACCGATCTTTCTCGAAGAAAGAGACCTGACCCTACCCTCCGTCCTCATCGGCGAAACGGACGCGACGGCTCACGCCGGCGTAGTCGTGAGCAACGCAAGTCGAGAATGGCGCCACGACCTTTACGTCGTCAGTCGCAACCCGAACGGAGAAGAGTTCGTGAGCCCGGTCGGCTCTCTTCCGCCGCTTCGGACGCGCAAGGTCGCCGTTGGTGTCGTGTCTCCTTTCCCTGCCCGGTCCTCACGGGTCGGGTCATCGCAAGGAAGCGCGTCACTCGACGGCGCGTCACCCGTCGGCTCGTCACTCGACGGCGCGTCAACGGAGGGCGCGTCACCGGACGGCGCACCACCAGACGGCGCATCACCGGACGGCGCGTCACCCAGCGGATCGTTTGTTGTCGATGGCGGATCGTTTCCGGACTCCGTGGTCATCGAACTCGAGCTGCGGTCTCCAGGAAACCCCAGCGAAACTCTCAGTCGCCTGGCATTGCAACTCGACGTTCGAAGGCCGGAGGAAAAACACTTCCGATCGTTCGTCAGCCACATCGACGGCAGCGTCCAGCACTACGGGGTCACGCCACCCCCAGAGCCCGTTCTCGCGGATTCCTCGTACGGCCTCTACCTCACCCTGCACGGAGCCGGCGTCCCGGCGCGGCAGGCGCATCACTATCGCCAACGACCCGACGCCTTCATCGTCTCGCCGACCAACCGGCGGGAGTTCGGTTTTGATTGGGAAGACTGGGGGCGACTGGATGCACTCGAAGTTCTGCAGGACATCGAACGAGTCTTCCCGCTGAATGAACAGCGGCGTTGGCTGACCGGTCACTCGATGGGTGGCCATGGAACCTGGAACTTCGGAGCGCACTACCCCGACCTTTTTGGTGCGATCGGCCCCAGCGCAGGCTGGCGGGACTTCTGGTCCTACACCGCCCAACCTCCCGAGGAGAGCCACGAACTCTCCGCAACCCAGGAGATCCTTTCGCGCAGCGCCAACGGCAGCCGGACGCTGCTGCTCGAAGACAACTATCGCCACAGTGCCGTCTACATCCTGCACGGAGACGCCGATGCGACGGTTCCGGTGGAGCAGGCGCGATTCATGCGGGAACGGTTGGGCAGGTTTCATCCCAACTTCGCCTACTACGAGCAGCCAGGCGCCGGACACTGGTGGGGAGACGAGTGCATGGACTGGCCGCCGCTGATGGAGTTTCTCGAACGCAACCCGTTGCCGGAATCGAAGGATGTCACCGAGATCGACTTCACGACGATCAACCCGAGCCTTTCCGACAAATGTTTCTGGATTCAGGTCGAAGGCCAGCAACGCTGGATGTCGCCAAGCCGAGTCGAGGCGCACCGTCTACTCGCCCCGTCCGATTCGTCGTCGACGGATCCGGATACGATCCGGATCACGCTCGAGACCGAGAACGTTTCCCGACTGTCCATCGAGGTGCCGAGCTCGTTTCACAACGGTCGGGTCGAAATCCTGGCCGACTCCCAATCCGTTCGCTGCGACTTCCCGGTCGCAGAGGGTTCAGCCTCGCAGTCTGCTTTCGGATTCGCTTCCGGAGCGACATCGCCCGTCGTTGGATCTTCCAAACTTCATCTGGCACACGACGGCGCCTCCTGGGTCCAAACTGGATCCAGCAACGCGAACGAAAAGGGGCCGCACCGATCCGGTCCGTTCAAGGCCGCGTTTCAGAACCGAGTCCTGTTCGTCGTCGGGACGGGCGGCACTCCGGATGTGAACAAAGCCCTTCTCGACAAGGCATTGTTCGATGCAGAGACCTTCTACTACCGCGGAAACGGCGCCTTCGAGGTGATTCTGGACCTGGAGTTCGATGCGGAAAGAGAGAGTGGACGGAACGTCATTCTCTACGGCAATGCCAACAACAACGGAGCTTGGTACCAGGTGCTGCGAGACTGTCCCATCCGGGTCGAACGGGACCGTATCGTGGTCGAGTCTGCAGACGGTGCGATCCGATCCTTTGACGGCCCGGACCTGGCGTGCCTCTTCACCTACCCCCGCTTCGGAGACACAAGAAGCAGTGTCGGTGTCGTCGCAGGCACGGGTCTCCTCGGACTTCAAACCTGTCGACAACTGCCCTACTTCGTATCCGGAACGGGCTATCCGGACTGGACCGTGTTTGGTTCGGATGTCCTGCAGCATGGAGACGCCGGCGTCCGGGCGGCGGGATTCTTCGACGCAACCTGGAGCGTCGGCAACGACTCGGCCTACCGCTGAGGCGAAGCAGTTCCACCGGCTTCGCGGCGCGGTCAGTCCAAATCAGGCCTCGCCCCGACCCGTCATCCCGGAAAGGCTCGACTGAGCTTGATCGTCTGATCGCCATCCCATGACGTCTCGTTCGAATCCAGCTCCGGCTGATGAGTCTCCCACCACCGGCGCGCCTGGTCCTGCGTCCAGATCGAAACCGGATCTGCGATCCCGAGTTCTTCGGCCAGTGCTTCCACGGAACGAGGTCGATCCTTCGGGTCCTTGGCCAAACAGCGCAGGACCAGTGCTTCCAGCTCCGAAGGAATCGGCAGCTCCGTAACGGAAGACGGCGGGAGGGGCGTATCGTTGACGTGGGCCAGCACAGTGGCCATCGGAGTCTCTCGGGAAAACGGCACCTGGCCGGTCAGCAGCCAATAGGCGACACATCCCACGGCATAGATGTCCGCCCGTTCGTCCACTTCACCCGGGCTCGCAACCATTTCGGGAGCGAGGTAGGCCGGAGTTCCTCCCGCAAACCCCTCGACGGTCAACTTCGCGGCGGTTTCGTCATCGTCGCCGCCCATCGTGACCAATCCGAAGTCCAAGACCTTCACGAAGTCAAAACGCAGACCGTACCGGCACAGAAAGATGTTGGCCGGCTTGATGTCGCGATGCACCAGACCGACCTGGTGTGCCTCCTGCAAGGATTCGCATACCTGTAGGAGGAGGAAAGTCACGCGCGATGCGGGGAGCGGCCCGTGTTTGGCAACCAGACTCTCCAGATCAACGCCTTCCAGAATCTCCATCACATAATAGAAGGCGCCCTCGTCGGAGACACCGAAGTCGTAGAGCTGAACCGTGTGAGGGGAACGCAGGCCGGCCGTGACCTGCGCCTCCCGCTCGAATCGCTGAAACGCTCTCGACGGTTCGGCCGAACCACCGATCAACTCCGGGCGAATGAGCTTGATGGCAGCCTCACGGCGGAGCAGTGCGTGACGCGCCCGGTAGACCGCGCCCATCCCGCCCTCACCGAGTCGCTCACCCAGCGTGTACTGGCCGAGCTGCAGCGCTTCGCGTACCTCACGACGGAGACCGTAGATCACGAACGAAGTGATCGACGTCACGATGACGAAGGCTACGCCAATGAAGTTGACTCCGTCCAAAGTCTGGGGAGCGAGCTCGGCGATCCTTTCCCGCCCGGCGAGATGGAAGATTCCCATTCCGATGATTCCAACAAGCGCGGTGCGCCAGACCGGGCTGGGAACGAGTGCGGCACGAACACTGAGAAGCAGCGTGAACCCGTACATCGCAAAGACCATGGCGTAGGGCTCCGAGTCGCCGACCATGAAGGCGGTGGAAACCTGCACGTAGAGAAAGATGAGAACGAGAGTCGCCACCGTCTCCATGGCAACGGCAACGTTGCGCGAAGGCTTCCGAAAGCGAAGCCAGGCCCACTCTGCGGCCACGAAGACGGTCGTGATCGTTCGAAGGAACCCGGGTCGATTCATGTAGTCGGGAGAGCTCAGGCCTTCGATGAAGAGCGGGCTGAGGAAGTCACTCGCGTAGCCGAAGGCGTCGATCAAGAGCATGACCTGCAGATACAGACGTACCCGATCACGAATACGGTCGGTTTCCCCGACGTCATTTGAAACGCTTAGGAGCTGGAGAAAACGGAACAAGAAACCTCTCCGCAGGTCCAAGGTCTGCACCCGACCCGTGGCCGCGTGCCGTCGTCGGGCATCTGCGTATTCTGCACTATTCGGGCGAATCATACCCCCGATTCTCTCGATGGCGCCTTTCGCGTATACTCACCGGCCGGAACCAAGCCTTGGGAGAGGGGCTTCATCCATGTTCAGAGCAATCGCCGTCCGTATCGGACAGGGAAGCGCCAGCGCGCTTCGGAGTTTCGCCCCAACCTCGATCCTTGCGACAGCGGGCTTGGTGGGAGCACTGCCCATTCTCGATTGTGACGCGGCGGTCGATACCCCGCGAGCGAACGTCATCCTCGTCACCATTGATACCGTGCGCGCGGATCATCTCAGCTGCTACGGCCATCCCCGCCGGACCTCTCCGCACATCGATGCCCTGGCCGAGCGCGGTGTTCTCTTCGAATCGTGCGTCGCCCAGGGACCGTGGACTCTTCCAACGATGGCCAGCATCCACACCGGCCTCTACCCGGCAGAGCACGGTGCCAACCGATCCTCGAACCGACTCGGTTCCGAGCAGGACATGCTCGCGGAAGCCTTTCGTGACGCCGGGTACACGACCCTGGCCGTGATCTCGAACAACTTCGTCAACGCGAGCTACGGTTTCAACCAGGGCTTCGACGAGTTCGACCAACGATATGTTCAGGATCACGAAGGAACCTCCTCTCCCGCCATCACGGACACCGCGATCGAACTGATGGAGACATATGGATCCGACCCTTTCTTCCTCTGGGTCCATTACTTCGACCCTCACCATGACTACATCGCCCAGTCCGAGTTTCCCGTTCCCATCGAGTATGCGGGTCCGTGGCCTTCGACGCTCGACGTCGGATACCTCAACCGTCTGCGCGGAGACTTGAACGCAACAGATCTGGACTACCTCAGCTGGGTCTACGGCAGTGAGATCTACCTGACCGACCTCCACTTTGGGCGCCTTCTGTCCCATGTGGAAACACTCGGACTCTCCGATCGCACCATCGTTGCGGTGACGTCCGACCACGGTGAGGAGTTCTACGAACGTCAAGAGTTCGGACACGGAAAGAAGCTCTACGAAGAACTCGTTCACGTTCCCCTCGTTCTCTTCGATCCGCGAACACCGGGTCTGATTTCCTCGGGTGCGCCGAAGCACCGGTCCCTCTCGAACCGAGTCCGAACGCCGGTTGAAGTGCGTTCCCTGGGCAGGACCCTTCTCGACCTGGCCGGAGCGGACAACGCCACCTTCGCCGGAGACAATCTGGTGGAGTTCGTCGATCCCGATGCACCGCGACCGGTCTACGCAGAAGGAAGTACGGCGTGGGGGCGGAACGTTCGCAAGCACATGATCCGGGAGGGCAGATGGAAGCTCATCCGAAACCTCGAGGAGGCGCCGCAGTCACGTCGCCGGGTGAAATCGGGGCCGGGACCGGGACCGGATGATACCGATGCCCTCGAACCCTACGAGTTGTACGACCTGGACCTGGACCCCGGCGAGAAGCGCAACCTGTACGATCCCGAAGGTACGACCTCGAAGCACCTGCAGGTGATCCTCGAAGCGCGGGGCCGCGCCTGGGAAAAGACGGGACAGGTTCGGCCCAAAGGACAGCGGGCCACCTTGTCCAGGGAAGAAAAGGAACGGCTGCGATCCCTCGGCTACATCAAGTAACCGAGGGATGCTCGAACACTGTAGGCCGTTGGACCGGACACGGCCGGACCGGACACAGCCAACTCGGACACGGCCGGACCGGGCACGTCCGGACCGAACACGGCCGGTGCAGACTCAATCAGATGCAGACTCATCAGACAGACACGGAGCCGTTGATGTAGCCGGCCTCCCGCGCTTGCGAAAGGAGTTCGTCGCGGAACTTCGGGTGGGAAACGGAAATCATCCGCGTGACCCGGTCCCAGACGGTCGCGCCCTTTAGTTCGGCCACCCCGTATTCGGTGACGATGGTGTCGATGTCGTTGCGACTGATCGAAACCTTGGCTCCCGGCTTCAGCTCGAAGACGATCTTGCTCGTGGCCTCGTCGGCCGTTGTCGAATGCATCGCAATGATGCCGCGACCGCCTTCCGACCTCTGCGCTCCGGTGTGGGTATCGGTGGCGCCGCCGACGCCGCTCAGTTCCCGGTGCCCGACCGATTCGGAACAGACCTGACCCGTGATGTCGATCTCGATGGCTGAGTTGATCGAGACCATCTTGCTATTGCGCCCGATTCGGTACGGATCGTTGACCACCGACGAAGGTTCGAAGACAACGACCGGGTTCTTGTCCACGAAGTCGTAGAGTTCTTCGCTTCCCAGCGCGAAAGAGCCGACGATCTTTCCGGGCCAGATCGACTTGTAGCGTCCCGTGATCGCGCCGCTCACGTACAGGTCCATGATCGTGTCGTTGATCATTTCCGTATGGACGCCGAGATCCTTCTTCGTTCGCAAGGCCTCGCCGATGGCGTTGGGAATCGAGCCAATCCCAAGCTGAATCGTGGCCCGGTCCGGAACCATTTCCGCCACGTGCTCGGCGATCTTGCGGTCGACATCGTGCATCGAAGGCCGGGAGATCGTAGCGAGGGGAGCCTCCGACTCGATGAAGTGATCCACCCAACTGATGGGCACGGTCGTCGCTCCCATCGTCGTCGGCAAGTTCGGATTCACTTCGAGAATGATGACGTCGGCCATGCGAAGCGCTTCGGTTTCGTAGCACGCGTTCGGGCCGAGATTGACGAACCCGCGTTCGTCGGGAATCGTGCAGGAACCCCAGAAGATGTCGATGGAACCTTCCCGCTGGAGATTGCGCACCCACTGGCTGAGATGCTGCGGAATGTAGCGGATGATTCCGCGTTCCTGCTTCTTTCGCATGCCCGAAGTCAGGAACATCGTCGCCAGTTCCATCCGACCCACGAGGTCCGGGTCGTCAAAGCAGGGATACTGCTCGCTCGGATTGGCGCAGAACACCCGCAGTTGCTTGAGTTCCTTGGCCCTTCGATGGATGTTGCGCAGAAACAAGTGAGGTTCCGCGGCCGCCATCGAGGTCACGATCCGCATGTCGTCCCGAACCAGGCTCAGAGCCTCGTCGATCGTGATGAGTTGGTCCTTGATGTCCATGACTTCCCTTCTCTCGTCTTATCGATCCACACTTCCGCTCTCGGTTCCCGTTCGGGACGACGGCGGAGGGCAACGAACCTTCCATACTGTTTCCGAGCCGCTCCGAAGACCGACCACGATGTCCTCGATGCGCCCCGGAGGCAACTCGAGGACCGCGAGGGCGGACTCGCCGACCCGGTACCCCACCTCGTGAAAGTCTTCGTCGAAAACGATCCCCTGATTCTCCTCGAAAGCCGGACCGCGTACGGCCAGGAACAGACGTCCATCCGTCACCGACCGCGGACAACTCTCTTTGTAGAGAATCAGGTCATCCTCCACCACGTAGACGTCCAACGTCCCCGCCGCGTCGGGTTGCGGACGCTCGGGCTTCGGTCCGATCCGGCGGTCCAGGAAATCATCCAGAAGATGATCGGCCAGTGCCGGAAAGGCCTCCGTGTCAGATCCACGTGAGATCAGGAATCGATCGAACTCTGAAGCATTTCCCGTCGCAAACACGGTTCTCAAATCATCGCCTTGTCCCGCTGCGACAAACTCGGGCAAAAACCGGTAGGCGGCGCGGGCCACGGCCGCACTCGTTGCCCATCCGGTTTCGGATTCAACCTCAGAGCGGTCCCGAACTCTATGGAGACTTTCCCTGACTGCATCTACGGAGAGTTCCTGGTCCAGCCGATCCGTGAGGCGGCGTTCTTCGCCGGTCGCCGCCCGCAGCATGTCGCGCCGGACCCAGACGCCGACCGGGAGCGGGCCGTTTGCGCACCGGTCCCAGTCGACCCATTCCTCACGGATCGGGAGGTAGCGCTCCCGGAATCTCGGGTCACTGAAGATCTCGTCGAAGTAGCGGCAGGACCAGGCTTCGTGGCTTTCGACGATATCCGGCGCCATCCATTCGAAGAAGTACTCGGATAGAAGAGGACCGTGGCGAAGATGGGCGAAGAAGACATTGCCGAGCGCGCCGATGTCCACGACGTTGAAGTCCTTGTGCCAGCTCATCGCCCCGAGATCCGCGTTGGCTACCGTCGGCCGACGCAGCCCCTCCCTCTCGGCCACCTCCCGAAACTCGGCTCGATACGCTTCGAAGCCCTCGGTCGGGCAGCACAACTCGTAGGGGACCTGTCGGGTTCCGAGATGGCCGGATAGGGCAAGAAGGGCGACTGGGATCAGGACCCAGCGTCCCCGCGGACGTCTCCACACGTCCATACCGACGATGGCAATCAGGAGAACGACGCACAACGCCATCTGTGTCGTGGTCCGGGTCGGGTCGAGAGTGGTCCGTCCAAGTACGAGCGGGTTGGCGACCGCGGTCACAACCAACAGGAGCGAGGACAACACGAGAAAGACGCGTTCACGGCCCCTTCGAACGAAAGGCAGGCCGAAGAGGAACGGCAGGAGCATCCACCCACCGTGGCTCCGGAACACTTCAGCGGAGATCCGCCAGGAGTACTCGAGAAATCCCCAGTTGCCGGCGGCGATCAGGTCCAAACGGTCGGACAGACCGAGAGCCTGGGCGTGAGCGGTATTCGACAACCAGTCTCCGAAGTAAAGATAGCGCACCACGTGAACAAGGCAGGCTCCGCCCAGCGCTGCAGCGGCGGTCAGGAGCCCGACCCCGTTGCGGTGGGAGACCCACCAGGCGACGGCGAAGACGGCAAGGACGGGTCCGACGTGATAGAGACCGTCCAGACGGGAGACTGCGGCCACGGCGGGCAGAACGACGGCAGGCCAGTGAAAACGGCCGATCTCCAGCATCCGCCCCAGCTGCCAAAGCATGGACAGGATTGCGACATGCGTGATCGGATTTTCGAGTCCCGAACCATGCCAAAGAAGAAATGAGGTCTGATCGACGAGCAAGACGGGAACGAGCAGAAACCACGCCCACCCCCATCTTCGGATCGGTCCAAGCAATCCAACCCAGACCGCGCCCAGGAGAAGCGTGAAAACAACGGTTTGGACGAGGGCCTGAGTCTCATACCCGGCGCGCGTCAGGGCGTAGCCCAGGGCCGACAGCGCGAACTGAACGGGGGCCGAGAATCCTTCAAGCCGACCTCCCGACGGATTAGGGCCGATGACTCCGTACTCAACCCAATTACGGGCATGGCTCATGGTGATGACGCCATCATCCCGATGCTGATAGAACTCCGCGGGAGTGTTCGCGTAGCGAAGCCCGAAGACCAGTCCGAAGAGGAGCGCACCCAAAAGGTAGGGTGCGATCCGCGCAGTTCGGCTTCGCAGGGTCATACGCGCGGAAGCCCGTCCCGCGAATCCAGAAGGTTGTGCCGCCGCAAACGTCTCATCCGCGAGTCCAGAAGGTTGTGCTGTTGCAAATGTCTCGTTCCGCGAGTCCAGAAGGTCGTGCTGTTGCAAACGTCTCGTTCCGCGAATCCAGAAGGTTGTGCCGCCGCAAGTGTCTCATCCGCGAGTCCAGAAGGTTGTGCCGCCGCGAACGTCTCGTTCCATTCCCTCTCCTCTGGGAAAGGTTGTCAACATAGCCTTCGACATCGGATGGCCATAGAGGAAAAGCCGCATAGACCACGCCCGTCCACTCAGGCAGTCTTTGTTTGGACGGCAGCGGCGCTGACTTGACCGACAACACGAAGGACCGTAGATCATGAAGACCATTGGCGTACTGGGAGGCTTCGGGCCCGAAGCCACGACCTGGTTCGAGCAACAGGTACTGATCGAGGCGCGAAAAAAGGTCACGCCCCGGTTCAACCAAGGCTATCCACCGATGGTCACGGTACACCTGCGACACCCGCCCATCCTGCTGGAAGACGGAAAGCCACCATCCGGGGCTCTTCAGGTCGATCCGCGCGTCCTGGACGCGGCCCGTCGCCTGGGAGAATGGGCGGACTTTCTCGTCATCGGGGCCAACACTCCCCACCTGTTCGTGGATGAGATCGAAGCTGCTTCCGGCCGACCCGTTCTCAGCATGGTGGATCTCGTCGAAGCCGAGTTGAAACGTCGGGATCACCCGAGCCCTGTCGGCCTCCTTGGACTGGGAGTACCCGAGACCTACGTGCAGCGCTTCCGTGAGAAGTCCATCGAGTACATCACGGTGCCGGATACGGTCCGCTCGAAACTCGACACGGCGATCTACCGCACTCTCGAACTCTCGACCACCGATGAGCATCGAAAGGCCGCACAGCAAGCGATCGCGTGGATGCGAGGCTGCCACGTCCCGGTCACGATCCTGGGTTGCACGGAGATCCCTCTCCTTTTGGGTGACTGTGCCGTGGCGGAGGACCTCATCGATCCAGGTCGCCTGCTGGCTGAGGCTGCAGTGACGTGGGCACTCAGTGACGAACCCGGGGACTAAACTGGGTTCGACATTCTTCATCGAGTTGAGTGACTCCGCCGCGTCGCCACAGGCATCTTGGCGACCGGCCGTTATGGATTCGATTCTCGAAAATGCCGAGCCTGGCATTGGCGCACCATAGCTTAAACGAGTCCAGGCCTGGCATCGGCGTCCGCCGTAGCTGAGACAAGTCCAGGCCAGCATCGGTACCTCAGTTTAGACAAAGCCGAGCTTGGCATCGGCACCGTAGCTCCACCTCAGGTCATGCGGAGCCAACCCACCCACCGCGATCGTTGCCCGAGTGTGGACCCCCTGCAGATGACACGCGGCGCAGAGTGTCGTCAGGTTCGACGGATCGTCGCTGCCACCCTGGGACCGAAAAACGATGTGATGAACGTTTAGGTTGGTGCGCGCGTTGCACCGCGGAGACGTACACTGGAATCCGTCGCGAGCCAGGATGTTGAACTCAGCCGTTCGGCGGCGAAAGTCGCGGTCGCCCAGGACCCATCCATTGCGGACGTACAGAATCATGAGCTCCAGGCACCACCACTCCGGTTTGTCCTCTCCGTGCGCAGCGCGGACTCGGCAAATGGTGCGATCGAGAGCATCCAGCAGGTCTATGTCGGTGCGAAGACGCACGACGGACGTGCATTTCTCGGTCGGATCCGGCACTCGAAGCATCTCTTCCCAGTAGCACGCAGAAATCTTCCCGAAGAAGTCGGCGGCCGCTTTGGACATCGCCGTCGGGTCCGGCGGGACATCGGTGACGGCTTCGGACATCTCAGTTGGATCCGGCGGAGTGTCGAACCCGGCGGCGTCAACTCCGACCGACTCGCCTGCAGGATCACAGCCCGGGTCGTCCGTGTCGTCCGTGTCGTCCGTGTCATCCGTGTCTTCCGTGTCGCCCCCGTCGGCGCAGCAAGCCGACAGAGCGGCACGCTGAATCTTTGCGTCGTGTTCGAAAGCGGCCTCGTGGAACGCAGGCAGAGAAATCAGTTCCGGAGTCCGACGAAGCCGATCCGCGATCGCAGGCCACGTCGCTTCAGACGGTGGAGCCATGCGAAGCCGCGGAGGCCGAGAAACGGTATCGCCAGGATTGGTGTCACCAGAATCGGTGTCGCCGAGATCGTCACCGGTACTGGTCGGCAATAGATCCTCGTGCGCCATGGCCCAGCGGACCTGCTGTTCAAGAACCGCGGCGGTTACTTCCGTTGCGCGCTGACGCCACAGACGCATGCTCTCTCCGCCCGCTCCGGCGCGTTCGATTCGGCTGAGTGCAAGGAGTGATGTCGTGCGAAGCTCCTCGGCGGACTGAGCTTCATGCAATGTGCGGGAGCGAGTCTGCCACGCCCGGATCCACTGGTTGGCGGTCCGAACGGAAACGTCCAAGCGATCTTCGACATACTCACGGAAGCAGTCGAAACCGAGCGGTCGCCAAGCGTGCGTGCTTCGAATGTCATAGAGCAGACAAGCCAGATGATTGCGAAGAGACCGAAGCTTCGCTTCGAACGAACGGAACTCACGGATCAAGTCTGCAGCGCTCGAATCCGCCGGAATCCCGCCCGTCGGGTTGATACCGGCCGCGTCCGTAACCGTAGAGTTCGCCCCCTCGGGGTTCACGCTCGTTGCACTCGTTCCCGTTGGATTCGCATTCGACAGACCCGCGCCCGTTCGGCTCGCTCCTGTAGAGGTCGCACCTACGAGGTCCTCGACCGCGGCTCCCCCGCTGCTCCCGAACTCCGATGCAAGCACGGCATCCAGTTCGGCCAGTCGTGTCTTGCTCAGGACGAAGTCATCGTGATTGGAAACGCGAATCACGGACATCCCCTTGCCGCCAGTTTGCGGGATCTCCCTGATTCCACCGTCGGTTTCGTTCTCGAAGAACTCCGGAGGTTCGTCGGGAGGCTCATACAGATCGACGAAGTTCGAAGCCTCGAACTCGGCCAACAGGACCTCGAGCGCCTGGCTGCTATTCGCCGGACCGCCGGTCCGACGTGCGACGTCTTCGCAGAAGGCCTCGAAGATCCAACGAAACTGGGTCGGGCATTCGACGTCGACCAGGAGCCACATCCCGCGGTGATAGCGGTGGTTTGCACCGTGATTACCGAACCCATTGAGGTCGTTCAAACTCCGTAGGCCGAAGTCGCGCGCATCGGTGCTTTCCCGTCGCCCTTTCGCGCGCTCCTTGTCGTTCCCCTTCCCCTCTTCCTTCTCCTTCTCCTTCTCTTTCTCTTTCTCTTTCTCTTCTTCCTTCTCCCGTTGCACGCGCTCTTTGAGGGCCTTGTTCGTGAGCGAGCAGGCGGTTCGCAACCACTCGACTTCATTGTCAGCATCCAGGACAGGAAGGATCGTCAGGACTTTGGACTCACAAATGATCCCTTCCGCCATCGCACGACGAAGTAGTGGTCGCGTTTCAGTCTCACGTGAAATGCGCGCAGCGTCCTGGAAGGATCGGTGACTGATTCCCAGCTCTTCGTTTGCGAAGACGGAAGTCCGTGAGTACCCGAGATCCAATGGGTCGACCTCCCGCCGGATGCGACCCAATAAGTCGATCCGGGACAGCTTCGTTGCGGCAATACGCGACTGCGTGTCCCGGACCTGCTGGTCGAGTCGAGTCTCATGCGCACGAGGCGGCCGAACGAGGGACTCCTTGGACCAACCCAAAGCAGGGGCCAGGATCTCACGCTCATAGACAGCGATGGTTTTATGGTCGACGCGCATGTGGGTGCGGCCCGCTCGGTTTCTGAATTAGGTTGTTGGCATTGTTTGCTCGGAATCTGTGTCGAGCATCGGGGCATCGTCTTCCTTGACGACGTGTAATACAGAATCTAGACCCATCAAATGATGAAGTCAATAATAAAACAAACATTTGTTCGTGGTTGGTCGATCTCGCACAGGCCTGTGTAGCCTGGGGAAACTCGTAACGCGTCGTTGCGGTGTTCGAGTGACGTCTTCGGTGCATGGCGCGGTCAGCGCGAACGCAGAGGTGTAGCCAGGACGGTAAGATCCCGGAGCATCCCGCATCCCGCATCCCGCACCCCGCACCCCGAACCCCGAACCCCCGAACCCCGAACCCCGAACCCCGAACCCCGAACCCCGAACCCCGAACCCCGAACCCCCGAACCCCGAACCCCGAACCCCGAACCCCGAACCCCGAACCCCGAACCCCGAACCCTGCGCCTCGCACCCTGCACCCTGTACGACCAGGCTACGGAGACCGGGCAACGGCGAGCGCAGATCGGACCCGTTCATAAAGGTCGTAGCCGCAGTAGGTATTCAAGGGTAGATCGGATTCTTAAGGGGAGAACGGCGCACGGGCCTTCTGAATGGATCCGTCAAAGAGGCTGTGCCTTGCCGACAAGATGTTTGGCGCCCGTGATCTTTGAACAACAAAGTAGCCGGGCAACGACTTCTTTCGAAGTCGGTGCCCAGCTCTCTCTAGTCCAGTCAGACCGACCTTCGTGAATAGGTCAGGCTAGAAAGTGGCGCGCCGCGGGTCGCTGTGCATGGGTGTCTAATCACAGCGGCGCGCCAACGGGCTTAGACACCCGCCGTCTCGAGAACGCTGACTCACCTCGAGAAAGACTCATGTATCGAGGTTAGTAGACCCGGGTGACGGTAATCCGTGCCGACGGGTCCATCCAGCCGTAGTCCTTGGGATCGAGATCGCCGATCCCCAGGATGCCGGGGTGACTGTCGATCACGTCGTCCGTCGGATTGCCCGCGCCGGGGGAACCGCAGCAGGGGCCCGGGATGTGCTCGGCCAGCTCGGTGTTCTCCTCGGATCCGGCGTCGTACGTTCCGACCATGTAGGTACGGCTTCCCAACACCGGAAGAATGGCGGTGTCCAAGCCGGAAAAGGCGTCGTTCGTGTTGACGAGCATGAACGCCATCGACAGTCGGTCGGCGTGACCTGCGGTGATCGTGTAGCTGGCCATCGCACCCGGTGGAATGGGTCCACCCGCGACTTCGGTGTCGGTCACGTTGCTGCTGCCGTCGAGAACGCCGAGCAGCGGAGCGGTCATACCGTCTTCAGCCAACGCTGCGAGCTCTTCGGACGCGAGATGACCGGCCTGCCACATCCGGACCTTGGTGTTGTGCGTCGCCAGGACCGGCGGGGAGAAGACCTGGCTTCCGCCGGCAACGGTTTCCGGCGTCAGGTTCTCGACCGTTACGTCATAGGTGGCGGGAATGCGGCGCACGGTGATGCGCGCAACTGCGCCTTCCCAGCCGTAGACTTCGGGATCGAGATCTCCAACGCCGAGAATGCCCGGGTGCATCGCGACGACTCCGTCTTCGTCCTCGCCCATGAACGGATTGCCGCAGCAGGGCCCCGGAATGTGGGCGGCCAACTCATCGTTGACTTCGCTTCCGGCGTCATAGGCCATCGCCATGTAGACGGCTTCCCCTTCGAGCGGCAGCGTGATGCCCTCGAGTCCAGAGAATGCGTCGTTGGTGTTCACGAGCATGAACGCTGCAGAGAGTTCACGTTGGGCGAGGGAGCCTCGGATGACCCAGGATGCGGATCCACCCGGTGGGATGGGGCCGTCGGCAGCGATGACTTCGCGTACGGCGCCGCTGTCATCAAGCATGTCGACCAAGTCCTGCGTTACACCGTCCTCGGCCAGAGCTGCCAGCGCATCGGATGACGGATGTCCCATCGAAAAGACGGAAGCTGCGCTGGAATGTGTCGCGAGTACCGGTGGCGAAAAGACCTGGGATCCATCGGGGGTCAGGTTCTCGATCGTGACTTCGTAGCTCATCATGGAGAAAGAAGAAAAGGGGCCGCCGCCCGGCACTCCGGTCTCCTCGGCCTGTGTATCAGCCGGCGATGAGACGAATGTTTGCTCGGAAGAGCAGCCGACGACGGCCGCGAGAGCAGCGGATAGGAAAAGAGTTCTCTTCAACGGATCCTCCTACGGTCCGGATTCCCGGACGCCTGATTCGAAACTTGGAGTGGGAGTAGAAGCCGGCCCCTTGCACGGGGCGGAGTACCTGGAGCCATAGGGGCTGTGACCGGCATCTTCGACTTCGCCGAAGTTTCTCGTTCGGGGAGGTCCGTCCTCTAACTAACTCCGGGGCGTACGCTTTTAACTCCGGGCTGGCGGGGTCGCGTCCAACAGACCGAAAGGCCGTTCGCGTCTACGAAACGGGCGTAGGAATCCAGGCCATGGTCCGTCCCCAAACGTGTCCATACCTTGAGAATCTGCCGAAATTCCTGGAAGATACCGGTTCCGATCGTTCGTTCCCGATGTGTGCGGCACCCGAGGCTCCGGCGGAGACCTACGGCCGCTCGCCTCTACGTTTCTTTGGAAGTGTCCACGGAAGCGTCCACGAAAACCTGCTACCGAGGAGGACCCCGCCATGCCAATGGATCCCTTCAACGCCCGCCAAACACTCAAGACCCCGATGGGCGAGCGAACCGTGTGGCGACTGGATTCACTTCGCAGTCATGGGGATGTGGAACGCCTGCCCTACTGCATCAAAGTTCTTCTCGAGTCCGCTCTCCGGAACGTTGACGGTCACATCGTCACCGAAGACGACGTCAAAGCGATTGCTTCCTACGACGCGCGTTCCGTCGGGGAGACGGAGATTCCGTTCAATCCGGGACGGGTCGTTCTACAGGACTTCACGGGCGTGCCCGCCGTGGTCGACCTTGCGGCCATGCGCAGCGCAATGAAGCGAATGGGCGGAGATCCGAAGAAGGTCAATCCTCTCGTGCCGTGCGACCTGGTCGTCGACCATTCGGTGCAGGTGGACGTCTTCAACTCGCCGGAAGCGTTGGCCCGCAACAGCGAGCGTGAGTTCGAGCGTAATCGGGAACGCTACGAGTTTCTCAAGTGGGGGCAGAGCGCCTTCGACAACTTCCGGGTCGTCCCGCCGGCGACGGGGATCGTCCACCAGGTCAACCTCGAGTACCTGGCCCGGGTCGTTTGGGAAGGAACGAAGGACGGCGCGAATGTCCTCTATCCGGATTCCCTGGTCGGAACGGACTCGCACACAACGATGATCAACGGACTGGGCGTCGTGGGTTGGGGTGTCGGAGGCATCGAGGCCGAGGCGGTCATGTGCGGACAGCCGATCTACATGCTGCTTCCCGAGGTCGTCGGCTTCCGCCTCGTCGGGAAACTACCGGAAGGAACGACCGCAACGGATCTGGTTCTTCGCGTCACGCAGATGCTCCGCCAGCATGGGGTCGTCGGGAAGTTCGTCGAGTTCTTCGGACCGGGACTCGAGCACATGCCGTTGGCCAACCGGGCGACGATCGCCAACATGGCGCCGGAGTACGGTGCCACGATCGGGTTCTTCCCGGTCGACGACCGGACCCTGGACTACATGCGCCTTTCCGGCCGACCTGAAGACCTGATCGGAGCAGTCGAGACCTATTACAAAGAGCAGGGCATGTGGCGGGACGACTCCCGCGAGATCACCTACGGCGCGACGTTGGAGCTCGATCTCAGCACCGTCGAAGCTGCGCTTGCGGGACCGAAACGGCCGCAGGATCGCATCGCCCTTTCCGCCATGAAGTCGACTTGGGAGAAGGACCTTTCGTCCACGTTTGCCCGTCCCGGCTCCAGCGACAGCGGTGGTGCTGCGACCGCCGTCATGCCGGCCAAGGTTCAGGTCGAAATGGACGGGGAGTCTTTCGAACTCGAGGACGGTGACGTCGTCATCGCCGCCATCACCAGTTGCACCAACACTTCGAACCCGAGCGTCATGGTCGCGGCCGGGCTTCTGGCGCGGAACGCACGCAAGGCCGGGCTCAAGCGCATGCCGTGGGTCAAGACTTCGCTGGCGCCGGGCTCCAAGGTGGTGACCGACTACCTCAAGCGTGCCGAGCTGCTCGATGATCTCGAAGCCTTGGGCTTCTACCTGGTGGGATACGGATGCACGACCTGCATCGGTAACTCCGGTCCCCTTCCAGAGCCGATCAAGAACGGCATCGTCGAAGGGGACATCATTGCGACGTCGGTCCTGTCCGGGAACCGCAACTTCGAGGGACGCGTTCATGCCAACGTGAAGGCGAACTACCTGGCTTCCCCTCCGCTGGTCGTGGCCTACGCCATCGCCGGATCGGTCAAGGTCGATCTGACGACCCAGCCGCTCGGAAAGGGATCCGACGGAAAGGATGTCTATCTCAAGGACATCTGGCCGAGTCAGGACGAGATCGATCGCGTCGTGTCCGGTTCGGTTTCGCGAGAGCAGTTTCAGGAGCAGTACGCGGATGTCTTCCACGGACAGGATGAGTGGCGGGCCATCGAAACCACCGGCGGCGATCTCTTCGAGTGGTCGGACCAGAGCACGTACGTGCAGGAACCGCCGTTCTTCGTCGGTATGGGATCGGATCCCGATCCGATCGCTCCGATCCACGGCGCCCGTTGCCTGGCCAAGCTGGGAGACTCGGTCACGACCGATCACATCAGTCCGGCTGGAGCCATCATGGTCAATTCTCCCGCCGGGGACTACCTGGTCGGGAACGGAGTCGATCCCGTGATGTTCAACAGTTACGGCTCCCGTCGCGGAAACGATCGCGTCATGACGCGCGGAACCTTTGCCAACATTCGCATCCGAAACCAACTGGCTCCGGGAACGGAAGGCGGCTGGACGAAGGATTTCACCGACGGCGAGGTCAAATCGATCTATGCGGCCAGTCTCAGCTACAAGGAGGCCGGCACTCCGTTGGTTGTTCTGGGCGGCAAGGACTACGGAATGGGTTCGTCCCGCGACTGGGCGGCAAAGGGAACGTTCCTTCTGGGAGTTCGCGCCGTCATCGTCGAGAGCTTCGAGCGCATTCACCGTTCCAACCTGGTCGGCATGGGCGTGCTGCCGTTGACCTTCAAGAACGAAGAGTCGATTGCCTCCCTCGGGTTGACCGGCGAAGAATTCTTCGAAGTCGACGTCGATGACAACCTGAAGCCGAGGCAGGATGTGAAGGTGCGCGCGACGGATGCGGACGGCAAGGTCACGGAGTTCCTGACCACCTGTCGGATCGACACTCCGGTCGAGGTCGACTACTACCGCAACGGTGGGATCCTCCATACGGTGCTTCGGAAGATGGCGCAGGGATAAGTAAACGCGATTCGTATCCTGACGTTGACCTTCGCGACGTGACCCAAACGGTCCACGTCGGTCCACGTCGGTCCGTGGTTGGGCGAGGAACAGACCTATTCGATGTGAGGGCTAGCCTTCGGGCTAGTCCTTCAGGTTCTCCATCTGGGCGATGGAGGTGTCGATCGATTCGATTCGCTTTCGCCGTGAGTTGATCTCGAGATCGATCGACTTTTTGACCTCTTCCGATGCCGACTTGCGCTCTTTGTTCAGCTCCTCGATCTGTTTCTCGAGGACCAGCCGCCGTTCCCGTAGGGACTCGATGGTCTCTGCACGCTCCGCCTTGTCGAACACGAGGCCGACGGCTCGGTCGTCCGCGATCGACGTGTCGGCCTGACTGGAAACCTCGTCCGGAACGAAGACGTCCTGTTTCTCGACCTGTCGAATGATGCGCAAGGACGGAGAGGCGATCTCGATCTCCGCTTCATGCAAGGTGTCGAGCACACGCATGCGAATCTCCGACCGCTTTCCAAGAAGCAGCTTCACGTCATCGAGGAATCCGCAAACGCGGTAGGTGACCGCGTTGTCGCCGAGCTCGATGACACGAACGAACGGGTCCGTGAGACCGGCGCGTTCTGCCGCTTCGATGAGGAGCGGACGGACGACGTCATGGGATACGTCGTAACCCAGTGAAAGCTCGCACGTGACGATGGTTCCTGAGGCACGGACGACGGTCGTTGGATTGGTGATCAGATACAGGTTGGGCAGCGTCGTCAGATCCCGGGCTTCCGTCTGGATCTCCGTATGGAGCAGGCCCCGCTCGGTGACGCGGCCGAAGTGGTCACCGACGCGAACGAAGTCACCGGACCGAAAGTTTCGAACCAGGCGAAGCATGAGGCCGGCCATGACGTTGGCGACAAACGTCGTCGAGGACAAGGCGATGACGGCGGTCAGAAGAACACCGAGAAGACTGAGAAGTTGACCGCGGGTCGCCTCGCTGACGGGAAGAGCCAGCAGAAGCAGGACGACGGCGACGGCGGTCAGCACCAGCATCACGAGCTGTCTCGGAACCTGCCGCTCCTGTCCCAGATTGAGGTTTCGCCTCAGCAGCAGCCAGTGCGCCAGCCAGAGTCCACCCGCGCAAAGAGAGGTGACGATCAGAAATGGAAGCAGAGCGGGCAGGGACTCCCAGAGTTCGATCAGGACCTGCATCAGCTACGCCTGCGTCTTTCGGGCTGCGCGCGCCTTGTGCCTGCGATCATCTTCGCCACCTCGCTACGACTTTCATGCATAGATCGGGCTACGATTCCTCTGAACCCGAGTCGTCGTCCTTGTCGAACTCTTCCCGGGACACCCACCACTTTCGACCACAACGGGGACAGGTCACTTCGATCTTGGGGTCCCCCTCGAAGATCTCCTCGGGATTCGCGCCGAACATCTGTCGCAGGGCCGTGATCATTCGATCCGGGTTGCATCCGCACTGGAAAAAGAACGGTCGAGCTTCCAGAAGCTGAAGATCGTCCTGGGCCAGAAGTTCCTTCGTCTGGTCCCGGTCGAGTCCGGGGAAGAAGTCCGGATCCGCTCCGGGGAGGGCCGCGACCTGGGCGAACGAAGCTTCATCGAGTTCGAAGAAACGGGCGGGCCGCTGCTCGGACTCCCGATAGTACTTCTCGTAGAAGTCGAGGATGTCGAGGCTGTGGACCTCGATGATGGAAAGGGACGGCTCGCGGTTCGGACGCTGGCTTTGCATATAGAGCCGGCTCGACTCCAGCTCCTTCACGCCCTCGACGTGGATACGTCCCGTGACGGCGGACTCGCGAGAGTCTCCCGCGATGAAGACGTTGGTCGGCGGCTTGACGATGTGAATGGTCAAGCCGAACGACATGTCGCGCGGTTCATTGGAAAGGTGAATCACACCCGCGGCCAAACCCTGGCGCATGAATACATCGGAGAGTCCGTCGAGGGGTTCACCCCACAGTTCGACGTGGCTTTGGAAGGCCGCGAAGAAATCCGTGAAGTCTCCGACCGACAGAATGATCTGCCGTTCCTGATCGAGGAAACGATGAAGTAGGACGTGGCCGGGGGAGGGAATCGAACTCAAGAGCCTTCCTCTCTGGATGTCGGACGTTGTTGAAGTCGTCCCAGCCAGTCCAGAGCCAGGGGATCTTCCGGGTGTCGTTCCAGGAGATCTTGCAGCACTTGCTCGGCCTCGTCCAGAGCGTCCCTCTGGATGAGCATCCGGGCCAGTTCGACTCGGGGAACGCGCATGTCGGGACGCGCGTCGATCGCGGCGCGCATCTCTTTCTCGGCTGCGGGAAGGTCTCCCTTCTCGCGAAAGATGGAACCCATCATGAGGTGAAGTGCGCCGACGGGAGCGATGCCGGCGGACTCGGCGCGTTGCAGATGCTGCAGACTGCGGTCGATGACGGTAGCGCGCTCCGCCGGCGCCAGCTCCTCGGCCTGGAGCAGCAGTCTCCGCCCCTCCTTGAATTGGTACTGCACGTAAACACTGTGCAGAGTCAACGCCAGGTAGGCAGAGAGCGCGGCGCCGATGAGCCAGCCGGGCCTCCGGATTCCACCGTCCCGCAGCACCCAGTGTTGGAGTTGAAACTCGGAGTAACGAAGAAACCGCCACAACGCGATCGTTCCGAACGCACCGAGGACGGAGAGCCCGAGAGCAAGCAGGAACGGGATCGCGTCGTAGAGTCCCCGCCATGCATACAGGGAAACGAAGAAGACCAGTGTCATGACGATTTCTTCCGGCCAGGAAAAGTCGTAGGTCCGCTTCTTCTTTCTCCGAATGGTTCCCAAGCTGAGGATGCTGGGTTTGGCCCGTCCAAAGTAGAGGGCGTCTTTGGGACAGACCGAGACACAGTCCAGGCACTTCATGCAGCCCGTATCCACGACCATTTTGAACTTGGCCACTTCCTCATGGACGCGGACATTGCTCGTGCAGGCCTCGGTACAGTGTCCGCACTGCTCGCAGTCGTCGGTGACGCGGATCTTTCCGGGGGCGAAACGATCGGCGATTCCGAAGAACGCTCCGTAGGGACATCCGTACGTGCAGAAGGCTTTCGATCCGAGCACCCAGATGATGATCATCCCGCAGACGAGCAATGTGATGACGGAAACGATCGGGCCGGGAAACGTCTGCCAGAAGTCCGACGTCACGAAGTGATTCTCGAGCTCGGGAAAAGGGCGATTCTCCCAGACGCGGCGGACCTGCGGCCAAATGAACATGTAGAACGCTGCGCCGAACGGCACAAAGATGAGAAGCCGGCTTCGGACCGGGCGCGGCCGAACGCCAATCTTGCCGAGAAGCCAGGCCGCGGCGTCCTGGTAGGCGACGAGATGGCAGGCCCAACCGCAGAAGAAACGGCCCGTGATCATCGTGATGAGAATCAGAAGAACGAAGAGCACGAACCCGGCGTTGAGATAGCCCAGTTCCAGTGTCTGCATCGCCTCCGAAGGCTCCATCGGAGTGAGGCTGCCGCCGCTGACCTTCCAGTGCGCGATGTGGGCGATGATGGCCACGTGCACGAGCACGAGGATCCAGGCGCGGATAGGTCCGCGACGCGAACGCCCGACCTGACCCTTGATTCGGTGCTTGTCCGGAAAGGGGAGCTGCTTGCGGCGCTGTGTTTGAACCGAGTCTTTGATCATGACTGTTAATCATTGCGGAGCCGCGAGCCCGGAGCAACCATTCGGTCCTGACCTCTTCTTCTCCTCCTGCTATCATCCGGCGATTGTTCAAAAGAAGGAGAACTCATGCCCACCTCGTCCCAGCCGTCTCGATCTCGTCGAGCCCGCAAGCGTCCGATGACCGTCCAGGATCTCTGGGCGCTGCCGCGCGTCGGCGAACCGGTCGCCTCTCCCTCGGGAGAAACCTTTCTCGTTCCGGTGACCCAGTGGTCGATGGACACGAACAAGTCCGAAACCCGCCTCTGGATGATCGACACCGACGATGTCAAAGCCGGAAACCGGGCCCGCAGTGACCGCGCCCGTCCGTTTACGGCAGAGGGTGTGACCTCGTCATCGCCTGCCTTCAGTCCGGACGGAACTCGCGTTGCGTTTCTTCGCAGGCCGGGCGGCGAAAAGGGAGATGCGGGGGCTCCACGCGAGGGCGTGGGTGCTACGAAGCCGGGGCCGAAGCATCCGGACCAGCCGCAGATTTACCTTCAGAGGACGGAAGGGGGAGAAGCAGAGCTTCTGACGGATCTGCCCTTCGGTGCAAACTCGCCGACCTGGTTCCCCGATGGTCGTCGAATCGCTTTCTTCAGCAAGGTCTACGAGGATGCGTTGACCCTCGAGAAGACCGAGGCCAAGAAGAAGGAGCGGTCGGATACCCCGGTGACGGCGCACGTCACGGAGAAACGCTTCTTCCGCTATTGGGACACGTGGCTGACGGAGAACCGGGTCTGGCACATTTTCGTTCTCGATACGGAGACGAACGAGCTGGTCGATCTGACTCCCAAGTTCGTTAACATGGTCGACACTCCGGACCCTCATCTCGATATCGCGCCGGACGGTCGGGAAATCGCATTCCACGCCACGATGCCCCCGCTCGATGATCTGAAGAGTGGGATCTACACGGTCAAAGTTCCGCCGCGCATCACCAAGCGGACTCGAATCGACGCACCAAAGTCTCTCACGCCGGAGTTCGGCGCCCAGCACCGTAGGCCGGTCTACTCGCCGGATGGACGCTGGATTCTCTACGGCACGCAGATGCGAAAGCATTTCTACGCCGATCGCGTTCGGCTGACGGCCTACGACCGGCAGAGCAAGGCGCACACTGTCCTTACCGAAGACTGGGACCATTCCGCTTCCGGCTGGACCTTCGCTCCCGACGGACGAAGCGTCTACTTTGCGGCCGAGATCAACGCACGCAGCGCCGTTTGGTATGTGGACATCGTTCAGGCGGCCCGGAGTCCTCGGAACAACCCGCCCGAGGAACTGTGTCGCGGTGGTGTTCTCTCTTCGCCGGTGATTGCGGGAGAGCGCTTCCTTTGCAACGTCTCGCACATCAACAAGCCGCCGGAGATCGTTTCCTATGATCTGGAAGGAGACGACCGGAAGTACACGACGGCGTTTACAGAACCGGGACTGGCGGACATCGAGATGTCCGAGCACGAAGAGGTCTACTTCAGGGGAGCGAACGGCGACAAGGTCCACATGATGGTGGTCTACCCGCCGGGGATGAAGAAGCCGGCCAAGGGAAAGCGACTTCGCCGCAAGCTTCCGCTCGTCCACATGATTCACGGAGGACCGCATTCGACCTTCGGCGACCAGTGGCATTGGCGTTGGTGCGCGCAGATCTTCGCGTCCCCCGGATACGTCTGCGCCCTCGTCAACTTCCACGGATCGACTTCGTGGGGACAGGACTACGCGGCATCCATTCTGGGCCGGTGGGGAGACCAACCCTACGAAGACATCATGAAGGCCACCGACTATCTGGTGGAGCGAGGCATTGCTGATCCGAAGAAGATGGCGATCTCAGGCGGCTCCTACGGCGGTTACCTCACCGCGTGGATTGCTTCCCAGACACGCCGTTTCAAGTGCGCGATCAATCATGCAGGAGTTTCCGACCTTCAGACGCAGTACGCGTCCGACGTCACCCACGGACGGCGGGTGGCCATCGGAGGTGAGGCCTGGGACGATCTCGAAGGATTGGACCGGTACAACCCGATGCGCTATGCCCGCGGCTTCCATACGCCGATGCTCATCGTTCACGGACAGAAGGACTACCGGGTTCCGTACGCCAACGCCATCGAGACGTACAACGTCTACAAGGCGATGGGGAAGAAAGCACGCCTGGTCGTTTATCCGGACGAGAACCATTGGATCCTGTCGCCGCGCAACAGTGAGCACTGGTACGGCGAAGTCCTGGGTTGGTTCAGGAAGTACCTCGGAGGAAAGTGAGAACGTCGGCGAACTCGGCGCGCTCTCCGCGCTGCCGGTTCGCCGCGTACGTTTCCTTACCGATGTGGCCGATAGTCCGTTCGATCGACTTCTCCATTCTCGCGGCGTCGGCCGGAGCGAGGGGGAAGTCGATCACCTTTCTTTGGGCTGAGGCGGCGCCCAACAGGTAGGCGGCCTTCTCCGGGGCGGTCGATTCGTGCAACCACGTCATCGTTTCCAGAGCGAGGATGATGCCTCGGATGTCGCCGAGTTCGGCTTTGATCTCGACCGCTTCCATGACCAGGGTCATCGCGCGTGCCGCATCTCCGTCCTTTTCCATGGCGATGGAACCGAGATTGAGGAGAGACGCAGATTCCCCGGCCGGATCTTCGATTCTTCGGCACAAAGCCAGACTCTCTTCGTGAAGAGTCTGGGCACGGTCCAAGTCTCCCATGTCGGCCGCGACGAGCGCGAGGTTGTCCGTAAAGGAGGCCTGATAGCTCAGATTCCCGACATCCTTCGCGAGCTCGATCGCACCCTCGAAGTAGCGTCCCGCCTCTTCGAAGTGATTCGTCTCCCACTCGATGAGACCCAGGTTGCTGAGGTTCGTTGATTCCCACGCCGCATTCCCGGTCAGGCGGTTCTGCTCTCGGGCTTTGAGGAAGAGTTCGCGGGCTTCGTCGTAGCGGCCGCGCCTCATAGCGATCAGCCCCATGTTGTTGAGAATGCCCGCGGTCGCGTTCTCGCCCGGGATGGATTCGAAAAGAGAGAGGGCCCACTCGTGATAGCGAACGGATGCATCGAGATCGGACTGGTTGAGAGTGGTGACCCCGAGCCGGTTGAGAAGGACGGCCAAGTCTCTGGCGCCGACGTCTTCGTTCGAGCGAACGACCTCGAGGAATCGCTCGCCCGTGGTCCGAACTTCCGACCAGCGGCCGGTCAGATTTCCGAAGCCGATGATCATGGCGACCATCCGGATGGTCGCGGATGTCGTCGGTTCGAGCCGTTCGCCGGTGATCCAGGCCTGTCGTAGATTGTCGTGCTCGACTTTAACTTCTTGGACCCACTCGGCCTGTTCGTTTCCGGTCAGTCCGAGATTCGCTTTGGCCGCCCAGTCCGTGTAGTAATGGAGGTGCCGGAGTAGCCAGGGGTCGGGATCGCCGAGCTGCGCGGATCCGTAATCACGCATGGTTTCCAGCAGACGAAAACGCGATCCACGTTCGCCGTCGGGTAGCACCACAAGATCGACGAGAGACTTGTCGACGAGACGTCCCACGATGTCGAACACATCCCATCCATCGACACCGTCTCCGTCGCAAACGTCTTCCGCAGCTTCCAGGCTCCAACTTCCGGAGAATACGGAGAGGCGGCAAAAGACGCGACGTTCATCTTCGGCCAGTTGTTCGTAGCTCCAGTCGAGGACGGCGCGAAGCGTTTGGTGTCGTTCCATCGCCGGTCGAGCGATTCGCAGCAGCTGAAAGCGGTTCTCGAGACGCTCCAGGATCTGTTGGGGTGAAAGGACGCGGATCCGATTCGCGGCCAGCTCTACGGCCAACGGGATTCCGTCGAGCTTGCGGCAGATGGCATCGATCACTTGCAGATCCGAATCCTGCACCTGAAAGTCGGGCGCCGCCGAGCGAGCGCGTTCCCGGAAGAGATCCCGCGAAGCGACCTCGCTGAGCATGGGAAGGCGATAGGCCGACTCACCTTGCACCCCAAGAACTTCACGGCTGGTCAAAAGGACAGAGCACTCGGTTCCGGACTCGAGAATGGCGCGGGTCAGGGAAGCGACGTCATCGAGAAGGTGTTCGCAGTTGTCGAGGATGACGAGGGCGCGACGAGAGGCGAGGTAGTCCCTGATCAGGTCGCGGGGCGAACCGTTCGGGTGGTCTCCCAACTCGAGCGCGGCAGCGACGTGAGGGTCGACTTGGGACCCCTCGCGAAGAGGGCTCAGCTCGACATACCAAACGCCGTCCGGAAAGGTCGCCGCAGACTCGCGAGCCGCGTGAATGGCAAGCCGTGTCTTGCCGGAGCCTCCAGGACCGACGATCGAGGTCAGCCGCTGCTCCACGATTCTCGAGCGGACTTCCTGCAACTCGGTTTCCCGCCCTACAAAGGTCGTGAGTGGACGAGGCAGGTGAATCCGTTCCGGTCTGGTGTCATCACGTTTCGAGCTTGGCGGCGGTGTCGGCACCGGACGGTCGACAGCAATTCGCTGCTCATCGATCGCCTGTCGGATGGCGGCCACCGACTCGGGTCGATCTTCTGCTGTCGGCTGCATGCAACGAGTGAGGAGGTTGCGAATCGCATCGGGAAGGTCTTCGGGTAGGAGCGTCCACTCGGGTTCGATCGACTCTGCCGCGCCCTCTGTTCCGTCCACCGTTTCGGCTGACAGTTCATCCGTCGCATTCGACGTCGTAACCTGTGCCGCGGTTCCTGCCGCGTCTTCTGACGGGAAGGCCGGACGCCCGGCAAAGATCTCGAAGAGGACGCAGCCCAACGACCAGACGTCGCTTCGTTCGTCCGCCGGTTCGCCGCGCACCTGCTCAGGACTGGAATAGCCCGGACGACCCCGTCCGCCGCCGAATCCCAGAACCTTGACCCGATCGGGTGGAACTACCTGGATGCAGCCCGGATGAAGTCCGAGATGGAGCACGCCCGCGTCGTGGGACACTTCGAGCGCGGCGGCGATCTGACGAGCCAGTCGAAGTCCTCTTCTCAGGTCCGAAGCGCGACCGCCCAAAGACTTCGTCAGGTCATGGCCCCGGACCAGCTCCATGGTGAAGTACGGTCTCTCGGGATCATCTTCCAAGGTGTAGATGGCCGCGACATTGGGATGCTTGATCGACGCGAGCCGACGCACGACCTCGAGTAGGGAGCCTGCCGAAGTCGATACAGGTGACAGAACTCGGAGAGCAACATCGCGGCCCAGCCGGGTGTCCCTGGCTCGGTACAGAGTACCGTGCGGGTCCTTCTCCAGCACTTCGACAAGGGAGAAGTCGCCGATGGATGGATACAGGTCATCCGTCTCGGCTTCGATGTCCGCCTGATTCGAAACGTCTGCCTGGTCCGTCTGCCGTTCCAGGAGCTTTTCGACTCGCCGACGGACCGCCGGGTCCCGGCAGACGGAGTCGAGATAGCGCTCGCGTTCCGTTCCGTCCAGCTCGAGGGCTCGCAGAAAGATGACATCCGTGGGCGGCGGGGATTCGGACATGGAAGGAATCTACCACGGGTCCTGCGGGGATCCGCGATGACTTCTCTGCGGCGAGTTGCTAAGTTGTGACGTTGCCGAGGTCCACCTGTCGGGCCACGTCGAGTTCTGAAGAGGCGAGATCTGTAGGGTCGAGATCGGTAAAGAGGAGAGCCCCGGATGAGCGTGGATCGAGAGTTTTCCATTCCGGGAAAGTCCGGCTATTCCATTCGTGGAAACATCCACCTGCCGGCCGACGCGGACGCAGCCGTCCCGCTGGTTCTCTTCATGCACGGATTCAAGGGTTTCAAGGACTGGGGACCGTGGTCGTCCGTTTGCGATCGGTTCGCCGAGGAGGGTGTCGCCGCCGTTCGCTTCGATCTCAGCCACAACGGAGTCGGGGATGACGGCGTGGCCTTTTCCGCCCTCGACCGTTTTGAGAAGAACACCATCGATGCCGAACTCTTCGACCTGGCCGCCGTCCTCGATGCCGTCGGGCCGGACGGCGAGGTCGGGGCATCCATCCGGGAAGAGATCGAGATCGACGGTCTGTTCCTGTTGGGACACTCTCGCGGTGGTGCCGGGGTCCTTCTGGGTGCGCACGAAAGATTGACGCAGCGAGCCGAGGGAAGCGGGAGCCGCGGTGACAAAGACGACGGCGGCGGGAACGGCGGCGGGAACACCGGCGACGAACTCATCGGCGTCGTCACCTGGGGTGCGATCTCGACCTACGAACGGGGTTGGGATGAGGCAGTCGAGATCTGGAAGAAGGGCGAAAGCGTTCCGATGTGGAATAAGAGGACCGAGCAGTGGATGCCGCTTGGCCCGCAGCTGTATGAGGACTATCTGGCCCAGCGGGAACGCTACGATATTCTGAAGGCGACGGAGACTCTGGCCTCGCACTCGGTGCCCCTGCTCATCGTGCACGGCATGGCCGACGAAACGGTTCCCTTCGAAGAGGCGTCGAACCTTCGGGATGCATACGAAGACGCGATGAAGAGTGGAGACGCCGGGGACGACGCCCGAGTCTTCTTTTGTGAGGTTCCCGGTGGCGATCACACGTTCGGGACGAAGCATCCCTTCGCCGGCTGGACACCGGAACTGACGGCCGCGTTCGAACCGACGCTGGAGTTCGTTCGCGGAACCTTGGGCTGAATCGACGGACTGGGTCGACGGGCCGATTCGACGGAACTGACTCGACGGAACCGACTCGACGGATCGATTCGATGCCCAACTCATGAACGGCACGTCGAGGTGCCGGAAAGGGCTCCCCATCTTGAGACCGGATCTGCCCGTACATTCTCGCAGTGCAGCCGAGGGCGAGACCCTGCGGAAAGAGCTGGCCCGGCTTTGCCGGGATCGAATTCTCATTCTCGACGGAGCCATGGGGACGCTCATCCAGTCGCACGGTTTCGGAGAGGCCGAGTATCGCGGAGACGCCTTCGCCGACCACCCGCAGGATGTGATGGGATGCAATGACCTGCTCTCCGTGACCCAGCCCGAGGCGATTCGCAGGATCCACCACCACTACTTCGACGCCGGCGCCGACATCGTTTCGACCAACTCGTTTACGGCCACCTCCGTCTCGCTTCTCGACTACGGATTGGAAGACCACGGCTATCTGATCAATCACGCGGCGGCCGCCGTTGCGCGCAAGGCCGCCGACGAGTTCATGGAGGCGAACCCATCCCGTCGCGTCTTCGTGGCCGGATCGGTCGGGCCGACCAATCGCACGGCGTCTCTCTCGCCGGACGTCAACAACCCGTCGATTCGAAACGTCACCTACGACGAGTTGGTGGCTTCGTACGCCGAGGCCGTGAGCGGCCTGGTCGACGGGGGGGCGGACATCCTGCTGTTGGAGACTGTGTTCGACACACTGAACCTCAAGGCCGCGCTCTACGCCGTGGAAGAAGTCTTCGACGAACGTGAGTTTCGGCTACCGGTCATCGCGTCGATCACGATCACCGACGCCAGCGGGCGGACTCTTTCCGGACAAACGACCGAAGCCGCCTGGAACAGCATTCTTCACGCGGACCTGTTTGCCGTCGGAATCAACTGCGCACTCGGTCCCGACGCGATGCGCCCGTATGTCGAAGAGCTTTCGCGGTTGGCGGACTGTTTCGTCAGTTGCCATCCCAACGCCGGGTTACCCAACGAAATGGGTGAGTACGACGAGTCGCCGGATCAGATGGCGACGACGTTGGGGGATTTCGCAGACCGAGGCTGGCTCAATTTGGCCGGGGGATGCTGCGGAACCACTCCCGACCATGTCGAGGCCATCGCCCGTCGCATGGAAGGTGTCGCACCGCGAAGTTTTGTGGCGCGGGGAAGCGACGAGCCTGCTACTGCTGTAGATTCCGACCGTTCCCTGCCGCGCTTCAGCGGACTCGAACCCTACACGATACGTCCGGAGGCCACGTTCACCGTCATAGGCGAACGGACCAACGTCACCGGCAGCCGTCGCTTCGCACGCCTCATCAAGAACGGCGACTACGAAACGGCGCTGGAAGTGGCGCGACAACAGGTCGAGGGTGGAGCCAACATCCTCGACGTCAACATGGACGAAGGACTGCTCGATTCGGCTGCGGTCATGACGACGTTTTTGAATCTCGTCGCTTCCGAACCGGACATCGCCCGCCTTCCCATCATGATCGACAGTTCGGACTTCCGAGTCCTCGATGCAGGAATGAAGTGTGTGCAGGGCAAGGGCATCGTCAACTCGATCAGCCTGAAAGAAGGCGAGGATGTGTTTCGGAGGCAGGCCCGAATCATCCGGCGACGCGGGTTCGCCGTCGTCGTCATGGCCTTTGACGAAGACGGTCAGGCCGTCACGAAGGAACGCAAAGTCGAAATTCTCTCCCGCGCCCACCGAATCCTTACAGAGGAAGTCGGATTCCCGCCGCAGGACCTGATCTTCGACCCCAACGTCCTGACCGTGGCCACGGGAATGGAAGAGCACGACGACTACGCTCTCTCCTTCATCGATGCGACTCGTGAGCTCAAGCGGCTCTTCCCTCTGACCTCGATCAGTGGCGGCATCAGCAACCTCTCGTTTTCGTTCCGTGGGAACGAAGTCGTGCGCAAGGCGATCAACTCCGTCTTTCTGTACCACGCGATCGAAGCCGGGCTCGATATGGGAATCGTCAACGCCGGGCAGCTCGCGGTTTACGAGGACATCCCCGCGGACCTCAGGGACCTCATCGAAGACGTTCTTTTCAATCGACGCAAGGATGCCACGGAGCGGCTGATCGAACATGCCCGCACCGTCGAATCCGAAGACGTGGATGACGACGCCGCGCAGGCGTGGCGGGAAGAGCCGGTGCATGAGCGCATCCGCTACGCGTTGGTTCACGGCGTGGACTCGCACATCGTCGAAGACACGGAGGAGGCTCGGCAGACGCTGGCCCGTCCTCTCGACGTTATCGAAGGTCCGCTCATGGACGGAATGAAAGTGGTCGGGGATCTCTTTGGTGAAGGGAAGATGTTCCTGCCGCAGGTTGTGAAGAGCGCGCGCGTCATGAAGAAGGCCGTGGCGCACCTCGAGCCGTTCATGGAGGCCGAGCGGCTGGCCGGACGGAACGGAGGCGATGGCGCAGATGGCGCAGATCGCGGGGCCCGTGGTGCTGGGGAACGCACCGGCCGCCCCGCCTCAGCGAAAGGCGAGACCGCCCGCGGATCGAGTGGGAAGGGCCGGATCCTCATGGCGACCGTCAAAGGAGACGTTCACGACATCGGCAAGAACATCGTAGGCGTCGTCCTGCGTTGCAACGGCTACGAAGTGATCGACCTCGGTGTCATGGTCTCTGCAGAAACGATTCTCGAGAGCGCCGAGCGCGAGGGAGTCGACCTGGTCGGACTTTCCGGACTCATCACTCCGTCCCTGCACGAGATGGTGCACGTTGCCGACGAGATGGATCGGCGCGGCTTCAAAGTGCCGCTTCTGATCGGTGGAGCCACGACCAGTCTCAAGCACACCGCTCTCAAGATCGCTCCGGCCTACTCAGCGCCGACCGTTCATGTAGCCGATGCGTCGCGAGCGGTCGGAGTCGCGCAGAACCTTTTGGGTGCGTCGACTCATGATGAGTTCGTCCAGAAGGTCGAATCCGAGTACGAAGCTCTGCGGGAGTCGCACCCGGAGCACGCTCCCCGACTCGTGGACTGGAGCGAAGCCCGCGCCGAGAGAAAGTCCATTGTTTGGCGCGCGGACGATCTGGCTCGACCGGACTTCGTCGGATCACGCGAACTCGACATCCCGATCGAGACGCTGATTCCGTACATCGACTGGAGCCCGTTCTTTCACGCGTGGGAACTCAAAGGGTCCTACCCCGGAATCCTCGATCGCCCGGACGTTGGACCGACGGCGCGGGAACTTTGGGACAATGCGCAGACGATGCTCGAGCGTATCGTAGATGAAAACTGGCTGCAGGCTCGCGCCGTCTACGGTTTCTTTCCGGCCAACGCAGATGAAGAAGACATCGTCCTTTGGAAGGACGAACAGCGTGACGGAGAACTCTGCCGGTTCCACATGCTTCGCCAGCAAAAGGCAAAGCAACGGGCCGGAGGTTACTTCTCCCTGGCCGACTTCGTTGCGCCGAAGGGTCACGAATGGAAGGACTACGTGGGAGCCTTTGCCGTGACGGCCGGTTTGGGGATTGAGGCGCCGTTGGCCAGGCTTGAAGCGGACCATGATGACTATGGAGCGATCCTGCTGAAGTCGTTGGCCGACCGATTGGCCGAGGCCGCGGCGGAATGGCTGCACGAACGCGCGCGTCACGACTGCGGGTTCGGCCGCGACGAACGTCTTTCCAAGCAGGACCTCATCCGCGAACGCTATCGCGGCATTCGACCCGCTGCGGGATATCCCGCCTGTCCCGATCACACCGAGAAGAGCACGCTGTGGCGTCTTCTCGATGCGGAAGCCAAGACCGGCATCACGTTGACGGAAAGCTACGCGATGTTGCCGACGGCCTCCGTGAGCGGTCTCTATTTCAATCACCCCGAGGCACGATACTTCAGTGTCGGTCAAGTCGACCGCGAGCAGGTTGCGGACTATGCCGCCCGCAAGGGCCAGTCCATGGCCGAGGTCGAACGTTGGCTGGCGCCCTATCTCGGTTACGACCCGGAGACGAGTTCCTATGTCACGACGTGATGAGATCCTCGACAAGATGGCGGAGCGCCGTCTGAGCGCCATCATCCGCACCCAGGACGAAGAGCAGGCTCGGAAAGCCATGAACGCGGCGGTGGAGGGAGGCTTTCGGATCATCGAGTTCACACTGACGACCCCGGGAGCGATCGACCTCATCGAAGAGTTTTGCAAGAAGCCCGCAGCCGACGGGGGAGACCTGGTCGTGGGCGCGGGAACGGTGCTCAATCGCGAAGCCGCTCGAATGGCCGTGACCGCCGGAGCCAGCTTCCTTGTTTCGCCGGTTACCGACGAAGAGGTCATCGACGAAGCCATGGACTTGGACGTGCCCAGTGTCCCCGGAACGTTCACGCCGACGGAGATGTTCATCGCCACCGAGCTCGGCGCCGATCTGGTCAAAGTGTTTCCGCAGCCGGCCGACCTTCCGACCTTCGTTCGACAGATCCGCGGCCCCCTACCTGAACTGCGAATCTTTCCTACCGCCGGTGTTGCGGAGGACAACTTCATCGAAGTCCTGGAGGCCGGAGCCTTCGGCGTTGGATTCGTCAGCTCTCTCTTTCCGCCGCAGGAGATCGCGGACGGGCGCTACGACGACATTCGAAACAGGGCGAAGCGGATCCACGAGAAGTTTGCCGGCTGGAACGCAAGCTAGCAGCCGGATGACTGAGGGGTGACCGTACGCCGCACCGCTCAGGATTGGACGCGACCCTGCCGATAACTCCCCGGAAGAACTTGCCGCAATCTGCGGAACACCAAGATCGCTCTGTCCGGGAGTCTTCGAATGTCTGTTTGGTTCTGGATGCTCGCCGCCTGCTTCGTCGCCTTGATCCTCGTCGGATTCGCGATCTACGACACCGTTTCGAGACTCAGTAGGATCGGGCTGGAGCTCCCTAAGCTTTCCCGCGACGAACGGACCGACGAATGGGAGGAGGCCGAGGAAGTAGCCGGCTGGGCCCTGCATCAGGGATTCAGCTTTCACGGCGCCTACCGGTTGGAAGAGACCTCGACCAGCGTGTTCGTTTGGGTCAAACCCGAAGATCACGACTACCTGTGCCAATACCAGGTCGGGGGTCAGACGCACTACGACCTCATCACGATCTACGCGCCGGAGCGCGGACTCACCACCGGCAGTACGAAAGACGCGTTCACGCTTCCCGCCGCACCCGGGACATATCTGCAGACGTTCCACGGAGCCGATCTCGACACACTGCTCGATCGGCACGAAACCGCCCGGCCATTCATGGATGAAAGGTTCGGTCCGCCGAACGGACCCGGGGAGGGCTCGTTCGAGTCCATCCTACTCGGGGCAATGCGGCGTCAGATGGACCACGTGCGTTCGATTCCCTTCTGGTATCTGCGCGGGATCGGGTGGTTCCTGTTCCGGAGAGGACAGTTCACGGATCATCCGATCGAAGAGATCTATCCGGGGTTTGCGCCGTATCTTGATCCGGTTCCGGAAGAGAAGTCCGCGTAACTGTGGTTTGGGTGTCCGGCTATCTCGCCTGGGCTCGCAGCTGCGACAAGATCTCAGCGGCTCGCGTTGTCCGACCCGCGTCGGATCCGTAGACCGAGTCCAGGACCGCAACGGCCCGCTCGACCATGAGGGCGGCCTCTTCCCGTCGGCTTCCCTGAAGAAGACTCTGGCCCAGCAGTACCTCCGCCCACGCCGTCTCCGGATGACGTTCTCCCAGCGAAGCGCGCCGCACGTCCACGGATTCCCGCAACACCGACTCTGCCTCGTCGTCGCCGCGTTCGAGGAGTAGCTCTCCGAGGAGCGTTGCCGACCGCGCGATGTCGGGATGATTCTCCCGAAGCACCCGTCGACGGGTTGCGAGAGACTGCCGACAAACCAGCTCTGCCGTTTCCAGGTCGCCGGCCGCTCGGAGAGCGCGGGCATGATTGAACTGGGCCACCGCCGTGTAGGGATGTTCGGGGGAGAGGGCGCGCTCATAGATCGCCGTCGCTTCTGCGAAGAGCCGGGCGGCGCGGGCTGCGTCCTTGCGCTCCAACACCATGAACCCGAGATTGTGCACGGCGTGTCCGGTGTTCTGATGGCTGTCTCCCGCAGTCCGGCGGAATGTGTCCGCGATGTCGATCGCGATGGCCTCGGCTTTCTCCAGGTCGCCGGCCGCCTGGTAGCAACGGGAGAGATTGCTCCGCGCGGCGAGCAGGTTTGGATGGTCTTCTGGATAGACCCGGCTCAGGACATCGACGGCGGCCTCCAGTTGAGGACGCGCTTCGTCGTACCGCGCCTCATCCATCAGCAGGTAGCCGAGGCTGTTTCGAGCCTGTCCCACTTTGGAGTGCTCTTCACCGAACGTCGTAAGAAGAAGATCGCGGGACTCGACGAGGAAGAGTTCCGCCTCCGCGTTGTTTCCGCGCCGCATTTGGAGGAGACCCAGTTCGGTCAGGTCGTGAGCCAAGGCTTCAGAGTCGATGGAATCGTCGGTTCTCCGGAGTCGCACCGTCTCCTCGAGGTGCCGAAGTGCAGCGTCATGCTCTCCTCTCTCGGCGAGTGAACTCCCCAGTGCACGGTGGGCATCTGCGCGGAGACGCAGCAAGTCCGAGACGTCGATGCCCGGAGAATCTGCATCTCCATGAAGTTGCTCCGCTCCCTCGACAGCCTGTTCCAAGTCTGAGGAAGCTCTCTCGAGATCGCCCTGCAACGCTCGCGTACGGCCCAGAGCGATCAGGGTCCGGACGCGTTCGGCGTCGAGTCCCGACTCCTCCGCGATTGCCAGCGCGCGCTCGAGGTCAGCCACGGCCGTTTCATAGTCGGCCAGTTGACGACGCGATTCACCCAAGGTGCGGTAGAGGGCGGAGGCCACCTGCGGGCGGTCGCCGAGTTCGTTCCGGATGCGCTCTCCAGCTTCAGAGAGCAGCTCTTCCACGGTCAGGGGGTCCTTGGACTGTCGTTCGGCCGGATCGATCGATGCGAAAACTCCCTGTAGAAACTGGGAGACGTCCTCGGCCGTGGCCCGTTGCTCGCGTGCGTCAACCAGCGCCGCCTCCGCATCGTCTTGCGCCCGACGGGCCTCCAAGTACAGGAACGTCGTCATCGCGGTTGCACCCACGAGGAGCACGACCAGGGAAGCGGCCAAGGCCACCGGGAGTCGGTTTCTCCGAACGAACTTTCCGGCCCGGTAGCGGAGGGTGTCGGGTCTTGCCGAGATCGGGAGGCCGGCCAGACACCGACGAATGTCTTCGGCGAACCGATCGACGGAATCGTACCGTCGCCCCGGCTCTTTGCGCAGAGCCTTCAGCACGATCGTATCCAGATCCCCCTCCAGTTCACGCGCATGCGGAGCCGAAGGACTTTCCTGGACTGCGCGACTGGGGCGCTTCGGTTCTTCCGTTGTCACGGCCCGTGCGATTTCACCAGGCGTGGTCGTCGTCAGCTGGTAGGGAGACGTCCCGGTAAGTAGTTCGTAAAGGACGACGCCGAGGGTGTAGACATCACTGACCGTGGTCACGGGCTCTCCGGAAACCTGCTCCGGGCTGGCGTATCGCGGGGTGAGCATCCGGTCCTGGGTCAGGGTGAGATCGCTGCTTCCGTCGGACTCCAGCACCTTGGCGATTCCGAAGTCGAGCAGCTTGGCGTTCCCGTCTGCGTCGATGAGGATGTTGCTCGGCTTCAGGTCCCGGTGAACGATCAGGTTTCGGTGGGCGAACTGAACCGCTTCGCAAACGTCGAGGAACAACTGAAGCCGTTTGTCGACTTCCAAGTCGACTCGGGCACAGTAGGCATCGATCGGCTCTCCGTCGACGTACTCCATGACCAGATAGGGACGGCCCTCGGTCGTGACTCCTCCGTCGAGGAGCTGGGCGATGTGGGGGTGCTGCAGGCCGGCGAGGATCTTCCGTTCGATCTCGAAGCGACGAAGCAGCGATTCCGTAGCCAGGCCGGAACGGACGAGCTTGAGGGCGACGTCCCTGTCGAAGGCGCCGTCCGCCCGGCGGGCTAGATAGACATCTGCCATGCCCCCGGAACCGATGCGGCGCTCGATCCGGTACGCGCCGACGTTCGCGCCGACCATTGGATCGGTTGACGGCGTCTCGCCGACGGGATGGAGGAAGTCCCCGGCCTGGTCGTCCGCCGCAAGGAGGGCCTGGACCCGCTGCCGAACCTCCGGGTCGGGACAGGACTCGTCGAGGAATGCCTGGCGCCGCTCGGGATCGAGATCCAGCGCGCGGTCGAACCATTCATAGAAGCGGTCGTCGGTCACCCGGGGAGAGTACCGAAAAAAAGCTGTCGAGCGATGGCTCCGTCCTGCGCCGTACTTGGAAAGAACCCTTTTTGGAGGATGGCTCCCATGCGTCGGCTGCTTCTGTATGTCCTTTTACCTCTTCTGGCTTCGGGCCTGGGTTGCGGAGAGCGCGCCATGGCTCCGTCGGGCGGAACCGACGCTCCCGAGTTCCTTCCACCCGATCCGGACGGGATGCTTCTTCCAGGCGAGGCGGCAGACCGCGCCGTCGAGGCCGTCGTCTCCCTGCAGGCGACGCCCGTTTCGCCCGCCGATATCGAAGGCGGGCGCCTAAAGACCCGGATTCGGGCCGTCATCCATCCGGACGCGACGGTGGCTGAGGTGAACGCCGCTCTCGAAGCGGAAGATGCCGCCATCGTGAGCATGGGGGCGGGCAACCCGACAGTGATCCTTGTCGTTTCGTCCCAGGACACGGAGGAGAATGCGCAGGCCAAGGCGGCGGCGTTGGCACAGTCGGACGCGTTTCTCTTCGCCACCCCCGGGATTCGTTTCGGCGCGGAGTCCGGAGTTGCCGTCCCCGGGCTGCTTCACGACCCCGACGGCGGGATCGGAGGGAATCCGTCCCTGAACGTGCCGGTCGGTTGGAGCCCCACCGCAGAGACGCCCTATCCCCATCTGGATCTCATGACCCTGGTGCAGACTTGGAAGACGCGACCCATGCTGAGCGACGAGATTCGCGTCGTACTGGCCGACCTCTTCAGCAATCCTCCCAGCCACCCGGATGTGCCGGGGTTGGATTGGGACGTGGAGGGAGCGAGTGGTTTCTCCGATGAAACCAGTCCCGATGCCACCTTCTACATAGGGAATCGCGGATTCCACCATGCGGGCGTCATCGGTGCCGGCTGGGAAGGTTCGCCGCTGGTCGGTGTCTATCCGGACGCGGAGATTCTCGGGATCGCCATCGGGAACCTCGACATGAGCGAGGCGATCCGGGAGATCGGAACTCAACTCTACCGTGAGAGCGGGAAGCAGGTCCTGGTCACGCCCGTTGGATTCTCCTACGACCCGACATCTCCCATTCCCTTCTACAGCGCCATGCTTGCCGTGGAGTGGAAGTGGACGATTCGAAGTCTACGGCTCGAGGACAACGTCTTTCACGTTTCCGCCGCGGGCGACACCGGACTCCGTGCGGGCTACGAGGCGAGCGCCACGACGTCGCCATGGAACCTGGCTGCCAGCTATACGGAGCTCGTCGACTATCTGGACCTGCACAATCCGACGCCGGCGGACCGCGAGGAGTTCCTGCTCTTCGAGGAGACCTTGGGACTGGGACTCGACCTCGAGACCGGGCCCCTCCGCAACGTTCTCATTGTCGGAGCGAGCGGTGAGGGCGGAGACCTTCCAACCAGTTCCCTTCGTCCCCACGTCGTGGCTCCGGGAGAGAAGATTGCCGGCCCCTGTGAACTGGTCGACCCGGGCTCCGGTATCAACCCGGATCTCTGTGACGGGACCGATGCGGCCTACACCGGAACCGGCCCCGCCTCGGCTTTGGTCGGAGGACTTGCAGCCTACCTCTGGAATCTGGCGCCGACGCGAACGCTGGCCGAGATCCGAAGCGCCATCGAGTTGGGCTACGAAAGGGCCCGAAGCTACGGATCCATCGATGCGTATGCAGCCGTTCTCTCGCTCGATCCCAATCTCGTGGATCCCGTCGTCCGCGAGTTGATGCTCGACGTCACCGGAGATCTGGACGCCTATCCCAACATCGACGAACCCAACGGCATCTTCGACGAAAAGGACCTGCGTGTCTTCGTCAGCCGAATCGAACAGCTTAGCGGACAGACTCCCGGCGCGGCCGATCTACGCTTCGACCTCAACGGAGACGACATTGTTGGAGATACCCAGTCCCACTTCGATCTGGATGCCAACGTTCCGCCCCGGTGGGAGCAGATCAGCGTCACCATCGATGGGCAGTCCATGGACTTCGACGAAACGCAGGTCAGTGACCTGCAGGTCCTTTGCTACTACGCGTACTCGGACCTGTATCTCGGAAGTTCGGAAGCTCGGGACATTCTGCTCAACGGCTGCGCCGATCCCAGTGGAGTCTTCATCCAGATCGACGGCGTCCCCCAACGGGTTTCCGCAGGAGAGCAGGTCGAGGTTACGGTGACCGCGGGGTATCGTGAGCCGGGCGGGAACGTCGTGTATGAGGCGGGGGTGGAAATCTCTTTCGAAAACGACGGGGTCGAAGCGTTTCCCCGCGAGGGAAAGACGGACGCTTCGGGCATCTTCCGAACCACGATCACCTTTGGAGATGACAGGAACGACATGGTGGTCGGGGCCTGGGCGGAGTCCGGTGACGGGGAAGCCTACGCCGAGCGAGTTGCCCGGCGACGCAATGAGATCGAGCTCGTGGAACGAACCGTCTACTTCGATGCCTCTGTCTTTGCCACCTACAACCGGGAGAAGGGCGTTCCGGGCGATCGCTTCATCCAGGAGTACGCCTTCGTTCAGGGCGAAGGGACCGAACTCATCGATTCGGCTGTGTCCAAGGTAGGAAGTGGTAGCCGAGTTGGAATCCTCGTTTCCGGCACGGCCGACACTCAGGTTCGCTCGGAGGTCGAACTCGGAGCCGGAACCCAACGCACCCGGTTCAGTCTGTCCTCTCTTTCCAGTGGGAGCATCACGCTGAGCGATCCCAACTTTGACATCCTTTCGTATCAGACTCAGGCCGAGGCTGTCGTCGATGTGGGTGTGGAATTCATCGTGTGGGGAGACGGGGCGACCTTCAACCTGAGCGGTTCATCCAGCTCGGCCGGTTACGAGGTCGACCTGGAAGGGCCGGAGGATGACATCCTTGAGTGCGACAACGATGAGGACCCCTGCGGCTCCATCGCTGAGTCCGGGACGCTGGAGCCGGGTCGACACACCTTCGATTTGTACCACTACAACGGGGGCCAGATTCGTTGGTTCGACGGCTGTACGGGATGCACGACCTCGGGCACCGAGTCCTCGAGCGGGTCGATGGAGGTGGTTCTGGATGTGACGCCGCTACCCTGATTCTGATGCGGCGTCCTCATCCTCAATGGGTCATCGCGTCGTAGAGCCAGGCCCGGCCGAATCTCCAATGGCGCTCGACAGTCCGGGGAGTGACCCCCAGAACGGCTGCCGTCTCCTCCGTGCTGAGACCGGCGAAGAATCTCAGCTCCACGATCCGCGCCTTGTCCGGGGCCGCCGCGGCCAGCTGATCGAGAGCTTCGTTCAATGCCAGGATGTCCGTTTTGACGGGGTCGATCCCGATGCGCTCGGCCAGTTCGATCTCGGCGGACGGTTCGCCCCCGCCGCGCTTGGCCGCGCTTCGCCGCCGGGCCCGTTCCACGAGGATGCGACGGATGGCGGTCGCGGCGACTGCGAAGAAGTGACCGCGGCTCTTGAAGTCCATGCGGTCGATTCCGACCAGACGCAGGTAGGCCTCGTGGACGAGGGCCGTCGCCTGCAGCGTGGCCCCCGCCGACTCGTTTCGCAGGTAGGAGTCGGCCAGACGCCGCAGCTCGTCGTAGACGAGTGGAAGGAGGCGCTCCGTGGCCCTGGGGTCTCCCGCAGTGGCCCCATGCAGGAGTTTGGTCACGTCCGAAGAGTCATTCACCTGACACAGATTCCAAGGTTGGAGAACTTCAAACGCGGGTTTCGAAGAACCACGGCAAGTCTGCGGCGGCCGGCCGTCGCAGAGTAGGATATCACTGCGGGTGCGCGGTCCTACTCGATTTCGGTTCGCCCGCGCGGACGATGACTCGGGCGGTTGCGAACACGCCAGCACCCCCGTAAGCGGTGGCCTCAGGTGACTTGTAGATGGCGAAGTCGACCACGCCCTCGGCACCGAACCTGGCTGCGACGGATCGGAACTCTTCGACCAGGGAGGGAAGCCGCTCAATCAGCTCATCAGTAGGTCCGCACCAGGAGATACCGTCCGATGGCCCCATGACTCGGTCCGCCCCAACTAGAAGGTTGGCGTCCCACCCGTGGCCGATGCGTTTCATGAAGTAGCCGATCTCTAGATACTCGCCTCGATCGAACTCGGTCCTTGGAATGGTATCCAAGTCACCCAGGCTAACCGGACGTACATACACGCGCTCCGGATCATAGGCAATCGAGGGGTAGAACGGCTGGTCCGCGGCAGTCATCCGGACGCGCGTTATTGCCGCATTCGTCGCTTTCAGCAACCATGGTTTCTCCTGGGACTGTATGAGACCTGTATAGTAGGCGAAGTATCCGCTGCTACGGTCCTCAAGAGATCCGACGCTAACGCTGAGTTCGACGACGTGAGTAGCGCAGCCAGCACATAGAAACATGATGAAAGTAACTATGGGCCTGAAGATCGACTCTACTCTCATTTGAATGCGTTCCCCTTGGTGCGACCTTCGCCATCGGGTCCGGTGGCCACCTTGGCAGCTGCGTCTCTCCCTGTTTGGATTGGTCTTCTTTGCCCAGCTTGACTACTTGCACAGAAGGCCACCCCCGGCATAGTCTCTTGGGCATCATCTGACCAGGAAACGCTGCCCGCAGGGTGGTCTTCGTGTATGGAGCCGTTCTCGACCGCGAAACCGGACACGGGAACACGAGAAAATCCAAGAAACACGGGGGTGATTCATGCGGAACAATCCAAGCGGACGTGACAACGGCAACGGGAGCTTCATCTTCTTCCGTCGCCGGTCGCGCTTCGACCAGCTCTTTGTGCTGTGCCGGCTCGAACTCCAATCCCGGGCCCGTGGGCTGATGGCGCACGAACGGGCGGGCCACACCGTCCAACCTACCGACCTACTGCACGAGGCCTATTGGAAACTGGCCCGTGCCCGAAACCTATCCGTCAACGACCGCAACCACTTCATGGGCCTCATGGTGATGCGGATGAAGGGATTTCTTCGGGACTACGCGAGCAAACGCAATAGGCGGTATCGCGCTCAGGAGAACGCAAGTCTTCCACAGACGGGTCGGTCGCCGAGTGATCGTACATTGGACCGTATTGACATTGTCCTCCCCGCAAGGTTCGTTGACGCACTGGAACGCCTCGAGACCACGTGCAATCTGGGCGAGCGCCTTGCCCGGTATGTGGAACTGGTCATCTTGGTCGGGATGAGTCGGAGGGAAGCTGCGGAGTATCTCGGTGTGTCGACCAAAACCCTCCAACGGGACTGGCACTTCGCGAAGTCTTGGCTCGTCAATGAGCTTGGGGATTCGCCGGACGACGATGGATTTCAGCAGGTCCTCGATGCAATGGATGATGTTGATGAGGATCCGTCGTCAGATCCTCCGACTGCGGAGGGCGACGGAGAGCCTGTCCACTAGACGCGGACAATCTCGATGACGGCAGCCGAGCGCCTCGAGGCGCAGTACGAAATCTTCTGCGCGACCTATGACCTTCCGCCGGCGGAGCAGGTCAGGGTCGTGCAGCAGCTTGCGCCCAATCGCAGCATCGCGATCGCCGTGCTCAAGCAATTGCAATGCGAGTCGTTGCCCTGGCCGGACGGTCTTCCCTCCGTTGATGACCGAACCGATGTAGGTGGAGCTTCCCGGCCTCGGCTCGAGATTCCGACCGACATCGCGGGTTATCAGGATCTGGCGTTGGTCGGAAGCGGAGCAACGAGCGAAGTCTACAAAGCAACGCGAGAGAAACTTGGCAATCGTGTCGCCCTCAAGTTCTATCTCGAATTGTACGGAACCGACGAGGCCACGCTGGATGCGGCTCGTCGTGAGGGTAGGACGATTGCGCAGCTGTCTCACCCGGGCATCGCGGCGGTTCAGGATCTCGAGCACATCGTTCTGGACGCAACGGACGAAAGGACCGAAATCCTCGTTCCATTTCTTGTCATGGAGTTCGTCGAAGGTGAGACGCTCGCGTCGATCTTCCAGCGCAAGGCTTGGGATGAAGACATTGCGCTCGTGCATGCGATCCGGATCGGCAAGGCTCTCGTTTATGCGCACTCCGCGGGAGTCGTTCATCGAGATCTCAAGCCCGAGAACATCATGCTCGACGAGCATGACCAGACCAAGGTCCTCGACTTCGGAATTGCCCAAAGGTGGAGGCCTGGCCTCTCGTCAGTGGAAGAGTCCAGGGACGATCCGGCGAATCCATCAATTCCGGATGCTCAATCACTGCGACCGCGGTCCGCGACTTCACGAGGCGCAGTTGTCGGGACCTTTCGCTACATGAGTCCCGAGCAACTTCGTGGTCAAGAGGTATCAGCCAAGACAGATGTTTGGGCATTCGGCTGCGTTCTCTACGAGTCGTTGGTTGGGCCCGTCGATGGTGGGCGATCCTACGCTCACGCGAACGGCCCGTTGGAGGCGGGGTCACCCCTCTCCAAGCTACCGGATAGGTATCGCGCAGAGTTTGCAGCGTTGCTCGGCGACTGCTGGGAGGAGTTGCCCTCACGAAGACCGCGGATGGCAGACGTTGTCGCCCGGCTCGAGTCCATCGCGGCAGCCAGGGACGATGTGTCCGTTGTCGGATCCAAGAGCGGACGGTCGAGTGTAGTCGTGATCATAGTCACCGCCTTTGCGGTGCTGGGGATGATCGCAATTGCGACGCTCTTCCTGCTTTCTCCGTACGACGCGCAGTGGCAAGGCAACCAGCTCCATCTCATAAACAGGTTCCCGTTCTGGAATCCCGAAGTGAAGGGCTTCTCCCGCCCGTTTCCTTGGGTCGTGAACAGCCAGCCGCAAGCGGTCGATACCGTCGTTCCTCCCCGCCCCTTCGGGCTGTTTCGCCAGGTGATCACGGTGGCTGGGAATGAGGACAAAGATCACTCACTGCTGCTCCTCTTCGACTGGAGGGGGAAGCTGCGAGAGCGTCGGGTTTCCACTCAGCCCTTCGCCGACTCTGACGGCGTCCCATCTGACGTTCAGTGGCATGCGCTCCACCGAATTGAACTGAATGACGGAAACACGGCGTACTTCGTCCCTTCGAGGTCTGTGGACGGTCCGTTCACACTCATGCAGGTGATGACCTACGAGTCCGGCGGTTTGGTACCCCGCCACGCAGTTCACGCCCACGCCCATATCGAGTTCTTCTCGCGGATGGACATCGATGGAGACGGGACCGACGAGATGCTCGGCTTTGGCTTTCATGACTCCGTACCCCAAGTTGGCATGGACACGAAGCCGGGCGGCCGATCGGTAATGATTTGTATGAATGTCGAGGAGATGGCGAGACAAACCGCACCTAGGAGCCTCGCCGAAGTGGACGAGGCGATAGAGACATTCGGCGCAGTCGGTGGAGTCCAGCTCGGAATTTCCTTCGACGTCGACGAATTCACGAACCAAAAAACGTCCAAAGCCCTTTCTGCTCGGTGGGACGGCCCGGGCGTTCTACGAGTCTCATGTCATGGGTATGACGCCGCGCGGGCGGTGGAATACCGAATTGAGATGAACGGGCTCCGCCCAGTGGCTTGCAAAGGCGCTGTCATGCCGGACTCATACCGTGAACTCGCAGAACAGTCAGGATTCTCAGCGTCAGGAATCGAGGAGGAGCTGGTGCGCTTGGCAAGTTCCGTCGGCGTTCTTGGTGACACTGGATGGACCTTGCTTCCCTACGACCCGTAAGAAAGTCAGCCTCCCCAAAGAATCTTTGTCCGGTTTCGCCCCGCTCGTGGGCTCTGTCAGTAGATCGGAAGCTTGTCGGTCTAGATCGACGAGTTGGTCGATGACCGAGTCGCACCTGAGATTCTTTCGACGGCGGCTTTCGCCGTTCCAAAGGGGAGGAACCCAATGCTCAAGCGAATGCTCCAAAACCTCTGCTCGGCCGGTTTGGTCGCGAGTTGTCCCGCGATCGTCTTTGCTCAGAGTTCCTACTTTGCGACGCCGGCGGCGTTCTATCCGGTGGCGACGCAACAGATCCTGGCCTTGACCTGCGAGGACATCAACGGAGACGGTGTCCCCGACTTGATGGCAGCCCGTCGCTACGACAGTCAGGTTTCGGTCCACATCAATGATGGTCTTGGCGGATTCGGTGCTGAGATTCTGACAAATGTCGATGGGCCGGTCGTGTCCATTGCCGCCGCCGACTTCAACGGTGACGGGGTCATCGACATCGCGACATCGAACCAAGCTCCGTTCAATGTCTCGGTTCGTCTAGGCAACGGGGACGGAACGTTCTATGCCCCCGCCGTGCCCGTCTTTACCAGTCCCACGAATAACGGGATTCGTTCGGGAGACTTCGACGGTGATGGTTGGAGTGATCTTGCCATCATCAACTCGACGACTGGGGACTCGAAGGTCAGGATCTACCGAAATGACGCCGACGGAGCAGGTTCATTTACCTACGTGGGAGATTATGCCGTCGGTGACCGGCCGCAGGCGCGTCACATGGTGATCCATGACTTCGACGGCATCAACGGACCTGATGTTGCGGTTCTCAGTGGAGAGCAGCAGAAGGTGACCCTTCTCCGCAACGACGGATCGGGCGGCTTCTCGGATCCAGCATTCCCGGCGGTCGAAATCACGGGTCTGCTCTACGGCGGGGCCGCTCTGGATGCTGCAGACATCGACAACGACGGCGATATGGATCTGGTCGCGACCAGCAATAACAGCGGTGGTTACTCGGTTCTCCTAGACACGTCCGGCAACGGAACCGCATTCCAGGTGATGAACCATCAGCCGTCCGGTTGGGCGACTCCGGCGGGATTCGACATCGGGGACGTCGACGAAGATGGCAATGACGACCTCGTGATTTCCGACTACGGCGGGCCGAGTACGACCTACGTCCTGCTGGGATTCGGCGACGGCACGTTCTCTGCTTCGGCTGTGGAGAGTTTCAGCTTCGCGGGAGCCGGCGCTCCCGGCGCGCCGTGCATCGCCGACTTCGCCCCGGGGGGAGAGCTGGACATCGCGTTACACACGCGTTGGACGGGTGGGATCTACGTGCAGGTGCCGCAGGCTCCGCAGCTCGTGGATCTCTCCGGTATGGTTCTCCCAGATTGCTCGGAAGGGCTGGTCCACGGAATCGAGGTCATGTTGTTCGACGCATCCGACGACTTGATTGCCGAGGCGACGACCGATGGAAGCGGTTCGTTCGCCTTCATGGACGTTGCGAGAGGAATCTACGATCTCCTCGTAGTTACGCCGTTGGGCTACGAAGGTGTCGATCCGGTTGAGATCGACTTGCACTCCAATGCGGTCGAAGACGTCACCCTGGTTTGTGCCTCTACGCCATGGAACACGCGGACGAAAGCGTACTGGAAGCGCAACGTCAAGAAGCACGTCAAAGGCCTCCCGGGAGGGACACAGGTGTCGGAGCAAGAACTTCTGGACTATGCGCTTGAGATCTACGACCACTTCTATGACTTCAGTTTCGACCCGATCGATATCGAGGGCGTGACCTTCATGATGACGGAGGCGGGGCCTATGCCGATGGACCTCGCTGCCATGGATGGAACCCTGCGCCTTCGTCAGGCCACACAGCTTGAGAAGGCGAAGAAGCACTTCCTCGCCCTGCTGCTCAATGCCGCCTCGAATCGAATTGGTATGACGACAGTGATCAGCGACGACGGACACACGGCCTCCGAGGCGATCACGTTCATTGCCGACGCGATCTTGGACGGCGATCCCACGAACGACGTCACGGCGAAGATGGTGGCGCGGAAGATCAACGCGTGCCGCGTCGTGCCCGCGGGAACGATGCCGCCACCTGCGGGCATCCCCAACTATGCGTATCGCATGCCGTGGAACGGGAACTTCGATATCGAACCGACCATTCAGCTTGGGGTGCCGGCTCCGAATCCTTCTTCTTCGGCGGCTTCGATCGACCTGCAGTTGCCCGTGGATGGAGCGGTCATGATGTCGATCCATGATGTCACTGGTAGGAAGGTGCGGACATTGCTGAGCGGGTATCAGGCTGCAGGTATCCACACGGTCAGTTGGGACGGCCGGGATGAGTGGGGCGTTCAGCTGCCTGGTGGTGTCTACCACGTTCGGGCGACGGCTTCCGGACTGGAGCAAGTTCGGAAGCTGATCCGGGTGCGTTAGCGGGTCCCGGGATCTTGAAGGAGACTTCGTGACGTTTGGCTCCTTCGAGTGACGCTAGATCGAGCTTCGTTGGGGAAGGCGAAGCTCGATCAGCGTTTTTTGAGCATCACTACTTCGAGTCCCTCGTTCGGATTGTCGGACGATAGAAGTAGACCCCGCCGGCCAGGTCGGCCATCAGAGTTGCTGGTTGCCTACCTCAGAACCACGAACTTCTCCCGAGTGGTTCGCGCCCCGATCTGCGCCTCCAACCAGTAGATTCCCGAACCCAGGCTGGAGACGGAGGTCGAGAGAGCAAAGTCGAGATTGTGGGCGCCCGAATCCAGGAAGCCCAAGTCCTTCGCGTTGACGGTTCGCCCGGCGACATCGAGCACTCGTACTTGGACAGGAGCGGACTCGAGCGTGGAGAAGCGAACCTGAATCGTGTTCCGGGTCGGGTTTGGAAACAGACTCACGGTGATGCCCATTTCTGCCGTCGGCTCCGCGACTTCCGCGGGATCACAGTTCTCTTCCAAGAGCACCGATCCGACTGCCGCACGGGCTGTTTTCAGCAGAACAGGGTGACCCGGGTTGCGTCCTTTCCGAGAAACCCAATGGGAGACGCCGGGCGTCGCGGATCGTGGGGCAGGATATCACTATTGATGCACGGAGCATGTCGCGGTCACGCAGGGTCCGAACCGTGTAGCTTCCACCACGACGCGGCGGCCTGTCTTGTCCAGTCGCCATCAGAGGGTGCCCACATACAGACTCACCTTCATCTGTCGGCCCAGTGACAGATGAAGGTGATCCCAGTTCGCCTGCGTAGTCGAGGAAGAACGGTCCAGCGCCCGGATTTCCTATTCTCAGCGGGCTAGGGTCAACGAGTGACCACGAACGATCCTGAAGCCGAGGCATCTCCGGTCGTGATGCGGTAGAAGTACACGCCGGAACGTACCTCCTTTCCGGCTTCATCCAACCCATCCCACTGGATCTTGTGTTCGCCGGCGTTGCGAGACCCAACGATGGAGCGGCGGACCGTCCTGCCCGCTGCGTCCGAGATCTCCATCCGGACATCCTGACTTGTCGCAGCCTGGTAGAAGAGAGTCAATGGTCCTGAAGTCGGGTTGGGAGACGTGTAGGCAGTTAGATCGAGGTTTTCTCCAGGAACGCCAGGGACCGAAGTTGTGGCATCGAGGTCAATGCGGCCAAGGCGGACCATGGAGAAGGGACCATTGAAGCGCGTGAACACGACGATGACTCCACCGATTCCGTCGTCGTGGAGAGAGGGAGACATGCCGTCCCAGAATTGGCTTCCATCGACGGGCCAACCGTCCTCAGGATTACCCGCCCCGTCCAGGCGGAGAGCGGTGACAATCTGGAGGGACGTATCGGACCAAACGAGCACACATCCTCCCTCCGCGTCCGCGTGGACTCGAGGCCCGGCTTGGTTGTACTCGGCCGTCGAAACGGCTGTGCCTTCGGAGATCCATGACGGATCCGGGAGTCCGGAACCGAGGATGTGGTGCGCGTAGATGTCCACGTCCGCGCCGCGATGGTCCCTCCAACACAGGAACGCCCCACCCGCGTTGTCGCTCGTCAACGAACCCCAACTTCCACCCGCCACCGTGACGTCGGCTAGGGTCGACACGGCCGCGCCGTTCGCGGGAACGGATGGACTCACGACTCCCGAGACGGAGACTTGGCTCACGTACACGTCGTAGACCGTGTTCGAAGGATCATCCCGTCCGTCCATCCAGGCAAGGATCGCCCCTCCTGATCCGTCGCTCACGACTTGGGGAGAGTACTTCCAACCAGACGAAGCGCTGATGACCCTGCCGTTCGCGGGCCATGCGGGATCGGTCACGCCGGTCGAAAGGATACGCTGAGCGAGAACGGTGTCGTCTTCCACCCAACCGAGAACGACGCCACCGGCGAGATCGCTGATGACGCCCATGGAGTGCTGGTCTGCGTTCGGGATGCCCGGCACGGGGGTTCCGGCGACCGGCCAACCCGGGTCGGCTACGCCACCGCCGGAAAACCGCAAGACATGGATGACGGCCTCGCCGACCGGCGCTTCGCCGAGGTCCAGCCATGTAAGGAGGAATCCGCCCGATCCGTCGGCGACCAGTTGCTGCGACCGCAGTTGATTGGACGACGAGACGAGAGTCTCTCCATCTGGGGACCACGACGGGTCGAAAGTGCCGTCTGAAAGCACGTGAAGAGCCAGGATCGTGTTGTCGGTCTCCCAGGCAATGAACGCTCCCCCGCTCCCATCGGCCAGCACTGCCATGTCCGATCCCGAGAACGCCGGGCCCTGCAAGCCGCCGGCTGGCCAGCTGGGATCGACGATCCCCGTCGCGGATACACGGGCCGCGCGGAACGAGGACGAAGAGATGTCACGCCAGAAGACGAGCACGCCGCCGGAGCCATCCGGGCAACTCGTCCTTTCTCTGACCTCACCGTTGCTCGGTGTAAGAGTGATTCCGTCCTCTGGCCAGGTTGCCGTCGAGGTGCCGGCAAGCCCCAGGCAGAGGAGACTCGACAGGAAAAACGCCTTCAGGCAAGTGGACGAAGTCGTGGCGGGCGGGGGAACGAAAAACTGAATCATCGGGTCCTCCCAGGAAGTCTGGTTGTGGAAAACTCCAGCGACGTTGAGAGGAGTGCGACGCGTGAAGGTGATGCTTCAGAGTAGCGCACTTTCAGCTGCGTCGTGATTGGTCGTCAAGGCGGTGCCTCTCAAAGGATGGGATGAACCTGGCTAAGTTGAAGCACGCCGATACTCTAGCTTCTCGCCCAGCGCCACACCTCGCGGAAGCTGGGCTCCTTCCCGGTCATCAGCATGCTGACTCCGAACACCTTTCCAGCGGCACGACGGAACATCGCCGTAACGAGGGCCAGGAGCAACAACGACAGGATGACCTCCATCCAATGCGGCTCGCCGCGGAGTAGACGAATCGGCATGGCTGTAGGAGAGAGACCGGGAATCAACGCGAGCACGCGCATCCAAAGCGTGTCCGGGTGATCCATCCCGACCAACAGAAGACCGAGCGGAAGAAACGGAAGCATCATCATCGAGCTGCGACTGCTGGTGTTCGGATCGGAGATGGTGGCCGCGACCAAGGAGAAGAGGGTGAGCCAAAACCCAAACCCGAACAGTGAGAAGAGCACGACCCACATCATCGAGACGGGGTCCTCGATTCCGGACGGCAGGGCAAACGGACGGTCGAAGAACGCGGCGCCCACGGCCTTGGCGAGCAGATAGCCCAGACCGTAGCAAACGAGATTCGCGAAGATCACTCCGATCAGGCCGAGAATCTTCCCGTCGATCCACTCCTGGGGCGTGATCGCAGCCAGGATCGACTCGGTCACCTTCTGCGTCTTCTCACCGGTGATGGCCACGAAGACGTAGCTGAATCCGATGAAGAGCGCGAGCAGCATGGTGCCAACTACGATCAACACCGTGAGCGAACCGGCCCTTCCTCCCGACTCGGCGGCGCTTTGATGGACCACAGACACTTCCATCGGCTGGAGCAACGCGGCGAGTTGTGCCGGATCGAGATCACTTTCCGCCAACCGCTGCTCCGACACCGCCGCTTGCAGGCGCAGCAACAGCTCGCCGTGCCATCCTCGATCGCGAAGAACACGAAGTTCTGCCGTCCGCGAATCGGATACGTCGAGGATGGCATCGATCTTCTTCTCGTGAAGTGCGGCCTGCAACGTTTCCAGGGTGCGGTCTCCCGCCGCCTCCAGACGAAAGCGGTCCAGGAACTGTTCTTCTCCGAAACCCAATGTTTCGGCGCCGGCCACGACGATGGTTTTTTCTTCGCTCTCCTTCTTGTCCATGAAGAATCGAGCGAAGTCGAAGACCCCGAACATGAGGGCAAAGAAGAGGGTGCCGATGAAGAGGTCCTTCGGCTTGGCGAAGCGTTCGTACTCCCAACGGGCAACGGCCCGGGCAATGCGGAGGCTCATCGTTCACTTCCCTTGCCCACTGTGCGAACGAAGATCTCGCGCAGTGTTTCTTCGGCGGTTTCGATGGATTGGACTTCCGTCCGCTCGACCAAGACGCGCAGCGCATCGCCGACGGGACAGTTGCGGCGCAGTCGAACTTCGAGGGTGTCGGTGTCGGACGCCGCGGCGGATTCCAGGCCGTCCCAGTCCCGGATGGCTTCCGCCGCCGAAGCGGCATCACCGCCCACCTTGAGCCGAAGATGAACCCCGCTTCCGGTGGCGCTACGAATCTCGTCCAACGTTCCGTGAAGAACGGATACGCCGTGATCCATCACCAACAATCGGTCGGCGATCGACTCGACCAGGTCCATCTGATGCGCGCTCAGAATCACCGTGCAACCTTCGCTTTGAAGCTGGCGAATCTCCGCTAGAAACTGCTGCTGGTTCACGGGATCGAGTCCGGAGAACGGTTCGTCGAGAACGGCTACGGACGGACGATGCAACGTGGCGGCCAGGAACTGGATCTTCTGTTGGTTTCCCTTGCTCAGAGAGTCGACGCGATCCCGCTCGCGACCGTCCAACCCGAACCGCTTCAAGCCGGCGAGGGCGGTGTCCCTGGCCTGCGATCGTTCGAGCCCGTTCAGAACTCCGAAGTACTCGAGGGTTCGAAGAATCGGAGTGTCCCGGTGGAGTCCTCGCTCCTCAGGGAGGTATCCGAGCGGACCGCGGCGTGAGCCGGCGGGGAAGGTGATCTCTCCCTCATCCGGTTGGATGATGCCGACCAACATGCGGACCATCGTCGTCTTGCCCGCTCCGTTGGGGCCAAGGAGAGCAAAGATCTCGCCAGGCCGTACTTCGAAGCTCAGGCGTTCTACAGCGCGCACCGTCCGGTAGTTTTTGACGACCTCCCGAACCTGTACTGCAGCATCCAAGGTGGTTCTCCTACGATTTCGTAGCGCTTGGGCGGGGTGGCGTTTTGACGCCGGGTGTGTCCGTGTCCGTGTCCGAGTCCGTGTCCGACTGGAACCAGTTCTCGCGAGAGTGTAGTGACGAAACGAATCACCGTCATTCATACTTCCGGTGTCGCATTGGGCATGGTCGTGGCCCGTGGAAACTTGAACGCCTAAGCGGCGTCTGCGCCCGCGATTGTGTGAGCTTGTGTGTCCGCGTTTAAATGAGTCCATCTTGCCGGTCCGCATCCTGGCCCGGGGGGATCGATCAGGGGGTGACATGAGGAGGGTACTTTGGCTACTGGCGCTGATGGTGGCGGGGTGGGTGTCGGCCCTGGCTGGGTCCCGGGTGGACGGGTCTCCGACGGATGGGTCTCCCAAGGACGGGTCTCTCATGGGTGACGTGACATTGCAGAAGTTTCTGGGCCGGTGGGAAGGTGAAGGAACACTCTTCGGGCAGGCGGGCGAGTTCTCGATGAACTGGGAGCCGGCCGTGGGCGACCGCTTTCTTCGCCTCACCTTTCAGAACCCCGTGCTTCAGGCCGAAGCGTTCTACCACCAAACCGACGATGGCCTGAACGGAACATGGTTCGATTCACGTGGGGTTCAGGTTCCGCTGACCGGCACCATCGACGACTCGGTCGTCGAAGTGAATTGGGGATCGCAGGACACGGAGCAAGGACGTACTCGATACCACCTCGTCAATGAGAACGAGATGCACGTCACCGACCACGTACTCAAGGCAGGGGAGTGGCATCCGTTCGCGGAGGCTTCCTACCGACGTGTGCCGTCACCGCTCGATCACTTTGCCTGGCTGATCGGTGCGTGGGATCGCGAAACAGAGAAGAGCCTCACGCGTGAGTCCTGGAACCGTTTGGCTCCCGGGATCCTGGTCGGGGAGAGCGCGCGCACTTCCAAAGCATCGGGCGAAGTAGTCTTCCGAGAGGAGATCCTATTGGTCGAGATGCAGTCGGACGTTTTCTACATTCCCAAGGTGGATGAGAACGCGGACCCGGTCCCGTTCAAGCTTGTCGAAGCAGAGGGTGACCGGTTCGTGTTCGAGAACCCGAAGCACGACTTTCCTCAACGGATCGTCTATGAACGGACGGGGGAGGGCTCAATGACGGCAACGGTCTCGGAGATGTCCGAGGACGGCAATCGCATTGAGTTTCAGTTTCAGCGGAAGGACTGAAGGTTCGGGTTTCTCAGGCCCGGCTGTGGGTCGGGTAGCCCGCCGCGCAACGCTAAAGCCGAAACCCTTCGTGGCCGATCAGACCCGTATGTCTGATTCCAGTGCTTGGAGAATCCTGCGGGACCGACGGGATCCAGAGTTTTGGTTTCCCCTGATCCTCGTCTTGCTCGTCGTCATCCCGGTCGGATGGGCCGGAATCTCCTGGACCGAGTCCTACCTGGCTGAATTGCAGCGGCACGCTCAGGAAAATCCGAAGTACGGCGTGGAGGAAGGCACTGCCTTGCTGCGTCTGGTCGTGCGCACCTTCGCGGCGGGGGTTCTGTGCTTCGCGATCTACCTCTTCCTCCTGTGCCGTCAGGCTCGCGAGGAAGCGCAACTGCCACCCTCGGGTTGGTGGAGTCTCGGTGCATGGAGAGCCCGAGTCGGCGAATCCGCCCGAACACGGGCGCAATGGGGGATGAGGTTGTCGGTGTTCCTCGCTCTTTTGGTTCCGACGATGCTCCTGCTTCTCGAGTCGGTCCTCCAGACGCTTCTCTCGTCGTAGTGGGTCGCACCCACTAGTGGATACGACCCACTAGGCTTTCGGGCCCCTGACCAGGGTCTGTTACGATGCGCGTCCTATGAGCACGCGCGTCCACTCCGTCGGTGTGATCTACATCGCGTCACTACTGCAGGGAGCCGTCTTCGTGGGTTTTCCGGCCCTGAGTCGGGTCCTTACTCAGGAACTCGGGATCAGCGAGACGCTCTACGGCTCTCTCTATGTCCCGATGGTCGCGGTGGGGGCGGTGGTTTCCTTCATCGGCACTTCCATCGCTCGCAAAGTTGGGATCTATCCGCTGCTGGCCTCCGGATTCGCGGCCAACGCGGTTGCGATGATCGGGTTGGCGACTCTGCCCCGAGTTCCCACTGCTGGGCTCTATCCTGCGTTGTTGACGATCGCTCTTCTTATGGGAGTTTCCCTTGGGGTCATGGGAATCGCTCTGAACACCGGCGCGATGAAACTCTTTCCGCGTGACCGGAGTCGAGCACTGGCCGTGCTCCATGCGGCGCTCGGGCTTGGGGCCGCAGGTGGACCGCTCGTCTATTCTTCCTGGAATGCGCGAGGTTTCTGGGAAGGAGCCCCCATCCTTTTTGCCGGCTTGACCGGTGTCCTCCTTGCGATCTCCCGTTGGCGACCGATTGAAGGTTTCGACCAGATGCAATCTCTCGCAAGCGATCCCTGGCGCAACGTGCCGCGAAGACTCTGGTCACGGGGCGGGACGGCGTTTCTCTATGGCGTTGCCGAGTCGACGCTCGCTGCGTGGGCCATTCTGTTTCTCACCCAGCACCGCGCGGTGTCCGAGCCGGATGCTGCCGGAGCCCTTTCCGCGTTTTGGCTGTGCATGACAGCCGGCAGGCTCGCGTGTGTGATCGTTCTCCGGCGCGTAGAGCCGTTCCCGTTGGTTACCGTTCTCCTCATTGCGATGGCCGTGATGTTCCCGGTCGTGACGACTACGGGTACGGGGGTTTTCGCCATCTTCGGATACGGACTCGCGGGCCTGGCCTGTTCCGCTGTGTTTCCCATACTCATGGGACTGGCCTCGGAAGAAGCTCCCGAGCATCTTCCTCAGGTCAGCTCTATCCTGTCCGCTTGCCTTCTCATCGGCCTCGGCCTCGGTTCGTTCTGGGTGGGGCCGCTCTCGACGGAGATTCCGATGAGCTGGGTGCTACGGCTTTCCGCGATCTGGCCCGTCCTGCTTCTCGGAGCCGTGATTGCGCTGCGAACCAAGGCCTCTATTCCGTGAACTCGCCAAGGAGCACTCCGGACACGTTCCAAGAACTGAAGCTGCTGCCCGACCGCTCTCCCAGAGGAATGGCAACCTGAATGACGTGACGCCCCGGCGAGAGATCGTCCAAGGGCACGATGACGGGACTGACGGTGGTTCCCGGACACCAGCCCGAACGGCTCAGGTCGGATGAAGAGATTCCGTTCCAGAAGTTGCCCGAGGAAGGATTGAACTCACGGAACGTACCGCAGTCGCTTCTCCATGGAATGAACGTGGTCACGACCTGCCCGTCCAGGAGAATCGTGTTCGTCTTGGGGTTGAACTCGTCACCGCCTCCCCAGCCGCCGTGTCCTGTCGTCAGGTACCGAAGGTGTACGTCCTTCACTCCCTCAGGAACTTCGAACTCCACGGTGAGGGAGTCGCTTCCGAAGAGCGTTCCATAGTTTTGTCCCGACATTTCCATCGCATTCAGCGTATTGAAGAGCGGCAACGTCCAATGGCGAACCTGCGGCTCCGTGCTCACGACCTTGCTTCCCGGGTAGTAGCGAAGCTGGAGATCGACGTGGTGACCACCCTTGTCGTAGTTGCCGATGAACGTGCCGAACCAAACCTCGCCTTGCAGGCGCGGCAGAAGGTCCGTCACGTCCATGACATACGAAGCTTCGTCCTCCCATTCGAGTCCCTTCACGCTGACCCGATCGTTGAAGTGGCCGATTCCGAACGGAGTGATGACGCGAATGAGTTCGAGCGGAGGCAGATAGTCACCAGTCGCCGCGATCCCCTGGTACTCGCCATCCTGACCCATGAAGACTGGAAGAGCCTCGACTCCGTTTCGAAGTCCGTCGAGGAAGCTCCGCGGCCGATCCGTCGGAATCAGGAAGACAGAGCCGGTGCGGTCGTAAGCGTCACCGTTCGACCGCTCGACCAATTCGGCCAGGACCATCGTGCCGTCATCGACCTCGGGCAACAGGACCTTTCGGGCCACGATCGTTCCCTTGGAGAAGTGGAACGTCTCCGTGCTCTCCGGATCCTTGGGATTGTCGATCTCGTTTCCGAAGCTGACCTGATCCTGCGAGAACACATCCACGGTCGTGACGTAGCTTGCCGTGACGCGCGCACGGTATTCGGCCGAGTCGACGACGTCTCCCCAGTTGTCGGGCACGAACGGCTGCGGCTGTTCGCTCATCATCGCCGCGACCTCGGACGACGCCGTCACGATCCGCTCCGCGACGACTCCGTAGCTTCCGTTCTGAACGAACTTGAGAATGAGGCCGTTGCGAGCCACCAGCGAACGGCTGGGCGAGCCGAGGATCTCCGGCTCGTCGGTGTACCAGATCTCGATCTTGTTCGATCGGATCTCCGTTGTCGCCTTGACGCACTCGAAGCCCAGGATCTCCTCGCGATCGTCCGTCATCGTGAGCTGCGCAAGGCTGTCGAACTCGGTATGGACCGTGCAGCGGCCGCCATCGGGGAGCCGTGCCGATTGACGTACGCGGGAGTCTTCGAAGTCGAAGAAGGTGACCTCTTCCGGAGCCCTCGCGATGGGCGTACCGAGAGGAACCTCGTAGACGCGGGAAAGGCTCGGTGTTCCGATCAGGATCCGCTTGCCGCGATCCGTAGCCTCCTCGCCGTCGACCTCGGCGCGATAGACGACGGCCATCGGACCCGCGAAACTGGATGCGGAGACGGTCAGCATGAGGCTGACGGCGATCAAAGCCGGCAACCATGGAGCAACAGAACGGGATGGACGGGTTCGATGATTCGACATCAATGCCTCCGGGCCGATGGGGGGGCGTGTCTTCGCTCGAGGGTCTCCGTATCTTCGCACGAGGGCGCCCGACCGGCCGATCGCGTGCACTCGCCGGTCTGACGTCGCCACGTGGTCTTCACGCGACTTTACGATTTCTCCAGCTCAAAAGGGGAGCCGGCTCGCGCTCACGGCGCCCGCCCTTCAGAATGAGTAGATCGAGTTCGGCCCCGCTGTGTGGGTGTACCTTGAAATCTGAGTCTCTACCACTCAGATTTCAAGGTCGGGACCATCCGAGCGGTTGGGGGGAACGGGTCCAGTTCACTATCGCGACACGGGCTGTCGTTGTCTTGGAAGGAAGGGCGCGGGGCGGGGAGCAAGAGAAAGCCCGAGTACGACGCACTCGGGGTCCCAGCGGACACGATGCACATGGAATCAGGACGACTCGCCAATCTTCTCGAGCTGACTGAGCCATTCACCGAAGTGCGGACACTTCTCTCGAAGAACGTGCAAGCCGATTCGCCCCACGATCTGTGGGCCGACGACTGGCTTCAGTCGCCGATACTCTGGAACGGCAGCGATGATCCGCTTAGACGGCGCGGTCGTTGGCCCTTCGTCGATCTCCTCCGGCTGAAGTTGGGATACCGATGCCTTCAGCTGCCCGATAGATCGTTCTACGGCTTGGAATCTATCTGGGAAACTCTTCGGAATCTCGCCGAGATCAACAAAGCACAGAGCCTCGAACTCGTGGAGCTGTAGGTACGGGATGAACCGAGGGTTGTCGAGATCGGCTTTCATCTGTCGTTCGATCTCCAGAACCTTCTCGTACGATGTGAGCCCGTCGGGGATGTCGAATCGAGGGCAGTGAAATCGGTACAAGTCGAACATCGTCGTGAAGTACTGATGAGACCTGGCCCTCCCGACATCCTTCATCAGGTCCTTCCTGATGAGGGGCCAGGACGAGACGCCGGTCTCTTTGCCTTTGTCGATTCTCATCACCGGATGGGCATAAACCTGAAACGCCTTTAGGTGGGGGTGGAGTACGTTGCTCACGAAGGTGCGCTCGGTGGCCCCTTCGCAAAACACACGAAGTTCCTTCGTCGTCACTGCGGCCCGCCGCCGGTCACGTTCATCTCGAAGAGAACCCCCAGATCATAGTCCTCCAGCCATCCTTCCAGCTCGGCCTCGTCAAGCCGTCGAAAAGTCGACTCTCCCATCCCCGTCGATTCTTCGTGCCGCTCTGTCACCACAACCTGCTCAGGCGCGAACTCGGCCAAGAGACGTGGCGACTGAGTCGCGACAAGAACCTGTCGCTTCTCCGCGACGGAGCAGATCAGCTGGCCGACAAGACTCACGGCGCTCGGGTGAAGCCCAAGTTCGGGCTCGTCCATGAAGACAACACTCGGAAGAAGCTCTTCCGGTTGGAGCAAAGCAGTAACGATGGCCATTGCTCTCAGCGATCCATCCGAGAGATGCTCGGGACCGAACTCGAAGTCGGGGTTGTTGTCGCGCCAGCGTAGTTGAATCGTTCTCGTGTTGTCCACATTCGGCAGAAGAACGAAGTCACGAAAGTATGGAACCACAGCTCTGCAGGTTTCCTGGATCCGGTCGAAGTGCCTGGGGAACTCCGACTGAATCATGTGGAGGAACGCAGCCAGATTACCTCCGTGGCTCATGAGGTAGCGGTTTCGACCGATGTCCTGGTTCGTTCGAATGTGGGCGTTGGAGGATGTGTCGTGGAAGTGATAGGTCTGCAGACCGCGCAGTCGGCTCATGAAGACACGTGCGGCGGTTCGTGCCGGCGACGCCGAGTCTTCATTTGCGGTCGCTGGCAGCTTCGCTTCGGCTTGCCCAACACCCAACGGCTGCCGATACGGACTATCCTCGGTCGGTCGCTGAAACTCCACGTGCTCATCCGTGAAGATCAAGCGGTCCGGCGCAGCGAAGCTCAAGGAGAAGCGATACTCACTCCGGGTCCCCTCGTTCTCAAACTCGAGAGCCGAGTGCAGAACCTGGGTCTCTTTCGGCCCGTAGTGGAGCAGTGAACTTCCGCCGCCCGCCCGAGCAATGAACAGCTGCAGGTCACCTGAGAGCATATAGCTCATCAGATCGAAGAATCGGATCAGGTTTGACTTGCCTGCCCCGTTCGCGCCGACCAGAACGGTGAGGTCCGTCAGTTCCAGATCCAGGTCTCGGATGGAGCGAAACCCGGAAAGCTTGATTCTTCTAAGTTGCTCCAATCGTCCCCCAAGGCAAAGTTCACGTTGTTCCCGGACGCGCCGCCCACGACGGGCCCGCTGCTGACCGTAGTCGTTGCTAGACTCAGGCTGAGTCTAGCAACAACGACAGCCTAGCTCCAACTCGCACAGCACTCTGGAACTAGACCAAGATGATGCTGCCTCCCTCGGAATGGTCGGGGGGATGAGTCCATATCACCTCGACACGGTGAGCTTCCGCGTCCTTCGCTCGTTCTCAAAGTCGAGACGATAGAAGTAAACGCCGCCGGCCAAGCCGGACACCGGAAGCGCGGACTGATAGAAGCCGGCCTCCTTATGCTCGTCCACAGCCATGGCCAAGAGTCGGCCCGCTGCGTCGAACAGTGAGATCTTGACCTGCCCCGAGCGCGGAAGGGCATAGCGCACCGTCGTGCCGAAACGCGCCGGGTTCGGGAAGTTCTGACTGAGTTCGAGATGTGTCGGCAGGTCTTGCGAAACTCCGATTCCATCGGCGTCCGCGGCCACTTCTCCATAGGCGAGGACGGCCACGTTGAAGGACTCGGTGGAGTCCGGATAGATCGCTCCGCCGACGATGACCCGACCGGCGGCGTCATGGTCCAGGGACACGGCTTCGACGACGCTGGTCGTGTCCGCAACTTCGTAAAGTTCGAACCACTTTTCGTTGCCGTCCATGTCGTACTTCAAGGTGACGATGCCGGAAGGACCGTCGCCCGGCGTCGCGTTGGCGGACCCGGTGACATAGATGTCACCGAGCGCGTCCATGGCGACATCCGACGCGATGTCCGTAGCGGCGGCGGTTCCATCGAAGCGCTGTTCCCACAGCAGGCTGCCGACCACGGAATACTTCAGGGTCACGAAGTCGACGCTCTCCGCAGTCGTTTGATAGCCGGTGATGACGGCGTCACCGGCGGGGCTCAGGGCCAGACCCCGGGATACGGTGTCGAGTCCGTCACCCTCGAACGACGCTACCCAGTCTTCGCTTCCATCGGAAAGCAAACGCACCACGGTGATGGAGGCGGTGGTGAGTCCGGACTGTCCGGCCATGTAGACGTTGCCGGAAGCGTCGGCGACGACCTTCGATGCGCCGTCTCCGTCGCCGGAGTCATAGGTGTAGGACCAGACTTCGGTCCCGTCGGATTGCAGACGGGCGACGAAGACGTCGTTGCTGCTACCGGTCAGGTCTCCTGCATCGCTGCGGACACCGGTGACGACGATGTCGTCGCCGACAAGGGCGGCATCCTGGAGTCGGGTTGTGAGGCCGGCGCCGGCCGACCAGGTGCTCGTCGAAAGCGTTGCGCCGTCGGCCGCCGCATGGTGGGTCAGAAGAACCGACTGCGTTCCGGAAGCCGAAAGAACAAGGCCGATCGAGACGACCGAACCGTCACTGAGAGTCAGGACGCGGATACCTTCCTCGGCCGTGTCACCGTCCTCGTCGTGCGTGACCAACCACATCTGGTTCCCGTCGGCGTCGTAGCGAGCGGTCGCCAAATCCGTGCCGTCGGTTCCGGTCTGGAATCCGGTGACGAAGACACCACCGGCGCTCTCGATCGCCGCGTCCAACCACATGTCTTCTGCACCGGCCGACGCATCGTGTTGATCGGCCCATGCGGCGGAACCATCCGCGGCGTACTTCAGGAGTAGACCGTTGGTACCGCCGGCCACGTCGCCGCTGGCCCCCGGGACGTAGATGCTCAGGTCGTCATGGACGAGCAGTGTGGCCGGCTCGTCGGAAAGGCTGCTGCTGCCGTTGTAGGTCGTCGACCAGTCTTCCGCGGCTTCGGCGCGGGCGGCGCTAATGGCCAAACATAGTGCGGCAACACAGATCGAATTTCGTATTGTCATCTTCCACATTTCTCTACTCTCCCTTCAGCTCGGCGCGGAGCGATTCGAGGGTTTGGCGGGCCGATTCCAGTTCGTAGCAGGCGCGGGGATGTTGGCTCTTCGTTGCGACGTAACGTTCGTACTCCGCGAGAGCTTCTTCTTTGCGTCCGGAGACGTGCAGCGCCTGGGCCAGAGTGAGGACGACTTCGATGTCCGTGTCGGCCAACGAAGCGACGGCTTCGGATGCCAACTGCACTCCGGTCTCCGGTGAACCGTAGGTCAGTTCCCATCGAGCCTGCAGGTGGGTGAGTTCGGCTTGTTGCGATTCGGAGTTCGGAGCCGAGACCGTGAAGGTCCACGAGTCGTTGCCCCAAGGTCCTTCGGCCACGAGACGGTACTCGCCCGGCGCCATCGTTGCCGACATCTCTGGAGTGATTTCCATCGTGACCCATTCGGGCGAGTCGCCGAGCCGTGTCGGTTCTTCGAAGAGAGCAAACGGATAGGACACTTGGTCGGCCCAGTCGATTCCGGCGAAGACTTTCTGTCCCGTAGCGGCGTCTTCGACACGAACCTCGGTTTGATCGAACCACTGCAGGTTGTTTGTTCCGAGGTCGACTTCGAGGTCGGCGGTGACTTCGAGGCTATGCGGAAACTCGGGCGTGGAGATTCCACCGGTGGCTTCGATCTGGCGGACCTCTTCGCGCCAACTCTCGACGTGGGTCTGGTTGGCCCGCTCCAACTTTTGATTGACGACCGAGACCATCAGCTGGATCGGTCCGCCGGCCAGATGGGTGTTGTCGCTGCGAGTCGGGCTGACGTAGGCCACCAGTCGGGTGTCCTCGGTTTCTTCGTCGGCCATTGCCGTCTCGGTAGCAGTGCCGATGACTACCGTGATCAGGGCCAGACCCAGCGCGACCTTCCGGAGCGCCAAGACAGAAGAGCGACGAGCGAAAGTTTCAATGCGTGACATGATCATTCTCCTTGTTGCGTCTTGCGCGCGGTTAGTCACGAATCTGAGAGTTGCGAATGCATGGAGTGCCGGCGAGGCACGAGCAGCTCGCGCCGTAGCCGAAGTTGTTGGTCGGGACGGTCGGTGTCCAGTCGGAGTCCGCGGAGTAGTACCACTCCTGCACCGGGCGGTAGCGCAGGGCCACAGCCTGGAGGATGTTGTGGAACTTGTACTGCATGACGCAGGTGTTCATGCCGCGGGCGGACGTGAAGACGCGGTTGTAGTTGATCGGGGCCGCGTTCAGGTTCAGCCAACCATCGGCTCCGAAGCGGGGGGCCTGGCTGATCCAGATCCGTTGGCCGCGATGATGCTGGTGGCCGTGCGCATGTCCCATCTCGTGGCCGATGGTGTCCATGATGATCTCGTTCTGACGTCCGCGGCCGTCGGAAGTCCAGGCGGAGATGACGCCGCGCCGACCGACGCCCCAGCGGAAGTTGCCGCGACTGCGTAGCTGACACGCACCGGTGATGTTGTTGACGTAGACCTCCACACGTCCCGTGTTGTCCGGGCCGCCGATCGGACCGCTCGATGCGCCCAGGTTGTCCCTGGCCAGGCCCCAGTTCCCCAGAACCCCGTCGCCGCCGCTGACCGCCAGCCAAAGACCGTTCTGGTCCTGGTTCGTGTGGGAGGTGCGATTGAAGTTGAAGACTCGCGGAAGCCGGGCCGCATTGACGGTGCCCAACCGGTCATCGTGACGGGCGCCGTTGATCTGGTCGGGTAGGACGTCGAACCAGTCGGCGGAGAAGCGAATGTCCTCGACTCCCCAGGCCGTGTTCTCGCGATAGATCGCAATGTCCTTGCGGAGAGTGCTGAAGCGGTTGTGCGTACCCGCCCGACCGTAAGCGCCGCGGTACTCCTCGTAACGCGTGAGTCCGTCGCCCGTGCGGTTCGACTGCGGATTGGGCTGCGTCTCCGCGTCCCAGGTCGGAACGTTGTTTCCGTTCGAACTGTTTCCGGGCCAGACGTCGGCGATGTCGTTGCCGTCATCGTCGCGGGGGATTTTGACCCGTGGCGCGCCCAGTGCACAGACCGTTCCGCCACCCGGTTCGCGCGGTTCGAGGCCGACGACACCGATGGGATCGCATCCGTCTCCGGAAGCCTCGATCCAGCCGAAGGATCCGTGGTCTTCAGAGACGACGGTGACCGTGGCGGCCGCGACGCAGTCCCGAGTCACGACGGACATCCAATGCGCGTGCGGTCCGCCGTTGAGATCACAGTCGTCCGTGACCGTGGTCACCGGAACGAATTCACCGTTCGATTCGTGATTCATGTGCAGGTCGGTGTGGTCTTCCGTGCCCATGTTGATGGCGTATCCCAGCTCACTGGAAACCGGTGAAAGGGAGAAGGTGATCTTCTTGAGAGGTCCCGGGGCGATGCATCCGCCGCGCGGGTCGAGCCAGTAGGTCGTGGCTGTGTACGTCGTCGTGTTGCCGTACTCCGGAAGCCAGGCCGGAATCGTTTTCGTGATGTCGATCCCGGCCTGCGGATGACAGATCTCGAAGGAGAGATCGATCGGCGTTCCGAGTTCGTACACGAGCGGCGTCCATCCGGTCTGGCCGAAGTCGGGAGCGAAGATCCACGACTCGCCGTCACCCTCGTGGGACGTCCGCCATTGGAACTGGGTCGGTCCACAGAGAACGGGAGTGATGGAGACGACGTAGTCCTGTGTCGGATCCGTCGGAAAGAACTCGTGGAGGTAGACGCAGTACTCGACCGGGGTCAGGTTGCCCTGGGTCGGTTCCCGCTCTTCCGAGTAGTCGTCGATGATCTCCGCGTGCAGCAGATTCCCGACGTTTTGATCCCCGAGGTACTCGTAGATCTCGACGATGATCGTTTGCGGGGACTCCGGCTCCTGACCATCCGGATGCTGATAGAGACCCCAGATCGAGAAACCCGAGACCGGCATTCCGTCACCAGGGAAGTTGTCGGCCAGCTTGATGACGAACGGCTGGCAGGGATCCTCCTGGGTCCACAAGGCCTCCTGTTCGGGGGCCTGCAGATAGAATGGCTCGCCCTCGCAGAGCTGCGCCTGAGCTTCCGTCCCGGAGAGGGCCACGAACGTTACGAGAGTGAGGGCGAGAGCGAGAGCGAGTGGGAGGCTGGGGCTGGGGACGGGGCTCGGGCTGGGGCTGGGGACGGGGCTCGGGCTGGGGACGGGGACGGGGACGGGGACGGGGACGGGGACGGGGACGGGGGCGGGGACGATCCCGGCGCGCGAGGTCGCGCCTTGCGATTCGGTCGGCGGCTGGGCTGTTGAGCCAAGCTCGGGGGCCACCGCGGCGCGGGGTTGGTTAGCGGTTCGTGCCATGGTTGGGGTTCCTCCTGCGTCCGACCTTGGGCCGGTTCGTGCGACACGGGGTTTCGATTTCCGAGGTAGATAGAGAAAGGGCCGTGCCATGAGGGTGGTGAGCTGGTAAGTGCCTGTGAGGGATGGGGTTGTGGGATCAGCGAATCGAAACTCTGGTAGCAGGTGCCCGGGTCTGGGTTCGGGGTTTCCCCCGAGTCGGACACAAGCAACTGCTTAACAACGTGTTACGTTTCCCGGGAAAACTCCCGGATGTCGCCCCGGCACGGCCCTCCCTTGGGCCAGGTTCCGCCCGGCACGCTTAGTGTCCCCGCTGATCCATAGTCATATTGACGGATAAACTACAAATACGTAGTTTAAGTGACATTATGAAAATGGCGTCAGACATCCGGACCCTCACCGCCCTACGAGTGGCCCAGCGCGGTGTTTTCTCCAAGTTCGACCTCCAGGTGCTGCTGGCCGAGCCCCACCCCGCCGCTTTCGTTCGGCGAGTTGGAACGCTCATCGAGCACGACATTCTCCGCCGGTTCTCGCGTGGCTGGTACGTCATGGAAGGATTTGACCTCGCCACGCTTAGTCAACGCATCGCTCCGGAGTCCTATGTCAGTTTCGAGACTGTCCTCGCGCGGCACCTGATCATCGGCACCAATCCCGAGCGCCGCGTCCTCGCCGTCAAAGTCGGACGAACTCGCGAATATTCCAACGATGGACAGTCCATAGAGCACGTCGGGATCTCTCCCCAACTCTTCTTCGGTTTCGAGACCGTGGACGGAGTGAGATTTGCAGATGCGGAGAAAGCGGCCGTCGATGTTCTGTACTTCCACCTTCGCGGGCGCCGCTTCGCCTTCGACATCTATTCGGACATGAACGTGGACCGACTCGACAAGGGCCAGCTGGCCGAGTACATCGAGCGCTACCGCAACCCTCGCTTCATCTCGTTCGCCAAACAGGCACTGGAGCTTCGATGACGACCCGACTCGATCGACCTGCCACCGTCGACGGGCTGTTTCTGTGGGCAATGCACCGGTTCTCGGAGGTCTTCGAGGATCACGCGGTCCTCAAAGGAGGAGTTGCCTTTCGTCTTCTCGACAGCCCGCGGTACACGACGGACATCGATTTCGTCTTTGTGCCGTTCACATCCAAGAACGAGATTCGGTCCGAGATCGAGGAGGTGCTGAGCGGACTCCCTGATGCCGAAGTCCGGATCGACATTCATTCGAGGATGATCCGGGCGATGGTTCGCGTCGACGAGGCCCAGATCCAAATCGAGGTGAATGTGGCCCCGGAATGCGGGACCGTCCCGATGGCGACCGGAGGCTTTGCGCGCAGCCTGGGTCATCCGTCCCAGGTCATTCGCATGATGAGTCCCGCACATGCTCTCGCCGACAAGATCGCGGCGTGGAATGAGCGTCGGTTGGCTCGCGATCTGTATGACAGCTACTTCCTTTTCGCCCGTTTGGAAACCCAGCCGGAGATCGGCGTTCTGGATGCACGTCTCGCGCACGTGGACTCACGGATTCCGCGACTGCGCAGGAAGCGGAGCATGAGCCGAAAGGAATTGGCGGATGAGCTGCGGGCGGCGGCTCGTGAAGTCACCGCGGAGAGGCTTCGTCAGGAGATCGAAGCACTCCTTCCCCCCGAGGAGATGGCCGGTCTCGATCTTCGACTGAAGGCCGCGCTGCATCGTCTGGCGGACGTCATCGACATGCCGGAAGACTCGAGTAGCGAGACAAGTCGCTGAAACTTGTGAGACGGATCGAGGTCCATTGTTCCCCGGTCGGAGTGCGGGACGCCGCGTCATTCCCTCTCGTCGAGTCTGCGCCGAAACGTCCCTCTGACCGGTGCAGCTCACCACTCTCAGGTCCCACCGGTTGGCCGGCGAAGGCCGCAATACCCTGATTGGATCAGGAGGCCGACTGCTGCATGCGCCGCCGGAACCCGGACGGTGTTTCCCCGGTGTACTGCTTGAAAGCCCGATTGAACGAGTTCTTGTTGTTGAAGCCCGCGCGGTACGCTATGGCGAGAACCGTCAGGTTCTCGGTCTCGGGATCGATCAACAGACGCTGCGCCTCTTCAACCCGATAGCGATTCACGACCTCAAAGAAGTTCTGCCGACGCTCGACGTTCAGGATTTGTGAGAGATGGTGGGAGCTGATTCCGAGTTGGTCGGCGAGGTCCGACAGCTTGAGTGAAGGCTCGAGGAACGGCTTTTCGGTCTCCATCAAACTCTCGAAGCGTTCGTGAAACGCAGCAGCGAGCTCTGGTGCGATGGAAGACTTCTCGTACCTCACCCGCGACCGAGGATGGGAAGGTTTCTCGTTCTGAGTACTCTCCGCAACAGTGGAAGACTCGTTGTTGCCAGGTAGCACATTGGTGCCGGATGGGGTTTCGAGCCCCTCTTCCGGCAGCTTCTCGCTCGAGTAGCCCGCATCATTCGACGCGTGAAGACCTGCTCTGTCGGTCGGCGATCGTTCCGCCTCACTCACCCCCACAGCGACGATACGCACCTCATGATGGAAGGTCTCTGGACGAACCATCGCCACGACCCCGTTTGCCTGGATGAACACCGCCGTGACCAACAGCCACAACTGGTCAACAAAGATTCCGTACTCCCCCCAGCGTATGAGAGCAAAGAAGGCCACGAGGTAAGTCAGGATCCAAAGGGCGAAACCGGAACTCAGCCTCTTGAGGGAAACGACGCTGACGACAAAAGCATTGTCGGAAGTGCTCTCCTTGACCCGCCCCTCGGCCTCCCGGATCCGGCGCACACTCAGCCCAAGGTAGACCAGGTTCTGGACGATGTTGAAAGCGAGCACCAGGTAGAGACTCAGGCTGATCGGCACGGGATTGCCCTCGGCCAGCCATTGGTAGTACGCGAGCTTCTGCTCCGCGGGCGTTAGATACCACGGCATATTGGCCCAGGCCACGTAGGCCGCCGGCAATGCATGCAGCAGGTCGATCCATCGCCACCCGGCGCCTGGCTCGAGAAGCCGACGCACATAGAAGAAGTAGACCGGCCCGATGAGGAAGATCAGCGGAAAGGTCGTCGCATCCAGATAGGGTGCCTTCTGGATGAGTGAGGTGTTCCCGAGGGTCAGTTCGGCCAGATGGATCGAAATCAAGCCGATGAGCAGACTGAGCAGACGGTTCGCCACACGGTCTCCGCGGCGGCGGACGAGAAAGAAGCCGGCGAGAAAGAGTCCCTGGATCGCCCCGAACAGAACCAGGACACCCAGAAACCCCACCTGCCCGAAAGGTGTGTCGCTCAACCTGTCACCCTTTCTTGGGTCTCTCCAACCCCATGGTGCAGTTTACGCTACTCGTACGGGTGCATGTCGTCACTCCCAATTGGGAAGGACGAAGAGATCGCTTCGTACCTCCAGAATCCTTGCATCAGCCGGTCCTGTGAGCGGCTGGGCTGCAGTTCGGCGAGGGAGCCACGGTCGGGGTCCGCGCCTCGTCTTGCCGCTTCGACTTCCACGACCCGTTTCTGTAAGGAGGATGTTCAGAACCCATGACCGGAACTCTCTTCGCCTTCGCGCGTCGAAACACCCTGCTTCTTGGCGCGCTCCTCATCGCCTCGGCGGCCGATGCCGATGCCGAGACCGTATCCACAATCACGCTCTCCGAAGGCATCAGCGCAGACGGAATGGCTTTCGGAACCGATGGGAATCTTTTTATCACGTCCGCCTGGGAGGGAACGACGATCGCGGAAGTCGACGTGGCAGCCGGAGCTGTCAGCACGTTTGCGACCGGGCTCTCCGGCCCCATCGACTGCACCTTCGACGAAGACGGCAACCTCTACGTGACGAACTGGACCGGGACTTACGTCAACCGGATCCGTCCTTCAGGGACCAACGAGCAATGGGTTCCGGTTGGATCTCGCGGAGACGGGCTCGCCTTCCACCCAAACGGGGACCTCTACTGGACGAGCGGTACGCTCCGGCAGATCAAGAGAATCTCTCCGGACGGGACGGTCACGCTGGTGGCGTCCGGTGGGATCCTTCAGTACCCGCTGGGGATTGCCTACGCCGACGACGGTAACTTCTATGTCGGCGGTGCGCAGGTTGGATCGATCTATCGGGTGACGCCGGCGGGCGACGTCAGTCTCTTTGCGCAACTGCCGAGTCCGGGGACTTGGAACCTTGGACACATCGTGTACGGCAACGGACGCCTTTACGCGAGCGGCATCGAGGCGCATGTCGTCTACGAAGTGCTTATGGATGGTACCTGGAGGGTGCTGGCGGGCACCGGAACTGCGGGAACCACAGATGGCGACGCAGAGGTGGCGCGTTTCAACTCGCCGAACGGTTTGGAGCTGTCCGCGGATGGTCAGTTCCTCTACACGATGGGAACCGCTCCCAACAACACGAGCCTTCGGGTCGTCGAGCTGGACGTGCCTGCGGGCGTTTCCTACCCATCAGGTGGCGCGACGATCGAAGAACTCGACAGTCGTCGCGGGCCTGTGCAGATCGAGGGCGCCTTACCGAATCCGTTTCGTGACGAAACACAGGTACGGTTTCGGCTCGCCCAGCCGTCGGACTGTGTGGTGAGCATCTTTGACATGCTCGGGCGAGAGGTGCGTACGCTTTGGTCGGGATCCATGGCAGCCGGAAGCCACGGGGTTGTCTGGGATGGACGTGCGAACAGCGGTGACGCTGCCGGGGCGGGAGTGTACCTGGCCCGCGTCAAAGCGGGCGGCCGGTTCGAGACGCGCGCCCTGACTTTGGTTCGCTGAGAGGCTGAAAGACTTCGAAGCTTCGGTGGCATTCCTCTCCCGCCCCGAAGACGTAAGGAGCCTCCGTGTCGTACCGACGCGGGGGCTCCTTCGACGCCTGCGCCTCTTACCTGACTTGACTCCTTCCCTGTACAGGGTGCATCGGAGGTCTGCAATCGAGATTGTCCGACGTAGTTTCAACTACTCCGATTGCCTCCGCTGCTCCTTATCCCTGAACACTCCCGCCGTCCCCGCAAAAACCAGCGCCGTCCCCACCATCGTCCAGGTCGTGATCTCCTCCTGCAGAAACCACCATCCCAGAAAAACAGCCACCACCGGATTGACGTACCCGTAGGTCATGACGATCTTGGCCGGAAGCATCTGCAAGGCTTTGACGAACGACGTGAACGCGATCACAGAACCGAAAATCACGAGGTATCCCCAGGCGGCCCACGCTTCGGCCGAGGGATCGGGCCGACCTTCCCGCGTCGCCGTCGCGAGCCCGAGAAAGAGGACTCCGCCCAACAGCTGCTGATAGGCGCTTGACAACTCCGGCGACAGGCGGACGGGACGCCGTTGCTGCAACACCGATCCGATGCCCCAACTGAACGGAGCGAGGAACAACGCGAGCAACGCCCACAGGTCTGCGCCTTGCGCATGCCGCAGATCGGGCAGGCTGATCGCCGTGATTCCCGCGAACCCAACGAGTAGAGACAGTGCAAGCAGCGGAGTGGGCGACCGTCGATCAATGATCGCTTCAAAGAGTGCGACCCACAAAGGAAGCGCGCCGACGAGCAGCGCTGCGTATGCGGAGTCGGCGTACTGCTCGGCCCAGACCACGGCTCCGTTTCCGCCGACCCAAAGGAGCAGGGCCGACGCGCTGAGCGTGATCCATTCCGCGCGGGTGGGTCGAAGCCGGTTGCGGCGAAGAGCTCCCCACACCCAAAGGATGGCGCCGCCCAGGAGGACGCGACCGGCTGCCATCAGGAACGGCGGGAATCCACCGTCTTCGTTTACGGCGATACGAATGGCGAGGTAGGTGCTACCCCAAACGAAGTAAATGACGAGGAGATGAAGAATCCCGGCGGGGGTGACCCGCCGGGATGATGGCTCGTTCATCCGTTGGCTTCCTCACGCAACGCCCGGTATGCAGAGCGTGTTCGATCTCAGGGAGAGTCCTCCCGCCATACGAACTACGCGATCGTGACGTCCTCGCAGAGGTAGACGTCCTGGACGGCGTTCAGCAACTTCACACCTTCGGACATCTCACGCTGGAACGCTTTCCGTCCGGAGATGAGTCCCATCCCTCCGGCCCGCTTGTTGATGACGGCCGTGATGACGGCTTCAGAAAGATCGCCATGCCCGGACGAGGCGCCGCCGGAGTTGATGAGTCCGCTTCGTCCCATGAAGCAGTTCACGACCTGCCAACGCGTCCACTCGATGGGGTGGTCGCCGGTCAGCTCGGAGTAGACGCGCGGGTGCGTCCGCCCGAAACCGATGGCGTTGTAGCCGCCGTTCCTCTCCGGGAGCTTCTGCTTGATGATGTCCGCCTGAATGGTGACGCCGAGATGGTTGGCTTGTCCGGTCAGGTCGGCCGAGGTGTGGTAGTCGGTGCCTTCGTGCTTGAACCCGGCGTTGCGCAGGTAGCACCAGAGCACGGTGAAGAGTCCGAGTTCGTGCGCCTGCTGGAAAGCCTCGGAGACTTCCTCGAGTTGCCGTCTGGATTCGTCGGATCCAAAGTAGACGGTCGCGCCGACTCCGGCGGCTCCCATCTCGAAGGCCTGCTCGACGCGGCCGTACATCGTTTGATCGTGCTGCGCCGGATGGGAGAGCAGTTCGTTGTGGTTGAGTTTGACGATGAAGGGAATGCGGAAGGCATACCGACGAGCGACCGAACCGAGAACGCCCAGAGTCGAGGTCACGGCGTTGCATCCGCCTTCCACGGCCAGCTTGACGATGTTTTCCGGATCGAAGTAGATCGGGTTGGGCGCGAAGGATGCGGCGCCGGAATGTTCGATGCCCTGATCGACGGGAAGGATGGAGAGGTATCCGGAGTGTCCGAGTCGACCGTGGCTGAACAACCACTGCAGGTTTCGCAGCACCGAAACGGGCCGGTCGGAATCGAGCCAAACCCGCTCGACGAAGTCCGGACCGGGAAGATGAATCTCTTCCTTCTTGATCCCGGTGACCTGGTAGTCGAGGAGTCCCGCTTCGTCCCCGAGTAGATCCTGAATGCGATCGATCATCCCCTTACATCCTCCCGCGGCGACTACTTGCCACCCATCTTGGCGTTCTCGTCATCAAACTTCACTCCGAGCTCGACCAGCTTGTCACGGTAGGCTTTCAAGCGCGGATGGTCCTTCATGGCCTGCTGCCACTCTGCAATGGCGAGATCCTTGTTTCCCTGAAGAAGATGGATCTCGGCGAGAGTGTCCCGGGCGTTGGCCCGCTCTCTCTTTTTCTCGTTCTCGGACAATCCTGCGATGGCCTGTTGCGCCCAGGCCTTGGCCTTATCCAGGTGCACACGATGGATCACGCACCACCAAGCGAGCTGGTTCAGTTCCTCCGGGTCCTCTTTCCAATTTGCAGCCAGTGTAGCCGCTTGAAGGTCGAGGGCAGCCTGCTCGTCTTTGTCGACATAGAGGGCGTGATACGGAGCGAGCCGCTTCCGAATAGAAAGAAGCGCCGGTTCGGTCGTCGACTCGCTCTTTTCGAAGGCTGTGGCGACGAAAGGCGCGGCCGCGCCGGGCGTGTCCGTCTTTTCCGAAGCTCTTGCAACGACGGAGGCGATGTTCAGGGCTTCCGCCGCCGACGGTTTGCGAGACGTGATGGCCTCGGCCGTGCTCATCAGCTCTTCCAGCGAAACCTGCTGGTTGGAAAAGCCGGCTGCCGCGGTATCAAAACGATCACTACGAAGGTCGAGCGAAGGATCCAGTTCTTCTGCTTTGCGAAAGGCGGTCAAAGACTGATCGAACTTGCCGGTCGACGCATAGAAGTTGCCCAGGAGAAGACCGTCCACCGCCGTCGGCGCGGTCTCGAAGTTCTTCATCCGATCGAGGACGAGAGTCTCCCCGTTCAGGGCACCGCGAAGGTTCTGCAGAAAGAGATCCTTGCCCCAGCCGCGCCACTGATGGAGTGGCCCCTTCTCGTCGTAGAGGACGAACGTCGGAGTGGCCTGGACCTCATGCTGGCGGGCGGTGAACTTGTCCTTGGCCCATTCTACATCGAGCATGACGATGACCAGATCATCGAGGGCGCGCGCCACCTCTGGGTCGGGAGCGGTCATCTCCCGGAAGGCCTTGCTGTAGCCGCAGGAGTCGGTCTGAAAGAAGACCAGCATCTTGCCGTTCTTGAGCGCGGCCTGAGCTCTTCCTTCCTGGAAGTCTCTGTAGGGACTGGAGATAGTGCCGTCTCCGGCCATCGCCTCCTGGATGTTCTTCTTGGGAGCGCCCGGGTCCTGGGCATGGGAAAGCTGCGGTACGCCGGCCAGAAGAAGGGCCGTCAAAACAGGCAGGACGAGCTTCGTCAGGGCCGGGACCAAACGGGTGCGATACGGGGAAAGTCTTGGAAACTGCATCCCTTGAGTATACACGAAGACGCCCCCGTTTCCGGGGGCGCCTTTAGGCTGGGTGGACCTACTTCTGCTTCGCGAGAATCTCCTGGAAGCGCGTGAGCTGCTCCTTGTAGAACTCGTTCTCCGGATCCTCGGCGACGGCCATCTGGATCAGCTCGACGGCCTCGGCACAGTTGTCGAGGCTGTTGCAGATCTCGGCCAGGGTGTCGAGAACCATGGCCTTCTCCTTGCCGGCCGGGGCGAGTTCGACGCCCTTTTCAGCGAGGGTCTTGGCGTTCTCGAGATCGACCTGATTCTCGAACGCCCACCATGCGTAGCTGTTGAGCTGACCCGCGTCCTGCATCCAGCCTTCCGGCATCGACGCCTTCTTCAGGTCGACGGCCTTGGCCGTGTCCTTCTCGACGTGCAGGGCATAGGCCGGCATCATTCCGGCGCGTGTAGCCTGGACTCGTTCGTCCTTGCTGTCCGCGGTCTTCTCGACCGCAGTCTTCAGGTACTCGACCATGAGATCGTGATCCTCGGCCTTGTTCGCCGAGTACATCATCATCTTGGCGACCTGCATCATTTCGCCGTGGTCAGCCGTCTTCATCGCCACGTTCGCGGTCTTCTTCATGCTGGCCATGTCGAAGCCTTCCACACCTCTGCGGTGACCAGAGAAGGTGGCGTCGAAGATCTCGTACGAGTAGTCGCTGTCACTGTCGAGTTCGCCGGCCTTTTCATAGAGGCTGACGGCGCTCGAGTAGTCGCCGACGGCGCCGTCGTAGCGCGCTAGGACCAGTGCGTCCTTGAGGTTGGCTGACTTCTCATAGCGGGAGCGTTTCTCGTCGATGGTCGAGAGATCGGCCATCGAGCTGTCCAGCATCTCATCGAGCATGGGCTTGCTGTAGCCCATCCAGCGGTCGATGGGCTCGACGTCGGCCGTGGCGAGAACGAACGTTGGGTAGCCGGAAACCTTGTGGGCCTTGGCCAGCTCAGGGCCTTCACCCTTCTCGGCGTCGACTTTGTAGAGGACGACGTCCTCGAGCATCTTCTGGACTTCTTTGTCTTCCTTCACCTCACGGGCGAAGACTTTACAGGCGCCTCACCACTCGGTGTAGAAGTCGATGAGAAGGGGCTTGTCCATCTCGCGCGCCGCTTTCTGGGCGTCTTCCAGGCTCGAAAAGTCGGCGAACGCAGGTCCGCCGGCCGCGAGCATGAGCGCGAGAAGGCCTCCGGAAACGGAGAGCTTCATGGTCTGGGTCATTCGGGTCGATTCCTTTCCAAGTCAGAGCGGGCCAAGTTCCGACGCCGTGCGGTGCGCGCGGTCGGCCGGGTCCCGATCTGGATGGGTCGAGCGCTCCGAAGTCTGTCTTCGGAACGCGCAAACGGCCCGTCGGGCCGCTGTCCTGGCGCCTCTCCCAGTCGCGCCGGGTCCGAAGGAGAATACAGCAAAAGGCGACTCTCCGTGACGGCGTGATCTTCAGCGGACGCCTCGTTCCACGTCCCTGGTGAGTGACTCGAGCGCCGGGAAGGGTTGTCCCTGGACTCTGCCAACGCCCCCTTACCGTTAGGATGTGCTCGAGCGGTACGGTGGTTGGCGAGTGTGCATAATATTGTGAGGTAATTACTTACAAGACTGCAGTGTCGACTTCTCCGACCGGGGACGGGCCACCAGGGCGGATCCTTGCCTGAAGAAAGGCAGGTGAGTCCGGAGGAGGCCGGGTTCCCCGTCCCAAGGCGTGGTCCGTGTATCTTTCGTTTCGAGGCGGCGACTTCTGAGTCAGTAGGAACCTCCGCCAAAGCTTCCAAAAGGAGTTCGCCGTGACTTCCGTACCCCGTTCCGCGAGTCCCTTGTTTCTTTCCCTGTGCAGCCTGCTGCCACTCATTCTCTCTTTGCCGGCGCTGGCCGCCGACTGTGTCAGCTATGAGGAACACCAGCATTGGGTGTCGACGGTCGAGACCGTGGGACAGGCCAAGGACAATGTGGTCTCCGGGGGCCTGGCCTACATCGCGGATGGTCCCGAAGGTTTGCTCATCGTCGATGTTTCCGACCCCTCGTTTCCGTTCGAGGTCGGCCAGGTGGAGATCGGCGGCGATGCGACTCGTTTGACCTTGGTCGGCGACTTCGCCTACATCTGCATCGGGTCCGATGGGCTCGCCGTCGTCGATGCGACAAACCCGGCGGGGCCGAGTTTGGTCACCACGATCGCGACCGGCGCGGTGACTTCGGATGTCGACTCTTTTGGTTCCCTGCTTGCGGTAGCAGTGTCCACCGGCGAAGTCCGTTTCTATGACGCCGGTACCCCGGGATCACTCACGCTGCTCGGAACGGTCGACACTCCCGGCATCGCCAATGCAGTTGCACTTTCCGGAAGCCACGCCTTCGTTGCGGACGGTGTGTCCGGGCTTCAGGTGATCGACGTGAGTGATCCGTCGACGCCGCTCCTCGTCGGCAACCTCGGCGGGCTCGGCGTGACACAGGCTGTGGCTGTGGATGCCGTGGCCGTGGATGATGCGACCGCCTACATCACGGCGTTCGACACCGGAATGTACCTCATCGATGTCGCGGACCCGACGCAGCCGACACAGATCGCGCTCGTTCCGATGATCGGTCAGGGAGAGATGTTCGGAGTCGCCGTCAGCGGCGACTACGCCTATGTCCCGACCAACACCGGAGCGATGCACACTGTCGATGTCTCCGACCCGCCCAGTTCGAACATCCAGGCTTCGATCCGAACGCCGGGTGGAACCGTTTCCATCGTGGAGCCGTTCGCTTTCGTCTCGGATCAGTCGTATGGAATGCAGATCTTCTCGATCCAGACGCCGGCCGTCGTGTCTCCGCTCGGGTCTGTCGACACACCGAGTTGGGCCACGCGACTCTGGGTCGAAGACGACCTTGCCTACGTGGCGGATCATCACGGCGGGCTCCAGATCGCGGACGTCAGCGATCCAGCGACTGCGACCCTTATCGGCGCGGTCAGTCTTCCCGGAGAAACACGAGACGTTCAGGTCCAGGGCTCCGTTGCCTACGTAGCCAACAGCAGCAACGGACTTCAGCTTGTCGACGTCACCGACCCGACGAGCCCGACCCTGCTCGGTTCGGCGGCGGTTACCGGCTTGGCAAAGGGAGTCGCGGTTTCCGGGAACCTCGCATTCGTCGCATGCGACGCCGCCGGCCTGCAGGTCGTCGACGTTTCCTCACCGAGTTCTCCCTTCGTGGTCGGCGTCGTGGATACCCCGGCCTTTGCGGTCGGTGTCCTGACGCGCAACGACCTTTCGGACGACCTGGTCTTCGTCGCGGATCGGCAGGGGGGAGTCCATGTCGTCGACGTGAGCACACCATCTGCTCCCTTCATCGTCGGTACAGTCGACACACCGGGTGAAGCCTGGGCCATGCAGTGGGCCGGCGACTTCCTGCTGGTTGCGGACGACCTTCAGGGAGTTCAGGTCGTCGACGTCACGGTCCCGAGTGCGCCGAGCATCGCGGCCAACATCGACATTCGCGGGCAGACCTTTGACCTGGCCGTGGTCGGTGACATCGCGTATGTCGCGGACAACGCCGGCACGATCGTGGTTGTCGACGTCTCGGATCCTCTCGACGCCATGATTGTCGGAGGCACGGAGGTTTCGGGTTCGACAACCTCTGTCTTTGCGACGCAAGGTCTCGTTGCGACCTGCGTGGGCCCGTTCGGGCTGAATCTCTTTCCTCCACAGTGTGGCGCCTCGACGACCGTCCCCGGTGATGACAGGGTGACGTCTTCTTTCGGAAACCCCTCGATCGAGGTCTTCCCCAATCCTTTCGTCGAGTCGGTGACGGTCCGTCTGCGGGGCGAGACCGGAGTTGGCAGCCGCCTTGCTGTGTTCGACGCCACGGGACGGCGCATACGGACGCTACGTGGTCGCGACGAAGCGGGCTTTAGCCCGATCGTGGAGTGGGACGGTCGCGACGATGTCGGCAGAGCGGTGGCGCCGGGGATGTATTTCGTTCGATCCGAAGCCTCTTCCGGATGGAGCACTGCCCGGGTGCTGCGACTTCGATGATTTGATGTATCACGAAGCGGTCTCGCGCGTTTGTCTTCCGAGGAGGAAGCATGGATCCAGGCGCGACCGCCGCGGGATACCCGACCCGTTTGACCGAAGATGGCGAAGCAGTCAGTGTTACAATGGCGAACGTGGGTTCGGCTCGTACCGAAGCTCCACGCAACCGTTGCCGACGTCGAGAACTGCTACGCCTTATGTCCGATGCTGACCTCGTTTCGCTTTGCCTTTCCGGGGACGACGACGCCTGGAAAACTCTGGTCGACCGTTTTCAACGGTTGGTCATTTCCATCCCTCTGGCCGGCGGTCTGCCCTTTGACGACGCGGCGGAGATCGCGCAGATCACCTTCGTGCGTCTCATCGACCACCTTTCCAATCTGGAAAACACGGATGCCGTTCGAGTTTGGCTGCTGACGACGGCCCGTCGTCTCACCATCGACGAATATCGGAAGAAACAACGGCGACGCCAGGCGGCTCCTCTGATCGAAGGTGCGGCGGAGGATCCACTTCCCGATGCCGCGATCGAACACCTGGAAGATGTGGAGTCCATCCGGACCGCACTCGAATCCATGGGCGAACCCTGTCGGCCACTTCTAAAGATCCTGTACTACGGGCGGGGCGGCGACATTCCGGCGTATACCGAGGTTTCCCGTCAGCTTGGACTTCCGGTCGGCTCCATCGGCCCGACCCGTGGAAGATGTCTGGCGAAGCTGCTGCAGATTTTCCGGAAGGAGCGGCCATGAGCGCGGTCCGTCCCGACGTCATCATCGACTTCATCGAAGGTCGCCTCGACGACGCCATGCGGCAGGAGCTGCAGACTCGCTACTCCTCCGACGAAGCGTTTCGCAAAGACGTGGAAAACTACCGTCATGTTTTGGATCTGCTGGGCGAACCGGAACCCGATCTGCCTTCCGAGCTGACCCGAAGTCTTTACGGTCTCTATGGCCGCCGGCGCCTTCCGGCGCACCTGCGCAAGGCGTGGGCGCACCTCGTCGAGATCACTTCCCGCGTGACCTTGGGAGATCATCGGCCCTTGGCAATGGGGACACGCGACGCTTCCGTGTCCGGCAGGCACTGCATCCTTCTCGAGGACGTGGAGCTCGACGTTCACCTTGAAACGGCGGGACGAAAGGTGGAACTACGGGGGCAGATCATCGAGCTTCGAGAATCAGCGGAGCCTTTGTCGGATCGCGGTTTCGCTCTCGAGTCGGAGTCGGAAGTGATCGAGGGCCGGCTGGACGAGATGGGCGAGTTCCGGGTGGTGATTGCAGCACAGAAACAGTTGGACCTGTGGATCGGGGACGAGAGCGGGCAGCGGTTGCTTCGATTCTCTCTGAGCCAGCTTCTGGCGACGTCATGACGCCGCCTTCTCCTTCGTTCGCCGATCGCGTCCTCGATGCGCCCGACCTGGGTGCCGTGCGCCGTTTGACCGATCGGGCGGATCCGGAGGAATGCCGTCAGGCTCTCGAGCCTTTGGCCGGTCGCGTTCTCGAACTCTGTCGTTCGGATCTGCGTGGATCGATGAACGTGTCGCGGCGTCTTTCGCAGGTTGCCCGGGCTGCGGACGACCCGAAGAGTGCGGCACGTTGCGAATGGGTGCTGGGGCATCTTGCGTTTCTGCGCGGGCGGCATGATCAGGCCTTGCAGCACTACGATCGGGCGAGGGACCTGTACCTGTCTGCCAAAGCTCGTCTCCCCGCGGCCCGCGTCGAGCTGGGCCGCATCAATGTCTTCATGACGACAGGACAGTTCGAGCGCGCGGTGCAAAGCTCGCGGCAGGCCCGTCCGATTCTGGCCAGGCACCGTGAGTGGGCGGTCCTCGGTCGACTGGAAACGAACCTGGGAAACGTCTTCAATCGCATGGAGAGGTCGCCGGAAGCGCTGGCCTGCTACCGCAAAGCGTCTCGTCTTGCGCGGAAAGCGGGCGACACGGGCATGGAGCGCACGATCCAGGCCAACCTTGCGACCATCCTGACCAACCTGGGTCGTTTCCGCGAAGCCGACGTTCTGTTGGACGAGGTCGTCGACGATTCGCGTGCGGACGGAGACGCGCGGCTTCTTGCGATCGCCGAGATCAATCGAGGCCGGCTTTTCTTTCTGCGCGGCGAATTCGGCCGGGCGCACGATTGCTTTGATTCGGCCTCGAGGGCGGCGGAGTCCGGTGGGCTCAAGCAGCAACACTTGGACGCGCAACTCTTCTTTGGTGAACTCCATCTGGAGGCGCGGGCCTTTCGGCGTGCGCAAGGTGCGTTTGCGCAAGCGGCGCGTCTGGCCCGGAAAATGGGGCAGACGTACGAAGAAGCGCGAGCTCATCTCGGCGCGGGACTCGGAAACCTGGGGTTGGGTGAAGAGACGGAAGCCGAGACCGAATTGAAAGTGGCTGCCGCACTCTTTCACGGCGACGGGCACAGGGTTTTTGCCGCACTTTGTCAGGTTCATCTGGCCGAACTCGAGGCCAAGTCCGGGAACGCGGATCAGTCTGTGCAGACGCTTCGAAGTGTTCTGCAGGTCCTGCGGCGGGACGGCGCCCGAGTTCTCGAAGCCCTGACGCTCCACCGGTTGGCGAGGATGGAACTCGAACGAGGGCGGCGGAGTGCGGCGAAACGACGACTGGAGCAGGCTCGGTCTCTGGTGCGGAAACTCCCGGCTCTTCCGACCCAGGCACGACTGCATCACGCGACGGGACTTCTGCACCGGGCAAGGGGCGACGAGGGGAACGCTCTTCGTTCGTTCCGCAGAGCCGTGCAGTTGGTCGAGCGTATTCAAAGCCACATCGGCATCGACGAACTTCAGGTGTCCTTCTTCGAAGAGTCGGCGGAGATGTACGGTGATCTCGTCGAGATCCTGCTCGAACGAGGGGATAGAAAGTCTCTCGCTGACGCTTTTGCGACCTTGGACCGATCGCGTTCCCATCCATTCCTTTCAACGATGTCCCACCGCAGCGGCGTTCGGGATTCCTGGAGCGACGAAACCCGGCGTGACATGGAGAAACTGCGCGACCTGCGGGCTGAGCTCAATCGACTGATGGGCAAAGCCGATCCGGCGCGGCCGTCCGGCGGAGGGACGCGGATTCATGCAACGAGTGCGGCCTTTCGACGACAGGAGGAGCGGATTGCCGCCGTCACCCACCGTTTGTCGAGAAGACGAAGCCGCTCGGATGGATGGGCGGAGCGCGGCCTGGTTCCTTCCCAAGGGGTCGGCCTCTCGCAGCTTCAACGGGCGCTTGGTGAGGAGACGACCTGGGTGGAGTTCTTCCTTCGAGGATCTTCGTGTCGCGCCCTGGTCGTAACCGGCGACGCTGTTCGATCGGTCGGGCTCGCCGGTTCTGCCGCAGAGATCGAGGAAAGCGTTCGCGCTTTTCGTTTTCAGATCGAGAAATACAACTACGGAGAGTACGGAGGTGGGACTGAAAAGGACAACGGGCGGAGGCGGCTTCTGGAGCGAGGTGTCGATCGACATCTCTCGCGCATCCGGCGTCTCGTCTGGGACCCGTTGCACATAGACACGGAGAAGGTCTGCATCGTGCCACACGGCCCGCTGCATGGAGTGCCGTTCGCGGCACTTCCGCTCAACGAGAAGGAACGGCTTCTCGATCGCCACCGGATCACTCTCTCTCCCGGAGTGGGTACGGAGTTCATGGCGTATCGAGGAGAGGAACGTACTTCGAGTAGGAAAGACCTTTCCGTGCTCGCGGTGTCGTCCGATGACGGAACGATTCCCGCGGTTGAAGCGGAGGCTCAGGCGGTTCGGCGGAGTTTTCGGAAGGGCGTGCTTCTACGCGGCCGGAACTCCACCTGGGCCCGGTTCGAGACCGAATGTGCCGACGCCGACGTCGTGCACATCGCTACGCATGGATGGCTGCGCGAGGACGATCCTCTGTTCTCGTCGCTTCAGTTCGCCGACGGATGGATCGGGCTTCCTGAGATCCTGGAAGCCGAGATGGACGCGGACCTGGTTTGCCTGAGCGCGTGCCAAACCGGACGAGGCTGGACCCATTCCGGGGGACAGGTTTCCGGGTTGGCTCGAGGCTTTCTGCAGGCCGGTGCGCGCTCTCTTCTTGTCAGTCTTTGGTCCGTTCACGATGAGCACACATCCGTGTTGATGAAGAAAACCTACGGTCGACTCCGCGACGGCGTGGAGCCGGCCCTGGCCATACATCGAACGATGCTCGAGCTTCGGAAGACCGAACCCGTGTATCATTGGGCATCGTTCACTCTCTTGGGAGGCGGGCTTCGCCTGTCGGGAGAACGGGAGAAGAGATGAAAAGAAAAATCGCATCGTTGGTTTGCATCAGCGCACTCGTAACCGGCTGCTCCGTGGCCGACTCGCCGGAATCGCGAATCGGGGAAGAGAGTCACAACGGCAGCGGCGGCATCCTGCCGACCGAACCGCCGATTGTGCCGCCGTCCGGGCCGCAAGCCGATCCGTCCGACGAAACACCCCAGCAAAGGGGTGGGCTTGGCGCAGCGGAAGTCATCGTGCGGCTCGACGGATCGGATCCTTCGTCTCTTCTGGCTTCCTTCTCATCTCACATTGCAGACTCGGATCTCACCGTGGCTCCCGGAGGAAAGGGATTCCTTCGTATCCAATGGGACGAACTGGCGGAGAAGGAGTTTCTGAATGAGTCCGTCGGCTCCCGCGCCGATGTCCTCTTCGTTGAAGAAGACCACGTCATCGAAGTGGTGGAAGCGCAGGCCGGTGCGATCGCTGTGTTCCTCGAGGGCGAGTCCTTTGCCGACGTCGCCGACCAGGCGGATCTCGGAGCCCTCAAACTTGTGAACGCGCACGCTCGGACCCAAGGGAACGGAACCCGCGTTGCCATTCTCGACACGGGATATGTGCCGCACCCGGATCTCGACGACTACACCGTTTCCGCTTTCGACTACGTCGACGGAGATGACGATGCCCTGGACGAAGGAGATCCGGAGCACACGGTCGTCTACGGACACGGGACAGCCGTGGCCGGATGCGTTCACGTCGTCGCGCCGGAAGCCGAACTCGTTCACTACCGAATCCTGGACGACGAGGGCAGAGGCTCGGTTTGGAACCTGATCAGTGCATTGTCGGCCTGCCTCGTGGATGACATCGACGTCGTCAACCTGAGTCTTCGCGTCGCCGCCTATCCCGAGGCTGCGGTGGAACTGATTCTGGAGCTGCAGAACGCGGGTATCGATGTCGTCACGTCTGCCGGAAACGGCGACCTTGTGCTCATGGATGCTCCGGACTACTTCCCGGCGAACCTTCCCGATTCGTACCTGATCGTCGCGGGAGCCTTGCGAGGCACGGACTACCGTTGGAGTGAGTCGAACATCGGTTTCCGCGTCGATGTTTCCGCTCCCGGAGTGAACGTCGTTACGACTGGCGTTGACGGCGGCTACGCGAGCTTCACCGGCACTTCCGCGTCGGCCGCGTTGGTGTCCGGGGCCGTTGCGCTGCGCCGTTCGGTCGGGGCTGTCGCCAACATGGAAGACGAACTCTACTCGTCGGGCGACGCTGTTCCGGATCCCCACTACAACGGCGCGATGATCGGATCCCGTCTGAACGTCTCTGCTCTCGTCAACTAACCCCGATTCGACTTTGTCTTGCGGCTGAGGCTTGCCTGATTGGGCCACTCTTTCCGGTATTTCCTCAGCAATACGTTCGTCACCTCCACACCAACACGGTCGCATCCCGCGACCTTGATTCAGGTGGGGAACGCCGACTCGCCTCCGGGCGGTTTCGGCGTTCCCAACAATGGAGGTGCTGAAGATGCGTTTGAAGAATCGATGGAGCGCGGGTTGCAAGCTGTCCGTGGCCTCCGCTCTTCTTGTTATGGCGGCGTCGGCCGAGGCTGTGGAAAAGAGAACTCCGCTGGAGTGGATTCCGAAACTGGTCGAGTGGAATTTGGACGCAGATCGGAACTTCGTCGAAGACGCCATCGACAATATGGACGACAGCGATGAGATTCCCGTCATCCTGGGGTTGAACACGTGCCTGGAAGAAGCCGAGATCGCGGCGCTCCTTCCCAACGCGACCCTCATCTACGCCGGCAAGTACACGACGCTGGCCTGCTTCGACAAGGTTCGGGTTGCCGATGCAAAGGCCGTAGCGCTGCACCCGCACGTCGCCATGGTGTCCCAGGATCACATCGCGGAAACGATGCTCGCGACAAGTATCCCGACTATCAACGTCGACACCCCGGCCTACACGGCGGAGTATCCGAACGTCGATGGTAGCGGAGTGCGCATTGCCATTCTGGACACCGGACTTAACGAGAATCACGAGATGTTTGCCGGACAGGTCGACCACGACTCTTGGGGTGGCGGCTTCTCCACGACCGGTCAACACGGAACTCACGTCGCGGGAATCGCCCTGGGGCGAGATGCGGGCACCGGGCTTCGGGGTGCAGCGAAGGGTGCGAATCTCTATGAGATTGCCGTCCTCACCCAAGGGGGCGGCGGCACTGAGTCCAGAGTCATTCAGGGCGTGGAGCACGCCATTGACCAAGCCTCAGCCCAAAACATTCGAGTGCTCAACATGAGCCTGGGCTTCTGCAACCTGCCCGATCCTTCTGGGGTCTCGGCGGTCAGTCAAGCCGTGAACACGGCGGTCACGACGGGTGACATCGTCGCCGTCGTGGCGATGGGGAACACCCCAAACTGCGGACTTCCCTGCGAGGGTGCGCGGGTCGTCGCACCGGCGTCGGCGAGGGAGGCGATCACGGTCGCCGCGACCTATCACAACAACACGGCAGACCGGAGCGACGATGAGATCGCGTGGTACTCCCTTCGCGGACTGCCCGGAGTACCCAAGCCGGACGTCGCCGCTCCTGGGTCGGCCCTCTCTGCGTTCTGTGGAGCTGCGACCGGCATCGTCTCCGCGAACTTCGCGGACAGTGACGGCTACATTCCGTTGTTTGGGACTTCCATGGCCAGCCCTCACGTCGCCGGCATCGCGGCGCTCATGCGTCAGTTCAATCCGAGCATGACCGCAAGGCAGATCACAGCCGCCATTCGGAGCTCCGCCGTCGACATCGGGCCTCCCGGGTTCGACTCGGAGTCCGGCTTCGGCTACGTCGATGCGCTGGCTGCGGTCCAAGCCGCGGAGCCCATTCCGCCTGGTCCGGGACCGACGGATGTCGGCTTCGAGTACGTTTGCGGTACCACATACGCCTCGCCGGAGATCATCGTCCAGGATCCGGATATTGTCGAAGGTGTGCTCAATCGCGTCACGGTGCGCGTCTCGAACTTTGGTCCGCGCGATGCCGAAGGGGTAGAGGTCATGTTGGACCTTCACCTCTTTGGCGGGGGCGCGGCTCTGACCAACATCGGGTCGCGGACGTTGGATGTTCCGGCCAACTCGGTCCGGTCCGTCACTTTTGACTTCACTCCTGTACTCGATCCGGGAACAGGCACGGTCCACGGCTGTCTTCATTCCGAAGTGAGCTACTCCCAGGACACGGATCGGGAGAACAACTGCACCTGGAGGAATATCGACATCCAGCGCCCGGCGTCCCCTCGCCCCGACGGTCCGTTCGCAGACGACGTCGGAACGGACGGCGTCCGCGCCCGAGGCGCCGGTGCTTTGAAGTACCAGGTTGCCGTGGTCAACCCGTTCGACGAGCGGATTCAGGTGGTCGTGGAACCGCGGTTCCGCACGGGCGAGGACGGATGGTCTCTCGACTTGCAAAACCTGCACTTCGAAATGGACGAGGACGAGTGTCCGGTCGTCTTGAAGCCGATCCTGACACCAGGAGAAGGACACGGTCCCGCCTGGGTTGATTTGCAGTTCTACGCACGAATCGCCGGCGGACTGGTCGACATTGGAGGCGCTTCGATCGTCGGGCAGCGTGAACAGTTCGTGGATGAGAACGGCAACGGATATGACGACTGGATCGAGATCGAAGGCGGGAACCAGCCCGACGTCAATCAGAATGGAAGGCCGGACGATGTCGACATTCGCGAAGAGCTGTTGTCGGACCACGACGAGAACGGTTATCCCGATGAAGGCGAGCCGGACGCTTCGCGGATTCGTCGATTCGATGCCTATGCCGGTCGCGGCGTCGTCGACGTCAAACTCGAGACCGGATTCGAAGAAGGAACCGGGCTCTATCTGCGCCTCGGCGACCGGAACACGCTGGTCACGATCGACGGAAGCGGCTCCGGATACGCACAACTCGAGCCGGCCCATGGAGAGTCGGAAGTCTCGATCGTCGGCGCTCCCGGGTTGACCGCCCGAATCAAGAACACGGAGATCACGCGCTTCGAGAACACTCAGTCCGGGACGTCGATCGCCCTCGACCGGAACCCCTCGGCTCGCGTCGAGTTTTCAGTCGACATCGCGGAGCCGGGTCCCGTTCAGGTGCGAATCTTCGACATGAATGGCCGCCTCGTCCGGCGACTGCTCGACACCCGGTTGTCGGAAGGAAAGCAATCGCTTCAGTGGGATGGACGGGATGACCGCAGCCGTCCGTCACCGAGCGGGATCTATCTGGTCCGGGTCGATACCGAGGTCGGTGCGCTGCAGCAGAGGATTACTCTTCTCAAGTAGCGGTCCACCTGAACTCGGTTCGACATGGGTTGGCTGCTGAGTTCGCTGCTGAGTTCGCTACTGGTTGGCGGCAGGATCCTGAGGGTTTTGCCGCCAACACGACATGAGCGAGCCGGGTGTAGCGGCCACCCACCGACTCCTCGGTTAAGGTCTGCCTAGTACCCCTCGGAAAGGTCCGCGAAGATGGAGGCCATGATGTCCTCGGCTTTTGCGTCGGCCGCCGCCGCGATCTCGGCTTTCTGTTCCTCGGAAAGCTCAACGGTGACGGGCTCCCACGCCGCGGCAGGCGCCCCGGCGACGTAGTCGGGAATCTCGATCGTTCCACCGACGACTCCCTGAGCCCGCGGAAAAGCTCGTTCCACACTGTAGAGGTCCCAGCTGTTCATCAGCCGGACGTAGGTCGTGTTGAGAATTCGCGTGAGGATGCTCTTCAGGACCTTGAGGCTGGGGGCATCGAACTGACCGTAGTTCGGATCGAAGACCCGGAACGGCTCTTTGATGCGAAGCGCGATCTCGTGACCGCCGTCCTGGGAATCGAAGCCAAGCATGCGCACTCCGGCAGGGTCGAGCTTGGGGTCGGTGTCGATGGCGGAAAGAATCTCGGTGATCGCGATCTGTTCCGGACTGAATCCGGGCCGGCCGAGAGCCGGCTTGCTTCCCTCTTCGATGAGTCGACGAGAGAAACCTTCATTGGCCGCGAACTCGTCCAGCAGCATCTGCGAGGTCAGACGCGTCTGGTTCAGTCTTTCCTGCAGCCGAATCGTCTTCTGGCGGATGATGGCGAAACGACGCTGCTGCACGTTGTAGTCGTAGACCTGAAAGCGGGCCCAGTCGTAGGACATGGCCCAGCACACGCCCTTCTTGATCTCGGCCGATACCGCCTCGAAGTCGAGACTGACGCCCTGCGAGAGGGCAAACGTGCGGTACTCGAGGAACTCGCCCAGCGTGTTGACGTGGCGCTTCGCGAACTCCTCGACGGCTTCGATCTGTTTTTCACCGGCCACGGGAATCCTCTACTCGGCGTAGAGCCTTAGGTCCGTTCCGACGCGGTCGGCCATGTTCAGACAGGTTTGGAAGTCCGGGTGCCGGACGACGAGGTAGCCGTCACTGGTCAGTGACCTGCGGAAGCTCTTCTTCCTCGCGCCGACCTGCGACAGTTGGACGGCCGCGATGTGCGGACCAAAGTCGCTCATGATCTTCTCGAGCCCCTCGATCCGCGAAATGGAGCCTTCTCCGATGGCGCGCTTGAAAATGATCGCAGCGTTCCACTTTCGTTCGATCGGCTGACTGAAGCGGCCGTGGCAGACCGCTTCGGCCCAGCCACGGAAGAGGTCGATGTCGCAGGCGTAGTTCATGAGGTCGACGGTGCGGCCGCCCGGAGGACGGGCGCCGATCTCACCGAAGACCGCTTCGCCGTCGTGCTTGCGGTACCACTCCATGTGAGTGAAGCCGGTGCGGAAACCCAGGGCTTTGAGCACGTCGTGGCCCATCTGAACTCCGCTGGCGATCGACTCGTGCTCGAGGTTGCGCAGCGCGACGGTTTGCGGAGAGAGCCACTCGATGGTTTGGATCTGAAGAGCGCGGGGACGATAGAAGAAGACGTTGGCGAAGACGGGGTGGCCGTCGATACAGACGGTGTCGAAGGTCATGTCGTCGCCATCGATGAACTCTTCGACGCTGACCTCGTCGACGTGCTGGATCATGGGGAAGATGTTCTCCAGCTCTTCACGGTTGTCGATGCGGTACGTGTCCTTCGCCCCGGCGCCGGCGATCGGCTTGACGATGAGGGGATAGCCGACGATCTCCTCGGCGGCGTGACGGACTCCGTCGGCGGTCATGGCGCGAGCGTGCCGGGGCGTGCGAATCCCTGCGCGATCCAGATGCTCTTTCATGGTTTCCTTGTCGCGAAAGGGCATCGTCTGCTCAACCGTCATTCCCGGTAGCCCCAGCATCTCGCGGATGCGGGCGGCCAGGATCATTCCGGGTTCCCAGAGACACTCGACGAGGTGGATCTCTCCCTGGCGGGCAAGCTGCCGGACTTCGTCGATGACCGCGTCTTCATCCCACAGGCTTCCCACTCGGACATAGTGGCTGACCGCTTCCTGGGCCATCTCGGGGAGGGCGCCCAAGGGTTGGTCGCCGATGCCGATGACCTTGGCTCCGACGGAGGCCAGGCCTCGGGTAAAGAACGGCATCTCGGCCGGGAAGCCGGGGGAGATCATGAGAACGTTCACCGGGAACTCCATTCTCGATGAGATCCGGGCTGTTTCTAATTGGATCGCCCCGGATCGATGGTTGCGGCGGACAGGACCGGCAGGACCTGAAGGACCGGAATCACGGCCGCGACTATCCTACCCGATTTCTTAGCTCCTCGAACCGCCGAGCTTTGCGACCGGTTTGTGCCGGAAGCAGTCGACGACGTGGTCGTTGACCATGCCCGTGGCCTGCATGTGGGCATAGATGATGGTCGGGCCAACGAACCGGAATCCTCGCTTCTTCAGATCCTTGGAGATGGTCTCAGCCAGCTCGGTCTTGGCCGGGATCTCTCCCATGGTCCGGAACTTGTTCTGAAGCGGTCTTCCCTTGGGCATGAAGTCCCAGATGTAGCGGTCGAAACTCCCGAACTCCTCCTGAACTTCGAGGAAGGCCTTGGCGTTGGAAACGGACGCCTCGATCTTGAGGCGGTTGCGCACGATGCCCTCGTTCTTCAGCAGCTTTTCGACACTGCGCTTGTTGAACCGCGCCACTGCAGCCGGATCGAAGTCCGCGAACGCTTCACGGTAGTTCTCGCGCTTCTTGAGGATCGTGATCCAACTGAGCCCGGCCTGCGCACCTTCGAGGATGAGGAACTCGAAAAGTATTCGATCATCATGAACGGGGACGCCCCACTCCTCGTCGTGGTAGGCCACATAGAGCGGGTTGTCACCACACCAACTGCAGCGGGTCTTGGGCATGCGTTCGGGCCTCCGGGGTTGCATCTAAGTCAGACGTGAGCTCCGACGTCCATCGCGAAGTGGGCGACCGAGTCTGCATTGTCCAACGCAAACGGAGCCGGCTTCGCAATCTGAACCCACTTCCTCGCGCGGCCTTGTCCCTGCTGTTCCCACACGCCGTTGGGGTGGACTTCGGGTACGGGTTCCGGAAAGAGCAGCTGGTACATCTTGTCCGACTCGTAGGCGTGGTCCTCGGTGCCGAGGTACTTGTGGCTCGCCTCGTGGATGATGGTCGTGGCCACGGACCGGATCGGGTTCTCCTTGCCGGCGTCAGTCAGCGTCTCGAAGTCGATATGGATTCGGCCGGGGGCTTCGCCGACGACACCGCGCCGAACGAGCTTGCCTCCGCGAAGATAGCCGGCCGTCACGCCCTTCAGACGATGGATGACCGCATTCACGCCTTCGAGCTGGGCCGGATTTAGCGCCCGATCCCCCTTCTCATGGGCCATGTATTGATCGCGCGCCCTTCGGTACTGCCGGTTCTCCCGCTTGTTGGCCCAGGCCACATCGACAAGAACGAGGTTCTGACTCAGCTCGCGCAACAGCCGGTCCAGCCGCCAGGTGATTCGAAGGAGCGTGTCATAAACGAGGCGTTCGTGACCCGGCTGCTGAGTCGGGCGATAGACTCGGTTGTTCGGCCCGTCCGCGTAGACGAAGTAGTCATAGCTCAGTCGCAGGTGGTCGCAGAGAGCGTTCCGAAGATACGGATTGATGCATCCGCCGCCGCCACCCTGGTGAAGGTGGGACACGGCTGCCTTGGTTTCGCGAAGCGTCTTGTCGAGCGCTGTGATCGCGATTCCGGAAGCTCGGGTCAGCCCGTCCCGGACCGGATCGCTGAGTGTGTGTCCGGCTCGAGTCACGACCTGCAAGTTGGGAGTAATGAAGTGAGTTCCCATCGGTTCTCCTCAGCTCAAGTGCTTCATCATCCAGTCGAGCACTTCGTGATACCAAACCTGTGAGTTCGCCGGCTGCATGACCCAGTGTCCCTCATCGGGGAAGAAGAGATATCGCGATTCGACGCCCTGCAACTGAAGAGCGGTGAACATCCCAAGACCTTCAGACTCCGGACAGCGGTAGTCCTGTCCCCCCTGAATGACAAGAGTCGGAGTCTTGAAGTTGGCCACGTTGAGATGAGGACTGAACTTGAGGAAGCCCCTTCGCTTGCCCGGCTCGTGCGGCGCACCACCGTGCTCGTGGATGTCGAACCAGAGTTCCTCGGTCGTGTAGGCCATCGTTTCCGCGTTGAAGATGCCGTCATGGGAAACGAGAGCGCGGAAACGGTCGGAGTTGCCGGCGATCCAGTTGACCATGAAGCCGCCGAAGCTGGCGCCGGCCGCAGCGATCCGCTTCTTGTCGAGGAACTTGTTCTTCGCCAACAGCGCGTCCAGCCAAAGCATGATGTCCTGGTAACAGCGTCCGCCCCAGTCGCCCGAGATCTGATCGGTGAACTTCTGTCCGTAGCCGATCGAGCCGCGCGGATTGACGAAGGCGACACACGCCCCGCGGGAGGCGAAGTACTGTGAGTTCCAGCGGTAGTGGAAGTGATCGGCGAAGGCGGCCTGCGGACCTCCGTGAATGAGCAGGATGAGCGGATAGGACTTCTTCTCGCTGAAGCGTGCCGGCTTGATGAGAAAACCGTGGATGGGTGTTCCTCCGGCGCCCGGCGCCCAGAAGTCGACGGCATCGTTCATGCTCGTCTTGGCCACCGCCTTGCGGTGACTCGTCAACATGCGGAGACCGGCGCGTGTCGTCTCCGCTCCGTCGGCGCTTCCCATCCAGGATCGTCCTTTGGCGGCGGCAGACTTCGGTTCTTCCGGAGTCTGAAGCTTCGGCGCAAACGACTCGGTGGGTTCGAAGACGGCCAACTCCGCAGGACGAGTTGTCGATTCGACGGTCACGACAAAGCTTCCATCTGAACTCGGATCCTGGTTCGGGATCGGTCGCGCCGACCCTATGTAGAGACCGCGGCTCAGTTGACGTACCTGTTTGGCTGCCAGGTCATAGGTGTAGAGAGACTGCCGTCCCTGATCCGGACAAACGAAGGAGACTCGGTCGTCGGACTGGAAGTGAAACCCGCCGACGGTACGGTCGAACGCCTCGAGGTGGGTTTCCGTTTTCTTCGTCTTTCGGTCATAGGCCTTGATCCGCAGTCGGTCGGCTTCATAGCCGGGGACATCCATGGCCAGGTAGAGGATGCGGCTTCCGTCCGGCGTGTAGCGCGGGTGTTGATCGCAAGCATCCGAGTTCGAGATGCACTGCGGTGTTCCCGCCGGTCGCCCCCCCATCAGTCGCTGCACGAAGATGCTGTTGTTGGTCGAGGTGGCCACGACCTCGTCCGGGTTCATGACGTAGGCGATCTCCGAGCCGTCCGGAGCAAACGCAATGTCCGCTCCCGAGCCGAGAGATAAGGGCGGTGTATCGCAGTCGAACGGAGTCAGGTCCGTGATCTTTCCGGTGGCCACGTTGACCAGGCAGACATGGTTACGATGCCGGTCGCGCCACGTGTCCCAATGACGGAAGAGAAGGTGGTCGGAGATGCGCGCACTCGACTTGCTGTGGGCGGAACCGTAGATCTCCGCCTGAGTCGGCCGCTTAGTCGGGGCTTTGCGCGGCTGGTAATCGTCCGAGACGATGACCGACCGGACAAAAGCGATGTGCTTTCCATCCGGCGACCACACCGGAGATGACGCACCGCCGTAACCGGTCGTCAACTGCCGCGCCTCTCCGCCTTCCAAAGGAAGGATCCAGAGTTGCGTTCCGTCCGACTCTCCGTGCGCCTTGTCCCGCGAGCTCGCGAAGGCGAGTTGAGACCCGTCGGGGGAGAGAGCCGGCTGGGTGTGATTGCCCGCGCCCGGAGTCAGTTCTGTAGAGCGACCCGTGGAGAGATCGACGCGGAGAAGCGTCCGCTCGATGCTGTTCTCCTCGAGCTGCGGTCGGCCCGCGACCGCGATTGCGGACCTGCCGTCCGGCGTCAGGACGAAACTCTCCAGGCGTTCGACGGACATGAGAGTTTCGAAAGTCAGTCCGGAGGACTTGCCGGGGGATTTCACAGCCACGGTGGGACTCCTTGTTAGAAGGTAGGCGGGAGGGGCAAAGCGGGGAGGTTAGCCCGCCCAGAGCCCCCGGTCGACATCTTCCACGAACCGCTCGAACGGGACGACGTCGATCCCGGCTTCGTGTCGGAACTCCCGGTCCCCGAGATAGACGACCATCCGGACTCCGCAACCATGCCGTTGATTCGGCCTCCATTTCGACGACAAGGCATTTCGGAGCAGCGCGACCTGTCCTGCGTGGTCGGTGAGGTGCTGGAGCTGTCCGAGGACCATGTCCGCCACGTCCCGTCTTTTTTTGGCGGGAAGCACAGGGGCGGCTTGCGGCCTTGGGCTGGCCAAAATACGCAGCATCGTAAGATGGTCGTGACCATTTTACGGTCGTGCCGAAAATGGTCTTGACCATTTTGCGATCATACCGAAAATAGTCGTATGCGCTCTCGCCCCCGAATCTACGACGAGTTCCTCCGGGAACACTTCGCCCAGAACCAACAGATGAGCCTGGTCTCGGGTCCGCGACAGGTCGGTAAGACGACGACCTGCCGGGGGCTCGCGGATGCCTATGCCAACTGGGACAACGTCGATGATCGCGAACGGATCCTTGCCGGGCCTCGGGCGCTGGTGGATCACTTCGACTTGAACCGTCTTCGTGAAGAGCCTCCTCTACTGTTCTTCGACGAGCTCCACAAGTACCGACGCTGGAAGTCGTTCCTAAAGGGTTTCTATGACTCCTACAAGGATCGGGCCCGAGTCATGGTTACCGGAAGTAGCCGAATGGATGTCTACCGTCGCGGAGGGGACAGTCTCATGGGGCGCTACTTCCACTACCGCATGCATCCCTTCTCGGTTGCCGAAACGATCACGACGTCGCTACCGGATCCGGATTCCATCATCCGGCCGCCGAAGAAGCCAAAGCCTTCCGAGTTCGACGCCTTGTGGACGCACGGTGGATATCCGGAGCCGTTCGTGAAGCGTGATTCGCGCTTCAGCCGCCGGTGGCAGTCGCTGCGTTTCGAACAGTTGGTCCGGGAAGATATTCGGGACATGACGCAGGTGCAGCAGCTCGACCAGATGTCCGTGTTGGTTCAGCACCTCGCGAGTCGTTCCGCCGAGCAGCTGGTCTACAGCAACCTCGCAAAGCACGTGCGTATCTCTGTCGACACGGCACGGCGGTGGATCGACATTCTTCGGGACCTGCATCTTGGATTCCTGGTCCGGCCCTGGTTTCGAAACGTTTCGCGATCGTTGCGGAAGGAACCGAAGTGGTACTTGCGGGACTGGTCTTCGATCGACGACGCCGGTGCACGTACAGAGACGTTCATCGCGTGTCATCTGCTGAAGGCGGTCGAGGGATGGACGGATCTTGGTTTAGGGAAGTTCGAGTTGGGGTATCTCCGAGACAAAGAAGGGCGGGAGGTCGACTTCGTTGTCGTTCGGGATGGTAAGCCGTGGTTTCTGGTCGAGGCCAAGCATGCGGAAGGCTCGATAGCGAAGAGTCTGGGCATCTACCAAGAGATGCTGAAGGTCCCGTACGCCTTCCAGGTCGTTTTCGAGAGTCCATTCGTTGATTCGTCTGCGTTCGCGACGGATGGGCGACCCATCGCAGTGCCGGCGAGAACCTTGCTCTCGCAGCTGATCTGAGAGTGAAGGTCAGGGCGCGCGATGTCCAGGTTGCTCCCGATCAGGGCTCGTTCAATCCGAAGTTGTCCGGCGAATAGTCGCTATCAAAGTCCGGCTGAAGGCGCCTGGCTTCACGGAACGTCTCGGCCGCGCGCTTCATGTCTCCCATCTTCAGATAGGCTTGGGCGAGGCTGTCGTAGACCTGAGGTGCGTCGGGAAACCACGAAACCAGCACGCCGAAGATAGCCAGGGCATCCTCCCAGCTTTGGTTCTCCAGCAACGACATCCCCAGTTCGTTGATGGTCCGACCAATGAACTGCTCATACCCCGCCTGCTTGTAGAGATCTCTGGCATCGGCCCGAAAACTCTCCTCACCCAGTTCTGTGAATCGTGACCACGCGAAGACTTCCGGAGGGAGTAGGGCGGGTTCATGATGGCCGGACTCGATGAAGGAGTAGATGCGTCCCGAGATTTCCTCGGCCACCAGCTGGTCGGTATTGGTCAGCACCACGATCTGGTAATCGTTCGTCAGGTCCATTTCCACAGCCGCGCTTACACCCTTGCCACCTCCGTATGCTCCGAAGTGTCCCTCGCGGGCCACGAAGTACTCCCCGGCGGTTGTTTCCGCGCGCGGTAGGAGGGTGTCGTTGTAGAACAGGGCCCGGTAGAAGGCCAGCACATCAGCCACGGTGGCCTCGATTCCGCCATCGGGTCCATGGTGCTCGGTTACGCCGACCAGAACCTGCTGTCCCGCATGATTGAAGGTGTAACGAAGCGACTGGTTGGCGGCATCCGCGCGATAGGGATAGACGGAATCGGCCAGCCCAAGCCGATCAAAAATGCGCTCTTCAAGCAGGGTGGCGAAAGGCTTCTGCGTCACCTTTTCCAGGATCGCCCCAAGCACGACGTACCCGTAGTTCGAGTAGCGGCTCTCGGTGCCGGGCTCGAAGAGTAAGGGGGCATCCTTCAGCAACTCCAGGCGCTTGGCAATCGTGTCGTAGGCGAGTGCGTTCGCGCGATACTCGGCGGTGAAGATGTCCTTGAACCCGGACTGATGATGCAGCAAGTATCGCACCGTGATCCGCTCCGCGATTTCAGGGGCAAATCCCAGATCGAAACTCTGAAGAGGATCATCCAGGCCGAGTCGGCCTTCCTCGACCAGTTGCAAGACCAGAACCGCGGTGTAGTGCTTCGCGATCGAACCGAGGTTGTATTTCGTTTCTCGCTGGTTGGGCACCGCACCCTGGCGATCGGCATATCCGCAGGACTTCTCATAGACCGGCTCGCCATTGCGGGCCAGCAGGACGGTGCCGGAGAACCAACCGAACTCTTCGTAGGCATCGACGAGTTTTTGGGTCGTGGAGACGATCGCTTCCGCGTCCATCGGGATCGTGTGGGTGTCTGGGACTGGTGTGGCCGAAAGGGTCTGCCATCCCGTCAAGGTGAACAGGAGGATCAGGAACGGCTTGGCCAGGGACAGGTTCCTCGAATGCAAGAACCCGGACGTGATCCTTCGTTGTGCACCGTCTGCCGCAACGAGTTTCTCAATCTTCCCCGGAGCATGTTTGCGAGTTCTCATGGAGCGCATCCTGCCAAAGAATGGAGTCTCTGGCAAATACGGGGCGCTTCAGATGTGCGGTTCGCTGCTTGGTTGTTGCCGGACCCACCCGGATCCGGGCGGAGGAACGTTTCCTCCGCCGCGCTCGAACTGGCAGAGACTACAGCATCAACTGCAGACTCCAATCTTGACAGAGCCTACCGCATCAACTGCGGATTCAATCTTGCCGACGACTCCATCATGGCACACAGGCGCCTCCTACGTACGCATTGTACCAACTCGTAAAGAGTCCCTGATCCACGCTGTCGATCACGCCATCGCCGTCCAGATCACAAAGAGGATGGTGGACGACATCTCCCGTCGAGTAGGCGAAGTTGAATTCCGCAAGATCATCCGCGTCAACGACTGCATCCCCACCGGACGGTGGAAAGACGTCTGCCGGAACTCGCACGCGGATGCGTGTCTCGTGGTTGGGTCCGGAACGGCTGAGGATCGATCCATTCGAGAGATGGGTTGCCGGCGTCTTCCGCTGGAGTCGGTAGACGTACTCTCCGTTCAACAGAACATCGTGGTCGGTAACTGATTGGGCCTGGTGTCCGATCAGAAGGCACGGACACGGAAGCGGGTTGTGAAGCAGCCCACTCGTGTTGATCGTGCGGCTGGCGAAACGCTCGGCGGACAGCGGTGCCTTGCCGATCCTGTAGACTTGGTTCGGGTTCGCGCAGTAGGTGAGGTCCACCTGTGCGGTTTGTCCCGACAAGTCCGCCAAGTCGACGGTGGTCGTTACGCAGGACAGGGTAACCGGGCTCAGCGCCGGGTCGGTCCACGAGTGAACGACGGGCGCCGAAAGGCTCGACTCGCCCCCGTCCGTGACCGCCGTCACCCAGTACTCGACGTCTGCCGTGATGTAGTCGCGTTTGACCTGGTTGAAGAGTGGATCGACGTAGCTGGTTGCGTCTGTCACCGCACGGATCTCCCGGGTTTTCGTCGTCCCAGGGCCGTAAGAGCTGACGAAGTTTTCCTCGCGGTAGACGAAATAGAGCTGCGCATCTGCAACGCTGGACCACGAAAGTGAGACGTAGCCCTCGGCTTCATTCGCGACCAATCCCGTCGGCGCACCGGGCACAGTCGAAGTCCCTCCGGTGTAGTCCACTCCGTCCTCAGAAACATAGAGGTCGAATACGGCCTCCGGAGAGCAGATCACGCCTCGGCACACTTCTCGGACGCCGGCGCGACTGAAGTACATGCGGTTGGGAACTACGGAGTCGTCCACGCATGGATCGATCTCATCAGTGGGGCCGTTGATCGGGCCGGCAAGCTGGGCCGGAGGATCCCAGCGACCGTTGGACGAGTTCCATTGTGACGACCAGATGTCATAGTCCGTCGTCGGATCCCCAATCGTCGACTCCTTCGAAGCGAAGTAGAGAGTGTGGCCACCAGCTCCATCCGACACGACGAAGGGGGATCGAACATCGAAGGAGCCATTGATGTCGGTGAAGTGGGAAGTGTCCAGCGTGACCATCGATCCGTTCATGAGATCATCGAGATCGATCGCTGCGAGTTGCCAATCGTTGCTCGTTCCTGCTTCCCGAGTCGATACATAGACGTGGTTGGCGGTACCTTCAAAGAAGAAGGACGGAGTGATCACACTCATTCCGCTGATAATGGCTTGCTTACCGTTTCCAAAAATCGTCGTTCCGGGAACTCTGGTTTCGACCTTGAGTGTGGTTACGCCGTAGGCCTCATCTGCTCCCCTCACATCGGACTGAGGCCGGATCTTTGCGAAGTACTCGCCGTCGGCACTCAGACGATGGTATTGCCATCGTCCTCCGATTCCGAGAGGCGGACCCGACTCCACGCGGGCGCCGAGTTCGTAGTCGGCCGCGTTGTCCAACTCGAGGAAGACTCCTAGGTTTCCTCCACAGTACTCGTCCTCGGCGAGGAGGTTGTCGCCATAGGCGTTGGTGTAGAGCAACATGTGCAACGGCGTCGGACTGCCGATACAGATCTGGGCGACCGATGGACCGTAGGTGTCGTTCTCACGACGGCTCAGCTCGGCGGATCCTGTATACCCCGGGCGGTGCCTTGGGGTTTGCACCTCGATCATCGGTCTAGGGATTCCCCAGGCTGCTTCGGCTTCCGAAGTCAGTGCTTCCGTGATGATCAGCGATCCTGCCGAAAGGGAGACGGTCGCGGCGGCGGACAAGAAACGTTTGGTTCTGGCGATGTCGAACATGATTCTTCCTTTCCTGTCCTAGCGGACGACGAGTTTCTGGCTGCGGGTTTGGCCTTCGAAGCGGAGTCGGGCGAAGTAGACGCCGCTGTCCAGTCGCGAGGCATCGAGAGTAAACGCATGGTCGCCTGCACCGACGGTTCGGGACAGTGGCTCGTCCACTTCCCGGCCGGTCGCGTCGTAGATTCGAACCACCGCGTGACCGGTCGTCGGTGCGACGAATCGAAGAGTCGTCTCGCTGGTGACGGGATTGGGGGCGGGTCGTGAAAAGCTGAGCGAGGGAGACGTCGGGATGGAGACGGACGGTGTCTCGTTCGCCGCCCGGGCCTCGATGTCGCTCCATAAGATCGTGTATTCCGAGAGCAACCCCGGCGCAGACTGGACCCGACCGGAAACGATGACGCCGTTTCCGGCAGGTGCTTCCACGATCGAAAGAACCGGACCCGGCACATCGAAGGGAGCCGGGTTCCAGCCCGACCCGTCCCACGAGGCGAGGTAGGTTAGGGGAGAATCGTTGAGGACCGTGAACCGACCTCCGATCACGAGGCGATCCTCTACGTTCAGAGCGACGTGGATGGCCTCGTCCGTCCCTGACCCGAGAGCCAACCAATTGTCATCCTCCCAGAGCCCTACATTCATGACAGAGCCCGCCGCGTTCTCGGCAACGAACTCCCCGACGGCCACGACCCCTCCGCGGTAGGTCGCAACGTCGTGAATCCGTCCCTCCAAACCGGTCCCGATGTCAGTCCAGGTCTTGCCGTCCCAGGCACGGACGAAGGACCGATCGTCTGCATTCGATCCCGCCACGACAACGCCGGAGCCGTAGGCGGCGATGCTGTGGACTCCCCGTGACTGAGCGTCGGGGACCTCGTTCCAGTCGGACCCGTCGGATCGCCATAGAGACGTCTCGATAGCAGATTCTGCCCGGGCGATCGCGATGCGCTGCCCCATCCAGTCGACGCTTTCGTAGATGGGTTTCATGGACGTGGGCTCGATTTCGGTCGCAGAGAGACTTGTCGCAGATTCGCTCTGGCTTGGAAGCGCCAGCGCCAGACAGATGCAGGTTGCCGGCAGGGCAACGTGTCGCTTGAGCATTCTTTAACCCCCAATTGAGTTCACGGAAGTGTCGGGCCGGCCGGATGTGAACACCGGTCAAGGCTCACGGAGCAACCGGTGTGCCAAGGGGGTGGTGGCCTTACAACTGCATGTACGGGAACAAGTTTGTGACAGCAAGAATACGCTCGGACAACATCGTGCTGCGTGACGGGCAGTTGCGCCCGGATGGACTATCCGGTCCCGAACAGAAGCGCACCGGCGAAGCCCAGCCGGTGACGGGCTCAAGGCTTGGTACAGGCCATTCAACTGTAGCGGGACGCGATCAAGGCGCGGGTATCCGGCCACACCGCGGCGGGTGGCCCTCACCCCATAAGGCCGGAATGCCCCTCCTCGCCTAACTCGTTGAGGTCATGTTTCTTGGCCCGCTCGCGACGGTCCGGACGCCCCTCCTCGTGAGCCTCCCACCGCAATCCATCCCGGTGCCGGCACAGTCAACGGCTTGATTTCCAACGACTTGTCCGTTGTGGCACGGATCTCGCTATGTCTATGGCAGAAGGGAGCCGACATGACCGACTTGGGCAGCCAATCACGACGCCGTTCGACCTTGGGCATTCACGCGTCCGCACTCGTGGCGGTCCCGGGCTTGATCGCGTCGATCGGCGTGGCGGTCGCCCCGGTCAGCAGCTGGGCCAGCCAGGCGGTGGATGGCGCGCCCGGCGTCGTCGTCGTTTCGCCGCAGGAGATCCTCGACTACTACACGACTGTTGCTCCCGACGGCGCGCTTCTCTTTACGGATCGCGGCGGAGTGACCTGGCGTTTGATCGACGATGTCGATGATCCGGAGATCACCAACCCAAGTGTCGAAGGCTTCTTCCCGATGGATACGGCCGAGGTTCTGGACGCGCTGTCGGCGTTACCCATGGACTTCCTTTTGCCCGCCGACGTGCCCATCTTCGTTCTGCCCTATCCGCGTTCCGGCCTTCTCGATTCTTCGGCCGACGAACACGGAATCTATCTCAGCCCTGGAATGAATCCCGTTCCCGCCGAGACCGTGCACCAGGTGACGACTCACGAGTTCGGTCACATCGTTCACCACCGTTTGCTTCCCGACTCCGACACGAAAGGATGGGACGACTATCGCGGTTTGCGTGGGCTGGAAGACGAGAGCGTCTTTCATCAGGCTGCTGCCCACGCTTACCGTCCGCATGAAATCTTCGCCGAGGACTTTCGCGTGCTCTTCGGCGGAGCTTTGGCGGCGGGCGACGGCAGTGTCGAGAATCCCGAGCTTGCGTCGCCACAGTATGACTCCGATCTGGAGTCCTTCTTCCTCGATCTTCCGCTCGAGCTTCTCGGCAGTACGGCCAGTGTGTCGTTCGCCCGTGTCGAGACTCAGTGGACGGTCTCTCCCAATCCCGTTCCCCGGAACGGACGGCTCGAGCTGGGAGCCGTCGGTTCGCGTTCCGATCTGGACTTCGTCGAGGAGAGCCGCGCGAACTCCGAGCGCGCGGATCTCTTCGACGCCCAGGGACGCCGAGTGCTCACGCTGCCACTGGTCGCCGACGGGGCGGGCCGGTGGAGCGTGACGCTTGCGGATCTCGGTCTTCGGCCGGGGACGTACTGGGTGCGGGTCGGCTGGAGTACGGGAGCGAAGCGGGTGGTTGTGATGTAGAACGGCGGAGCTCTTTCGCGAGGCTCGGGTCGTTGTGTGTTGTAGGGACGACCGCTCGTCGTCGTCCGGAGCACGCATCGTGGAGTGTGGCTCCGCTACCACTCCCTCAGTGCAGGCAGCACTTCTTGTACTTCTTCCCGCTCCCGCACGGGCAGGGATCGTTCCGCCCCGGCTCCGGGTCTTTTCGAATGGGTTCCGTCGGATGATAGATCCGCTCGTCGCCTGGATTGTCCACCGATGCCTCAGCAAAGGCGTGTCCCCATGACGCGAGCTCTCGGGCGGATTCCAGGAACTGCGCACGGGCCCGCTTCATGACGACGGCTTCGGCTTCCTTGTTGCCCTCAAACAGGGCCTCCCGAAAGGGCGTGTCACCGAGAATCATGAGGTCGAGGCGGTAGAAGTTGATGAGGTCGTGTAACGTGGGCTCTTCGTCATCGTCCTCCTCGAATACGTCGATCTCATTCTCAGCATTGTCCTGATCGACGCCGCCGTTCTCAACTTCGGCTTCGTCCTCATCGGCGCGGTCGTCCTCACCCTCTGTATTCTCGTCCTTATCAACTACGTTGCTGTCGTCGTCTGCATCGCGTTCTTCGACGACATCATATCCTTCGTCGTCCTCGCCTAGGTCGGTGGGAGGAACGGCGTCGTGCCAGCTCTCCCCGACGAGGCGGGAGCCGCGGGCGAAACCGAAGGACCAGTCGTGAACCAGCGCGTCGTCGACAACATCGGCGCCGATCAACCACTCCAACGAGAAGTCCTCGTCCTCTGTCCGATCGACCATGTCGTTCCATAGGGACATGAGAGCTGACATGAATCGGCCGACCGACGATTCGTCCTCAAAGACGGGTTCGTCGTCCCCTTCCTGGAAGATCCAAGGAAGGACTTCGCTCGGGTTGTAGAGATCCGGAGCGGTCACGACGGCGAAGAGGAAGCCGCGGAGGGCGGTGTAGTTGAGAGGCGAGTCGTCGTCGGAGACGGCGTCCGGAAGGACGGTGCGGAGGGTTTCCGCATGAGCAGCGTTGAATCCGAGTTCTGTCTTCATCGTGGCGGAAGGGTAATCAAATTGTCCGGTTGGGCCTAGCCCGGTGCGTCGCCGACTGGCTCGGCTGGGTGCCTCGGGATCCTTGCAGGAACCCTGAATTAGACCTCTCCTCATTCAAGGTTATGACGTAACCCGAAATAAGGGGGCGGCTTGGCTCACTCGAACGCGGCCCACGAAGCCGTCAATCAATGGGTCGCGTTCTTCGCCAAGGCTTGCCGACGAGCGGCCGAAGATGCGTTGGCTTTCGAAGCCCGTGTTGCCGAGCTAAAGGCGGAGTGGCGTCGGAGATTGGGGCGCATTCGATCAGGATCGGCTGCGGAGCGTCTGATCGAGCGTCTTCCGGGAGCGCCGATCATCACGGCGAAGAGTGCTGCCACTCTGATCGAGCGTTCGTTTCAGTCCACGAACTCGGCCATCGGGCGTCTCGAGGAAGCGGGAGTCCTGGCGCAGTTTACGTTGGGAAGAAGGAACCGCGCCTTCGAGGCCCCTGAAGTCATCGATGTGTTCGCGATGTTGGAGCGGCAGCTCGCGGTTCCTGCCGGGGACACAAGGGTGTCTCCACCGGCACGTAGAGTGCCCCACAGACGCTAGAACTCTCTAGATCCAAATCCTCAGCCTGCAAGCATTCCTCGAATTGTGCGAAACTAGGAATCCCACAAGAGCGATCGGGAACGGGGGCGCCCAATGGACGTGACGAGGCTGAAGCGATTCGATCCCTGGTACCTGGCTTCCTTGGTTTTGGCCATCATGACGTTGTTTCTCGGGATCTACGGCTTCGGCCAAGTCCGTCCGCCAGTTGGCGTTGAGTGGAACTTCTGGGACCGGATTCATCTCTCGCTGCAACTCTTCGCGCTCAATTCCCAACTGGAGGCCCACGGCGACAATTCCCACGTCGCCCTCACCATCGCAAAGATCCTTGCGCCGATTACGGCCGGCGTGGCCGGCATACGAACGTTGGTCTTCTTCTTTGCCGGGCAGATCAACGCAAAACGGGCCATGACCCAATCGAGCCACGTGATTCTTCTCGGAGTAGGGAAGAAGGGGCTGTGGCTGTCGCAGGCATTGCCACAGTCCGACATCGTCGGCGTGGATTGCAATCCGGTTGGACGCAATGCCGACCGATTCGGCGCATCCGATGGAAGCGGGAATCGCTACCTTGTCGAGAGCGACGTGAGGGATGCCTCACTTCTCGAGCGACTCGGTGCACGGAGAGCCCATCGCATCTACAGCTTCGTCGGCTCTGACGTCGTGACCATCGAAGTCCTCGAGTTGCTGGACGAATTGTTTGCAAGATTAACCGTGGCTCAGGGACGAAAGACCTCGGTTCCGGTCGCATACGTCCACGTCAACGATCCCGGCTTGATCTGGAGCGGAGTTCTCGAGAACCGTAAGCCGGGCTCGCCCAACATCCGGTGCTTCTGCACCAATGACACGGGTGCGAGAGCCTTACTGATGGAACAGCCGGCCTTCACCGTCGGTGCGTCCGGCGGGTTGGCTCCTCTTTCCGTAACCATCGTCGGGGACACCGACTTTGCCCGCAGCCTTCTCCACAATCTGGGTGTCGTCTGGTCACGTGTCGCCAAGGCCAACGGTCCGGAGGCCGTCCAGTTCCCGGACGGAAGCAACGTCCAGGCCGGCCACGTGTGGGATCAACCCATGGCCGTTCGACTCTTGGCCCCGGCCGCGAAGCAGGTCGCGGAGTCGATCGAGTCGCACTTCGGCGCGGAATACTGCACGGTCCACACGGCCGACGAAGCGGTCGCGATCACGTCGCGTTTTGCCATCGAGCCCAAGGACATCGTCTACGAGTCGACGGGACTCCTGGACTCCCTCGCCCCCCGATCCGCCGCCACGCCGCAGCAACCCGCGAGTGACGTCCTGCAGCTCCAAGGGACAGGGAATCGTGCTGCGAAGAGCGTCATCTATGTCTGCCTGGACGATCTTTCCACGTCTCTCCGTCTGGCTCGACTCATTGCCCGCCGCTATCAGGACGACGTCCGAATCGTGATTTGCACCGTCACCGCGTTGACGGGAGCCGGCCGCCTGGCCTTGGGCATTCCACAGATCGAGTGGTTTTCCGTTTTCGGCCGGCGGACGCATATCGATCTCGTCGTCGGCGGAATCTACGAGGCTCTGGCGAGGCAGATTCATGACGAGTATCAGGGCCGGTCGGGAGGTAACTATCCCAAGTGGGACGAGCTGAAGCGGGACAAGCCGGAGCACCAGGCACTTCAGAGCGACAGTTTTGCCGCCGTCGACGCGATCATCGCCATCCTGCACTCTGTTGGCGTTCGCGTCTTCCGCAAGGAAGCGGTCGGGGCGGTTCCTTCGCCAGCGAAGGTGCTCGAGGACGACTTGTTGGAGGAAGTCGCCCGGCGCGAACACCGAAGATGGATGAGCCAACGGTATGCAGAGGGTTGGACCTACGGATCCCGACGAGAGGACTCCACAAAGCGCCACAATGAGTTGATTGGTTGGGACGCGACACAAGCTGCGCCCACGGGCTCTCTACCGGACGAAGTAAAGGATCGTGTTCGGAATACCGTCCGGCGGGCCATCTTGCACTTGGACGCCGCGGGACTGACTTGGACAACTTGAACGATCGTTGGCTGAGCGATTCAACAAAGGCACGGCATGAACGAATACCTTCCACGGTCGATACAGGAGACCATCGGGTTGGAGATTCCGGTAGACGTGGACCGGGTCGTCGAAGTCCTGGCGGCCAGGGTTCACGATGAATGGGCCGCCATACGGATCTCGGAGGGATGGCGGTTGGGAAAAGAGCATGACGCGAAGAGGAAGACCCACCCATCTTTGGTCCCGTATCCAAGCCTGCCGCCGGAGGAGCGTGAGGTGGATCGACGCACGGTTCGGGCCACGATTCTGGCACTGCTGGAGCAGGGATTCGAGATTCGTCGAGACAGCTCCGAGACGTTGCGTTCCTCCTCGGATGGCCCGGATGACCCGCGTGACCCGGAAGACAAGTCGCGCCCCCATTGACGAGGTAGTACCGGGAAGATCGGAGTGTTCCACGGACCTCCGAATGTCGTAGGCTCTCCGGTGCAGACGACGTTCTGCCGCCCACTGCCAGGCGCCGGAACCTCCCTCGTATCGACGCTTTATCGACTCAACAGGAACTGGATTGATGGGTTCGAATACACAGAGCGGAAGACTGATCACCGCGCGCGAGGTGATCGATGAAATCGTCGACCACATGGAAGAGAACAAAGAGCCGTTCGTCACCAAAGTCCTGGCTCCGTCCCTCTATCTCGTCCGCATACATCGCGACGTATATGATCGTCTTGCCCCGGTTCGGGAACAGCTCGAAGAGGAGGCCGGGATCGCACTGAGTCTGGCGATCCAGCGCGTCAACGAGGCCAACCTCGAGAAATCGAGATCCCGAAACCCGTTTCGTCGCAAGGACGGATCGGAGCTCCTCCGCCACCAGCCGGCATCGAACTTCTGGGACATCCAGATGATTCCGCACGATGACGAGTCGTTCCCGGTCGACGATGTCGAGGTTTCCTCGATCCTTGCCGTTCAGGAGAATCCGGACTTCGGCAGTGGTACGCCTACGGTGCGGATCTCACGGACGAGCCGGGTTGCCAACAACGCTTCTGCCACCTTCAAGACGATGTATGCCCAACTCGTTTGTTACGACCAACGGGGCACGTTCCCCTACGAGATGGAGAATGCGATGATCGTCGTGGGACGCGAGGTTCCCAACAAGAGGGTCGACCTTCCTCTCAAGGCTGAGGACAAGGTATCCCGTGAACATCTCGCCATCCGCTACCTACCCGGGACCGGCTTCGAGATCCAGGACCGGAGTGTGCAAGGCACCTGGGTGGACAAGAAGCAGATCCCAGCGCCGTATGAAACCGATTCCGGAGAACTTGTCGAAGCCGAATGGGTCTCTCTTCCGAAGCGGAGCACGATCAGCCTGGCCAAGTCGGTCACGATTCAGTTCACCGGCATTATCTAGCGAGTTCTGACCTTGGAGCCGAAGCGCCGACGGCACGTCGAGTCGTACGAAACCGGGCTCATCCGAGCCGCCGCGGGAACGGACATCGGCGAAGTTCGAGACGGCAATGAGGACCGATTGGTCTTCATTCCGAAAGAGGGCGTCTACGCGGTCATCGACGGCGTCGGGGGAGAGCACGGCGGGGAAATCGCCGCGGAAGCGGCCCGAACGCAGATCACGAAAGCACTTGCCGTGCCTCGTGGTGATGTAACCGGTCAGTTGAAGGACGCCCTTCTTCTGGCCAATGACGGCATCCTCAATCATCCGCAACACCGCGAATTCCCGAGGATGTCCTGCGTGGCCACGGTCGCCCGCCTGGACTCGGACCGCGTGTCCTGGGGACACGTCGGCGACACCCGGCTGTACCTGATCGACAACGGAATCCAGAAGCTGACGAGAGACCAGTCGCCGATCGGAGAACTCGAGGACCGGAAGGAAATCTCCGAAGTCGAGGCGATGAGTCACCCGAAACGAAACGAGGTCTATCACACGCTCGGTGAAGGCAAGATGCAGAGTACAGATGGGATCGTTCAGGTGGGCAGCCACGATTTCACCGAACATGGCGCCATCCTTCTCTGCTCCGACGGCCTCACGGATCTGGTCACGAGCGAACGGATCGCAGAGATCGTCGACTCTCATCCCCGCGAACCGCGCCTGGCGATCGAGAAGCTGCTCGATGAAGCCAATGCTGAGGGCGGGAAGGACAACATCACCGTCGTCCTCGTGCTGGGATTTCGCTTCGGGGCCGAAGACGATGATTGGGCAAGGACCCAACGGGTTTCTACGACGGACGATGTCGACCCGGGGGAGTTCGACGAGGCTCTGTTGAAGACGACTCCGCCGGATGCGGACCACACGAGTCCCGATCCGAGGGAGTCCCGCCGGCGCCGGTCAGTCCCAAAGGAGACGCACAGCGCCCGCCTGCCGGACTCGGATGACATCGAGCGCGACCACTGGACTCCGCCGCGTACGAAGGGAGACCCGGATCGAACCGCCTTCCATGGCTCGCACTGGTCGGGGATCTCGAAGAGGCCGGACCTCGGCACGGACTCGGACCTGGGCTCGGGCACGGGCTCGGGCACGGACTCGGGCTCGGACCCGGACTCGACCGCTCCGATCCCGCGCGAGTCGGTAGCGCTGGCGGGGCACCTGATGCCCAAGGACGACTCCTCGCACCGGAACCCACTGAGAAATCGGATTCTTCTTCTCGTCGCCCTGCTGGCGGTAGCGGTTCTTGTTTTGGGACCGTTGAGGTCTGCGTTTCAAGGTTCCCGGTCGGACGGACGAAATCTGGAGCCGATCACAGTCGCTTCGGGAGCCTCGATCCAGGCCGCGATCGATTCCGCCCGACCTGGACAGGAGATTCGCGTCGAGCCGGGAACCTATTCGGAGCAGTTGCGCATCGACAAGAGTGTCCGTTTGATCAGCTCGAGGCGATACGAGGCTCGTCTCGTCGTACCCGCGGATGCCTCGTCTCCGCGAACGGCCGTCCACTTCGCCGGACCGGATTCCTCACTGCTGCAGCACTTCCTCATCGAGAGCACGGATGAATTCGTCCTCGACTGTGGGGTACGAATCGAGGACGGTGTCGTCCAGCTTCAGGAAGTGAGAATCGTGGGAGCCGACGTGGCGGCGGTTTGGCTTTCCGGCTCGAGCACCGGAGTGTTCCGAATCCTGAGCGTCCAGGGTGGGTCAGGTCGTGGAGTGCGATCGACGGGCGTGGCGAACCTCGACATGGAAGACTGCACGGTCTTGGTGAAGAAGAGCGTCGGGAATCTGCCGGCGATCGAAAGCACCTCCACGATCAATCCACGGATCATCCGCTCGACCCTGAGTTCCGAGAACGAATGGGCCGTTTGGATTTCCCGTGAAGACCACTTCCTGAGCGAGACGAACACGATCGCGTCGGAGAGCGAAGATCCGTTCCGTCTCGTCGAGCCGGAACCCGATTCCGAGACCGAAGGCGGACAAGAGACCGGACAAGAGGCAGGACAAGAGGCAGGACACGAACGCGGACACGAAGCCGGGCCCGAGTCCGGGTCCGAGGTGACGTCTGAATCCACGTCCGAGTCGGCGTCCGGGTCGAGATCCGGGGCGCCGGACGCCGTTGTCGGGTCCGATCCGGCCCCACAGACGCCTTTGGTCATCGGCTCCCTCGCCACACAGCCGTCGCCGGCCGACTCGGCGGGCGACGAAGCACCTGGTTCCGTCGCACCTGGCTCCGGCACGCCGGATTCCGGCACAGAAGGCCCGGAGGATTCCGATGCCAGATAGGCTGCACCGCTTCGAACTGGTTCGCCAGGCCGGAGAAGGAACCGACATCGTCGTGTGGGAGGTCAAGGATCCCGAGCGGCCCGACAAGCATTTCGCTCTGAAGTGGATGCCGGCCATCCACGAGGAACAGTTGGAGATCGAGCGGCGTGGATGCGGGCTGCAGCGTGAGGCCTTTGCCGCAAGCCAGGCCGTCGTAGAGGTTATCGAGGACGGCCTGGTTGGCGAGGACTACTACATCCTCATGGAACTCGTTCAGGGAGTATCGCTGCACCAGGAACTCAAGAACTCCGTCGGCCGCCGGCTGCCTCCGAAGCGTGCCGTCGACATCGTCGCGCAGCTCTGCCTGATTCTGTCCAAGTTCCATGATCGGGTCTTTCAGTTCGGTACGACGAAGCACGGAATCGCCCACGGGGATCTCAAGCCGCAGAATCTGCTTCTCCAGCGGCGGGCGCAGAGCTTCTCCGAAGACGAAGGAGACGTCCTCAGACTTTCGGACTTCGGCTCGGCGGTCGCTTTCGACGGGCCCGGGGAGCGAACCAAGCCGGTCGCGTTCACGGCGCAGTACCAATCGATCGAGAGCGTCAACGAGCTTCTCATCTCGCAGAAGTCGGACATTTGGGCTGTGGGCGTCATTCTCCATCAGCTACTGAGTGGGAGGTTCCCGTTCGGCGGCTCGACGAAGAGCGAGATCGAGGCGAGCATTCGAACGGCGAAGCCAAAGCCTCCTTTGCCGACGACGTTTCATCGGGAGCTCATCAACCTCGTTCTCTCGTGCCTCGAGAGGGACGACGATCGGCGTCCGTCCGCTTCCAAAGTCGTGGAGCGCCTCTCCCAGCTGGATGAGAACGATCTGGAGTCCAGCCGGCACAGCAGTGACGAGAGCGACATCTATCGTACAGAGCGCGTCCAGCGTCGACAGCCGGATACCATTTCCGAATCCGACGAGGAGTTCGGCGGTCGCGAGGAATCCGTCGACGGAGAACCGCACTTCGGAACGGAGCCGAAGTCCCGTCCCAAGCAGCGCTCCAGACCGAAGTCTTCGCCTCGGAAGGCGAAGGAGCCGAAACTCGCGGGATCGAAGTCGGGCAAAGGCGTCGCCCGCCTTTCCATGCTGCTTCTTCTTGTTCTGGCCGTCGCCGGTTCCGCAGTCGGCGCGTCCTACCTCATTTCCGACGCGCGTGCGCAAGAGGTTCAGGATGCCTTTCTCTTCGATGCGCATCCTCATCCAGACGACCTCTTCCGAAAGCTGAGGTCCGCACAACGGATGGACTTTCTCGGATTGAGCGAAACGTTGAAGGCGGCTTCGGAGCAGGTCCGTGATCGCGCCCTTGCGGTTGCCGACTCCACGGTGGGAGCCTACGTCCGAAACGGTGCGGCCGTATCGGAACGCAACTGGGAGGCTGCTATCCGTTACTTCGGATACGCAGAAGAGCTCGGAGCACAGCCGCACGACATCGAACCGAAGCGTGCCTACTGCGAGGGTCATGCCGCGCGAATTACCGCAAAGTCCTTCTACAAGAGGGATCGGCAGAGCGACGGGGACAGCTGGATGGAGCGCTCCGTGGCGTCCTTCGAGGCAGCGGCCCGTGCACCCAAACCATGGACTGCCGCTCACCTTGGAATCATGCGGATCTATGCGTGGACGGGATCCGACGTCGTCGATTTCGATCGTTTCATCGCGGAAGCACGGGAAGCCAACGACAATGGTCACAGATTCGCTGATCACGATCTCGCGGTTCTCGCGGACGGATACCGTAAGCACGCGACCAGTCTCTTCGAGGGAATGGAGTCCGCTCCTCTTCCGCAGCGCATGCAGTTGATCTCGAGTGCAAAGACCTGGGCGGAGGCCGCCCGCGACATTTACCAGAGATGTCAGTATCGGGACTGCGAGCAGAACTTTCGTGAAACCGAAGAACTGCTCCAGCAGATCCGTGATGCAAGGTAGGTGCTGTTGAGTTCGGGATTCACAGGTACGCGACGCGGGGTTTCGCGTCGATCAGAGAGGCACGGTCGTCGCGGGCCGACTCTGGCCTTCCGGTTCCGGGCTTTGGAGGTGTTCCTTCTGCTCGTCGCCTCCGCCGTCGGAGTCCTCCTCGTATCGTGGACCTACGGCCTCGATGCCGAAGATCTGGCCTCGGCGGAGGCGAGACTGGCCGAGGGATCTGCACGGGTTCTCGGTGAGCTGGACTCGGCGGAACTCTGGGAACCGCATCTGACCCTGCTTCCGACTCCGGCCGAGCGGCGGTACGCCGCCGCGACGCTGGCGGGCGCGGTACGACAACGCGGGGACGCAGCGACGCTCCGAAGCATCCTTCTCACCGATGTTGAGCCTGACGAGGTTCGGAACAATCCGGAGCTCGTGGCCATGAACGCTCGACTCGAGCGTCTCGGTGAAATCTCACGCTTTCGCATCCTCTCGCCCGGCGAGAGAGAGCAGTTGTCCGGCCAACTTCTCGTGCGGAATCCGCAGTCCTTTCGAGAGAGCCTGTGGCGCTACGGTGCGGCGGCGCTGCTTGCCTTCCTGGTCTTTCACGTCGTGCTGACCGTCCGCAAGCCCACGGCGGACCCATTCGTTCTGCCGTTGATTCTCCTTCTGACCGCGATCGGCTTCTGCACAATGCTCGTCCTGGTCGACCCGCTCCGCGGACCGGACCGCCCGATCGAGTTCCTGAAGGGAGTCACCCTGGGTGCTCTGGTCGGTGCGATGGCTTCGCTCGCTCCGCTACGGAGAATCCGGTGGCGTACCGTCGGTGCGCTTTGTCTGGCCTTGGCGGTGGGCATTGCCCTGCTCCTGGCTCTCTTCGGGAGTGGCCCTGGGGATGCACGCATCAATCTCTTCGGCGGCCAACCCATCGAGTTGATCAAGATCCTGATCGTGATCTTTCTTGCGAGCTACTTTGCGGACCGTTGGGAGCTCATGAGAGAACTCGATGAGGGGCGTTTCCGGTTTTTCCGCGATGTGCCGTGGTTGAAGGTTCCCAAGCTCGAGTACCTGGTCCCGCCGGTCGTGGCCACCCTCGTTGTGTTGGCGTTTCTCTTTGCGGTCAAAGATCTCGGCCCGACTCTGATTCTCGGAACCCTGTTCACGGTTTTCTACTGCGTGGCGCGTGCCGGTATCGTGGCGGGAGTCGTGTCGGCCGCGAGCCTGGGCCTGGGTGTGTGGATTCTCCACCGGCTCGAGTCGTTCCAGACGGTGAGCAGCCGGCTCGAGATGTGGTTCGATCCCTGGGACAACTTCTCGCCCGGCGGCAATCACCTTGCCCACTCTCTTTGGGCTTTGGCCTCGGGTGGGTGGACTGGGCTTCAGGGACAGTCCACTCCGGCGATCGTCCCGGAGGCCCACACCGACTTCGTTCTCACGGCGATCGGCGAGACCGCGGGCTTCTTTGGGTTGGTCGTCGTCTTCGTCCTCTACTTCCTGCTCTTCTTCCGATGGTTCCGCACCGCCTACACCGCCCCGACGCCGTTTTCGGTCTTTCTCTCCCTCGGCCTGCTCACCGTTCTGGCCACACAGCTCATCCTCATCAGCGGCGGGGTGTTGGGAGTGCTTCCGCTCACCGGTGTGGTGTCTCCGTTTCTGAGCTACGGGAAGAGCTCGATGCTCGCCAACTTCATGATGGCCGGGTTCTTTCTCTCCGTCTCGGCGGAGGCTCCGGCCGATCTGAAACTTCGGGGCTTCGCCGGCGGACTCCGGGTCTACGGGGTCCTGACGGCGGCCGTCCTCCTTTGCCTGATCGGGCGGGTGGCCTATGTTCAGGGGGCCCGCGCGGGAGACGTTGCCGGGCGATACTGCCTGACCACGGAAGCCGACCAGGTGCGCCGCCCGAGGTACAATCCGCGGCTCGAGTCCATCGAACGGAGTCTCAGCCTGGGAACGATCCGCGATCGCAACGGGATCCCTTTGGCTACGAGCAATGGTCGCGAGCTCCAACCTCACCGGGAACTGCTGGCCGAACTCGGTGTGACGCCCGACTCGACCGGCTTTCGCATCCGCACGCTCGGCGGTATCGGGTTTTCGATTCTCGGAGACGCGGACACCCGAGTTCGCTGGAACGCGCCGAACACGTCTTTCGTCGAGCGCGACGAGTACTCGCGACTACTGGGGTTCGATCACGGCCCGCGCAAGGTCGGCGTGGATCAGCCGGACGGCAGCACGCTACGGATGCCGGTTCGGGATCTCTCGTCACTCTTCCCCCTGCTTGGCCAGTCTCCGGAGTCGGAAGTCTACAAACGCTTCCAGGGTCCGGGACGCGACGTCGCCACCACGTTCGACCTGCGACTTCAAAAATCGGCCGCCGACATCCTGAGAGACGGGTTGAAGTCATCCGCGCGATCCGCTGGAGCCATTGTCGTCGTCGACGCCGCCTCCGGCGATCTGCTCGCGTCGGTCAGTTATCCCTGGCCCGACAGGACAACGATTGGTGATCCCGAGCTTCCCGAATACTTCGACCGTGCGCGCTACGGGATCTACCCTCCCGGATCGACCTTCAAGCCGGTGGTGGCCATGGCTGCCCTGGGCCAATCCCCGGACTTGTTCGAGCGGTCCTACCGGTGCTCTCCACTAACTGGCGGCCGGGTCGGAGCTCTCGTCGAGGGCTGGGGGCGGCCGGTGCGTGACCATCCTCACGTCACGGTACCGCACAATGACATCGCGATGACTCTTGCGCTCTCCCGCTCGTGCAATGCCTACTTCGCCCAGCTCGCGGCCTATGACGTCAAGGAGGAGGCGCTTCTTTCGATGGCCGGTTCTTTCGGGATCGAAGTTGCCGATCCCAACACCGTGTCCCAGCTGTCGGATGCTCTCGCCCAAGCTGGCTTCGGACAGGGACAGGTTGTGGCGACGCCGCTTCAGATGGCCAAGGTCGCCGCGACACTTGCCAACGAGGGACGCCTGGTGGAACCACACTGGCGCCTGCGAAGCGGCGGGGATGAAGTCGAAGTCCTCGAGCCGGAGCCGTCGCGGCGCATCGCCGAGGCGATGCTCGACGTCACGAGAGCGGGAACGGGGCGCAAAGCCTTTGCCGGGTGCCTGACGCCTGTCGGCGGGAAGACCGGGACCGCTGAGTCTGCGGATCGGCGACCTCACTCCTGGTTCATCGGCTTTGCTCCCTTCGACGCGCCGCCGAAGTCGCGGGTCGCATTTGCCGTCCTCGTCGAGGAAGGTGGAGACGGCTCCGGCATTGCGGCGAGCGTCGCCCGCAGCCTCGTGGACCGATGCGCAGAACTCGGGATGTGGCGGGACGATTCGGGCGACCGAAACGGGGAAGCGAGGTGAGCATGTTCGACTGGGTAAAGCGGTTCTTCAACCCCGAAGCCACCGGGGATGCTCCCATTGAAATCGAACGGTCGATGCTCGATCAGATCGAACGGAGAATCCAGAGGGTGGGCGGCGGCAAGAAGGTGTTTCCGTTCACGACGATCGACGTGGAGATCTATCCGAAGGACGCCGAGTCGGCGTCGGACCTGAGTTCACTCGCGCCAAGGTGGGGCCTGCAGGATCAGATCAAGCGTTTCCTTGAGGAACACGATGTCGAGCACGGAGACTTCGCCTTCAACCTGACCGTCGCCGGCGCAGGCGACCGGCCGGCCGACGACATCGCGTGTACCGTTGCCTGCCGATCCCACAATACCGGGGCGACCGTACAAACCGGGTCCGGCAACGGCGGGGACATCGAGATCGAGGTGCTCGAAGGGAACGCTACTGAACGAGTCTATCGTTTCTATGGGCGCAAGCGCATCAATCTCGGGCGACTGGAAGAACCGACCGACGCTCGAGGCCGGCCTACCCACAGGAATCACGTCGCTTTTCTCGAGGATGAGATCGGGGGAACCGTCAGTCGTTCACATGGCGAGATCATTCTCGCGTCCGACGGAACCTGGCGGATCAAAGACTCCAGCAACGGGGGCACGGTCGTTCTCCGAAAGGACGAGCGGATCAAGGTGTCCAGTCGGGACCTTCGGGGTTTTCCATTGGTCGACGGAGACGAGATCATGCTGGGCAAGGCACGAATCCGCATCGCCTTCGCACAGGGGGCTCGGGCTTGAGTAACAGGGGAGGTCGCGAGTACACTCGTAGCCTTCCCCGGTCGGCAGAAGATGTGTGGATCTCAGTCTGAGATCAAGTGAGCGGAACCCATGCTACGACCCGAAGTCTTCATCTCGTACAGCCACCGCGACGCCCCCGAGAAAGAAAGGCTTTCCGAGCACTTGATGGCGCTCAACGTCGGTTCGGAGCCGTTGACCGACGCATGGCACGACGGATTGATCGAACCCGGGATGCCCTGGAACGACGTTATCCAAACGGCTCTCTGGCGATCTGATCTGTTTCTGTTTCTCGTCAGTGTTTCCGCGATCAACTCCGCGGAATGTCAGAAGGAACTCTCGATTGCGCTGGAAGGACAGGCACAGGGTCACAAGCGGGTTTTTCCCATCTTGATAAAGAGTGGGAACTACGGCCCTACTCTGAGCTCGCTTCAATGGCTCGGTCCAACGAAGCCTCTCGCCAGGTACTCCGAACGCGAGGAAGACGAATTCTACACGAAGGTGACGACGGACTTGATCAAGGTCGTTCATGGACTCCACGAACCTGTCACTTCGCGGGTCCACCATTCCCGCATTCTCGCGAATATCTACGACGTTCCCAAGTCCGGATACGACGAGGAACTCGCCGAACTTCTCGCCAGGCTGGATCTCACCAGTCGTGATCTCGACTTCGAAGGTGGGCGTCGGTTGTACCGCATCGGCGTGCGCAACACGCAGCTGTCGTTGATGCGCCTTCGTCAGCTCAATGGAATGGTGATCGGAGGTCGCCCTCTCAAGGTACGCGTCATTACAAAGGTCGGACGCCCGGGCAACGTCATATGACCCATGAGACGCCCGAACCCAACGTCCTGGATCTTCTGCAGAGCCCGTCGGCGAAAGCCGGCGCGGACTCAAAGGACGGTACGCCGGGGCCGTCGACGAACGAAGAGGGGTCCGAAGACCTGAACTCCCTGCCGGGATCACGGCTTCGGGTGGAGGAGATATCCACAGAGTTCGAGTTCGCTGTTTCGGAGTCCTGGGATCTGGCCATCGACGACCTGAGAGACCGAGCCGAGCAGCTGCAGAAAGATCGCATACTCGTGATCTCCTGCTTCCGGCAGGAATTGCGCGCCTTTGCCTTGAAGCGCGTCCTCGACTTCGTCCCGGCGCTGGATGGGGCGGCCCGGCAGGTCCGATTGACTTCCGACAGTGGTCATGGAAGCCGGCCTGACGCGGAACCGTCAGATTCAGCGGAGGAATCACGATCCCTGTCCGGTGATGACGGGGAGGGTGGCCCCGGCTCCGGCGCAGACTCCGGCTCTGGCTCTGGCGAAGACCGAACCGGGACACGCCACGGATCGGAGTCGGATCCACGGGATCTGAACCTCGAGTCCCTGGCTCGTGCCCGTTCCAGAGCAAAGCCCACCCTGCTCATCGTCGACATTGATCCCAGGCGGGAGCGCCCTGAGGCTCTACTGCATTCGGTTCGGCAAACGCTTGCATCGGAGAGCCGATCCATCGGCATCAACCAGGAACTGGAAGCGACAGAGCGTTACATCGTTTGCCTGGCCAGTCCGGCAGACGTACGGGGGACAAGGGCGCCTGAGACGAACGCTCGTCTCTGCTGGGAGGTTCCTTTCGTTCCGTCATACTTCGAGGGATTCGAAGTCGCAGACAAGGACAGTCTTTCCGAGCGCGTTTACCAGTTTCTGGACTACGCAGAAAGGGATGTCTATGAATACGTGGACTGGCTGAGCAAGCAGGGTCGTGACCATCTGTTGGGATTCCTCCGCCAGCTCGATGGAGAATCCGGCGAGTCGGACGGGGAGCGGTCGCACACGGCCAAAGTAGGCATCGCCCTGCCGGGAGCGGAGGGTGCGTCGACCGGCGACGTCCTCGAAAATGGAAAAGTCTCGGTCGAGGCAATTGCGTACATCCTGGCCACCTACTTTCCCGACCTCAGTCCCTATGAGTTCAACCTCCTCCTCTCGACTCTGATACAAGAGTCCGCCGTGCCGGACGTCGTGACCGGAGAGGAGTACGTCGAAGAGTCCGCGCGTCCGTCCAAGACATCGGATTCCGGCGGGCCGGGGGCAGAAGCGTCCTCCCCGGAGACGGAGAGTGGAGTGGATCCGTCCAGTGATGTCTCCATCGCGCGCCGGGTAATGCAGAAGACGGAACCCGCTCTTCAGTACTATCTCGGTGCACCGAACGCGATTCTGCGAAAAGCGGGGCTAGTGACCCTGCAGGCCAAGTCCGGAGGTGAGTACGTCGGTTTCGTCTCCTTCCTTCCGAGAGCACAGCGCAGAGAGAGGATACGTTTCCTTTCTTCTCATCTTCGAGATCGGATCTACGGCATTCTTCAGACCAACGGATTGGTCTTCGATTCGTCCGCGGCGATCAGTTCTGCAATGATCGACATGACCGTGGAAATGTCGGAGGCGGATCCGAAGCACCACGGTCTCGACTGGCTGCTGCGGATCATGTCGGCGGCTTCCGAGATCGGGCCGCAACGATCGACCCACTCCGAGCCGGGTTCTCTCGGAGACTTTCTGGAACGGCTCGAGCGCGCGAAAGCCGAGGGTTGGCTTCTGCACCGTCTCGCGCGCCTCCTTCGGGCGATGCACGCACGCGAGCCCCTGGTGGAGCAGTGTGTGCAGCCCGCGTTGCGGGAGTTCATTCGCAAGGGGATGGGGCGGCAGCTGGTGACCGTACTTCTCGAACTGGACGCCCTTGCCGAATTCGACATGTTCGGCTGGCTGCGGCGGCTTGTCGACGGCGGAACCTCCCATGATCGTGAAGTTGCCGTTCATGCGATTCAAAGACGTGCGGATGTTCGAAAGAGTGAGTTGCTCCGGCTACTGGGTGCCTTGGCCGGCTGGCTCCCCGATGAGGACCGTGACTTCGAGCACTACTCGCCGTCCGCTCGGCTGGCTGCGAGCCACCTGCCGGTGCTGCTTCTACTCTCCACCCGTGATGACCTACCCGAGCCGCACCATGGCGAATGGCCTTCCCAACACCCGCTCTTTCGCGGAGACACGGAAGTGACCGACGGCGATCGTGTCCTCGAGGTGATGCTGACCATGACGCACAAGGGTGTTCGTGCAGCTCTGGGCCGGCGATGGGCCCCCTACCTAGCGGGGGTTCTCGCGAACACGTACTCGGCCCTGCTCGGAAGGGAACCGGCCCATGAAGTGCCGGAACGCTTCGTGGAACGTATGCTGAAACGGGTTGCGGATCGTCTCGACCGCGACGAACGCCGTTTGCTCATCGAGCAGTGGCGTCGTTTTTCTGATGGGATACGAGAGGCTTCGGAAGGGCGCGCCCATGCGGAAGGACGTCCCCTTGCCCTACGAAGGAAAGCCATGCGCAGACTCATTCGGAGTTTCAAGTCGGTGATCAAGTCCTAGCAATCCACCGGAGGATCGAGTGGTAAACCTACCCAACAGTCTGGAGAATCTGATCTCTCGGATCGAAAGTGGAGATCCCGGCCAGGGCGACGGATTCGCGATCGTTGAGCTGGACTCGAAGGGGAAGGCAGTCGAAAAGAGGCCGCGCTTCTCGTTTCGGCGGAAGAGGATCCTTTACCGCGTGGGAAACTCAGGCGATCCCAAGCACATTGTCGAGGGTGTCGGAGAACCGATATCCGTTCGGCCCTACGGAAGTTCGGATCTTCTCGAGATCCGCATCCGCTACCGGGTGAAGTGCCTTCCCGGCGACGAAACCAAAGTTGCGGAGGCACTCTTCGATCGGCGCCGGAGTCCCATCAAGGTGCTGAACGACTTTCTCGATCGCAAGGCTCAGGAGTTCATTACACGCGACGAGTCCGCATTCATTCAAAACTTCGAGACCCGTGCGCCCGAACTGGCATCCATTCTCGGCAACGCCTGCCGCGAGCTGCATCTGGCGGCTGACGTACGGGTCGAGCCTGTGGGTGGGGACCTGCTTCGGCCCGAGAGTGTCGCCTTCGACGTTACGGTTCGACCCAGTGACTCGGTGGAGGAAGTGCCGCTGCGCGTCGATCTCGAAATCGGGATCGAAAACCAGGTACGGGCTCTCGCGGCCAAGAACCGTTTGGCCGACGTCGAGGCCAGAGTCCGCCGAGAGGTCATCGCCTTCATCGCCGGCGAGGTCTCGATGGGCGACTTCCTGTCTGCATTGCCGCATGCCGTCCGGGACCGACTCGCGCAGCGGCTCGACAGCGCTCTTCGCCCCGAGGGGCGGAAGGTCCTGGTTCTCGAGCTGTCCTCACAGGAAGCCGGCGAGCTACCTCCGCCCATCGAGCACGAGTTTCATACTCCGTCGAAGCTCGCGGAGTACGCCGACGAGATTCGGATCTTCAATCGCATCCGCGTGGTCGTAGATGACCTGGCCAAGCATCGTCGGGCCCGGATCGAGTCCGTAGATTCGTGGCTGGAGTCGCTCCTGAACCGAATCATTGGTGACGTCGTGTACGGCAGTTCCTACCTGGACCTTCTCGATGAGACGAAATGGGAAGCTTTGGAGAAACGCATCAAGGATGCGGCACGACATGAGGCGGAGGCTCACGGATTTCGCATCAAGCATCTGCTGGCGGTCCCGGATCTCCCCGAACTCAAGCTGCTCAAAGACCACGAGATGCAGATCAAACGCAGATTCGCGTCGAGTCTGCCGTCGACCAAGATCACCCTCGACGTGATCATCAACTACCGGCTGAGAGACCTGAGCAAGATCACGACACTCATCCAGAACGATGCCAAAGGTGAAGTCGAGGACGGGATCCGCGACGACGTGACGGGGGCTATCGCCGAGATCCTTCACAGGGTTTCCCCGACGGAGATACTGGAGTTTCCCGGATCCGAAGACGAGGAAGGTGACCGACCGCCTCAGATCACGGCCCGGATCAGCGAGCGTGTGCACCAGGTCCTCACCATCGGCTACAACGCCGAAGTGGCTCAGGTCATCCCGAAGATCGTGCACATGGATGGCATGCTCGAGTTCGAGGAGCTCGCCAAGACCACGGAGAGCTTCAGTGTTCAGATCGACTCTCACGGATGGCCGGAGCCGATCACCTTTACGGGCAACTACCGCGTGACCTCCCCCAGTCCCGCCGATTGGGAAACCTTTCGCAAAACATCGACGGATCGGGAAAAGCTCAAGGACTCGGTCGTCCAGACGATCAGCTCCGTGCTTCAGACCGAAAGCTCGAAGGCGCTGCTCTTCCAGGACAAGAAAGGGCGGGGCGAGCTCGAGGAGTCTTTGAACGCGGCCGTGATTGCCCAGCTTTCGTCGCAGCACGGACTCATCGTCCACGTCTTCAACCTGGCTCGCCAAAAGACGGAACTGCAGCAGGCCCGGGACGAAGCGTTCCGGGAAACTCACCTCCTGGAGCCGCAGGTTCTCACCCAGAGTCTCAAGCACCAGAAGGACATGTTCGCGAAGGGGCTGGCTGCGGAGTCGGAAAGTGCCGACGCGGTGGCGCGACAACTCCAGCAGGTCTACACGCAGTTGGAGATCGAGGCGTCGAAGTCGGACAACGAAGACGTGGTGGAGGAGTTGCAGGAGAGGGCGAAGGCGCTGGAAGCCGCCATGCCGAAGCCGGATGTGAAGTCACTTCTTTCCGGGTTGAGGTCGACGGCCAACGAACTGCAAGCGCCTCCGACCGGCGGCTCGTTGGAGTCGGGCGCCTCCGACGATGGAGACGAAGAAATCGATCCCGAGCCGAACGCGGGCGGCGGCCCCTCGAGGGACTAGCCCTAGCGCAGCAGAAACGTTTCCACGTCCATCTGTGACAAAGCCCGATTCGCCGCCTCCTGAGCCAGGGCCTCGAGTTGTCTCGGGGATAGGCCGGTGGCGTCGGCTTCTGCTTCTCCGGTAAACGTGCCCAGAGACGTCTTTCCCGAGTGGGCGCTGTGGAGTTCCACTCCTAGCCCAATGCGGATCTGTGTCGAGGCTTTGGCGCCGGTGATGATCATGCGCGAGGCGTTGATCAGTGAGACGACGAAGATGCGCTCGCAGCCGATCCTTCCCTCGTGGACGATGATGTAGCCGTCACGCCGGGGTGCGCCGGGAAGTTGAGTGTTCAGAATCCCCGTCGACCAGGAGCGGAAGCCTCCCTTGGTCTTCGAGCGGAAACGAGACTCGACTCGGCCCTGCAGCCATTCGATGAAGTTCGTTGCGGGTACGCCCTTGGGCGCGGGAGCGTCCAGTTGCAGAGGGGCGATGCAAACGGCGAACCGCGGTGTCGTGACTCTGGGTTGGGGTTCTCTGGTGGGATGGGAGTCTACTTTCGGTGCTCCGTCGGCCGTCTTCGGTTCCGATGGGATTGCGGCACTCTCGACGTTGCCGGACGCCGTGGCTGCCTCGTCGAGCCCCGGTGCATCGCCGTCCGTGTCGTCATGTGTTTCTTCATAGCCGCTCTTCGATTCTGATCGATCGTGGACCCGACCCACTGCCGCTCCGGGTTCCCGGAAGTGAAGGATGCGCAGCTCGCTCCAACGCCAGGTTCGTCCGTCTCGTTGCACCTGCTTGGGGAAGACCGGGTCGAGCCGGCCACCCTGGTTGGTGGTCCCGCGTTGACACCATGCGGAGTCGGGCCCCAGCATCGCTGAAAGGGCAACCAGGACCGACAGGAATGCGAGGCCGTAGAGCCGATGGTTCATTCGTGTTTCCCGGAAATCCGGGGCTTCCCAGAGCGTCTCGCGGTCATGCGGCACCGGCGCAAGCGATGCCGCCGCAGGCCACCCCACCATTATAGACCGCGGGACACCGAAGGGGAGTATCCCGTGTATGCCGCAGCACGAATGAGGAGCATTGCCCTCTAGGATCAGCGGTGAATGACCGGAGATCGCAGCTCGAATCTTGGTTGCTCGAGCTGCGCGAGCATGAACGCCGCGACGGTCCTCCTGGGAATCATCGCCAGCGGGCCGTATGAGTTTTCGATTCTTGCCTCCCCTCGGTGCTTCTTATTGGTCAGGGTCACCGGGCGCACGGCATGCCAATCCAAATCGGTTTGTTGAAGGAGCATTTCAGCGCGATCAAGATCGGAGTAGGCGACTCCGACGTTGCTGATCGCGAGCATCATCCGCATCGGTCGATTGAGGATGGGCCTGCTGTTTCCGACACCGGCAGCGCTGATCATGCAAAGCCGTTGGATCCCGTGCTCCTGCATGGCCCGGGCGATGTTCGAGATCGCGCGGTAGACGAAGTCATCCGGAGACCAGCGGCGCGCCCACGGATGGGTGTAGCGCATGCCCAGGGTACTGGCGACCGCATCCGCACCGGTCGACAAGACATCCGAAACCGAACCGGCGTCGAGGACGTCACTCCGCAAGAGAGCCACATTCTGAGGAGGATCGAGCCGGGTTCGCGGCCGCGCGACCGCAACCACTTCGTGTCCGCCGGCCACCGCCAGGTCGACGAGGTGTCCTCCACACTTTCCGGATGCCCCACGACGAGCTTCATACGCCACCTCCTGCCACCGACGGTGGGGGAAGGTTGGAGCCTATCCGAATCCGGCGGTGGACGCCAAAGCCGCTGGGGGACCGCCCAGCGTAACCGTAGCGCCAAGGCTGTCCTAAGCGGAGATCCCGGCGACAGCGCGCAGCCCTTCGACGGCCAGCCCGGGCACATGATGCAAGCGCGACGCCGTCTCCAAAACTTGCCGTCTGACCGACTTTAGGTGGTTCCGTCCCGGAATCCCGCTTGCCTATACTCCGCGGATTATGAAGACCTACGATTTCTCCGCGATCGAAGCGAAATGGCAGGGTTTTTGGGAGGCAAACAAGACCTTCCGCGTGGCCGGCCCCGGCGAAGAGGGGTTCGACCCGAGCAAGCCCAAGAAGTACGTGCTCGACATGTTTCCGTATCCGTCGGGGAGCGGGCTCCACGTGGGCCATCCTCTCGGCTACATCGGGACAGATGTCGTCTGTCGCTACGAGCGGATGCGCGGAAAGAACGTGCTTCATCCGATGGGCTTCGATGCGTTCGGCCTGCCCGCCGAGCAGTACGCGATCGAGACGGGTACCCATCCGCGCGAGACGACCCTCAAGAACATCGAGACGTACCGGCGACAGCTGAAGGCGTGTGCATTCAGCTACGACTGGGAGCGCGCTGTTCAGACCATCGATCCGGACTACTACAAGTGGACGCAGTGGATCTTTCTGCAGCTCTTCAACAGCTGGTTCGATCCGGACAGGAACGGGGCCCGTCCGGTTGCGGAACTGCAGTCCCGCCTGGAATCGGACGAAGTGCGAATCGCCGGCATTGCCATGGCGTACGCCTCGGACGCCGCAAGAGCGGGTGGGCATGCAGGAACGGCGACCTCCGCAGACGCGGCGAATGTTTCTCCTTCAGCGTCGGACGGCTCCGCTCGTCTCGTCACGAACTCGGATCCGGAGTTCGGTCAGGTGCGGTCCTGGTCCGACTACGCAACGGCGGAACAGCATCAGGCGCTGGGCCACTTCCGCCTGGCCTTCATCGATGACGTGCCCGTCAACTGGTGCCCGGCCTTGGGGACGGTTCTGGCCAACGAAGAGGTCACGAACGACGGCCGGTCCGAGCGCGGAAATCATCCGGTGTTCCGCCGGCCGCTGCGTCAATGGATGCTCCGTATCACCGCCTACGCAGAGCGGTTGCTCTCTGACCTGGATGGAATCGACTGGCCGGAGTCTTTGAAGCTGATGCAGCGAAACTGGATCGGCAAGAGCCAGGGTGCTCGCGTTCGGTTTCCGGTCGAGGCGTCGGAACACGAGATCGAGATCTACACGACGCGTCCGGACACGCTTTTCGGCGCGACCTATATGGTTTTGGCGCCGGAGCATCCTTATGTAGATGAGGTGACGAGCCCGGATCAGGCTGCCGCTGTAAAAGCCTACCGCGAGGAAGCCGGACGTCGCTCCGAGTTGGACCGTCAGACCGACGCCAAGCAGAAGACCGGCGTCGCCACGGGCGGGTTTGCCGTCAATCCGGTCAACGGGAAGAAGATCCCGCTCTGGGTCGCGGACTACGTCCTCATGGGCTACGGCACCGGCGCGATCATGGCCGTTCCGTGTCATGACACGCGCGACTTCGAGTTCGCCAAAACTTTCGGTCTGCCCATCGTCCCGGTGACCGATCCGCCGGACGAGTGGTTTGCGGAGCAGATCGCGGCGGGAACGGCTCCCGGCGGCGGCGACGTGGCCTCAGCGAGGGCGGCGTATCACGCCAACCCTTCGGAGTTCACCGCGACCTTCACCGGGATCGGTCACAGCATGAACTCTGCCAACGACGAGGTCTCGTTGAACGGCCTCGAGTCCAGCGAATCCAAGAAGACGATCGTGAGCTGGCTGGGGAGCAAGGGAATCGGCCGGGCCGAGACGCAGTTCAAGCTGCGCGACTGGTTGTTCAGCCGACAGCGCTACTGGGGTGAGCCTTTTCCGATCCTCCATGGCCCGGACGGCGAGATCGTCGGCGTCGATGAGTCCGAACTGCCGGTCGAGTTGCCGGAGGTCGACGACTACAAACCGATTCCGAACGACGATCCCGACACCGCTCCGCAGCCTTCCTTGTCTCGCGCCGGCGAGTCCTGGCGCATCGTCGAAAAAGACGGGAAGCGTTATGAACGTGAGCTGAACACGATGCCGCAGTGGGCGGGTTCGTGTTGGTACTACCTGCGCTATCTCGATCCGGAGAACGGAGCTTCTCTGGTCGATCCGGAGAAAGAGCGTTACTGGATGGACCCGAACGGCGTCGACTTGTACGTCGGCGGGGCTGAGCATGCGGTGCTGCATCTGCTCTATGCCCGGTTCTGGCACAAGGTCCTGTTCGACCTGGGAACGGTCACGACGCCCGAGCCGTTTGCCCGTCTCTTCAACCAGGGGTACATCCAGGCTTACTCGTTTCAGGACGATCGCGGCATCTACGTCGACGCGAGCAAGATCGAGGAGCAGGGCGAAGGCTCGGCCATGAAGTTCTTCTACGAGGGAGAAGAGGTCTCGCGATCGCTGGGAAAGATGGGCAAGTCGCTGAAGAACTCCGTGTCTCCCGACGACATCATCGGCGAGTACGGCTGCGACACCTTTCGTCTCTACGAGATGTATCTCGGCCCGCTGGACCAGTCCAAGCCATGGAGCACAAAGGCCATCGTCGGGATCTACCGCTTTCTGCAACGTCTGTGGCGCAACGTCGTGGACGAGGACAGTGGCCGCTTGCGCGTGAGTGACGAGACGCCGGATGAGGCGGATCTCAAGTTGCTGCACAAGACGATCCACGGCGTGACGGAAGACATGGAAAACATGCGTTACAACACGGCCATCGCAAAGATGATCGAACTGAACAATGAGTTCGTGAATCGCGATGGGATTCCCCGCGCCGTGGCCGAGGCTTTGGTCCTGATGGTGTCACCCCAGGCTCCGCACATTGCCGAAGAGCTCTGGGAAGCACTGGGACACGAACCGTCCGTTTGCTACGCACCTTGGCCGAGTTACGACGAGGCGTACCTCGTCGATGACGAGATCGAAATCGTCGTCCAAGTCATGGGAAAGAAACGCGGGTCGGTGACCGTTCCAGCCGGCGCGGCGCAGGAAGAGATTCAGGCTGCGGCGATGGAAGTCGACAGCGTGAAGTCCCATATCGAGGGCAAGACGGTGCGGAAGGTGATCTACGTGCCGGGGAAGCTGCTCAACATCGTCGCGAACTAGACTAGAACTGGAAACGATCCTCCAATCGTCAGTGCTTCACGGCTGAAACCGCCTTCGGCTGACTCAGCTCGGAAGCCCGGCTAATCGTCGCTCTGCGTCCCGAACCTGGGGAAAGTCGTAGTCCGCGTCCTTGAGTTGAGCGAGGAACTTCGTGTACTGCTCGCGTGCCTTCCTGTGCCAGCCGGATGCCTCATAGGCGCGACCCAGGTGGTATGGAACGAAAAGCGTCACGGAGACGCAGACGACGCGGTCCCAGGTGTGGAAGTCGGCGGCGGCTTCCAAGGTGGTAACGGCGTCATCGATTCGACCGGCTCTGAGATAGAGTCGACCCAGCTCTGACGTCGACCACGGGTCTGGCCACGCATCACGCCCCTTCTCCATCAGTCGGACCGCCTCGTCCAGGTCACCGGAGGCCTCCGCCATCACCGACTGAGCGGACCAGTAGTTTCCGTTCCGATCCAGCTCCGGCTCGTCGATGGACTCGACGAAACTCGCGAACACGTTCCGCGCCTGCTCGACGTCACCCGTCTTTGTAAGCAGTTCGACCAAGGTTTCGGTGCCCCAGTCTGAAGGACCGTTCTTCTCGAACTCCGACGCTTCACGAGCGCGATCCAGTGCCTTCGCGGTGTCCCCGACTGCGAAGTACAGATGCGCCTGAACGATGAGGTCCGTCCAACTACGGTTCGGTCCTTCGAATCGCCCCGCGCGAATCGCGTCTTCCAGTCGCTGGATGCTCTCGTTGAAGCGACCGCGATGGGCAGGGATGAGAGCCAAACCGTTTCGCCCAATGGAACGATGTGTCGGGAGTTCACTTCCAGCCAGTTTCTGGAACTTGGGAACGGCCTCATCGTATCGGCCGGTGATCACGAGGACGGAAGCGGAGTTACGGGTCGGGGCCCACCAGCCCGGCCGGATCCCCAGCGCCTTCTCAAAGGATGCGAGTGCTTCCTCGGGTCGTCCCATCCAGGAGAAGAACTCACCGCGCGAGTCGTGGGGATTCGGCTCGTCGGGTGCAATTCGTTCGTAGTGGGCGAGGGCCTCGAATGCCTCCTCGAACTTTCGATCGCGCGCGTAGAGGTAGGCGATGTTGTTCCATGCGATCTTGTCATTCGTGTCCAACTCGGTGAGCCGTTTCCAATAGGAGATGGCGAGGGCCCGCCGGCTCATCTCTTCAGCGGCGAACGCCGCCGAACGGACCGCTTCGATGTTGTCCGGTTCGCGTGCCAACAGTTCTTCGGCCAACTCGAGCGCTTCCAGGTCGTGCCCGTGGAGGTCGGCCCACAGTGATCGGATGAGAAGACGGGACTGCCACGTTCCGCGGGTTTCGGAGACTTCCACGGCTTTGGTGGCCAGTTCTCTCCGTCTGTGGGTTCCTTGTTCTGCATTCGCCCACTCCGCCCAGGCTTGCGCAAACCCGGAGTCGGCCTCGACGGCGTTTCGGAACTCGATCGCCGCGGCTTCCCGGTCGTACTTCTGGATGTGGTCGATCCCGGTCAGGAAGTGCCGGTAGGCTTGAGGAGAGTTCGTCGTTGTTTCGGACAACTCCGGGTCGAGTTCGAACTCGGCTTCGGCGGGGAGTTCCAGGTCGGTGCGGCAAAGCTTGGTCAAACGATCCACCAAGTGGAAAACCGACTCTCCTGGTTCTGCCTCCAAACGCTCCGAAGCGATGATGTCGCCGGTGGCGACGTCGACCAGTTGTGACGTGACGACGGTGGCTGGATCGGACTGAACGATGGAACCCGTGACCATTCGACCGGCATTGGCCTTGCGGGCGACATCAACCGCAATCGTCGGATCGACGTTTCTCTCTCCTTCCCGTCCCATCTGTTTGAGGATCTCGTAGATTCGTTGTGTCGACACGACCTGGGTGAACTCGGACTGCGAGAGGTCGGTGATCAGAAGGCTTGGGATGATTTCACCCATCCGGTCCCGATCGTTTGGGTCGGCCAGGTTCTCGAAGTTGAGGACCACGATACGACGAGGATCGTGTGTTGGGGTTACGTCAGCCGCCGTCGAATCGACGGTGCCGGTGCCGGTGTTGGGGTCTGGCGCACGGCCGCTGAAAGATGTCACCCACCAGGCAGCGAAAGCGGCGACGGCGACGATTCCTACAGCCCAAAGAAGCGGTCTTCGGTTTGGCTCAGTGTTGAGATTGTCGACGGGGGAGTTGCGTCCAAGGGTTCCGTGCCTTTCGTCGCCGGATTCGGCGAAGGTCTCGTTATGGACCGCCTCATCTCCGTCCGAGGACTCCGCCACAGACTCTTCGACGCCGGACTCACCGTTGCTACCCGAGAACGGAGCCAGTGCCTGAGCCAATGACCCGGCAGACCCGAATCGTCGAGCCGGATCTCTTTCCAGACACTTGGCAACGACCTGCAGGAAGGCTTCGGGGAGGTCCGGGCGCAGATCCCAAAGAGATGTCAGCTCACGCTTCGAACGGTGGAACTCGAGGACTTCGTCCACCGTTTGTGCCGGAATCGGGTGCTTCTGGGTGACCAGCCGGAAGAGGACGACGCCGAGAGCATAGATGTCCGTGGCCACGGATCGGGGGCGGCCTTCCAGAAGCTCCGGAGCCATGTACAACGGCGTCCCCCGGATTGGAGCGGGGAACGACGCGTCGCGCGTTTCCGAGGCGAGGCCGAAGTCCATGAGCACGATCCGCCCGCCGCGTTCGCGCATGGCGTTTGCGCACTTGATGTCGCCGTGAACGAGGCCGGCCCCGTGGACGGCGGTTACGGCGCGGGCCAGGGTTCGCCCGATGGACGACGCTTCCGGCGCGCTCATGGCGCCGGTCGCAGAGAGGAACGACTCCAGAGTGGATCCGTCGACGAGTTCGGTCCACATGCCGAGCCATCCGTCCCGTCGCTCGACACCGTGCACGGTCAGAACGTTCGGGTGGCGGACGCGGGCCAACCGTCGTGCCTCTTCGAATGTGAAGACTTCATCGGGATCGGCGACGAGCTTGACCGCGACATCGACGTCGAGCCGCGTATCGCGCGCGCGGAAGACAGTTCCGGATGCGCCGGCGTCCAAACGTTCGACAAGTTCCAGGTGTCCCCAGACCTCGGGGAAGCCGTCGTCCTTCGGCGAGTACCGTGGAACGCCGAGCGTTGCGTCATGCTCGCTCTGTTCTCCGGAGGGATCGCTCGAGGACAGTTGGGCGAACTCTGCCAGCCGCCGGAGGTTCTTGACTTTCGACCGGTCGGCTGGCGTTGTGGCGAGGGACAGTTCTTCGTCCCAATCGATCGCCTCTCCCCGATCGACACGCAGGGCGAGCTGTTCAAGCCAATCGGAGGGCGGAGCCATGAGTTTCCTTGCGTTCGGCCAGAAATTTGCCGGGGTCGGGCGTCCGGGTTGTCGGATGCGCTCGAAATCCTAGCACGCCCTCGATGGATCAAGCGCCCGGCGCGCGAACCGGTGTGACTTTCGTCACGATGTTTCTGTCAAATTTGCGGTGCGAGGCAGTTCCTTCTTAGGCTAGCGTCGACTCCGCGACAACCAACGGGCCGGGGCCTGCCCGTCAGCCAAACACCAAACTAGGTCCAGAACGGACCGCCAAAGGCTGCGCAAACAGGAGGCCCGAACATGCTGTCCACCATCCGGCGCTGGATCCTTCCCGTAGTTGCGATTCTACTCTCCACGGCTTGTGGTTCGGATTCCGAGGAAAGGAACATCTCTACGACGGAGCCTCCGTCCGCCGGACAGGAATTCGTCCGCGAAAGTCTGAGCCTGAGAGTGACGAACCAGGCGGTTCAATCGCTCTACGGCGAGCGTGGAGCGGGCCCGGTCCTGGTGTCGGCGACGCTATCATCCGCTCTTCCTCTGGAAGCTACGACGCTTCCGGTTCGGGTCTTCGAAAGTGAAGGGTTTCACGATGTCGTCCTTCGTGCGGTTCCTGAAGAGTCGGGCGAATCAGGACGAGGCTCGCGACTTGACGCGACGTCGGAGGCTTACGTCGGTCCCCATGAACTGTGCTTCGATTTTGCCGCGGTGCACGAAGAAGGCATCTCGGTTCTGCAGGTCGACGTCAGCGCTACGGACCCTGTCGTTCTGAGGTTCTTCGGAGTGAACGACCAGCTGCTCGGAACGTTCCCTGTCGATCCTGCTCAACCTTGCCTCTGCCTGGATGAAATGAATGGTGTCCGCCGGATGGAAAGTTCGATGAGCGGCGCCGGCGGGATCAGTGACATCGTCATCGTGCCGTCCCCGGGCCGCGGCCAGAAGGGACGAGTGGCCGGCGACACGGTCTTTCTCGATCTGGACGAGTCCGGGTCCCGTGACCCGGGTGAGCCGGGTGTCGCCGGAGTCCGCATTCGCGGCATCCACGTCGGGCGCGACGGCGTCTCTGGTACCCGTGACGATGTGGTCGCGACCACATGGACGGACAAGGAAGGCCACTATCAGCTTCGCGGACTTCCGCACGGGCGCAACACGATCCTGCTCGACAAGTCGACCGCACCGCCGGACCTGTTTCTCGTCGGTCAGTCCAGCTACACCTTCGACTTCGACGAGGATCAGGTGTTCCACCGCGCGGACTTCCGCTTCGTGGAACGATTCGGGCCTGACGATGAAGGTGCGATCGGTGACCGCGTCTTCCTCGATCTGAATCGGAACGGAGTCGAAGACGAATCCGAACCGGGAATCGCCGACGTCACCGTGATCCTCAGGTGGTACGGATTGGACGGCCTGCCCAACACCGAGGACGACCGCGTCTCCGCCCGGCGAAGCGATGCCAACGGCGACTATCTCTTCCCGACGAAGCCGCCCGGAAACTTCCACATTCACGTTGTCGAGGAGACCGCGCCCGAGGGCGTGGAACTGGGAACGTGTCCGCCGGACTTCGAGTTCACGCTGACCGCAGGAAGTTCGTTCCTGGACGCGGACTTCTGTTTCCAGCCGGTCGCGCCCGACTCCGGTCAGTTGTCGGGTACGGTCTTTGTCGACGAGAACCTCGATACGACCCGGGACCCGAACGAGCCGGGCATTCCGCGTGTCGGCGTTCGCATCCGCCTGGCTGGACCGGACGGTGAACTGGGAACCGAGGACGATGAGATTCGGGAAACGGTCACCGACGACGACGGGGCCTACCACTTTACGAACCTTCCGGTCGGCGACACAGAGACCTGGGTCGACCCGCAGACCGTTCCCAACGAGTACGACCCCGGATTCTGTCCGGAGACCCAGCTCCACTTCGTTGGCGAGGGTGACCACATCATGGCTGTCGACTTTTGCTACGTCGATCCGCCCGAGCCGAACATCATTCCGGGGCGTGTCTTCTGCGACCTCAACCGGGACGGAATCTGGGACGCCAATGAACCGGGAGTTCCGGACGTGAGAATCGTCCTGACGTGTGCCGGCGACGACGAGATCTTGGGCACGGATGACGACACGGAAACCGACACACTCAGTGACGAAAACGGGTTCTATGACTTTGAGGATCTGACCGAGGGCGAGTGTCGAGTCGATCTCGACGTGGACTCGATTCCCGAAGACAAACTGCCGGGTGTCTGCCCCGCGACGGTTTTCGTCACCGTGGTGGATGGGGAAGATTTCGTTGCGCCGAACTTCTGTGTCGTCCCCGTCATTCTGGACCCGGGTCTCGTTCGGGGAATTGTCTTCTGTGACGACAACGACAACATGCGGCAGGACGGTCGCGAGCCTCGTATGCCTGGCATCTCGATTCGGCTGGTTTTTGTCGGAGCCGACGGTGAGTTCTCGACCTTCGACGATGTCGTCTTCTCGCAGGTGACGGCGTCGGAGGGGGCGTACGAGTTTCCGTTCCTTCCCACGGGTGACTACCAGTTGTGGGTGGACGAGTCGACCGTTCCCAGAAGCAAGAGTCGCGCAGGGTGTGACGTCCGGGCGGAGCTCGTCATCTTCCCGAATGATGTCTACGAACGGGACTTCTGTTTCGCCAGCTGTAACGAGTGCCGGAACTATGTTTCGACCCTTACGCTTCGCTACGACGGTCCTGCCGACGCGATGGTTCGCGTTCGCCAACACAACAACTACACGGTGTTCCACGATACCGTGAGTCCCGGTGAGGAGTTTTCCTTCGTTGGAGGATTCCGGGGTAGTTTTGGGCCGTCGGTGAAGATCAGTGTCGACGGTGGGCCGAACCTCGTCATCGATACGTCATGCGACGTGCCGGTCGGGCCGGGACAGGTCTTCGGTGACTTCGTCATCATGGCGGGGGAGAGTAAGTTGGGTGGTCCGTTGTGTCCGGTGGAGCCGATGCGGCCGGCCGTCCAGCCCCAATAGACGATTCGACATCGAGATCAGAAACGGCATCGAGATCAGGAACAACATCGAGATCTGGAACGGAAGGCTCGCCTTGGTGAACGGTCCGGGCTGGCGGCGGAGATGTCTGCTTGTCCGAAAGACCGAAAGGTCGCTAAGCTTGGACCGCCGCGAAACTCTCATCTGAATGGAGAAGCCAGCCATGTCCCTTTCGCGTCCTCCGTTTCCGTCGTTCTCCGGTCGCAGCCGACTCTCCCGTCGTGAGTTTCTCGTTCGCGCGGGCCTGACCACCGTCTCTGCGGCATTCGGGTTCGACCGGGTCCTTGCCGGCTGCGATCCAACACCCAGCGACATCCTCGGCCCCTACCATGCCGACGACCACCCGCTGCGTACGGTTCTTTGTTCCGAGGATCAGGTCGGAACACGGATGTTCATCACGGGACGTGTCGTCGGGAGCGACTGCGTCACTCCTGTGGAGGGCGCCATCGTCGACGTCTGGCAGGCCGACGACACGGGCTGTTACAGCATCTTTCAATCCTGCGGTGACGACGACCCGTTCAATCTGCGCGGCCAGATGCTTACGGACGCGAATGGGGAATATGCTTACGAGTCCATCCTGCCGGGTTACTACACAGGCCGACCCCGCCATGTGCACTACATCGTTTCGCCTCCGGAAGGTGACTCGCTGACGACTCAGCTCTACTTCGAGGACGATCCTCAGTCGAACAATCAGCCAGCGGCGCTTCGCATCCCGTTGGAAGAGATCGACGGGCAACTCTACGGTGTCTTCGACGTCACGTTGGACTACGAAGTGCCTGCCGATTCGGACCCGGACCACTCGTTGCCGACAGCGATCAAGCTGCACCAGAACTATCCGAATCCCTTTCGGGCGACGACAACCATTCGCTATCAGCTGCGCCTGGAGTCCCGGGTCACCGTCGACGTCTTCCGCGCGGACGGGCGGGTTGTACGCCGTCTGGTCTCGGCGAACCAGGGCCCCGGCTACTACACCCTGGAGTGGGACGGCCGGGACGACTCGGGCCGTCAGGCTGCCGCGGGGACCTATCTATACCGGCTGGTCGCGGGCGGTACCACGGACGTAAAGAAGGCGATCCTGCTGCCGCGATAAAGCTTCACTCTCCGACGAGAGTGAACTACCACCGCGACGCGGAGATGTCCTGATTTCTGGTGTCTGGGCGTGAGCCTGGGTTACGATCGTCGCGCTTGTTCGATCCGGGGAAACTCCGTACCCCAAGTTTGACACTTCCCGGACCGAAGGGGCCCCACTCACCAGTCACCGCGCCTTCGCGTCGTCGCGACCAGGCGCAACAGAAAGGAACCACTCCACCGATGCGATGCAAGTCACTCATGCTGGTTGCCGCGGCATCTTTCGCCGCGACCGGCTCCTTCGCGCAGATGAGCGGAGAGACCACGACGACACGGGCGCTTCTCGACGAGATGGGCCAGTACTACGAAGAACTACTTCCGGACACCCGTCCGGAGACGGTCAAGGGAAGCGGATACAAACCCTTCAAGCGGTACGAATGGTTTATGGAGACCCGCCTCGGGGATGCGGCCGACCTTCCGGTCGGAGCGCGGCAGGCTGCGTGGGAAAAGATGCAGGACATGGGGCAGGAACGCGGCAGTTTCCCGACCTGGTTCCAGCTCGGTCCGGTCAACGTCGGAGGCCGCTGCCTGGCCATCGATATTCACCCGTCCAACAGTGACATCGTGTACGTCGGAATGGCTTCCGGCGGAATCTGGAAGACGACGGATGGTGGCGATTCGTGGACTCCGTTGGGAGACGATCTGCCTTCCATGTCCGTGAGTGCGATTGCCATTGATCCGAGCAACCCCGACATCATCTACATAGGAACGGGTGAAGGATGGGGAAACGTCGACGCCCTGCACGGAGTCGGAATCCTCAAGTCCACCGACGCCGGCGTCACCTGGAACACGACGGGCTATGACTACGAGCTCGCTTCCGGCCGCGATGTGTTCCGCCTCTCGTACGAGCCGACGACCGGCGTCCTGCTCGCCGCGGCCGACAACGGACTGTGGAGATCGACCGACGGCGCAGACTCGTTCACTGAGGTCATGGATCTCGGAGACTGGCGTGACGTCAAGCGGAAGCCGGGAACGACCGACACCTACTACGCGATCAGTCGTGGTTGGGCCGGTCAGGGAGGCTACAAGTCGACCGATGCCGGTGTCACCTGGACCCAGATGGGCGGCGGAGCCCCGACGACCGGAGTCGCGAACGGAAGATTGGCCGTGACTCCGGCAAATCCCGACATCGTCTACTGGTCGTTCGACATCAGTGGTCCGGGAATCCGCTTCTATCGCTCGACGGACAGTGGCGCCAACTGGACGCTACGCGGCACCTCGAGCCACGACGGTTCCAACGGACAGGGTTGGTACGACCTCTGTATCGCGGTCGATCCCGAGGACGAAGACATTGTCTTCAGCGGCGGCGTTCCGATGTATCGCTCGACGACCGGCGGAACGACGTGGGCGCAAATCTCGAACAACGTTCACGTCGACCACCACGAGTTCATCTTCGACCCGAGCGATCCCGAGATCCTGTGGAACGGAAATGACGGCGGGGTCTACAAGAGCGTCAACGGAGGCACGTCGTTCTTCTCCCGTAACTCCGGACTCGTCACGCTCCAGTTCTACGCGATGAACCAGTCGATGACCTCCGCAAACCTTGCTTTCGGAGGAACGCAGGACAACGGGACTTGGCGTTACACCGGTAACCCATCCTTCGGTCAGGTGTTGGGCTCAGACGGCTTCGAGTGCGAGATCTCTCTCGACAACCAGGTCGTCTTTGCCGAGATCTTCAACGGCTTCCACTACCGCAGCCTGACCGGCGGCACCGGCTTCACGCCGGCCAACAGCGGGATCACGGAGGACGGTCCGTGGCAGACGCCGACGCACATGGACTACGGTTCCAACACCACGTGGACGGCCCACAACGCCCAGATCTGGCGCACGACCAACAACGGCGCCAACTGGCAGTCGGTGATGCCGAGCGGTCTCGGCGGCGGTCGGAGTATCGACCAGTCCTACAACAACCACGACTACGTCTACGTGATCAGCGGTGTTCGTTGCTTCCGGTCGGATGACCATGGCGCCAACTTCACGCAGGTCTCCCAGCTTCCGGTCGCAAACACTCTGACCGACATTACGGTCCATCCGGACGATCCGATGACGGTCATGGTTTGCACGGGAACCTACGCCAGTAACGTTGCCCGCGTGCTGCGGTCGACCGACGGCGGTGTGAACTGGGAAGATCGGACGGCCAACCTTCCCGGTGAGGGCGCCCAGTCGATCACCTACAAGTACGACGAGCCGAACATCGTCTTCCTCGGAACCGATCTCGGCTGCTACGTCAGCTTCGACGAAGGACTGTCCTGGCAGCCGTTCAACGTCGGACTCCCCAACGTTATCTGCGACGACGTGCGTTGGCACCCGGACGAGTTCCTTCGCGTCGGGACCCACGGTCGCGGAATGTGGGAGGTCGACATCAGCGACCTCACGCCGTCGACCGACGTGGTCGGGACGGAAGTCGAGATCAGTCCTTTGACGATGCGAGTCCTGGGTACGCCCGCCGGACCGGGAACGCAGACCTCCCTGCGCTTCGGTCTACGTGAGGCCGGACACGGGCGCATCGCGCTCTACGACGCCGGCGGCCGAATGGTCCAGCTGCTGTTGGACCGACACCTGGACGCAAAGGTCGACTTCGTCAATGTCGACACCAACGAGTTGCAGTCCGGCGTGTACTTCGCGCGGCTCGATGTGGGAGACCACAGCGTTTCGCAGAAGCTGGTGGTCGAGCGGTAGTCGACAGACCCGCGCGACGGTTTGAGATTGAAGACAAAGGGTCCCGGAGCCGATCGCTCCGGGACCCTTCGTCGTTGTCGGGAACGCGGTGAAGTCACTCCCTTGGCGTGCTCAGTGGGAGTGACCGTCCGACTCGGCTCCGGCAGACGAGAACAGTCCGACGTCGACGGCGATCCGGAACTGTCGCGGCTCCACCGGATGGAAGTGAATGTCCGAAACCCCGCCTTCCGGTTCACCGGGCAGCCGTGACTCGTAGTAATACTGAATGTCGCTGTCCTTTTCGTCCG
>JAUIHP010000054.1 GCA_030431975.1 bacterium | reverse complement strand
CGTTCAGGCCGCGCGCAAGATGAGCGGGAAACCGCCGCGGATCATTCGCTATGTCTTTACGATCGACGGACCCGAACCTGCGGACGAGCGGAAGAATCCGTTCGACCACGAGCATTACGTGGAGAAGCAGATCCGCCCCATCGCAGAATCGGTCTTTGGACTGATTGGGCTCGACTGGGAACGGGTCACGGGCGTGCAGGGAACGTTGTTCTAGACTAACGGGTCACGGAGTGCGGGAACGCTGTTCTAGACTAACGGGTCACAGCAGAGGGGGACGTTGTTCTAGGCTAACGGCTTCCACGTTGACGAAACTCTTGAAACGCTGCGACCAACCGTTCGAACTCGGGAAGGTCCAACGTCTCGGCGCGACGACCGGGATCGACTTCCGCGCTCTCCAAGATGTTCTCACTCTCGTCTCGCGCCAGAGAAAGGCCGGACGCCAGAGTGTTCCGCAGTGTCTTCCGCCGCTGCGAGAACGCGGCTCTCAGAACCACTTCCAAGGTCGGCAGGTCCTCACCGAAAGGCGGAGTCTCCGGAAGCGCCACCTCGACGACGATCGACTCCACTCCCGGACGCGGCCAGAAAGAGGATCGGCCGACTTTGAGCACGGACCGAACCGTGGCCTGGGCCCGGGTCCAAACCGTGATCGAGCTGTAGCTCTTCGTCCCCACCTTCGCGAGCAGCCGCTCCCCGTACTCGCGCTGAACCATGAGAACGGCGCCGGCAAAGTGATCGCGAAGGGAGAGCGCCTTGAGTAGGAGCGGTGTCGTAATCGTGTAGGGCAGGTTGCCCGCAATCCAGGGACGACGCCCACTTTCTCGAACGGACGCGAGTGCAGCGCTCTCCGCCGGACCCGACGATGTCCACTCGGCCTCGAGCGCGTCTCCCTCTTCGACCGCGAACCTTCCCTGGTCGATCTCCGAAGAGAACCGGCTGCGCAGAACCTCGACCAGGTCCCGGTCCTTTTCCAGAGCCCGAACCGGGCGGCCGGTCGCGAGAAGAGCGTGCGTGAGGGCTCCTCCCCCCGGTCCGATCTCAAAGACGGGATCCTCGTCGTCCCAACCGGCGCGTTCGACGATGAGTTCGGGGATGCGGGGATCCACGAGGAAGTTCTGCCCCCAGCGCTTCTTCGGCTGGACACCGAACGATTCCAGACGCTCCCGTTCGTTCAACGCTGGGTTCGTTCGAAACCGAAGAGTTCTTCGGCCGCCTGGTCGGTGCGTTCGGAGACTTCGTCCGTGGTCATCTCGAGGTAGGTGGCCAGGTACTCGGCAATCTGCGGAACGTAGGACGGGTCGTTGCGTTCCTGCTGATGTGGATGGGGGGTCAGGTAGGGACAGTCCGTTTCCAAAACGAAGGCATCCGGTCCGACCGCTTCCGCGATCTCTGCGATCCACTTGCGGTTTTTCTTTCGGCCGTAGCTGATGGCGCCTCCCATACCGAGTTTCATCCCGAGGGCAACGCCGCGCCGGGCGACGTCGACGTCCCCGGAGAAACAGTGGAGAACGCCGCGCACCTCTCCCTTCCCTTCTTCTTCAAGAATGCGGAGGACATCGTCATGGGAGGACGGGCCGTCTTTGCGACATCGGGAATGAATGACGAGCGGCTTTCCGGTTTGGCGAGCCCATCCAACGTGGTGCCGAAAGAAGTCGCGCTGTTTGTCGTAGGGCGAATAGTCGCGGTAGTAGTCGATTCCCGTTTCACCCACGGCCAGGACACGCGGATGGCTGAGTTCCGGTTCCAGTCGGTCCAGATCTTCGAGCGTCGCGTCCCCTACGTCCATCGGATGGACACCGACCGTCGCGAAGACCCTTGGATCGCTCTCGGCCAAGGCCTTCGTCCGGGTCCAGCCTTGCCGGTCGATGTTGATCTCCAGGATGTAGCGCAGTCCGGCGTCCCAACACTTGGTGAGAACGTCGTCCCGGTCGGCGTCGTAGGCGCGGCTGTGCAGGTGGGCGTGCGTGTCGATCATGTCTCTTGGGAGCTCTGGGTTTCCTGGGCGAAACGAACTTGCCGCCGTTAGGTCACGACGTCGAAGGCCGGCTCGAGACCCCGGGCCAGCCGGGTCAACGCAGACTGAAGGGCCAGGACCGGGTTCACGAACTGTTCGGTCTCGGCCAGCATCTCTTCCAGGATCTGCAGACGACGCTCGATCTCTCGCGGAGTGAGTCGTGCCGCCAAGTTCTCGAGCATGGGAAGTCGATCCGCATGGACGCGACCGCCACGCATCCCGTGACGCAAGGCCAGAACGTCGTGATAGAACGTCAACAGAAGAAGGACCGATCGGCGCGCCTGCTCCAGGTTCCAGGATCTGGAAACTGCGTTGACGCGCTGAGCAATCGCTGCCGGCGTTGCCCCGTCCACCACGAGCAGCTGCACCGCTTCGTCCCGCACCTGGATCATGTCTTCATCTCGCATCTGGAACGCGCGACAGATGCTGCCGTAGGAAAGTGCGGCCAGGAGCGATGCCTCGGCCGCGGGCACTCCTGAGTCCGTGAGCCGTGACTCGATCGTCTCGCGAGCGAGGGGCCGAATCGGTACGCGCTGACACCGGGAGACGATGGTCGGCAGCAGCTGGTTCGGCGTCTGCGCACAAAGAATGATGTGCGTCTGGTCCGGAGGCTCTTCGATCAGTTTGAGACTCGACTGCGCAGCGGGCTCGGTGAGCCTCCCCGCCTTGTGAATGATGATGACTTTGCGCTCGGCCTCGACCGTGGACTTGCTCACCTCTTCGCGGACGCGACGCACCTGATCAATTCCGATCGTCGCATTGGG
>JAUIHP010000024.1 GCA_030431975.1 bacterium | reverse complement strand
GTTAGGCACACAAGCATGCTCCGAAGTCTTGGCCTGTGGATACTTTTGTCAGCTCTTCTCCAGACCGAATCGCCTGACATCGTGCCGTGAAAATCCTTGAGTAAGTTGTGGATTTGCACGAAAATCCACATATGGGTCAAGAAATATCCAAATTCCACCGCCGCATCGATTTATCCATCCCCGTCAACCCTCTGACGGGGTCGGGAGCGGCCTTTCTCTGGGGTGCACGTCAGACGGGGAAGTCGACGCTTCTTCGCGAACGGTTCCCCGACGCCCTGGTCCTCGACCTGCTGGATACCAGCCTCGCCGCGGATCTCGCCGTCCAGCCTCGGAGGCTGCGGGAACGGGTTCTGGCGGATGAGCCGGAGACGGTGGTCATCGACGAGGTCCAGTACGTCCCGACGCTTCTGCCGGAAGTGCACTGGTTGCTCGAAAACACGGCGACCCGGTTCATCCTGTGTGGATCGAGCGCCCGCAAGCTGCGGCGGGAGTCGTCGAATCTTCTCGGGGGCAGAGCGGTGGATCACTACCTTCACCCTCTGACGACGGCAGAGATCGGCGACGTGGATCTCGGTCGCCTCCTACGCTTCGGTGCGCTGCCGGTTCACTATCTGAGCAACGATCCCAAGCCGCTGCTTCGGGCCTACATCAACAACTACCTGAAACAGGAGATCATCGACGAGTCGGTGACTCGGAACATTCCGGCGTTCTCGCGTTTCCTGCAGACGGTCGCGATCGGACACGGGCAGCAAGTCAACCACTCGAACGTAGCCCGTGAGACCGGTGTCTCCGCAAGCACGGTTCGCAACTACTACCAGATCCTGGAGGACACGCTTCTCGGATTCACTCTGGAGCCTTGGAAGAAGAAGAAGAGGCGACGCCTGGTCGACACGGCCAAGTTCTATCTTTTCGACGTCGGGGTCGCGAATCAGCTCCATCCGGAAGCGACGAACATCGGTGAAGGAACGGATCTCTACGGTCGAGCGTTCGAACACTTCATCATCAACGAAGTGCGGGCCTGGATCGAGTACGAGCAACTGGATCTTCCGATCACATTTTGGCGCACGAGTTCCGGACTGGAGGTCGACCTCATCGTGGGAGACCTCGACCTGGCGGTGGAATGCAAGTCATCACGGGAGGTGCGTCAGTCCGACCTCAAAGGTGTCAGGGGAATGCTCGACGAGCTGACACCGAAGCGGACGATGGTGGTGTCCCGAGAGCCGCATCGAAGAAAGACCGAGGACGGAATCGAGATCGTGTCGTGGCAAGACTTCTGCGAAGAACTCTGGGGAGGGAAGCTTCTCGACTAAGTCGGAACGACGACGAACCGGTTTCTTTGAAGCGACCGGTTCGCCGTCCGATTTTGCAGTCCGATTTCGCAGTCAGATGAGCTGGGCAGTCCGACGAGGTGATACCTCGCTCACGACCCTACGGACACTCGATATCCTCATACCCCGACGTCCGCGGCCCCCAACAACAGGTCTCTCCCTGAGCCCCCATCGTCTGGCCCTCTCCGGTCGTTACGTTCCACTGAATCGTCGTCGTCCCCGCCGGGTCCGCGTCATCGAAGCTCAGCGTGATTTCATCGCCTTCGACGGTGTAGGTGAGCAGGTCGCCGTAGGTGACCTCTCCATCGAGCCGGTTCTCGAAGCTCAGGACCTTCGTGGTTGCGCTTCCTTCGGGGAAGGACCACTCGGCGCGCACGGTCTCGTCGATCTCGGCCGTGTCCAGCGGATCAAAGTAGATCCAGAATCCGTCGCGCGCGGAATGGTTGGCCGTGCCTCGGTACCAGAGGAAGCGGTCGAGATCCAGGTTCGTTCCGCTGACACGCATGAACCAGTCGATCTCCGTCGTGGAGACGACTTCGGCGTCGAGTTCGGCCGTCCAGGCGTTGACTCCGGTGCCGCCGGTCGCGGTCCAGCGCCAGGTTTGGTCTCCGATGAAGGTCGGGTTCTGCGCGATGGCGGCATCGAACGTAGCGACGGGAAGGGCCAGGCGTGCGACGACGTTGAGGCCGACCCAGGCGGCGACGGCGGCCGAGGTTCCGTGGCAGATTCCACCGGCCACGAGTCCGCTCGAAAGGTCGGACGTGTCCATGGTCATCGTTTCAGAACTCGGAGTGGAACCCGGGAACGGGGTGTCGGGGTCGATGCCGTTTCCTCCATCGTCGTCGTCGCTGCAGCCGAAACCGGTCATGCCCATGCTGAAGACGAGCCCTGCGACGGCGAGCGCGCGAAATTGACTGCGGCCATCTCTCTCGCTGCCCCCGCAGCCATGGCCGGAACCGCCGCTGCTGCGGGGATCGCCAACATCGACGCAGCGGCCACGACCGTTGCTGCCATCGTGACGGTCGATGCGCTCGCGTTCGCCACCAGGCTCCCGGCCGGCCACAATTCGCCTCGCGCCTTCATCAGACGCGGTCGCCTGAGGTTCGGTGTTCCGTGCAAAAAAGTGATCTGTCATCCCTTACCTCCGCTGGGCCGTTTCTAGTCAGAGTGCCGTCCAAATTGGCGATTTATCGACCACGTCAACCGTATCACGCGCCCGAATTGTTAGGAATGCGGGTTCCGACACGATTTCGGTGAGGGTTTGCGGCTTCCGGCCGATGCCTATCTACATAAGGGCGGTTACCGGCAGTGATTTCCTCTCCGCCTCCCGGCAAGGCATCCGGTTGGGTTCCTTCACCCGACCTCTCGTCCGGGACGGCGCGACACGACAAATCCGGTTCCAGAGACTGACGCTCTCCGTCATCGACCCGTTGGAGAACGTCGCGTCCGTGCAGGTCTCATCCAGGTAGCCACCAATCGTTAGGTTTTGGTTCAGGGTCACACGCGCCGGAAAAACACGGGGCGTTCAGGAGCGTTCGAATGAACAAAGGATTCTGCTACATCGGTATGGCCCTCTCGCTGGGCGCGTGGGGTTGCGCCTCCACGATCGACCTGGAGCCGGCGGTGGACATGACCGTCGAATCCCTCACCGTCTTTGACGAGTACAACACGGTTCTCTCCTACGAGGACGGTTCCGTCGTTGCCGTGTCCGGTGAGCGTCTGGGCGAAGACATCGAACTGAATGTCGCCGTGCGGAACAACTCGCAGGAGATCGTTCGCTTCGAACCGAAGCGGATTCTCGTTGTCCACGGAGACGACGTCGAGTCGGCGATGGTCCTGGATACCTACGGTCCGGACGAGTACATCGATCATCTCGTCCAGCCGAAGCTGGCTCGGATTTCCCTCAACGCGCACAACGCGGGGTGGGATGCGTTCTACGGCGTTCCGACGTCCGACGGAACGACGCAGATAGACGCGCCGGTCACGGAACTCGCTTCGGGTTCTTTCGTCGGTCGAACCGAAGAGTCGGCCTTCTGGTCTCACCACGCCTCCCGCAGCGAAGAGATTCGCAGCATCGTCGAAGGCGTCAATCGTGAGACCGAGGAACTGGCGGCCAAGCTTCTCTGGGATACGGTTCTGGATCCGGGGCAGTACACCTTCGGCAAGGTCATGATCAACGCCGAGACGGGGAGCGACGGCTCGTACCGCGTCGTGGTTCCGGTCGGGCAGGACTATCACGAGTTCCGGTTCGTTCAGAACTAGACTCGATCGTCAGTCTTTCTCGAGCCGAAGGCTGTTTCAGCCGTGAAAGAGATTGACGAGGCTAAGCCAACGATTGAATCAAAGCCTTCCATCCCTCGAAGTCATCGAGAGACGGAAGGCTTTCTGCTTGGCCATTCCCACCGTCAGCCGACCCAAGTTCAGCCTCGATCGTCGTATCGAGAGCCGCTTCGAGAAACTCCGTCCGAATCCGGTCGATGCGGACCAACGTGGATCCTCCGGCCGCCTCTTTCCATTGGGCAAGAACCGCCCGTGCGCGATCGTTTTGGCCGTCCAGTCGTAGCCACTCCGCAACAGCAAGCAACAGCCGTGTCAGTGCGCCTGTTCGCATGTGCTCCACTCCCTCGATGAGATCGACGGCTTCTCCGATCCGCCGCCCGAGTTCCTGCGGATCCTCCAAACGATGTAGTGTTGCGGCGATGTCGTGTCGAAGTCCGACCAGCTGTTCCATGTCTTCCAGAGGATCACTTTGCGCGAGGGCCGACTCCAGCCAGGTCCGCGCCTCCCCGAAGTCTTCCCTGGAAAAGGCGATCCACGCGTGCACCTGTTCTGCGTTGACTAAAACCCGCGTGAATCCCAGGCGCTTCGCAAGCTCGTGTACTTCGCGGATCTGCGCTTCCGCCGCATCGTTGTCCCCGACTTCGAAACAGCTGCCGGCCAGGTTGCAGCCGACTCCGCAGATTCCGGCGACACTGCCGGACTTCTTGGCGAGAGCGAGGGCTTCCTCGTAGAGCGAGCGCGCCGATGGGTAGTTGCCTTCGACTTCATCGATGTTGGCCAGGTTGCAGAGCGCGGAACCGACACCCGAGTCGTCCTCGAGCTCGCGCGCGACTTCGGCGGCGCGGTCGTGAAAACTTCGAGCGGCGGCAAGGTCTCCCAGCGCCCGCTTGGTGATTCCCATGGCGGTCAGGCTGATCGAAAGCCCGACGCGATCATCGATTCGTTCGCGAATCTCCAAACTCTCTTCGAAGAACGCCAAAGCGTCTTCCGCGTCGCCGCGACCGATACAGATCCGGCCGAGATTGCTGAGGGACGCGGCAACTCCGGCCTCGTCGCCGCACTCGCGCCGTAACGAAAGGGACTCCTTGTGCAGCTCCAAAGCCCGGCCGTGTTCTCCCAGGCTGTAACAAAGGTTTCCCAGCCAGTTCAGTGCCTCGGCGTGATCGCTTGGATCGGCTTGTGTCCCCTCGAGCAGAGCCGTCAGGACGTCGCGTCCTTCACGCCAATGGCCGCGAACATTCCAGTAGGTGGCCAGTCGTGTGGCCAGGCGAAGCGCCGTTTCCCTTAGCCCGGGATGTGTTTCCCCGATTCGCAGTGCCGCCCGGAAGTTCGAAAGTTCGACGTCGTGCCGTTCCATCCACTGCGCGTGCTTCGCTCCGAAAAGTCCGGCTCGGGCCCGGCCTGCCAGTTCAAAGAAGTATTGTGCGTGTCGCTCCAGCAAACCCGAAGTCTCGCCGGCGTCGTCCGACTTTTCGTGGGCGTAGCGCCGGATCGAGACGAGCAACCGGTAGCGGCGTTCTCCGGTATCGGCTTCGGCTCGCGCATCGACGACGACCAACGAGTGGGAGACGAGAGCAGACAGGTGGTCAACGACATCCCACGGATCCAGTGGATCGAACGCGCACACCTCTTCCATTGCGCCCAGCGTCCAACCGCCGGAAAAGACGGAGAGCCGACGGAGCAGGATCCGTTGGTCTTCTGAAAGAAGATCATGGCTCCAATCGATGAGCGGTCCGAGCGCGCGATGGTGCTTCTGTTGCGGAGTCCGACGCGCGCGCAAAATTCCAAACGGGGTCCGAAGTCGCTCCGACAGCTCAGAAACCGAAAGGACCCGAAGCCGGGCCGCGGCCAGCTCGATAGCCAAAGGAAGTCCATCCAGCTCGCGGCAGATCTCTGCGACCATTCTTCGGTCCGCGTCCGACGGTTGAAACTCGGGGTCTGCGGCCTTGGCTCGGTCCAGGAAGAGATCGACGGCTTCCGCGGCCTGGTCTTCCGCCGCGGATTCGGTTTCGAGAGTGGAGAGAGTAAGAACCTGCTCGCCGCCCAGATCGAGCGGGTGCCGGCTTGTTGCGAGTACCGACAAGCCGGGAAGCTTCGGAAGGTTCGAAGAAACCCACGCCGCCACCGCGTCGAGAACGTGTTCGCAATTGTCCAGAATCAGGAGTGCGCGTTGATCCTGCAGGGCACTCCGCAGCCGGTCTTCGGGGGAGAGACTCGGATTCGGCGGCGCGTCGGTGGCTTCCAACAACGTGGGAACGACCTCACCACCCGGCGGAATGGGGGAGAGGTCGACCCAATGAATCCCGTCCGCGTAGCGTTCCGGATGTCGGTGGGCGAGTTCGAGTGCGATTCGGGTCTTTCCGGATCCGCCGAACCCGGTCAGGGTGACAAGGCGCTCGCTCCACGGCCACTCCTCGAGCCGACGGAGTTCCGCCGACCGGCCGATGAAGCGCGAGATCGGTACGGGCAACCGCGGATTCTTTCGAGCCTCGACCCGAACGGCGCGGCGGGCCACGGCTTCGTCGAGTCGGCGACGAAGTTCGCGGCCGTTGCTCGGAGGCTCGTCCCCGGAACTCTCGCCACCTGGGCGAAAGGCTTGCAGAAGCGTCGCAAGAGTTGTGGAGAGCGAGCCCGAACTGTCACCTGGATCGCGTCTCTCTGACGGGGCCGAACGGTCCAACAGGTTCTGAATGATTGCAGCCCAGCCATCGAGGTCCGCGCTCTGTTCGGCTTCCCCAAGAAAGCGGCAGCCGACGAGGCGAAAGGATCCGTCCCGAATCTCGATGAGGTTCTCCGGAAGGACCGCGCCATGGGCGAGTCCGTGCTCGTGGATTCCATCGAGCGCGCGGGCCAGTTGCTTGGCAACCTCCAGCGCGCGTCCACGAGAAAGTCCCCGAAGCGTCCGCGGATCATCGAGCCCGAGCCCCGAGATACTTTCCAGCACAAGAAACGGTTCGTCGGATTCCCGCTCGAAGGCAAAGATCGACGGAAGGTTCGGATGGTCCCGTCGGGAAAGCGCCTGAAGTCGGGACTGAAAGTGATGGTCCCGTACTTCCGACTCTGTCAGTCGGCGGATGCGGACCTTGCGGCCCAGAACCAGATCTTCCGCCTCCGCAGTTTGACCCGGGCCGATCCTGTTCCCGTTCACCAGTCGAAAGCGTTCGCTCGGGGAGGGCGTGGACGAGTCCTTTCGGTCCGTCATGCGGTTGCTTCGGCGCCTTTCGTTGCGTTTCCGTCCCGTGTCTACATCGGTCGGACTCATGTTACCTCGATGCGGCGCCTGTTGTGTCCCCGGCCGTGAAGAGCCGGCCATGCAACCTCGGAGTGGCCGGGGGCCGGCCCGATCTGGTCATGAAGGACGTCGATGTGGGCAGACTCGCCACGAGGTAGACCCTCGTGAACGGATCGGGCTAGTGTCGGACCATGGTCAAGAAGGCAAAGGGACGATGGCGAAAGCCGGACGAGCAAGCCGAGTGGCTCTTCCATCGGCAGAAGCGGGCGAACCTACTTGCCAAGCCCGGGCCGCTTCCGCTGACCGTGATCCTGGACAGCCCGAAGTCCGACTTCAATGTCGGCAAGGTCTTCCGGAGCGCCGAAGCTTTCGGGTTGGCCTCCGTCCATCTGGTCGGCATCGACGTCTTCGATCCGGCGCCGGGCCAAGGTTCGTTCAAACATGTTCCGACGCGATTCCATGAAACATTCGAAGACGCCTACGAGTGCGTCGTGGCTCTGGGTTTCAAAGTTGTCGCCCTCGACTCCAATCAGGGAGAGCCGCTCCCGACCGTGGACTTGCCGACGCAAACCGCCCTTGTTCTTGGCAACGAAGACACCGGGCTCAGTTTCGATCCGGCGCAGTTTCCCGAGATCCGTTGGGCGCGGATTCCGCAGTACGGCCGGGTGGAGAGCCTGAACGTGAGCGTAGCCGCCACCGTCGCCATGTACGAGTTCGCGCGTCGCCAATGGAGTTCCGGTGCAGACATCCCGGTTCCCTCCGAGCATGTCGGTTGGATGAACGAGGATGACCCCGACTCCTGATAGCTACGCTTTCCCGGTCTCGGGAATCCCCCGAATGACCCGCCCAATCGTCAGCCCCTGAATGATGATCGAAAAGACAACCGTCGCGTAGGTGGCAGTCAGGACCGCGCCGCGTCCTTCGAACTCCGGAAGCGAAAGCGCCAGCGCGACGGAGATCCCTCCCTTGAGCCCGCCCCAAGTCAGAACCCGAACCGCCCCAGGTGCGGGCTCGCGATCCAAACGCAGAATCGTGGTTGGTACCCATACGGAGATGAGCCGCGCCAGCAGGATCATCGGGATGAGAGCGATCGCGGCCACGACGAAGGGACGGTCGAGGTCCACGGCGAAGATTTCCAACCCGACGAGGAGGAAGAGCACCGCGTTCAACAGTTCGTCGACGAACGACCAGACGATGTCCAGCGACTCCCGCGTGCGTTCCGTCATGGCCATGCGACGCCCACGGTTTCCGATAAGGATTCCGGCTACGACGCAGGCGAGTGGCGCGGAGACGTGCAGCTGAAATGCGAAGAAGGTCAGCCCCATGACAAGCGCGACGCTGAGAAGAATCTCGAGGTTCGGTTCGTCGAGTCCCCGCATTCCCAGGTAGACGAGGTACCCGCCGAGCAGTCCCAATAGAATCCCGCCGCCGACTTCCTTGAGAAAGAAGGTCGTCAACCCGAGCCAACCACCCGGGCCGTGGGCGCCGTGTCCGCCATGACCGTCAGGAGCGAGGCCACTGTGATCTCCGCTCGTCGCCGCCCAGGCCAAAAGAGCGCCGAAGAGGACGACGGCAAAACCATCGTTGAAGAGACTCTCGCCCGCGACTTTGACCTCGAGCCGGCGTGGTGCTCCCACTGATTTCATGATGCCGAGAACGGCAATGGGATCGGTGGGGGAGATAAGGGCTCCGAAGACGAGACAGAAGGGAAGGCTGATGGGAATCCCGAGAGCCCCGAACGCGAAGTAGCTTCCGAGTCCGATGAGGGCGGTCGAGATGAGCAGCCCGACCGACGCCAAACTGAGCACCGGTGCTTTGTGTTCGACCAGGTCGTCCAGCTCGACATGGAGGGCGCCTGCGAAGAGAAGGAAGCTCAGCATTCCGTGCATGAGCGCCGAGTAGAAGTCGATTCCCGTGACGGCGGATCGAACGGAGTCGCCCAGGCCCCAACCCGGGAACATGGCGTCGATGACGAGAATGGCGATCGAGGCGCCGAGAGCGGAGAGCATGAGTCCGATCGTGAATGGCAAGCGCAGGATGTGATGGTTCAGCAGCCCCAGGACGGCCGCCACCATGAGAAGCACGGCGATGGTATCGAAGATGTGCGTCATGTTTCCTCCGCTCGCGATTCCGCCCGAAAAGGGCACGTGTTGCAAGTCCTTCCGGAGCGGTTCGGTCAGCACTAGACTCCCGCGAAGGACTGAGGCACCCTACAGCCTTGGTCGAATCGAAGGAGGGGAACGACACCATGTCGACATCAACGGACCCGACCCGCGAATCGGAAGCTCCGGCCGCGGCCTCACAAACTCCGGAGAGCCTGGTCCGGCCTTCCTCCGAAGACCTCGACGGCATTCTCGGGAAGCCATTCAAAGTTCTCGATGATGGTTTTATCCGCGTCGTCGACTACATGGGCAACGACGGATCCATCGTCCAGGCCGCGCGCGTTTCCTACGGACAGGGAACGAAGCGCGTTCACGAAGATCGCGGCCTCATCCGCTACCTGCTTCGCCACCGTCACACCACGCCGTTCGAGATGTGCGAGATCAAGCTTCACGTCCGTGTTCCCATGGACTGTTGGCGTCAGTGGATTCGACACCGGACCGCCAACGTCAACGAGTACTCGACCCGCTACTCCGAAGCGATCGATGCGTCGCAGCGGACGCCCGCGGACGAGTGGCGAACGCAATCCGCGGGCAACCGTCAGGGTAGTGAGGGTCGGCTCGACGCTGAACTGGGACGTCGTCTCAGCGAGGAAGAGGCTGAACTCCAAGCCCGGTCCCGCGAGATCTACGCGCATCGTCTGGAGCAAGGCGTCGCCCGTGAGCAGGCGCGGAAGGACCTTCCGCTCTCCACCTACACGGAAGCCTACTGGAAGGTCGACCTTCACAACCTCCTTCACTTCTTGGCTTTGCGCATGGACTCTCATGCACAACTCGAAATCCGGGAGTACGCGAGAATCCTTGGCGAGGAAGTCGTGCGCCGGTGGTGCCCCCTGACCTGGGAAGCGTTTCTCGACTACCGGACCGAGAGCCTGCAGTTGACGCGCCTCGAGGTGGCGGTGCTGCAGGCGTTGCAGTTGGGGGACGATCCGAAAGCGGGAACCGAGGGATCCGGGGCCGGCTCGGAAGCCGGCTCGGTCGCTGGTTCCGAGGCCGCGACACGGAAGGCCGAGTCTTTCGGGTGGCTGGAACCTGGCAAGTCCGGAAAGTGGAAGCGGAACCGCGAGCGGGCCGAGTGTGAAGCCAAGCTCACCCGTTTGGGATTCCAGATCCCGTGGGCGGACGGTCCGTCCGCCTGACTACTCGATCCCGCGCACCCTCGGCAACGAAGTCTCCAGGACATCACGCTCACTTCCCAGACCGAGGTCACGCAACGTAGCCATGGCCGGCTCGAAGGCCTGAACCATTGCGCTCATGCTGCCGGACGTTCCGGGGGTGTTCTCCAGCTTTTCCGCAAGCAGCTCCCACGTCGACTTCGGTCCGGGGAAGATGCGGAACGTGTACCCGTCGTCCGCATTCAGTTCGGCCAACTCCAATGCGCTTCGTGCCGCGGCACCGAGTCCACCGATCGCATCGACGAGCCCGAGTTCCAGTGCATCTTCGCCGGTCCAAACGCGTCCTTTGGCGACTTCCCGAACCTTCTCCAGTTCGAGTCCCCGGTCGGATGCGACCTTGCCGGTGAAGTCCGTGTAGACGTGATCGAGGAAGGCGTTGATCCGCGTCCACTCCTGCTCGGTGTAGTTGCGGTTCTGCGAATAGATCGAGGCGTTCTCACTGGTCGAAACCTGATCCCAACCGACTCCGATTTTCTCCATCAGATCGTCGAGGACCATCTTGCCGCCGTAGACGCCGATGGAGCCCGTCAGCGTTCCTGGAAGCGCGTAGATCCGGTCCGCGGCCATCGAAACGAAGTAGCCGCCGGAGGCGGCATAGTCGCCCATGGAAACGACGACCGGTTTGCCCGACTCGCGAGCGCGCACGACCTCGCGACGGACGGCGTCCGATGCGACGTAGGAGCCGCCCGGCGAACTGACCCGAAAGACGATCGCTTTGACCGATGAGTTGTCGGTGGCGTCGCGGAGCGCTTTGGCGACGGTGTCCGAACCCATGACGGGAGAGCCGCCGAAACCGTCGTAGGTCGACTCGCCGCGCTGAATGCCGCCGTAGCCGTAGACCAGTGCAACGGTGTTCTTGCCCTTGGCCGGACGCCCTGCGACCAGGAGGTACTCGGACGGGGTGACGAAGCGGTCGCCGCCCCTGTCTGCGAATCGCGAGTAGACCTCGTCGAGATAGATCTGCCCGTCGACGAACCCGGCTTCTTCCGCCTGGGCCGCCAGAAGCGGAGCGCGATCGATCCAGGTTCGGATCTCGTCCTCGCTCATCTCGCGCGCATTCGACATTGCCCGGACCATCTGACCGAAAAGGCTGTCGATGAGATGCTGGCTGGCCTCGCGGTGCGGCTCGGTGAACTCGTCTTCCTTGTAGAGATTCGCGGCGTTCTTGTACTCGTAACGCTGCCCGATTTCCGCTTCGACGCCAATCTTGCTGAGTCCCTCGCGCAAAAACGGATGCTCGAGGTAGAGACCGGTCAGGTTGAGGTCGCCGGACGGCTGCATGTAGATCTCGTCGCAGGCGGTGGCCAGGTAGTAGGAGCCGTTGCCCGGGCTGAACTCGCCGAACGTCTCGGCGAAGGCTACGGACGGTTTGCCCGACGCCTGGAAACGTAGAAGCGCATCCCGGACTTCCTGGAGCTGCGCCATGCCGAGTTGGATCCCGCCGACGTGGGCCATGAGACCGACGACGCGATCATCTTCGGCCGCCCGGTCGATACTGTCGACGATTTCTCTGAGGACAAGCGTGTCGTCCATGAAAAAGCGGGCCACGGGGTCTTCCGGAACGTTTTCCACGACCGGCTGCTCGAACTGGATCTCCAGCACGCTGCCGTCGGCGACCTCCGTCTGCTGTCCGGACCACGCCGTGACGCCCAGGACGAAGAGGAGAATCCCGCCGAAGAAGAAAAGGATCGAGATGAGCCCGATCACGGCGAGAAAAACGAGTATGAATCTTTGCATCCCTGCCCTCCATGGACGTGTCCGGTTCCCTCCGGGAAGATATCGACCGCAATCCGTTGGCGCTACACCCCCGAGCCCGGATGGGAAATCTGAAGATTGAGACGCCGCCCGGGCGCTAGAATTTCACGCGTGTGTTCAGGAGGCCTCTTCGGGTCCGGCGGGGACGTTGCGCGGCCCGTGAAGGGGCTTCGGCACAGGGGCAACGGCTCAGGAGGAACAATGATCGAGCCAATGGAAAGGGACGCCGGAGTGAGAAACAAATCGAGAGGCTCGGGGCGGCGCGGCCAGGCTCCGCGATCAATCGGTCAGGGGCGGTCTTTTCTGAGCAGGGCGATGCCAGGTGCCGCGCTCCCGACCGCGGTGTTTCTAACTGCCGCACTGCTCTCCACGGCCACCAATGCCGACGCGGACACGTTTCGGGTCCCGGACGATTTCCCGACGATCCAGGAAGGCATTGTCGCCGCTGAAACTGGAGACACGGTCGAAGTCGCCGCCGGTACCTACACCGGGACCGGGAACTACGAGATCCAGTTCCTGGGGAAGGACGTGCTGCTGATTGCCACCTCCGGTCCGGAGGCCACCATCATCGACTGTGAAGGGCAGGGCCGCGGCTTCGACATCCGGGCCGGTGAGACCAATGCGGCGCTCATTCAGGGTTTCACCGTTCGTAACGGCTGGGCCCGCCAGCCGACCTGGCCGGGCTCTTTCGCCGCGGGGGTTTCCTGTCGAGGGCTTTCGCATCCGACCATCCGGAACTGCATCTTCGAAGGCGGTTCCGCCTTTCGTGGCGGCGCCATCGGTTGCGCCGACTCGTCACCGATCGTGGAGGACTGTGTTTTCAAGGGCAATCAGGCCGACAACGACGGGGGAGCGGCGGCCATCCTCAATTTCTCGAACCCGGAGTTCTACCGGTGCGTCTTCATCGGAAATGAAGCCGGGACCGGCGGGGCCATCGTCGTCGACCGAAGCCAGCCGACTTTTTCCGAGTGCACCGTGGCCTCGAACGAGGCGGGAATCGCCGGCGGGGGCGTCGCCGTCAAACTGGATTCCGCGGCGGCGTTCGAGCGGGTGATCGTTTCGGGCAACTGCGCTCCGACTGGAGACGACGTGGCCATGACTTTGGCGACGTCGTCGGGTTCCTTCGATTGCTGCGCTCTCAGCGACGCCGGACTCGACGTCGGGCCCGGTTCGGTCAACTTCACGGGCGGACGCGTTCAGGAGGATCCTCAGTTCTGTCTTCCGATGCCGTGTGAAAACGCTCCGCACACCTCCGGCATCTACGGGCTGACTTCCACCAGTCCTTGTCTGCCGAAGAACTCACCCTGCGGCCTGCTCATCGGGGCCTACGGACAGGAGTGTGAGGACACGGCCGGTCTTCCCGAGTCTCGCTACCTCATCCGTTCGTGGGGTGAAATCAAGATGCGCTGGCGAAACTGACGACTCCTGTGCCAGGCTTGGCGGTCATGACTCAAACGACGACCCAGCCCCGGGAGACCCGACCCGATGCAGACCCGAAAACGGGCAAGCTGAAGGAGAGCCACGTCCGGGCTCTTCCCGGACAGCCCTGGGCCGGGCGAAAGGAAGCGCTGCTCGATCTCTTCGAGAACATCGAGCCGCGCTACGACCGCCTCAATCGCATTCTCAGCCTCGGGATCGATCAGTACTGGCGGCGTTGGGCGGTTCGCTCGATCGAGACGTCCGCGACCGGTCCCTGGTTGGACCTGGCGAGCGGCACCGGGGACCTCGCGGAGAAGGCGGCCCGTCGTCTGCGTCAGGAGTCGTCCGATCGTCAGTCGCCCAACCGGCAGTCGCCCGATCGGCAGTCGTCTGGTCCGCAGTCGCCCGACCGTCGGCTCGTTCGATCCGATCTCTCCGGCTATCTCCTCGCGGTGGGCCGGGAAAAGCTCAAGAAGCGGGGGCTCCTTTCTCCCGGCGCCGCTGCCGAGATGGACCGGTTGCCGCTCTCTTCCAACACATTCTCGGCGGTGCTCCAGGGATTCGCCCTTCGGCACTGCGAGGACTACGGCGGCTTCTTCCGCGAGCTGCACCGGGTCCTACAATCTGGGGGACAGCTGGCCATCCTCGACATGCGTTACCCGCGGGAGGGTCTGGGCGCCGGTCTCTACCGATTCTACTTCGGCAAGGTACTGCCCCGTCTGGCCGGTTGGCTCGGCGCGGACCGGTCGGCCTACGAGTTCATGGTGGATTCGGTCGTGGCACTGCCGCAAGAGGAGGTGCTCCTACAGTCTCTCCGGGACGCCGGTTTCTCGGAGGTCGAGAGCCGTCGGGGCCTTTTCGGCGCAGTCCATTTGTTGCTGGCCCGAAAGTGAACGGACGTTTGCCCTAATGCCTTCCTCTCTCTATAGTCTCGGTTTGCTCTTTCTGGGCTCGAAGCCGGGTACTTAGGACGAAATGAAATCTGATATCCCAAGTCCGATCGACACTCCAGGGGCGAACGCCGGCGCGGCCACGGAATCCATGCCGTTGGCCACGATCGTCGTTCCGGCCTATAACGAGGAAAAGGGGATCCGAGAGGTTCTGGTCGAACTCGGAAAGCTCGATCCGCGCCTCGAGGTTCTGGTCGTGGACGACGGATCCACCGACCGCACCTCGGAAATCGTGGCCGAGTCCGGATTCCGGGTCATCCGGCACCAGATGAATCGAGGTTACGGAGCGGCTCTCAAGACCGGAATCCGCGCCGCGAAGTCGGACCGGATCGTCATTACCGACGCCGACGGGACGTATCCCAACGAGCGTATCCCCGAACTGGTGGAGAAGCTCGACGAGTACCACATGGTGGTGGGGGCGAGAGTGGGGCAGAACGTCCACATTCCCCTCATTCGCAGGCCCGCCAAGAAGGCCCTCAATCTGCTGGCGAACTATCTGAGCGAGACGAAGATTCCCGATCTCAACTCAGGACTTCGCGTCTTCCGGAAAGAGGACGTTCAGAGGTTCTTCGACATTCTTCCGTCGGGGTTCTCCTTTACGACCACGATCACCCTTTCGATGCACGTCAACGACCTCTTCGTGCTCTACGTCCCGATCGACTACCACGAGCGCAAGGGCAGCTCCAAGATCCGGCCGATCCACGACACCCTGAACTTCATCGCGCTGATCGTCCGGACGGTGCTCTATTTTCGTCCGCTCAAGATCTTTCTGCCGCTGGCGGGGTTCCTCTTCCTACTGGCCATCGGGGTGCTCGGGTACTCTTGGTACTTCACGCCGAAGATCATGGACGCTTCGGTCTCGATCATCCTCATGTCGGCCTTTCAAATGGCCGCCATCGGCCTTCTCGCCGACCTCATCGACAAGAGATCGGGCCGGTCCTAGGCCGGCAGGACCCAGGGCCGGCCGGGTCCGCACGGAGGGGAACCTTTGATCGTTGGATTGGGTATCGATATCATTGAGGTGGAGAGGGTTCGAGGCGTCCTCGAGCGTCACGGCGACCGGTTCTTGCGCCGGATCTATACCCCCCGCGAGGCCGAAACCGTCCGCGGGAATCGGGACCAGTACCTGGCCGCGCGCTTTGCCGCGAAAGAAGCGGCATTCAAAGCGCTGGGAACAGGGTGGAACCGGGGAGTTCGCTGGGTCGACGTCGAGGTCGAGAATCTGAGTTCGGGTCAGCCGATCGTCCACCTGAGCGGGGGGGCGTTGGAGCGGGCTCGGGAACTTGGCGCTACCCATTCCCACATTTCGATTACGCATACGGCCGACTACGCCGCGGCGCAGGTCGTATTGGAAAGCAGAGAGTCAGAGGCTCCGACCCTGGGATGGCCACTCGGAGCAGGAGGAAAGCAGCAATGAAGGTTGGGCAGGCACGAAACCTCGTCGAATCCCGCATCGGACGTACCGGGTTCTCGGCGGCGCTGGCATTCGGGCTGGCAGCGATGTTTGTCCTCTTGCCGACGAGTCCGTCCCAGGCTCAAAGCGGCAATCGGGTTGGGGTCATGCCGAAGGTGACCCCGGACCAGTACGTGGAACGCGGCGTCTCACAGGTCGATCAATGGTTGGAAAGCCAACGATCGAATGTGGCGACGCGGACCGATGCCTTCAAGGCCGTGAAGTCTCTGTTCAGCGATTACGAGAAGTTTCGCGTCGACGTCAACGAGATCTATCCCACCGACGGACTCGAGTGGCTCCTAATCACCGACGAGGTGGCGGACACCATGGCCGCGCGACTCGTGCCCTTCCTTCAGAGTTACAGTGAGAAGCATGAAGAGCTCCTAACCAAGGGACGCCAGGCCTTCGAGCTCGAGTTGATGAGAATTGTCGGCGCCCCGCCTCGCATGCTCGGATTCCATGTTCACATCCTGGGTGGGTATGCCGTCGAGAAAGCGGATTCGCTTTTCGCGGCCGGTGTCACCGACGACTACGACGGCCTGGTCGACGGGGCGTTGCGCAATCTGCGTGACTGGTGTCATCAGTGGGCCCAGGTCCACACGACCGAACTCATGACCTACCAAAGCCGGCTCGTCCAGCAGGACTGGATCATCTCCAGACTGAAGGACCGTTGCGGCGTGGCCGGAAGCTGGACGATCAAGCAGCAGTACATGGCCATGATCCAGGCCGACAGCACGAAGGGCCTTTCCGAGGATCGTTTCGCGCACGAGTTTCATCTCATCTCGGAAGAGTGCGAGAACGAAGAACGCGTCATCATGATCGATCTACCCAACTTCATGGCCATGCAGAACGAGGTCATGGAACTGAGCAACACCGGCAAGTAGACCGGCGTGCGCCGTATCCTCGTTGCGCTTCCCGATCATCCGGCTCCCCTCGACATGGGGAGCCGCGTCCGCAACGTTCGCATCCTCGAGGTGCTGGCCCGGGACTACGAGCTTTCCATTGTGACGCTGGTCCACGACAAGCGGCACTTGGAAGAACCCGGTGACGTCGCCCGGTTGGGCCGATGGACTCCGGTGCTGGCGCCGCATCGTCGCGGCGTTCTTCAAAAGGCCTCGGCACACCTGGAATCGCGGTGGAAAGGTTGGCGCGAGGGACTGCATCCGGAGACGTTCTTCCAAAGCTTTCCCGAGTTCTCGAATCGGGTCCGCGAGGAACTCGAGAGTTTCCAACCGGACCTTGTCCACTGCGCCTACTGGTACAGTCTGATGCATCTGACGGAGCGGCCACGGCCTCCCGTTTGGGTCGTCGACACCCACGACGTTCAGTTCGAGCGCCAGGCCCGACTTTGGAATCGCGAGTCGCCGAAAGAAAAAGCCCGTGAACTCGAGGAGCTGTCGCGTTTCGACCACGTCATCGCCATTACCGATCACGATCGCGAGGTCTTTCGACGGGAACTCCCGGACGCCTCCCTGGAGGTCGTGGGAATGGGAGTCGACCTCGATCATTGGTCGGCGGCAAGTGTGGAGCCCCGTTCCGTTTCGGCTGAGTCCACCGCAAAGCCCCCGACGATCATCTTCTACGGCAACATGACGAACGACAGCAATCAGACGGGGGCCCGGCATCTCCTGAACGAACTGGTGCCTCGCGTCGCCCCACGGGTCCCGGATTTGCAGGTCATGATCCTGGGAGCGGGGACTCCCGACGATCTAAGGGCCGAAGCGGCCGAGGCCGCGGTCCCGGTCGAGGTCACGGGATTTGTCGAGGACGTGCGGCCCTACCTGGCGTCGGGGACGGTGCTGGCTCTTTCGCTGCGGACGGGCAGTGGGCAGCGCGGCCGGGTCGTCGAGTGCGCGGCTCTGGGCCTGCCGGCGGTGGGCTATCCGGAGGCGCTGCAGGGTCTGGAGTTCCGCGATGGCGAGGGCGTCCTTTCCGCGGAGGACCCGGAATTCTTCGCCGAACGCCTGATCGAACTTCTGACGGACGACGAGACGCGGGCCAGGGTCGCCGATGCCGGCCGGCGCGCGGTCGAGGAACGCTACGGTCTGGCAGCCACTTATGGACGCTTTTCCCAGCTCTACGAGAGGTGGCTCTCCTGAACGCCCATCGTCGCCCCCTTGTCACGCCCGGGATAGATCTGTTCTACTCCGAATGTCAAACCTACGTTGTCGGGCCCCTGCGAACCGACGGGAGGAAGCGCGCTACGACCCCTGGCTACGGATCACAGCGAACCGCTTAACCCAACCCCGCTGGCTGCGCATGGGACTGGCCACGGGGAGTCTGCTGAATCCACTCCCATCGTTCCGAGGAGGAGCCTCATGGGCCTGCGTTCCCGTATGCTGCTCGGTCTCGCCGTCGCGACCGTCAGTACCATCTTCGTCGCCACCTGTGTTCGTGCCGGACACGTTCAGAATCTGGAGTGGTCACCCGCAGACCTCGAAATGTCTCTCAGCCCCGAAGGCTATCTTCGGGTTGAGTTCGAGGGAGCTGTCTCGGCTTCCCGTCCGGGGTCACCCGATCTGCCCTGGATTCCCGTCACGGTCCCGGTGGACGCCGACGCCCGCATCACCTCCTGGTCCTTCGAGGGACTCGGCTGGGAACGCGTAGGTCAGAGCGTACGGCCTCGGCCCCGTGCCGACGAGTCCGCGAGTCCGACCCGCGAGGACAACGTCATCTCCGAAGATCCCGCGGCTTACGGCGGAGTGACGCCGTTTCCGCAGGACCCGATCGGCTTCCGCGGGGTGCACGCCCGCGCCGGGGTGGCTGAAGCGAGTTTCGTCGTTTCGCCGTTCCGTTGGGACCCCGTCACGGGGGATCTCGAGATGGCCCGGACCGGCACCATCCGGTTTGAGACGACTTCCGGTCCGTCCCGCTTCCTCCCGGCTCCCCTTCGGACCGCGCCCGCACCCAAGGTGATTGCCGGCGCCGACGCCGGATCCTCGTTCTCGAGAAGCTGGGAGGCCGGCGCAAACGGCCGCCAACTCTACAGCCTCGTCAACTCCGCGAGCGCGGGCGGCCCCTCCCTGGAAGGCAACCCGGTCGAGTTTCTGATCATTACGACGGAAGACCTCGCGCCCGGATTCGAAGAGCTGATCGAATGGAAGAATCAGGCCGGCTACCCTGCGGAAATCCGCACCACGGATTGGATCTACGCAAACTACCCGCAAGGGGTCGACCAGCCGGAGAAGATCCGCCTCTTCCTTCGTGATGCCTACAGATTCTGGGGAACGCGAACCGTCCTCATCGGCGGGGATCCGCTCGTGGTTCCGGGCCGCTACGGACATGACTACAGCTGGAACTTCCCTGATGGGGTTCCGATCATCACCGACTACTACTACGCATGCCTGGACGGCAATTGGAACGCGAACGGCAACGCGCGATACGGTGAACCGCCGGTCAGTTCCGGCTCCGGGGAGAACCAGATTCTCATCGCCTCCGACCTCGTGGACTTCCGGCCGGAACTCCGAGTCGGTCGCATTCCCGCGAACGACCTGGAGCAGGTGAACATCTACATGCAGAAGTACATGGAATATGCGGTGGACAATCCGCCTTCCGGCGACTACATCAAGACGTTCCTGGCCATGGGTGAGGTACTTTTCGAAAGCGACTGGCAGATCGGAGACTGCGACGATGACTGCCAGGATTCCTGCCCTCCAAACGTTCCTTGTGTAACGTCAGACGGCGCCGAGGATTGCATCAGCCTCATCGAGCAGGTTGGCGAGAACCCGGCCGAAATTCAGTTCAACTTCGTAGAGATGTACGAGCGCGACTACTGGTGGAACGGCCTGGGTCGATCGTCGCTCGAACTTGGCCGCGACGAATTCGTCAGTAAGATGAACGGTGATGGTGCCAACCTGATCTTCCACGCCGGTCACGGAGACCGCGACCGCTGGGCCACAGGTAAGGACCGGGTCGACGCAAGTGACCTGTTCGGCTTGACGAACGCGACGACGGGGCCGGGATACGCGGGCTTTGTCTACGCGATCAACTGCAACTCGGCGGCGATCGACTTCGACTGTGCGGCCGAAGCCTTTCAGTTCGCTCCGTCGGGTGGCGGTCTCATCTACATCGGCTCGACGAATCTCGACTTCCCGGCTGCAGCCCGCCGAATGCAGGCTGAGACGTTTGCGCGCTGGCCGGGAGACGGGACGGTTACGCCCGGTGATGCCTACTTCGAGACCATGGACGCGATCGCCAAGAGCGTTGGCGACTCCCGCACTCCGACCCGGTTTCTCATTCACAGCCTGACCTTCCTCGGCGATCCGGACATGTTTGTTTGGACGGAGTCCCCGAGCGACCTTGTCGTCGAATACGACGCGGAGTTCGATCTCGGCTCGTCCCAAACTTCCGTCACGGTCCGGACCGGCTCGACTCCGGTTGAGAATGCGCGCGTCGCCCTGTGGAAAAAGGGAGAGGCCATGGCTGTCGCCATGACCGGATCCAACGGCTCTGCGGTCCTCGAGTTCCTTCCGGCATCGGTCGGCGAGTTCACCGTCACGGTGACCGGTCCCAACCTGGTTCCCTTCCGGGGCTCGGGACAGGTCGTCGGCGTCGCGGGCAACTCGTTCGTGGCAACTGACTCCTTCGAGATCGATGACGTCACGGATGAGAAAGCCGGAATCTCCGGAAACGGAAACGGAGTTCTCGAAGTCGGCGAAGTCGTCGGAATCGATCTGAACTACTCGAACCGGGGAGCTGGCGCCTCGTCATCGTTGACCGCGACCCTGACCGCCGATCCGGTCCAGGGGCTGTTCATCGAAGTGTTGACCGATGTCGCCAACCTTCCCGGTCTGGAGATCGGCGGAACGGGGACGGCCGAACGAGCCTTCATCGTCAGCGTCGAAGCCAACGGCTCGGTTCCTTCTCAGGCCACTCTGCCCATGACGATCAACTGGAACGACGGGGGGCTTTCCCACAACGAGGCCCTGCGGCCGAAAGCCTACAGCTACGATCTCGTGGCCTACGCGACCGAGGTGATCGAGCTGGAGGGCGACGGCGACGGGATTCCCGAGGGACGCGAGAGGTTCCAACTCTCCATGGAGTTCCTCAACTTCGGCGAGGGTGAGGTCCGCAATGCGCAGGTTCGCCTCCAAGCCGTCCAACCGGCACGAGTCGCCATCGAGCCCGCGGTGCTTCCCTTGTCTCCCGCCGGCAAACTGGAGCACTCTTTCACCGAAGGCTCGATGGAACTTCTCTTCCTGCAAAGTGTCGGAATCGAACTCATTCTCAGCGTCGAAGACGTCACGGATCCCGAGAATCCCCGGGTTCTGTCTCAGCGGCTTTTCGACCTCGTCAAGCCGGACGCTCCGGCCGGCTTGACCTCGAAGGGGTTCCGGGACCGCATCGCGCTCGGCTGGTCTCCTTCGTCCGACATCGACTTGTACTCCTACCGGGTCTATCGCTCGGCCACGGCCGAGGGACCGTTCGACCCGATCGGTGTCGGCCTCATTCCGCGAACGTCTGCGGCTTCGGACACGGCCTACTACTCCGACGAATCGTTGCCACCGCTGACCAATTACTTCTACAAGGTTGCGATCGTCGACTCTTCAGGCAACGAGTCGGACATGACGGAGGTGCACAGTTCGAGCACCGCTCCGGGGTTCCTGAATGGCTGGCCGGTGCTCCTGAATCAGGACAACGGGAGCGCGCCGGTCGTCGAGCAATTGGACAACGGACCCTACGAAGTCATTTTCGGCACGGACGTCATCTATGCCTTCACCGCTTCCGGCGGCGACTACTACGACGGAGACGGAATCGAGTCGACGCGCGGGGTCCTGACGGTTGCTGACGACGGATACCTCTTCTCCGGACGTCCGGCGGTGTTTGACATCGATGCGGACGGGACCAAGGAAATCCTGGCCGCCTCACGTTTCCCGAACCGGGATGCGCCCCGCGAAATCGAGTTGGTCTGCTTCGACAACCTGGGCCGCGTCAAGTGGCGGCGAAACATCGGCGGGACGTTGACGCTCTCGCCGCCGGCCATCGGTGACATTGACGGTGACCTCGATATGGAGGTGGTCATCCTCGCCGGATCGACGGTGTGGGGATTCCACCATGACGGGCGCCCGGTCAGCGGTACCAACGGCGCGATCCGAACCCTGAACAACACGGAAGCGTTCTTCCTCTACGGCGGAGTCGGACTCGCGGATGTCTACGACGACGGTGTGGCGGGAGCACAGGAGATTATGTTCACGACCCGGATCAACGGGGGAGGCAACACGCGTCTCTACATCGTGGACTCCGAAGGAGATGACATCCCGAACTTCCCGTTTGCGTACTCGGACTACGGAAGTTTCCAGGACGACTCCAACGCTTCGCCGGCCATTGCCGACATTGTTTCGGACGGCGGCGCCGACCTCGGCGAAGTCTTCATCACCTCCGGAAAGGATCTGTGGGCCATCGACCCGAACGCTTCCGATCCGCACATGTGGCACGTTTCCGTCGGAAGCTACCTCTCCATCGAGCTCAATTCCTCTCCGGCTATCGGTGACATCAACGATGACGGGAATCTGGACGTCGTCGTCGGTGGCGCCGATGGACGGCTCTTCGCCCTCAACGCCGTGGACGGGACACCGATTCCCAACTTCGGTACCAGTGAGGATCCTTGGTTGGAGATCGCCCCGGCCTCGACCCGTTTCGGATCACCCGTCCTCGGCGACGTCAGCGGAGATGACCATCCGGAGATCCTCATCGGTGACAACTTCGGGAACATCCACGCCATCGACCACACGGGAACGGCCCTGCCCGGCTTTCCCTACCAGATCGGAGGCCGGGTCGGTCCGGGTCTCGCGCTTTGGGACGTCGACAAGAATGGAACGGTGAATCTCGTCGTCCAGACCGATCAGATTCAGACGGTGACGGTGCTCGACTTCCCGGGCACGTTCTTCGACAACGTGAGCCCGGACACCGGACCGTTGGGACGTTATCCGTGGACGCAGTTCCGCCACGACACGCGCAATGCCGGAAACACGATGACGCCTCCGATCACACCGCTGGCTCTCGGCGCCCCGAACCTCCGAACGAGTGGAGACTGGGGAGTCGAACTGAGGTGGATCGGCGAAGCCGGGTTCGCCGCGTTCGAACTCTACCGGAAGGGCCTCGATGATCCGGAATGGACCTCGTTGGGCGCCCGAACGCCGAACCAGGTCGCGGAGGACGGTGGTGGCTACCTGTGGATCGATCAGGTTCCGAACGCCGGCACCTTCGTCTACCGCCTGGTCGGCATCGAGCCGGACGGTTACGAAGTCACCACGGCGGACCGGACGATCGAGGTGACGGGTCCGTCCTTGACCTTCGCTCTCGCGCAACCGCGACCCAATCCGTCCCGTCTCGATACCGAGGTCCAGCTGACCGTACCGCGGACGGCCGCCGTCGATGTCCGCGTCATCGACCCAGGTGGCCGAGTGGTGCGCACCTTGCACGAAGGTCGACTCGAAGCGGGTTCCGTGGTGTTTTCGTGGGATGGTCGGGACGATGCCGGCCGGCATACCGGCGCCGGGATCTACTTCGTCCAGGCCAATGCAGAGGACTTGGGACGTCGCTCGACGAAGCTCGTGCGCGTGCAGTAAACTGACCTTCGGGACGCGGATTTCAGGTCCGCGTTCCGAGGCGAAGCCAGGAAAAGGGTTGAGGTATCGGCCCTGGATTCCGTAGGATTCGCCGACGTCTTCGGATGGGGTGTCGTCCAATGGTAGGACACGCGACTCTGGATCGTGGAATCGGGGTTCGAATCCCTGCACCCCAGCCATAATTTCTCGAGCCCGGCTGGTCAGACACGACCGCTTCGTTCTTGCGAAGCGGTCGTCGATTTGACAGACGGCCCGCTCGACCACGAACGTTGACCCACGACGACGGAGGACGGGGCCCCCTTCACGTTGCATGCGGAGCAAACTACGCAACCCGCTCGACATCGCTTCGTGGATGGAAGACTCCTCTCCTGAGGACTTCTCCAAAGAACTCCGCAAGCAACTCGAGAAGAAGAAGTCCTTCGACTGCGTTCCACCCATGGTGGGGGCCGCGGTCTTCGCGACCCGCCAACTGCATCCGAACCGGGGTGCGCAGTGGTGGTTGGAACTGGCGGCGACGGACGCCATCTGCCAACCGTTACGCCCCGTCGAGGGGGAGCCGGCTCCCGATCCCAGCCCCGAGCAGGTTTCACTGGCCAGGACTTCCGTTCACCGCCTGCTCTCCGACCTGAAGGTGAAGGGTCACGCCGACGCCTTCGTGCTCTCGGGGATGACCGAGACGCGGGAGGGGGCGAAGGAAGACCTCACCTACGAATTCCTGGATGCCGTTCACCGAGGGGATGCCGAGAACGCCGACGTTTTCTTTTCGGCGTTGGCCGCGGACATGGACAAGGACGCTGCCGGGGACCTGCTGTTCTCTTCCGGTCTCGAGGCGCTCAGCGGACAGGTGGATTCGCTCTCTGCCGCTGTCGAGGCGCTGGGACTGCTCCAGCGACTGGGTTGGGAGTGGGGGGCACAGGTCCTTCGGCCGATCGTGCGCCAGCAGGCGAGTGCCGGACCCCGATCCAAGTTGTATGAGCGGGCCTGCTCCGAAGTGGCGGACCGCGCGCTTCTGAGAACTGCGCGGCGTCGGTCTCCCGGTGCCCCGTCCCTCGGCGAGACGGATCCCTCGGGGTTTCTCGATCGTGCTCTCGAGTGGTGCGGGGAGACGCCGGAAGGGCGGATGATCCGTGCCGCCACCGCTCTCGAAATGGGGGTCACGCTGGAGGACCTGGCCGAGGTCATCTCCCTGGGGGCGACGCTGCTCTATCTGCAGGAAGGGCTGCGAGGTGGACTCTGGGACGCGGACCGTGTCACGGAACGTCTGGAGATCGTGCACGGAGCCCGCTCAGTGCGCCGCCTGCTCTACCTGGGAACGCCCGGACAAAGGATCCTCAGCCTTCTCCTGGCCGGGGCGCAGGTCGGAGTCCGCGATCTGCGGTTGTCTCCGGAGTCCCCGGAATGCGGATGGTGGCTCTCTCCGGCCTCCCGCTGGAGCGAGTCCTGGGAGGGGGGGAGAGCCCCGCGCCCCGGCAATGGGGACGGGACCGACGCCGGCGAGGTGACAGCCGGACCCGAGGCCGAGGCTGCTGTCGAGTGGGCCCAGGCCCTCGAGGCGGGTAACTCCAATGCACTCTTGCCTTTGCTGGTGAAGAACCTGGAGGCGCGGATCCCCGTCGGACGCTTCCTGGAGCCGCACTCCAAGTTGGCACAGAGCCGTCCTGTTGCTGCGGACGTCGCCGTTTGCCTGGCTCATCTCTTCGACGAGGCCTATCACGCGACCCGGGCGCCGCACCGTTGGATCCATCTTTGGGCGGGTGGACTGTCCCACTGTCTGTGGCCAGCCCAGGCACCCTCTGCAAATCAGGGCTTGCAGCCCTAAAACCGGGTTTGCTAACTTTTGACGAGCGTTGGGACGGAAGCCTCAACCGCATATGGCCCTATCGTCTAGGGGTTAGGACGGATGGTTCTCAGCCATCAAACCGGGGTTCGAATCCCCGTAGGGCTAATCTACCGAACACCGGGGAGTTCGGATCCAACTTCGAAGCTGGAGCCGCTCCCCGGCTTTTTTGTGCCGGTGGCGGGGAAGGGAGAGGTAATGAGCGACGAGCTCCGTGATCGATGGGGCCGGCCATTACGGACTGCCAAGAGTCGAGTTCGCTCGAACTGGTTCAAGTCCATTTTCGGACGACTTTGGTACATCGCCATTCCGGGCATCGGAATCATCTGCGCGCAGGACGCCTACGTCCGACCCCACCTCGTCGACGACGAGAACACGATCAATCTCGGCCGTGTGGCGACCGATCTTGTAACAGACAGCCTTTTGGCCGATCTCCGCGTCATCGACGGCGAAACGGCAACCCTTCAGGCGGAGATCGATTCGACGTGGGCGCCCCAAGTGATGCTCTATCGATCGGTATTGGACAGTCTCATCGCCGTCCGTCGCGAGTACGACGGGGCTCTCCCTGCGGCCGAAGCCAAGGTCGACTCGCTCGAGCTCGTCCTCGCCGAACTGCAGGAATCGCTGCAGAAGGCCTCTGCGGATGTTCAGGAACGACAGCTCGCCATTGATGGAATGAAGATCGAGCGCCGCGCTCTTCGCGATTCCATCCAAGCTCTGACCGGGGAAATCGAGGAGTTGGCCGACGTCTACGACCGCCTGGCCAACCCGGACGACTATCGCAAGAACACAGCCTTGATTCCGGGTCCGGGAAACTACCCCGACCGGGACAACTTGCCCCCGCGCTAGGAGAATCCCATGTCTGATCCAGTCAAAAGTGGAATGTTCAATGGCGGCGTCTTCTGGCCGGTGGTGGAGATACTTCTTCTGGTCGGCGTCGGCATCGCGGCGGGTTGGTACTACTACGACACCCGCGGAATTCCGCAGGTCGAAGCCTCGGCATCCGAAGTCGTAGAGGCAGAAGAGTCCTACGAGCTCGAGATCAAGGATCACGAACAGTTCATCCTCGATGCGCTCGATCAGCAGCAAGCCACGAAGCAGGAGCGTGAGGAGAAGATCGCGCAGGCCGCTCTCATCGACAACCAGATCAAAGTCGAGCACGAGCGTATTCAGGACGGCCGACTTCGCGACCGCGACCTCACCGACCAGTTCGTCGCGTTGCGTAAAGACATCGAACGTGCCGACGATCAGCACCGCGCAAAGCAGACCGAATTGCTCGAGCGGAACGACGAACTTCGCCAGGTCAGCGAGGATCTCGCCGTCCTGCAGTCCGAGGCGGCGGATTCTTTGGATTCCCGCAACTCCATCGACGCGGACATCGCAGCGTTGCGCCGCGAGCGCGAGCGCGATCCGCTGAGTATCTTCCCACCCGGCGCCGGCCTGGCCGCGATCGTAGAGTTGGAAGACGGAGACCAGATCTTCGGTGTTTCGCTGAGCGGAGTGATCCGACAGTTCGGTTCGATCAACGTCGGTCTCTCCGGAAACGTGGCCCTCGCCAATGCCACCAACAGTTCGGTGAAAGAAGGCGGAGTCTTCGTCAACATTCCGGTCGTCTTCCGTCGTGCCTCGATCGACTTGGAGACAGGTCTTGCGAGCTTGACCAACCCGAGCGGCAGCGACGACATGTCCGGCTTCCTTGCCGCGACGTTCCGGTACGCACCGATTCGTAAGGAGCGTTTCTTCCTTCTGGGCGGGCTGAAGTATCGCGAGAGCGATCCGTCACTGCGCCTCGGAGTCGGATTCGGAAGGCGATAGCACCCGTCGCGCCGGGTCTCCGACCTGGGCTACGTTCGCCACCTTACTCCGACGCACATGATCATTCGGGTTAGGGACCTCGCCGTTGGCTGAGGTCCCTTTATCGTGGTTGACGCATCGTTGTTTTCGCCTCGCCAACCTCGACCCGCGAAGCTTCCCGCCGGTTTCTCAGGCTGCCACCGTCTTGAGGTTTCAGCCGGTGTCTCAGGCTGCCACCGTCCCGAGGTTCTAGCCGGTCTCTCAGGCTGCCATCGTCTTGAGGTTTCAGCCAGCCTCTGTCTCGAGCACTCGCCGTTCGGTCGACGTCTTGGACTCGTCGACGCCGAACAAGAGCCAGCCCCCGATGATGAAGAACACCGTGACCGAGAGAATGGCCATGCGCAGGCTTCCCGTGGCGAAGACCAATCCGCCGTAGACGAGCGGTCCGACGACGGCCGCAAGTCGGGTCATGATCGAGAAGAATCCAAAGAACTCCGATTCGCCGCCTTCGGGAACCCATTGCGCCGTCAGTGAGCGCGAACAGGTCTGCACGCCTCCGAGGAAGAGTCCGGCGATGCCGCCGAGTATCCAGTACTCCGTCTTGGCGTTTCCGAAGATGCCGATGGCGGCTCCCCAAGCCGTGAGCAGTGACCAGGAGACGACGCAAACCATCAGAACCGGTTTGTGCGCCCACCGGTCTGCCCACCAACCGAGCACGCTCGATCCGAGGAACGCCGTCGCCTGAATGAGCAGGAAGTATACGATGAGTTCGGACGCTTCCATCCCGAGTTGATCGGCTCCGAAGACCGACGCCATGGCCACGACCGTTTGCACGCCGTCGTTGTAGACGAGGTAGGAGAACAGAAAGCGTCGTAGGTTCCGCTGCCGCGAGATCTTTCCGGCGGTCTTCTTCACATCCCGCAGCGCGTCCTGAAGAAGTTGTCCCAAGCCGACCGCTGGTTTGGTTTCGGGATGGGAGGAACTCCCGCGTTCGTTTCGAAAGATCCACAGGGTCGGAAGCGTGAAGACAAACCACCAGATCGCCACAGAGAGAAAGCAGTCGTGGATCGTGAACGCTCCCTCTTCGAAACCGAGCTTCTGCGGCGCCTGCAACATTAGGAGGTTGACGACCAGAAGAAGCGCACCGCCGACGTAGCCGAATCCCCAGGCGATGCCGGAGACGCGTCCCAGAGATTCTCGCGGGCCGACCTCGACCAACAGGGCGTTGTAGAAAATGGAGGACGCTGAGAAGGCGAAATAGGCCCCTCCGAAGATCCACGCTCCCCGGATCCACTCTCCTTCACCCACAGTGGCGAGAAGCGCCGTCAGGACGCACCCTGGCAGCCAGAACGCGGCGAGAAACCGGATCCGTCCTCCGGTCCTGTCGGCGAGAGCTCCGAGCAGAGGACCACTCAGGACCACCGTGGCCATGGACAGGGAAACGAGCCAGGCCCAGATGGTGGCGCCCGGGACCTGCCGGCCGAGAATCGAGACTCCCTCGGCGCCGCCGGCCACGGCCTGGGCGTAGTACTGGTTGAAGAGGACTGCCAGGATGGTCGTGGCGAAGGCCGAGTTGGCGAAGTCGTAGAGGCTGTAGCCCACCAGACGGGTGCGGTCGACCTGGGCCGGGCTCGGGAGCGGTGCCGTCATGGTTTCATTCTCCGGCCGCGCGGGCCCTCAGATCGTCCCGAAAGGGGGAAGGAACGCTGGCTCTACAAGCCTTCCCGCGGTTCGAACTCGTTTTCCCCCGGTACTTTAGTCTGCTCTGGCCGATGCCGCATCCTGCCTAAAATGGACATTATTCGACAAGGTGTTCCGGTACGAGGTTTCCGTGAGGTAAATGGCCGCTGATTGACCCGCGTGAACCAGCCCGGTAGAATTTGCTGCATTGCGTTACGGGATCCAGGCCCGGTTTTCTGCGTGTTGCGACGCGTAGGGGGGAAGGGCTCGGACAAGGTAGGGAGGGTCGTTCCCGTGCGGTCCTCAGATTTCGATGACTGAGATTTTGGCAGCTTCCTTTCAAGGAGATACATCCCAATGAAGCATTGGCTACGGACAGGTTTCTTTGCCATCGCTGGACTGGCCTTCGCCGGTACTGCCGCTCTGGCCCAGCCGGTGATCAACGAAGCCGTGTATGACGATGCCGGCGGCGACGACGAGACCTGGGTCGAGATCAAGGGTGACGCCGGGTTGGACCTGACGGGTTACACCCTCGTCGGCGTGAATGGCAACGGTGGTACCGAGTACATGACCGTCGACCTCGTCGGCCTCATTCCGGCCAGCGGCTACTTCGTCGTCGGTCAGGCCTTCGGTGATCAGATCGCCGACACCGACTTCCAGAACGGACCGGACTCGATCCTCCTTCGCGACGCCGCTGGCGCCACCATCGACGCCGTCGGTTACGGTTCCTTCGATCCGGACGAGGTCTTTGCAGGCGAGGGTACGCCGACCGTCGATCCGGGTCCGGACATCTCCATCGCCCGTTGCCCGGACGGTTCCGACACGGACAACAACGGCGCGGACTTCTTTGCTGACGACACACCGACGCCGGGTTCTGCCAACGACGTCGAATGCGCCATGGTTCCGATGGGCGCCTGCTGCGTTCCGGGTGCCGGCTGTCAGGTCGTTTCCGAGGCCGACTGTAACGGACTTGGTGGTGAGTACCTGGGCGACGACACGGTCTGTGATCCGGATCCGTGTGCCTACCAGCAGCTGACCGTCTGCGAGATCATGGAGAACGATATGAACGGCTTCCCGGTTCTCTTCGGCCAGCGTGTCGAGACCGAGGGTGTCGTCAACAGCATCAACTTCTCCAACACCACGAACGAGTACTCCATCACCGATGGTGGCTGCTGCGTCACGATCTTTGGTGGTGACATGGCTGCGCTCAATATCGGCGACGTCGTTCTCGTCACGGGTGAGGTCGACTTCTTCAACGGTCTGACCGAGGTCAGCATCGACGACGTTGCCGTCATCGGAACGGACGCGGTCCCGGCTGCGATCGAGGTCTCCACGAACGATCTCGCCACCGGCGGAGAGATCTACGAGAGCTGCCTCATCAAGCTGACCTGCGTCACCATCACCGATGGCAGCGAGTTCCCGGCGGACGGCAGCAACGGCAACCTGACGGTTGACGACGGCTCCGGCCCGACGACGATGCGTATCGACAAGGAGACGGACATCGACGGTACCGCCACTCCGGGCGGCGCGTTCAGCGTTCTCGGTATCGGTGGTCAGTTCGACAGCTCCTCGCCCTACGACGAGGGTTACCAGATGCGTCCGCGCTCCCTCGCCGACTTCACCCTCGACGATCCGGACTGCGGTCCGATGCGCGAAGGCGCCTGCTGCGTCGAAGAGATGTGCGAGATCCTGACCGAGGATGAATGTGCCGCGCGTCCGGGAGTCTACCAGGGAGACGACACGGTCTGCGACCCGAACCCGTGCGACATCGTTCCGACGATCGAGCGGAGCTGGGGTCAGATCAAGGGTTCGTTCAAGAACTAAACGACCCTTGCAGATACCTTCGTCGCGGATGAGAGTTCGTGACGAGAGTTAAGACGAACGAGCCTTCCTTTCCGGGAGGCTCGTTCTTTTGTTTCCCAGATACACTCCGTGACGATGAGTGCGGACTCGCTTCCATGGCCGGGTCCCGCCGTCGACGCTGGGTCTCGTGAAGTCGTGGAGAGGCGTCGAAGACCTTCGCGCTACACAGTTGCGCGTGCCTTCACGTTCGTGAATAGTCCGTCCGAAGGTCCAGCATCACCCGTGAAAGGAGTTCGCCTCGATGGAAACACGAGTCTGTCGCTGCCTGGTTCTACTCTTTCTTCTCGCCGGAATCGGATGCGGTTCGTCGAAGCCGAAGGTCGTCGCCGAAGCAGATCCCGTTCCTCCGCCGCTGATGGAGGGCCCGACGGTTTCCAGCGGTGTCGAGTCGGCGACCGTTCTGGGTTCGATCGATCTGGAGGATGAGTTCTCTTCGACGAAGGGCCGGAACATGCGCGCCCGCGAAATCGTCCTGAGCCCGGGCGGGGAGATCGCGGTTCATCGTCACGACTCCAGGCCGTCGATCGCCTACATCATTTCCGGACGGGTCGTCGAGCGACGTAAGGATGGCGGGACGCAGGTGCGGCGCGCCGGTGACGTCGTGCTCGAGACGAACGGACTCGTTCATTGGTGGAAGAATGAAGGGACGGAGAATGCCCACGTCGTCGTCGTCGACATCATCACCGACGACTTCGAAGGCATTCCGTAGCGCCCCTTCTGGTGTCCCGCTGGCGCCCGTCTGGCGGCCGCGACTTGAGCCGTTGCTATCTCACGATGTGAATGCGTTGCGAACGAACAGTCTCGCCGCTCTGCGCTTTCAGGAAGTACGTGCCGGAGGGTAGGCGCGTCCCTGTGGCGTCACGTCCGTCCCATTCGATCCAGTGCAATTCCGAGTCGGACCTTTCGATACGCTCCGACCAAACGAGACGACCGGACGGGCTGTGAATCGAGAGGTCGACGCTCGTGCCCGGGGCCGCCGTGAGTTGAATGCGCGTGTGACTCTGGAAAGGGTTGGGTTGTGCAAAACGAAGTTCGAGGCCCGAACCCGCAGAGGTCGCCTCAGTGTCCAGGGGAGCGTCGGCTGCATCCGGCACGATCTTGTAGATCTGTCCCGAGTTGGGATTCGTCCAGTTCCAGTCGATGACATACAACTCGCCGTCTGCGTCCTGACCGAACCCGGAGAGAAAACTGAAGGACTCTCCGCCCGGAGGTGCGAGTTCGGCAGTGCGGTTGACGAGCTCGGTGACTTCGTTCCCGTCGTATTCGATGGTCCAGATCTGACTCGTACACCAGTCCGAGAAGAAGTACAGCCCTTGGTACTCGGGGATTGCCGAACCGCGATAGACGAACCCTCCGTTGATCGAGCAAAGAGGGCCGTGCGGATACTCGTAGATGGGATGGATCATCGAGCCGTCGTCACAGTCTGAAGGCGGTTGGTAGCAATGGTTGCCTTCCATCCGGCTCCACCCGTAGTTCTCGCCCCCGGTGCTTGCGGCAGGCTGGAAGTTGAGTTCTTCCCAGGAGTTCAGACCGACGTCGGCAATCCAGAGATCGTGGGTTTCCCGGTCGAAACTCATTCCCCAGGGAGAGCGCAGTCCAAACGCCCAGATCTCTTCGCGGTAACCGGGCACACCGACGAACGGATTGTCAGGAGGGATCTGGTAACCCGAGGAAACGTCGACGTCGAGGCGCAGGATCTTGCCGAGAAGGACGTTCGTGTCCTGTCCGTTCTCGTGATGGCTTCCGCCAAAGCCGCCGTCACCCATCGAAACATAGAGGTAGCCGTCCTGCGGCCCGAACGCGATGTAGCCGCCATTGTGGTCGGTTCCGGGTTGATCGATGGTGATGACGACAGACTCGGAACCTGGGTCGGCGACGTTGGGATCAGAGGACACTTCGAATCGCGAGATGCGCGTGTCTCCACCTGCGACGAGGTAGTCGACGAAGAAGTAGCCGTTGCTCGCATAGTCGGGATGGAAGGCCAGCCCGAGGAGGCCCTGAAAAAGCCCGTCCCACTCGACGAGCGACGTGATGTCGAGAAAGGGTGTGGCGAGGACTTGTCCGCTCGCGTCGATGATGCGAATGCGTCCCTCCTGTTCGATGAAGAACTCACGAGCATCGCCCGGCGGCGACGTCACGGTGATCGGCTTTTCGATGTCGGCCACCACCTTCTCCAGCTGGGCAGCCTCGGCATGGACCCCCCAGGTTAGAAGGCTCGAGAAAAACACGGTGGCGAGTAGAGTCGAGGGACAGGTGATTTCACTTCGGGATAGCAAGGGCGACCTCCTGGAGTCGAAGTGGAGTGCGGATGTTGCGGGTTCGATCTTAGCGCAGGTGGGGGACTTCGCGAAAACGAGGCGGAAAGGTTGTCGGGCACGGGAGTTGGGCGGGCTGGAACCCTGGCAGGATTGAGACCTTCGCCTAGTTGAGATCCTAGGCAGGTTGAGACCTGAGACCTGAGACCTGAGACCTGAGACCTGAGACCTAAGACCTAAGACCTAAGACCTAAGACCTAAGACCTAAGACCTAAGACCTAAGGCCTTAGGCTGGCTGCGAACGGTCGGCCCGAACGCCGTCACCGTTGCGCTGCTTGTCGCGCCCGAACAGGTACAGCCAGTAGAACACGACCGCGCCCGCGGCCGGCACGGCCAGCGACTCGACACCCGGTTCCATCGGGATCTTCACGTTGAGATCAATGGCGTCACCGATGTCCTTGGGTAACCCTTGTCCTTCCGATCCGAAGACCCACGCCGTCGGGTACTGGGGATCGATTTCATCCAGATCGGTTGTCCCGCGCGGAGCGAGCCCAGCCGTTCGAAGACCGGCCTTCTCCAGCTGGGAGATCAGAGTCTCTTCTTCGACGTCGAGGAGAATGGGGAAGGAAAGAGCGGCGCCCATCGAGGCGCGCAGCGCCCGGTGATGGTAGGGATCCACCGTGCCGCGCGTGCAGACCAGTCCACGGATGCCTGCGGCCCGGGCCGTTCGGATCAGGCTCCCCATGTTTCCCGGATCCTGGACTCCAGCCGCGACGACGACATGGACCGGAGACGTCTCGAGGGCAGCTCGCCAAAAGGCGGAGGGTTCGAATGCCGGCCGTTCGAAGACGCCGATCAGCCCCTGCGGCGTCTCGACCCCGGAAACGGCCCGGAGGATGTGGGGCATCACGGGATAGACAGGAAGACGGCGCTCGTCTGCCGAGTCCAGGATCTCCTTCACCTCGGGATGGCTGCTCCGCGAGTCGGCAAAAATGACCCGGCAGGAAAGACCCGCCTCGAGAGCTTCCTGGACAAGGTGGATACCGTCGGCCACGAGGACGCCGTCGCGCCGGCAGACCTGCGGGCGATTGATCCACTTTCGGACCCGCGTCACCTGCGGGTTATGGGAAGAGGTGATGGGTGCTTCCATTTCCCTTGTTTACGGATACCCCCATACGGATTTTCAGCCTAGTTCGGTCCGGTGGACCAATCTTCGCACTCAATCCTCTTTGAAGCACGAAACGGAAGGCCCGAGTCCACTTGTGGACAAGTCGGAACAGCGAGCTAGCCGGTTGTGAAACGAGGCGGCGGAGTTTCGCCGTCATGCCATTCGATCTCGACGCCGTCGACACGGGACTGGGGAGAGCCTTGGTGAAGAAACTCGACGAGACCCTCCAGGGCCGGACGGGGACCGTATGCCTCGACGCGTACCGTCCCGTCCGGCAGGTTGACCGCCGAGCCGGTGATGCCGAGCCTTTCCGCTGTCTGCCGGGTCGTGTCACGAAAGTAGACACCCTGCACCTTGCCCCGTACGATGGCGTGGAAATGCGGTGATGACACGATTCCTCCGAGCATTGCCAGGAAGGTGATCTGGGGACGGAACTCGACCGCATGCTAACCGTGATTCCAGGGGATGGATACCCGTGAAGGACCGTCGGGAACAGGACGACATCGATTCGATTCTGGAATGGCGCGGCGACGACCCATTTGCGCGGGGGCGAGGCCGTTCACGACGTCGCGCCCGGAAAGATGGGCCGGAGGCGTCAGACGGCTCGTTCGACCTGCGAGAGGCGGAGTCTTCAGAACTCGGACCGAACGGTGACGGGGCGCGGGGCGCGCACACCTCGGCGGTAGGGCGAACGTCGAAAAACGCCTCGGCCTCTTCCCAGCGAGTTGAGTCTCCCACGCTCTTCGACGGTCTGCCCGGTTTCCAGGCACCTCGCGCCAAGAGGCGGGGGCGCAGGGATACGCTCGACACCTTGCCGACCACGGTTCTCGACCGGTCCGAGGCCTTTCGGTTTCGCGATGATCCGGAGAGCCTGCCGTTCGACCCACGTTCTGAAGCCTCGATCCGGGAAGCCTTTCCCGATGCGGCCGTCGAGTTTCCCGACGGCGCCTACTGCCGGATCGTCCACCGTCTCGGCGACCTTTCCCGCGATCCGGAGCTCTCCGGGCTGGGGAACGATGGTCTCTACTTCGACCTCGAGACCTGCGGCTTTCACGGGCATCCGCTCTTTCTGATCGGCATCATGGTTCGGTGGGAATCGAGCTGGGCCGTGATTCAACTACTGGCGCGGGACTATGCCGAGGAAGAGTCGATCCTGGAAGCGTTCGGAGACCACGGTGAGGTCGAGAAAGCCTGGGTCAGTTTCAACGGGAAGTCCTTCGACCATCCGTTCCTCCGGAATCGGGCACTCTACCACCGACTCGTCCTTCCGGAGCCGGATGAGCATCGCGACCTGTTGCACGCTGCCCGCCGGGTGTACAAGGGCGTGCTCCCCAACTGCAAGCTTCAGACGCTGGAGTCGGTTCTCTTTCAGCGCTATCGGTATCGGGACCTGCCAGGGGGCGAGATTCCCGAGGCCTATCACGACTACGTCCGAACGGGCGAGGAAGAGGACATGGTCCGCGTCCTTCGCCACAACCGGGAAGACCTGGTCACGCTGGCGCGACTGGACGTGCATCTTCGGGACGTCTGAGGGTCCGAGATCCCGAGACAGCCCCACGAACATTTGTTCCTTCCGTGCCGCGGCTTGGAGTATCCTCGCTCCACATCCTGCCCGATGAGGCGACCTCTCCAGGGATCCGGAGACTGACATCAAGGGAACGATATGACCGATTCACCCGACGCCTTTCCGCTCATCGATCTGATCGAGAACCTGGCCCGCGAACGCGGGCAGATGGTCCATCACGAGACTCGTCCGTCACGCGATCCGATCTATGCCGATCCGGAACATCCTTTGCCCGATGTTCTGACCCGACCGCTTGCGGCGCAGGGAATCGAGAAGCTCTACCGCCACCAGGCCCACGCCGTCGATCACATCCGACGGGGAGAGAGCACGGTCGTCGTCACGGGAACGGCATCCGGCAAGAGTCTCTGCTACAACCTTCCGGTGCTCGAGCGCATCTCCATGGACCCGAAGGCGCGCGCGCTCTATCTCTTCCCGACGAAGGCGCTCTCCCAGGATCAGCTCAAAGTGCTGCGCCGTTTTCTTCCCGAAGGACAGGACCTGATGCCCCCGGCTCGCCGAACCTCGCGCAAAGGCACTGGGCGAGGTGGAGGCGGCGGAATGGCGGGGCCGGGGCTGGCCGCAGCGTCGGAGTTGGGACTGGCCGGGCCGTCTGGGTTGGACTTCCGCGCCGGCACCTACGACGGAGACACGCCGACTTCCTTGCGGACCCGACTACGGGACGAAGCCAACCTGCTTCTGACCAATCCCGACATGCTGCACGCGGGCATCCTTCCCAACCACGCGCGCTGGGCGGAGTTCTTTGCCCGGCTGAGCTACGTCATCATCGACGAGATTCATGTCTACCGCGGCATCTTCGGCTCTCACGTCGCGAACGTTCTGCGCCGACTCCGTCGGCTTTGCAGGCATCACGGAGCCGATCCGGTCTGGATCTGCGCCTCGGCGACGATTTCCAATCCCGGCGACCTCGCGAAGGAACTGATCGGCGAAGAGGTCAAGGTCGTCGACGACGACGGCTCACCTCGTGGAACGAAGCACTTCGTGTTTTGGAATCCGCCGCATCTCGGCAACACCGGCATGGAGCGTCGCAGCAGCAACATCGAAGCGAAGGATCTCTTCGTTCGATTGATTCGCGAGGGCTACCAGTCGATCGCTTTCGTCAAAGCTCGCCTTCTTGCGGAAGTCCTTCTGCGTTACGCGCAGGATGATCTGCAGAAGGCAGGTGGAGGACTGGCCAAGCGCATTCGAGCCTACCGATCGGGATACCTGCCGGAAGAGCGGCGCAAGATCGAGTCCGCACTTTTCGACGGGGACCTCCTGGGTGTCATCTCGACGAACGCACTCGAGTTGGGAATCGATGTCGGCTCACTCGACGTTGCGATCATGGTCGGCTATCCCGGTACGATCGCTTCGACCTGGCAGCAGGCGGGACGGGCCGGGCGCCGCCAGTCCGAGTCGGTGGCCATTCTGGTCGGGCACAACGCGCCCATCGATCAGTACCTGATGCAGAACCCTGAGTATTTCTTTTCGAACAATCCGGAAGGCGCCGTTCTCGACCGCGGCAACCCGCACATCCTGCTCAATCATCTTCGCTGCGCCGCCTTCGAAGTCCCGATTCCGGTCGACGAAGAAGAGTCTTACGGACCGTACGCTCCCGCCATTCTGGATCTGTTGCAGGACCACAATCATCTGCGTCTGGTTCGGGGTCGTTGGTTCCACACCGATCAGGAGTATCCGGCCAGTTCGTTCTCTCTTCGGAATTCCGGAGAGAACGAGTACACCCTGCTCGACACGACGGACGGAGCCAACTTCGTCATCGGAACCATCGACGAGCCGTCCGCGTTTACGCAGGTTCATCCGCAGGCCATCTACATGCATGACGGCGAGACCTTCTTCGTCGACGAACTCGACTTGAGTGAACGGGTGGCCTATCTGCACAAGTCCGATGTCGACTACTACACGCAGTCGGTCAGTGACAGTCATATCGACGCTCCGGAAGCCGACATGGAACGCCCGGTCGCGGAGTCGACGGGATTCTTCGGCGAGTGTTCCCTTCACGAGAAGGTGACCATGTTCAAGAAGATCAAGTTCGGGTCGCGCGATTCGCTCGGCTACGGACAGATCGATCTTCCGCACACGACACTCCACACGACCGCACTTTGGTTCGTTCCGACGGCTCCGGTCCTGCGCAAAGTTCTGGATCAGGGTCGGGTTCCCGTGGATGGAATGGTCGGCATCGCCAATGTTCTTTGCGAGGTCATCGCGCTGCACGTCATGTGCGACGCGCACGATCTCGGCACCGTCGTCGACATGCGCAATTCGCAAGGTCCGACGACGTTCGTCTACGACAAGTATCCGGGCGGACTTGGCTACGGTCGGCGTGCCTTCCACAAGCTGGAAGAGATTCTCGATGCGGCGCGCGAACTCATTCTGGGATGTCCCTGCGAGGAAGGATGTCCCAGTTGCGTGGGTGCGCCTCTCGCTCCGAGCTATGCCAACGATCCCGACGCCTTCACGAAGGGACGGATCCCAGATAAGGAAGCCGCCCTCGTCCTGCTGCACGCGGTCCTCGGGTTGGAAGACTACGTTCCCAAGGTTCCGCTCGAAGGAATCCGGGCCGAGCGGGCGAAGGCGTTCCTCGCCAAGGCGTCCGGAGCGGGGGGAACCGCCGCGATTTCCGGAACTCCCGGCGATGCCACGAGCGGCGAAGCTGTCAGTTCGGCCGAGGCGGCGGAAAACACTGGCCGGCCCGCAGGACGCCAGGGGAGCGGCGCGGGATCCGGTTTGGGATCCGGTGCAGGAGGGGACGTCGGTGCCGAGCCGTCACAGGTCGCCGAGCGAAAGGTGCCGCGCCCGCTGCCGGATGACCTCCGCCGAAAGCTAATGGGGCAAATCGACCGTCTGGACGAGAACAAAGCGCCGGCCCCGCGCCGACGAAAGTCGTATCCGACGGAACGGGTTGGTTCCAACGGGCCGTAGCCCCGGGAGTTTTCCGCAGTCCTCCTAGGACGAATCGCTGAGAGCCGATATCATGGCCGGTCACGAATCGCAAAATCGCGGCGGCCCAGCGCATCGCCGCCTCCCGACGAAGGACCAAAAGTATGGATGAGATCACCGGGACCTATGACGTCGTCGTCATCGGTCCCCATCCCGACGACGTCGAAATGGGAATGGCTGGCACCGTCATTCGCCTGGTCGAAACGGGGAAGAGCGTCCTCAACATCTGCCTGACCCGCGGCGAGAAGGGGACGTACGGCACCACGGAGATCCGGCGACGCGAGTTTGCGGCGGCCAACAAGGTTCTGGGGTCCACACCGTACATGTCGGACTTTCCCGACACAGCGGTCACTGTCGATCAGGAAGGGAAGCTCAAGATCGCACGGATGATTCGCGAGGCTCGTCCCAAGATCGTCTTTGCTCCCTACCACACGAATCCGCACGGACATCATGACGGGGCGGCCAACGTCGATCACTTCGCGACCGGGCTCCTCGTCCGCGACGGCGTCAAGCTGGCCCGCTTCAAGTCGGTCATGCCGGAGATCCCGGCGCATGACGTGCCCTACCTCTACTACTACATGGTCCCGAAGTCGAAGATGCCGAACATCGTCGTCGACGTGACCTCCGTCATCGATCGCGCCCGGGATTCGATCCTTGCCTACGAAACGCAGATGGCGATTCAGAAACAGAAGAATCCCATCCTGCACACTCTCGATGTCCTGCGCAGCTACTACGGACTCTTCATCGGGGTTGAGTACGGAGAGGCGTTCTACAGCGAGGAAGCGATTTCGTTTGGTCCGACGAACTTCTTCGGTCCGTCGGACTAGGACTAGGACTTGGACTTGGGCTAGGACGAGGACGAGGTTCCCTCGCTCTGTTCGTTGGCCAGGAACACACGGGCGTGCTCCAGCAGTCGATCCCGTTCGTTTTCTGCCGGTTCGTCGAGGACGATCCCGAGAAGATGCTGCAGCGTTTCCCCAATCCAGGGACCCGGCCCGCGACCGAACTCTTTCATGAGATCGTGCCCGCCGATCTTCAGGTCGCGGACGTGAAGCGCAGCGTCTTCGGCCAGCACCTGATCGATGCGTCCCCGTAGGATGGCGAGTTCCGGAGCCACCCGCGTCCGGACTCCATTCCCCAAGGTGTCGGCGCGCCGCAGGCGATAGAGCGCGTCGATGTGTTCTTCACCGATCGTGCGCAGAAAGCGACGAACGGCGCCGTCCGTCCAGTCCGGTGTGTAGTGGAACATGTGATGCTCGACGAGATGAGCCACGGTTTCTTTGTCCAGGTTGGACAACCGAAGCCGGTCAAAGGCGGCGCGGACCTGTCTCTCGCTGACCACCTGGTGCGAATAGAACGTGACCTTGCGTCCCGTCTTCGTCTTCGTTCCGGAGCCTGTGCCTGTCTCCGTTGCCGTCCTCGCTCCCGTCCCGGTATCCGACCTGGTCCCAGACTCTGTCTCTTCCCGCGTCTCCGGCTTTCCCACGTCATGAAAGAGTGCGGCCCAACGGACGATGCGGTCCGAGGACTCGGCGGCGTCGACGGCCGCCAACAAATGGTAGAAGACACTGAATGCGTGGAACGTGTTCTGGCTGACTCCGTAGCAGTGCGAGAGCTCGGGAAGGATCTTCCGAAGCAGTCCGGTCTCGAGAAGCAGTTCCAGCGCCCGAGCTGCGCCATCCTGCGTCAGGATCCTGTCGAGTTCTGCGGCCACCCTCTCCGCCGAAATGGCATCGAGGCGATCGGCGTTCCGGACGAGGGAACCCAACGTGGCAGGATCGATGTCGAAGTCCAGTTGCGATGCCAGACGCACCGCGCGAAGAAGTCGAAGCCCGTCCTCGCGAAAGCGTTCGTCGGGACGACCGACGGTGCGCAGAAGGCGGGCCTTCAGGTCGGACAATCCACCGAAGGGATCCAGCAAGGTCTCGGATTCGGGTTCGAAGGCGATGGCGTTGACCGTGAAGTCCCGCCGCGCGAGGTCATCCTCGGGGTTGGTGGAGTAGCGGACGGCGTCCGGATGTCGGCCGTCACTGTACCCCTGGTCCTGCCGGAACGTCGTGACCTCGTACTCGCCGTGCTCTCCGATGACGACGACCGTACCGAACCGGGCTCCGACCTCCACCGTCCTGGGGAAGAGGGTGGTCAGCTTTTGGGGCGGCAGGTCCGTGGCCACGTCCCAGTCCCGAACGGGCCGACCGAGCAGAAGGTCGCGGATTCCGCCTCCCACGACCCAACCCTGTCCTCCGGCGTTCCGAAGAGTCCCGATGATGGATCGCACTTCGGCGGGGATGTCATGTGCCCGAACCTGCGCCGGTTGATCCGGTCCGACCGGACGGACGGGCCGCTCGGACCGCGCGGCCTGGGCAGACTCTTTACCGTAGGATTCACGGTTCACGGTTTTTGGTCCCACTGTCGGTCCATCTTCGTATTCTACCTTGACTTGGCCTTTCTATCCCGCAACCATCCTGTCGTTTCCGACTAGGGAGCAGAAGTCTTCATGGACCTGCTGAAGTACACGTTTCTCACACTCTATGGTTTGGCATCGCTGGGTCTATTCGTGTACGGCGTGAATTGCTACGTCATGCTCGGGCTCTTCTTCCGGAAACGCAAAGGTCAAGCCGCCGCCGACCAGGCCTTTCTCAAAGCCTACGCGCAGTCCGGGCGCACCGACGCGGACTTGCCACGGATCACGACCCAACTTCCCATCTTCAACGAACGCTACGTCGTCCGCCGCCTCATCGATGCCGTCGTTGCCATGGATTATCCGCAGGGCCGGCACGAGATCCAGGTCCTGGACGACTCCACGGATGACACCCGTGTCCTGGTCGCCGAGATCGTGGACGACTACCGTCGCCGTGGCGTCGACATCGTTCATCTGACCCGGGAAAACCGGGAAGGTTTCAAAGCCGGCGCCCTGAATGTAGGCACTGCGACCGCCAAGGGAGAGTTCCTTACCGTCTTTGACGCCGATTTCATCCCGCCCCGCGATTTCCTACGTCGTACCGTTCCCTTCTTCGAACAACACGAGAAGATCGCCATGGTCCAAACGCGTTGGGGCCATGTCAATCGGGACTACTCTCTGCTTACGCAGGCGCAGGCCGTGGGGATCGACGGGCACTTCGTCATCGAGCAGGGGGCGAGGACCTGGAACGATCTCTACATGAACTTCAACGGAACGGCCGGACTTTGGCGGAAGACGGCCGTGCTCGATGCGGGGGGATGGGAAGCGGACACGCTGACCGAAGATCTCGATCTTTCCTACCGGGTGCAGTTGGCCGGTTGGCGAATGAAGTATCTCGTCGATGTCGTGACGCCGTCCGAGCTGCCGGTCGACATCAATGGTCTCAAATCCCAGCAACATCGGTGGGCCAAGGGCAGCATCCAGACCGCGATGAAGATTCTCCCACTGGTCTTCCGACAACCTGTGCCGCTCTTCAAGAAGCTGGAAGCAGTCTTTCACCTGACGCACTATCTCATTCATCCGCTCATGTTGACCGCCGCCCTCTGCGCACTGCCGGCGCTACGACTGAGTGACTACTCTTTCTCGCGCCCGCTGCTCATCGTGACCGGCGCCTTCCTGTTCCTCTCGACCTTCAGTCCGTCCATTCTCTACTTCTGTTCGCAACGCGTTGCCTACGCCGATTGGAAACGCAGAATCCTCATCCTGCCGGTGCTCGTCGCCATCGGAGTCGGGATCGCCGTGAACAACACCAAGGCGGTCCTCGAAGCGGTGAGTGGAAGGAAGAGTGGATTCGTTCGAACCCCGAAGTATGGAGTGGAAACCGGACGAGGCGCCGACGCACGGAAAGGCGGCGCAACCGTGGGCACTCGCCGGCGCGTCTACCGAATTCCGCCGCGGATCAGCCACTTCATCGAGATCGTTCTGGGCCTCTACGGTTTCTACACGCTCTACCAGTACGGCGAGGTGGGGAAGTGGGCCGTCATGCCGTTTCTCCTTCTCAATGCGACAGGTTTTCTGACCGTCGGTTCGCTCTCCTTGATCCATTGGTGGCGGTCATTGCCGCGCCCGGGACGAACCGAGTTGGCGACCGCCCGCTGATACGGGGCGCCGCCGTCTACCCGGCCGGGATCCTTCTGCTCTTCGGCCTGGCCTGGCTGGGGCGTCTGGGCATCCTGGGTCAGGACCGAGGCGCATTTCTGCTCGCCTATGTCTTGGCGACCGCAGGCTACCTGCTGTTTCTCCGGATCGCGGCGCCGTCCGTCTTCGGACGATTCGGGAACCGGCCTAACAGCGATCCGGCGCAGACGCTCGTCGAAGAGAGTCCGAAGCGGCCACGGGATTCAAGATCGCGCACGTTCCGGCTGGCCTGGGTTCTGTGCGTCGCCGTCGCGGCTCGCCTGCTCGTCATGGGAATCCCTGCGTCGGATGACGTCTACCGGTATCTGTGGGAAGGAAGAGCGCAGTCCGTTGGAATCAATCCGTACCTGACCTCACCGTCGGTAGGTGCGTCGTTGACACCGGCCGACCCTTACGCGGAACGAATCAATCACCCGGAATGGACGACCATCTATCCGCCCGCAGCTCAGCTTCTCTTTCGAATGGCGGTCGTTCTTTCCTACAAGCTGGAGACTTGGAAGTGGCTGTGTCTTGTCGCGGACCTGGCGCTCATCGGTGTGATCTGGCTCTGGATCCGCTCGAGAGGCCGGCCGGTCCATCACGTCGGGATCTACGCCTGGCATCCGCTCCCGGTACTGGCCTTCGCGGGGGAGGGGCACCTGGACGTCTGGATGCTTCTGGCTCTCGTGTCGGCATTTGTCGCGCTTCGCGCCGGACGATCGATCTGGGCGGCTCTCGCCTGGACTTTCGCCGTCGGATTCAAGTTTGTGCCGGCCGCCCTCTTCTTCCTTTTCGCGCGAGCCCGCTGGTGGACGTTTCTCGGAGTGTCTCTGGCGGCAGCGCTTCTCCTTGCGCTTCCTTTCCGTGACGCGGGCGTGGGGTTCGTGTCGTCCCTCTTTGGCTTTGGGCTGAAGCTGGGCCACAACAGCCCAGCCTACTGGGCGGCCGAATCGTTGGGGAGTGTCGGACGCTGGATGCTCCTGCTCGGCTTTGCCCTGGCCACGGCCTGGTGCTCGTGGCGTAGCCGGCGTGATCCGGAACGCGGTGCCTTTCTCGTGCTCGGATGGTTTCTGGCTCTCTCGCCGACGGTGCATCCGTGGTACCTGACCTGGATGATCCCGCTCCTCATCCGATTCCCGTCCCAGCCCTGGGTCTACCTCTCACTGGCCGCCGGTCTTGCTTATCTGGCCTACGGGTATCAGGCCGAAACGGGAGCCTTCCACCTTCCGCCGGTATGGACGCTCGTCCAGTTCGTGCCGTTCTATCTTCTCGCCCTTCGAGGGGAGTTCCGGTCCCCGCGAGGTGCAACGGCTGCTTGACTTTGCGTGAACCATCGCGTACAATTTCCGGTCACGCACCGTACGTCATCCACTCACCGCCTTATCGGGAGAGACTCATGAAGTCCCGTTCCTGCGCCGCGTTCGCTCTGGCCCTTTGCGCACTTCCTGCCACCGTCTTCGCGTCCAGTCTTGGGCCGGCCGACGGTTTTGCCGGCAATCCTCCGGACAACTTCGACTGCACGCTTTGCCACTTCAGTTTTCCGGTCAACTCCGGCGACGGGGGGCTGCAGATTCTCGGTCTGCCGGCTGAATATGTCCCCGGTCAGACCTACGCTCTGACGGTGCAGCTCGAGGATCCGGGCCAGGCTCGATGGGGTTTTGAGCTGACCGTTCTGGACGACGCGGACTTCTTGCAAGAGGGGGGATCTCTTCTCGTGACCGATGCGGTCAACACTCAGATCTCCGAGAATTCCGGCGGTTCCGAAGTCGACTTCCTGAAACAGACTTCAGAGGGAACCTACCAGGGCCAGGCCGACGGTCCGGTCACTTGGGACTTCGAGTGGGTGGCCCCCGATGCGGCGGTGGAGAGCGTGACCTTCTACGTCGCGGGGAATGCGGCCGACGGAGATCTCTCCTTCTCCAACGACTACATCTACACGGGGACGTATGGCGTGCGTCCGGGCGACCCGACCCCGACCCTCGACTCGACGTGGGGCGCGATCAAGCAGCTCTTCGTTCGGTAAAGCGCGGACGGGCCCTCGTTACTTGACGAGGGCCATCCGTCCGACCTCAGAGTGGAAGCCGGCCTGAATCCGGTAGAAGTAACTTCCTGAAGGAAGCTCCCGCCCAGCGGCGTCCGTCCCGTCCCAAGCGACCGAGTACTCTCCGACCGGAACGACACTGTCGTACAGCACGCTCACCTGTCGGCCCGTCGGATCATGAATGGTCACGGCCGTGCGGACGGTGCCCGTCTGCGCCACCGTGGCCGGCACGACCCACGAGATACGAGTCCGGGGCCGGGCTGGATTCGGGGTGGCCCGACTGGAAAGATCGAGTCCCAATTCGGGACTGATCGTGATCGAGGTCGGTCCAAAGGTCCGGATGTCGCCATTCGGCATGAGGACATGGATGGCGTAGTCATACGCGCCCCCATGGTAGATGGCGAAGTCCTCGTAGGTGCAGCGCTGGGTGCAACCGGTTTCGTTGAACTCCAGGATATCGAAGTCTTCCGTTCCTTGCGGGGCGCGCAGGACGGTGTACTGCGCGAACGTTCCTTCCAAATCGAGATGGATGAACTGACCCGTGTAGGTGGCTGAGAGTTCAGCGGCCTCTGCCGAAGAAACTCCGTACGTTGCCAGGGCCATGGCCAGGATCAGGGCGAGTCGTCGCATCGAGTCCTCCGCGCAGTAGGTGCCGGATCAGCCGCCTGTGGACCGGGCTGCGGTCGTTCTGAAAACCGCAAGCCTCTCCCTTCATCGTAAACCTCTTCCCGGTTATGCGTAGGCTCTTTTGCCCTTCGTGTGACCGTGTCGAGGTCGTAACCCGGCAGTTCTTTCCGCATTCTCCAACTCGTGTCGCTCCAGCCATAGCGACGGGGCCCCGACCTCGATGGATGACTTGGGCTAAGCCCCTAGCAAACCAAGGATCTACGGCGGTGACTTCCAGTTTGGGCTCGCCCTGGCCGGTATGGACTGCTCCTCCTCAAGTGCCGTGGGAAGGTCACCGATCTCCTTAGAAGAGAAGACTCGCACCCCGGATGAGGAAGGCCCAAGATTCACGACTCCAAAAACATCCACGCTTGCGCCCCCAATGCCCGGGTCGACGTCCCGGGCGGTCGCCTCGGCCGTCTGTTCTCTGCGGCGGGCCTCCTGGCTGGACTCTCCGTCTTCGTAGTGAGCTGCAAAGAGTCCGAGCCCGTTCCACTCGCCGTGGTGGACACCCCGGACGAAGGTGGAGTCCTGCGGGTATGGAGCGAACACGCCATCGACCTCGACCCGGTCCTCGTCGACGACATCTATGAAGGCGCGGTCACCAACCAGATCTATGAAGGTTTGACTCAGTTCGACGAGCATCTGGGAGTCGTCCCGCGTCTGGCCGAAAGCTGGACCGTCTCGGACGACGGGCTTCACTACCAGTTCCGGATTCGACCCGGCGTGGTCTTTCATGACGGGTCGATGCTGAACTCCGACGTCGTCTGCCGATCGTTGGAGCGTTGTCTGGATCAGGACAATCCGGGCCAGTGCCTGGCCGAAACCTATTTGCTGCAAATCAAGGGTGCCGAGGAGTATCTCGCTGGTCGCACGGACTCGATTGCGGGTCTCCAGGCGATCGATGAGATGACGGTTGAAGTCACCCTTCACGAGCCACTCAGTTTCTTCCTCTCTGTCCTTGCGATGGATCAGCTCCGCATCGTTCCGCTACAAGTCGGCGGAGACACCGATCTGGCGGAGTACCCCATCGGGACCGGCCCGTTTCGCTTTGTGGAGCGGGGAGAGTTCGACGGTCTCGAGAGCCTCGCCCTGGGCGCGAACCCGCAGTACTGGGGGCAGCCCGCTCTTCTCGACAGCCTGGTTTTCGTCAGTCCGCGGGATACGATGCAGGAAGAGGAGCGGCGAAGCCGGCTCCTGACGGGTGACGTCAGTGGAATCTACGTTCACGCCGACGAAGTGCCCCAACTCCAACGGAGTGGGTTCCAGGTGTTCTCCAATCCCGAACTGACTTTCAGCTTCGTGGGACTCTCCGCGAGTCATCCACCTCTCGACGACCCGCGTGTGAGAAGGGCCATCGCGCACTGCGTCAATCGTGAAGGATTCCAGGGCGAAGGATTCGAGGACGTGGTTCCGGCCTCCGGAATTCTTCCCCCCGGTGTTTCCGGATACCTGCCCGAACCGCACGTCGTACCGTACGACCTGGACGAAGCGCGCCGGCTGCTGGCCGAGGTCGGCTACGGACCCGCACACCCGACTCCGACGATCGTCCTTTACGCTTCGGGAACCGGCCGCACCTTCCAGTGGCTCGACGGTCCCTTCAAGGAGAGTCTGGCCAAAGTCGGGATCCCGATGGTCGTGGTCGGAATCTCCTGGATGGAGATGGACGAACGTCTCGAGACCGATACGGCGCCCATGTTTTCCCTCGGCTGGTTGGCGGACGTTCCGGATCCGGACGGATTCTTCTTTCCGCTCTTTCACTCCGAGGTCCCGAACAATCTCTTCGCGTTCTTCGACGATGAGGTCGATCGCGCGCTGGAAGAGGCAAGGCAGATGCGTCCCGGTCCGGAGCGCCTTCAGAAGTATCGCCGAGTCGAAAAACACATCCTGGATCAGGCTCCGGTCATCCCGACCTATCACGAACTCGAAAGCTATGCCTTTGCGCCCGAGGTGCGGGGATTGGAAATCGGCCTCTATGGAATGACCGCGGTGAACTTCTCGGCCGTTTGGCTGGAGACGACGCCGGCGCCGAGCGGAGTGGCGGGGACGGAACGATGAACCTGCGAAAAATGAAGCTGTCCCATCGCTTCACGACGGTGTTCGCTCTCCTCTTTGTCAGCATGACGGCACTGCTCTTCCTGACGATGGAGTCCTACTTTCGTCAGACCCTGATGCGAAATGTCGAACGTCGCAGTGCCAACATGGCAGAAGTGTTGGCGGCTGTGGCTCGGCCACATCTTCTTCAGTACGACTACCTGACCTTGCAGCAGGTCGCGGACGGAGTGGTTGACGGGGAAGAGGTGATCTACGCCGTTCTCCTCGACAAGGAAGGAAGGGTCGCCGGATTCAGTGGCGCGCCGGAGCGGAAGGGAACCTATCCTGAGGACGAGGCTTCCGCCACCGCTCGAACGACGGCTACGACAACCGTGAACTCTGCGCTTTGGAACGATGGAAGCAAGGACCTGCCGGTCATGGAGGCTGTGGTTCCGGTCCTGCTTCCCGGTGACGGTTCCAGGTGGGGAACGGTTCGGCTCGGGCTTTCTCTGGGCGAGGTCTCGCGTCAGCTCGGCGTCACGCGCATTCTCCTCATCGTCTTTGGTCTTTGCGGCGTTGCCGCGGCGAGTTTCGCCTCCTGGTTCCTCGCACGCCGCATCACGAGACCACTACAGGAACTCGTCGTCGCCGCAGACCAGTTGCCGACCGGAAACTGGGATCCGAGTTTCGATGTCGATGCGGGAGACGAGATCGGCGAACTCGCACAGCACTTCAAGGCCGCCGGGGCGGCTTTGGACAAGCGAACCGGTCAACTGGAGACCGCGAAGAAGGAACTCATTCAGCTCAATGCGTCCCTGGAAGACAAGGTCGTGGAACGAACGGCCGAGCTTCAGGCGTCCCGCGAAATGTACCGGCTGTTGGTCGAGGGAAGCCCGGACGCCTACTGCTATTTGGAAGGGGACACGTTCCTCTTTACGAATGCGACCTTCCTCGAGATTTTCGAGCGTGAGGCTTCCGAGGTGGAATCGGGCGAACTTTCCTGGATGGACATCCTGCACCCGAACTTTCACGAAGAGGCACGAAAGCAACTGAGCGAGCTGGATCCGGACGGAGAGTCCTTCGCAGACGAGTGGAGTGGCATGGCGAGTTCCGGACGCGCTATCGACCTCGAGGTTCGTGGCCGCAAGGTTCTTTATGACGGCCGCGCTGTCTGCGAACTCCTGCTTGTCGACGTGACGCAGCGAAAGGCGCTCATCCAACAGATCATGCAGAACGAGCGGATGCGCTCGATGGGTGAGATGACCGCTCTCGTTGCCCATCACTTCAACAACATCCTCGCCATCATTCATGGTCGGGCGCAGCTCGTGCAGCGAAAAGTCAAAGAGGAGAAGCTTCTCGACAGCCTCGAAGTCATTCAGGCTTCGGTTCTCAAAGCCGGTGAGATGGTGCGGCACCTGCAGGACTACTTCGGCGAGCAGATGGATCTGCGATACGTCGAGATCGATCTCAATCGGACGATCCGCGACGTGGCCTACTATCAGCAGAGTATCTGGAGTTCGGTTCGCGAGAACGGAGCGGCCCCGATCCGAGTGGATCTGGACTTGAAGGAGGTCGCGGCGGTTCGGGGAGCCGGGCCTCTGCTTCAGGACGCATTCGGTCGGATCCTGACCAATGCTGCGGAGGCGATGCCGCGCGGCGGTGTCATTCGGGTCACGACCCAGGAGGTCGGGCGCTTTGTCCACGTTGTCGTAGAGGACGAAGGCGAAGGGATGAGCGAAGAGGCCGTTTCCCGCGCATTCGAGCCGTTCTTTACGACCAAGGGGGCCGCAAATCGGGGGCTTGGCCTGTCGGCTTCCCAGGGGATCTTCCAAAGACACGAAGGTCGGATCCAAATCGAGAGCCGACAGGGAGAGGGAACGCGGGTCACGATGGTGTTGCCTATCGAAGCCCGGGTCGCCAAGATCGCGGCATTCCACGGGGCCAAGGATCCCGGATCGAATGGGGCGGCGCACGGCCGCTAGCAGGCCGAGAAAAACTCGTCGTCGAGTTTCAGCAGACCTGCCTCGAGAACAAGCTAGCGGGGTGGGCGGATTCCTGGGTTACGGTCCACTGGTATCGAGCACCGTCCAACTCAGGACATTCGTCCTGTTTTTCGCAAAATCTCTCGACTGTTTCCGAGGCTTGGCCGCTTCCCGAAAGACCGTGGGAAAGCCTTGACCTCCCGGATTTATCGTTCGTAGCATTCCACGTTTTGTTCCCAGCCACCCGAGGAGGCGTCCCTTGACGACCAGTTCCGGTGCCGAACGGCGATTGCGACAGCTCGCTGAGGTGCTCGAGGACAAGAAACGACTCCTCGTCCTGACGCATGACAATCCGGATCCGGACAGCATCGCCAGTGGGTGGGCCCTGACCAAAGTCGTTCGGAAGGTCGGGAAACTGCAGGCGGATCTTGCCTACGCGGGCATCATCGGGCGTAGCGAGAATCGGACTCTGACCCGGATTCTTCGAGTTCCGCTTCGCCCGCTGGACTCCATCAATCTCGCCGATTACGACGCGTTTGCCCTTGTCGATTCGCAACCCCAGACCGGCAACAACTCGCTGCCCGAGGGGGTGATTCCGACCATCGTTGTCGATCACCATCCCTGTCGGGAAGAGACGAAGAAAAGCCCCTTCTACGACGTCCGGGAAGACTACGGAGCGGCGGCGTCCATGCTTGCCGAGTACGTGACTGCGGCCGAGGTCAAGGTCGACCGCCGCTTGGCGACCGCAATGTTTTACGCGATCAAAACGGAGACCCTCAATCTGGGGCGTGAGGCCTCTCGGGCGGACACCCGGGCCTTCGTCAAGTTCTTCGCTCTGGTCGACAACGAAGCGCTCTCGCAGATCGAGAACCCGCCGATTTCCCGCGCCTACTTCCGAATGGTCGATCAGGCCATCGCCGGAACCCATCTTCACGGAGATGTGGCCGTGACCCGCTTCGGGGACGTGAACAATCCGGACATGGTGGCGCAGTTCGCCGATCTCATGGTCCGGATGGAGAAGGTTCATTGGGCCTTGACCATGGGGCGATTCGAGAGGGACCTACTCCTGAGCATCCGGACCAACCTTCCCACAGCCAACGCCGGTCGTATCATCCAGCAGGTCGTGGCTGAAGACGGAAAGGCGGGCGGACACGGAATGATGGCTGGGGGAAAAGTGCCCCTCGAGGGGATGACTCCGGCTCGGGTTCGGGACATGGAGACCCAGCTCAAGAACCGGGCTCTCGACCTGCTCGGCGCCAAACGTCGCGGGTCCCGCCTCGTTGCTCCGCGGAAGAAGAACTGATCGTTTCAAACGACGGTCCGCCAGCCGCTTGGCTGTCCCGGGCCGGGAACTCGCGAGCTTGCTGCGCTTCGTTTGGGTTGGGGCCGATCCTTGGTTCGACCCTTCGGCTGTGCTAAATTCGGGGACTCGTCTTCGTCGGACCGGCATCGAAGGGAGTCCTGCCGGAAGCGCGAGGCTGTGCCAGAGCGTGAGCTCCCAAAACACGGAGGTGGAATGTCAGATCATTGGCAGGTGGCCGTCGTCGGCGGCGGCCCAGGCGGCTACGTCGCGGGAATCCGGGCGGCCCAACTCGGACTGAAGACGGTCGTCATCGAGTCCCAGCACATGGGAGGCATCTGCCTCAACTGGGGTTGCATTCCGACCAAAGCTCTCCTCAAGAACGCCGAGGTCTACGAGCACACCAAGCACGGCGACTTCTGGGGCATCCAGACAGACGGCGTCAAACTCGATTTTCCCGCGGTCGTCAAACGCAGTCGTGACGTCGCCGCGCAACTCAACAAGGGCGTGGGTTTCCTCCTCAAGAAGTACAAGAGCGACGTCATCGACGGTTGGGCCAAGCTGACCGCTCCCGGCACACTTCAAGTCACCGAGCCCGGCGGGCACAAGCGCACCGTGACGGCCGATCACATTATTCTTGCGACGGGAGCCCGGGCTCGGCAGCTGCCGTTCGCTCCCTCGGACGGCGAGAACATCCTGACCTACAAAGAGGCGATGGTCCTTTCCGAGGTTCCGAAATCGCTGCTGGTCATCGGCGCCGGCGCCATCGGGATGGAGTTCGCCTATCTCTACCAGGCATTCGGCGCCGAGGTCACGGTCGTCGAGATGCAGGATCGCCTGCTCCCGGTCGAAGACCACGAAGTCTCGAAAGAAATGGCCCGCATCTACAAGAAGAAGGGCTTCAAACTTCTGACGGGTTCGAAACTCGATTCGCTCAAAGCCAAGAAAAAGGGTGTTGAGGCGGTCGTCGAAACGTCGAAGGGCAAAGAGACGATCAAGGCCGAGAAGTGCCTCGTTGCCATCGGAGTTCAGGGCAACGTCGAAGACATCGGACTGGAAACGGTCGGCGTTCAGCACGAGCGTGGCCAGATCATCGTCGACAAGACGACCTACAAAACCAACGTTCCCGGGATCTATGCCATCGGTGACGTCATCGGGCCGCCATGGTTGGCTCACGTCGCAAGCCACGAGGGCATCGTCTGCGTCGAACACATCGCCGGCCACGATCATCCGCCGATCGACTACGGGAAGATTCCGGGCTGTACCTACTGCCAGCCGCAGGTGGGCTCCGTTGGAATGACGGAAGAGGCATGCAAAGAGGCCGGGATCGAAATCAAGGTCGGTAAGATGCCCTTCCGCGCCAGCGGGAAGAGCCTGGCGATCGGTGAGACCGACGGCTTCGTCAAGGTGATCTATGACGCCAAGTACGGTGGATTGCTCGGTGCACATATCATCGGGTCCGAGGCGACGGAGATGATCGCGGAATTCGGACTGGGCCTGACGGTCGAGGCCACCTACCAGGAGATTCTGGACACGGTGCACGCGCATCCGACGCTCTCGGAGGCTTCGGCCGACGCGACGGGGATCGCGTTCGATCAAAGCGTCGCGTTCTAGACAGGCTGACGACAAACTTCTCGTCGACCGCATGTGGTCGAACAGGAATTGTCGAACGCATCTGGTTGAAGAAGGAGTGCAACGTTCGTGAGCGGAGTGGAGAAACTGCCGATTCGGGTCGTCTCGTTCTCGGGGCGACAGTCCTATCGGCCTCTCTGGGACCTTCAGAAGCGCCTTTGGCGGGCGCGGTACGAAGGGCGGATCTCGGACACCCTGCTCCTTCTCGAACACGAACCGGTCGTGACCCTGGGCCGCAACGCCCGACGGGAAAACCTGCTGCTCTCGGAATCTGAGTACGCGAAACGCGGTGTTGAACTGGTCGACGTCAACCGGGGCGGTGACGTCACCTACCACGGGCCCGGCCAGCTCGTCGGTTACTGGATCTTCGATCTCCGACAGTGGAAAATGGATGTCCACGCCTATCTGCGGAGTATCGAAGAAGTACTCATCCGAACCCTGGGCGCGTACGGCATCGAGGGGCGACGGGACGAGAAAGCCACCGGCGTCTGGGTAGAGAAGGCGAAGGTGGCCGCCATCGGTCTTCATCTGAGCCACTGGGTCAGCACACACGGATTCGCGCTCAACGTCGACGCGGATCTTGCGCCTTTCGGCTGGATCATTCCCTGTGGCCTGACGGGACGTCCGGTCACTTCCATGACGGAGTGTTTGGGTCGCCCGGCCGATCGCGGCGAGGTTGAAGCGAAACTCATTCCGGAAATCGAGAACGCCTTTGATCGAGACGCCCAGCTCGTCACGGAACTTGAACTCGAGCGCGAGTTGCAACAGTTGTCATCAACCGAGGGGGAGACGCCCGCACGCCTCCTCAGAATGGGAGCTCACGCGTGAATGCGAAGTCGGCCGTAAAGACGGCGCCGGGGAAGAAGAAGGGAAAGGGGAAGTCGAAGTTGTCGGATGATCTTCTCAAGGAGATGTACCGGAACATGCTGCTGACCCGCAGGCTGGACGAGAAGATGATGATTCTTCTCAAACAGGGAAAGAGCTTCTTCCACATCGGAGCTTCCGGTCACGAGGCGATGCAGATCGCTCTCGCCGCGAACATGGAATCGGGGAAGGACTGGGCGTATCCCTACTATCGCGGAATGTCCTTTTGCATTCAGTTCGGAATGACGGCGAAGGAGTTGCTGCTTTGCTTCCTTTCGAAAGAAGGTGACCCGAACTCCGGCGGACGCCAGATGCCTTCGCACTTCGGTCACAAGGATCTGCGGATCGTCTCTCAATCGAGTCCGACCGGAACGCAGTATCTGCAAGCAGTCGGAACCGGTCTGGCCATTCGACGGGAAGGCAGTGACGAGGTCGTCATGGTCTCCTCGGGAGAAGGGACGACCAGTCAGGGAGACTTTCACGAAGCTCTGAACTGGGCGGCACGCGAGAAGGCTCCGGTCATCTTTCTCATCGAGGACAACGACTACGCGATCTCCGTTCCCAAGGAACAGCAGACTGCGGGCGAGTCGGTCTTTGACATGTGCGCGGGCTACGAGGGCCTCGAGCGTGTCGAGGTCGATGGAACCAATATGGTCGAGTCGTTCGAAGCGGCCGAACGAGCCGTCGAACGGGCTCGGAAAGGCGACGGCCCGACGGTCATCGTGGCCGATGTCGTTCGTCTGCTACCGCATTCCTCGTCGGACAACCAGGCCAAGTACCGGACGACCGATGAACTCGAAGCCGACAAAGAGCGCGATCCGATTCCGCAGTTGGAAGCTGAACTGGTCAAGCGCGGGATCTACAGCAAAGACGATCTCGAGAAGATTCGCGCGGAAGTGAAGAAGGAAGTCGACGAGACCGCGGAAGAAGCAGAAGCGGTTCCGTATCCGGATGCGTCGACGGCAAAGCATCATGTCTACTCCGGCGAAAGCTACGAACCGCCTGCCGGCGCTTCGCTCGAGCCAAAGAGCACGATTGCCGACTCCATCGTCCTCGTCGACGCGGTCAATCACGCCATGGACGAAGAGATGGAGCGGAACCCGAAGATCGTCGTCTACGGGCAGGACATTCAGGACAACAAGGGCGGTGTATTTACCGCGACTCGCGGCCTCACGAACAAGTACGGTGAAGAGCGGGTCTTCAACTCGCCTCTGGCCGAGTCCTCCATCATCGGGACCGCGATCGGAATGGCCTGCAAAGGGTACAAGCCGGTCGTCGAGATTCAGTTCGGTGACTATGTCTGGACGGCGATGATGCAGATCCGAAACGAGATGGCGACGATGCGCTATCGCTCGGACGGAAACTGGACCTGCCCGTTCGTGGCCCGTATACCCGTCGGCGGGTACATCCACGGTGCGCTCTATCACAGCCAGAACATCGAAGCGACGTTCGCGCACTTTCCCGGGCTCTACGTCGCCTACCCGTCCAACGCATCGGACGCAAAGGGGCTGCTGAAGGCCGCCATTCGGGGCGACGATCCGTATCTCTTCCTGGAGCACAAGGGCCTGTACCGCCAGATGCACGCGGCCACCCCGGAGCCGGACGCGGACTTCCTGCTCCCTTGGGGTAAGGCACGGGTGGTGCGGCAGGGTGAGGACCTGACGGTCGTGACTTGGGGGGCACTCGTCAAGAAATCCCTCGATGCGGCCGACCGTTTGCAGAAGGAGAAGGGGATTTCCACCGAGGTCATCGACATCCGGACCATGGTTCCCTTCGATACCGAGACCGTCGTCGAGAGCGTGCGCAAGACCGGGAAGGCGCTGGTGGCTCACGAGGACGTGCTCTTCGGTGGATTCGGCAGCGAGGTGGCCGCGCAGATCACCGAGCATGCTTTCGAGTATCTGGATGCGCCGGTCCGCCGCCTTGGCGGCGCGAACACGCCGATTCCGTACAACTGGTTTCTCGAGGCGGAGATTCTTCCGCAGGACGGTCACGTCTTCGCGGCGATCTCGGATCTGGCCGCCTATTGAGGAACGCAGCCAGCTAGACACGATTCCAGAACAGGCGTGATCGTCCCGGTGATTTGACACGGATGGCCGCGCACGGCATTGAAGAAGGGAAGGACGCGACTGCGTCGTTTCCGAATCGGATCGAGAGGAGCGCCAACGCGCTCGGGAGGCTTACGAAGTGGCGAAGATGGATATGGTCATGCCCCAGATGGGGGAAAGCATCGCCGAGGGCACGGTCCTGAAATGGCTGAAGGGAGTCGGTGACTCCGTGGAGAAGGACGAGAACATTCTCGAGATCTCGACGGACAAGGTCGACTCGGAGATTCCGTCCCCGGCCAGTGGCGTGATCGTCGAACTCAAGGCGAATGAGGGCGACGTGGTTCCGGTCGGTGATGTCGTGGCCGTGATCGAAACCGAGGCTGGGGCCTCTGCCTCTGCCGAGCCCGCGTCGGCGCCTTCGGAACCGGCGGAGAAACCTGCCGAGAAGCCCGCGCCCGCCGCGCCGGCCACACCGGCTCCGGCCAGTCCGCAAGCCGCTCCGGCGTCATCCGCGCCCGCCTATGCCTCCGCATCGAGTCAGTATTCATCCCCGGCGGCCAACGGTGGCGAGATTCCCCGTAAGGTCGGCGACAATTTCTACTCGCCCCTCGTTCGTTCCATCGCCCGCGAAGAGGGCGTTTCCCTGCAAGAACTGGAGTCTCTGTCCGGATCCGGACGGGGTGGCCGCGTGACCAAGGACGATGTTCTCGGCTATCTGCAGCAGCGTGGATCGGCTCCGGCGGCAGCGTCATCCGGTGCAGGCGCTCCTGCGGCTGCCGCGGCGCCCGCAGCCGGTGCGCCGCTCCCGCCCATGGCTCAGCCGGCGTCCGCTCTGCCGATGTATGTGGCTCCCGCGGCCCCGAGTCGCGCCGAGGCCGAACCCTATCCCGTCTACACGCCGGACCAGACTCTCGACACGCCGGAAGGCCGCGTCGAGGTCGTGCAAATGGACCGGATGCGTACGCTGATTGCCGATCACATGGTCAAGTCGAAGGCGACGTCTCCGCACGTGGCGTCGGTGACCGAGGTCGACATGACGCAGATCGTCCGCTTCCGTGAGGCGTCGAAGAAGGCGTTCCAATCCGAGACCGGATTCAAACTCACCTACACGCCATTCATCGTGCAGGCGGCGGTGCGGGCGTTGCTCGACTATCCGATGGTCAACTCGACGATCGAGAACGGGCAAATCCTGCTCAAGCGCTATATCAACATGGGCGTCGCCGTGGCGCTCGAGAGCGGCCTCATCGTTCCGGTGATCAAGCATTCGGAAGAGATGAACTTCCGTGGCCTCGGACGCTCCATCGACGATCTGGCGAAGCGGGCTCGCGGAAAGCAGCTCAAGCCGGATGAGGTCGCGGGCGGAACGTTTACCGTGACGAACATGGGAAGCTTCGGAAACCTCTTCGGAATTCCCATTATCAACCAGCCGCAGTCGGCCATTCTCGGCGTGGGCGCGATCATCAAGCGTCCGGTCGTGGTCGGTGACGCCATCGCGGTGCGTGACATCATGTACCTGAGTCTCTCCTACGATCACCGTCACATCGACGGCAAGCTGGGAGGTCTCTTCATCCAGCGGGTCCGCCACTACCTGGAGAACTTCGATCTCGGATCGATCTAAACAGCCCGAACTCGCCGGCGAGCGACGCGACCTCGCCGGCGAACGGACCGACCTCGCCAGCAACCGGACGGACGTGGGCAGCGGCCGGCCGGACCTGGTCAGCGACCGGCCGGACCTTGCCGGTGACCGGACGGACTCCGCCTGCGACGGCCGTGACCGAAGTGAAGCCGGTGCCGCCGAGGTCGATGCTTTGGACGGGGTGAGTCTCGAGTGGACGGTTCCGCCTACGCCTCCGCCTTGCGGGGGAGGGGGAGCCTTCCCGCCGGATTCATCCTCGGTGGACGGTTCATCGGTGGAAGCGGTTTCGGCGACCGCGACCGCGACCGCGGCGACCGCGGCGACCGCGACGGCGGCGACTCGCGAACGCCCGAAGCGGCGTCCCGAGTGGCTGCGCGTTCAGTTGCCGCAAACCGCTCAGTTCGCGAAGACGCGCGGCATCGTCAACCGCAACGAACTACACACGGTTTGCGAGAGTGCGAACTGTCCCAACATTGGAGAGTGCTGGTCGGCCGGTACGGCCACCTTCATGATCCTGGGGAACGTCTGCACCCGCTCTTGCGGATTCTGCGCCGTCTACACAGGCCGTCCGCCGGAGTACGACGAGGCGGAACCCGAACGCGTGGCCGAGGCGATCGCATCGATGAAGCTTGTCCATGTCGTCATCACTTCCGTCGATCGCGATGAACGTGACGACGGCGGCTCCGTCATTTGGGCGGAGACGGTCCGTGCGGTTCGTCGGCGAAGCCCGGAACTTCGGATCGAAGTTTTGATTCCCGATTTCAAAGGCAGCGAAGCGAACCTCGATCGCGTTTTGGAAGCGCAGCCCGACATTCTCGCTCACAACTGCGAGACGGTGCCGCGGTTGCACAAGAAAGTGCGTCCGCAGGCGCAGTACGAACGCAGTCTCTGGGTCCTGGAACATGCCAAGTCCCGCGGCGCGATCACGAAGTCGAGCTTGATGGTCGGACTTGGGGAGACGGACGAGGAGATCGTGGAGGTCCTGCGCGATCTGAGAGCGATCGACTGCGACATCGTGACCCTTGGCCAGTACCTGCAGCCGACGAAGTCTCACCTTCCCGTCGAGCGGTTCGTCCATCCGCGCGACTTCGACCGCCTGGGCGAACTTGCCCGCGAGATGGGGTTCAAGCACGTCGAGAGCGGGCCCCTCGTGCGCAGTTCCTACCACGCCGAGCGGGCCTCCGGAGTTTTTTCGTAGTCGAACGTTTTTTCGGTTGACGGTTCGAACGCGTGTTCGGTAACTTTCCTTTGTCGCCGATGGAAACGCGTTACCCCTCGCAGTCCTTCGGTGATCCGCCCTCCTTTCCGCCAGAAAGCAGAGGGTCGACAGAGCGAAGGTGATCGTCCGGGCGGGCTCCATTCCCCTGATGGTGGTCCGGCCCGGGCCAACACCCCTTTTTTGGACCAACGAAAAGCGGAGGCTGTCGTGAAGGATCTGACTGCCAAACAACGAGCCATCTTTGAGTACATCCGGGAACGGGTCGAGAATCCCGGGCGTTTCCCGTCCTACCGCGAGATCGGTCGTCGATTCCAGCTCCGGTCCGTGGCCACGGTCGCCCAGCATCTGAAGGCGCTGGAGGAGAAGGGATTCCTCATTCGGGACGGTCGCCAGTTGAACGTTCCCGACTCATACCGGGAGAAGAAGGGCGTCGCCATTCTCGGGATGGTCCAGGCCGGTTCTCCCCTCGCCGCGGAAGCGAACTACGACGGCGAACTGCGTCTCGAAGACCTCGGCTCCGAAACCTTCGCCGTGAAGGTGCAGGGCGACAGCATGATCGAGGCCGGAATCTTCGAAGACGACTTCGTCATCGTCGAGCCGCGGGAGACCGCAAACGAGGGGGACATGGTCGTCGCCGTCGTTGGGGAAGACCAGAGCGTCACGGTGAAGTACTTCCACAAGAGCCCGAAAGGCGTGGAGCTGCGCCCGGCGAATGAAGCCTATGAGCCGATTCGCGTCGCCAATGACCCGAACTTCCGCCTGGCGGGACGGGTCGTTGGAGTGTTGCGCAAGCTCTAGACTCCAGCAAGTCGACCAGCCGCTGCCGAAGCGAATGAGCCTTTGGCAGCGACGGCGACGTTTTCGAAAGGCGGCCCCGAGTGGCGCCGCCTTCGTGATGACTACTTGGCCTGGCTAGGCCCTTGTCCCATCGCTTGCGTTCGGGGTTCAGTCCACCCGGACGAGTTTGACGGCAGGTCCGGTCCCTGAGAGTGGCCGGGCGAAGTAGATCCCCGTCGGCATCAACGCTCCGCCCTCATCCCTTCCATCCCAACTCAGGAAGGCCTCATCCCCTCGGGCCTCGAGGACTCGAATCCGCCGGCCTGCGGCGGAATAGATCTCGAATCCCGCGTCTTCGGACGTAGACAGCATGAGCCTGACCTGATCACGGAACGGATTCGGCAGTACCAGAGCCGGCGCGGGGGCGGCCCCGGAACGCACCACCAGCGGTCCGAAAAACTCGGTTCGGCCATCGAGGTCGACAGCCTCGAGGAAGTACGCGAGACGTTCCTCTTCCGGTGCCGACGTATCGATGTGCCCGTAGACTCCGGTCGTCGAGCGTACCAGGCCTTCATTGGTGCGAACGGCCTGATCACTGGGGCTGCGTTGCGAATGAGGGTCCTCTCCGGCGATTTCCCGATAGACATGGAACCCCGCGAACCCGAGTTCCGACGCCGTGCTCCACGTCAGCTCGACTCCGCCTTCCGCGCGAGCGACACCGTCCCAGTGACGAAGCAGAACAGGGGTCGGCGCTCCGGCAAAGTTCCAGTCGACCCGCCGCGAGCGTACGTCCCAGCCCTTGGCGCGGCGGGAATCGGTCCAGACAAAGTGAACGCGCTCGTTGTCCACGACGACTCGTGGAGCAAAGCGGCTTCCATCGATGTCGTTCCCGTGGATGGGGAAGGGCTTCCCGTCAGCCACTCCGTCTGCGGAGTACTTCTGTGCCAGCATCTGCGTGTTGCCGTCGTGATTGTCCCACCAGGTGATGATGAAGCGGCCGTTTGGCGCCACGGCGACCTGAGGATACTTGCGGCCGGGAGTTTCGAAGCCGCGATTGAGTCGGAAGAACGTGATCTGGGATCCACCCACGGTCTCAGTCCCTTCCGACCCCTCGCCGCGAACCAGGGACGGGAAGACTTCGAGTCGACAGTCGATCGCGCCTTCGGTGCCGGGTTGGGTCTCGAACACCGTGATCGTTCGATCCGAGCCGTAGGCCACGGCAACGCCATCCTGGTTTGAGAACGACGCGTCCTCTCCGTGGAGAATCGTGTTGCAGAAAGGCAGCTCCTCGAATCGGCACCGAACCGGTTCCTGCCCCGGCGTGAACCTCTGGCTGTAGGCGTCCCAACCGCCGTTACGCTGGTCGAGCCAGGTGATCATGACCTCGTCAAAGGGCGAGACGGCGATATCCGGTCGAAGCTGAGAGGCGAACGTGCCCTCGCTGTCGACGCATCCGATTCGGGGTCCCGTCGGTAGCCCGTCCGTTCCGTAGTACTGAACGTACACTTCGTCGTTCAGCAGGAAGCTGATCGCGAAGCCGCCATTGTTGAGCATGGCGGGGCGGGGCGAGGTCTGGTGGAGCGTCTGGTCGTTCGGAGCGACTCCGAAGTTACCGCCGATCGGGTCGCCGTCCCGGTCAAAGTACTGAGCCCAGGCGTTGAGGCGCCCACCCAGCTGATTGATGGTCCAGGTGACGACGAACCCATTCTCGTTGGCCGCGACATGGGGCGCGTAGTCCTGGATGACCTCGTAGGAGTCGAGCGTCGTGAAGTCGGCGTTGGCCGGGATCGAACTGATCTGAAAGCTGGAGCCGACGGGAACACCCTCGGTATCGAGAAAGCGGCCGACGATGCTGAGGTCACCGAACTGAAGCTCTCCCCAGACCACGATCGCTTCTCCGTTCGGGAACAGCGCAATGTCGGCGTAGACCTGACTCGAAGAGGTGGCGAGTTCCCACAGGGTGCCGATGTCTCCGGCGACTTCGCTCTGGGGATCGAACTGTCTCCAGTAGGTGTTGTAAACCGCGGTTCGGTCGTCGCTCCAAAACTCGATCCATGTACCGTCGTCATTGGGCAGGACCTGTCCGTTCCGCTGCAGGATCCCGCTGGCAGGGTCGTCGAGTGCGCGCGCCGGCAAGACACCGACGGCCTCATTGTCGAAGTAGCGGACGAGACTTCGCTGACGGTCGTCGACGCCGCCGAACCAGCTGACGGCGAAACCGTCGGGACCGGGCGTGATCACCGGCTCACTGTCCGGTGCGGTGTCCGGATTCGTCCTCATGGAGAACTCGGCTCCGTCCGGGTCACCGGAGAACTCGTACCAACGTCCCCAGATGTCGATCGGACCCTCGCGGCCGTCTCCCCAGACTGCGAGTACCCGGGATCCAATGACCGCGAGGTCGGGTTCCCATTGAATCCCGGCGAGGAAGAGATCCGAGTTCATCTGGAAAGCGTCACCGATGAGATCTCCACTGAGCGAGAGCATCCGCGCGAATACGTCCCAGTCCCGACTCTCGTCTTCCTCTGCCCAGGCGACCATCCATCGCCCGTCGGGGAGTCGCGTGGCGGAGGGTTGGTGTTGGTCCTGCGGACCTGAGGCCGGATGGGCCTGGAAACTGGGAAAGAGCGACCCGTCCGCCGCGATCCTTCGCGCGATAACCCGCTGCTTGGAAAGAATGCGCTCGGTCCAAACGACCAGGGCCGTTCCGTCGCTCGCCATATGGAGGTCCGAGTCCTGGATGCTTCCGACCCCCAGGTCCTCGTCGATACGGAAGTCCGTGCCGAGCGGTTGACCCGTATCTGCGGACAGCCGAATGCCACGGACGGTCGTCGTGCCGCCGCGATTGGTTTCCCACGTCGCGAGAATGACGTTGGCCGCCGGGCCGGCGACTCGCACGTTGCGGTGGAAGAAGAGCCCCTCGCCGCTGTTCAGTCGGTAGGCCTCACCCAAAGGCTCCATCTCGGCGTCGAAGCGCCGGGCGAGTACGTCCGTGTGTCCGCGGCCGTTGTCAGACCACAGGACCAGGATCGATCCATCGGTCAGCCGCACAGGGTAGGGGTCGACCCGATTCTCCTCGCCGAAGAAGTCGTCGTTGACCAAGCGCTCTTCGTACTGCCCGAACGACCCCGTGCCTGTGATGGCGAGAAGGAGAAGAGAGAAAAGGGGAGCCAGCAGTACGAGATCGAATCGGCGCCGCGTGGGGCCGGATGCCAGATTCCGGTTGCTGGGGGCATACGAGGACGGCTCATGGAGAGGCAACATCAAACGCTTCCTTCCTGTCCCCGGCTGGCTAGAGCGGAGTCTAGCAGTCGGATAGGGGGAGTGGTAAGAGAATCCGTCGGGTAGCGGTTCGAACAAACGGGTCGAACAAAACGGGTCGATCCCCGGTTCTAGTGAAGATGTCCCGGTGACACACCAAATCGACCTTCGCGGAAATCCTCGATGATCTGCCTGTGATCGAAAACCAGATCGTCGGGCAGGTCGTCCAAGGGAACGAGGCGTCCGTTGGCCGCGTCATCACCCGCCCGGAAGTCTCCGTGCGCAACGGCGACCTGCACGCAACTGACCGTCGGGAAACGGGGGTCGCGATCGGGATCGGAGTAGGTGTGCAGTTGGACCGACTTTTCGATGCGGAGTCCGGTCTCCTCGCGTACTTCCCGCGCCAGGGCGTCTTCCAGGCTTTCGCCTTCGTTGACGAACCCACCGGGGAGGGCCCAGCCGTGGGGCTCATACTTCCGCTCGATGAGCAGCACGTGACCGGGGACCAACTCGAGCAGGGCGTCGACCGTGACCCGGGGGGTTCGAGGCGGCCAGTTGTCGCCGGAGCCTGGGGGCGAGGTAGCAGCGGGCGAGGTAGTCGTCCCTATCCCGGCCGCGGAATCGGTCGAACAGCCGTCGTCCTCCGCCAGGACCTCCTCGAGATGGAAGACGGCGGTCAGGGGCAGTCCGATCTCGGCAAGACGTTCCCGTCCACCACCGTTTCGGTCGACCAGACAGAAGGCGCTTTCGACGATGCCGCCGGCTTCTCGAACCGCATCGACGGCCTTGATCATGGATCCGGCTGAGGTCACGACGTCATCGAGAATGATGACCCGGTCGCCTTTCGAGAGATGGCCCTCGACCTGTTTTCCCATGCCGTGCGCCTTGGCGGCGGCCCGAACGAGAAAGCCGCGGACCGGATGGGGAGTATCGGCGCTGGCGCAAACGGTCGCGCCGACGATGGGATCGGCTCCCAGCGTGGGGCCGCCGACGACGGACACTCCGAGGCGGGATGCTTCCGCGAGAAGCGCCCGTGCGGAAAGCCGGGCCCCGGCCGGGTCGGTGGTTGTCAGGCGAAGGTCCAGGTAGTGATCGCTCTTCGCCCCGGAGGACAACGTGAAGTCACCCCGCTGCAGAGAGATTCGACGGATGACATCGAGGAGCGCCCGGCGCTCCCCGGCTTCGAGTGCAGGTATGTGAGTCATGCCGCGCACTCTAGCAAGAAACCCCCGTCCGTTGGGGACGGGGGTCTCGACAAATTGGGACGTCCGGCAGGCAGGAGGCTGGGCGGGCTGGGTTGACCGGACGTCCCGCAAACTCTGGGCTGCGTCTCGCAGCTTCAGGGGGATATAGGTCAACCTCCGTACCATCGGGGAGAATCGCAGGACGGATTCCTCTCGAACTCCGGCAAGAGTCTGTGGCGCGGTCAGATAGTCTTTGGGAAGTTCAGGGAAGACGGTTCGCCCCGGGGCTTCCGTATGCGTAAACGGCCGCCGCATCTTGCATGAAGACGAGCGCGGGCATGCAAAGCGCGAACGGGTCGGCCGGGCATGGCCCGTTGTGCCGCCACGGTCCGGTTGGAAGTCTCGAACCCGGGTTGAAAGTCCGGGTCGGAAGTCCGGGTCGGAAGTCCGGGTCGGAAGTCCGAGTCGGAAGTCCGAGCCAGAAGTCCGAGCCGGGAGCAGGATCTGCCTATTTCGACCCGATCTCCCGCCCTTCCGTTCGTCCCAACTCGATCGATGCGGCCACGTCTTCGGGGGACGGCAACTCCGGCGACTGGAACTCTTCGGGCGCCGGCGGATTCTGCGACAGATGGACGGTCCGCGTCGGGAACGCAAACTCCACACCGAGCCGATGCGCGAGACGCAGGATATCGAGAAAGAGGCGGTGTCGTTCCTGCAACTCGACCGTCCAATCCGGGGCCTCCCAGAACACGTAGAGCAGGATGTCGAGGGAACTGGCGTTGAACTCGTTCACGTAGACGTGGAAGTAATCCTTCCGCGTGTAGGGGTGCTGACGAATGATCTCGCGAATGCCCTCGCAGAACGCTTCGATCCTCTCCGGAGACGTGTCGTACTGGACGCCGAGCTTCGTGCTCCAACGCCGGTATCGGCGTGCTCCCATGTTGTCGACGGCGGTGTTGATCAACGTCGCGTTGGGAACGGTGATCTCGGAATCGTAGAACGTTCGGATCCGAGTGGAACGGAAGCCGACCTCCGTGACGGTTCCTTCCTGATTGTCGATCTTGACCCAGTCCCCGATGTTGAAGGGGCGGTCGATGAGAACGGTCAGAGACCCGAAGAGATTCTCCACCGTGTCTTTCGCGGCAAGAGCCAGGGCTAAACCACCGAGCCCCAGTCCGGCAAGGAAAGCGGTGATGTTGATGTCGAGGCTGTCCGCGAGAAAGACGATCCCGATGACGGCGAGAAAGACTTTGATGGCGCGACGAAACATCGGAACGAGCACGTCGTCCAGTTTCGACTCGGTCTCGCCGGCGCGCTTGAGCAGAAACTCGGTGACGACGTCGGTGATTCGGTACGCAGCCCACAGCGCCGCGGCGACGGCGACGAGTTTGGTCGCGATGAGCAGAATGGCGTAGAGCTGATCGGGTAGGGCGAGGTAGCGGAGACCCAGCATCCAGACCAGCGCCATGACGAGGAGTCCGACCGGCCTCAGACCGTTGCGGATGATGCGCTCGGCCATCTCCACCTTGTAGTGACGGAAGAATCGCTGAAGGGTGGAGTAGAGAAACCCAGCGACGATTTTGTCCAGCGTCAGACCGACCAGGATGAGCACGAAGAGCCCGATCCACTGCCAGTCTTCCAACCACAGTCGCTCTGTTCTCAGCGTGCTTGGAACCTTCGACTGCAACCAGAGTCCCGGGCTGATTCCGATAGGGGCCGCGACCGCGCCCTCCACACGCTTCCTGTCCTCCAGAGAGTCCAGCAGCGAAGGCACGGAGTCGATGGTTCTACGGGTGAATCGCCAGGCTCCATCCCCGCTGCGGGCGATCACGATCTCGCCCTCGGCCTGTCGCAGAAACACATAGGGAGAGGCGTTCGGGTCGGCCGGGATCTCTTCGAGGACGACGTACCGCGTGCGGTCGATGACCTCCTTCAGCTTCACGGCCAGGTCCGGTCCGCGCTCCGCCCGAATCGCAGCCGGGACGTTGGAGAGGTCGAGACACGCGACCGCGTCGTCGATCCGGGACCGGTCGCCGCGGGCGACGTCGTTGACCGAGCGCAGGAAGTGCTCCATGGCGGCGCGTGGATTGGCGAGGCGGGCGTCGACGAAGGGCGCTTCCGTGACCTCGGTCGAGTCGGACGAGGATGGGACCGCGTCCATCAGCATCTGTTCGCCCTGAGCCCGGACCAAGGTCGGAGCCGAGAACACGACGATGCAGGCAAAGGCCATCGCCATTGCCAGGTGGACCGTTCGTTCGAGCATGAGTCGACTCGAGAGCAAAGCGCCTCCTCGTCCTGGATCATCGCCTGAGAGGCCGGCGGGAACACCGGCGTCGGCAGCCCATCGATTCGGTTCGGTCGGCCGGCTGGGATCCGCCAGCGCTCCATCAAACCGAGCAGCTACACTTCTATCGGAACGGGCGCGCCGAGTAAAGGCGGTCCGGACCTGTTCTCGGGCAAGCAAATGCGAGGATCTGGCTAAGTTTGACTCCGCTTCCGTCGGCTGTTACCGTCCGCGGGACTTTGGATCAAACCTTGTGGTGGTGACAAACGTGGGCAAGGAAACAGCCTGGCTGGACTTCGAGCGACCCCTCGTCGAGCTCGAGCGAAAGATCGAGGATCTCCGTGCGTTCGCGGACCAGGAGAACCTGGAGTTCTCGGATGAACTCGTCAAGCTCGAGGACAAGGCGGCCCGCCTTCGGTCAGAGATCTACTCCGAACTGACTCCGTGGCAGCGGGTCCAGTTGGCCCGTCACCCGCGCCGTCCCTACCTCCTCGATTACATTCCGCTCCTTTTTACCGAATTCCTCGAGCTGCATGGAGATCGCAGTTTCGGAGATGATGCCGCCATCGTTTGCGGAACCGCGCGTTTCGAGAATCGTCCGGTCGTCATCATCGGCCACCAGAAGGGTCGGAACACCAAAGAGAATCTGAAGCGCAACTTCGGCATGCCCCATCCGGAGGGGTACCGGAAAGCGTTGCGCATGATGAAGCTGGCCGAGAAGTTCGGGATGCCCGTCATCACCTTCGTCGACACCCCCGGTGCCTACCCGGGTGTGGGGGCGGAAGAGCGTGGCCAGTCCGAGGCGATTGCCCGCAACCTCCTGGAGATGTCTCGTCTGGAAGTGCCGACCCTGGTTTTCATCGTCGGGGAAGGCGGATCCGGCGGTGCGCTTGCCATCGCCGTCGGTGACCGGGTCCTCATGCTCGAGAACTCCGTCTATTCCGTGATCTCGCCGGAGGGATGTGCCGCGATTCTCTGGAAGGACCGTTCCAAGGCCCCGGAGTCGGCGGCCGCGCTTCGCATCTCCGCCCAGGAGCTTTTTGATCTCGGCGTCATCGACCGGGTCGTGCCGGAGCCCTTGGGCGGTGCGCATCGGGACCTGAATACGATGGCCGAGACGCTGCGCGTCGAGATTCGGGAACACCTGGCCGTGCTGGCCCGCATCCCGACGAAAGAACTTCTGGAAGAACGCCTTCAGAAGTACCTGAAGATGGGGGCGTTCGAAGAGACGTCGGGCTAGTCCTTCAGGCGACAGGCTTACCGTCGGCCATCACGCGGAGCAATCTTGGATTCCCTGGCCCCTGCCCGCTTTCTGACTCATCTTCGCCTTCCATTCCAGCTCGTCCTTGCGCCTCTTTTTCTTTGGGGAGCGCTCTTCGCCCGTTCCGTGTTCTCCGGTTCGGGGGCTGGAGAGTTCTCACTTTGGGCCTTCCTGATCGGACTCTTCGTCTTCCATGTCTCACTGGGAGGCGGGGCCACCGTCATCAACAGCTTCTACGATCGGGACGAAGGCCCCGTCGCGTTTCTTCGCCACCCGAGTCGCGTGACGCCGCAGGACCTGGTCGCGGCCTACCTTCTGCAATTCGTGGGAGGCGGTCTGGCGGTGGTTTTCATCGGGCCGGCCTACGCCGTCGTCCATCTCTTCCTCATCGGAGTGAGTTGGGCCTACTCCCATCCCAGCGTGCGGATCAAAAGCCGGCTTTGGCCGAGCCTTGTTCTTGTCACCGTTGGGCACGGCGGGGGAGCGTTCGTCAGCGGCTTCCTCGCCGGTGGAGGCGACATCGGCTCGATTACGGAAGGAGTGAGGGCGTGGGCCGGCGCGGCGGCTTTGGTCGTTCCGACCGGGCTGTTTCCTCTGACCCAGGTCTATCAGATTCGCGAGGACCGCGACCGGGGGGACGAGACGATCGCGGTTCGCTACGGATGGCGGGCCGCGTTTCGGGTTTCGGAATTCGGCTTGTGGTTGGGGACCGGTCTGGCCGCCGTCACGTTGTGGAAGTCCTTTGGAGCGGCTCCGGCGATCCTTCTCTTCGTAGGAGTTCTCGGACCGGAGGTGGCGTTGCGCCGATGGGAAGCTCGCTTCCTGCAGAATGACGAGTACCAGAATCACGACGCCATGGCCCGATTCGTCGCGACGACGTCGGTCTCGTTCGGGCTCCTCATCACCTATCTGCTGGTCTTCGCCCCGTAGGGGAAGCCAGATCAGGGTCAGGTTCGCGGGGTGAGTGCGGCTTGAACGGCCCGGGTGACCGCGGCTCGCGCCGAAGCACCGGTCTCGGGTTGTCCGGAGCGGGCCGCTTCGCCCCTCGCCAGGCTGACGTGGAGTCCGGCCCGACGGAGGCCGAAGAACGATCCCGCCCAGGCGGACTCTTCGACTTCGTAGGGGTTGGAGAGAAGCACGACCTGGTGCTCTTCCCCGAGGGGCCCATAGTGGTACGGGTTCGACCGGAAGAAGAGTGCGACCGTGGGCGTACCGACGGCCGCCGCCAGATGCATGACTCCGGTATCGCAGCCGACGTAGGAGGCGGCTCGGTGAAGAAACTGGGCCAGATCGTCCGTGTCCAGAGGAGGCGCGACCGTGGCCTGGGACGGCACCTCCGCCCGAAGCGCTTTCATCTGGGGCACCTCGTCGGGACCGCCGATCAGGACGAGGGGACGCCCCGTTTCCCGGGCCAGCTCCGGAATCAGGTCCCGCCAGGCCTGAAGGGGCCAGGACTTGGCGCCCCGGCCGCCGACGTGCAACACCACGAAGGGCTCCGGTGGCAGTTCGAGTCCGTTCGGCGGGCGCCAATCCGACCCGTCCGCGGCTCGAGGAAGTGGAACCGAGGGTGCGGCCGCCGCGACGGGAAGTTTCATGGCCTCGAGAATTCGAAGGGGAGCCAGGGCAAAGGGGCAGACCGGGTCCGGAGCCGCCACGGAGTGGGTCAGTACGTTCTGGTTCCGGGGTTCGTCGAATCCGATCCGGACCGGCGCCCCCGAGGCGACCGTCAGGACACAGTTGTAGTAGGAGTGCGTGTTGTGGTTGGACATTTCCAGGGCCAGATCCCAGTTCCCGGAGCGAACTCCACGCAGCCAACCGGGGAACTGCCAAGGCTCCCGGGCATGTCGGCGTTTGGGCTGCATGATCCAGTCGTCGACCCAGGGCCAATCCTGGAGGATTCCGCCGTAGGCTTCGCCCGTAAGCAGCGTCAGATGGGCCTCGGGCAGGGCCTGGCGCAAGCTGCGCAGAAACGTCGTCAGGAGCACCAGGTTTCCCAGTCGATTGTCCTGGCGAACGATCAGAACCCGCGATTTGGGGCGGGGAGGGAACACAGAGCGGCCGCCTCCGGAGGAGTTTCCCAGCCATTGGGTGATCCAGGGGAGAGTCCGTCTCTTGAAGGCTCGGGAGATCTCCCGCCCGGGGCGCCGTCGTTTCCGAGCTTCTGCTCGCCCTTTTTCCGTCACGCTATTGCTGGAAACCTGTATCCATCCGAAGGGTTACAACCGTTCGGGGCTCCGTTGACGTTGAGGTTTCCCGTTGCTAGCCTCGCAAGGAGGCCCTGCGGAAGAACCGTGTCCTGGACCAGCCCACTGGACCAGCCCAGTAGTATAGGCGCCCGTCTCCAGGTTCGTCTGCGGGAGAATCCATGAGATCCAAACACATCCTCTTTTCTTTCCTCACACTCCTTTCATTCGTGCTCGTCGGTCTCGGATCCTCGTCGGTCCGGGCGGAGTTCCGAGTCGTCGGCGAGTCCGGTTCGACACTCGAAGTCGCCTGGGACGGGGCGGAAGCGGCTTCGGCCGGCTTCGGGAACGGGCTCGAGACAGAGGGACGGTTCCCGTCCGTGAATCGGCCCACGACCTGGATCGCCGTCCCACCCGGCGGGGGCATCGCCGATATCCAGATTCGGGACGCCCGGTGGGAGCCGCGTCCGGACCTCACTCTCCCTCCGGATCCGAGACTTCCCGACGCTTGGCAGGGGCCGGTCGTTTCCGCGGGCCAGCCGACCTACGTTCGTCAGCAGTTTGGAGTCCCGCTCGGCGTGACCCCGTGGAGGCTCACGACCGGTGGTCAGATCGAGGCCCTGGTTTCCGTCAGGGCGACCGTCGTCATCGAAGGCGGGATCGACGCGGAAGCGGACGCCCGTTCCCGCGCTCGTGCAGAGTCCGGAAGAGACGGCTACGAGTCACTCTACGAAGCGGCCTTTCTCAATTACGAAAGCGGCAAGGGGTGGCGCCGGGTTCCCGCCGAGGCGCAACCCGCCCTGGCCGGGGACGGGGATTACTTTTCCAGCACGTCTGCGCCCTGGGTTCGGATGACCACACAGGTCGAGGGTCTGTACGCGGTGGCTGGAACCGATCTCGAGCGGATTGGGATCGATCTGTCGGACATCTCCGATCCGTCATCGATCCGTGTCTTCACCGGGACGCAACTCGTGATCCCGGATGATGCCTTTCTGGCCGACGCGCCGGGCTGGATGGAAGAAATCGCCGTCATGACCGAAGGACTCGAGGATGGAGTCTTCGATCCTTCCGACCGACTGATCTTCCTCGGTCACGGACCGGATGACTGGTTCTCGAACAAGGGCGTCGATCGGCCCGGCTTGGAAGACTTCTATCGTGACCCTTCCGCCAACGAGTCGACGTACTGGATGACATGGGGAGGGACGTTCCAGGGCGAGCCTGTGCGCATGGCCGTCGTCGATGGATCCGGTGCCCAAGCCCCGTTCGTGCGCTCCGTTCGAGACCGCGTTCACCATGAAGGGAATGAGTTTTTCGATGCGCGCCAGCGGGAAAATCCGGCGCCCGACTCGGCGGACTGGGAGATGTTCTGGTGGCGCGAACTCGTGACGACCGAGGTCCGGGACGAGTTCCAAAACGTGACCGTCAGCATTCCGGATCCGGTGGCCACGGAACCCGTGGAAGTCTTTGCCCGCTTCTGGGGCGCCAACGATCCGGACAGTGACGAGGTCCCGGCACCCCCGGACCACGACCTCGAGCTGGTCCTCAACGGCGAGACCCTGGGCCGGTATCAATGGGATGAGCGAAGGCGTCAGGACGTCGAGTCCATGGGAACCCAGCTGGTGCCGGGGGACCAGCAGGTCTTCCAGCTGATCGGCCGCGCGCATCCCGACGCGACCATCTCACGCCTCGACATCGTCTACCTGGCGTTCATCGAGATGACCTACACACGTGAACTCCGGGCCCGGGACGGTCGACTCGCCACCTTTCTCGGTGGAGTCGTCGGTCCGCAGTCCTTCGAAGTTGCGGAGTTTTCCGATCCGGGGGATGTCCGGGTCGTGGACGCCACCGACCCGAGACGACCGTCCCTGATCGAGGGGAGCGCGGTTGGGTCGACCCTGCAGTTCCGTTTCGACGTTTCGCGCGACGAGCCCGCGCGCCTGGTCGCGTCCCAGAACGACGCCATGCGGAGTCCCGAACTGACGCTCGAGTCGGAGCCGGTCGGCGGGTATCTGCGAGAGAGAACCGACGCGGTGCAGATGATCATCCTCACCCACGGGGACTTCATCGACGAAGCCGAAGACCTGGCCGAGTATCGTCGTTCGAACTTCCCGGATCGGGCCACTGCCTCCGTGGCCGTCGTCGATGTCCAGCAGGTCTACGACGAGTTCGCTTTCGGCCGCAAAGATCCGAACGCCATTCGGAATTTCTTCGAGCTTGCTCGGGACCAGTGGACCGGCGGGAACCCGGAGGACGGCCCGGCCTACGCCCTGCTCATGGGAGACGCGCACCGGGACCATCGGGGTCTCGTCGTCGAAGACTCGCCGGACTTCGTTCCGACCTACATCCGCTACTTCGACAACATTTTCGTTCGCACGATCTACGACCCCAGGTTTTCCTCGGACGACTACCTGGTGCTGCTCGATGGGCCCGGGGAAGTTGGAATGGACATGTTTCTGGGTCGCCTCGTCGCCCGGACGCCGGCGGAAGCGCGGACCATGGTTGAAAAGACGATTCGCTACGAGCAGCAGTCGGACTTCGGGCCGTGGCGCAACCGGATTACGCTCGTCGCCGACGACGTTTGCCAGGGAACCATCTCCGACGACCTGGGCTTTCTCCACATGCGCCAAACGGAGCAGTTGGAGGAGTATTTTCCAGCGTCGATGGACCTGAAAAAGAACTACCTCTACGAGTACGGTCCGGAGTGCATCTTCACGAACAAGCCGGCGTCGGCGGCCGACCTGTTGGGGTCGATGAACGCCGGCACTTTGGTCGTCAACTACACCGGCCATGGGGGAGAGACGCAAGTTTCGGATGAACGGATCTTCGACGTCTCGTCCGTTGCCAGCCTCGACAACCCCGACCGCATGTTCCTGTTCCTGACGGCATCCTGTTCCATCGGAAAGTACGACTCGTCCGGTGAGGGATTGGCCGAGGCTCTGATCCGTTACGAGAACGGGGGATCTCCGGTCGTTTTTTCCGCGTCGGCTGTTGCTTTCGCCCAGGGTAACGCCGACATGAACAAACTCTTCTTCGATCGGTGCTTTCCCGACGGTCTTTCCAGCAACAGCCGGCCGATGGGGGAAGCTGCGGCGGTGGGGAAGCTTCTGCTCAACAACACCGGGCTCAACCAGCGGCGGTATGCCATGCACGGTGACCCCGCCATTGCTCTGGTCGCCCCCGGGCACGAGATGGATGTCGAGTTGAAGACATTGGACGGTGATCCTCTCGGCGGTGTTCTTCCACGGGGAACCCCGGTTCAGGTGTCCGGACGCATCTTCGGAGCCGACGGCGAGGTGGCGGAAGACTTCGACGGCGAGGCCTGGGTCGAACTCTTCGACTCCGAGATCGTGCGCGAACCCACGGCAAACGACACTCGCAACGACTATCAACTCCCAGGTGCGACCATTTATCGAGGTCGGGCCACGGTCCAAGGCGGACGATTTGACGCGTCCCTCTTCACTCCGGCGGCGCTCCGAACCGGCGATCGCGGTGCGGCCCGTCTCTACGTGTATGCGGACGACGGAACCCGGGACGCCGCGGGTTCCCTGCCGAGCCTGACCGTTCCCGAGACTACGCCGCCGCCGTCCGATGACGTCGATGGTCCGGAGCTGCAACTGGGCTTCGTCTCCGGCGGAACTACCGTTTCGCCGGAGGCTGTCTTCACGGCGTCTCTGCAGGATGCGAGCGGAATCAATGTGACCGGGCTCGTGCCTTCGCGCTCCGTCGTCTTTCGGCTGGAGCAGGACGGGCAGACGATCTTCGCCGAGGACATCTCCAACTCTGTTGTCTTCGGAAACGATTTTCGGGAGGCGACCCTCGAACACCCGTTGCCCTCGAATCTGCCCGAAGGACGGTACGAGTTGGTTCTCGAGGCTTCCGACAACGTCAACAATCGATCGGGAGTCCGGCTGAACTTTGCCCTCTCCGGTTCCGGAGAATTCGGGCTTGGGCTGTCGCAGGTCTTCAACCTTCCCAACCCGATGGAACGCTCGACGCGCTTCTATGCTTCCATTGGGGAGGCGTCCGAGGTAGAAATCCAGATCTTCACTTTGCGGGGTCGCAAGATCCGCACGTTGGAGGGGGGCTTCCTCACGCCGAACCAGTTGGCCGACGAGGGGATTCCCTGGGACGGACGCGATGAGGACGGCGACGGGCTGGCCAACGGCGTCTATTTCTACAAACTCGAGGCCACGTCGGCCGGGGGAGCGTCGCAGTCGACCATCGGTCGGCTGGTCGTTTCCAGATAGCCAAGGCCCGGGACGCGGCGCAGGACGGCGCAGGACAAAGAAGGGGACTGAATGGCGGGTTGGCGGACGAGCGTAGGGTTTTGGGGAGCGGTCCTCGTCTTCCTGGCAACGGCCACCGTCTACGCGTTCACGGTCACCATCGACGTTCCCTTCTGGGACAGTGGGGAGTTCATCGCGACTTCCCACATCCTCGGGATCCCGCACTCACCGGGAACCCCGCTCTACGTCATCATCGGGAAAGTCTTCTCTCTCATTCCGACGTTCGAAAAGGTGGCGACGCGAGTCAACTTCCTCTCGGGGGTGGCCTCGGCCCTGGCCGCGGCCTTCACCTTCCTCGTCGTCCTCGAGTTCTTTCGCAACTGGGTTCGTTCCAGTGAAAGCAAGGCCCCGATCTGGATCGGCATGGTCGGGGGAGTGGTGGCGGCCGGCTTCACCGCCTTCGGACGCACCTTCTGGGACAACGCGATCGAGGCGGAGGTCTACGCGCTTTCCAACCTCATCATGATCCTGTGCTTCTACTTCGTGCAACGATGGGCGCGGCCGGGCGATCGCAGTCGGCGCATGGGTCTCTTCCTGCTGCTCTACTACATCATCTGTCTGTCGATGGGGATCCATCTCGGAACGTTCCTTGTCCTACCGGGGATCATTCTCTACGCACTTCTCATCGACCGACGCCTCTTCGGAGAGTCGGTCGTGGGGGCGCTGCTCGTCGCCGGGACGGTCGTGGTTCTCCATCCGGGGATGCTGCCGACGCTGGGTCCGATCTACGCAGGAGTCTTCGGGCTCGTCCTCATTCTGTGCATCATCACCATTGCCCAGGAAGTCTCGGGCGGAAAGGTCAACTTTCCCGTGTTCGGGATGCGCGGCCTTCTGACCTGGTGCCTGATCGTTTCCGTCCTCGGAATCTCGACGCACATCTTTCTGCTCATCCGCGCGAACTCGGACGTGGCCATCAACGAAGCGGACCCGAGCAACTTGGCCAACCTTTGGAAAGTGCTGATTCGCGACCAGTACAAACCGCCGAATCCATTCACCTTCCGCAAAGCCCCGATCGACATCCAGTTCACGAGGCACTTCTTCGACTATGCGCGGGACCAGTACGACCTAGGTTTCGAACCGAAACGATTCGCCTGGGGCATTCCCTACATCCTCGGATGGGTCGGACTGGTCGGACAGGCCATTCGCCGTCGGAAGGACTTTGCATTGCTCTTCATCACCTATGTCGTGATGAGCATCGGCCTCGTCTTTTACCTGAACTTCCGCGAGGCGGAGGTGCGCGACCGGGATTACTTCTTCGTCGCTTCGTTCCAGTTCTACACCATCTGGATCGGACTCGGCTGTTCGCATCTTCTGTTGGAAGCCTGGTCGGTTCTGAAACGCGCCGGTGGGGCTGTCCGGACCTCCGTGACCGCGGTCCTGGCCGTCCTCTTTCTCTGGCTTCCCGTGGCCCGGGCCTCCGACGGTTGGTTCAGCCATGACCGAACGGAGTTCTTCGTTGCGGCCGACTTTGCCTACAACGTGCTCGCGCCGCTGGAACCCGACGCGCTCATCTTCACCAACGGGGACAACGATACGTTCCCGCTCTGGTACGTGCAGGAAGTGGAAGGGCTGCGGAAGGACATCCGTGTCATCAATCTGAGCCTGCTCAACACCGACTGGTATCTCAGACAACTGCGTGATCTCGAACCCAAAGTCGATATCGGCTGGGACGACGAGTACACGGAAATCGTCGCACAGTTTTCGGCATACTCCGCAGGGCACTACCGGGGCCACATTCCGCGCGAGAACTTCCAGGCCTACCTTCACAACACGGGGCTCCGCCCCTACGTCCGCACCCTGGACGCCGAACTTCTGGCCAAGGACGTGGCGGTGGCCCGCATCATCGAGCGTGAGTACGACCGTCGGCCCATCTACATCGCCCTGACCGTTCCGGACCTGATGGGACTCGACAACCGGCTCGTCCATGAAGGCGTGGTCTACCGCCTTGACGAGCCGAAGGGAGACGACACGCGGGTCGCTATCGACAGGAGCGTGGAACTTCTCACCGAGACCTTTCGCTACCGCGGGATTCTGACCGAGGATGGCCAGCATGACGACTCCGTCTACAAGGACCCGAACTCCACGCGCCTCATCCAGAACTATGCCGCGGCCCACCTGACCATCGCCCGCGAGCTTCTGCAGCGTGGACGCCCCGATCTCGGGCTGGACATGGCCCAGCGGGCCGAACAGATCTCTCCGCATGCGACCGCCGTCAAGTACACGCTGGGACTGATGTACCGAAGCATCGGCGATCACGAGAAGATGGAAGAGGTCTTCGCCGATCTGATCACGGCCGGAAACTACGATCCGGGTCTGTACGGATACCTCGGTCTCGCCCACGAGCTCCAGGCCGACTGGGGCGGGGCGGAGGCCGTCTATGTCGAAGGCCTGCAACGCTTCCCGGAGGACTTTGAACTCCACCGGGCTTTGTTCTCGCTCTATTGGAAGGATATGGGCCGGAAGCACGACGCCGTCGACGTCCTCGAGACGTGGCTCCGGAACCATCCGGACGACGGAGCCATGCGGGCGACCGTTCGGGCCTACCGGGACTCGGCCGACGTCCTGGAAGGGGACCGGGGGAAATCTCCTTGACCATGCGATCCGAAGGCCGGACCCTTGTCCTGCTGGCCGGGGCAGGGCGCCTGACGGACTCGGATCAGAAGTTTTCGGAACCCTTGGGATTTGTGGGGTTACAATCCCTCAGCCAGGGGACGACCGGGCGAGTTCTATGACCCTGCGCGCCTAAACCTCGAAGAGGAGTGCGACCCGAATATGAGACAACTGCGATGGGTAGGGCTGGCGGCCCTCCTAGGTTCCGCTGCCCTTTGGGCTTCCGACGCCCAAGCCCAAACAACCTCCGGGGCCCAGTCCCTGAACATCACGCCCGGCGCCCGCGCGGACGGAATGGGCCGCGCCTTCGTCGCCCTGCCCGAGGACGCGACGGCAAACTGGTGGAACGCGGCCGCTTTGGCCTGGCGACGTGACCACGTCTTTTCCCTCATGCACGCCAAGCTCGTTCCGGACCTGGCCGACGACGTCTATTACGAGTTCCTCGGCTACTCGATGCACCTGCCCGGTTGGGGAGGCATCGGCGCTTCCATCGTCTACCTCGGTTACGGAGAGAGCGAGGCCGTGACGGGAGACGGAGTCAGCCTCGGAAACTTCACGAGTTACGAGATCTCCCCGCAGATCTCCATCGGTACGGAGCTCGCGCCGGGACTGGCTGCGGGAATGACCCTGAAGTATGTCTACGTCGACCTGGCGCCTCGCTGGGCCACGGAGAATGGCGAGCAGGGAAGCGGTGACACCTTCGGCGCCGACTTGGCTCTCCTCTATCGCTTCAAGGGCACGCCCATGTTGGGCAACATCCCGATCAACTTTGCCGTCAACGTTCAGAATCTCGGGCCGGACATCGCCTACATCGATCAGGACGAAGCCGACCCCATCGGCCGGAACCTCAAGATCGGCTTCGGCGCCCGCGTCGTTTCCTCCGGCGACTTCAACGTCATCCTCGCCGGTGACTTCAACAAGTCGCTCGTCTACAGCGACGAGACTCCGATTCTCAACGGCGGAACCGAGGTCCGGTACCAGGATTCGTTTGCCCTTCGGGCGGGCTACATCCACGACAAAGACGGTGACATTCGCGACCCGACCTTCGGCGCCGGTTTCGGCATCGGTCGGTTTACCGCGGACTATGCCAGCGTTCCGCAGGCGAGATCGCTTGACCGCGTGAGCAAGTTCTCGATCTCGTACAACTTCTAGACCTCTTTCGGACCGTGGCCCGCTAGGGGAGAGGGGACCGCAAAGTTTGCGACCGATTTCTGGGGCAGGGGGGATCTTGGCCGGATTCCTTCTGCTTTCTTCTTTGGTGGTCGATGGTCACCACCCGGCCGAATCCCACAGCCTGAAACTGAAGAAGCTTCCTCCGGAAACGTCACGGACGGCGGCGGCGGATGAAGCCGGTCAGATCGAGTCCGATCGGGTCGATCCGAGAAGCGATTCGGAACAGCGTCCTGGTGACGATGGGCTGACGCTCTCCGGTTCTGCGACGCCTCAAGTCTCGGGGCGTCTTCCTTCCGAATTCAGTCCGCAGTCGTTTCCGTGTCTCCTCATCGATGATGGCCCCCGCAAGCCCGAGCACGTTCGCGCGGCTCCGGGGGCACGACGTCTTCCGGCCAAGATGAACTTCGATCCGAATGGGACTCTGCCGCCGAATGCGCTCTCCGCGAAGCGCCACCGGCAGCTCGAGCGATTCCTGTCGATGGGCGACACACGTCAACTCGGAGCGGAAATCCAAGGTGCGGCCGCGCGCGGAGTCGGAGCACCTGCGGACACGGTCCGCATTCTGGTCCTTCGCGTCGAGTTCGAGGAGGACACCCCGGGCGGGCGCAGCTCAGGCAACGGCCGCTTCGATCTGCGGGACTCCACCGACATTCAGTTCGATCCGCCGCCTCACGACAAGAAGTTCTTTTCGCGCCACATGGATGCGCTCAAGCGCTACTACGAGTCCCAGCTGCAGGGTGCGCTCGTCCTCGAGTACGACATCTATCCCGAAGAGAACGATGCTGCCTATGTGCTGGACGACACGTTCAAGTACGGACCCTGGATCTTCAGCAACAGCAACCCCGACGTGCTGCAGCATGCCATCGATCTGGTCGGTGACAGCCTGGTCGAAGCGGATGAGGAAGACGGCGACGTCATCGACTTCTCTCTATACGAAAGCTTTGTCATCTTCCACGCCGGTCCGGACTTTCAGGGCGACATCAACCGCGATTCCCCCTGGGACATTCCGAGCTTCAACCTTGGGGTCGTCGAACCCTTCGTCGTTCAGGACTCGGTCGAGATTGGGTTCGTCATGGTCGTCCCGGAGACGGTCAGCCAGGACCGGTTCGAGGGCGCGCTGAACGGAGTCGTCACGCATGAGTTCGGTCACCAGCTGGGCTTCTTCGATCTTTACGACGTTCGGGTCGGCTTGCCGGTGGTTGGTGCGTACAGCCTCATGGACTCTGGAGACAACCTCTTCGCGTTGGTCGAGGACGAAGACAATCCGGGAATCAACCGCGCTATCCGCGGGACGCTGCCGTCCAGTATCGATCCGTTCCACAAGACCATTTGGTTTCCGGAGGCGTGCGACCTCGTCGATGTCGGCGAGCGTTTGGGCGGAGAAGGAACCCAGGTCTCGGCAACGCTCGAGACGGTTCAACTCGACAACGACATCGTTCAGGTGCCGCTCAACATCTCCGAGTACCTCCTGCTCGAGAACCGCTTTCTCGATCTGAACGGAGACAGCACGGTCATTGTTCGGCAGGACCCTGAGACGGGTGTCATTCTCGGACCGGAACCGGATTCCACGGCGTTGGCCGACAGTCTGGCCTATCTCGAGTATGACTGGCTCATCCCCGGCGAAGGCCTGATTGCGTGGCACGTCGACTTCCTGGCGATCAACACGGGCCTTTCCCAGGCCGGTGGCGGTCTCAACATCTTCTTCAGCCGTCCCGGTGTGGCCGTGGTCGAAGCGGACGGCATTCGTGACATCGGTACATCGTCATCGGAGTTTCTCGGCGGGCCGTACGATCCCTTTTTCAAAGGTGGATACGACCTGCTGGGCGAGGACACGATTCCGTCCTCCGAGACCAATGACGGTACGAGGACCGGGATCAACATGGTCGTGCTCGACTCCATCGGAATGAGCATGCGGGTCAACGTCAACTCGTTCCTCTCGCCCGGTGGCTGGCCCGTGCGCGTTGCGGCCAACGCCTTCGACAACCAGTGCGCGGTCGTCACGCTGGACGACGAGGAAACGGGCCCGGCGTTCATCTTCCCGGCCGTCGATACCAGCATCGGTCCCATCCTGGCGCAGATGCGATCGATCGGCGAAGAGGTCACGACCTTTGCGTTTCTGCCGGACACGATGGAAGCCGGGTTGGCGGCGAGTGAGAACTTCCTCGGCAAAGAAGGGCGGGCGCCGATCGTTGCCGCCACGACCGACTTCCGCGTCAACGTCTTCAACCGTCTCGGGCTGACCGAGGTCGTCTGGCCAATCGGCGATCCCGTGACCCAGGTCCTGTCGACGCCGGTCATTGCGGACAGCCTGATTCTGGTCGGATGTTCGGATGGGCGAATCCGTGCTCTGGGGACTCGGGGTGACGAACCGGTCGAAGCGGTTTTCGAAACCGGAGGATCCGACGGTATCGTGGCATTGGGGTGCGGCCGCCCCGCGCCGGGAGAGCCGTGGACCGTATTCTGGGCTTCCGACGAAGGGCGGGCCGGAGCCTTCGATCTGAACAATCCTTCCAGCCGTTCCTGGACTTCGACCTTGCGCCCGGGCGTCGCGGCTCACTCTCTTCTGGCCGTCCCGGACGAGCAAAACGAACTCAGCTTCTACTTCGTTTGGCAAGACGGGGCCATCGACCACACCGACGTGTCCGGCGAGTCCTCGGAAGGGTGGCCCTACCTGATGGACGAAGATCCGGTCGGATTCCCAATCGTCGGCGAGCTGGACGGGGATGGTGAACTCGAGTTCTTCATCCTCGATGTGGCGGGGACCCTGCACTCAGTGAGTGCGCAGGGCACGTCCGACATCGGGTGGCCGCGTTCGGTTTGGAGCGAGGACGATACACAGCTCCTGGAACAACGGGCGGGTCCAAGAATCCTCGACCATGACGGTGACGGTGTTCCTCACCTTTTCGTCCACCGCGGGGACGGCTTCCTTCTGGCTTTGAACGAGGAAGGCGAGAACGCCGAGGGATTCCCTCTTTCGTTCGGTGGGCTGGGCTTTCACGGACCGCACTTCCTGCCTTCGACCGTGGACGCGTCCCCTCGCCTGGCTGTGGGCAACCTCGACTTCACGGACTCGGATACCGGCCTGACCGTGGAATCTTTGAGCGCCATTCGCGCCCGCCTGGCCCTGGACCGGAATCCCGGGCTCTTTGCGCGACCGGGCTTCGACATCGAGCGTTCCTCTGTCTATCCGACGTCGCAGTTGCCGAAAGCTCAGGTCGCGACGGAAGACCTGGCTGACCTGAGGCTCTACCCGAATCCGCTTCGTGGTGACGCGCTGACGGTGCGCTTCGTCGTGGATACGTCTCGGGACCTGGAGTTCGAGGCCTTTGATCTGGACGGTCGGTCCGTAGCTTCCACGCGTCTGCGCGGTCGTCCCGGCGCCGCCGGCAACCAGTTGGAATGGGACCTGTCCGATCTGGCCTCGGGTCTCTATCACGTGCGCATTCGCGTTCCCGAACTGGGGTTCGAACGATTCGAGAGAATCGCCATTGTCCGATGAGGGTCGGGGAGAGGGACGACATGACATCACGGCGACCGTTGATGGAACGAGAGAACCGGAAGGAAGCTCATCCGAATAGGTCTTCGGGGAATTCTGTTGCGAGTACGGCTCTGGGGCCGGTTTTGAGCCCCGTTCTGGGTCCCGTTCTGGGTGTGGGGCTGATTGACAGGACTTTGTCGTGCTCACTCCTCGCGGCCTTCGCCCTTGTGACACTGAACGTCAATGCCTGGGCTTCTCCGTTTCACCGAGCCCAGGGCGGCGAAACGGCCAAGGTGTCCGCGGCCGAACAGGATCTCACCTTTTTGCGTGGGCTCGACGAACGAGCCTTGGAGTGGCGCCCCTTGAGCCCGAAAACGATCCCGGCCGTTGGATGGGCGAGTTTCGAGATCGAAGACGCATTTCGGCAACAGTCCGGACGTCTGTCATCCACAGACCCCGCGCCGGTTCGGGCGCCGGGGGTGGCCTTTCTCATGTCTGCGGTCCTGCCGGGAGCGGGGCAACTCTACAACGGCAACCAACGCGGTTACCTCTTCCTCGCCATCGAAGCCGGTGCCTGGTTCGCGCGCAGTTCCTACATCGACGCGGGAAACAAGAAGGAAGGCGAGTTCGAAGCCTTTGCGCGCCGCCACTGGGACTATGACCGATTCCGGGACTCGGCCGGATCCGACGGCTGTCTTTGGACAGCGGAAGCTGACTCATTGATTCGTGCCTACGAGAGCGGCGACTTGGAGCAGTACTACGAAGAGTTGGCCACCAGCGATCTCTACCGTTGCGGTTGGGACGACTTTGAAGCGAACTTCGATCCGGACAATCCGGATGTGCTGAATCCACGACGGGACGACTATCGATCCCAACGTGCCAAGAGCAACGATCTCAAAGACAAGGCCGGCTTTGCCCTTGGTGTCATGGTGCTCAACCGTGTGGTCAGTGCCGTCGATGCCTTTCGCGTGGCTCGAAGCCGCAACCGGGGCGAGGGCAATCCGGGACTGCGGTTGCACGGGGATGTCGACCTTCTCGGGGAGACGACACGTGCCGAGTTCCGGCTGGTGAAGGAGATCCCGTGATTTCGCCGAAGAGCCAGTCTCCTCTTACAGTCGCGCGCCGAACGTGCCATTCGTTTCTGTCGTTGGTTTGCGGCTGCGCGGCGTTCGCCTTTCTTGCGGGCCCGATCGAGGCGGCGACGCACTCGCCAACGGGACTTTTCGCCGAGTCGACCCCGTCGCCCTTGGCAGACTTTGCGAGTCGTTCCACTACGATTCCCAACCTCGCTCGTTTCGGTTCCGTCGGTGACGGTGTCACCCCGGCTCTTTCCCTTCAGGTGGGGGGCGTGACGGAGGCGGAAGCCTCGTCCTCATCTCCGAATCGCAAAGCGATTCTCTATTCGATTCTGTTACCTGGGCTCGCTCACTACGACTTGGGACACAAGACACGCGGGACCGGCTTCATGGTGGCCGAACTCGCCTTCTGGACGGGGTTCGCCGTCTACCGGGTCCAGGGCGAGAACCGCGAAGAGAGTTACGTCGAGATGGCGGAGCTTTTTGCAGGCCTTCCTGCCGACGCCAAGAGCGACGACGACTTCTACAAGCTCATTGCCGGTTGGCCGTCGAGCGACCTGTACAACGAGATCATCGTTCGCCGCGAGGCCCGCATCGCCCATCCCGATGATCCGGCGGCGCGGGAAGAGTACTTCATGTCGAATCAGCTCACCGGAGCCGAGACCTGGGACTGGCAATCCAATGCGGCGCGGCTTCGCTACCGCGAGAAGCGGAATGAAGCCCAGAGTTCGTTCAAGCAAAGCCGCAACATGGTGGGACTGGCGGTGGCCAATCGTCTCGTTTCCATGATCGATGCGGTGCTTCTTTCCAACCGCCTGCGAAACTCCAGCTACGGATTCGAGATCGGCCCGGATTTCCGGGACGGCGAACTGACCACCCGGTTCGCGCTGGAGCGGAGGCTGCCCTGAGCTTCCGGGCGTCGGCGTGGTGGCTCCTCGTCGCGGTCTTTCTTTTCGGAAGTCCTTCGGTCGCCGCGAGCGCGTCGCGACCTGAAGCGTCCGGGCTCGACGTGTCGAGGCTGGAGTCGGCCGGGTCTGACGCGCCCCGACCCGACGTGTCCCGGCCTGAGACGTCGCCGACCGTCGGCTTTCAGATGCTCAGTCCTCTCGCGCTCGACACCGACTGGGTTCCGGGTCCCCTGACCACGGACGAGTTCGGCACGCTCTTCCTACTCGATCTCTTCGAAGGTCGAATCTTCCGTTACTCCGATGACGGGGGCTGGACCCGCTTTGACGCGGGCGCTCAAGGAGGCGGGCGCTTTGCTTCGCTCCGGAGTCTTCGCACCCGAGGGCCGGACCTCTTTGCCCTCGACGCCGCTCGCGCCACACTCTACCGGTTCGGACTGGATGGCCGACTCCGCTCGACCATTTCCCTTCTCCGCGAAGAGACGGAAGGGCTCGACGCGGTGGATTTCCTGGTCGACAAGACGGGAGAGCTTCTGGTTCTCGACCGAGCCGGGCGTGCCCTCTTTCGCTACGACCGGGACGGCGGCTTCGTCGCGGAGCTGACCGATGGAGTGGATGCTGCGAACCTGTTTCGATCGCCGGTGACGATGGCGTTGGGACGTGCGGGCAACGTCGTGGTTCTCGACGGATTGAGTCGCCGTGTCTTTCCATACGAACGCCAGGGAGACGCGTTGCCAAGTTGGTCCTACGAGGTCGCCCCGGTGAAGCCTGCGGACACGAACACGAACACGAGCACGAACAAGGATGCACAGAAGTCGGCTGCGACCGCCGAGGAGCCCGGCTCCCGGCCTCGTGGGAACCGGGCCGCTCATATGGCCCTGCTGCCCGATGGAGAGGTGGTCCTGGCGTCGGCCGAAGGCGACTGGCTTCGGGTGTTTGCTCCCGGCGGTCGTCTGATCTGGCGAAAGGACTTCGCCGAGCCCGAACCGATCGGGGGAATGACGGCCGACAACCGGGGACGACTCTTCCTGTCTCGGCCGAACGCCGAGCGGGTCGACCGCATGCAGTGGGACGGAGCCGAACATGTTCCCGTCCTCGGGCGCTAGACGGTCTCGGAACCGGCGGCGGCGGGTTGGTACGCCGGCTTGGACCCGGACTCGGACCTGGACCCGGACCTGGACCCGGACCTGGACCCGGACCCGAACCCGGACCCGGACCCGGACCTGGACCTGGAGCCGGACCCGGACCCGGACCCCGAGGTCGCGGGTAGTCGCTCCAGGGAATCAGCCGCCCGGACTGTCAGGGCTCGGGTCGTTTTCCGTCCTTCCGTGGGTTCTGCTGACGATGACCGTCCTCTGGTTGGGTACGCCGGGCCGGGCACTCGGAGACTCGGGACCGACCGAGTCTGGCCCGGCCGAATCCTGGAGCGCGAGCGAGGTCAAAATCGTTCTAGAGATACATCCGGACTCGACCCGATTCGAACTCGAGCGGGAGTGGATCGATCCCGAGTCGTTCGCAGCGGTGTGGTCGGACCCGGGTACCGGGGAGCGACGCGGCCTCGAACGCGGTGTCGACTTCCTGCTCGATCCAAGACGCGGGACATTCCGGCTTCTCAAGCCGTTTCCCGCAAGTACCCGGATCGAGGTTTCCTTCCGTGCGTTCCCGTTGTCGTTTCCCCGGCTCTTCCGATTGCATGAGGCATGGACTCCGGCCGACAGTGCGGGCGGACGTTTCTTCCGGGACGAAGAAGACGGTGCGGCAGATCCACGCAGGGGCTCGGACAATCAAGCCCGGCTCCAGATTGCGGGCAGTAAGACGTTCTCGGTGGAGGTTGGGTCCCAGCGAGATCTTTCACTCCGTCAATCTTTGGATCTTTCCGTCTTCGGGCGTATCGGGCGGGACGTCTCCGTTCGCGCGGTTCTGACCGATCGCGATACCCCCCTTCAGCCCGAGGGCACGAGCACGGAACTGCAGGATCTGGACCGGGTCCTGGTCGAAGTCGAGGGACCGCGTGCCCGCATGCGTCTCGGCGACTTCGAACTTCGTTTGCCGGAGAGTCGCTTCGCCGACTACTACCGCCAACTGGCCGGGGTCGAGGGTGAGGTTTCCGCGGGTGGTCTTCGCGTCCGCGCCGCCGGTGCTTCGTCGCCGGGAGAGTTCGCCAGTCTCGAGTTCGAAGGACGGGAGGGTGTGCAGGGTCCGTACGTACTTTCGCGGGACAACACCGGAATCTCCCAGCCGCTGGTTGCCGGAAGCGAAGCGGTCTGGCTGGATGGTCGCCGCATGACCCGCGGTGAGTCAGAGGACTACATCATCGACTACGGCGACGGCTCGATCACATTTACGAGTCGGCATCCGATCACGTCCTACTCACGCATCGCCGTCGACTATCAGGTTGCGGATCAACCTTTCGGATCGCGCATCTACCGTGCGGGCGTCTCCACCGAAGGATGGGGACAGGCGGAAGCGTCGGCCTCACCGGATGACGCGACGTCGCGCGGGTTCGCCGTCGAGTGGCTGACCGAGGGAGACGACGCCGACGACCCGCTGGGCTTGGACCTGACCGACGAAGAGCGGCGCGCGCTGGCCGCGGTTGGCGATCAGGCGGACACTTTGGCCGCTGGGATTCGTTTCGTCGGCGAGGGAGCGGGCGAATACGAGCAGGTCTTCGTCGATACGCTCTTCAATCCTTTCTTCGTCTACCGCGGTCCCGGGGGTGGCGACTTCCTCGTTCGCTTCGAAGAGGTCGACGTGGGGGATGGCGACTACGTCGAGTCCACGCGGGTCGATACCGTGTTCTACACGTTCGTGGGAGAGGGAGAGGGGGACTTCCTTCCGGCCCGCGACCTCGTCGCACCGCAATCACATTCCATTCTTTCTCTGCAGGGAGAGTCCTCGTGGGGGCGCGCGCTCACGCTGGAGGGCGAGTTTGGTCTGTCCGACCAGGATCGGAACACGCTCTCCTCCCGGGACGACGGGGACAACGTCGGGACGGCCGTCGAAGTCCGGGCCACCAGTCGTTTGACGGGAAAGGGGGAGGACGGTCTGACCTTTCGTCTCGATTTCCGAAACGTCGACGACCGGTTTCGAGCGCTCGGCCGACTGGAGCCGTCCTTCTTTGCTCTGGATTGGAACCTGGACCCGGAGCGCCTGACGCAGGGAGATCGCCGCGTCGTCGCGGGCGCGGCGTGGCGACAAGGCGTCCACCGGGTTTCCGCCGAAGTGGGGCGACTCGAAAACACGGTGGACTTCGAAGCCCGTCGAGCTGTCGTCGAAGGAGAGACGCGGCGGGGAGCGTTGCGTCTGTCTGGTCGGCTTCTTCGGACGAACAGCGAGGATCAGCTGTTGCCCGGGCGAGATGGACAAGGCCGGCGTGAGAACGACCGCGCGCGGGTGGAATGGTTGGGATCCTGGGTCGGTTCCCGCATCGGATACGCCGGCGAACGAAGCGAGCGCGGGCAGGGAGCGTCGAGGGCGGGAACCTTCTACCGCGAAGTCGGAGGCCGACTGGAGACGGGGTCACGCTTTCGTTTGTGGAAGGTCGGAACGGAGTGGACGCGCCGGCGCACGCACCAGGTTGTCGGGAATGCAGAGACCCTTTTCGACGAGGGCCGCACGTACGCGGGCGACGTCCAGTGGCGTGCCGGGCCGGGAAAAACAGTAGAAGCGAGCTACACCCGACGGGAGGTTGAGACCGATCTGTCTTCCCAGGATCCGGGAGAGACCGTCAGTGAGATCGGAAGAGTCCGGTGGATCTTTCGTGACGGCGGGGGCGCATGGTCACAGGAGGGACGTTGGGAACTCTCGACCCAGGAAGAGAGTGAGCGCGTCCGTGTGCTCGAGTTCGTAGGCGAAGGACAGGGGCACTACGACTCCCTGGGTGTCTACCAGGGAGTGGGCGACTACGAGATCTTTTCCCGCCAACAGGGGGACGCCGTTCGACGCAATCGAATTGACGCTTCGTTTCGGACCGAACTCGATCAAACGCGTCGGGGCGGAGAGAGTGAGGACGAATCGGACGAGGCCACGTTGTGGAAACAGCTTTGGCAGAGTTCACGTGTCGTTCACTACTGGACGGTCTCGGTGGAAAGCGGTCGAACCGCGTCGTATCTGTGGGGGCGCATGCTTCCTGTCCTTGTGGGAGCGAAACGACTTCCAAGGGTCGACGTTCTGCAAAGAGCGGACTGGACCGCGTTCGGGGACGCGCGTTGGTTCTCGCCCCGACTTGGTTGGAGTTTGCGTCGCGTGGAGAACTCACCGGCGTCGGGCTTTTCCGAGCGCACGTCGACACGTTCCTGGACCCTACGGGTTCGGTCGCGGCCGGCGTCGGGTTGGTCGCACGAATTGGAAGGGGAACTGGAACGGGACCGGCGGACCTCGTCTTCTTCGATTGGCGCCGGCGAGTCGCAAACGGGTTGGGACACGCGGGGCCTGGTCAGTGAGCAGAAGTTCCGGCTTCAGAAGAATCTGTCCGCGGAATTCGAGCTGCGGTACCGGCGTCGGGCCCGGGTGCAATCGCCGGAGCGTGCCGACGTGGTCGTCGGAACTCCGTCACTGATTTGGAGCCCCAGATCCCACAGCCGAATCGAGGTTCGGACGGCGCGGACCTCCCTGCGCCGGCGTGGGGGCTCGGGGCGTGCCTCGCGCGAGCTCGAGAAGCCGGGCTGGAACAGCCGGATCCTGGCGACGGTTCGGTTACGGGAAGCCCTCGACCTCTCATTTTTCGTCCGGGAGAGCCGCCCGGACGGCGGGAAGGCCGTGACGGACTCGCGGCTCGAGTTGAAGGCGACGTTCTGATGGTGACGGCGTTGCGGCGGAATGGCGCTTCGAGGGCGCAACGGGATCGGGGACCGGGCGGTGGGCGTCCTCGGTCGGCGGTTCGGACACCTTTGTTGCAGGGCCGAGGTGGGTGGAGGCTCGGAGGCGCGCTGGAGCACGGAGGCGAACCCCGTGACTTCGTTTGGATCGTAGCGTTTCTGTTGCCGCTCGCAGCCGTCCTGGTCACGCCGGGCATTGGGATCGCATGCATTGGGGGCACAGGTATCGGGGTTCCAGGCATCGGGATCCTGGGCTTCAGGGCTGTAGGCGCCGAGGCGCCTGCCGTCGAAGTTGCCGACAGTCCGTCACGAGACCCGGAAAGCAGCGGTGAATCGCGCTGGGACCTCGAGCGCATCGAGGGAGACAGTCCGATCTCCGACTCGGAGATTCGCCGGACCTGGATCGAAGCGGGATCGATTCCCGGAGCGGGTCTGGAAGCCTTGGGGCGTCGTCTCGTGGAAGAAGGTTTTCTCGAGGCCCGACTTGTCCTTCGTCACGACGATCCGGCGATGCCGGCGGCGGTTCTTACGATCGAGGCGGGCGCCGTCCCGGTCTGGGACTCGCTGTCCGTCCGGGTTCGCGGCGGGGCCGAGCCTCGGGCGGTGCCTCCTCAGGGAGAGTTCGACCGCGACGAGTTCGAGTCCCGTGTCTGGGAATGGGCCGAGTCCTGGGCGGAGGCGGGCCATCCTTTCGTCATCATCGAGGTCGAGGCCCTGACCGTGGAGGACGGCCGGCTCCGGGCCGGGCTTCGGGTCGACCCGGGTCCCCGGACGACGGTGGAAGAAGTGGCGTTCCCGGGTCGCGGTCCGACGAAGATCGAATTCCTACACCGGTGGATTCGCTATCAGGCGGGGGAGACCTTCCGGAACTCCGACCTGGCTCGGCGCCAGCGGCGTCTGGAGCGGAGTGGGCTCTTTCAGAGGGTGGAGGAGCCCCGGCTCGAGCCACTCGGTCCGGCGGAGGTTCGGATCCACTACGGAGTTCGGGAGCGGCCCCACAACCGGATCGAGGGTGCTCTCGGCTACTCCGGAGAACGGGAGGAGATCTCCGGCCACCTCGATCTGGCCCTGGGCAACCTCTTCGGGACCGGGCGAAAGTTCGCATTTCGTTGGGAACGGCTGGAAGCGGAGCGTTCCCGCCTCGACCTGGCCTACGAAGAGCCGATTCTGTTCAGGCTTCCCGTAGGCGCGAAGTTGGAAGTGCATCAACAGGTGGAAGATAGCACTTTCACCTTAGACCGGTTCGAGGGTGGGCTCTTTGGAGACCTCGGGACCGATCTGAGGGTTTCGATTGGGCTGGAGTATCGACGTTCGGTTCTGGGAGCGGAGCCCTCCGATGTCGTTCGACGGGTCTCGACCGTATTCGGGGCCGCCTGGGAAACCCTCCGCCCGGGTCGGCTGGTCGGGAGCCGGGCCGAGGCTTCGTTCCGAACCGGTCGAAGCCGGATCCAACCGGCAGATGGGCCGGATCGACGGGAGCGATTGGACCGCGTCACCGCGAACTACGAGCGCTACTGGCGCTTTGGACCGACTCTGGTTCTGCGAACGGAAGCGCGGGGTGGAGGTCTTTCCGGAGGTGTGGCCCGGGATTTGCCCCTTTCCGAGGCTCTCTGGATCGGTGGACTGCGCGGGCCGCGTGGCTTCGGGGAGGAGAGCCTGGCTACCCGGCGTTTCGTTCTCGGACAGCTGGAGACCGGTGTCGCCCTGGCCGGAGACCAGGGGCGTGCCTATGCCTTTGTCGACGGGGCCTCATACCTGGCTCTGGGCGCGGGCGGGGAGCGACGGGAGGACGGCGGCTGGGGCGTCGGGATCTCGAATGAGACCACGAACCGCTCGGTCAGCGTGGATTACGGGATCCCGTTCGGGGGTTCTCTCGGGTCGGGACGAGTCCATATGCGGCTGCGAACTTCTTTCTAGCGACTCGTAATGGCCCTCCACTAGAGTTGTTGGTTTGTCAGCCGAAAAGTAGCAGGTAGCCCAAACCATCGGGCCTCCAAGGAGTTTCGAGACGTGACGATATCGCGACGGCACTGCCGCCTACTGCCCCTTTTCATTCTGACGGCCGGGCTTCTTTACGCCTGCGCCGCCGAAGATCCGAACGTGGTCGCTTCCGTGGGGGACTGGAAGCTGACCGAGTCGGAGCTGGCCGCGGAGTATGAACGTGTCAACGAGGGAGCCAGCTTCGCGGACGCGACCCTGGACCAACGGGCCAACTTTGCCGAGCTGCTGGCCAGTAAGCAGGTCCTTCTACAAATGGCCGAGGACGCGATTCCGGAGCCCGATGTGAAGCGCGCACGACTCAACCGCGTTCTGTATGAGAAGACGCTCATGCAGGACTACCTCGGCCATCGGCGTCAGCGTTTCGCTCTGAGTCCGGAGGAGCGCCAGCAGGGAGTTGATCTCCTCGAACGCGAAGCGCGCGTTCTTGTAACGACAGTGCGGCAGTCCGACTTCGAGGCTATCCGGCAGGCCATGTTCGACGGAGGCGAGTTCGTCGAGGTGGCGACACGCTTCTCGGCCGGGGCCGGGCCGCAGGGGCAGGTCCTGGAAGAAATGACCTTTGGGCTCGGAAACGCGGCCCGTGCTCTTCTCCGAGCTATCTTCCTCAACGACGTACCGCCGGGAACGGTGGTCGGCCCGGTGGCCACGGCTCGAGGAAACTTCTTCCTGCGCGTGATCGAGTACACGCCGTTTGACTACGATGCGCACCCGGGCTCCCGAGATCGTGCCGAGACCATCGTCAACGATCTCAACTACATCCCCTACAGCACGGCCTATGTCGAAAGTCTGAGGGCCGAAGCGAACATTGTGTATCACCCGGAGAACTTCCAGATTCCCAAGGCCGCGATGCAGGCCTTCTGGGATTCGATCAATGCGGCCAAGTCTGCGGGGGAAACGATCGAGTACCAGGCATTCCGGGCCCCGGCCTGGTTGCTGGCGGAGGAAGAGGCCGGGAAGCCCATCTTCGAGATGTATGGCAAGACCTATTCGGCACGGGATTTCATGGAGAGTCTCAACGACGTGGATCTCGACTACTGGGTCACGGTTGGGGTGGACAACAAGATCAAGTTTCAGATCGAGCAACGCGTCCAGAGGCTTCTCTTCATCATGGATGCAGAACGGATGGGCGTACAGAACATCGAGCCCTTTGTCTCCAACCATGGAGTGCAAAAGGAGCGGCACCTGATCTCGGAGTTCCGGGACCGGTACCTCGCATCGCAGTTCGAGCCCGACGAAGCGGCGTTGCAGGCGGAATACCAGGAGAACCCGTCGCGGTACCTTTCCGAGGACCTCGTCGCCTACGGCCTCCTCACGTTTGCGCCCGACCTGGAGACGCGTGCCCGCGAAGTGCGCGAAATCCTCCGCAACTCGGATCCCATACGCTGGTACGAACTCGCCCAAACCGAGGCGCAATCCTCGGATCGGGTCCTCTACTACCCCGATACGGGTCTGTCTCCCGTTCGGGATGCGCCGCCGGATCCCTCCTGGGTTCCGTTCCGCGACCGGGCGGCCAACATGGAGACCGGAGAACTCTCCGAGGTCGTTCGGACTCAGCACGGCTTCACCATCCTGCGGTGCAATCAGCGTGTGCGTTCGTCGCGGCTTCCATTCGACGATGCGCGCGAGCAAATCGTCGAAAACCTTCGCGAAGCCTGGCTCAATGAAGAGTTGGATCGTCGAATCGAGGAAGCTAAGAAGCGCTACGACATGACGGTCTACCGTGACCGTCTGGAAGCGCTGATGACCGGCGGCGCGTAAGCCCGTTCCGCCGTGAAGGTGCCCGGCTCAGTCGAGTCGGGCTTCGAATTCCTCCTCGGTCAGGACTTCGATGCCCAGCTGCTGAGCCTTTTCGAGCTTTGAGCCCGCTTTTTCTCCCGCGACGACGTAGTCGGTTTTCTTGCTCACCGACCCGGTGACCTTTCCGCCGCGTTCTTTGATGGCGGCTCCCGCCTCCTCCCGGGTCCTTCTGGCCAAGGTTCCGGTGAGGACGAAGACTTTTCCTGCGAAGATGCCGTCCGCCGCAGGCTTGCGGGGCGCTTCTGCTTTCGGGCGGACTCCCTGTTCCTCGAATCGGGCCAGGAGCTGTGCCGTCTCCTCCCGGGCGAAGTAGAGAACGACGGATCCGGCGATCTCCGGCCCGATTCCGTCCACCGCTTCCAGTTCTTCGGTCGACGCCGCGCGCAGTGCGTCGAGAGAACCGAAGTGATCTGCGAGGAGCTGTCCCGCGGTGGCGCCGACGTGGCGAATTCCCAGGGCGAAAAGGAAGCGCCCCAGCGCCGGTTGGTTCTTTTCTTTCAGGGCTGCCACAACGTTGGCTGCGGACTTGGGGCCCATCCGTTCGAGTTCGACCAATCGGTCGGCCTCCAGTGCGAAAAGGTCGGCCGGGTCTTTGACCCAGCCCTTTCCGACGAGTTGCTCGACCAGCGATTCGCCGATGCCTTCGATGTCCATGGCGCCCCTTCCCACGAAGTGCAGCAGGTGGGCTTTGGTCTGGGCCGGACAGAACTCGTTCGTGCAGCGAACGGCGACCTCGCCTTCGACTCGGGTGAGGGGTTGGCTGCACTCGGGGCACTTCTTCGGAAAGCGAAACGCCTTCTCGTTGCCGGTGCGCCGGTCTTCGAGGACGCGGGTCACTTTCGGAATGATCTCGCCGCCTTTTTCGATGGCGACCCAGTCTCCGATGCGAACGCCGAGTCGATCGATCTCGTCCTGGTTGTGCAGGGTGGCCCGCTTGACGACGGTTCCCAACAGTTCGACCGGTTCCAAGTGGGCGACGGGCGTGGCATTTCCCGTGCGTCCGATCTGAACGGAGATGTTCTCGACCTGTGTCAATGCTTCGGCCGTCTCGAACTTGTACGCGATTCCCCAGCGTGGTGCCTTGCTCGTGAAGCCCAACTCCCTCTGCAGGTCGTGCCGGTCGACCTTGACGACCATGCCGTCGGTCCCGTAGTCGAGGGTGCGCCGCTCTTCGGACCAGAGCCGGCAGGCTTCCAGCGTGTCTTCGACTCCGACGTGCCGGCCGTGGTTCGGCTCCACCGGGAAGCCGAGTTCGTTCAGGAAGTCGAGGACTTCAGACTGCCGGGTCAGGCCGTGTCCGGCCGGGTCGATGACCGAATAGATCCACACTCGCAACGGACGCCGTGCGACTTCCGCGGAGTCGAGAATCTTCAGCGTGCCCGCCGCGGAATTGCGGGGATTCATCAGGCGGGAGAGCCCCTCCGCCGCACGGCGACGATTCCACTCCTCGAACTCGGAGTCCCGAATGTAAACCTCGCCGCGCACTTCCAACTCGCCGCGGCGCGCCTTGGCCAGCGAAAGCGGAAGCCCGCGAATCGTTCGAGCGTTCTCCGTGATGTCATCACCCTGCGTTCCGTCTCCACGGGTCAGGGCCAGCTCGAGACCCCCGTCCCGGTAACGAAGCGCGATGCCGACCCCGTCGATCTTGAGTTCCGTCGTGTACTCGACTGGTTCGCTGCCGTCGGAGTCGAGGAAGCGGTGAACCCGTCCGTCGAAGTCACGAAGTTCGTCGTCGGAGTAGGTGTTCCCGAGGCTCAGCATCGGCACCGAGTGGGGCACGGTGCGGAAGCCTTCGATGGGAGCTCCACCCACGCGTCGGCTTGGGGAGTTAGGGTCCGCCAGCTCCGGATGGGCCGTTTCCAAAGCCTGGAGTTCTTCCATGAGAAGGTCGAACTCGCGGTCACTGATCGTCGGTGCGGCCAGGGTGTAGTAGCGGTGATTGTGCTCGGCGAGTTCGGATCGCAGTTCGGCGATACGAGTCTTGGCTGTGGGCTTCGATTTCTTCGGCATGAAGGGAGGATGTCAGAGGGACGGAAGGGCCGCAAGAAGGGGGGCGGGCTGTGGGAAGGGTGGCGGGCCACAGGAAGGGGAAGGCCATAGAAAGGGGGGCCACAGGAGGGGGAGGGCCACAGGAAGGGGAAGGCCATAGAAAGGGGGAAGGCAGGCGACCGGCGGGGAGGTACATCAGAAGAAGGAAGCAGAGGGGATGCCGACTGAACACAGAAACGGGCCGAAGATAGGGTGAGCCTTCACTATCATGTGAGGGATGGAATCGAGACGACCTCCTGCAGCCCCGGACCCGGTCGCTCTGGCCGGGAGAATTCCCGTCGGCGCCCGTCCCTCCGTTGACGACTGGCTGGACTTGGCGTGGCTCTCTGCGACACGCGGAGACTCGACGTCCTTCGAGCCGCTCCTTTCCGTGGAGGCCGCACTTGCGAGGTGGTGCGGACCTGCGCCGTGGGAGGCGGATACATTCTTGGAGGGTGTCGGAGCCACTGCTTCGAATCGGAGTGATCAGGAGGCTCGCTTCCCCGAGTTTGAAGAGCAGGATGAGGCCGGCGCGTGGTGCGTGTTGCTGGACCGGGCGTCCCAAGCCGAGCCGTGTTCTTTCGACACGAAGTGGTTGCGGCAACTCCCGCGCGAAGACACGAGCGCGGTGTTCACCGGCAACCTGTCGGACGTCTTCGTGGAGCCGGATCTGAAGTCTGCGGCCCTTCGGCTGTCACAGGTCTTGCGAGTCATTCATTCTCGGGACTACGGCCGCGAGCTCTTGTTGGAGGCAGCAGCCTGGGACTGCGAACCTCCTGCCGGGTACGGGTTGGGGTGTTGTCTTGCTGCGGTCGGGCTTGCCACGTGGGGAAGTCCGGACCCGGTCAGGGCTGAACGCGGACGGGCCATTCTCATGCGATGGCTGGCCCACGCGTTTTCCCGGGGCGCGGCGATTCCGTTTCGCGCGCGTGAGGAGGCGGAGCCACCCGGCGCGGATGCACCCCAGTCGTTGCGGGACCTTTGGGAGCGACTCTCGCCGTTGGTGGCGACGAAGAGGTCTTCGGTGTTGCTCGGATTGAGGAGTCAATTTGAGTAGGTGACGTGGGCTCAGAGGGCTGCGGAGTTGGGAAGGGCAGCGATGGTGGGAATGGCAGCGATGGTGGGAACGGCCGGGAAGCTGTCCGCAGAAAAGAGGCCGGGCTTGCGGCGGAGAAGAACGTCCGTCGCTTCAGGAGGCAGCAGACAACCGTGATTCCATCCACGACGGAGCCCTCGAAAGAAACGATCCGAGCTTGGGGGCTGGAACTCGGCTTCGACCGTGTCGGCTTCGCACCGGCGGCGGAGCCGGAGGGCGTGCAGGCCAAGTTGAAGACTTGGCTCGGCCGTGGCTATCACGCCAACATGGGATGGATGGCTCGGGACCCGGAGCGGCGGACCGATCCGAATCTCATCCTCGAAGGCGCGAGGTCCGTCATCGTCGTGGCGCAGCAGTATCTCACGAGTGAACCGGTTCCCAGTCGCCCCGAACTCCCCAAGGTTTCACGATACGCGCACGGTAGGGACTATCACGAGGTTATCGGGAAACGACTACACGCACTCCGCGAGCGGATCGAAACGGTCCGGCCGACGCTTCGGAGCCGTATCGCCTGTGATACTTCACCAATTCACGACAAAGCCTACGGCCGAGCCGGTGGTCTCGGGTGGATCGGAAAGAACACATGTCTCATCGACCGTGAGGCCGGATCGTGGTTCTTTCTCGGAGAAATGTTCACGGATCTCGACCTCGCCCCCGACGTCGAAGTGACCGATTTCTGTGGAAGCTGCCGAGCCTGCCTCGACGCCTGTCCCACCGATGCCTTTCCCGAACCCTACGTACTCGACGCCAACCGATGCATCGCCTACTGGAACATCGAGCATCGCGGCGACTTCACCGATCGGTGGGGAGAGAAGATTCAGGACTGGCTGGTCGGCTGCGATATCTGTCAGGAAGTCTGTCCGTGGAATCGGAAGGCGCCTGAGACCCAAGATCCCGACATGCAAGCCAACGAGCAAATCGTGGGAGTGACCCTCGACCAGTGGTCCTCGATGGAGCCTCAGGAGTACCGAGCGCGGATTCGGCACTCAGCAATCTCCCGGGTCAAGCCCGCGGACATGAAACGAAACGCGGCGGCGGTGAGTCTGAACAAGGCCGCAGCGGGGGCACGCTCCACGATTCAGGGTAGTGCGAGCACGGACACCGCGGGCACGGGCGAGGCGCGACAGGGCACGAAGGAGCGGGACGGCAGGGGACCGGACGGCAGGGGACAGGACGCCAGGGGACAGGACGCCAGGGGACAGGACTCGACGGGACAGCGCGCGGCCGGGCCGGATGAGGAGGAGGGGGCCTCGTAAGATCAATGAGGCGGGGCTTCGCCTTGCCCAGTTCGTGCATCGTTCTGCCGGGAATTCAGTCCCACTCGTGCATTCTTCGCCGCCTTAGCTTCGATGGGTTCTTTTTTCTGGCTGATGCGGTCAGCGAGCAGGTTGGATCGAACGCACGTTGCCTTATCTTCCGCCTTCCGTCTCCCACCTCACCGTCTCACGCCTCACGCCTCACGCCTTCCGTCTCCCACCTCACTGCCTCACGCCTTCCGTCTCCCGCCTCACTGCCTCACTGCCTCACTGCCTCACTGCCTCACTGCCTCACGCCTCACGCCTTCCGGCTGAGTTCCCCCTTTTCTTGGTGATCATCACTCCGGGCCTGGATCTGGAATTGTTTTCGAATGGGAAGGTGTCGACCCCTTCGGATCGATTACAGCCCGCGCGATTGGTAAAGCCGGCTTCGATGTTGTCGGTCCCAAGTGCGGTACTTGTAGATCCGAGTTTGAGTCGCTGGATCTGTATGGCGCGAAAGTTTCTTTACTTTTTGTGTCACTATTGGAGCAGTTGTTCGTACTAGTTGTGTAACGGGATGAGTTTCTGAAATCACTGTAATACAAGATGTCCGCAATGCGGATGTTGACTCGGGAATCAGAACTCGGGAATCAGAACTCAGAACTCGGGAATCAGAACTCAGAGACGAGTGGGACGGGCGCGCAATTGTTGGCTTGTGAGACCGAAGTGAATCGTGGAGCAGTCCTTGAGATCCAGGGCCTGACGAAGGTAGACGCGGACACCTTTGGTGGACCGAAAGGCCGAGAAGACACCTGTGCAACTTGCCTTGAACCGGCAAGAGCTTCAATGAGGTGCTCCAGTCCCCGGCTTTCAGAGCATCCCATCTGGAACGATGAGACTCTGGTGCAAAGCACGGAAGAACTGAGTCGGCTCACTCTCGAACGTCTAGGCCTTCTCTCCGCATTGCGTGACGCCGTCGATCCGATCCGGCTCGGTTTCTCTCACCGCCGCGACTTTGCCGAGCAGTGTCTCGGGATTTCACTGCGAAGCTGGCAGGAGAGTGTTCGGATTTGGGGACATTTGCAGTCTCTTCCGCTAGCACGCCGTGCGTTTGCGCGAGGGCACGTTTCCG
>JAUIHP010000040.1 GCA_030431975.1 bacterium | reverse complement strand
TCTCCATCTTCGACGTGCGTGGACGCCGGACGCAGCGACTGGCGAGCGGGTTCTTCGAGAGCGGAGTCCATACTCGAACCTGGAAGCCCCGGGCCGTCGCGGGAGTCCACTTTGTTCGACTCACCCGTGCCGAGGGCAGTGCAACCGAGAAGGTTGTGTTCGTACGGTAGCTAGTCGGCGCTGTTGGAACGTGCACTCTGCCGCCTGCGGCGGGATTCGATGGTCTCGAGGGCCGTGCGGGCCGCATCACGAACCCTTTGTCCGAGCAACGACCTGGCCGCATTCCCAACGTTTGTCGAAACTTGGAGAGATGTTATGATTTCCGAGCTTGCGCACCGTCGGGAATCGTGACCTTTCTGGTCGCAAGCCCCTCTCCAGTCGGCGGGCATCCTTGCCCGAAAACAACACGTCCCGGGTGAGCCTCGATCTTCGAGTCGGACGAGGTTTGCGAGAGAACCATGTCGCTGGCTTCGCTATGCGCCGCGCTCCCTCGAACAACTGGGGCCCGATCCAGCCGATCTTGGAGATCCGAAAATGACCCAAAAGAACACTTCTTCCCGACTTCTCCGCGTCTCATGGGCACGAGCAATCGTGATCGCATTGAACGCCTGTGCCGCCTTGACGATCGTTTGGCTCGGCGGGACATCTCTCGCGGCCGACGTCGAATGTGTGGACTACCGCGAGTCGTTTCAGGTCATCGGACAGGCTCCGGTTCCTGACGAGTTGCTGGGCCTTGCCATCGCCGAGCGGGACGGGTACATCTACGTGCCGGCCCGCACCGGAATCGGGCAGGATCCGACACTCCTGGTCTATGACGTTTCCACGCTGGGCGATCCTCAACTCGTGAACGCCATCGAACTCGATCATCTTGTGGACGAAATCACGATCGAGGGAGACTTCCTCTATGGGATCGTTCATCTGGATGGCTTCCTGATATTCGATCTGACGGATCCGACCTCGCCTATTTTGCGAAGCTTCTCGCCGGCACCGGCTCCCGCTGCGCCGGTCGACATAACCGTTCAATCAGGGATCGTCTACCTTTCCAGCAGATCGGCAGGCCTACTCATCTGGGACGCATCAGACCCCGATGCTCCCACACTCCTTTCAACGATCGATCCCGGCCACGAGGTCTGGAACGCTGCCGTCGATGGTGGGCGAATCTATATGGTCGGCGATGTCGAACAGGTGACCGAGTTCGACGTATCCGATCCATCCAACCCATCACTCGTCCGCACACACGAGTTCGGAATTTTGTGGATGGACGGGATTGCAGTCCAGGGCCAGTACCTGTTCGCCATCGATCAAACCGCGTTCTATGCGTTCGACCTCGAGCTGGGTTCGGTTGTCGCCGAACGGGAAGCATTCCTCTACAACGCCTACGACATCGAAGTCGACGGGAACCGGGCCTACGTGAGCAACTCTTCCGGTGGAACTCTGGTGTTTGATGTCTCGCAGCCGTCTTCCACGACCCTGATCGGCACCGTCGGAGCCGGCAGGACCCAGACTCCGACCTCGGGCGATACTGCAGTCATCGGCAACCGCATATTCATGATCGGGAGCGACGGTCTCCTGGAAGCCGATGTGTCCTATGTGGGACCGCCGATGCTCCTGTCTTGGCATGACCACGGTGAACTCGTCCGAAACATCAAGGGGGTCGCGCTGGAGGACGAAATGGCTTATCTGGTCGGATTCGGGTATCTCACGGTCGTGGACATGTCGGACCCGAATGATACGTCGGTGATTGGCAATCTTGCGCTCGGAACAGCGCTCGAGTGTGTAGCCGTGTCGGGGAACGTCGCACTGGTTGGTTCAGCAACGGGGAATCTCTGGGCTCTCGACGTCTCCGACCCGACAAACATCGTCGTTCTCGACACCCTGGTCCTGGAACGCGTACTCGGAATCGCTCTCTACGGCTCCCATGCAATTCTTGCCTGCAACACCGGCGGCGTGCGGATCATCGATTGGAGTGATCCTTCAAGCCTCGTCGAGGTGGGCTCCCATGCGCACCCGGGGCAAGCGCTTTCGGTCGCAGTTGAAGGCGGCAGATCGTACATCGCGGCCTCGTCGGGCGGCACACTCTGTCTCGACCTCACAACGCCGACAAATCCATCGCTCCTCGGGTCGTTCGATCCGGGAACACAGGTTCTGGATGTCGACGTGTCCGGCGGGCTCGTTTACCAAGTGACCAGCCTCCACGGCCTCCAGCTCGTTGATTTCACCGACCCGGCCCAGCCGGTGGGCTTGGGCACCGTCGACACTCCGTACTCCATGGAGGCCGTGTCTGTTCAGGGCGACGTCGCGGTCGTCGGATCCCTGGACTCGTCGTGGCATTTCGTCGACGTGCGCGATCCGCAGGATCCGAACATCTTTGGTCGGGTCAACGCCTGGCTTGGCGGTTACCCCAGACACGTTGCTTTCGGAGAAGGCTTCTTCGTGGGTGGTGGAAACCAGTCAGCATCCGTGGTGGCGATGCCCTGCCCGTTGCCAGCTCCCGCCACGGCCGAGATCCCGCAAAGGCGATCGATGGTCTCGGGATTCTCATTTCCGAATCCAGCGACCGGGGGAACGAGCTTTCGCCTGACCTCCCCCGTTGGTCAGGTTGCCGAAGTGGATATCTTCGATGTCTCCGGACAACACGTTCGTCGGATGGGTCGACTGCATCCTGGTCAGGACAGCCTCGAGTGGGACGGGCGGAGCGACAGCGGAGCGTTCGTCGAGTCGGGTCGCTATTTCTGTCGGTTCTCTCTTCGCCATGGAGAGGACCGGACGATTGCAGTCACGATCCTACGGTAGGCGAGGGAGTCATTTGGACAGGTTCGAAGCAAACCTCGGTCTTGTCCCCAGGTTGTGGGGACAAGCCGAGGTCAACTGAAGAGTAGTTCAGCGTAGCCACTTCCGCGGATCGAGCGCTTCCGAGTTCCGGCGAATCTCGAAGTGAAGACACGGCCCACGAATGGAGTCGGTCTGCCCCACCTCGGCCACGACGGCGCCGGCAGAGACCTTGTCACCTTTCGCAACGCGAATCTTCGAGGCATGCGCGTAGATGGTGTAGAACCCTTCACCGTGCGCAAGGATGACGGTGCGGCCGTAGCCGTCGTACCAACCGTCGTAGACGACCTCGCCGGCAGCGCAGGCCAGAATCGGTGCGCCCATCTCGCCCTGAATGATCATCCCGTTCTGCGGTACCTCGGTCTTGTAGCGCGGGTGGATCTCGACACCAAAGTTGGCCAGGATCTCACCTTGAAGCGGCCAGAGCAGCCGACCACGAAGTTCACCGAAGCCGCTGCCGAAGTCCTCTCCCCCCCGCCGCTGCCGGGCCCGCTCCAGCTCGGCGATCATCTTACGGATCTGGGCCTCACTGGCCTCGGCCTGACGCAAACGGCGTTCGTGATCACTGCGTTCGTCCCGAAGTTCGTCCAACTCGCGGGCCAGGGTTTCACCTCGCGCGATCAGTCGCTTCTCCTCGGCGCGCTTCGCCGCGAGCAATGTATCCAACTCTTTCCGCTTGTGGACCAGCTCTTCGGAAGCCTGCGCAATGAGTTCGCGGTCCTGCGCCAGTGCCTGGAGATCGAGTTGGTCCTTCTGAATGATGCGCTTGAGAAACTGCCCGCGGGCAAACAGTTCTCCAAAGGACTCACTCGCAAAGAGGACGACATCGCCGGTCGTGGCCTGAAACCGGAAATAGCGTTGCACGCGACGACGCAACAGGTCGGCCGTCTCTTCGGCCTTCACTTCCATCTCCAGGAGCTCTGCCTGCTGCACGGCGTGGTCGCGACGCAGCGACTTCTCCTGCTCGCCGAGTTGTTCGAGATAGCGCCGGGTCAGCCGCCGGTCAGTCTCCAGACTTTCATGGAGCTGCGAGGCGTGGGCTTCCTTTTCCTTCAGCTTCTCGATGCGCCGGCGGTTGGAATCGATCTCGTGACGGAGTCGTTCGAGTTCCTGCTTCCGTTGACTGAGCCCGTCCTGTCCCGCCAGGTCCGAGACGACCGTGCCCGCAACAAGAAGCAGCAACAAAGGCCCACAAAGAGACCGAAAAAGGCCGCGCCAACTGATCACCGCACGACTTCCTCGGGCTCCTGTTCCAGTCGGCGCAACGAAGGTTCGATCGCGGCAAACGACGCGAGAATCCCGATGAGTGCGGATCCGACGAGAAAGCCGAGTCGAACGGCGACGGGCAAAGGCTCGACGCCCGGGAAGAGCGCTTCAAAGAAGATGCGCGCGCCTTCCAGGAAGATGAGAGCGAGCGCGCCCGCCATCAGGCACTGAATCCCGCCGAGAAAGAGAAACGGCATCCGGATGAACTGGTCCGTGGCGCCGACCACCTTGAGGATGCGCAACGTGTCGCGGCGGCCGAGAAAGAGCAGACGCAGCGTGGTCAACAAGACGAGCGCAACCGCCAACGCGGAAAGTCCTCCGACAGAAAGGTTGGCCATCCGTACCATGTGGAGGTTCTGCTCCAACGTCTCCACGAACTGATCGCCGAAGATGGCCTCGTCGACCTCTTCGTAGTTGGAGAGCTCATGGGCCATGCTGAGAAGCGCCCCGGCGCGGGCCCGAGCCACCTCTTCCAGTTCGATCCGAATCGTGTGCGGCAATGGATTCTCACCCAGCGCCGAGCCGATGGGAAAGTCGCCGAGATCGTTTTCCAGGTCAGCCAGAGCCACGTCCCGATGCACGAACTCCGCCGTCCGGATTTCGCCGAAGCCTTCGAAGGTGCGAGCGAGTTCGCTCCCCCGTTCCTCACCTACACCCGGAACGAGGAAAACGGTCAGACCTTTGCGCGACTCGAGACTTTCGGCGGCATTCTGCACGTTGTGTGAAACGAGCAGGACCAAACCAAACAGAAAGAAAACGGCGCAGAGTGCGATGACGGACGCGAGACTCGTTCCCCGTCCGCGGATGAGGTAGTCCCATGCCTCGGCAGCGAAGAACCGGAACTGGTTCATAGAGCAAAGGCCCGCGGACGACGGATCCGCTCGTCGGTTCGGACGCGACCGTTTTCGAGAACGATGACCCGCTCGGCGAATCGCATGGCCAGTTCGTGATCGTGGGACGCGACGACGACGGTCGCACCCGCCAAGTTGACCCGACGCAGCAGGGTCAGAATGTCATGCCCCATATTCTGGTCAAGGTTTCCGGTCGGCTCATCGGCAAGCAGGATCGAAGGCTGGTGGGCGAGGGCGCGTGCAATGGCCGCGCGCTGTTGCTCGCCGCCGGAGAGTTCATCCGGATAGTCATTGCGTTTGGCAAAGAGCCCGACCTGGACGAGAACGCGTCGTGTCACCGCAGAAAGCGCGGACTTGTCGAGGACGCCCGTCATTTGCAGGACGTAGGCGACGTTCTGCTGAATCGTCTTGTCCCGAATCAGTCGAAAGTCCTGATAGACGACGCCGCAGCGCCGACGCAGCTCGGGAATCTCCGACTTACCGATCGTTTCCGAGTCGTAGTTGTGAACGAGAACCCGGCCGCCGCTGGGACGCTCCTCCAGCGTGACCAACTTCATGAGCGTCGTCTTGCCCGCGCCGCTGGCGCCGAGGAGGAAGACCATCTCGCCGGTCTCGAATTCGAGGGTGACGTCTTCCAGGACCCAGCTACGCCGGGCGCCCGGGTACTTCTTGTAGACGTTCTCGAATCGGATCATCGGGATTCCGTTCCCTTCTCCGACCAATCAGTTTTCCCAGGGCGTCTCCACACGATGGTTCGCGATCTCGCGGTAGAGCTCTTTGGCCTGGGCCTTGGAAACCTGCTTCTCCGGCAGGCTCAAGATCTCGACTTCCTTTTCGAATCGTTCCGTGGGATCGCGAAAGATGATCTTGTCACCGACGGCCACCGTCCGTGACGCCTTCGTCGATTCCCCATTCAAACGGACCCGGCCTTGGTCACAGGCTTTCCCTGCCTGGGACCGGGTCTTGAACAGGCACAGACGATGCAACACCAGGTCGAGTCGCATCGTTTACCAGCTGACTCGCCGCTCGATGAAGTACTTGCCTTCGAGATCGTCCATCCGCTTGGCCAGTTGCTCGTCGAGCTGCGTCTGGAAGGTGTAGCCGCGAAGCTCCTCGATGATCTCTTCGTACTGGAACTCGCGCTCTTTCTCTTCTTCCAGAATCTTGAGGATATGATAGCCATTGTCGCCGGGCACGGGCTGAGAAATGTCGCCCACGGCCAGGTTCTCGATGGCATCCCGCATTTCACCGAGGAAGTTCTGCATCGAGACCCACCCGATGTTGCCGTCTTTCTGGCGCGTGACCGGATCCTCGCTGTACTTGCGGATGGCTTCGGTGAAATCCATTCCTTTGGCGACCTTCTCGCGAGCGGCTTTGGCACGGAGTTCGGCCGCGGCGATGTCCGATCGACTGATCGAGATCTCGAAGAGGATCATGCGCACCTGAACCCACTGTCCGTTCGGATCCTTGTCCTCGACTTGCACGAGATTCCAGCCGAATCCGGTTCGGACCGGCTCACTGGTCACCCCTCGCGGCAAGGCGAAGGCAACAGCTTCGAGTTCCGGAGTGAGCATCCCCCGCTGGATCCTGTCCTCAAGGAGGCCGCCGTTGGCCCCGGTCGGATCATCAGAAAAGAGTCGGGCCGCTTCGGCGAAGTCGAGTCCTTCGGTGATCTGCCGGCGAACGTCACGTGCCTTCTCCAAGGCGCGCGTCGCAATGACCGAATCGGGGCGAACCTCGATGAAGAGGTCCTGGATGCGAACCGCCCTCGGCTTCGTCGGAAGCTCGGTGCGGTTCTCCTGATAGAAGGCTTGGACGTCGTCATCAGTGATGTTGATGAGCGGACGGATCTCTCGTTGGACGTAGCGCTGAATGACGCCTTCGCGACGCGCGGCTTCGCGGAGCCGGGCACGGAACATGTCCAGGGTGAGTCCTTCTTTCGAGAGTTCGCGCTTGAACGCGTCCTCTCCCTGCAGAAGGCGAATGTTCTCGTCGACCGCACGGGCGACCTGCGTGTCCAGTTCCTCCTCGGACACGTCGAAGCCCTGGGCGACGCCTTCGAGGAAGAGCAGCTCGTTGTTGATGAGCTGGTCGAGGATCTCTCCGCGGAGTTCTTTGCCGGCCAGCGTGTCCGCCGGGTCGACCTGGTACTGTTGGGCGAGTACGTAAAACTGCTCTTCGACTTCGCTGAGGAGAATGGGCCGGTCTTCGACCACTGCCACGATCTCCTCCACAGGCTGGGTTTGGGCCTGAGCCAACCCCGCTGCGAACATACAAAAGAATGCGACCCGGATGACCGGGATCAGCCGCCTACTCAACGATGATTCCTCCTTCGAAACGACCGTCCCCGCGGCAGGACTCGTGGGCCGAAACGGTGGCTACCCACAACTTTGTCTAGCGCGGTACCGTACCCCAGCTGGCCCCCGGCGTCCATGCGGATCGCAAGGCCGCCGTGCAGCTTGCGAGCCTCGGGGCAGCTCCCTCTTTGGGCGCGGACAGCCGGGCGAGCGCCCAAACTCCGGTCCCAAAAGGAATACCCCGGGACACGCCTTGGGTTGCAGATCTGGCCCGACTCTTGAGAAGACCATCCTATGCTCTCATCCCGACTACTCATCGTCGCCTCGGAAACCGAGGAGCAGCGTCGCGTCTGCGAACAACTTGCGGTCCTGGGGCTTGACGTGCATCTGGCCGGAACGGGTGCCGCCGGGCTCCTGATGCTGGGCCACCTGCAGCCGGATGCCCTCATTCTGGACCCCTGTGCGGGCCGCGGACGCGCATCCGACTGGGTCCGGGCATTGGAGCGCTACCGGGGTGGAAGGGCACTGTCCTTGGCCATCACGTCCTCCGACCCGAAGAGCCGGCAGCTGCTGGGTGCGGACGCCGACCTGGGAACCTACGAAGGCCCTCTCAACTCGCGAAACATCGCCGAGTTGTTGAGTTCGGCTCTGGACGCCGAGCTGGACGAAGTCGGCTGAGGCCACAACCTCGCCCCGTGGCCCCTTCACGGTTCCCGTCTTCGATCGTCAGCTCGCTCACTTCCGGTCACTCCCGTCCGCCAGCCCGTCTCGCCCAGAACCAAATCATCCACAGGCCCGCACCGATCGCCGTCCACTTCGCGGCGAAGGCCGGTCCCGCCTGGAATCCCAGCGGCGCTGGACAGAGCAACAGCGCGCTGATCAGGACAAGCGGCAACCCGAAGAGCACCCGACGCTGACGTTCGAACGTTTGCCAGGCCATCCACAGCGGAAGAGCCCACAGAAGCGACTGACCCCGAAACTGAAGCGGCAGGAGCGCGAGACCAAGCCACAGTCCCATTGCCAGCGTCGCCTCGACTCGGAGAGGGGCATCGACGAAGGGCCGCCCTGAAGTTCGTTCGCGTTGCCCCTGACGACTCGGTGAACTCGGATCGGACGAAACGTCCGGGCGGATCGTGGGATGAAGCTCCACTCCATGCCCCTTCGGCTGCTGCCGCTTCCACCAGTCACGCAGTCGGGGGAAAAGGAACGCGCCGGTCACAACGAAGAGAAGGGCGGCGGATAGAACTTGGAGGCCGGAAGACTCGCTGAGACGAAGCACCTGCGCCGGTATCGAGCTGTCGAAGACCGGTGGCAAGGACCACCCTTCGCCAACGGCACGCCACCAGCCTCGCCGCGCTTCGTCCCCCATCCAGACCAGCTGTGCCGAAACTCCGCCGAGCCCGAGAACCGCACCCGGAAGCCAGGACTTCCAACGGTCGCTCCGGAACTGAAACAGAAGAAGAAAAACCCCGATCGGATGCAGGTTGGTGACCAAAGCCGCGCAGAGGCTACCGAGCCAGGGGCGTCCGAGTTGTAGGGCCGCGACCGAGAAGCAGGCAAGACCCAGGATCCAAAGTCCGGGCCCTCCCCGAAGAAGCGTCTCCGCGGTCCCGGTCGAGAGAAGTACGAGACCGGCAAAGCCCATCCACTCCGTTCGGTTCCAACCCAACGAACGCCCCGCTCCCAAGCTCATGATGCCGAGCAGCCCGATGAGCAGCCCGGCCAGGGCAAACCACAGTTTTCCGGCGAGCGCCTCGAACTGGGTGAAGGGCAAGGTCAGAAAGAGGACACCGGGAAGACTGGGGCCGAGATCGACGGCCTTGCCCGCCGGAGCGATCCACTCGACGGCTTGCGGAAAGAGATGTGGATCGTACAGCCACCGGGTCTCACCACCCGAACGAATGATCCAGGCTCCCGACCACAACGCACCGAAGTCGAGAAGCTCGATACGCGGATTCTCGCGAAGAGCACGTCCGGCACTGCCTCCCCCGACGAGTACGAGAGCGAAAGCGAGGAGGCGATGGAGGAAGGGGTTCGCGAGAAAGGCTCGCAACCTCTCCATCATGACAGAGCGGGGGTCTCCACCGGCCGTTCACGGCGTTGCCGCTCGAGGCGCCGACGCATTTCAGCCTGACGGTACTGGTCCATGACGACGGCTTCGATCTCCGCGCGGGTATCCTCGCGGATCGGGTGCGCCATGGTCACCCACTGGCCGTCGGAACCTTGGAGACGGGGCATGAGGAGAACGCGAGTTCGGTCCTGGCGTTCCAAAAGCCTGAGATCGCGGACGACGATCGTGTTCCAGAGCGTGACGTCGACGAACGCGAGAATTGGGGGGCGACGGGTCAGATGGAGAGAAATCTCCGTGACCAGTGTTTGACCCGTCTGCACTTTGACCTTCATCGTCTTCCCTCCCGGGGTCGGAGGACACTAACACAAAGCCTCATCCCCAAGGCACCGTGACCCTGGGCTCAGCACCGACACTCTCCCGCACGCCGAGAAGGGCGTAGGTTTTGGGAAGAACGTGTCCGATGGCTTCATGCATTTGCATCTTCAAGAGGACGCCGGAGGCCGTCGCGCGACCGCCGCCACCCAAGTCTTCGGCCAATGCCCCTACATCTTGTCGGCCTTTCGAACGAAAAGTTGCCTTGATTCCTTCATTTCCGAGCTGCCGGAACATGGCGCAGACCTCAACTCCGTGCAGGCCGAGCAGGAAGTCGAGGATTCCGTCGCCGTCGACGAACTGGGCGTTGGCGAGACGGAAGAGGTCATCCGAGATCGAGAGCCAGGCCAAACGGCCGTCGCACTCGCGTTGCAGTGTACCCAGGGCCAACCGCAAAAGTTGCACTCGTGCCCAGGATTCGCGCTCAAAAAGCTGAGCCGAGATGTAACGATGGTCGGCTCCGTGGTCGAGCAGCTCATTGGCGACTCGCAGCGTCTGATTGCTCGTGTTGCTCAGTCGGAACCCCTGCGTGTCGAACAGAATCGAAGCATAGAGAGCTTCTGCCATGACCTCGGTGATCTCAGCGCCCGTCGCCTTGAAGTAGTGGAAGAGAACCTCTCCCGCGGCCGCAGCCTCTTCCATGATCACGTCGAGCACGCCGAATCGCTCATGCGAACGGTGATGATCGACGGCTACGACATCCGTGCCGGACTTCTGAATCCACTCTCCGATCGCTCCGGTGTAGTCCCACGAGCTGACGTCGAGACAGAACGCGACATCGTAGAGATCCGGATTCGGGGTCGGCCCCAAGGTTTCCAGCCCCCCGATGGGATAGTGACGGGTCAGAAACGGGTAACGTTCAAGCGAATCGCCGTGATTGACGATATGGACGCGCTTCTTCCCGATCCGGCGCAAGTGATGGGCAAGCGCGATCTCGGATCCGATCGAGTCGGCTTCCGGGAACAGATGGGACGTCAGGAGAAAACTCTCCGACGCGTCAATGATTTCGCAGAGTCGATCCCACGATGCGTGAACCGCCATGACGTGAGCGGTACTCCCTGTTGGCTCCGGCCGTTCCGTCCGCGCATTCCCTTGCACGGTACGCTCCTCGGGCGATTTCGGTCGACCATGGGGAGAGTGCGGTCTCGCCGTCAAAGAGTCAAGTCATTGGGAGTCGGGAATCCACGTAACCGTCCGACCTGAGGGCGTCGTGAGATTCGTTGGCGTCTCACGGAAGCGGCGATGGAGGTATCCGAGGGCGACAACCGCTGTCGGGGTCGGGGTCGACGCAGTCGGGGTCGACGCAGTCGGGGTCGACGCACTCGACGTGATCCAGCCGACACGTTCGCCGGATGCGTCGAGGAGATCCGTATCGTTGGACGGAAGGTCCTCCCCGTCCATCTGCAGTCGAACGAGTTGCCAGTTGGGACGTCCGCGGTAGTGCAGACGGGCCAGCGTTTCCTGCCCGAGGTAGCAACCCTTGTTGTAGGAAATGTGATCTTCGTAACCCGCTTCGGGAACGAGACGTTCCGGACCGACGTCGAGTCCGGGCCAGGCACGTCCACATTCGATGCGGCGACGATTGAAGGCATCCCAGCCGATCTCGCGGGCCGAAATCTCTTCCATCGCTTTGCGAAGTGCAGGCAGGCTCGTCGAGTTGAGAAAACAGACGCGGTCGTCCGGCCCAACTTCGTGGACCGGCATGGAGGTGCCGCCCAGTTCGCGCAGAGCCTCTTCGGCGCGAAAGTCTCCGAAGAAGAGAACGGCAGCTGGCTCGTCGAAGGGCATCCGCAGTTCGACGTCTTCCATGATGATGTGTTTCTCGAGCGTCGCAACGAACTCGGAAACGTACGGCGAGCCCACCCGAACGTGGATCGTCTCTTCGTCGGCACGAAAGACGCGAAGCTCGGCCTGCAGGTGTCCGGTTCGGTCGGCTTGAGCAGCAGGCCGGGAGTCACCGACCGACATCGTGCGAATGTCCTGGGTCAGGAGTTGGTGCAGAAACGACGCGGCATCCGGACCGATGACGTCGACGCGCCGTTCCCACGGGGCGATGAGGAAAGCGGGCTCCTGAGCGAGGACCTCGTAGTCAAAAGCGGGATCGGAAACGGCGGCAGGGACGCTGTAGCCGTGGACGGTTCGTGTTGGAATCGCGCTCTCCAACTCAAACGGAGAACGATTCCCCGCACCCGCAGGTACCGGAAGCGTTCGGATTGTTGAAGACGAAACCCTTGCCGTTCAGGCCACCGGACCAGTCGAGCTCGGTTCCTTTGAGAAAAGTCTCGCTCTTCGGGTCCACGAGGAGGCGAACGCCACCATGCTCGATGACGGTGTCATTGTCCCGTCTCTCGTCGGTGAACTTCAGATCGTAGGAATATCCCGAGCATCCCCCGGCCCGGACCCCAACCCGCAGGTACGTCGATTCGAGGGGGCGATTCTCAGACTTCATCGTCGCAACGGCCGCTTCGGCTGCCGCGTCCGTGATTTGGATGGACGTCGCTTCCAATGGCGTAGACCTCTCTTTTTCAAAACAGACGAGCCCTGTGTCACGGGGCCGACCTCGACTCTTCATTGTATCGGCGGGTCCGACCACCCTCAACTATGATGCTGGCGGCGGAGCCGACGTAACTCGGTGACGGTCGCCGCCACCGATTCGGCCACCGCTTCCACTTCCTCTTCCGTGGTGAACCGGCTGAGGCTCAGCCGCAGGGCGGACCGGGCCAGCTCGGGCTTGCGGCCGAGAGCGATGAGGACATGGGACGGATCGAGACTCGCTGAGGCGCATGCACTTCCGCTGCTGACCGCGACGTCCCGGAGCCCGAGAAGCAACGATTCCCCTTCGAGTTCCTGGAAACTGACGTTGAGAATGTGCGGAAGGCGCCCATCCGGCGGCGTGTTCCGCACGACTCCCGGCAGCTGCAACAGTCGGGTTTCCAACTCGTCGCGTAGCGCTGCGATTCGAGCGGGCTCCCCCTCCTCGACCGCGACGCGCGCGAGTTCCGCGGCCCGCCCCATCCCGACAATGGCCGGTACCGGAAGCGTCCCCGATCGAACGCCGGACTCGTGGCCACCACCGTCGATCAGTGGCCGCAACCGCACCCGTGGACTCCGTCGTTTCGAGAAGAGCACGCCGACGCCCTTGGGGCCATGAAACTTGTGCGCCGAGCAGGAGAGGAGATCGCACGACAGTTCCGCCACATCGACAGGCATCTTCCCCACAGCCTGCGTCGCGTCGGTGTGAAAGAGTACCTCTTTGGACCGACAGAGATCGCCGATCGCAGAGACGCTCTGCACAACTCCGGTTTCGTTGTTCCCAAGAATGACGGAGACGAGAACGGTGTCCGGGCGCAGCGCGGCCTCCAATCGATCCATGGCCACGCGTCCTTCCGCGTCGACCGGAAGATAGGTGACCTCTACACCCTCTTTCTCCAGGGACTTCGTCGAGTCGAGCACGGCCGGGTGTTCGATGGCCGTCGTCACCACGTGTCGTCCTTTCGACGCGTAGGCCGCAGTCACTCCTTTCAACGCCAGGTTGATCGATTCGGTGGCGCCACTGACGAAGGTCAGTTCCCTCGGCTCGCATCCGAGAAGGGAGGCCAACCGGCGGCGTGCGACTTCGACCGCCTCTTCGGCTTCCCAACCGAAGGCGTGATTGCGGCTCGAAGCATTGCCGTAGCTCTCGGTGAAGTACGGCAGCATCGCGTCGACGACGCGCGGATCCACTCGCGTGGTCGCAGCGTTGTCCATGTAGATCGGTCGTTTCAAAAAGGCAACTCCAAGGCCCGCGGCCGGCTACATGTTCGCACGGTAAGACCCGGCCCATTCGCGTCATTTTCCCCGAACTGAAGCGGACACCGAGTTGGTCGAAGGGAAAAGCTTTCCGACCTGTTACACTGAGTGTGAATCATCTCTTGCGGAGGCATCATCGTGACGGAAGCACCCCGACCCGAACCGGTCCGGATCTTTTCACTGCCGCGCACGCGGCAAGTCAGCTGGATCCCCACGGCTCTCGAATTCTCCTATCAACTCATACTCGCCTGCTGGATGGGCGGGATCGCGGTCCTGGGTTTTCTCGTCGTTCCCGGACTGTACACCACCATCCGCAACAGCCACGAAGCGGCGTGGGCCGGGCTCGAGTTGACTATGAACCTGAACTTCGTCAGTGCGGGCGCGGGAAGTCTTCTTCTTCTCATCATTCTGGTGATGTATCTCCTCGCCCTTCGTACTCAGAAAGCCACCTTCGTCCAGATCGCACTCATCCTCGTCATGACAGGCGGCGCCGTTGCCAGTCACGTCTTCATCGGACCGGAAATGTCGGAGGTCCTACGGAGCCACACGGACCTCGCGGCCATGGACGAGATCGCGTTGGCGGAACTGCAGGCACTCAGTCGTTGGAGTGCCGCCTTGATCGGGCTTCAGATTCTGGCAGGAGCTGTTGCGTTGATTCCGGGAGTGCGGCGCTGGTATCGCTACACGACGCCGACGCCAAACAAGGAAGAGCCGATGCTCGTGGCGGCAGACGCCGACTGACCGCCTCGCTACACTTCCATCACTTCCGTTGCCGGTTCTGCGTTCTTTTCCTCGATGCCGAACGCCATCATGGTGTGGCTGGTCGTCTTCTCGATTCGGACGTCGACGAGATCACCGGCCTCCGGTCCGCCCGGCAGGATGACGGTCTTGCCGTCGTCACTCTTCCCCACCGCATTTCGCGGATTACGTCGCGACGGGCCTTCGACCAGAACCCGAACCTCGCGACCTTCCCACCGAGCGAAGCGCTGCACGGAAATCGATTCCTGTAGTTCGATCAACCTCGACAGTCTCGCGCCCGAGACGTCGTCGGGGATCTCCAGGTCGCGGAGCTTGCGATAGGCCTGTGTGCCGGACCGGGGCGAGTAGCGAAACATGAAGGCCGAGTCGAACTGGGAGCGTTCGACGAGCGAGAGAGTCTCGTCGAAGTCTTCGTCGGTCTCTCCGGGATAGCCGACGATGATGTCGGTCGTCAGTCCGACATCGGGAAGGTGTCGGCGAATCAGTTCGACGAGTTCCAGGAACTCCTCGCGGGTATGTCCGCGTTTCATCGAGTCGAGAATCCGCGTCGAACCCGATTGCACGGGCAGGTGGATGTGCGGACAGAGATTCTCCCGCTCTGCGATCAACGCAAAGACGTCTTCACCGAACTGCACCGGATGCGGCGAAGTGAACCGAATGCGAGCCAGTCCGTCTATGTCGGAAACCGCACGCAACAGATCGACGAATCGATCCTCGCCGTGGTGCCAGGAGTTCACGGTCTGGCCGAGCAGCGTGACGGCACGAACTCCCTTTGCAACCGCATCCTCGACCTGTCGGACCACATCGCGGAGTGCCAGCGACTTCTCGCGACCTCGGGTCAAGGGAACGACACAGAACGTACAAAAGCGATCGCAACCGCGCATGATTGGAACGAAGGCGTGGATGCCTTCGATCGAAACGGGACTCAGGTCCGAGTAGTCCTCATCATCAAGCCGAAGAGAGAGCGTCGGCTTCTCCTGCGCTTCCTCGACCAACCGCGGGAGATGGCGGTACGAGTCCGGTCCGATGAAGAGATCGACCTTGGGAAGGCGATCGAGCAATTCCTTCCCCAGGTGCTTCGGCATGCATCCGGTCACTCCGAGCACGAGATCGGGACGCACCCGTTTGAGCTGTGTCAGCTGCTGAAGGCGCGACTGGACCCGCTCCTCGGCCTTCTCGCGGATCGCGCAGGTGTTGAGAAGAATGAGAGAGGCTTCGGTCAGCTCCTCGGTCATTCGAAACCCGGCCGTTTCGAGGACATCGGTCATGAGAGCCGAGTCCGCGACATTCATCTGACAACCGTAGGTTTCAATGTACGCGCTCTTGTCGAAGCGCTTTTGGGTCTCGGTCATGAGACCAACCTCCCCCGCACACGGCCTCGTTCATCGAAGCCGACAATGTTCACTTCGCGGACCTGGGTGCCCGGCGATTCGGTCTCGGTCCACGGAAAGCTGACCCGCAGATAGTTGCCCGTCAGGCCCTGCCAACCGTCCTCGGTCGCGCCTTCGGGAATCACGGTCTGCAAAGAATCGAGGGACCGCTCCGCATGCCGGCGACGAAACTGGTCGCTGAGCCGGCGGAGCTCCCGGCTCCTGGATTTTCTCGTCTCTGTATCGATCGGTTCACCCATCTGCAGCGACGAGGTATCCGGCCGGGGCGAGTACGTGAATACATGAAGATAGGCCAAAGGAAGCGAGGATAGATAGGAAACCATCTCGCCGAACTCGTCTTCCGTTTCCCCGGGAAACCCGATCATGACATCGGCGCCGACGGCCAGGTCCGGCATTCGGCGCACCGCCTCTTCGACGACGCGACGGTAGTCCTCCGTCCGGTAACGACGATTCATGCGCTTGAGGACCCGATCACTGCCGCTTTGCAGCGGGAGGTGAAGGTGGCGGCAAAAGCGGGACGAGGACGCGAGCAGGTCCAACCACTCGTCCGTCACGTACTGAGGCTCGAGGGAGTTCAGGCGAATGCGCTCCAACCCCTCGACTTCCAGAAGGCCGGTCAGAAGCTCGGAGAGATCGGACGGCGCCGCGAAGTCCCGTCCCCAGAGGGCCGTGTTGATTCCGGTCAGTGCGATCTCGTGATATCCGCTCTCGACGAGGACGCGCGCCTGCTCCCGGCATTCGGCGAGGGGACGGGAACGACTTCGCCCGCGGACCTTTGGAATGACGCAGAAGGTGCAGTGTTCGTCGCAGCCGTCCTGGACCTTCAGCGTGGCCCGCGTGCGTCGACCGTCGATGGCGTGCCCGTACTCGGCGAAACCCCGAAGCGTCGGTTCATCTCCGACGAGGACGCGGGTGCATGAGTCGCGCCCCTCGAACGCCATCGTTGCGGGAAGGGATTGCGCACCCGTGACCCAACCGTGGAGATTCGGCTTTTCTGCGTTTCCCACGACCCAGTCCACCCCATCGATGCCGGCCAGGGCCGCGGGATCCCGTTGGGCCATGCAACCGGTCACGACGAGAGTGCCTCCCGCCTCCTTCGCCTTGGCGGCGCGCCGAACCCACTGGCGGCTGTCCGAGTCGGCTGCGGACGTCACGGTGCAGGTGTTGACGAAGGTCCAGTCGGCGACCTCACCGAAGGGCACGACTTCGAAACCGGACTCGACGAGCCGGCTGGTCAGGCACTCCATCTCCTCCTGATTGGCCTTGCAGCCCAGAGCGTGGAAGGCCACGCGGCCGCGCCAACCGGAGGGCCGGGAGGTTCTTGCATCGGGTGTTGGATTCACGTTCGAGTCATCTCCGAGCCCTGAGGTTAGCGTTTCCGCATCCTGAGAACCAGCCCGGGACCATCAAGGGGCGTCCCCGATCCCGGGAAGCCGTTCTGGGAAAAGCGGCTGGCAAAACGGGCCAGCCTTTCGAGTTGCGGCCACTCCGGCAAAGGCCCTACAGTAGAAAAGGTGAGAATGAAAACGAATCGGAATTAGCATTACTTCACGTTCTCGGAGGCTCCCCCCCGATGCAGATCGAGACGCTCAAGATCTTCTGCGACATCCTCGAGACCCGGAGTTTCTCCAAAGCCGCCAGTCTCAACTACATCTCCCAGTCCGCCGTCAGCCAGCAGGTGCGCGGCCTGGAAGAGCGCTACCGGCGCAAGCTGATTGAACGCGGCAAGAGAACCCTCAGTCCGACCCAGGCCGGCGAAGTCCTCTACGAGGGAGCCAAAGAGATCCTCGAGAACTTCGTCAACATGGAGAACAAACTCCAGGTCCTCTCGAACTCGATCGCGGGATCGCTTCGGGTCGCCACCGTCTACAGCGTCGGGTTGCATGAGCTTCCGCCTTACCTGAAAGCCTTTATGCGCCGCTTTCCCGCGGCCAACGTTCGCCTCGAGTACAGCCGGTCGAACCGGATCTACGAAGACGTGAGCAGCGGCGCCGTCGACCTGGGGATCGTCGCCTACCCCGTCCGGCGGTCCGGCCTGGAGATCATCCCGTTGCGCGAGGACACCCTCGTCGTCATCGCAGCTCCGGAACATCCCCTGGCCAAAAAGAAGTCCGTCACGATCGAAGACCTGGGACGGGAGCCGTTCGTCGCCTTCGAGCGTGATGTTCCGACCCGTCGCAACATCGACCGGGTCCTGCGCGCACAGGGTACGGCGGTGGAGATCGTGATGGAGTTCGACAACATCGAGACGATCAAGCGCGCGGTCGAAGTCGAGGTCGGGATTTCCATCGTTCCCCTCATCTCGGTCCAGTCCGAGGTCCGGGCGAAGAGCCTGGTCGCCATTCCCTTCAAAGACCTGACGCTGGTGCGCAATCTGGGAATCCTCGTTCGCAAGGGACGTGAGCGTACCCAGGCGATGTCCAAGTTCATCGAACTCTTGCAGAGCGAAGACGTTGAGGTCCGCGCGTAACCCGGTCTCGATCTTAAACTACTTCCTTCCAAAAGCTTACAGCCCACGTCGCCACGACCGCCCAGGATTCCGAGTCCTGGGCGAACCCTCCAAACTATTTCCTATTTAGAGGAAAG
>JAUIHP010000023.1 GCA_030431975.1 bacterium | reverse complement strand
CTGCACGGCCCGGCGAAACCTCACCGTCCATCACATCGTCTTCCGCTCGGCCAACGGATCCGACGAGCCGGAGAACAAGATCACTCTCTGCGCGGCGTGCCACCTGCAGGGTATTCACAGCATCGGGTCCATCAAAGTGACGGGGACGGCTCCCGGGGGCCTGACTTGGACGCTGGGCCGCGAATCTCTGCACGTCTTCGTCCGGGCTGTGCCAGAGCAGGGGTCGCGCGCATGACAGGAGCGACATGACTAGAGCGACTTCTCAGTCTTGGGAGCTGGCCTCGGGGCCTCCGGCCGCCGACATCCGACCGCCGGCATCCGGCCCCTGGTCCCCGGCTACCCGGACTTCTTCTTGGAGGTTCTATCTGCCTTCGAGGAACCCGACGGGCGGGGCCGGGTACTCGGCGTGCGCCGGGCCCTCGTTGTGGCCTTCGCTGCGGCCTTCGTTGGGGTCTTCTTCTTGGGCCCTTGGCTTCGGCTCCGGGCCCGCGACTCCATCTCTGCCATCTGCTCCGGCGAGCCCGGAAACGGACAGTCCTTCCGAACCGGACATTCCTCGCATAGCGGGCGCCGTGCATCACAGATTTCCCGTCCATGCGAGATGACGGTATGCGAGAACTTCGTCCAATCCTTCTCCGGGATCAGCCGCTGCAAGTCTGCCTCGACCTTGACCGGGTCCTTCTCGGAAGTGAACCCGAGCCGCCGCGAGAGCCGCCCCATATGAGTGTCGACCGTAATGCCGGGGGTCTCGAAGGCGTTCCCGAGAATGACATTCGCGGTCTTCCGTCCGCAGCCGGGAATCTTGACCAGCTCCTCCATCGTCCGCGGGACCTCCCCGTCGTGCCGCTCCAGCATCGCCTGGCAGCCCCCGAGGATGTTCTTGGTCTTGGCCCGAAAAAAACCGGTGGACTGAATCAGCTTCTCCAGCCGCTGCGTCCCGAGGCCGAGGTAGTCCTCGACCCGCCGGCATTGCCGAAAGAGCTCCGGGGTGACCATGTTGACCCGCTCGTCGGTGCACTGGGCCGAAAGCACGGTGGCGACATAAAGATCCAAAGGCGACTCAAAATGGAGCGCACAGTGGGCATCGGGGTAGGCCTTGTAGAGCCGCCGGGCGACCCGGCGAGCTCGTTTCAGAAGTTCATCCGGGACCGCGGGCTTGTCGCTCTCGGGAAGCCGTGTGCTGGGGCGCTTTCGGGCCAAAGTGGGGGACTCCTCCTTGCGCTCCGAGCCGGCCCCGGATGGGCCGCGGAGCCGGTGGTCGCGTTGCTTGACACTGTCCGACCGGGTGCCTAGGCTTAGCGGTTTCGTAACATAAATGGGCTGAATGTACGCACTTGGCGTGCCCGTGTCAGCTCTCAAACCACCAGGAGAGTGGGCTCCTTTGAGCAATCCAAACACCGAAGTCGCGCTTCCCGAACCGGGGCCGATTCTCGCCAAGATCGACGGCCCGGAAGACCTCCGGGCACTCCCGATTGACCAGCTCCCAGAACTCTGCGAAGAGATCCGACACTACATCTGGGACACCATCACCCGACTGGGCGGCCACCTTGCCCCGAGTCTTGGCGTCGTCGAACTGAGCGTCATCCTCCATTACCTCTACGATACGCCGACCGACAAACTGGTCTGGGACGTCGGCCACCAAGGTTACGTCCACAAAGTACTGACCGGCCGCCGCGACCAGTTGCGATCGATCCGTCAGTTCAAAGGCATCAGCGGATTCCTGAAGCGTGAAGAGAGTCGCTACGACGTCTTCGGCGCGGGCCATGCGTCGACGGCCATCTCTGCGGCGTTGGGAGTGGCTGCGGCGCGCGATCTCTCCGGAAAGGACCACCGGGTCGTCGCGGTCGTCGGTGACGGCGCGATGACGGGCGGTTTGGCCTACGAAGGGCTGAACAACGCGGGAGCTTCCGGCCGCAACCTGACCGTCGTCCTCAACGACAACAGCATGTCCATCTCGCCCAACGTCGGCGCGATCTCCAAGTACCTCACAAAGGTCATTGCCCACCCGCTCTTCAACAAAGCCAAAGGCGAAGTTTGGGATTTCACGGAACACCTTCCCCGAAAGGAAGACCTTCGCTCCGCGGCTCGCCGAGTCGAGGAAAGCGTGAAGACGCTCTTCACACCGGGAATGCTCTTCGAAGACCTGGGATTTCGTTACCTCGGGCCGATCGATGGTCACGATGTACAGGGACTGATTTCCGTTTTCGAGAAGGTCAAAAAGATGGAGGGACCGATCCTCGTCCACGCGCTGACGCGGAAGGGGAAGGGCTTCGAAGTCTCCGAGGCAGACCCGAACAAGTATCACGGCGTCAAACCGAAGTCGAGACCGGCGCCGAAGGATGCGAAAGCGGCACGGGCCGAAGCCGAGGCAGAAGCCAAAGCGAAGGCGGAAGCGGCCAAGATCGCAGTCGAAGCCAAGGTCGAACGCAAGAAGCCGGGCATTGCCTACACCGCAGCCTTTGGCCACTTCCTCGGTGAACTGACCAAGGAAAACCCTCGCATCGTCGGGATCACCGCGGCGATGGCTGATGGAACGGGTCTCGTCAACTACGACGGCGAGTTTCCGAAGCACTTCTTCGACGTCGGAATCGCCGAGGCTCACGGTGTCACCTTCGCCGCCGGCCTGGCCGCGGAGGGGATGCGTCCGGTCGTGGCGATCTATTCGACGTTCCTGCAACGCGCCTACGACCAGATCATCCACGACGTCGCCGTTCAAAAACTGCCGGTCGTGTTCTGTCTCGATCGCGCGGGCCTGGTCGGAGAAGATGGTCCGACGCACCACGGGACGATGGATCTGAGCTACCTCGGGTGCATTCCCAAGATGGTGGTCGCGGCTCCGCGAAACGGAAGCGAGTTCTACGGCCTGCTTCGAACGGGCCTTCAACACGAGGGTGGTCCGTTCGCGATCCGTTATCCGCGGGACACGATTCCCGAGGTCGAGTTTCCGAAGGTGACTGAGGCGATTCCGTTGGGAACCTGGGAAACCTTGCGCCCGATTCGTCCGGTGACCCTGCTTGGAACGGGTACGATGGTTTCCGTCGCGGAAGAGGTCGCCGACCGGTTCGCGGCGTCTGGGTCCGAAGTGGGCGTCGTCAACGCACGCTTCATTCGTCCCCTGGACGAGCGGGTCATGGAAGAGATTGCCGATCAATCCGGCCTGGTCGTGACCATTGAAGAAAACAACCTCCCGGGTGGATTCGGCAGCCAGGTTCTGTCCTGGCTCGAGCGGCGAAACGTACTCGACCGGGTTCGAGTCGTTCGTTTCGGCCTGCCGGACGACTTCGTCGAGCATGGCGCTCGCAAGAAGTTGCTCGAACTTGTCGGGCTGACCGCGCCGCAGGTGCACGAGTCTCTCGTCGAGATACTGGGCCCGGCTCGAGGCGTCGAAAACGGGACGGGCCCGCGCCCGTAGACACCCCGGTCGACGCAGCCGGTGCCGCCGGCGCGAACGCAATGCGCGAACGCAAAACAAAGGAGACAGCATGGCGCGTGTCACGATCCGAGAAATCGAGACTCTGAAGAGTCCTTTGCCGCAATCGAAGGCCGACCTTCTCGTCCTGCCGATGAGCCAGGGGGACTCCTCTCTCCACGGCGAAGCAGGCGAACTGTTTTCACCGGACAGTCCGGTCTCCGCGCTCCTAACCAGCGGAGACTTCTCCGGCAAGCTGGGCGAGGTGCGCACTTCCTACGGAGCATCGTCGTCCTTTAGCCGGGTCATGCTGGTCGGACTTGGCCCAACCGATGAGATCAACGCGGAACGAGTCCGACATGGAGTGGCCAAGGCCATGCGGGAAGCGCTGGAGCTTTCCGTCTCGTCCGTGGTCCTGGCTCTGCCGGAGCCTGCCGGCGTGCTCACCGCGGCAACCTTGGTCGAGTTGGCCACGGAGGCGGCGCTTCTCGGCACCTACAAGTACGACGCCCCCAAAGCCGCCGATGCCGCTGAGGAGAAAGCGGTCGAGCATCTCTTCATTCAACTTCCGGACGGCCTCGGACAGAGCGAGGGAGACCAGGCCCTGCGTCGTGGCATGTACCGCGCGCTCGGGACGAATCTGGCGCGTGACCTTGGACATGCTCCCGCCAATCTCATGACCCCGACGGATATGGCGGCGAAGGCAGAGGAAATGGCACGTCGCAGCGGTCTCGAGGTCAAGATCCTGGAGCGCGAAGACTGCGAACTGCTCGGCATGGGAGCCTTCCTCGGAGTCACGGCGGGATCGGCTCAGCCGCCCAAGTTCATCATCCTCGAGTACGACTGTGGTGATCCGAACGCTCCGACGATCGGGTTGGTCGGAAAGGGCATCACCTTCGACTCCGGCGGAATCAGCATCAAACCGGCCGCCAAGATGGACGAGATGAAGTACGACATGTGCGGAGCGGCCGCTGTTCTCGGCACCATGTCCGTCGTCAAGGAACTGGAAGTCCCGGTCAACGTCGTCGCCGCCGTTGCCGCCTGCGAGAACATGCCGGGGGGCAGGGCCACCAAGCCGGGCGACGTTCATACCAGCCTTTCCGGCAAGACGATCGAGATTCTGAACACGGACGCCGAGGGGCGCCTCGTCCTGGCTGATGCACTGACCTACGTGGCCAGGACCTACAAACCGACGGCGATGATCAACTATGCGACCCTGACCGGCGCGATCATCGTTGCCCTCGGCCATTACGGCGCCGGAGTTTTCTCCAACGACGACGATGTTTGGCAGCGCCTGGAGCGGGCCGCCGCCAGCAGCGGAGACCGGGCCTGGCGCCTTCCGATCTGGGAAGAGATGCCGGAGCACCTGAAGACGCCGTTCGCCGATCTCAAGAACATGGGTGACGGTAACGCCGGCGGCGGATCGATCATCGCAGGGACATTCCTGCGGGAGTTCGTCGAGGGCATCCCGTGGGCGCATATTGATATCGCAGGCACCGCCTGGTGGGACAAGGACCGGCCGCATGTGCCGAAGGGCGCGTCTGGTTTTGGCGTCCGCCTGAGCCTCGACTTCCTCGAGAGTTTCGGAAAGTAAGAAGTAGACAAGGATCCATGAGCAGAACGAATCGCGGGAACTTCGCGACTGGGAGGTGATGGGGGAATGGAAACGCACAAGGTACTGATTCTGGGTTCGGGACCGGCCGGGTACACCGCGGCGCTCTACGCGGCCCGCGCCCAGTTGAGCCCCGTCCTCATCGACGGAAACCAGCCGGGCGGTCAGCTCACGATTACGACTGATGTCGAGAACTACCCGGGCTTCCCCGACGGCGTCATGGGTCCCGAGATGATGGATCTCTTCCGGAAACAGGCCGAGAAGTTCGGTACGACCTACGTCAACGGCCACGTCGTCAAGACGGACCTCAGCTCCAGTCCCTTCAAGGTGACTTTGGAGGACGGTACGGAAATGGCCGGGCACTCGCTCATTATTTGCACGGGCGCGCGGGCCAAGTTGCTTGGCCTCGAGAACGAATCGCTTCTCATGGGGCGCGGCGTCTCCGCGTGTGCGACCTGCGACGGTTTCTTCTTCCAGGAAAAGGAACTCGCTGTCGTCGGCGGGGGAGACACCGCCATGGAAGAGGCCACCTTCCTGACGCGTTATGCCAGCAAGGTCTCGATCATCCATCGCCGCGAGGAGTTCCGGGCCTCCAAGATCATGCTCGAGAAGGCCCGCAAGAATCCGAAGATCGATTGGGTCCTCAACGCCACGGTCGACGATGTTCTCGGCCTCGAGGAGGGCAAGGTCACCGGGATCCGTCTCTCCAGCACGACCGAGGACAAGACCTGGGATATGAAGCTCGACGGTCTCTTCATCGGGATCGGTCATCAGCCGAACACCGAGCCGTTCAGCGGTCAACTGGACATGGACGATGTCGGCTACCTGAAGGTGGACGGCGCCTCGACCGCAACCAACGTTCCCGGCGTCTTTGCGGCCGGCGACGTCGCGGACAGTGTCTACCGCCAGGCTGTGACAGCGGCGGGTACCGGCTGCCGGGCGGCCATCGATGCGGAGAGATGGCTCGAGGCACAGGGGATCGAAGCCTAGTTCGGTCCGAACGGGAAGGGGAAACAACATGAGCGAAGACAAGCGACCGCTGTTTCCCCTCGAGTTGGTGTTGTTGCCGGATGAACGGATTCCGCTTCACATCTTCGAGCTTCGATACCAATCGATGCTTCGACGATGCCTCGATGAGAACAAGCCGTTCGGAGTGATCTTTCTCAAAGGCGGCAAACTGGCCCGGGTTGGCTGCGCCGCCCACGTGGAAACCGTCCTGCGACGTTTCGAGGACGGCCGTTGTCACATTCTGGTCCGAGGTGGAGAGCGCTTCTCCGTCCGGGACGCAAAACAACATGACGACGGCTACCTGGAAGGCGTTTGGGTTCCTCATGAGGACGAGACCTCGGGAGATCCGGAGCCGCCCGAACGGGACCGCCATTCCCTGGCGTCTCTTTTTCGGGAGTACCGGCGTCTCCAGCAGGAACTTCCGGATCCGGAACCGTCACTCTCTGACGAGTTGCCCTTCGACGAGTCTGAGGAGGGGTTGGCCTTTCGGGTGGGAGCCCGTTGCCGGCTTCCGATTGAACAACGTCAGAAGGTCCTGGCTGCCACGTCGGAACGAGAGCGAGTCGACGTTTTGATGGAGCACTTGGTTCGGTCGGTGACCCAGCTCAGGCAGAAGAAGGACAACCTCGATACCATAAGGACGAATGGTCACATCCATCGCGGGGCCTAGGCCCTGGACGAACTGAGAGGTAGTGGGCATGTCAGTGTTGGATATTCGGTTCTACGGCGATCCGGTCTTGCGCCGTAAGGCCGATCCGGTCGGCGAGATCAATGATGAGGTTCGGGAGTTCGCCGAAGACCTCATCGACACCATGTACGAAGCGGAAGGCGTCGGACTTGCTGCGCCCCAGGTCGGGGTCTCCGTCCGAATGCTGGTCGCGGACGCAGAGTACAAGGAAGACCGCAGTTCTGCGCGAGTCTTCATCAATCCGGAAATACTCGAGGCCGACGGAGAGTGGAAGTACGAGGAAGGCTGTCTCTCCATCCCCGGAATTCGGGCCGACGTCAAACGCCCCGAACGCATTCTCCTGCGCTACACGGATCTGAACGGCGAGACGCACGAAGAAGAGATGAACCAGGTTTGGGCCCGCGTTCTACAGCACGAGATCGATCACATCGACGGGAAGCTCTTCATCGATTATCTGGGCGCGATCAAGCGCTCGCTGATCAAGAAGACGCTGCAGGATCTGGAGTACGAGTCCGCGCTTTACCTCGAAAAGCTCGAGGAGGAGGACGGCGACGAGGAGGATGACGAGGCCCGCCGGTAGAGTCGAACCTCGAGTTGCGTATCCGGATACTTCGTCCCCTGACATAGAAAGGTCGCTGTCGCTCCCAGACTCCACCGCGTTGGATCGTCGGGGTGCGCGTTCAAGGTCACCAGGAGCTGTGCCTCGTCCATGCCGGCTTTTCGTCGCGCCTCGCGTTCCGACTTCGAGTAGCGCATTCGCGGCCAACCTCGTTCCATGTCCCGTTCGTCCTGTACTTGAAGTCGACTTGCGTACACGGCATCGCCCTGCCTGAGCGCCGCTGATTTGAGGACGAAGGCGAGTCCCCGCGCATTCCACTGGTCCGTACGACCGAGCAGGGCAACATCGGTTGGCGGTTGATCGACCACATCCAGGTTGTCCGCAACGTACTGGTAGACCCGCGCGACCCCGTCGTTGGTGTTCTCATACCAGAACGGCATCTGCGTCCCGAAGCGGACGTAGTTCCATCCGAAACCAAGGATCAACGCAACGGAGACAACTCCGGTGGCCACCTTGCCCCACGCTGCCCGTCGTTCGGACAGCAGATCGAGACCGAGCGCGACCAACAGCCAAAGTGCCGGCAGAAACGGAACGAGGAACCGGTCGCTGTTCTGGGTCGTGATCGTGGTCATGATGAGTCCGAGCAGAAGGTAGACCCCGAGAAGAATCGCCTTCTTCGCATGCCGTGATCGAAGCAGAAACGGCAACGCAGCGAGCCCTCCGATGAGCGCCAGTCCCCGGACCGGATCCGCCAAAAGAAACCGGGGATAGAAACTCAGGTTGTCCCAGGAAAGAAGAGAGGTCTCGGACGGCTGCGCCTGCGCGTAGGTCCAGAACCACCGAAACTGTCCCAACGCGAAAAGCCAGGTAGCGAGGGCCACCAAAGCCGCGAGCAGTCCGGGAACAACAGGACGCAACTCATTCAGTAGGAACCCGAGCCACGGCGCGTCCTTCGGTCGGGCTTTCATCATCCCGACGATGTGACTGAGTCCCATCGCGGTCAGAAGAATCGCTCCGGAGCTGTACTTGAGAAAGAAGCAGACGGTCCCAAGGAGAAACGCCAGGAGATAGAGCTTGGCACTCCGCCTCTCCTCAGCAGCAGAAAAGGCAAAGAGCCCTGCGACCGATACGAAGACCACCGGCAATTCGAGCATCGTCATCGCGGAGTACGCCCAGTGCTCGATGTCGGCCAGGAGGAACAGGAGAGGAATCCAACGAACCGCGAGCAGCCGTCCGTTTGTCCCCGCCAACCCGATCAAACCAAGCAACAGCCCGAACAAACCGTAGTGAAAGAGACTGTAGAGCCGCGCCCAGCGCAGGTCTGCCGTCGTCCCGTTCAGCCACGCCGCAAGTCCGAGCCCATAGCCGGGCGGATACCAGTGAGGTCGTAGAATCTCCTCCCGGACCCGGTCGGAGTCTCCCGCAGAGAATGCAGCTGCGAGCTCCAGTCCATGCATGGCGTGTGTGGCCTCGTCCATGTCCATCTGGAGATGGTCGAGCTGCCCCACCACGGAGCCGATCCGGAGACAGGCTGCAGCGAGCAGAACAAAGGCGAGAATTGCCTGAAGGGCGGTAAGTCGACGGTCGGAAAGCACGAGGCATCCTACCGCCGACGCAGGCCCGACTCCAAGTCCCGCTGTAAACTTTGAATGAGGCGCTTCCAGTCACGCCTTTCCCTGGCCGGCGACACCAGGGGTCGGGCGCGGCGGCATCCGTCGCGGAGACTCCTGTAGAAGGCGCGGTCCGTCTCTGCTCGGAGCAGCTGCTCCCGGAGTCCGGAGGTATCCCCTACGTCGAAGTAGCCGGGATAATCCGGGCCAAGCGTGGCTTCGATTCCTCCGATCCGGCTCGAGATCACCGGCACGTTGCGGACCAAAGCTTCTCCCAGAACGTTGGAACTACCTTCGGATCTCGAGGAGATAACAAGTAGGTCGCTGGACGAGAGAATGCGTCCCGCCTCCGACTTTGACTTTGCGCCCACCCATCCGTAGCGCGCATTGCGTTCTTCCTCTCGCCGCGCACGAACCTGCATCGACTCACTGAGGGCAGCCCCGACCTGGACGACTCGGATCTGTGACTCGGGAGGGAGGCGTCGAATGGCCATCGCTGTTCGAAAGGGATCCTTGACCGCGCGGAGGTGACCGATGACCGCGACCTGGAAGCTCGGCCCGCGCGAGCCCGGCCCTTGCATGCCCGTCCCATCCGAACCCGGACCCTGCGAGTTCACCGCCGCTCGCGGCCTCGGTTTCGGCGGCTCCGCCGACTGGTAGATGACCCAGGCCTTGTCCTGAGCCCACGCCGGCAGACTGCGGGCGGCGTGACTCTGCAGGGCGATGATCGCCGTCGCTTTCCGGATCGTGTCCTCGAAGGTTCGTTGCCGCTTCCCGGAATGATCGGTGGGATAGATATCGGTACCGGTGAGGCCGATGACGATTCTGCCCTCCGGGTGATCGGCAACGAAGTCAGCCACCGCGGGAGCCGTCTTCACGGCATGTAGGGCGATCAGAACATCCGCTTTCCGCCGCCGGTATTCATGCTGCACGACCGCTTCGTGTCCGAGTTGACGGATGATCCGAGCCCAACGCAGAGCGGTGACGCGGTTCCCGTTGCTGAGACTCGCCGGAGGCGGGGCTACGAGTTGGAAGCGCACGTTCGGAAGCCGTAGATGAGATCCCGTCGGTGGGGGAGTGCGAAGTTCCGGTAGCGAGTCCGGGCCAACCGGCTGCGCGTGGCCCAGCAGCCTCCGCGAGCTGCCCGGTGAGTGTGGAACCAGGGCGCCGAGTAGTCCTTGTACATGTCCGGCTCGAATCCCGGATAGGGTCCGAACGGATCGGACGTCCATTCCCAGACATTGCCGAGCATCTGACGGCAGCCGAAGTCGCTGTCACTTTCGGGATGGGCTCCGACCTCGACCGTTCCGCCCGCCTTCCAATCCAGGTTCCCGGGCATTGCGCCCCGGGCCGCCACTTCCCATTCTGCTTCGGTCGGGAGTCGTCGTCCGGACCACCGGCAGAAAGCGTCGGCTTCGTACCAGGACACGTGCGTGACCGGTTGATCGAGGGGTAGAGGTTCCCACGTGTCGAAGCGGCGGCGTTTCCAGGGAGAGCTGTCGTTTTTTTCGCGGTCTTCCTCTTCGCGGCCTTTCTTCACGCTGTCTTTCTTCACGCTGCCTTTCTTCCAGTAGAGAGGCGCTTTCGTCTCGAGTGACTCGAGGAAAGCCCGGCCCGTATCGCTCCACAGTTCGGGACGCGAATAGCCGCCGTCTTCGACGAAGGCGAGAAACTCGCCGTTCGTCGTCGCTGCGCGCGCGATGTGGAAGGGCTCGAGCTTCACATCGTGCGCCCACTTCTCGTTGTCGAAGACCCAGTCCCGCGTGTCGCGCTCCGCGCCAAGCCGGTACGTGCCCCCGGGAACCTCGACATCGCCGGGTAGAGTGCCTCCGCCACCTGGCGTCGCTGTCGGGACACCCATCTTCGGCGCCGCGTAGCCCAACGTCTGGCGTGTCCAGGTGAAGGCTTCGGTATGCATGTCTTCGTGGTGGACGCAGTAGCGATGAATGTAGAGATCATGTTCGGTCGGTGTGCCGCGCGTGAGTCCCTCGATGCAGCGCTGCAGGATCTCGTCCATGTAGGCCAACGTTTCCGCCCGGTCGGGGAGACCAAGGTCCCAACGTGTGTCGTGGCGGACCTGCATCGAGTCCCAAAGCTGGTCGACGCGAGGATTGACCGGGGGCTGGCCCCGGAGTTCACGGAGACACCAACGCTCATAGAACCAGGCGACGTGGGCGATCTCCCAGAGCATCGGGTTGGTGATCTCGAGCTCCGGGCCCATCATTTGGCTGTCGTCCAGGTCGCGGACGGTCGCGTCCAAAGTGCGTTCGCGGGCCTCCCGCATCATGGTTACGAGATCCATGGCTCCTCGCTGCGTCCTCGCTCCACCCGCGTTCCGTTCTCGTTTGGACTCACGTCGGCTTCCGACGGCTCCACATCCCACAGGCGTTTCCCGATTATCTTACGCCCTGCGATTCACCTCACAACCCGGTTTCTGTCCCGACACCGGTCCCGTATCCTGTCCCGAGTTCAGAATCGGGACGCAGTCACGAACGGCAGTTGCGAACCGTAATCACGAACGTCAATCCCGAGCCACCAGAGGGGCCTCGCACTTGGCAGCAGCAAAAGAACGCTTCTACGAGGTTGATCTGGCGCGATTCATCGCCGCCTTCATGGTGCTGCTTTTTCACTTCACGTTTCGGGCCACGGCCGCCGACGGTTACCACAGCCTTCCGTTTCCGGTTCTGGGACCGATCTTTCGTTACGGCTACCTCGGTGTCGATTTCTTCTTCATCATCAGCGGTTTCGTCATTCTGCTGACGGCTTCATTCAAGACACCCAAAGCGTTCGTCGTTTCCCGCTTCGTGCGTCTTTACCCGAACTACTGGGTCGGGTGCCTCCTCACCTTTCTGGCTTTGACCGCGTTCCCCATGGACGCGTTTCCAGTGTCGGTCCCGCAGTTCCTGGTCAACCTGACCATGCTTCAGTCGTTTCTCGGCGTTAGCCACATCGACAGCGTCTACTGGTCGCTGGTCGTGGAACTGAAGTTCTATCTGTTGACCTTCATCGTGATGGTGCTGGGACTGCTTCGGTTCGTCCCTGTTCTTCTTTTCGGCTGGATGGGGCTTTCGCTCTGGCAGACACACGGAGTGCCGATTCCGTACATCTCCTTCTTCTTCATTCCGGAGTGGAGTTCCTACTTCATCGCCGGTTGCGTCTTCTATCTGGTACGAAGGGACGGGATGCGGGCGTGGCACGCGGTTCTTCTGCTTCTCTGCCTCTATCTGTCGTTGCGAATGGGCTTTCACCTGGGCGAAGAACTCGCGGTCAAGTACGGGCACGAGTTCCATCGCACCGCCATCGGCGGCCACATTGTCGTCTTCTATCTCTTCTTCCTACTCTTCAGCCTGCGTCGGCTCGGCTGGCTGAGCCATCCCCGGTGGATGACGATTGGGGCGCTGACCTACCCGCTCTACCTCGTTCATCAGCGCATCGGATACATGGCCATCAGTCGTCTCGAGGGAACGCTCCCTCCGTACGTCATTCTTACGCTCGTGACGGCCGCCATGCTGCTGGTGAGTTGGATCATGCACCGCTACTTCGAACGCCCGTTCACGCCGAAGCTGAAGACGGGACTGGAAAACCTGATTCGACGAGTTCCGGACGGGAAGCGGCCATGAGCACGTTGCTGAAGACTTATCTGCTCGTCTTTCACCTGCTGCTTCTTCTCTTCTTCGTCCGGTCCGATCTCTTTCAGAGGCTGAGCGGAAGTGGAAACAACGGCCGGCCACCTCACTATGAGAATTCAGTGGCGTTCCATGAACGGGCGCTCGGACACGCGGCGGACGGTTTCGTTGCGGTCCTCGGAGACAGTCACGTGCAGGGCCTGGCGGTCAGTCGACTCGGCGGGAACGTGGTCAATCTCGGGATTGGGGGAGATACGACCGAGGGGGTGAGGGCCCGGATCGGACGCTACCCGGATCTCCGCCGCGCCGGGCTCGTCGTACTGGCCGTCGGACTCAACGACCTTCGCCACGCCCAGCCGGAAGAGGTCGCTGACAGTTACGGTGCTCTGCTCACGGACCTGCTGCAGGCCGTGCCCGGCCGCTTGATTCTCTGCTCAGCCGTCCTACCGGTTTCCGGAGAGGCGGCGGGACGCTCCAACTACGCGCCCCGCATTCGAGCCCTGAACTTGGCTATCGAAGAACAGTGTCAGCGAGACTCACGAGCTCACTTCATTTCGGCATTCGACCGGTTGTCGGACGAACGGGGAGAGTTACGTTCCGAATTTGACCTCGGTGACGGAGTCCACCTCAGCACGGCCGGTTACGAAGAGTGGTTGGTCTCACTCATCCCCGCCGTGCGAAAGGGGCGTCGGGACGTGGTCCGATAGCTCTCCATGGTGTCCGAAGCTGGAGTGGTGTCCGAACCTAGTGTCCGACGCCGTGGATCTTCATTTCGATCAGCCGCCTGGGTGAAACCCGGTCGTACCCCTTCTCACGCAGTCGCTCGATGTAGCCTGGGGTGACTCCGTGGATCTTCATCTCGCGCAGGGTGTCGAGTTCGATGTCCTTGTACCCGAGGTCCGCGAGGTCATGAACGTACCGTGCGTTGACTCCGTGAATCTTCAATCCGACCAAGGTCGAAGGACGGACGTCCTCGTAGCCCAACTCGACGAGGGCTGCGGCGAAACGCGGATCGACTCCGTGGATCTTCATCTCGACGATCTCGGAAAGATCCCGTACCCGAACTCCGGCCTCCTGAAGTTCCATCAGGTAGGCGGGTGTGACGCCGTGGATCTTCGTTGAGACGACTCGGTCCAGGTCGTCCACGTCGAACCCAGCATCGGCGAGCCCGGCGATGTACCTGGGGGTGACTCCATGGATCGTCATTTCGACCAGCGTTCGAATGGGAACTCTGTCCAGCCCGGCTTCACGCAAGGCCTCGATGAGATCCGGATCGGCGCCGTGAATCTTCAACTCGACCAGCTCGGATGGACGCATCCTTTCCATTCCGTGCTTCTGCCAGGCTTCGATGTAACCCGGTGAGACCCCGTGGATGACGAACTCTACGAGTCGATCTTCCTCCAGTTCCTTGTAGCCCAACTCGCCCAGGTCGGCGATGAACTCCGGCGTCACCCCGTGAATCGCAAACTCGAGGACGCGGTCGGCCCGGAGATCTCCGTAGCCGACGGCCTCCCAGGCGCGGACCTTTTCGACGGTGACGTTCGCGGCCGCGAACGGGAAGTGGTGTCGGCCGCGAAGCCCCCGAACTCCCGCTGCTTCGAGATTTTCAAAGTAGTCCGCGTCGGGATAGAAACTGAAGTCGCCCCGTCCCAACGTCCCGCGACCGAGGGGATCGTAGCGCCCCAGAAGATGGAAGGTGCCGGCCTCGCGGCGAAGGAGGACTCCTTCGTCGGCATTCCCAAGCGCGGCATCTTCGAGTGCCGATAAGGCCTCGTCGTCCAGTTTCGATCCCATGATGTTGCGACCGCCGCGGTTCCAGGTTTCGAACTGGATCCAGTCGTACTTGTTTCCGTTGCGTCGGATCGTCCATTCGCCGTCGACGATTTCCGAGTCGTCGACGGGATGCTCAACACCGTTCGGAGTCGTCAAGTCGCGGCGGGCAGAAGCTGAGGTTTGCCAACGTCCGCTGTCGTCAGGGTCGGAAGCCGAGTCGGAAACGGGTTCGGAGTCGGATACCGAGTCGGAGTCCGGATCGGCAAAGCCCGGCGCAGAGATCCCAAGCGCAATCAGCAGGAGCACCGGAACGACGGCGGTGGGGAGGATCCATCCTGGTCCAGCTGGGCTTCTTTTTTCCAAGGCGGCCAGCCGCCGCACCCGCCCGAGGAGGGAGCCTCCATCCGCACGCATCGAAAGACGCAGGGCAGGAGACCGAAGCCACTCGATCGCAGCGAGCGAGGCCACGTAGTCGCTTCGGCTGCCCACCTCGCGCGCCGCCACGTCGTCGCAACAGTGCTCTCGTTCCTGACGAACCTGCGCGGAGACCCACCAGACGGCAGGGTGGTAGAAGAACAGCGTCTCCACAGCGACCTGAAGCAGGTTGATCACGTAATCGTGACGACGAATGTGGGCCAGCTCGTGCCAAAGCAGCGCTTCGATGTGCTCCTGGCGCAATCCCGTCACCGCGGAGGCGGGTAGAAGAATGACTGGCCGCAACCACCCGAAGGTTAGGGGGACGTCGACCTTTCCGCTGATGAGGACCTGAATCGGACGTTGGATGCCCAATTCCGTGGCCGCGTCCTCGACCCAGCGCCGCAACGTCGGGGCTGCCGCCTGTACTTCACGACGGCGCAAAGACCGTGTCCAGATCCAGGCGCGTAGGTGAAACGTTCCGACCGAACCGACACCGAGAATCCAGAGAGCGAGAACGAGGTTGAGGTTCCGCTCGATCGGCTCACGAAGCGGCTCCACGAAGCGGAGACCGGTTTCCGTCAGGCCGGGCGATGGCGTGGCGCCGATGTCTTTCGTTGTCGCCGACACTCCCAAGGGCTGGGCCGCGATGTACGACTCCGGCACGTCCTCGCCGACACTTGCCGGTTGCGAGGAAAGTGGTGCGGTCCGCTGTGACGCGGTCGCCGGGATGGTTCCGGACAACGAAGCCACGGTCAGAAACGGCGTCACCAGAAACAGGGCCAAGGCCGCGCAGGTGGCGCCGTACCGAAGGGACGCCCGGTGCTGCGGCAGCCACATCAGCACCACCGCAAGCCCGGCAGCGATCAGTGCGCCCTGCCACAGAAAGTGAATCAAGGCCCAGCCCAGGGGGGCGAGGGCCAGTTCGAGATGGGACGGGAACAGGTTCATTCCGAGCCTCCTCGCTCCGGTTTGCCGCGCATCTGATCCAACAGGTCTTCGATTTCTTCCAGCTCTTCCGGGGTCGCGGGTCGTGACGAGAGCGCACGCTGCACCATCTTGGACACCGAGCCTCCAAAAGCTCGGGCCGCCAGGTCCTCGAGCAGCTTGGACTGGGTCTCCTCGGCACTGGCACGGGCGCTGTAGATATGGGCCCGTGCCCGTTCGTCGCGCTCGACCAGGCCCTTCTCGGTCATGATCTGGAGCAGCTTCAGCACCGTTGTGTACTGGGTCGGCGTACGCTCGGAGAGGATCTCGTGAACCTCCCGAACCGTCGCCGGGCCGCCGTCCCAGAGGACGGTCAGGATCTCGAGTTCTCCGTCCGTTGGACGTTTCGGACTCTTGCGAACCAAGGGCTCCTCCTTCGGTGCCTCCGCCGTTCAATGCTTGGACGAGACTTACTACGAATATGTTCGTAGAAAAAACGAAAAACTTCGTAGGTTGCGCCCGCGAAGCGGGTGGCCTGGATACATCTGCCTGTATTGACTAAACTTAGGGGCCGAAGCTCGAGGATCATTTTCTTGGAAGGGAGCGAGTCCAGATGGCGGAAAAGCAGAAGAGGGACATGGCTCTGGCGGTGGCGCTCCTGGCCGGGCTGGGTGGGGCGGTATTCTGGCTGATCTGGTTTCAGGCCGATCGGTCCTCCGGTTACCCGGTCAACGCGGCGGTTCAGATCGGAGTGCCCGTTCTCGCGTTCCTCGTTTCGGCGAGCCTGGCGTACTACGTGGCGGCGGAGTGATCCTGGGGCTCACCCGGAGCGGGCTCCAGAACCCCTTCAGGAGGCTCCTCCGGAACGTCTTTCTGTGCTGGCTCGCTCTCCTCTCCGTTTCCGTCCTCGAAGGATGTAACCGGGAGGTTTCCGAGGACGGCGATCAGAGTAGCGCCGACCGGCCTCGCGCCGACCGACCCAATCTAGTCCTTATCTCCATCGATACTCTTCGTCCCGATCATCTGTCTTGCTACGGATACGAACGTGAGACGTCTCCTTTCATCGACTCGCTGGCTGAACGGGGACTTCGAATGGAGAACGCCTTCGCGCAGGCTTCCTGGACGTTGCCGTCCCACATGTCACTCTTCACCTCGACCTACCCGCAGTCTCATCAAGTGGAGAACGAGGACCGCCAGCTTCCACCGGACGTTCCGACCCTGACCGAAGTATTGGCTGAGCAGGGTTACCAAAGCACCGGCTTCATCACCTGGGTCTACCTGTCCGCGCGCTTTGGGTTCGGACGCGGATTCGATCGCTACGAGGAGTTGCTTCCGCCCGACAAGACTCAGGATCCGACGACGCAATGGTCGGCCGGTTCCGTCGTCGACGAAGTGATCGAGACTTGGAGCCCGCCGGAAGGGGAGGAGTCTTTCTTTCTGTTCCTACACTTCTTCGATCCGCACATGAGCTACGTCCCACCGGCGTCCCAGGCGCGAACGTTTGGAGTCGATGACGCCTCGTCCGACTTCGGTCGGTACGAGCACCTGAAGACGTGGATTCGCGGACTTCGTCCGAACGTACCGCCTCCGCCTGCGGCCATTGTCGACACCACCATCGCGCTTTACGACGCGGAGATTCGCTACACCGATGGGGAACTGCGGCGGCTCTTCCAACATCTCGAAGCTGTCGGAGCGCTCGCGAACACGCTGATCGTTCTGACCTCCGACCACGGTGAGGAATTCGGCGAACACGGTTCGCTCGAAGGTCACCAGTGGACGCTCTACGACGAAGTTCTTCGGGTGCCGTTGATCTTCGTTTGGCCCGACGGCGCGGCCGGAAAGACGGCGTTCGCCCAACCAGCGTTCGCCCAAACAGGAGTCCGCGACGAGCTCGTACAAACCCTGGACATCGCTCCGACCATTCTGGATGTTCTGGGCCTGGATCGACCCGAGACCTTCAGCGGAAGATCCCTCCGGGCCCTGATGGAAGATCCTGCGCGATGGGAGGAGCGGACCTTCGCCCAGATCCGGCGCTTCAATGCCAAGTGGTCCGTACGCACGCCGAGCCACAAGTTGATCTTCACCGCCGATACCGGGACGAATCGTTTCGGCGTTCCCGTCCAATCCGGCTACGAGTTCTTCGATCTCGAGAACGATCCGAACGAACGGAAGAATCTCTTTGACGAGACGGCGCCGGTCGCCGCCGAACTGCAAGGCCGTCTCGAACGGTGGTCGGCGCGGCGCGGAGAACTGCGACGCGTCGACAATCCGAACCTCACGCCTGAAGAGTTGGAGCAGCTGCGCAGTGTCGGATACATCGGGAACTGAGACTCGGAACGCGGAAGCGGGCGGTCGCCGCATCCTCGAGCACCTTCCGTTCCTGGTCCTCTTCGCCGTCTTTGTCTTCGTCGCCGTCGGGGGAGTCGGCAACTACGGAATGGCCTGGGACGACGTCGAATTCTACGTCGGCGACCGCAATCTGCAGTTCTACAAGACGCTGGATTCCTCCTACCTGGACTACGACGAGAGAAAAATCGAGACCTACCAGGATGGGTCTCATCCGGACTTCTACGAGGCCGGGTGGTTTCAACGCCAAAACCCACACCATGTCTGGCCATTGGGTGTCACGCTGTCGGCCTGGACGAAAGACGTCTTCCACAGTCGGCTCGGTTGGCTCGATCCGATCAGTGGACACCACCTGGCAGCTGTGTTTTGCGGCGCGGCTCTGGTGCTTTGCGTCTACGGCTTTGCCGCTCGACACATCGGGATGATCGGAGCCCTGGCCGCTGCCGTCTCCCTGGCGATGTATCCGCGTTTCTGGGCGCATCTGCACTACAACGTCAAGGACGTGGTGAGTTGCCTCTTCTTTTGTGCCGCTCTCATGGCCTTCTTTTCGGGGCTGCGACGCGACCGTGCTTCGCTGCTCGTCCTGGCCGGCTTGTGCGCCGGCGCCGCAGCGGCCAGCAAGGCCAACGCTGTCTTTCTGCCATTGATTGCCTTGCCGGTTGGGTTTCTCGAGTATCGACGACGGCATCGGGGAGGAGACGAAAAATCCGGGGCGACGCAGGGGGAAGGTACGGTGTCGTCTCGGCCAGCGGGTTGGAGCCGGAAGACGAAGTGGGCTCTGGTCGCGTTGCCCTTCGTTTCGCTCGCTTTCGCTGCTCTCTGCTGGCCGTGGATCCTCATCGACTTTCCGGATCGCATTCTCGAACATCTCAGTTGGCTGCGTTCGCGGGCACTCCTGGGACCGGATCAGTGGCAGGCGGCGCCGCTGCTCAAGGCCGTTCGCACGATGCCGCTACTGGTTCTGATACCGGCAACGGTGGGATTCGTGTTCGTCGTGGCAAGGCGCATCCGGCGTGCTCCGGAGTCGGCGCTCGATGTGCTGCTTCTGTTGTGGCTGATCGTACCGGTTCTTCGCGTGTCCGTTCCCGGAGCGTACGACTACGACGGGATCCGCCACTGGCTGGAGTTCGTTCCCGCCGTCGCCCTTCTCGTCGGCGTTGCGGCGCAAATGGGGGCGAAGGTGGCCGCGAACCGTTGGAGCTTGGGACAAGCGTCGCGCCTTCGATCCGTTTACCTTCCGGCCGGCTTGGTCTTGTTGTGGTTCTCTCCGGTCGTGGCCTGGAATGCTCGCAATCACCCGCACGAGTACGTTTTCTTCAACCGAGCCGTTGGAGGCCTGAAGGGGGCGCAGGGGGCAGGCGACAAGGAAGCGACGGACTACTGGTGTCTGTCCTACCGGCAGGGGATGGATTGGTTGAACGAGAACGCTGCGCCGAACGCCGCCGTCGTGGTCAGCGTCGGACACCACACGGTCCTGACCACGCGAAGGCTGTGGTTGCGCGACGACATTGGAGTCTTTCAGCTACCGCCGTTCGGCTATGACCGTGCGTTCTACGCGGAGATGATCACCTTCATCCGGCGCCATCCTTCCGAGGTCTACGTCATGACGGTGACCCGTCGCGAGTTCTACGGCTATCTGGCCCACTTCGTCTCTCAGACGTCCAGCCCGATTCATGAAATCCGCATCGACGGTGGCCCGATTCTGGAGATCTACCGGGTCGATCCATCCACGCTGCCGGTTGGTGGGTAGTTCTTGGGACTACGACCTCGACCCTCGATTTTGAACCGGAATCGACGTCTGCAGCTGCATCGGTTTCTGCCTTATCTACGAACCTTCTAGGGGCCCGGATCGGGTACTCGAGAGGACTGGGTCCTGGCCTGAAACGATACGAAAGGCTCCTACCTCGTGGGCGGAAGGAAGGCTCAGATGAACGAAACGACTCAAGCACGGACGTTGGAAAGAACCGTTGAAACCCGTGAGGGGGGATTCCGTCGTTCGGTCCTCGCGGCCGCGATCTGCGTCGGTGCCATCTTCGCCGGCGCGATCTTCCCTGGCGCGTTTTCCACCGCGGCTGCGGCCGAGACCTCTCCTCTTCTTGCCGACCTGACGGGCACCTGGGAAGGCTCGTTGACCTATCGCGACTACCAAAGCGATCGACGGGTTCAACTGCCGACCCGCATCGACGCCCAGATGAGTGCGGCCGGGGACGCTCTCGTCATGGAGATGGCCTTCACGGATCCCGGCTACGTCGTTCGCAGTCTCGACGTTCTGACGGTTTCCCCGGACGAGAAGACGTTGCGATCGGCCAGTGTTTCGAACGGACAGATCGAAACCGAAGACTGGGTCATCACAGAATGGATGGCAAAGCCCGACGGTTGGCAGTGTGTTCTGGAACGGGACGGAATGGACGATGGACGGCCCGCGCGGTTACGTACGACCCGAGAACTGACAGGGAACACATTGCGCTCGCTGAAGGAGGTTCGCCTCACCGACCAACCGGATCAGGAGTGGGCCTTTCGTAACGAGCTCGAAGTCGAACGGACGTCACCACGTACCGAAGACCTGGTCGGGCGTTGGAAGGTCGACCTTCGGCCGACTCCGGACGCGGAAGCCTATTATCAGGACATGATCATCGAGCGGCAGGAGGACGGACTCGGTGTCACCTTCTACTCAACGCCGGCCGAGGACGTCGAGGTCAACGTGGATTGGGGGCAGGTCGCCTTCGCCTTTCGCACCGCGGACGGATCGGGCGGATACTTCACGTCAGGTCGTTTGGTCGGTGACAGAATCGAAGGACAAACCCACGCCGTCGGACGTGGGTTCTTCTCCCTCTGGACCGCGGAGCGGGTCGACTAGCCGCAACGCTCCGCCGCTAGCGTCTCGATCCGCGATTGACGCTTCGCGGCGCGACGGTGGCGCGTTCCTGTCCGGCGATGGTCGTGCCCGGGCGCACGACGCGGAAGTTTTCTTCACCGCTTCGCACTCCGTAGATCACATAGTCGAACTCGTAGCTGCCGCGGCCTGACTGCAGCTCACCGACCTCCAGACGGTCGTCGAAGGTCTCGGCTACGGCCAAACCCAGAGACTGTAGGGAACGCGGTGTCAGCGTCACCGTGATGGTCTCCGGATTGACCTGGTCGCGGAAATGATCCGGGAACGTAATGGTGGCACGTCCGTCGACCAGCTTGGACTTGCCGCGAACGTAGATTGCGGATTCCGGTCCGGTTAGCGTCGCGTACTGAATGGTCTCGTTGGCGGAGCTTCCGGAGCTCCGCGAAACCACGATGTTCGAACCGAAGACCTCACCGGTCTCGCCGATCATTCCACACGTCGCGTCTTCGTTGCCTTCCTGGTAGACGAGGATCAGACCATCGTTGCCGTCCCCCGAGGAGGAGAGTTCGACGATGCGCCCGCCGACACTCGGGTCCCGATCATAGAGAAGCAGAAGGCCGGCCTCGAAGTTTCCGCTGCTTCCGAAGTAGCTTGTCTCGCTTTGTCCGTCGAATGGAACCATCGGATCGTTGAGGTACTGATAGGTCCAGAGGAAGCCGGTCGTCGTGCCCTGACCGAGATCGATCTGCTCCCACAGCGCATCGGAACCCAGCTCGTCCGGATAGATGTCGGACTCGTAAATCGAGCCGTCGAGGATTTTCGTGTCATCGATCGCGTCGGCGGCGATGTCCTCGTACTGGACGGAACCGTCGGCGATCTTCGAGGAGACGACCGCGTCGTCGTCCAGCCGCGCCGTAGTCACGCCGAGGTTCGCGATGGCAAGGTCTGCATCGCCGTCGGGGGTGCCGCCGACCAGCCCGCTTCCTTCCTGCGTCAGGACACCGGTGATGTCGCCGACGGGGAAGGAGATGTCGGACGCGCTGATCGAACCGTCCGCGATGTCATCGCCTGTGATCGATTCGTCGGCGATGTTGGCGCCGGTCACCGCGTCAGAGGCCAGGTCCGCTTCCGTCACGGAACCGTCCGCGATCTTTCCGCTCGTCACGGAGTCGTTGGCCAGGCTCGACTCCGTCACCGCGGCGGGGGCGATCTTGGCCGTGGTCACCGCGTTTGCGGCGAGGTCGGCAACGGTGACGGCGCCGTTTGCGATCTTGCCGGTCGTGATCGCATTGGGAGCGATGTGATCGGTCTGTACTGCTCCATTGGCGATGGCGACCGACGTGACCGAGGCTTCACCGAGGTCCGCGCTGAGAATGTCTCCGTCCGCGATCTTGTCCGAGGTCACTGCGTCATCGGCCAGATGAGTTCCGGTCACACCCAGCTCGGCGATTGCGAGGTCGGCCGCGCCCTGCGCAACACCGCCGGTCAAACCACTGCCTTCCTCGGTCGTGATCTCCGTGATGTCGCCTATGGAGTCTCCAAGGTCTGCCAGCTCGATACTTCCATCGGCAATGTCCGCGCCCGTGATCGTTTCGTCGAGAATCTGCGCGCCGGTGACAGCATCGGCTTGGAGCGCTGCGGTCGTCACGGCTGCGGGTGCGATCTTGTCGGAGGTCACCGCGCCCAGAGCCAGCCGGGTGCTTGTGACTCCCTCTTCGGCGATGGCCAGAGAGACCTCGCCGGCATCGGTTCCGCCGATCAAACCGCTTCCTTCATCGGTGATGACGTTGGTGATGTCGCCGAAGGCCGAAATGTCAAAGTCGGCAGCCGTCAGCGATCCGTCGAGAATGTCGTCCCCAGTCAGGGATTCGTCGGCGACCTGTGAACTACCGACGGCGTCCTCGGCCAGGTCGACGCTGCCGATGGATCCGTCCAGGATGTCGGTGCCGGTGATGGATTCGTCGGTGATGTCTGCGCTGCTGACGGAACCGTCGAGCAGATCCGAACCCGTCAGCGATTCGTCGACGATGTGTGTTCCATCGATAGTGGCTGCGGAGATGTCACTGCCGTTCAAGGATCCTGCTGCGATGTCCTCGCCGGTCAGGGATCCGTCTTCGATGTCGGTTCCGGTCACGGAGCCGTCGGCAATGTCGACCCCGGTCAGCGAACCGTCCTCGACCTTGATCGACGTCACCGCGTCGCCGGCCAGGTCAGCGCCCGAGACCGAGCCGTCTGCAATTTCAGTTGTTCCGACGGCATTCGCGGCCAGGTACGAGTTCGTGATGCTGCCTTCGGCGATGTCGACGGTGACGGTGGGTCCGTTCGGATCGCTGATCTCGATGGGAGAGGCGGGTCCGGACTGGATGCCTTCGATGCCGCCCTCGCCGCCGCCGCCGGATGCGCTGACGATGATGTTGTTCCCGTCTCGGGTGACCGTCGCTCCTCCGGCGCCGCTGATCTCGACCGCTCCGGTGATCCCGTTGACGTTGGGGACGCCGCCGCCCTCGCTCGAAATCGTGACAGCGTTGTCCGTCTGCGACAGGACGATGTTCTGTCCCGCCACCAGTGCGACGTCATCGGTCAAGGTCGTGTCGCCACCCGGCTGCCGGACGGTCAGGCTGCGCACAGCGGTCCCGTCTGCCAGCGCGTCGGAGCCGACGGCGCCGTTCGCTAGGGCGTCGCTGTCCACTGCGCCATCTGCCAGAACCGTCCCGTCAACGGCGTCCGTGGCCAGCGCCTGTCGATCGACCGCGCCGGGAGCGAATTTCTCGGCGCTGATCGAACCGTCCCGTAGGGCGGCCGCGCCGACCGCGCCGGGTGCGAGTTGTCCCGCATCGACGGCCTGGTCGGCGATCGATGTCGTCGTGACCGCGCCGACGGCGAGCTTGGACGCGTCCACGCCCTGCTCGGCGATGCTGAGGGAAACGACTCCGGGCGATGTCTCGGCAGAGGAAAGTCCACCGGCCTGCTGCGTCAGAATCTCCTGCACACCGCTGCCGTCACCTCCGCCTCCGGCAATCACGCCCCAGGCCACACCGTTCTCTCCCGAAAGAAGGGCATAGGTGCGGTCGGTGTCGGGAGCGGGCTCGATCAGTTCGGGGGAGATTCCGCCCGGCGCCACCGAAAGGGTGTACTCGTTTCCGGTGATGTCCAGTTGCAGGCCCGTGCTGACTTCGATGACGGGAGTATCGGCGCTGGTGTCGGCTTGCTCACTGCTCATGCTACGGAAGCTGTACGGCGTCGTCCCGAGGGGGCGGCGATCGCCGATGACCTGATAGTCGATCTCGCCGGCTCGGCGCATCGAAATCTGCAGGTAGTAGAGCTCGTCGAAAGGCAGTTCCGCCAACGGCGAACTCTGGGCGACCCCGGGATCACCGAGTGCGATCTCGTAGAAGCCCTGCACCACCGCGACGTTGCCGAAGCTCTGCGACCATAGGGCTGTTCCTCCGGTCCCCGCGTCGAAGAGTTCGAAGCGAAGCGCAACCTCGGCTTCACCGAGCGGAGTCCCGCTTTCGTCTGAAAGCACGCCCTGCAGGTGCAGGACGGTGGGGATCTGCGTTTGGGCCTGGACCGAAGTCACCACGACCAGGAAGAGCGCGATGGCTACGAACGCCACTTGTCTCGGCTGCATGTCTCAAACTCCTTTGCGGGACGCAGGTCGCGTCGAACTATTTCACTCGAACGAGTCGACGCGAAAGGGACTCGTCACCTTGAGTCAATTGCAGTAGGTAGACGCCGGCTGGGGCGTCGTCACCGTCGTCGCGCCGGCCGTCCCATCTGGCGATGTGCGGACCGGCGCTCAGGTCTTCACTCAACAGACGCCGAACGAGTCTTCCGCCGGCATCGAAAACGGAAAGGTCGACCCGGCCGCCCTCTTGCATCCGGAAACGGACCGCAGTCTCGTCCCGGAACGGGCTGGGTTGGATCGTGTCCAAAGCAAACTGGGCCTTTGGAAGGGTGGCTCGTATGCCTTCCTCTTCCATGAGTTCCGTCGGACCATGGACCAACTCGAGCCGGGCGAGAGACCCGCCGGGTTCGGGTACGATCGAGACCTCGACGGTTGCGCCCAAGAGCGTGATCGCTCCGGATTCGTGATCGATGAGATAGGTGCTTCGGCCCGGGGAGGGCGTTGCGATTTCGATCCGCAGTCGAACTTCCTGCGGTTGCCGAAACTCGACGACGAGAGGCCAACGTTCGATCTCGAAGCTGACCGGCCGAAACTCTGAACTGAGCGGAAGTCGCGACCCGATTGCTGCATGTCCCATCGCTCCGAGTCGTACCGCGGTTTCGATCGGGGGTGCGGGAGCGACATGGTCCCGCGCGTCCCAGCCTGCGGACGCGCCCTCCGCCATTCCGACCTCGATAGTCTCTGCGGACTGCCCGGGTCCGGCAGGGAGCACGGACAGCTGGGCCGACCACGCGACCTGAGGATCCGATTCGTCCGTATCCGAGGGGCGCCCTTCCGTCCGTCCGTCCGTTGGCCCGGCGGACGCTCTTCGAGCCGGGATGAGAAGCTCCAGGCTTTGCTCGCTGCGATTTCCGACGAAGTAGCCGCGCCACGGCTCCAGGCGATCCGACAACTCGTAGCGGATCACATCGCCCGTCCGCCGCCAGTCGTAAAGACCACTGTCGATCCAACCGGCATCCGCAGCCGCGGTCGGACTGAGTTCCGTTCCATCCGGAATGCGAATTCGACAATCGGACCAGAGCACCGAGTAGGGAAACGGTGTTCCCACTTGAGTTCCTGCGATGAAGTCGGCTTGTCCGGCGGCCAACGGCAAAGAGAAGAACTCTCCGTCGTTGGGAACGGTGCTCAGTCCGAAGGCGTCGAAGGTCACTTCTTCCGCAGAGATGAACCAGTAGGCCCGGCCCCCGAATGCCAGGTCGTCTCCGGAGACATCGGGATACTCGACGACACGATCTTGATCCGCCACATAGCGACCGACGCGCCACCGGTTCGTATCCGGCGGGAGGTCGTCACGCCACAACTCCGCGAAGCTGCCCGACGAAAGAAACGGAAGCGAGAGCATGTGATGGTCGCCGGAGGCGAAAGTGGGAGAGATGGCATCGGACTCTTCGATGCGAACTCGTAAACGGTTGGGCGACTCATTGGGAACGTCCGGCTGTCGGGCCACGTAGTCACCGGAGTGCGCTTCGATGAACCAGTCGACTCCAGCGAGGCGGGCAAAGTCCGCAGGAATGAGCGCGCTGACTCCCTGATCCGTGCCGGTCATGTGAATCCGAGAGACGTCTTCGGCGTTGGGATCGAGCTCGAAGTCGTGTCCACCCTCGGCGTAGACCAGCACGACCGAGTCCGGCGCCGCGCCGTTCCAGGTCAAGAGATCGACTTCCACCGGATCGCCGAACTCGATGATCTCCGGAGCTTCGGAATCCCCGAGGACAAAGGGGACGAAGTCCGCGCCCACGGCGAGAAAGTGCTCATCCTCTGTGGGACGGTCTTCATTGAAGAATCGAACCAACGTTTCGTAGCGGCCTGCTTCCTGCAACGCGGAGGTGTCGAGCCGAATCGCAACGTCCTCAGTCGCTGTCGGCGCCAACGTTCCACCGGACGGTGAGAGCTCGATCCACGGCGTTCCGGGCGTGGTTTCTGCGCCCCAACGCAGCTCGCTTCCGCCGCTGTTCTGAATGCGGATGACAAACGGATCCGGATCGGGTTCGTTCATGATGGCGACGAAGTCCAGGGCCAACTCTTTCGGCGCCAAGACCGCAACCTGTGCGGGTAGGACGGAACGGGCGACCAGAGGAATCTCGATCTGGTCCCGTTCGGGATCGTTGGTCGTGAGACGCAGGGAGGCCCGATGAATGTTCTCGATCGACGCCGCCTGAAACAGCACATCGAGGGTCGATGCGGAAAGTTCTGGAATCTCGAGGGTCGTTTCCGAAAGAGAAAACGCGCCGTCTCCGTCGAGGCCCGCCTCGATCGTGAGGACGCCGCATCCGGTGTTTTCGATCTGAACCGAGCGGGAGTCGGAAGCGCGCAGGATGACGTTCCCGAAGTCGATCTCTTCGTCGATCACACTGACCGCGGCGATGCAGTTCGTGACACCGTTACCCTGGATCGGTAGTGACCAGACGGGCTGGGCCAGGTCGTTCGTCGTCGCGACCAGCTGCGCCGCAGTTAGAACCTCGGCTTCCGGTTCGAAGCGAAGGATCAGGACCTGACGGGTGCCGGGGCGGAGCAAAAGATCGTTCTCGTTCCACTCTCCATTGCCGTCGCCCGCGGAAAAGGACAACGGGGACGCCGCATCGCCGTCCAACCGGAGGTCCTGAAGCTGCAGGGTCATTCGTCCCTGGTTGACGAGTTCCAGTTCCCGAGTCACGGCTTCCCCAATTTGCGTGTCGGCGAACTCAATCGCGTCGGCAGACGCCGTGAGCCGCGGACGCGACCAAATCGAAAGCCAGCCGGAGGTCGGTCCGAGGTCATCGCTCAGACCCTCACTGCCGACGGGGAGCCCCAGACTGACGCGGTGCCGGCCGCCCTGGGTCAGGCGTCCGCCCAAGCTGAGAATCTGATGGGACGAAGTCAGAGCCCCCGCGGCGACGTCCGCAACGGCCGAGTCCGACTCGGCGCGGGCCGGCGAGGAAACGAATGCGGACGAGAACGCAACCAGCACCAAGAGAGCGCCAACGCAAATCACGCACTTCTTCGGGCCGAACGGGATCATGGGCGATACTCTCTCAGGTTCTTGCTTCTCAGGCCTCGTCGCAGATCCTGCGGATCTCGTCCTCACCGAGGATTTCGCGCTTCGCTTTGGCAATGCGAAGGACTCGCTGCACGCGCTCGTCGGTCGGCTCGATGCCGAACTCACGAAGGCAGAAGGCCACGTTGGAGGCGCCGGACATGAATCCGACTTCGATCTCCTGCCGTCGTCCAACCATGGCGGCGGGAACACCGGAATAGATCGCATCGACCAACCAGTCGTCACCCATCTCTTTCGCTTTGATCAGGGCGGCGGCGTGCACGCCGGTCGAGGTCCGGAAGGCGTCTCGCCCCAGGCCGGGGTAATTCGCGGGAATCGGAGTGTGGGTCGCTTCGCTGACGATTCGGCAGTAGTCATTGAGCGCCGAGAGATCGCGATCGATCCAACCGTCCAGTTGCAGATTGATCAGCAGCTGATCCATCTGTGTGTTTCCGCAACGCTCACCAATGCCCAATCCGGTCGCGTGGACGCGGTCGACGCCTTCGTAGATCGCAGTCATCGCGTTGGGGATTCCGAGTCCGCGGTCGGAGTGTCCGTGCCAATCAATAAGCGTCGGCTCACCGGTTTCCTCGACGATCGTCTTCACGTGGCGAACCAACGCAGAGACGCCGGGGGGAGTGATGTGACCGACCGTATCGGCCATACAGATTCGGTAGGCGCCGGACCTGATGGCCGCCTGAAAGATGCGACGCATCGACTCCGGATCGGTGCGGGTCGTGTCCTCGGTGACGAACATCACGGGAATGCCGTTCTTCGTCGCGTAGCTGACCGCGTCTTCCGTCATTCCGAGGACCTTGTCCAGGGTCCATCCCTCGGCGTAGAAACGAATGGGGGAGGAGCCGATGAACATCGCGGCCTCGACCGGATAACCGACGCGCTGCGAGATTTCGATCAACGGTTCGATGTCGGCGCGCGCCGTCCTCACCGCGCAGTTGGGACGGATTTTCAGGCGTTCTTTGCCGATCTCATCGGCGATGGCCAAACAGGTTTCAAAGGCCTGCGTACTGGCGCCGGGAAGTCCGATGTCGCACGCGTCGATACCCAGTTCTTCCATCAGGTGAATGAGGCGGAGCTTTTCGTCCAGCGTCGGGTCGGTGATCGAAGGGGACTGCAGTCCGTCACGCAGCGTTTCGTCATCGAAGTGGATGGTTCGATTGGGACGGGACTTTTCGTTCGTGTCCTTGGTGTTCCAGTCGTAGATCAGGTCGGAGTGATCGGCCATCCGCGCTAGGCTCCCGAAGGTTCCGGCGCATCTGCCATGACGCCCGTGAGCCGCGGGCGCAGATCGTCCCAGGCGGCATCCAGGGGACCGAGAAACTCGCATCCCGCGGCGAGAGCGTGTCCGCCGCCGTTCATGGCCGCGGCCACCTGGTTGATCGTGAAGTTGCCCTTCGAACGAAGCGAGATCCGAACCTCGCCGACGGCCATTTCTTTGAGGACGGCGGCGATCTCGACCCCGCTGATTTCCAGGATGTTCGTCACCGCGTCGCGCAGGTCATCCCGCTCCACTTTGAACTCGTCGATGACGGTGTGGGGAATGGAAACGGAAGCGAGGCGACCGTCCTCGGAGAACTCCATGTGCGACAGAACCCAGCCGAGGACGCGGGCCTTCCGCAGCGGGTTCGAGGCAAAGAGACTGCGGTAAACCCAGGTCGTGTCGACGCCGTAGGGAATGAGGTCGGCGCAGATGGCCAGGGCGTCCGGGTCGTTGCGCAGATACTTGAAAGAGTTCGTGTCGTAGCTGATCGAGATGTAGATCGAGCCCGCGATCTCCTTGTCGATCTTCCAGCCGAGTTCGTCGACCAGCAACTTGTAGACGAGGCAGCCGGTGGCCACAGCGGTGGCATCCCCGTAGATCTCGGTACCGTCGAAGTCGGGGGACAGGGGGTGGTGATCGAAGTAAAGGGTCCGAATCCCCGAGTCCTTCATCCAGTCATCGACGCCGCCGAGCAGTGTCTTCTGATGGGTGTCGACGACCAGGCCCAGGTCCCACGTGCGCGCTTCCGCTTCCGCCCGATGCTGCGGAAACACCCGGAACTCGCCGTTCGGATCGAGGAAGGCGTAACGGTCGGCGGGAGCGTCGGGAAGGAGGATGAACGTCGTCTTGCCCTGGTTGCGCATGGCGCGGGCCAAAGCCGCGACGCTACCGAGGCCGTCTCCGTCGGGTCCCGAATGTGTGGTCAGTAGGATGGAGTCCGCTTTCCGGATGGCTTCCGCCAATCCGGCGAAACTCGATTTCATTTCCAACGATGGCTCCTTCGCCGTGCTCGTTTGCGCACAAAAAGAGTCGGACCGCAGAGGGTATCCGCAGCCAGGCAGACCCGTCAACGCACAGGGCTATTCGAGGTCACGGAAGGCGAGCCGCAGGAGGGAATCCAGTTCGCCCGCGTCCACCTCGTCGAAATGATCGGGGTTGCGGCTGTCCAGATCGAGAACGCCGAGGAAGCGCCCGGAACCGGTGAAGACGGGGATGACCAGCTCCGACTGGGCCGTGGCATCGCAGGCGATGTGCCCGGGAAACGCGTGGACATCCGGGACGAGTTGGATGCGCCGTTCCGCCGCCGCAGTTCCGCAGACGCCCTTTCCCAGCGGGATGCGCAAACACCCAACCGGACCTTGATAGGGGCCGATGACCAACGTGTCCGGCTCGACGGCCCGGTAGAAACCGCAGAAGCTGACGCCGTCCAGACGGTGGAAGAGGACGGCCGCAGCGGAGGACAGGGCCGCCACTTCATCGGTCTCGTCTTCGAGCAGGGCACGAAGCTCCTTGGCGATCTGGGGGTAGTCGTCGGCACAGGGCATCAGCGAATCCAAAGAAATGATGTCGTGGCTCCGCTCAGTCGCTCACGAGCCCAATAACGACCGCGGGTGAACTCGAAGCTTCCGCGTTCCAGATCGTACTCAAAATGGTCGTCACCGCGGCGCGTCACGGGCAGATGGCCCAGCCAACGTCCGGCGCTGTCGAAAAAGTCCAAAGAGCGGGATGCGTCTCCCGTGAGATCGGACGACCGACCGTAGATTCCGCGGTCCGTCAGGCCCAGCCGAAACGTGACGGATCCCGGAGCATGACGCGCAACGACCAGCGGAGATACGGCGACCGCCTCCGGGTCGGGTTCGAGCACTAACCGAACCCGTCCCCAGCCCTGCCTGGATTCTTCCTCTTCTTCCAGCGGAAGGGCGCCCGCCTGCAGCAGGTCGCGGAGGTCGTTCCGGCTCCAATGCAAGTCGAAGGTCGCCCCCTCGACGGACGCGGACAGAAGAAGGGCCAGGGTTCCCGCGACGTGGGGGCACGCGGCCGAGGTCCCGACGAAACGCGGATAGCGGGCCAGGCTGGTCGAGACTCCGTCGGCGGCGATGACCTCGGGTTTCATGAGGTCGTTTCCGGTCGGGCCGTGGGAGCTGAACGACTCCAGGCTCGTCGAGCGGTACCCGTAGGCGCCGACCGCGATCGTCCAGGGAGAATCGGCCGGCACGGCCAGGCTTCCCGCTTCGACGCGGTCACTCTCCAGCAGGGTTCCTCCGTCGAGACGAAAGACACGGAGGCGAATGTCGTCGAGGCTGCCCTTCACACTGCGCACGCGGAACTTCGGATCGGTCAACGTCCGAGCCGCGTCGAAGTCGACCTGCCGGAAGGCGAACGGATAGTCGTTGTCGAACGTGGTCTCGCTGGTCGCGACCCGGACCGCGCCGTCGAAGATGTCGATCTGGAACGAGACGTCCGAGGACTCCGGCCATCGATTCCAGGAAAGGACAAGAGAGAGCGAGCCGTTTCCGGAGGTGGGCGAGATACCGACCGTGGATTCGCTTCCACTGCTGCGGGTTTCGATCCAGCCGTCCCCGTTGCTGTCGCGCGCCGATCCTTCCCAGTAACTCTGGCGAAAGTTTCCGGAGGACGTGACCCATTGCAATCCGGTCGAGGCTGCCGAAGTGGCCAAATCCGCAACCGGTCCCGTTCCGTCACCGCCGCCCAGGAACCAGGCCAGCGAATGGCTGAGGACCTCGACGTCTTCTTCCTGAAACCATTCCAGGGCTTCGCGCAGGTCGGAAGTCGTCGCGATCTGTGCGAGGTAGAGTTCGCATTCCGGCGCGATGTCGGTGATCACTTCGGCGCAGGCGGTGCCGTGGCTTTCGCCGACGTTGAAGCCTTGCCCGGAAAAGTCGCGGGCGATGACGCTACGCGGAAGCTCGGTCCCGATTCGGTCGAGGTAGCCGTCGAAGCCGACATCGACGACACCGACGCGAACACCGGCGCCGCGGAAACCCAGAGCATGGAACTCGGGTACGCGCATTGTTTCCAAAGCTTCGGTTTCGACCTCGCCGAACGCACTTCGCCCGGCGACTTGCGTTTCAGCGGACGAGGGTGGGACGGGAACCGTTGCCGAGGACGCGGGAGGCGTGGGAACGAATGCCGTGGACACAGGAGGCAGGGGAACGAATGCCGTCAGTGGCCGGGCGACGTATGCGACGCCGGGAATGTCCGCCAGATCCCGTAACCGCTCGTGACTTCCGACGACGTCGAGTTCACGGTCGTGAACCGACCTCACTTCAAAACCGAGTTCGCGGCAAGCCGCAGCGACCGACTCGGAGGCTTCGGATGTCTCCAACCAAACCAACAGTCGCCAGCGGCCGTCGGGTAGAACCGGCGCTGACAGGACGGACGAGCCGGGCCCGGCCTCGCCGAGGTTGGGTGCCGATGTGGCGGTGACCTCGTCTTCAGCCAGATCCAAAAGCAACGGCTGAACCGAGCCGGCGAATGCAGCCGGAAGCACCCACATGGATATTGCCAGCAAGGCCACCGGGAAGGTCGTCCGGAACCTCGCCAGGAACCTCGCCACGGTCTCAGCTCCCATCACAGCGCCGCCTCCACCGACAGGATCCAAAGTTGGACCCCGTCGCTTCCATCCGAGACCAGATCGACCCCGCGGGAACGCAGGATCTGCCGCTCCAGGCTGGCGGCGGAAACGCGAAGGCCGAATCGGAGATCGGGTCGCGAGTCCGGCAAGTGAAAGCCGACCCCGAGATGGCCACCGAAGGTTCCGCGGCTACCGCTTGCGGATCGGTTCTCACCGAGGATTCGATAATCGAAGGACTCGTTCGTGATCCAGAGTCCACCGCCCAGGACGACGAAGGCCGAGCGCTCCCGCCGTTCCCGCAGGCGGTACTCCAGCTCCAACATGATGGGAGACGCGAACAGCCGGGACTCCACGGATTCGACAAAGGGAGGGCGGCTGGGTGATGCCGTTCCCCGGTAGAGGTCTGCGCGCAACGCACCGGAGAGCTGACCCGGTCCTTCCAGGAGAAGCCCGACGGCGAGTCCCGGCCCACCGTCGTAGATGTCTCCCGCGGGCGATCCCGCAGGAAAAATCCACGAGGCGCCCGCGGTAAAACGCAGATCGAATGAAGGTGTTTCCGCCCGGGCGACTTCGGATCCTGCGAACACCAGAACCAAAGCCACCACCCAGACGTGGCGCATGCTGTTTCCTCCGCCTGCGCGGCCAGTCCACGAACCGGGTTAGAGGTTCTCGATGATTGCGGAACCGAACTCGGACGTCCGCAAAAGGGAGGCGCCTTCCATCTGGCGCTCGAGGTCGTAGGTGACCCGCTTTTGCGAAACCGTCTTACCCAGGCCGTCCCGAATCTTCTGTGCGGCCTCGGTCCAACCCAGGTAGTCAAACATCATGGCGCCGGACAAAATGACGGAGCCGGGATTGACCTTGTCCTGGTCGGCGTACTTGGGCGCGGTCCCGTGCGTGGCTTCGAAAAGACCGATGTGATCGCCGATGTTGCTTCCGGGCGCGAGTCCCAGTCCTCCGACCTGCGCCGCACAGGCGTCGGAGAGGTAGTCACCATTCAGATTGGTCGTGGCGAGCACGTCGTACTCGTCCGGGCGCAGCAGTAACTGCTGGAACATGGCGTCGGCGATCCGGTCCTTGACGACGATCTTGCCGTTCGGAACCTTGCCGTCGTGATCGTCCCAGAGCTTGGCTTCGGAAATCGTTTCGTTGCCGAACTCGCGCTCGGCGACTCCGTAGCCCCACGTATTGAAGGCGCCTTCGGTGAACTTCTGAATGTTGCCTTTGTGCACCAGGGTCACGCTCTTGCGCTTGAGTTGAACGGCGTGCTGGATCGCCTTGCGCACGAGTCTCTCGGATCCGGTGATCGAGATCGGCTTGATTCCGACTCCCGAATCCTTGCGGATCTTCTTGCCCATCTCGTTCTCGAGGAAACCGATGAGCTTCTCGACTTCCGGAGTTCCCTGTTCCCACTCGATGCCGGAGTACACGTCCTCGGTGTTCTCGCGGAAGATGACGACGTCGAGCTTGTCGGGGCGAGTGACGGGGGACGGAACGCCGGGAACCCAGCTGACCGGTCGCACGCAGGCATAGAGGTCGAGGATCTGTCGGAGCGCGACGTTGATGCTGCGGATCCCGCCGCCGACTGGAGTGGTCAACGGCCCTTTGATGGCTACGTAGGCGGTGCGGATGGCCTGAAGCGTGTCTTCCGGAAGCCAGGCATCCTTTCCGTAGACTTCGAGCGCCTTTTCGCCCGCGTAGATCTCCCACCAGACGATCTTCCGGTCACCGCCGTAGGCCGCTTCGACCGCGGCATCGAAGACCCGCTGGGAAGCCCGCCAGATGTCACGGCCGATGCCGTCTCCTTCGATGAAGGGGAGGATTGGTTGGTCCGGGACCTTCAGCCCGTCTCCAGACGGCTCGATGAGCTGTCCATCTTCCGGAACCTGAATCTTGTCGAACGCCACGCGTACTCCTCCTCGTCATGTTGCCGTCTTGTTGCCGACAGGTTGCGACCTACCGTGGGCAGGCGGGCAGGTGGGCCTGCCCAAGCCCACTCGGAGCCCGAAAGTACCAAACATGAGCCGGGGTCGGGGGTGTAAAACGCATCCGGACTTGCCGATGAGGTGTTTGATGGAGGTCAAGCCTCGCCAACTCCGGCCCAACGGGGACACGGTCCCGTCCGTTGACATGGAGGATTGGCAAAGGCTATCTTAAGAAGACGTGGTCGTTTTTGGGACGGCCCCGAGAGCGCCCCTTTCGCGGGCGGGTCGATCTCTCGAAGTACGCGATGCCAAGAGCAAGGGAGGGATACAATTGCCAGGAGTAAAAGTCAAAGAAGGCGAGTCCTTCGAAAGCGCCATCAAGCGCTTCAAGAAGAAGTGCGAGAAGGCCGGCATCCTCGCCGACGTTCGTAAGCATCAGTACTTCGAGAAGCCCAGCGAGAAGAAGAAGCGGAAGGCCAACGCGGCCCGCCGCAAGATGCTCGCTGCTGCACGGAAGGCCGCCCGCCAAAAGTAGGCGAGCCATCCGAAGGAGTCGCACCGCGTGAACGCGCACGCGCTCGTTACTCTTGAATTCGAAAAGGTCCGCCGGATGTTGTTCCGGTGGACCTTTTCCGTCATCGGCCACGATTACATCGAACGTCTGGGTCCGAACCTCGAGCCCGATCAGATCGACGAGTCCCTCCGCTTCATCGAGGAATGGAAACGTCTCGAGATCGAGGGAACGGCTCCGTCTGCGGGCGAGATCGACGACCTGCGCCCCCAACTGGTTCGTGTGGCCAAAGCCGGCGAGACATTGGGACCCGAGGAGCTGAGCCTCTTCGTCCCGTTCCTCTCCCAGGTTCGGGAGCTGGCCGTTCGTCTCAAGCCCCGGGAAGACGGCAGCACGCTCGATCTACATCGCCTGGTCGGCGGCTTTCCCGACGTCCGCGACCTGTCCCGACGTCTTTCGCGGTCCATCAGTCCGACCGGTGAGATCCTGTCCTCAGCCAGCCCAGCCCTGGCCAAGGCCAGGGCTGATCTCGGTGATGCCCAACGCCACGCTTCCGAGCAGCTCCAGTCTCTTCTCGATCGACTCACTCCTGAACGGCGGGACGAAGCCTTCGTCACCTTGCGGGACGACCGGTATGTCGTCTCGATCCGCGGTCACGACCGCGAGCGTTTTCCGGGACTGCTCCACGGTCGTTCGCAATCCGGCCAATCCGTTCTCGTCGAGCCCGTCGAGGCTCTGGAGGTCAACAACCGGATCGCGGAACGCCAGGAAGACGTCCGAATGGAGGAACTCCGCGTTCTGCGCGAGCTCACGGCGGCGCTGCAGGAGCATGCCGAGGAACTGGTCGAGGCCTATGAGATCGTCGGGCGATGCGACCTCATTCGGGCGCAGGCCAAGCTGGCATTGCGACTGCGGGCGGAAGCCCCGTCCTGGAACCGGGAGGGCCGGCTGCGACTGGTTGGCGCCCGCCATCCGATGCTCGCCGAAGCGGAAGCGGAAGGCGGCACCCGCGTGGTTCCGCTCGATGTCGAAATGGATCCCGAAGCGCCGGTTCTCTTGGTCTCGGGTCCCAACATGGGAGGGAAGACGGTTGCCTTGAAAACCGTCGGACTCTGTTGCCTGATGCTTCGGGCCGGGCTGCCCGTGCCGGCGGCTCCCGGGACCGACCTGCCTCTGGTCGATGACGTCTTCGTCGACCTCGGGGACGAGCAGTCCATCGAGGCGGACTTGTCCACCTTTGCCGCCCATCTCAAGAACATCGGAGAACTCTGGGAAGACGCGACCTCTCGGTCGCTCGTCCTTCTCGACGAACTCGGCGGGGGGACGGACCCGGAAGAGGGGGCCGCGCTGGCCATGGCCATCCTCTCCGAAATGGCCGGGAGGGGGGCGCTGACCGTGGCCACGACCCACCTCACGTCCCTTAAACTGTTCGCTCAGGAGGCGGAGGGTATGCGCAACGGCTCCATGGAGTTCGATGCGGTCTCTCTCCAGCCCCGGTATGTGCTCAAGGTGGGGGAGCCGGGCCGTTCCCGGGCCTTTGAGATCGCGCGCCGGATCCTTCCCGAATCCGACCTGCTGGAGAAAGCCCAGCCGTTCCGGTCGCCCCATCTCGTCGAGATGGATGCCGTGTTCGAGCGGGTCGATGCCGAGAGACGGGCTCTGGCTCAGCAAACGAGTGAATTCGAGGCAAAGAATCTGCGATTGGAGCGTTTGGAGGCGAAACGTCGGGAGCAGATCGAGCGTCTGAAGGAGAGGATTCGTTCGGTTCGTGACGCCCGCGACCGCCTGGTCGAAGAGGCCTATCGCAAGGCCCAATCCGAGATCGCGTCCATCCGAAAGAAGCTGGAAACCGAACTGGAAGAGTCCCGCGACGCAGGCGGGGTTCAGTCTGCACGACGAGCCGAGCGCCGGGTCGAAAGAGTTCGGGCCGGACGAAACACCCGGCCCAAAGGACGCTCTCGCACCGAGGCCTCGAGACCAAAGCTCTCGCCCGACCAGATTGACGTCGGGACGCAGGCTTGGTTGCCAGACTTACGTGCCCTTGTCCGGGTGGAACGGGTAGACTCATCCAGCGGTAAAGTTCGAGTGGACTGGGGTGGACGACATTTGGAGGTCGCCATCTCGGCCCTGGAAGCACCGGATCCAAGCTCCGGGAATCGGCCGGCCCGTTCGGGTGGCGTTCGTTACGGAACGAATGCTGAACCGACGGCGCGGGAACTCGATCTCAGGGGCTCTCGGGCGGAGGATGCGCTCGAAAGTTTGGATCGTTTTCTGGATCAAGCCGCGATGGCTGATCTGGGGCAGGTTCGAATCGTCCACGGCAAGGGGACTGGAACCCTGAAGCGCGAAGTGGAACGCGCATTGGGGCGCCACCCGCTGGTGGAGAAGTATCGAACCGGAGAACCGAGCGAAGGTGGGTGGGGCGTGACCATTGCCCTCCTCGCGCGGATGAACGGCTAGCGAGCCAGGAAGGCCGACAAGCTTGGCGAGAACGGGGTCCGATCCGTTCGTGGAGCAGGTGCGCGCCGCGAACGACATCGTCGACATCGTCGGTGCTCAGGTTGCCCTGAGCCAGGCGGGTGCGCGCTTCAAGGGACTCTGTCCGTTCCATCAGGAAAAGACGCCCTCTTTCTACGTCAGTACGGATCACCAGACCTACCACTGCTTCGGTTGCGGCGTCGGCGGCGATGTCTACTCCTTTGTCATGGAGCAGGAAAACATGTCGTTCCCCGAGGCGCTGCGCTACCTCGCCGATCGGGCCGGCATCGCGGTTCCGGAAAGGTCGGGGCCTTCCCGCGAGCAGCAGGACCGTCTCGAACAGATTCGGCAGGCTCTGAAAATCTCGCGCGACTTCTTCGCCGAACGCCTCAAGGACTCAAACGGCGCCCGGGCACGCGAGTATCTGCTGGGACGGGATATCGGCGAGGAACTCTGGAAACGCTACGGCCTGGGCTTTGCTCTCGACTCGTGGGACGGCCTTCGGAAATACGCCACCCAGTTCGTGTCGGAGCGGACCCTGATCGAGGCCGGGTTGGCCGTCGAGAACAAGGAAGGTCGCGTCTACGACCGGTTTCGGAACCGAGTCATCGTTCCGATCGAAAGCACGGGCGGTGCGCCGGTCGGCTTCGGCGGCCGCATTCTCGCAGACGAAGAACCGAAGTATCTGAACTCCCCGGAAACGGCGGTGTACCGAAAGGGATCGGTGCTCTTCGGCGCGTCCCAGGCCCGGCCCGCCATCCGCGAGGACGGACTGGTTCTCATCGTCGAGGGCTATTTCGACGTGCTTTCGTTGGTCAATGCCGGGATCGAGTGCGCGGTCGGGACCTGCGGAACGGCCCTGACCCCGGACCAGACCCGCCAACTGGCCCGCTACGGTGCCCGTATCGTCCTCCTCTTCGACGGGGACGGCGCCGGTGTCCGGGCTGCGCTCCGGGCATTGCCGATCGTCATCGCCGATCACAGCGACGTCCGCGTGCTGTTTCCTCCGGCTGGTCAGGATCCGGACGACTGGGTCCGTGCCGAAGGACGGGATGCGGTCAACCACGCCATCGATCACGCCTGGACCCCGGTGGCCTTCCTCGAAGAGCAGGTCCGGGGCGGGCAGCTGCCCCGCGAAGAAGGTGCCCGGCGCGCGGTTGATCTGGCGGCCAAGATCGAAGATCCGCTATCCCGGGATCTTTGGGTCCAGGAGATCTGTGGTCGGTTCGGGCTGGGGGAGGACGCCGTTTGGGCTCGCCTGCGCGGCGAACTCCAAACCAGTGAGCGCCGATCGCAAGCGACTCGAACCGATGGCTGGAAGCCCTTGGAAAGGGTCTGCTTGCAGGTAGCGTTGGAGCATCCCGATCGGGCCTCCGATATCGCACGTGCCGTCGAAGCGGGCCGACCGCGACCGGAGTTCCTCGCCATTCTGAGTTGGATCGAGGCCAAGGGGAAGGAGTCGCCGCCCCCGTCGCCGCCGGAAATGGTGGCCCGGGCCCGGGATGAATTGCCGGACTTGCCTGGACTTTCCGCCGCCGTGGCGGCGGAGGAGAGCGGACCGGCCACGGGAGTGGAGTCTCTGATTCGTCGACTGCGGATCCGGGCCGTCCGTTTCCAGATGTCCGAGCTGACACGTGACATTCGTCGTGCTGAATCCGTCGGAGACGATGAGGAGCTGATCCGTCTGCTCTCCGTGAAACAGCGGCTGACCGAGGAACAGACGGCGTTGGATGCGGTGGATTCCGAGGACGAGGACTTGTCCCCGAACCATATTGAGACGGAGGCGGGTGACACCGTATACTGACCGGATGCCCCAAAAAGGAGAAAAAGCCCGAATGAAGGTGAAAACCCGGACCAACTCTCTTCAGGAGCTGAAGGATCTGGCTGTCCGACAAGGGTACGTCACGTACGACCAGATCGACGCGCGTGTGGACAAGTCGAACGACTCGGGCCACATGGTCGATCAGATGGACGATGCGTTCACGTTGCTGCAAGAGCTCAACGTCCCCTGGTACGACAGTGAAGAGCAGGCCTACAAGTTCCAGAAGCAGGCCCGGGCGGCCGAGGCCAAGAACGAGCCTGACAAGCCCGCCGCGGCGCAGCCGGTCGTACGATACGACGACCCCGTGCGCATGTACCTGCGAGAAATGGGCCGGGTGCCGCTCCTCAATCGTGAAGGCGAGGTCGAAATCGCCAAGCGGATCGAATCCGCCGAGCACGCCATCATTCACGCCATGTTCGTGACCCCGATTGCCGTCCGCGAGATGCAGACGCTTTCCGAGAAGATCAAAGAGAGCAAGGCCAAGCTCGAGGATCTGATCCAGATCGACCTTGCCAACTGGAATGGCGAGTTCTCCGCGATGCAGGAGCGCAAGCGCATCGCCCAGACCATGGGCCGGATCAACCGGCACTGGAAGGATCTCGAGAACTTGCGCAAGGACATGAACAAGCGCATGTCCCAAAAGAACCGCGCGGCCTTCGACGAGAAGTTCGAGGCGGCGCGGATGAAGGTCATCAAGGAAGTCCTTCGTCTGGTCGTCAACCCCAAGCTCGTCGACCGGCTCTCCGCACGGATCAAGAAAGAACGCTACCGGGTCGAGGACATCCACGAACTCATTGCGAGCCTCGAAGAGGACATGGCCACCCGCGAGAAGCGGGTCGCCTCGATGACGTCTCGCAAGACGACCAAGAAGACGACGAAGAAAGCCGCCAAGAAGACCACGAAGAAGGCCGCCAAGCTCACGCCGAAGCAGCTGGAACTCCGTACGCTGCAGGAAGAGATCGCCGAGCTCGAGAAGGTCATCAAGGCCGAGAAGCGCAAGGTCCGTCGCCACGAGAAAGATCTGGCCATGGACTTCGACGAACTCCGCGTCGTCTCCAACAACATCGCCAAGGGCGAGGCCGACCGCGACCAGGCCAAGAAGGAGATGATCGAGGCCAACGTTCGTCTCGTCATCTCGATCGCCAAGCGCTATACGAACCGCGGACTCGAGTTCCTCGACCTGATTCAGGAAGGGAACTCCGGCCTCATGCGAGCGGTCGACAAGTTCGACTATCGGAAGGGCTACAAGTTCTCGACCTATGCCACCTGGTGGATCCGGCAGGCCATTACCCGCGCCATCGCCGACCAGGCCCGGACCATTCGTGTTCCGGTCCACATGATCGAAGCCATCAACAAGGTCGTCCGGACCTCGCGCCGACTACTGCAGGACCTGGGGCGTGAACCGACCCCGGAAGAGATCGCCGAACGGCTCAAGATGCCGCCCGAGAAGATCAAGATGGTCCTCAAGGCGGCACAGGAACCGGTTTCGTTGGACCGTCCGATCGGAGAGGACGACGACTCCAACCTCGGGGACTTCATCGAGGACACGAGCGTCGTTTCGCCGGCCCACTCGGCGGCATTCGCCATGCTGCGGGACGAGGTCAACGAAGTCCTGGAGACTTTGACCAAGCGCGAGGCGCGGGTCATCCGGCTCCGCTTCGGACTCACTGAAGACGGTTGTCCTCGTACGCTCGAGGAAGTGGGTGCGCTCTTCAACGTGACCCGTGAGCGTATTCGTCAGATCGAGGCCAAGGCGCTGCGGAAGCTGAGACATCCGACCCGGAAGCGCAGGCTGAGAGCCTTCGTCGAAATGACCTGATCCACGTCGGCCGCCTCGAAAGGGGCGGCCGATTCAGTCCCGAAGAATCACTTCGATGTCGTCTCTCGACTGGCCGGCGACCAGCTTCAACGGTACGGCCTTTGCCGGGTCACTGACTCCCGGATACCAGAGGTTCTCTCTTTCGTTGAACCAGAACTCCAACAGGTAGCGCCCCGGCTCGATCCCTTCGATCTGGAACCAACCGTCGGCGTGCAGCCGATTGTTGCAGGGTTGGGCCAATCCATCATCGAGGGGAGTGAGATGGGCCCAACCGATCAAGCCGGAGGGCCCGTCTTCGAAGCGGATGAAACCCTCGACCCGCGCGGCTTCTCCCGGCGAAAACTGGAGGGGCAGATTCGATGCCCCGGATTCGAGAACGACCCACTCCGCATCTGACGAATCCGTGACGTCGGGATACCAGGTTGATGTCCACGGTTGGCCACATCGTGGGGTGGCGCGAAGTCGGAATGTTCCGTCGGGTACCAACGGGATCCGCGACGGGTTGGAAGCCGGAACCTGACGAATGGCTTGGAGGCCTGACTCGTTCCAGAACTCGACGGAATACAACGGGCGATCCGCCCACGCCGGAAGGTCCAGATTCACGGCAACGGAGCGATCTTCCAGTTGGAGGTCGAACGTTTCGCCCCGAATCAACGTGATGTCTGTTTGCACGCCATCCGCACTCAGCCACTCGGATGCCCGCCCATCCCTTATCCGGACCTGGCACGTACCTTCGTAGAAAAAGATGCCCCGAAAGTTTCCCTCCGCGTCCACCTGCATCGACGGTCCGACCTGTCCGACTTCCCTGGAGTGGATCACGACACTACGGTCCGTTTCTGCGCCGGGAAACCGTCCTTCTACGTAAGCTGGAGAACTGAGATCGAGTATCACGGACTTCCGGCCTCCGGGTTCGACCGTAATCGGCTCCGATTCCCGAGATGAGTTCACGCCCGGGTAGAAGACGTTGGTGTTGCCGGACCGCACATAGAGATCGAACGAACCCGGAACCAGGTTGTGGAGCGTGATGCTCTCAACCGGCTCGGGCCGGAAGATCCGCGCGTAGCCGGTTCCGAGTAGGGCCACGTCGAGTGGCTCGCCCAGCCACTCCTCGGGAACGTGTACCGTGACGTCGACGGAACTGAGGCGGATAGCGGTTTCAATCGCCGGTTGGCCGGGCTTGACGATGAAGGGGGCGACCTCGGCCTTCGAGAGCCCGATGCCTTCCGGTCCCGCGTACGACGAGTAACTCGGATTGTCCGTGCGAAGGTGAATCCAGTAGGTCCCGGGGGGAAGGGAGATGTCGAAGTATCCATCAGGCCCCACCTCGATGAACGACACACGCGTCCTCTTTGCGTCCTCGACGGAGAGGCTCGCGCCCGGTCCTGGTTCCGTGAAACTCACGGTGCCGATGATTTGCCCGGTGACGACCGGCTCCGTCGTGGGCTCGTCCGAGCACGATAGGTTCGCCCCGACAGCGATGAGGACGAGGATGAAAACGATGGCGGACCCGAACTCGGACCCGAACCCGAACCCGGACCCGAACCCCGACCCGGACCCGGACCCGGACCCGGACCCGGACCGACTGAAGCGGAGGCCGCCGAAGCGGGACGCCCATCGCGCCGGATACGGAAACTTGGTCATCGCGAAGCGCCTACTTTCTCTGAAGCCGAATCTCGAGGTCGTGCCGTTTGTCCCCGAACTCCACCTCGAGGACCTGGGCCTGAGTGGGCTCCGTTGTATCGCCCCACCACGTCATCTCGAACGCCGAGCCCTCCGCAGGAATCGCCGCCAGCGTGTAGGAACCTGCCGGCAAGTCGTCGACGGAAAACACTCCGTTGGCCTCGACCTGGAAATTCCGGTCCCGCTCCGACTCCCCGGGAATCTCCAGCTCGAGATGTTCGGTCACGGACTGGGGAAGGCGTTGGCCTGAGCTGTCGAGAACGAGACCACGCAGATAGGCTCCGCGAAGAAGGGGAAACTGCAGGTCCCGCGTCTCGTCCAGCTGGAGCACAAGAGGTTCCGATTGCGACTCGTCGGCAACGCCGGGCCACCAGGAGGAGATACGACTGTCCGAGGGACTACCGGAGAGTCGAACTTCTCTGGGGCCCACGGAAGGGAAGAGCAACCATGCGTCGGCTCCGCCACGGTGGTAGGAAATGAGGTCGTCGCCGTCGAAGCTCGACTCGGCCCGCATCGACACCTCGAGCAGGTTGGCAGTCTGCGCCGCAATATGAAGGCCGTGGAGTTTGATGCGCCGGGTTTGTGTCGAGTCCGCTGAGGGGACGAAAGTGGGCAGCCTCCAGGAAGAGATGCCGCCGGAGAAGTCTTCCTCGTGATCCTTCCATGAAACCTGGACGCTCGGCTGGACGGGAATTCCAACGGGAAGGGGCCCGACTTGCAGAACGTTCCCGAAGCTCGAGTTGCGAATTTCGATGGGGGAGTCCACGGTGAACGAAGATGCTAGGAGGTACTTGTACGGCAGTGGAGTCTCCCACTCCAGACGAAGGTAGCCGCCACGATGAACGCGAACCGTCACGGGCTTGACCACGCCAGGCTCTGTGCTCAGAGGCTCCGCGTCCTCGGCGACGAGGGCATCTGGAAACCAAGTCGTCAGGAACGGCTCTTCGCTGGGCTCGACTCCCACTCGCAAGCTGTCGAAGGCAGGGAGATTCGGAAACCTCAGGCGGCCGTCGTCATCCCGCACGGTGTGGTTCGCCCAGACAGTATTGGGGAGGAGATCGACCCGCTCGACAAAGTCCGGGTCCCACGGGATGGCCTCGCCGGTCGAAGCGTCGACGAGGTCAACGAGGAGGCCGGCAAGCTGGATCTCGTGCTCGACCTTGTCTCCGGCTGAAAGTGAGAAGACGAAGGCATCTTCCCGGTCCGGAGTGGCGGAGGTTTCCGTGACATAACCGATTCCAATGAGGAAAAACGTATACGCACCTTCGGGGAGAACGAATTCGGTGTGGCCGAAGTGGGTCGACTGTGTAACCGCCGGGATGCCGACGGCGCTCGCCTCGGATCGGACGGTCGCGCGCGTCGTATCCCCGGCTGCATCCAGGATCTGGATCCCGAAGCGTGCATGTGAAGACATCGGATCATGAATGACGTCATCCTGGCAGGAGACCAGTCCCAAAAGCAGAGCTCCGAGAAACGTTGCGCCCCAGATCCGTGATGTTCCGGACGGCCTAGAATTCGAGCCAAGCTTCCAGATTGTTACGCACCTCTCCCGCCTCGAGGACGATCGGAGTTCCGTGTGTACGGTCCTCCTCTCCCGGATGCCACCAAGTAACGATCGATCCGTAGTCGGTAACATAACCGAGTTCGTACTCGCCGTCTTCCAATCCTTCGAACAGAAAGTGGCCGTCGCTCTCTACACCAGTGGAACAAAGAGCCTGCGATTCGCCGGACTTGTACAGTTGAGCGATTCGGACCGCACGGCCTACGGTGCCTGTTCTTCGGACGAATCCGGACAATTGCCCGCCCGGGCGGATAAGGAACTCGAGAGATCGGGTCGACGGATCGTTTGTGATCTCGACGACTTCGGAATTCTGCTCCGACAGGGATGAAGGGTGCCAGGTTGGAGCCCAGTAGCCGCATGGTGAGGGCGGGATCAGCTGAAACTTGTAACTTCCGGGGGGGATGAGTCCGACGCGGTTGAAACCCCGAGTCCTCAGCGATCGCGTGAATGCGTTGCCCGTTGTCACGTTGTGGCAAAGAAGATCGACGTAGTTCGAAACCTCCTCGTCGATTTCGAGGGCAAGACTCCAGTCGGGAAACTCGAGAGTGGTCGTCCGGCCCTCTTCGATGTCGAAGGTGATCGGTTCGCCGTCCTCCTGGGTCCAGTCGAGAGTTCCTGAGGAATCGACGAGCCGGACCGTGCAGGTGCCGGTATAGTAGATCGGAGCTCGAAAACCTCCGCCGGTTGGAACGTCCGCGTGGCCAACCACGTTTCCGGATTCGTCGATGATCACGACCTGCTTGCCGACGAAAGGTCCGGGATACAGACCCTCGATGTAGGCGGGGTCGGTCATGTCGAGGGTGACCACGAGATGATCGTCGGCCGGCAGAAAAACCGGGGTGGATTCATCCGGGGACCCCGTGCCTGGATAGTAGATCCGGTTTTGGTTTTCCATCAGGAATGTCAGCGGCTGCTCGCCCGCCGGGACGTATGGGAAGTCGAACCGGGCGACTCCGTCCTTCACCTGTTCCCGTGCGAATGCCCCCGTACCTACGTACGCATGAACATCGCTTAGCGTGAAGGCCCCGTCAAAGATCAGCCGAACGGATAGGGAGGAGAGCTGAACGTGAACCGATGTGGTTGTGCCTTCCTTGATAACGATCGGGTTCAAATCGTCGGAATAGCGAAATGCTGTTTCTTTCGCTCCAGCCACGATGGAAAGACCCGACCCCCCAGGGAAGTCCAGGTCGAGATAGTAGGATCCAGCCTTCAACCGCGCCTGGAACCGACCGTCCGGAGCGACCGCGAGGTTGTAGTCGTTATCTTCCTCCAGGGAGACGGCCCGCAGCCTGACCACCTCCGGGGGCCCGGAAAGCGAAAGAACTCCCGAGAGATTCGCCCCTGCCAAGGGGACAGGTACGGTCGGCGGCGGTTCGTCTTCCGAGCACGAACCACTCGTCAGCAGAATTGAGATTCCGAGGACGAGAGGAAGCATGGAACGTAGCCGCCGTGTACAGGCCAGATCCGGCCCTCCCCGTCGGGAGCCCCGCGCCGCCACTACGGGTCACTCCTTTGTAGACGAATGGTGAAGCCGTGCAGCTTCTCATTGAAACCGACCTCTATGACGGGCGATCGCTCCACAGCCGTCACATCTCCCCAAAAGGTGTCTTCGTGAGGGTCCGAAAGTGGGACTTCGGCGACCAGCTGATAGTTCCCGGAGCGAATCCCCGGTAGGAGAAAAACGCCGTCCCCTGCTGGGCCGGTTTCGTACTGAGCGGTTTCTCCGAAGAGACGAACTTCGAAGCGGCGGGCGTATCCCGGCGGGAACGGAACTCCATGCTCGTCGACGATACGCCCCCGAAGATAAGACTCGAGTAGCGGGTCAAGCGTGATGTCTTCGAACCCACTGGCCGGCAGAGGCAGGGGGCGGGCCTGCTCCCTGTCAAGCTCCCCCGGCCACCACGTACGCAGGCTGTAGGTGTGATCGTATTGCACAGACACGAACGCTTCATCGAACGGGCCGGGCGGAAAAATCAACCAGTGGGGACCGCTGTCCGAGTAATAGTGCGTAGCGTTCCCTGACAGGGTCTCGGCCCGGAAATCGACCGAGTTCGCATAGCTTTGTGTCGGGAAGCGAAAGCCTCTCAAGGGCACGACGTGGCGCATCGAGTCGCCCGGTGTGATCGCAAACTCCGTGCCCGACCATGTCGGTGTACGGATGAACCCCTCTCCGGAGTGCCAGCCGAACTCGGCGCTTACGGCATAGCTTCCTTCCGCAAGCGGACCAATCTGGTTCGTTGAACCCCGGTCCCGAAGCACGCTTCCCGAGGGGAGTTCCAAGTCTACCTGGTGGTTCGGCTGAAACCCGTCGGGTAAGGGTGGGTCGAATTCGAAATAGAAGAAGCCGCCGCGTTGAAGCGAAAACGCGAGGTCGGACATCGAACCGGCATCGACGACGAGGCTTTCCGCTGCCCCCTCCGTCGTGATGTCCGGATACCAAGTTGAAACGAAAGGGGAGACGCGGGGTTCGATGGAAACCATGTACGTCCCGTCCGGGATCGACACATCGAGCCGACCATCCTTCACGTCCCGCAGCCCGCTGATGTAGAGATACGACGGATATCCCCGTGGCCGAAACCGGAGCCGAAAGGAGCTGTCCCAGTTCATCGGGCTTCCGTCCTTCGAATCAAACACACCCACAGTGAGCTTCCTGAACTCTGCCGATACGGACACGGAAGAGCCGGCGCCGACCGAGTAGACCGAGGCGTCTTCCCAAACGGCGACCATCCGTCCCTGCCGAACGAATCCTTCGTGGGCCCCGATTCGGTAGTCGCCGGGTGTCAGGTAGAAGTGGGCGATTCCATCGATGATCGGAGCCTCGAATCTCAGCCCACGCTGATCGGCCCCGGGATATGCCCGGGCCAACGTCATTTGCTCGAAGGCGGGCGATCCGCGGAAGTCCACTGCCAGGTGCCCGAGAGGTTCCTGCCCCGTGGGCGCGCTGGAATCTTCGTCGCAGGCCAGGCCCAGGTTGAGAGACATCCAGCAAACCAGGAGCCACAGGAAGGTCGTCGCAGCGGGGCGACGACGGAGTGGGTTGGGGCGTCGTGACATGGTCCTCACCGGGCCGGTCTGGGCCAGTGTGGTAGATCGGATCGCCTGACGAAGCCTTGACTCTACCGGACCGCCCGGCGGGGGTGGAGACTTTCAGTTTCGCCGGTGCTACAGGATCCCGCTTTCTTGACCCTTCGAAACCCCGGTGCTAGGGTTCTCGCTCGGGTTCCTTTGAGCCTGGGGGCCCATAGCTCAGGGGTTAGAGCTGCCGGCTCATAACCGGCTGGTCCTTGGTTCGAATCCAAGTGGGCCCAAACTGATTTGGGTGGGCGGATAGCTCAGTTGGTAGAGCATCGGCATCACAAGCCGGTGGTCGGAGGTTCGAGTCCTCTTCCGCCCACCAAATTCTACAAAAGGGTGGCCACGGATCGCGGCTTCGGCCGTGTCCGACGTGCCGGTACAGGAGCGCATGAAGGACCAGATTCCGATCCTCGTGGAATTGAGCCGGGCGGATCAGGCAAGCAGCCAAATTCGGGAACGTGCTCAGACTATCCCCAAGGAAATCCTCCGCCACGAGCAAGATCTCAGTTCCCACCGACGTGCATCCGAAGACCTCGAAAACAAACTGGAAGAGTCGATGCGCGAACGCCGTGCGCTCGAGCGCGATGCCGATCAGGCTCGGGCCCGCCGTCGTGAAGTCGAGGTCCAGCAGTTTCGGGTCAAGAACCAGGTTGAGTATCAGGCGCTGACCAAGGAAATCGAGGAGATGCGCCGCCGGACCTCGGACTTCGAAGAGAAGGCCATCGAGATTCTGAGCGAGGAAGAAGAGGTCAAAAAGGAGTTCGAGAAGCTGACCGAGCTTCTGCAGCAGGAAGAGGAACGCTTCAACGAGATCAAGACACGCCTCGAGAGTGAATTGGGCGAATTGAAGTCGGTCGTCGATGCTGCCGAAGCCAAGCGTCAGGAACTCGTCGGCAAGCTCGATCCCAAGATTCGCCAGCGCTACGAGCGGATTTTGCGCAGCAAGGGCGACATGGCCGTGGTCAGCCTGGTCGATGGGGCTTGCGGCGGCTGCTTCTACCAGATCCCGGCGCAGAGAGTTGGCGATGTTCGTCGCGGCACCCTCGTCATCTGTGAAGGCTGCGGCCGGATGATCGTCGGCGAGGACGCCTAGCCGACCCCTCAACTCGGCCGCTCCAGTTTTTTCGCGGGGAGTCGGTGTGACCGTCGCGAGGCTCTTGAGCCCGGATTTGGCCGGGGTCGGGCTTCGAGGAAAGTCCGAGCTCCAAAGGACAGGGTGCTGGGTAACTCCCAGTGGGAGCGATCCCAAGGAAAGTGCCACAGAGAACAGACCGCCGCGATTCATCGCGGTAAGGGTGAAACGGTGAGGTAAGAGCTCACCAGTGTCCCCGGCGACGGGGGCAGCTCGGTAAACCCCACCCGGAGCAAGACCGAATAGGGGAGGAGAGGCGGTCCGTCTCGTCATCACTCCCGGGTTGGTTGCTCGAGTCGGTGCGCAAGCGTCGGCCTAGATAAATGGCGGTCCCGCTCCGTCGCTTGCGATGGAAGCGGAACAGAACTCGGCTTACGGCCGACTCCTCGCGAAGTCTTTTCCTCCGTCCCTTCGGCCGTTACTGTCCACGTCATGTCGAAACCCTCTTCGCAGGAATCCGCGCCCAAGGCGACGGACGGGAGCCCGCTTTGGAAGCGAGCCTGGGTTCTCCCCGCTGCCTTCGGCCTTCTCGCCCTGCTCGTTCTACTTCCGACCCTTTGGACCCAACCGGCCGAGAACATCTATCCGGTTTCGGGTGACAGCGAGAAGTACGACAACGCTGCCGAAGGGTGGGCGCGATTCATTCACGACCTGCCTTCCTTGGCGCCCAAGTTCTTCCAGGGCGGTTTGTCCGAGGAAGAACAGGCCGAGTACCGGTTCGACGAGGGACTGTTGCAGCATGCTCCGGCCTACGTCGTATCGGTGGGGAATCTTTATGCCTTCGGGTTTCCTCGTCCGGACTCTGGAAGAATTCTCACCGTCGTCTTCGTCGGGCTGACCGTCGCGCTTCTCGTCTTTTGGTCGCAAAGACGCTTCGGCACGGCCGCTGCGATCATCTTCGGTTTGCTCTTTGTCTTCTGGCCCAGCCACATCTGGTTCGGCAACGCCATCATGACCGAGATGGCCACCGCGTTCTTCCTCGCCGTCGGTTTGGTTGCCCTGGACGAAACGCGGGAGCGGGGATTTCGGGGCAGAGCCGTCGGAGGTGCGTTGCTCGCGATCGCACTTCTCGTCAAGTTCAGCCTGCGATGGTTCTTTGTTCCGATTCTCCTCGTCGACTTCCTGTTGGCGTGGAAAGAACGGGACCGGATGAGGCTGCTCGGAGCGCGGTTCGCCGGGTTCCTGGCCGTCTCGGCTGTCTGGTTCGGTTTCCTCGCCATGGCCGGATTGCCGGCCGATCCGCCGGCAGTGCGAAAGGACGGTCCCCTTTGGTTCTTCCGGGGAAACTACGTTCCGGACCTGGGATTCGAGTCAGTCGGACTCGGCGACGTCACGCCGGAAAAGATCATCCCCATCATCAAGAAGCATGGTGAGGCGCCGGAGAGCGATCGACTGCGCCTGATCTACACGGAAGCGCTGCTCACGACCATCAAGAGCGATCCGGTGTCGTGGCTCGGGCTGGTGGCGGCCAAAGTCCGCTGGTTCTGGACGCTACCCGGCTGCAACGATGATGTCTTCACCTGGTTCGGAAGGATTCCTCCACCTGCCCGCTTCCAGGTCGTCGTCGTCTTCCTCATGCTCATCGGAATGGGAACCAGCCTTTACCGGGGGGGGCGCGGCACGCTACCTGCGTTGGCCGCCCTGGGATTGACCGGTGTTCATGCCTTGAGCCATATGGTGACTCGTTACAACGTTCCCGCCATTGCCCTGATGCTTCCCTACGCCGGGTTGGGCGCGGTCACCCTCTTTCATTTGGCGAGGGCGCGATTGGGCGGACAGCTACAGAGGAAGGAGTGGATCGTCCTGGGTCTGGCTGCACTTTTCTGGTTCCTGGACGTCGTTCTGGGGCGGGACATGTGGGTTGGGCTCGGGCAGGACTGGCGGACGGCGGCCAACCTGCAACTGACATTCGCCTTTCTCGGTTTGCTCGGGCTGGCTGCGTTCCTCTTCCTTCGACTCCGCCGGAGTGGTGTGGGCTTCTGGCCGCCCCTCGGAGCCGCCGCCGTCGTTCTGCTCGTTGCGGGCTCGACGTGGGGCGATCGCTACGTCGATCCGGAACGGGACCGGTGGGCCTGCCGTTTGTCGAAACCCGGGGACAAGGTCATTCAGCAGATCGATCTTCCGGAGAACCTCGGTTGGAACGCGTTCCGCCGTGCCGAGATTCTCATCGACATGGCCCAGGACCCGGGCTCGACCATCGGCTGTGTCGTTCGGGTCAACGGAGAGGTCGCCCGCGTCTACCGCGAAGAGCTGACCAATCCGGAAGAAGACTACACGTTCGATGAGCACATCCATGTCGTGCAGAAGAGGTGGGACCGGGTTCGCAGGGACCTGGAGAAGCGACTCGTTCACCAGAGGCGGCGCAACCCGGACGCCGGGATGAAAGACTACCGCCAGTGGTTCCGTGTCCCGATCGAGATCGCCTGGGTGGAAGGACGGGAAGACGTCATCATCGAGATCGAGTTGACCGAGGCCAGTGGTGGCGGACTGCGGATCTTCGGGGACTCCGATGTCGATCTCAGCAACACGACGTATCGCTCGATTCGCATGCCGGCGTTTCTCGAGAATCCCTACGACGCCTCGACCTACAAGTTCACCTTCTTCGCGACCGATAGAGAGAGAGCGGATGTTCGCTTCGTGACCGATCACCGGCTCTACAGCCCGGCGGCGCGCGGTTGGTTCGTCCGCGATGGACAGGATCACGGCGAAGACTTGAGTCCGGCCCGGGGATCCCAGAAGGGCGAATTCCGGGTGCGGCTGCGGGCGCAGCTACTCGGGCGCTATGTCTATCGGGAGAAGGAAGAAGGGGGCCGGAAGCCGACCTGGGCCGTGTTTCCGCGGGAGGGCGATCGCCCGATGTCCGCATCCGACGTCCGGCTGTCGGCCTCTCGGCGCGAGATTTTCGTCGATGGCTGGAGAACGTTCTAAACGTTGCAGAGGCTTTTCCGAACCTGGGAGGCACTTCCGGGTATGGTAGTCTGGGACTCCCGGGGGCGGAGGAGTACGCGAGAGACGATGATAGACGCAAGGCGAACGCCGCAGCGCCCGTTCGGCGTTTTCCCGACCCCTGTCTCCGCGATCCGTATCCGCCTGTCCGCGCTAACGCCAATTCTGCTCCTGGGCTCGATCCTGCTTCTGATCTTGGCCGTCCCACACGCGTTCGCCCAGCCGTTCACCGCTTTCGGAAAGAACAAGGTCCAGTACAGCACCCTCGACTGGAACGTGCTGGAGAGCGACCACTTCGACCTCTACTACTACACCGAGGAAGAAGAGCTGGCGCGCCTGGCCCTCGAGATGGCGGAGGAGTCCTACCAGGACCTTCAGGCCAAGTTTGCCCACCAGATCCATCGCCGCATCCCCCTGATCATTTACAACAGCTTCATGGACTTCGAGCAGAACAACATCACACCCTACTTCCTTCCGGAGGGCGTGGCCGGTCTGACGGAGTTTGCGCGGGGACGGGTCCTGGTTCCGTTCAACGGATCGCTCTTCGATTTTCGGACGACGATCCATCACGAGCTGGTGCACGTCTATCAGCTCTCGATAACGGCGCAGGTCTATCGCGAACACTTCAAGCAGCCGCTCGTTTCCCCGCCGTTGTGGTTCACCGAAGGGTTAGCCGTTCACTGGACCGAAACCCGCGATCCCGAAGCGGACATGATCCTGCGCGATCTAGTTCTCTCGGGTGGGCTTCCGTCGATCGATGAGTTCTGGCGCTACGCCGGTTCGTACCTGACCTACAAGCTCGGTCAGTCCGTTCTCGATTACATCGGGGAGAACTACGGCGAAGATCGCATCCACCAGATCTATCGCCGTCTCTATGTTGCCAATGACTTCGCGTCGGTACTGCAGGATGTGCTGGGAGTTTCGCAACAGGAGCTTTCCGAACGTTGGGCCTTCGATCTGCAAACCCGCTACTTCCCGGATGTGGCCAAAGCCGAGCCGGCGCGTTTCGATTCGCGGGTCCTGACGTCGTTCGGCGGCGCCAACATGAAGGCGGTCCCGTTGCCCGATTCCCTTCCGGGGCTCGAGAACCGCTTCGTCTTTCTTTCTCCGCGTGACGGCTTCACCAACGTCTACATGGGTTCGCGCTCCGGCAAAGAACGCGACGTCGAAGTGCTGATCAAGGGAGAGCGCAGCTCCGCGTTCGAATCGCTTCATCTCTTCCGCAATCGCATCGACATGTCTCCGGACGGCAAACTGCTGCTCGTTTCCAAGCATCAGAACCGGGACGAGATCGTCGTCTATGACGTCGTCAAACGGAAAGAGTCGGGGCGCTTCGGATGGAATCATCTCGTGGGAATCGCATCGCCGAGCTGGGCCTCCGACGAGCGACGACTCGTCTTTACCGGCCTTTCAAGGGACGGTTTCTCCGACCTCTATCTGTACGATATCGAAAGCGAAGAACTGCGCCGGCTCACCTATGACCGGTATGAGGACGTAGAACCATCTTTCTGTCCCTGGGATGAAAAGATCGTCTTTTCGAGTGACCGGGCGCCCGGCGGACGGGACGGCGTCCGCAATCTGTTCCTGCTGGACCTGGAGACCGGGAAGCTCGAACACCTGACTCGGGGTCCCTGGGTCGACATGGCCCCGGCCTGGGAAGAGAAGACCAAGTCGATTCTCTTCGTTTCGAATCGGGACCGTTTCCAGGCCGTCTATCGTGTCGACGTAGACGGCAACGGCCACCGGCTAACCCGAACGCTGGACGGAATCATTGATCCCCGTCCTTTGCCGGATGGATCGGGATTCCTCGCCACCGTCTATCGTCGCGGGCAGTTTCAGATCTATCAGTTCGACTACCCGGACTCGCTCGGCGAGTCCCTGGCGTTGGCCGACTACGCGACGTCCGCTCCCTGGCACTGGGAGACGGCGTCGCCCGATGTGTCGTCGCGAAAGGCGGAGTACACGACCGAGTTCTCGCTCGACTTCGCCCAGGGTGGGGTGCTGGTCGATCCGTCGCTGCGGACAGGAGAGGGCCTTCAGTTCGTCATGTCGGACATGATGGCCAACCACCTGCTGGCCTTCGATCTTTCCAACACGACGTTCTCGACCTCGGAGTTTCTTCGCAACTTCTCCGCCGGGATCACCTACTTCAATCTGCGGAACCGTCTCAACTACGGGCTGTCGGCGTTTCACTACTCCGGCGACTTCTATGACAACTTGTCCTTTCCGTTCTTCGAGCAGCGCTCCGGCGCCTCGGTCCTTCTGAGTTACCCACTCTCCAAGTTTGAACGCGTGCAGACGTCCTTTGCGCTGGCCTACTCGGAAACGGACCGGCCATCGATCAGTTTCAAACGGAAAGGCGCCGTCGGAACGCACTTCGTTTCCTACGTGCATGACAACTCGTTGTGGCTTCCCACCGGTCCGATCGACGGCCGGCGTTTCAATCTCACTGCGGGGCTGCGGCTGAATCTCAAGCGAGGGGCGGAAGAGAGCACCTGGCTGCTCGGCGACTATCGGCAGTACTTCCGGTTGGGAAGCCGGTCCGCCTACGCCGTCCGACTTCAGGGCCGTTGGACCGAAGGAGACAATCCGGAGTTCTACTGGATCGGCGGATCCTTGGGAATGCGGACCTACGACCGCAGAGCCATCGCCGGAAAGCGCACTCTCATGCTCAATCAGGAGATTCGATTCCCGTTGGTGCGCGGTCTTCTTCTCGGGCTTCCCATGGGCAATATCGAACTTCCCGGAGTGCAGGGCGCGCTCTTCCTCGACGCCGGTTCCGGTTGGGACGAAGGATGGCCACCCCCGTGGGAAGGTTCCTACGGTGTCGGTTTCCGGATGAGCTTCGGCGGCTTGCTCGTCTTCCGTCTCGACACCGGTCGAAGGACGGACTTCAAGAGTTTCGGCAAGCAGAACCACACACGTTTCTACCTCGGATGGAATTACTAGTGTCCCCCATCAGAAGTTCGTCACCCGTTCCAGCGGCCCTCATCGCCGCGGTCTGCGTTGCTCCTCCTCCAAGTACCACCGTGGGTACTCGTCGTCGTCGCGCCTTGCCCGCGACGACGATGGCTCGCTGGAACTGGCAACGTACTTCTGACGGGGGACACTAGTGGCACGTTTCGCTTCGTCGCTCACCGTCCTGGTGTTCTTGCTTCTTCCACTTCAAACGGTCGTGGCTCAGGAGATCGGGCGGGACGATTCCGTCTGGTCCGGACAACCTTTCGAGGTCGTGTGGCAGACTGACGCCGGTCGAGCCGTGACCTCGCCGCTTCAGGTGACGCCGGACGGCTATCTCGTCGCGGTGACCACGGACCGAAAGATCTACTGTCACAAAGTGACGACCGGCGATCGAAAGTGGCGACGTCGTTTCAAGCGGGACCTGACTGCTGCGCCCGCCGTCGTCGGCGGAATTTCCGAGACCGGGTTCATCCTTCTGCAAGAGGGACATGGAAGGGAAGGGAAGCTGCGCGGCCTCCGCTCCCGCGACGGAAAGGATGCGTGGGAAAAGCCCTGGGGAGATCGCCTGACCTGGCTGGAGCCGGCCGGCGACGCGGTCTTGACTCTGGGTCTCAGTGGAACGTTGCACAGTCTGGATCCGGTGGACGGTTCGGAGAACTGGAAACTCGACGGCTTTGGTTGGGACGCTCCGCGTGGAGTCCTGGACGGTGATGACGTCTTCGTCGTCGCGCGCGCCGACTCGGTGTACTCCGTCGACGCGGAGAGCGGAGAGATTCGGTGGCGGAGCGCGGTTCCTGGGCGTTTCATGGCGCCTCCCAGTAAGAACGGCGACATCCTGGCGGTTACGACCGTGGAAGGACAGCTCTACCAGGTGGACGCCCGAACCGGAGAAGTCATTCCTTCGGGAACGCGCCGCTCCATGCAGCTACAGCCTCCGGTCCAACGTGACGCGTCCGTCATTACGGTTTCCTCGGACGGTTGGGTTCAGTCCGGCCGGTTCCTCTGGCCGTTGGGTGTCGACGAAGCCCTGGACTGGGAAATCGACCTCGACGAGGCCGTCGCTTGTCCGGCTGCGATGGCCGGAGAGTTTGTTCTTGTCGCGACCGCAGCAGGTCGCCTCGTCGCGCTTCGCGCAGACAATGGAACCCAGGTCTGGTCTCTGGAACTAAGTGATCGTCTTGCAGCGGCTCCGATCCTTAGTGACGGATACCTCGTCGTGGCCACGAACCAAGGAGACATTTTTGTCTACAACCACGACTAACGGAGCTTCGAAGCAGGTCACTTGCCCGAACCGTTCACGAATCGTCCGGGCTGGGTTCTGCCGACCTCTTCTTGGTTGCGGTCTGGCTGCCCTGCTCGTCCTGCAGACGGTCTTGCCTCCGGTTGTGATCGCGGCCGAACTTCGCATCTTTACCGCGGACGTTTCCCGTCCGGTTTGGATCGATGGAGAGGCATACGGACTGACTCCGACCACAGTGTCCGGCGTCGAACCGGGAACTCGCGAAATCCTGATCGGCACCTCGCCCGGCGATGCGACCTGGGCCCACCCGTTTCGACTGGAAGTCAGCGTTGACGACGAGGATGTGCGGAACGTCGACGTTCCACCTCTGCAGAGTCTGAACGTGGAGGCCTCCGGCCGGGCTGCGCGGGTTCGCCTGGATGGGGAGGACATGGGATTCACTCCGCTCCAGCTTCTCGTGCCGACGGATCGCTCGGTCGAGATCACGGTCGCCGGCGAGATTCCGCAGCTTTACCGGGCGGGGACTGCGGCCGAGAGCACGCTCGTTCTTACGACACCGATGCCTTCGCGAGGCGCGCCGCGGGTCCTCCATCGCCCCAGTCGACGGAAGTATCTCTATCCGCTGGGAGCCGTCGCCTTTGGCGTCCTTGGCGTTTGGGCGCGGCAGTCGGCGGACCGGTCGTACGATGAGTATCTTTCCACCGTCGATCGATCGCAGCTTGATGATCACTTCGATCGCGCCGCTCGCTACGACGACATTGCCGTCGGCTGTTGGGTCGCGGCCGAGGCTCTTCTTCTGGCCAGCGTTTTCAGTTGGCTTCGTAGCGATGACGATACCGGTTTGTCGATCGAAAGCGACAACCCGACCGAGGTGGAAGTCGGATGGACGGTCGGCTTTGGCGGGGGAGGTGCGAGGTGATCGGATACCGCGGACGGACACCCCGGATGCTTTGCCTGCTCGTCCCGGCTTTCCTGATGGCGGGTTGTGAGGAGCGCGACCGAGACAATCCTTTCGATCCTCTCAATCCGTCGACTGGTGGAGAGCCTTCCGTGGTCGAGGCGGTGGCGGGAGATTCACAGGTTCGACTGACCTGGTCACTGTCCGGTCTGGACGACATCGAAACGATTCAGTTGCAGCGGCTGCAAGGGGCGGCAGACCCGGTCATCGTTCAGGAGTCGGGCAACCTGGAAGGCGCGTTCGAAGACGTGACCGTGGAGAACGGCGTCACGTATTCCTATCACGCCGTCGTCGTGGCTCGGGACGGGCTTCAACTCGAGACGCGCTCTGACCTCGCAACTCCCGGACGCGCCGTTCCCTGGGTCGGCGATGCCAGCGCCAGCGGGCTCTCACGACTGAGCCCCGACGGACGCGACCGGCTCTTCCGCGCACAGTTCAATCGCAGCCTACTCGACCTCGCGTTCGACTCGTCCGGTCGCCTTTGGGGCGCCGACTTCTTTCAGGGGCAGGTCGTTCGACTAGGTGAAGACGGGGTCGTAGAGGACGCTTTCGAACAGTTCGGCGCCAACGCCCTGGCATTTGACTCGGAAACCGGTCAGCTCTGGGTCGGAGCGTTTGCCGACCAGTCCATCAGCCGGCGTACTTTGACCGGACAACGCATTTTCTATCTTCCCGACCTTGGGCCCATCGAAGACCTGGAACCGAAGCGGGATCGCAACGGCGTTTGGATTGCGGTGCGCGATGTGGGTTTGGTCGAGATCGAGGACGATCGGGTCAGCCGTCGCTGGAACAACTTCGTCTGGCCGGTCGCTGTTTCCAGCACCGACCACGAATGGATCTGGGTCGTGGACCGCGGCCAGGTCGGCGTCTCTCGTCTCTTCAAGAGCAGTGGTGTCATCGTCGAAAGCAAAGCTGAGTTCGGCGACCCTCGTGACTGCTCCGCCGATGCGGACGGCGGACTCTACGTCGCCGACACCGGGCGAGGAGGGATCATCCATCTTGACGGAAATGGAGACGAAGTCTCTTTCTGGGAGGTCGGCGGCGCGAGTGGTGTCACCTTCGATCCGCAGACCGGCAACGTTTGGGTCGTCGTACGAAATGAGGCCCGGGTCGAAGTCTTCGACTCAGCCGGGGTTTCGCTGGCACGCGTCTCGGTCGGAGGGAGCCCGGTCAAAGTCGAGGCGAACTGGTAGTTCGTCCGCGTGGTGACAATGAGTGGTTGCCCGAGTGGCGAATGAGTACGGGAAGGGTAGGGGTGGTATGCGGGTGGATCTCAGAAGCGATACGGTGACTCGGCCGACACCGGCCATGCGTGAGGCGATGGCCGGCGCCGAAGTCGGAGATGACGTCTTTGGTGACGATCCGACGGTGCAGGCGCTGGAGATCGAAGTGGCTCGAATCCTCGGCAAGGAAGCGGCTCTCTTCGTTCCGAGCGGAACCATGGCCAATGCCGTCGCGGTTGCGACCCACACCCGGCGCGGGGATGAAGTTCTCCTCGAAGAGACGGCTCACGTTTTTCAGTACGAAGGAGCGGGTTCGGCCGCGCTGGCCGGAGTTCAGTTGTGGCCCATCCCCGGCGACCGCGGGATGCCCACGATGGAGCAGGTCGTCTCACGGATCCGCGGCGTCGATGTCCACTACCCCGTGTCGCGTCTGCTCTGTTTGGAGAACACCCACAATCGGGCCGGCGGACGCGTCCTGCCGCAGGATGCGGTCGAGGAACTGGCCACGGCCGCTCATCAGCGGGGTTTGCAGGTCCATTTGGACGGAGCCCGTCTCTGGAACGCCGCAGTGGCTTCGAACACGCCTGAGGCCGAGCTCGCTTCACCCTTTGACTCTGTTTCGGTTTGTTTTTCCAAAGGGCTCGGGGCGCCGGTCGGCTCGGCATTGGCCGGAACGAGCACGTTCATCGACGAGGCGCGCAATGTGCGGAAGCGCCTGGGTGGAGGGATGAGACAGGCGGGCATCCTGGCCGCCGGAGCGATCCACTCACTGGCCCACCACCGCGAGCGCCTAGCCGACGATCATGCTCGGGCCCAGCGCCTGGCGGCGGGAATCGCCTCGCTGACGGGGCTGTCCGTGCCGTCAGATCGAACCGAGACCAACATCGTCGTCGCGGATGTTCAGAGTGGAGAGCCGGCGCGATGGCTCGAGGCCCTGGCCGTGCGCGAAGTCTTTGCCGTTCCGTTTGGTGGACGAGGAATCCGGTTCGTCACCCATCTCGACGTCGGCGACGACCACATCGACGCCGCCCTGGGCGTTCTGGCCGAGGCCGACCGCGAGATTCGTTGAATCTGCCGTTGGGCCAGGGTTGAACCGGGCTTAGTTCCGCGCCACTCCCGAAAGCTCGACCACGATCTCCGGCTGGTTCGGATCGGTCGTGTGAAGGACCGCGAACTCGCGGAAGCGTTGACGCCGTCCCTCGACCGCCAGTTTGTTGGAGTGGAAGGTCGCGTCGAGACGGTATCCGGCCGACGTTTCCGAGAGCTGAAGGTCGAACGCATCGGACGGGACCTCGACCTCGGTGATCTGGTACTTCCGATCCTCTCCGCACCGAATGTCCATGTTTCGCGTCACGCTGCGCGGTTGCTTCACGGTGTGGAAGTTGACGCGCTGCTCGTCGAGCAGGAAGTAGCTGAAGACGTGTCCCTTGATTCCGACACGTTCCTTCGACTTGTTCGGATGGTTGAGCTCCAGGACGATGCGCTGGTCGAACGGCCCGATCGGAGCGTCGCCCCGCAACGTTCCTTCCAGCCGGTAGGCGATTTGGTCCGGGGCGCTGGCCGGGACGACCTTCCATTCCACGACATCCTCGCCGCCGCTGACGCTCAGGATCTCGAAGTCGGTGTCGAGGTCGGCCGTGACGAGCGTGGCCAAGGTCGGCCTCGTTCCCAGCGGCACTTCTCCGAACGTGAGCTGGTCGTGCTCGAATCGAACGAAGGGAATGACGTTGGCGCTGATGGCGAGGTCGACGCGCGGCTCCGCGGGATCGTTCGTGTAGACGGCGACAACTTTGGTCTGCTCACCCTTGAAGTCCCGGGAGTGGAAGGTAACCTCGATTCCGGAGGACTCTCCGGGGGCGAGAATCGAATCGGCCGGGGCCGCGGCTGTGCATCCGCAGCTGGCTTCGACCTTCTCGATGAGAAGCGTCTCGGTCCCGCCGTTGCGGAATTCGAAAATGTGCGACTGGTGGGCTGCCTGCTCCATGTCGCCGAAGTTGAACTCGCGCGCCTCGAATCGGATGAGGGGACCGTCGTTGAGATCGATCTGCGCTTCGGCGTCGGAGGCCGACAGAAGGACGAGGGCGGTGAGGGTGGTCAGGACCGCAGGAATGAGCGTCTGGGGTCGCATCGGATGCAACTCTCCTCTCGAAACAATCTCGTGATTATGGCTCGAAACTTGGAGTATACGGCAGTAGAGGACCCGGTGTTGAGTCCCGCCTCCCCAGGGCGAAAACCCGCGGAGTGCCCTTCGGGTTCCGTTCTGCCGGAGAATGAGCTCCGAAGAGGGCCCCGAGCCGCCGCCCAAGATCGCTTGCCCTCAGTTTCCGTGGTCGTGCCCGTGTACGGAGAGGGGGAGGCGCCCAGCCGCCTAATCCGCGGTCTTCGGGCGTCATCCCAGGTTCTCGAGGTCATCGTCGTAGGTGCCGTCGACGATCCCCATCCGTGCCCCTGGACCGACGTGTGGAGTCCTCGGGGGCGGGCCCTGCAGATGAACCACGGAGCCGCCCGCGCTCGCGGAGAGGCGATCCTGTTTCTGCACTCAGACTCCGTCGTCGACGAGGCTGGGCTCCTCGAGTTCCGCTCGAACCTAGCCCGCCAACCCCTTCACGCCTTTGCTTTTGCCCTGGAGTACGAAGAGCGGGACTGGCGCTTGGCCATTCTCGCCATCACGGGCCGGTGGCTTTCCAGTTGGGGCAGATACGCCCTGGGAGATCAGGGTTTTGGGCTCTCTCGCGAGGCGTTCCAGGCGGCGGGAGGATATCCGGAGGTGGACGTCCTCGAGGATTGGAAGATGGTGAGGCGCTTTCGGGCGGAGAACCGTTTTCACGTCCTGCAGTCGCGTTGCCGGACGAGCGGGCGGCGGTTCCTGGCTCGCGGGGTTCTGCGGCAACTTCTGGGCAACATTCGGCTTCTGATGGAGTACGCCGACGGGGCCGATCCCGAGAGTCTGGCCCGAGACTACGAGAGAACGGAGGTGCGTTCTTGAGAGGTTTTCAGCGGAAGCCGAGTTGGATCCTGAGGCCCGGCCAGACCCGGGCTCAGACCCAGACCCGGACCCAGACTCAGACCCAAGCCCAAGCCCAGGCACGGGCACGGGTCGGCCTCTGGGTGGTGGACCGGGCCGCAGCGCTGGCTTTGCCGCTTCTCCTTCTCGCTGCCATTCATCTCGTTACGGTCTCCGGGGCAGCGCGTGACGCCGTCGCCTCGCCGGTTCAGGGCCCGACCGAGCTTTGGGATCGGATCGACGTCGTGCTGGAATCGCGGGTCGATACGAATGGCCGGGTCCGCTACGAAGGCCTGCTCGGCGATCCCGCGTTTGTCACGGCGTGGCAGGGGCTTCTTTCGGTAAGGGCCGGTGAGCTGGCCGGTTGGGCTCGTGCCGAGCAGCTTGCCTTTTGGATCAATGCCTACAATCTGGCCACGCTCAAGCTCATCGCGGACCACTATCCCATCGAAGGCCGCTTTCCTCTCGACCTTGTCCTACCAGACAATTCGATCCTCATGGTCCCCGGCCGCTGGAAGGGCAACTTTTACCCGCTGGCCGGTCGCGAGCGAAGCCTGGACGCGATCGAGCATGAGATTCTACGCAAAGACTTCGACGAGCCGCGGATTCACTTCGCCATCGTCTGTGCGTCGATCGGCTGCCCCTTTCTCCGGCGGGAGGCGTACCGAGGAGCCGTCATCGAGACGCAGCTGGAAGAGCAAGCCCAGCGATACTTTGCCTCCCCGACCGGGCTCGTCTGGGATGAGAAAGAGATCAAGCTGACCCAGATCCTCGACTGGTTCCGGGAAGATTTTGCCGACTTGAGTCCGGATTCCGAGATCGAGCGGGTTCAAAGTGGGGGAGACCAAGGTCGCCTCCTGGCCCGGGTGGCTCGTTGGTTCCCTCCAGAGGCGGTGACCGCGTTGCGCAGAAAGCGGCTCGATACGGGTTGGATCAAGTACGACTGGTCGCTGAACGAGCAGCGGCGTCCGTCCTGAACCCAGAGCCCCGTTTGGCCGGGCCCAGGCGGGCTACGAAAGTTCGTGGGAACATCTAACTTCTTTGTTTCAAGGAATTACGAAGAGCTACAGTTCGCCCGGACCCCGTCCGAAGGAGGGTATAGACGCATCGCGCTTTTGGCGCAGGGAGTCCAGCGACCGAATGACGGAATCGCAGCAAAGTTCCTTCCGGATTCTCCTTGTCGAGGACGATCCGACGAACCAGTACGTCTTCAGAGCGATTCTCTCGAGCCGTGGGTACGACGTAGCCATTGCCGAGGATGGGCTGCTGGGTCTGGAAGCGGCCTTCGCCGACCGGCCGGACATCATTCTGCTCGACATGATGATGCCCAACATGGACGGCTACGAGGCAGCTGGAATCCTTTGCGCGGACGAGCGGACGAACACCGTCCCGATCGTGGCCCTGACCGCGAAGGCCATGGTGGGAGACCGCGAAAAGTGTCTCGCTGCCGGCTGCGATGACTACCTGGCCAAGCCCGTCGGGCGTCAGGCTCTCCTCGACCTCGTCGAGCGCTGGCTGCAGGATCCTCCGGTGGACTGGCTGGAGAAGCGCCAGGAACGGAATCGCCGCTCCGCCTAGTATCCGGCTCCGCCCCCGCCTTAGCCCTCCGCCCACCGGGACTTCGTTCGAGTCTTCGTTTCGCCGGCCCCGCGGTTGACGTTACCCTTATCGTTTCCTTTGGTATCCGGTTTCCAGACTCCAGGACGCAAGCGACGTGCTCAAAGCCATCGACATCGAGAGAAACTTCGCCAACCAACGGCTCTTTCGGCGGGTTTCCTGGTTCGTCGCCGACCGGGACCGGATCGGTCTCGTCGGTCCCAACGGTTCCGGCAAGTCGACCTGGCTGAAGATGCTGGCCGAGGAGGAGTCGCCCGACGCAGGGCGATACGAGAAGCCGAAGGGCTACCGGGTCGGTTACCTCCCGCAGTTCTCCTTTCGATTGGGGCAGGGGACAGTGCGGTCCGAGGCCAAGGACGCCTTCAACGAGATCCTCCAGATGCAGGAGGAGCAGTCGGCGCTGGAAGCCAAACTCTCCGATGAGGAAAATCCGCCCACTCCGGAAGAGGCGGAGACTCTGCTCGCTCGGCATCATCGACTGGAAGAGACGTTCCGCATCCGCGGGGGCTATGAGATCGACCGGCGCGTCGATCGGGTCCTGCGTGGGCTCGGCTTTGCGCTCGAAGATTTTGAGCGACCGGTGGAAGAACTCTCGGGTGGTTGGCAGATGCGCGTTGCGTTGGCTCGAATCCTCCTCGAACAACCCGATCTTCTGTTGTTGGACGAGCCGACCAATCATCTCGACCTGGAAGCCCGGGAGTGGCTGGGAGAGTTTCTACGCTCGTATCCGGGGTCGTTCGTTCTCGTCTCGCATGACCGCCACTTTCTCGATCAGACGATTACGCGAACGTCGGAGATCATGTCGAACGAGATCATCGACTACAGCGGGAACTACAGTTTCTACGAGAAGGAACGTGTTCGCCGCTACGACGCAGCTCTGAAAGCATGGGAGCGGCAGCAGGACGAGATCCAACGCATCGAACGGTTCATCGAGCGCTTCAAAGCCAAGAACACCAAAGCCACGCAGGCGCAGTCCCGCGTCAAGATGTTGGAGAAGATGGAGCGGTTGGAGAAGCCGCTCGCGCCCGTCAAGGGCGTGCACTTCAAGTTTCCGCCGCCGGACCGAAGTGATCGCCGCGTCCTTTCCGTCGTTGACGTAGACAAAGCGTATGGGCCCGTTCGGGTCTTTGACCGCGTCAGCCTGGAGATCGAACGTGGGCAAAAGGTCGCGCTCGTCGGTCCCAACGGCGCGGGGAAATCGACGTTGATGCGACTGCTGGCCGGACACGACGTCCCAGATGCGGGTTCCGTCGACACCGGCGGCAAGGTCGTTCCCGAGTACTTTGCGCAGGACGCCGCCGATAAGTTGCCGCGCGACCGAACCATTCTTCAGGTGGCGGAAGAATCGGCGCCGACGTCTTTCGTCCCGCAGGTTCGCGGTCTGCTAGGTGCGTTTCTCTTTTCCGGAGCGGCTGTCGACAAGCCCATCAGTGTTCTCTCCGGTGGAGAACGCAACCGACTCGCGCTCGCCTTGATGCTGATGACACCGTCCAATCTGTTCCTGCTCGACGAGCCAACGAACCATCTCGACATGAACGCGAAGGACGTGCTGCTCGGTGCACTCAAGGACTTCGAAGGGACGGTCGTTTTCGTTTCGCATGATCGTCACTTCTTGACGTCCTTGGCCGACCGCGTCGTCGAGGTCGGGGGAGGCGGAGTCTACGACTATCCCGGAGACTTTGAGGGTTTCCTCAGGCACAAGGAAGAGCGGGAACTTCGCGAGGGAATGGCCGTCGACGGAAAGAAGCGAGGCGGGACCACCGGGAACGTTGCGACAAACGGTGCGGCGAATTCCGGATCTGCAGGGCGGTCCGGGGCCGCCGGAGAGTCCGGGTCAGCTGGAAAGCCCGGGTCAGTTGGGAAGTCCGGGTCGGTTGGAAAGTCCGGGTCTGCCGGTGGCGCTGGGACGAACTTTGGAGGCGGCCCCGAAGGGGCGGATTCCGGAGAGCAGCCTGGTACCGGGCCGGGAATGATCAATGGCTCCATCTCGTCGGGCGCAGCTGGGGCAGCGAAGTCTTCCAAAAAACGCTCCGGAAACGCGCGAAAGATCGCCAAACTGGAAGAGCGCATTGCCGAGTTGGAAGGGAAGAAGGAAAAACTGGAAGCCCTTCTCGCCGGCGGAGACGTCTATCAGGACGCCGAGAAGGCGAACTTTTATACGTCGGAATATCAACAGATCTCCGGTGATCTCGATGCGGCGATGGAAGAGTGGGCCGAACTCGCGGAGTGACAGTCATTGCGCCGGCTCGTCCGGCCGACGCGGCACGTGGACAGCTCACAATGACAGGCCCGATATAACAAGGACCTAGGTATAACAAAGCAAGGCCCGGATATAGCAATGCCCGAGCATAGCAAGGCCCAGATATAGCAAGGCTCAGATATAGCAAGGCTCAGATATAGCAAGGCCCAGATATAGCAAGTTCCAGATATAGCAAGGCCCGAGGAGAACGATATGAGAAGAATGGGAACTCAGTGGATGGTTGGACGATTCGGTCAGGGGCGGGCTCAAGTGCAGCGGGGCTTTTGCCTTGCCCTCTCCACGGCAGCCCTATCTATCGTTTCCCTGTGTGCGGCCGTCCTCGCGATGGCTATGTGGACCCCCGTGCCCAGCCAAGCCGGAACACCCTGCGTCGAAGCCGTCTTCTTTGATCTCGGAAACACGCTGATTGAGGACAACGGGAGCGGAACATTCGAGCTTCGGGTCGGCGCAGCGCAGACGGTTTCAGATCTTCAGGACGCCGGGATTCGATTGGGCATCATCACCAACGTACCGGGAAGCTGGGACATCGACGACCTCCGCGCCATCATGGCGGAACCGGAGTTTCTGGACGAGTTCGAAGTCGTCATCCTCTCGTCCGAGGCCCCCGCCTCGAAGCCGAATCCGGCCATCTACATCTTCGCCCATGAGGCACTGGCGGCGCCGCGGCCACCCATCACTTCGGCAGCCTTCGTAGGCGAGACGCTGAGCGAGATTGCGAATGCGGAAGTCGATCCTACACTTGGCGCGAGATCAGTTGGAATGATCGGCATTCACCTCTCCGATGCTCCTCCCAGTCCGCTGACCGACTACACCATTCCGACCGACGATCTAGGTCAGGTTGTCTCGATCGTCGACGAAACCTGCGGCTCAGCGGATGTTGGGTTCGGTCATGTGAGTTCGACATCCAGTAGTCGGATATTCGCGCCAAAGCCCAACCCGTCTTCGGGAAACAGCCGGATCTCGTTCAACGTTGCTGCGCCCGGCGATGCGCAGTCAGTTCACACGCGTGTCGGCATCTATGACGCACAGGGGCGGAACCTCGCTGTGCTTCTGGACCGAGTCCTGTCCGCGGGCCGGCACGAAGTCGTGTGGGACGGTCGAACTGACGGCGAGCCGGTCTCGAGCGGGGTCTACTTCGCACGACTGCAGACCGACAGGCACGTTCAACAGGTGCCCGTCCTCCGGATCAAGTGATCTCTGAGAGATCAGTCTCTTCTGCATCATTGGAAAGGTCGTAGCGGACTTGCCATGTCGCTACGACCCTTCTCGAATCGCTCGTGCTAGGAGTTCGCGCTAAGAGTTCGCTCCAGAGTTCGCTCTAGCTAGTGCCCGCCGCCGTTTCCCGGCGGGACCGAGGGTGGCATTGGTGGCGATTCTTCTCCGATCCCCGTTTCCTCTCTGATTTCGTTGATGATCGAGACCGGATCGCAGTTCGGATCGATCCAGCTGATCTTCCAGCACCAGTTGGCACGATTATCCCGCATTTCCTGGGAGATCGGTAGGTCGAGCGGGCCGCACCAACAGCGAACCCAGTGGACGCAACCGGAACTGTGCCAAGGTGTCCTGCTGGAGGTCGACACCTCCGAGTCGGACGCGGTCAACGACGTCGAGTCGTCACCGCAGCCCGCCGCAAGCACGACGACGATGGCGGCACAAAGGGCGAATAGAAACTGACGAGTCATCACTCCTCCTTCTGGTTTTCGATCGTTCCCGGCAGATCAAGCCTGGGTCGTCGACAGGGACGAAGGAGTCCAGCAGCTGATACAAGAAAGTTCCCGGGGTCGCAGGGGCGGGTACGAAAGTCCGACAACCACACGAATCGCGTGCTTATGCGCCGTTTGCACCCGCAGCGGGTACGAGAGTCCGATAACCACACGAATCGCGTACTTATGCGCCTGTTTGCACCCGCAGCGGGCATGGATGTCCGATAACCACACGAATCGCGCACTTATGCGCCTGTCTTGCACCCGCAGCGGGTACGAATGTCCGATAACCACACGAATCGCGTGCTTATGCGCCATTTGCACCCGCAGCGGGTACGGATGTCCGATAACCACACGAATCGCGTACTTATGCGCCTGTTTGCACCCGCAGCGGGTACGAAAGTCCGATAACCACACGAATCGCGTACTTATGCGCCTGTTTGCACCCGCAGCGGGTACGGATGTCCGATAACCACACGAATCGCGTACTTATGCGTCTGTTTGCACCCGCAGCGGGAACGAATGTCCGATAACCATACGAATCGCGTACTTATGCGCCGTTTGCACCCGCAGCGGGTACAAGTGAGGCGTTGGGGTGCGCTCGCCTTTTCGCCGGCCGTGCCCGTCGCCGTGACAAGCAGTGGTGCCAGCCGGAGAGAATCGATGGACCGGGGATCGGAGGCACCGAGTGAGCGCGGCCGGACGAGCGCCGGAGGAACGCCGGACGAGCGCCGGAGAAACGCCGGGCGAACACCGGACTTCAACCGGAAGACCGCCCTACTTTGTCACGACGTCGACGCGCTTGCTGACTGGACAGGGGCGTCCTTCCTTGCAGATCCCGTTCTGAACGAACAACGAGAAGTGGTCGATCTTGCCCTGCGTGTTGATCGCGAGTCCGTAGTAGCCTGCGGTCCCGTCCTCCAAATGGAAGACGACGGGGCGCATCGGGAACTCCGATTCGGGGATCTGGATACCCTCCTCGGAAACCGAATGGTATGTCTCGACCTTGCCCTTGGCCTCGATGACTCCTTGCATGAACTCATGCATGTTTTCCAACGGGTCACCCGAGGCCTTCCGTGCCCGGACGTATGCCGGGTCAAAAAGAGCCAGGTACTTGGATTGGCTTTCTGAGTGCAGCGCCTCGGTCAGGCTCAACACGACGCGCCAGAGCTCGATCTGCTCCTGGTTCGTGACGGGTACAGTCCGGACCGGCTCCCGAACCAGCGTCTGCTGTCCGGACTCGTTCGTTCCGTAGCGTCGGAGCGTCGGAACGGCAAGGTCGCCGTGCCCGCTAGAGTTCGAGGCCGACTCGTGAGGGTTCGAATCCGAGCCGCCAGAGTTCGAGGCCGACTCGTGAGGGTTCGAATCCGAGCCGCCACGGTTCGAGGCCGACTCGCCAGGGTTCGAATCCGAGCCGCCACGGTTTGAGCCCGACTCGCCGGACAGGACACTTTGGATCCATGGCAATTCGTCGGAGACACGACAGTAGTACTCGTCCGTCCCATAGGTGCATGCCGGCCCGCCCGCATTGTAGGCGCTGACTCCAATGATCTGGTAAGTGCCGTCGATGACGAGAAAGGCCGGCCCACCGCTGTCACCTGGACCGCTGATTCCCTCGAGATCGTCACCGGCCGGCGGAGCGTCGAAGTGGAAGCGGACCCAGCCGTCGGCGGCGGACTCGACGGTGTTGTGTGCCGCCCGAAGAATCCGTTCCCCTTTCTGCGGTCCCGTCTTCCCGGTTCCGGTGTACCCGTCACCGACCAACAGCACTTGGCGGCCTGCCTCTGCGGTGCCCGCGTAGAGCTCCGCGGAGCTTTCCAAACGAAACTCCGAAGACGAGGCGAGCTTGATGAGACCGATGTCCCGGTGGTCCTCGGGGAAACCGAATCGCGGATGGACGTAGACCGCTTCGACCTCGCGCTCGATATCGCCAGTGGTCAGAGTCTTGATGCCGCGCATCTGGATGCCCTCCGCAACGTGTCCCGCGGTCAGGATCCAATCTGCAGAGATCAACGTGCCCATTCCGCCTCCGACCTGGACGACGATTGGTGGCACAGTTTCCGCGAGACGTCGGTAGTCGGCTTCGTCGCGGTCATGTCGGATGACGATTGCGGTCGCCGGTTGCGCCTCAAATAGGAAGACGAGGGTGCTCAGAAGGGGAGCGAGTCCTGTCAGCTTACGGTGACCTTGACGAGACTTCACAGGATGGGTGGTGCGTACTCTGCTGCGCATCAACGGGTTCCTTTGCTTCTGTACCTGCCCGGCGGCTCAGTTGAGGATCCCTGGCGGATCCGATTCGTAGAAACTCGAGCAGCGAGCGTGCCAAACGCAGCCGTGGACGAAGCGCAACCCCGACCCGGGGGACCAAGCAGGCCGGGGGACCAATCGCAACCCCGACCGGGACCAGGCAAGCCGTGGACGAAGCACAACCCGCAACCTACGGCCGCGATCGGGCACACCGAGGACAAAGTGTGCCGTGGCCCTCAACGGTCCGCCGGAAACTCAGTGTCACTCGATACCGTGAGTGGACTCCGCGGGCCGGAATCGCTTCTTCAATAGCCCCCATGAAGACTCTTGCGTTGGCACGGCCACGCACGGGTCAGGGTCACAGGGAACGTCATCCCCGACGAAAGAGCCTCCGACGAGAGTGCAGTCGAACTCAGAGGCCCGGACGCAGGACCCGTCGTCCAGGCAGCACGCGCCTTCCGGGTCCGGTGTTGGACACGGTAGGTAACCCGGATCGTCGTTGAACCCGAGCCGTCCGTAGTCCACGACGGGGTCGATGATTCCCCCTCCAAGGATGCTGTCGTCGACGAAGTTTCCTCCCTGGGTCGGATGGGGGATGAGGTCGAACGAAGTGCTGCGTCCGTAGTATTCGTAGCCGGCGAACGCGTAGACGGACAGTAGGTGCTCCGTTTGGACGGTGTCCCAAGTCAGAGCGGTGCCCGAGCCTGGCGAGGGCCATCCATCCTCGGCGAGTTCGAAGTCGGCGGTGCAAGGACCCCACTCTCCCCAGCTGTAAGTCAGAAAGACGGTCTCCGGATCGTAGTCGATGCCGAACGTCATCCCGACAACCCGAGGGGAGTCCCGCAGGGGAAAGGCCGCATAGACTGCGAAGTAGTGAACGCGGAAGAAGCCGTCGTCGTCGATGTTGGTTTCCGCTTCCTCGCAGGACGCCAGCGGATCGTAGAACTCGACGATTTCGCAGGCCGTGCCGTTGCTGTTCTCCGGCGCGTCTGCTGCGTGAAGGATCAGGACGCCGTTTCGGTTGGGACCATCTCCGCCCCTCGCGGCTCCGGGACTGCCTGGGGACGCGCCGACTGCATGGACGGCGGGGGAAAAGGTTGCCAGCAGACACGTGAAGAGCGAAAGACTGTGGAGTCTTTGCGGCAGTGAGCTTCGCATTTCCCGAGTCTCCCTTCGTGCCACCGTCTTCTGTGCAGACTACGTTCGTACAGCCTACATCTGTTCAAGCATCTCGAGCACCTACTCCCGGAGGCCTGAAGGGACCGGTTGGTGCTTCCGTGAAGATCTGACGATCGATCGTGAATGTCTCGAGGGCCGCCGGTTGTTGTCTTACGCGGACGAGCTTGGCATCGAACGGGAATGGGACTCGAAGTTGGCATCAGCCGAGGCATGCACGCTTCAGCGATCGTCAGCGGCTCCCGCCCAGAATCATCTCCACGACCGCGGCTGTGTCCGCCAAATCTTCGAGAAAGAGATCGCTCTCCTTCTGCAGATAATCGCGATCGCCCCACCCCGTACCGACCGCCAGAACCCGCACCCCTGCAGCGCGAGCGCAGTCGATGTCGTTCGGCGTATCCCCGATGACCACGACCTGGTCGCCGGCGGCTCGAATCCCCGTGATTCGGTGCAGCCGCTTCAGCGCAATCGGGACCAGATCGTTCCGGTCTTCCCGGTCACTCCCGTAGGCCCCGAAACGAAACGTTTCGGCCAGACTGACGGGCTGAAGCTTTCGATACGCGCCGGGCTGCACGTTTCCGGTGACGAGCCCGATCTCGACGTCGTCATGCTCTTCCAGTGCCGTGATGAGATCGGCGACTCCCGGATGAAGAAACGGGGGAGTCTTCTCGAGCTCTTCTTCGAGATAACCGAGATACCGCCGAAGAAGCTTTCGGCGCTCGGGCGGTGATGGATAAGCAAGCTGCAGGTCGCGAAGCACGGCCCGAAGGATCTGCAGGTCGGTGTTGCCCCCAAGCTCGATATGAAGCTCGGCGAGACTGCGTTCCAGCCGTTCTTCGAACGCACGCACGACCGCGCGGCGTCCGGCCCCCTGACCGTTGAGAATGGTTCCGTCGATGTCAAAGAGGACGACGCGTCTGTGGTGCTCTGGGGAAGTGTTGGGGTGTGACGAAATCAAATGCCGCGGCTCCTCGTCGGTTCTTCGAACTCGTCGTCGTCGCGGCTTTGATCCGAGCGGACTAGACTTCGGTGGCCTCTTCCGCGCCTGTGTTGTCCGGGACGGGCAGGCCGGCGATCGTCAGCATGGCGTGATAATCCTCGATGTCTTCGATGCTGCGAAGGACTGAGGTCTCCAGGACATCGTGCAACTCGAGGTCGTCATCGTTGGCCCGGAGAATCGACCAGGCGGTCTCGTCTTCACTGAAACCGGCAAACTTCGAGCTGAAGCTCTTGTCATAGAAAGCAGGCTGCCCGATCTGGCGATGGGCGACCGGCACGAGGATCTTTTTCGATCCGGCGAGGAACTTCTCGGCCATAGCGTTGACCAGGTCCGGCTCGAGAAGCGCCTGGTTCATCATGCCGATGGCGAATCCGTTCGAGGAGGGGGAGACGGCGCCGACGCCCGCCTTGAGCTGCGCGCCCAATCCGGCGTTCTCGGAGACGACGACGATCTTGCCGCCCAAAGGCTCCTGAAACCCTTCGCTGCTTCCCGGGATGACGAGGATGACCTCGGTGAATCCGGCGAAGGCGGCCACGGTCTTTTCATAGACCTTTCCCTGACCGAAGTCGAAGAGCCCGGAGCGGAGCGAGGCCGCGCCAGGGTGGCCGGAGATCAGAATTGCCGAGAGGTTGTGCGCCATCCTCGAGATTCCTCCTTTTGAGGCTGATCGAGACTCTTCCGTAGGTCTTGAAGGGTCGTACTCATGTCCCTGAGCAAACGAGCAGTATAGATGGCTGCGGGGACGGCCTCAACCCGCGACTTCGTAAGATCGGGGGCCCGGACCGGTCACGATTCCGGGGCGTCGAGCAGCTCCCGAAGCCGGGTCCCGGCCCTCTCCAGCAGCTCGGCCCGGTCCCGACGCGACAGAAAGGCGCTCTTGAAACCGTTCAGGACCAACCTTTCGACCTCCCGGGTGCTGAGGCCGAAGGTCTGGACGGCGATCATGAGCTCACCGGTGACCGTTGTGTCCGACATCAAACGGTTGTCCGTGTTCAGGCTGACTCGGACCCCCTGGGCGAGAAAGCGGGCCAGCGGGTGCTCCTTCAATGACGAGACGGAGCCTGTCTGCAGGTTCGAGGACAGGCAGACCTCGACTCCGATCCGGCGATCATCGACGTACTGGAGCAGGCTGTCGTCGTCGACGAGGCGGGTCCCGTGACCGATGCGTTCCGCGCCGCAGTCGTGAATGGCCTGACGGATGGATGCCGCCCCGAAGGACTCCCCGGCGTGGACGGTCACGTGCATGTCGGCCGAGCGGACCCGCTGAAAGGCCGCTTGGTGCTCCGCGGCGGGAAATCCGTCCTCGGCCCCGGCCAAGTCGAGGGCAACGACTCCCTGGCCTCGGAACCGGATGGCCAACTCCGCGAGATCGTCCGTGGCCTTCGGAGAGTCGGTCCGGAGCGCGCAAAGAATGACCCCGGACTGGATCCCGAAGTCTTCCCGGGCCCTTCCGAGTCCGTCGAGCACGGCGGCCACGATTTCTTCGTCGTTGAGGCCTTTTTCCCGGTGCAGAAAGGGTGCGTACCGAACTTCCAGGTACCAGACCCCCTCGCGGTGGGCGTCCTCGGCCAGCTCATAGGCGGCTCGGGAAAGGGCGGGTGCGGTCTGCAGGGCCCCCAGCGTCATCTTGAACCGCGTCAGGTAGTCCTCGAGGGACGAGCCGGCCTGGGGAACGATGGTGGCCTCCAGGGCCTTGCGGTCGCGCGTCGGCAGCTTGAACCCGGCCTCGTCGGCCAGTTCGAGCAGCGTGTCGATCCGAAGCGAGCCGTCGAGGTGGCAGTGAAGGTCCGTCTTGGGAAGGGACCGTAGTCGGGCTTCGTCGAGGGGCATGATGGACGTGGTTCTCCCGCTGACCGTCCGTGGACGGGGTGAGCCGCCCGTCCGTTGCGCTTGGTTTCTTCCGAGGTTAGGATCGTGACCGCAACGTACCGAGCCTCGATAGTCCCGTCAACGGGAGGCCCACCTGGAAGTATTGATCGACGAATCCAAACTTGCCGACCGCGTCCAAGAACTGGGAGAGGAACTCTCTCGGGACTACCTCGGCAGGACTCCTATTCTTATCGGGATCCTCAAGGGATCCGCGATCTTTTTGGCCGACCTCATCCGCGCGATGTCCATCGACTGCGAGATCGACTTCATCTCCATCTCGTCCTACGGCAACCGCACGACTTCGTCGGGAAGCGTTCAGTTGCTCAAGGACCTCGATCGCGATGTCTTCGGCCGCGACGTCATCGTCATCGAGGACATCGTCGATTCGGGGCGCTCCCTGTCCTACATTCGAAAGAACCTGGCCGCCCGTGGCCCGGCTTCGATTTCGATCGTCGCCCTTCTCGACAAGAAGGATCGACGGGAGACGCAGATCTTCGTCGACTACGTCGGGTTCGACATCCCCGACGCCTTCGTCGTTGGATACGGATTGGACTATGCCGAGCGTTACCGAGGGTTGCCGCACGTCGCGGTCCTCAGCGATGAAGATCTCATCGACTCGGCGGAAGGAAACGGCGGAGCTTCGCCTGGATGATCTCTGAAGGTCGTGACGAGGTGGCGAAGATGACGTTAGATGGCTGCACGCATTGCGAACGACGCGGGCGCAGTCGATGGGATGCGTCGGGCCCACAGGGGAGACGTTGAATGTTTCTCGGACGTGTCACCGGACAGTTGGTTGCGACGCTGAAGCATTCCGCTCTCGAAGGACAACGGCTTCTTTGGGTGAAGCGGACAGGTCCCGACGGTAGCGACCTTCCGACGTCGACGTTGTGTGTAGACTCCGTTCAGGCTGGCGTCGGGGACACCGTGGTCGTGCTGGACGAAGGAAACGGGGCGGCCCAGGTACTGCGCCGTCCCAGGGGACCGATCCGAAGTGTCATCGTAGGAGTGGTGGACGAAGTATGGCAAAGCGAGTCCTGATCGGAATCGCCGGAGGGACCGCCTCCGGAAAGACGCTGGTGGCGTCGCGTATCCATGAGGCCATGGCTACCCGTGACGTAGCCATTCTGCGCCAGGACAGCTACTACCGGGACCTGACCGGGCTCGATGCCCCGACGCGTTCGCGGCAGAACTTCGATCACCCGGACGCGTTTGATATCCCACTGCTCGTCGAGCATCTGGAATCGCTGCTCGGCGGAGGGGAAGTCGACGAACCGATCTACGACTTCACGCGCCATGCGCGAACTCCCGAGACGCGACGCATCCGCTCCGGCCCCGTCGTTGTCGTCGAGGGCATCATGGTCTTGGTTGAGCCCAGACTCCGGGAACTCATGGACATCAAGATCTACGTCGACACCGACCCGGATGTCCGGCTGATGCGCCGCATTCGGCGCGACGTGCAGGAACGCGGGCGGACGGTCGAGTCCGTCCTTGATCAGTACGAAGGCTCCGTCCGACCCATGCATCAGCAGTTCGTCGAACCGAGCAAGCGACACGCCGACGTCATCATTCCCGAGGGCGGTGACAACCGGGTTGCCGTTGATCTGTTGACCACGAAGATCGCAGCGGTTCTCGCCATGGCCGGCGGCGCAGGATCTGCAATCGCAGACTCCCCGAGGACGACGGAGCCTGCCGGATCCACGGGTCCGGGACGACCCACGGTGAAACCCGAGGCGGAACCTGCGAATCAACCGGCGGAGCCGGTCGCTCGAGAGGAAGTGAAGGATGCACGACTCCAGAACCGGTGAACCCCCACGCAGCTGCGGCGTCATCGAGGTCGTCTGCGGCCCGATGTTCAGCGGCAAGACCGAAGAGCTGATCCGCCGTCTTCGCCGGGCCCAGATTGCGAAGCAAAAGGTTGTTGTCCTGAAACCGCAGTTGGATGACCGCTACGCCGATGACCATGTCGTGTCTCACAATGCGCAGCGCATTCCGTCTCTGCAGGCCCGCACTGCCGAGGAGATTCGTCGGCATGGGATGGATGCCGACGTCATTGGAATCGACGAAGTGCAGTTCTTCGGCCCGGACATCGTCGGTGCGATCGAGGAACTTGCGGACAAGGGCAAGCGCGTCATTGTGGCCGGACTGGACCTCGACTACCGCGGTGTTCCGTTCGAACCGGTGCCGCAGCTTCTGGCCCGCGCCGAGTACATCACAAAGACACTCGCCATCTGCGTCGTCTGCGGACACCCGGCCAGCCGGTCGCAACGCGTGACTCAGGAAGGAAACCGCATCGTCGTCGGTTCGACCGACCACTACGAAGCCCGTTGCCGCGCCTGCTTCGTCCCGCCGAAAGAAGATGGTCAAAGTCAGGTAGAAGGCAAGGTGGAAGGCAGCCAGGCCCAAAGTCGGCAGGGAAGCCAAACGGACAGGCAAGCGGACGGCCAGACGGACGATCACATCAACTCGTCTGACGCTATGGAGGCCGCCGCAACACGCATGCCCGGCAGTCCGGCTTCACGTCCCCAGTCGCAATCCGATCCGCGACCCAGCGCGTTACACTAAGGAGCTTTGCAAATGGCGACGATGGTAGCCCGACGGTTCGGGGTCCGGCTCTTCTGTGTTTCTGCTCTCGTCCTTTTGGTCTCAGCGTGCAGCGGAGGAGGCGAGACATCAAAGAACGAGGGCTCGGTCAGTGTCGGCCTGGTCTTTGACATCGGCGGTCTTGGCGACAAGTCCTTCAACGATGCCGCACACCGCGGACTCCTACAGGCCAAGGGCGAACTCGACGCTGCCTTCGAGTACATCGAACCCGCCGAAGGTTCCGAGAGGGAAGCCGCACTGCGCATTTTCGCAGCGGGTGACTTCGATCTGATCATCGGCGTCGGCTTTCTCTTCACGGATGACATCAAACAGGTCGCCCAGGAGTTTCCCGAGAAGAAGTTCGCCTGCATCGACATTACTTGGAACGAAGGAGACGCTCTTCCTTCCAATCTTCTCGGCATCAAGTTTCGCGAAGAGGAAGGTTCCTACCTCGTGGGCGCGTTGGCTGCGCTGGTTTCGGAGTCCGGTGTCGGGGGCTTCGTCGGAGGGATGGACATTCCACTGATTCACAAGTTCGAGGCGGGATACCGTGCGGGCTTTGAACGCGTCCGTCCCGAAGGCAAGGTTCTGGTTCGCTATGCCGGCGTCACGGGTGACGCCTTCCAGAATCCGACCAAAGGTAAAGAACTCGCGCTCGCCCAGATCGATCAGGGCGCCGATGTCATCTTTCACGCGTCGGGTTCGACCGGCCTGGGAGTGTTTGAAGCGGCGCGCGAGCGGGACATCCTGGCCATCGGAGTTGACTCAGACCAGCAGTCCGAGGCTCCCGAACACATCCTTACCTCGATGACGAAAGAAGTCGATGTTGCCGTCTTCGAGACGGTGAAGTCGGTCGTCGACGGCACGTTCGTCGGCGGCGTTCAAGTTCTCGGTCTGGCCGAGGGCGGGGTCGACTACGTCTTCGGCGAGCAGAACGCCCGCTGGATCGATGACGAGAAGAGGAGCCTGGTCGAGTCCATGCGCCAGGAGATCATTTCCAAGAAGACGACGGTGCCGATCCGTTGAGCCAAGTTGGAGTGGACGGCGGATGATTCCCACCGCCCGTTTCGTCGAAGTCACGAAGAAGTATGGCCGGGTCACGGCCAACGAGCAGGTCAGCTTCTCCATCCTGCCCGGTGAAGTGCACGCGCTGGTCGGTGAGAACGGCGCAGGCAAGTCGACCCTCATGGGAATTCTTTCCGGCTTCGTTCGACCGGACGCGGGAACCGTTCTCATCGACGAAGCTCCGGTTCGCGACGCGACTCCCGCGACGATGTTGCGGCACGGGGTCGGACTTTGTGCGCAGCACTTTCACCAGGTCCCCACCCTCACCGGATACGAGAACATCGCCCTCGGCCGCGCCGGAAAACGAGGCCTCTTCGGTTCCTTACGGGGAGACCGCAAACGCATTCGCGAGCTGATGCAACGCTACCGGCTGGACGTCGAGCTCGATGTTCCTGTGGACGATCTGTCCCTGGGAGAGAGGGAGCGGGTCGAGATTCTCGGGCTGCTCTACCGCGATTCCCGAATCCTCATTCTTGACGAGCCGACGGCGGTCCTTGCGGCTTCCGAGGTCGAAAGCCTGTTACAGACGATGCGCACCCTGGCAGCGGAAGGCCGCTCCATCATCTTCGTCAGTCACAAGCTTCCCGAAGTTCTGGCCGTGGCCGACCGCGTCACTGTGCTGCGAGGCGGTCGGGTTGTGGAAACACTTCCACGACGGGATGTCGACACCGAACGTCTGGTGCGTCTGATCGTCGGCGGTTCGCCGCCACGGCCGGCGCAGTGGAGTGCGCAGGTTCCCGGTCGCGAGGTCCTTGCGGTGCGCGACGCTACACTGGGCCGCCTCGACGGCTTGTCTCTTACGGTCTCCGAAGGGCAGATCGTCGGGGTTGGCGGCGTGGAAGGAAACGGGCAAAAGGAACTGGCCTCCGCGCTGCTCGGATACGAGCCGCTGGTGTCGGGAGAGATTCGGTTCATGGGCGAACCGGTGAAGCGGGACGTCCGAAAGTTTCGGCGCTCGATCGGAGTCATTCCGGAAGACCGTCACCGGGAAGGTTTGATCCTCGGGCGTTCGCTGGTCGAAAACGGAGCGCTCGGCCGACATGACCGGTCGCCGTTCTCCAGTGCGGGGGTGCTGCGTTGGGACAAGATGCGTGCTCATGCAGCCGAGATCATCGACGTGTACGGTGTCAGACCGGGTGACGCTACCCTCCCGGCCCGCAGTTTCTCGGGCGGAAACCAACAGCGTTTCATCGCCGGACGGGAGCTTTCGCAAAGACCTCCGTTGTTACTGGCCGTTCATCCAACGCGCGGTGTCGATCTTGGCGCCGTTCAGTTTCTGCATGGCCGGCTTTTGGAAGAACGGGCGAGGGGAGCGGCCATACTTTTGATTACGGCCGACCTTTCCGAGCTGGAAGCCGTCTGCGATCGTATTCACATTCTTTACCGGGGTCGTAGCTTCTACGAGGCGGCGCGGAACGAGATCGATACCGACGGAATGCAGTCCGCATTGTTGGGTCTGGGTCCCTCTGAGTCGCGGCGATGACAGGATCGATGCCGAGAACACCGGGTTCGCCGAGGACACCGAGGAACCCGGAAACCCCCGGCACGCCGGGCGCGCCGAAGAACCGGGCCACAACCCTGATGAATTCGAAGACGCTGCGTCGCCGACTTCGCGTGGCCGCTCCGGTCCTTCTTTCCGTTTCGCTCGGCTTGGCCCTGGGCGGAATCATCGCCGCCTTGCTACAAGTGTCGCCGCTCGATTTCTACGGACAACTCTGGTCCGGAACCGTCGGTTCGTCCTTTGGGTGGGGGCAGGTTCTCTATCGCGCGACGCCGCTCATCTTCTGCGGCCTTTCGGTGGCCTTCGCCTTTCAGGCGCGGCTCTTCAATATCGGAGCCGAAGGACAGATGGCGGTCGGTGGTTTGGCCATGGCTGCCGTCGGCGCGGTGGCTCCAAGTGCCGGACCGATCGCGCTCATCCTGGCTTTGGGAGCCGGCGCTTTGGCGGGGGGAATCTGGGGCGGCATCCCCGGAGTTCTCAAGGCGCGGACCGGAAGCCATGAAGTCATCGTCACGATTCTCCTCAACTTCATTGCGTTTGCCGTCGTCAACTACCTGCTCGTTCGCGGACTGGCCCTGCCGGAAACGGTGCGCACGGCGGAAATCGTGGAGTCGGCCCACCTGTTTCGTCTCTCGGACTTCGTTCCGGCGTTTCGAGGGGCGCCGGTCAACGCGGCACTCTTCCTCGCGCTTCTGTGTGCGGTGGCTCTTGCCGCCTGGTTGCGCTTCACACCGTGGGGACTGTCCCTACAGATTCTGGGAGAGGGACCGGGCGCCGCGCGCTACGCCGGTCTGCCGGTCGGACGTCTGACGGCGTTTGCCATGAGCGGAGCCGGTGCTCTGGCCGGACTCGGCGGGGCCAGCTTCGTTCTCGGTTTCAAACATTACTTCGAAGAGGGATTCACCGGCGGCGCCGGCTTCCTGGGCATCGCCGTGGCTCTACTGGCTCGCAACCGCGCGCTTGCGGTGATCCCGTCGGCCATCTTCTTCGGTGCGTTGTCCTACGGAGGGTTCGTCGTCAATCGAACCGTCCCGCGTGAAGTCCTGGATGTTTTGCAGGCTGTCATCCTCATTCTCTTTATCGTCTTCGAAGCGCGACGGACGGCAGGGGAGGGACGGACGTGATCGAGATCACTCTGGCCTTCCTGGCCCAGGTGCTCCGGATCTCCGTGCCCTACGTCCTCGCGGCGCTGGGCGGCACCTTTTCCGAACGCGGGGGCGTGATCAACATCGCCTTGGAAGGCATTCTTCTTGGTGGCGCTTTCGGAGCCGCAGTCATCACGTTGGCTACCGGAAGTGCGTGGGTCGGTGTCCTCGGTGGAATGGCCGTGGGGATGTTGCTCGCAGCGCTCCACGGCGTGATCACGATCTGGGGACGAGCCGACCAGATCTTAAGCGGCCTGGCCATCAACATGCTCGCGCTGGGCGCGACGCGGGGCGGTCTCAAGGTTCTCTACGGCAGCGCCAGCAACTCGCCTCGGTTTGAAGGTGTTTCGTCCGTCTTCGAAGGGCGCGCCGCGTTCCTGCAGCTGTTGGGACACCCCTTGTTCTGGATGGCTGCCGGCCTCGTGATCCTGGCGTACCTGCTGCTTTTTCGCAGCGGATTCGGTTTGGCTTTGCGCGCCGCGGGCGACGGACCGCGGGCCCTGGACGGCGCTGGGCTGTCGGTCGACGGCTACCGTTTCGCCGGCGTTCTTCTGAGCGGAGCCTTGGGCGGACTCGCCGGTACCTGGCTGGTGACGGAACAACACAGTTTCACGGACGGCATGTCGAACGGTCGCGGCTACATTGCGCTCGCCGCCATGATCGTGGGGAAGTGGCACCCCTACAAGGTCGCCTTGGCCTGCCTACTCTTCGGAGCTGCGGAGACTTTGCAGATTCGCGTTTCTGCGGAGTGGATACCGACACAGTTCTTGCAGATGCTTCCGTATCTGGTCACTCTCGTCGTGCTGGCCGGTTGGATCGGCCGCGCGCATCCGCCGCGGCATCTGGGCGAGCCGTATGACCGAAGCGGGGCGCGATCGTGATGCCGTTCCAGAAAGGGACCGAGAACTTCGAATGAGTGATCTCAAGAACGAAGACTGGCCGACCCCAAAGATCGTCGAAGAGGTTGCCGCCCGCGCCGGCGGACGCAGCTCTCTCGGGCTCGTTCTCGGCAGCGGCCTGGGCCCGATCGCGGACCGCCTGGAAGACCGTCGTACGATTTCATCTTCCGAGATCCCGGGTTATCCCGAGAGCACCGTGACCGGACATCAGGGGAAGCTCCACTTCGGCACCTGGGCAGGCCGTTCTCTTTGGGTCGTGCAGGGGCGGGTCCACACCTATGAAGGCTTGGCCCCACGAGTCGCCACACGCTATGTACGTCTGCTCCGAGCCCTCGGAGTCGACACGCTCATCCTGACGAATGCCGCAGGCTCCGTCGATTCCTCTGTCGGGCCCGGCGAGATCGTCGTCGACCGCGACGCGCTGAACCTTTTCTTTCGTCCCCTCGCGCCGGCAGAACTCGAACCGACATTTCAGGGAAGAGACCGCTGGCGTCCGCGCGGGCCGCTCTCGGATCCCGACCTCGTAGACCTTGCGGAAGAGACCGCACGGCAACTCAGTATCCCTCTCCGCAACGGCATTCTCGTCGGCTCGACCGGACCCAACTACGAGACGGCGGCGGAGGTTCGAGCCTGGCGCAAACTCGGCGGAACCGTGGCTTCGATGTCGACCGTCCCCGAAGCCGTGCAGGCCCGCGAACTCGGAATGCGTACTTTGGTTTTCAGTCTGGTCACGAACTACGGGACGGGGATCTCCCGGACGGCTCTTTCGCACGACGAAGTGGTGGAAGTGGCCGATCAGGCAGGCACTCGGCTGGCAGCGCTCATCGAGGGAATCGTCTCCCGCATCGACTCGCTCCCTTCATGATTCGCCGCACAACACCGGCTCGCCGACAATCCGCCGAGACGGGGAGAGACTGTGTCATTGACGTTCGCTCATTTCGGGACCCTTGAGTCCGCCCCCGGATACCGGCTTTGCAGCTTGGGTCTCGTGGTCCTCATCGCAACGGGTCTTGCCTGCAGTTCACCCTCAGACTCGCCTTCCGGTGATGTGCCAGCTTCCGGCGACACGCAAGCCTTGGGATTTCAGAGTCAGGCAGTGCAGGCAGGATCTGCGAACACCCGGGACGGCAACTCGTCGACTCCAGCCTACGGGGGTGACACCGGAGTTTCGGCGGACGCGCGCGAGCGGGACCTGGAAATCAGCTCCTACCGGACCATCGACTATCTGGCCTTCCAGCAAACGATTCGTGGAGCACTGGCGTCCGCGGGTTCGGACATCGCGAACGTTGCGAGCATCCCATCAGGGGACGTCACGGCTCGTACGGCCGAGGAGTTGAAGTCCGCGCTTGCCGCCGCCAAGTCGGGATCCGTGGTCTTCCTTCCGGGAACGTCTCGGATCGACCTGACCGGACACCCTGCGCTCCGGATCCCCGACGGGGTCACCCTGGCGAGCGACCGAGGGATCGGAGGATCTTCAGGAGCACTGGTCTACACCAACGACTCCGGCAACGGTGTGTTTCTTCCCGGCCGTGGCGCTCGAATCGTCGGGCTGAGTCTCATGGGACCGGACCCATCCCCGCGCACGTATCAGTTGGAGCGGCTTCGGGCCGAGGGAGGGCGCGAACTCTACTACGCTGTACCCACGGCCGTCGGCGTGCGTGTGGAGGCTTCGGATGTCGTCATCGAGAACTGTGAAGTCTGGGCGTGGAGCCGATCCGGAATCGAAGTCGTAGGCGGAGCGACGGGCGTTGTCGTTCGCCATTGCTTCATCCATCACAACCAACGGCTCGGTCTTGGTTACGGCATCTATGTCGATCAGGCCGAGGTGAAGGCGGAAGCCAATCTCTTTGATTGGTATCGCCATTGCGTGGCCGGATCCGGTCGGCCGGGCACCAGCTACGAAGCCCGGTTCAACTTCGTCCTCGCCAACGCCAGCGGCCACGCCTTCGACATGCACGGTGGGAAGGATCGCGAAGACGGGACCGATGTCGCCGGTACCCGCATTCGAATCCACCAAAACATCGTCGAAGCGGCACAGTTTCCTGCCGTCGTCATTCGTGGGACACCGGAGCAGCCGGTCGAAATCGTCGAGAATCAATTCCGCAACCCGGAACCGGGCCGGACGATCGTCCTTATGGGTGGATCGGAAAGCGCGCGAGTCCACGACAACCGGTTTGGAGTGTCCTCGGTCCGACCGAAGTAGAAGCGCCAGCTTCGTGGCGGAGTGAACACACGGGCACTGCACGTCTGCCGGGAAACGCCTACAGCCCTCAGTTCCGAACGCTGTGATAGACTGGGCGGAAGTGCATTCCACCACTGCGGAGGGTGTCGGCAACGTCCGCGTGGCAGCAAGGTGTTACACATCATCCCAGCAGACGGTGGTGGATCAGGAGGGGTACGATGATTGCCCGTTTGGCCTTTTGCTTCCTGGTGATGGTACCTTCATTGGGGACCGCATCGGTATGGGAGCCGTTCGCTTTCCCGGCGGACGCGAGAAACAGCACCGCCCTGCTGCTCGGAGAGCACTTCGTCTTTGCGGCGTTCGAAGACTCGACCGGTCTTCCGTTGGGCGTCTTCAAGGCAACCCGAGAGAAACCGACTGACTGGACCTATCTGGGGTTCGCGGGTGTTCCGATCCGGGACATTGCGTCGCCGGGTGCGAGCGACCAAGACCTCCTGGTCTGTAAGGCGGCCAACCCACCCGTTGAGCGTTCGTCGGATGGCGGTGGGGTCTGGCAGCCCCAACCCCTCGAGCCGGATTTGGACTATGCAATATCGTTTGGGAGTTCGCCCGGGGTGCCTGGCCTCGTATACACATCTGGGTCAAACTCGGATACGATGGGGATTCTTCGCTCTGTCGATCTGGGCGGAACGTGGGACTACTGGGAAAGGTGTGGCGGATGCTTTTCGCCTGGATACCTGCATTATAGTGTCACAAGTATCAACCATGCGATTGCTGTCTTGTACTCTGGGTTTGATGAGGGTCGACTAGTCGAGACAACAGATTCAGGCACAACCTGGTCAATGTATAACAGCGTTGCGTTCTCGGCGTACCCTGTAGACTTGGCATCGACGCCGCTGACCGCGGAGTTTGCCACCTACATCGGGGAAGAAACGGGCTATGTCTGGAGCAGCGGGCAGTACGTGGGCTTCTACCGCCCGCTGTTGGTTCACATCGGCATCGAGTGGCCCATCTGGAATCCAAGCCAGATCTACCTCGTTGGAACGGACGATGACGACCGGCTCCAGGTCTTGGCGGCGCCTCATCCGCTTGGTCAATGGACGCCCGTCGGGACGGGATTGCCGACAGCTTCCATCCCGGATCCCAGCGAGCAGGTATCGCAGTTCCAGTTCGCGGCCGCGCCCGGTGTGCCGCAGTTGGCGTTGTCGGTGCCGGGGATGGGCCTGTTTCTCCTCGATCTCAGTGAGGTCGTGGACGTTCAGGGTGTCGGTGACCCGCAGGGGAGCGTCACGGTCTTTCCGACTCCCAGCAGTGGGAAGATCGACTTCTCGTTTGCTGGACAGAACCTAAGGACCGAGGCCCTACGAATCTGGGATGTCTACGGGAGAACGATCCGTACGCTGAACACCTCTCCGTTCCGGGAAGGCGGCGCAACGGTCAGCTGGGACGGGACGGATGGTCGGGGACGGGATGTTCCCGCGGGAGTGTACTTTCTAGAGTCGCCCACGGGCGGCCGGCCCGCCCGCGCCGTGATCGTAGACTGAATCCCGCCCGTCCTTCACGACTTGCGCTCCTGAGGATCGATGACCACCGATCCCTTCGTGAAGTCGATCGAGATCTGACTGGTCGACTGGTGCGTCAGCAGAAACCTGGCGAGAGGATTGAACAACCGCTCCTGCAACGTCCGGTTGAGAAACTTCGCCCCGCCATCCCGGCACAGTTCGTCCGTGATCAGTTCGTCGAAGACGGAATCCGAGATCGCGATGTCCTTCCTCTTCTTGGCCATTCGACGAATGACCCGCTCCACCTTGTAGCGCGCGATCTGCCGAACCTCCGGCACGCTGAGCGGCGGAAGCTCGAGGACTTCGTTGAAGGCGTCCAGAAGGTCGGGCATGACGAAGCGTCCGAGGAGTTCCCGGAGGCGGTCCTCCTCGCTCTTGGACGGTCTTCCGAATCCGATTTCCTGCGGCGCGAGCTCTTCCCGCGTCAACGTCAGGGTGACGAAGATCAGAGTCTGATCGAAGTGAACCGGACCAATCATGTCGTCGATGCGGCCGCGTTCGAGAATGGTCAGCAGCAGCCGATGAAAGGTTGGATGGGCCTGCTCCAGGCCGCGAAGCAGCAGAATGGTCTTCGGATTCTCTCGAACCGGATGGGTCAGCATTCCGGGGAGGAAGTGGGTTTCGCTTCCCGGCACGAGCGTGGCCCCCAACTTGGCCACGTCCTCTTCTTCGGCAACCTCACCGAGGTCGATGGAAACGACGGCGTCCTCCGAACCCTGTAGGACTTCTCCGATGGCATAGGCGATCTCGTTCTTGCCCACGCCTTCCGGACCGACGAGAAGGAACGCGCCGTTGGGGCGCTCAGGGCGAAAGTCGAGTTCGGTTCCGGTGATCCGAATGATCCGCGCGATGGACTCGATGGCGCTTCGCTTCCCGACGATCCGCTCTTGCAAGCGGTCTTCCAGGTGAAGGAGCGTATCGGCGAACTGAGCGGTGAGAAGCGCCTCGGGAGAGGTCGACTTACGAACCTTACGACGAGCGGGTTTGCGGGCTCCGGCTTTCGCTACGGCGGACTTGGCTGCGGAGCGACGCGTGCTCTTCTTGCGGGTCTTCGCGGCAGCTGCCTTCTTCGTGGACTTCTTCTTCACAGTCTTTGCGGCGGCCGCCTTCTTCGTGGACTTCTTCTTCACGGTCCCAGCGGCTTTTTTCGCGGCCTTCTTGGCCGTCTTACGGGCGGCTTGGGTCCGTGTGCTTGCGGCCTTCTTTGCCGTCTTCTTCCTGGCTGCCATCGTTTCCTCCCAAGCTCGCTTCGAATCGGATGCCCGACCACCGCCCCCGGGACGCCCGGGCTCTGCTTCGATCATCGGATCCCGAGGCGCACACCTGCAGAAGTCGAACGCGAGAGCCGAAAATGGAGGAAACGGCGCAATTCAGGTCAACGATCGAACGGACAACGGCTTAGGAGGATCGGGATTGGCCCTGTCGCCGGGACGGGTGCTCCTCTACGATACGACCAGACGGAGGCCCAGGATGGCGGGAGCGGATCGGGGTTTTCCGGGTAGAGAGTCCTAGCCGCGGGACGCCTCCGGGGATGCGACCCGCAAAGCATGTCGACCAAAGGATGTACATGAAGTGTCCCTTCACACCCTGGCGGATTCGAGGTGGTGTCCTCGTCCTTCTGCTGGGGCTCCTCAGTTTGGAAGCCAAGGCCGGCTTCGACATCACCGATGTTCCGCCTTTCCCCAGTGCCTCCCGACCGCGGTTCATCGTCAACTCCGCCAACTACATGAACGAGGGACGGCCCGAGGTCGTACTCTCTTTCCGCATTCCGTACGGGGAACTTTTCTTCGAGGAAAAGGCCGACCGGAACGGCGCGACGTTCTACGAGGCGGACTTCAACCTCGTCATGCTTCTCTACGACGGCAACCGCCAAATCGGTGGCGACCTCTGGGAGGAAAGCGTTCGTGTCGAGGACGAGAAGGAAACGAAGTCTCGGCAGGAGGAGTTTCGGAAGGTCGTCCGGATCCCCGTCGAGCCGGGACGCCTGCGCGCGGAAGTCTCCGTCCGGGAACGGCAATCGGGTAGAGGCAGCGGCACGACGTGGGAACTCGAAGTACCCAACTACACCAAGGAAAAGCTCGGCGTGTCGAGTCTCTGGGTCGCGGAATGCGAGCCGGATGACGACAGCGCAATCGACCTTCCCCCGAATCGCTGGGTCCTCGACCACAGCTTCGGCGAACCATTGGACAAGCTTTGTATCGTCGGTGAAGTCTATCGCCGCGAGACGGATTCCCCGGTCAAGCTGACGTGGAGGGTGCTCGACGCCCGTCGCGACGAACTGTTCCGTGATTCCGCGGTCTGGCACGGAGGTACCCGCGTTCCGTTCCGGGTTCGCCCGGATCTGAGTTCGCTGTATCTGGGCAGCTACATCTTCGAAGTCGAAGTCGAGAACGATGGTGACAAGGCGCGTCGCCGTTTCGAGTTTCAGATGGACGAAACCATGGTCTCGTTGGCGAACGACATGGAGCAGAGCATCGACCTGATCCGTCTGATCGCGAACCAGGACGAAGTCCGCAAACTCGAGGCGGCTCCGGAAGCGCAACGCGCCGAGGCCTGGGCCGAGTTCTGGCGCGATCGTGATCCGACCCCGGGAACTCCGGACAATGAATTCAAGGACAGCTTCTTTGCCCGCGTTCGACATGCCAACGAGGCCTTTGGAATCCTCGAACCGGGCTGGAAGTCGGACCGCGGACGCATCTTCATCAAGTACGGAGCTGCGGACGAGGTCGAGTCCCGTCCGAGTCGGCTGGACGGCCTGGCCGTTGAGGTATGGATCTATCTGGAGCTCGGGCTGAGATTCGTTTTCATCGACTACGACGGGTTTGGACGCTACGAACTCTATCAGCCGGGCCGGTCCTAGCCGCGGAGGGAGAACGATGTCGATCGACGGACGCGTTGCGGTGCTGGGTGTGGGAACGATGGGGGAGGCCATCCTCAAGGGGCTTCGCAGCGGCGACCATCCTGTGCCGGCCTCACGACTCCGCGGCACGGTCCGGGGAAAGAGCCGGGCTCAGGAGCTGACCCGGCGACTGCGCGTTCGTATCGGGACTGACAACGTTCACGCCGTCCGGGAAGCCTCCGTTGTCGTTGTCTGCCTGAAACCGATGAATGTCCTGCGGGTCCTGCGTGAGTTGGCGGAAGCGGGTGCGCTCGAACACGCTCCGCTTGTCCTTTCGGTCGCGGCGGGAGTGAGTACCCAGGCATTGGAGTCCGTTGTCGGCAAGTCGCCCGTCGTCCGTGCCATGCCGAATACTCCCTGCGCCATCGGAAAGGGAACGACCGTCCTCACCGGCGGAGCTCGGGCCAAGAAGAAACACCTGCAGACGGCTCACCGCATCTTTCAGCCTTTGGGCGAGTCCTTGGAACTTGACGAAAAGCACTTCGACACCGTGACTGGACTCTCCGGGAGCGGTCCGGCCTTCGCCTACCTCATGGTGGAATCGCTGGCCGACGGAGGGGTCATGATGGGGCTTCCCCGCGACGTGGCCGTCCGCTTGGCTGCCCGGACTCTTCTTGGAGCGTCGGAGATGGTCCTGGCCACCGGGTCCCACCCGGCGGCGCTCAAGGACGATGTCACGACTCCGGCAGGGTGCACCATTGCCGGGATCCTGGCTCTGGAAGACGGCCGGATCCGTAGCACGTTGGCACGTGCGGTGGAGAAGGCGGCCGCGTGCGCGGCCGGCCTTGGAAACAGCGAGCGGTAGGCTACAAGTCTACAGGTCTACCGAGTCAGCGAATCTACTGAGTCAGCCCCGTGGCCGCCGTGCGGAAGCCCACTGCCCGGTCCCGTGAGGACGGTCCGAGAAGACTGCGATTCGTGACTCGAGCCGACCCCAGTCCGGCTCGGTAGGACCCTCCGCGAATGACCTTGTAGATTCCGGTCGTCGGCGGCGTGTGCGGCTGGCGGTAGATGGTGTCATGCCAGTCGTCGACCCACTCCCAGACGTTCCCGGCCATGTCGGCCGCGCCGTAGAAGCTCTCGCCGTTGCTGGTCGCGTATCCGCTGCGAACTGTTCCGTCATAGAAACCGACCGGCGTCGAACGGACATTGCCCTGGTTCTCGAACGGGTCACCGCTGTTGTCGAAGTTTCCGCGGGTCAGATCCGCTTGGGGACCCCACGGATATGGGAATCCCAGCCCAATGACGACGGTGTCGGAACGGATGAACGTCCTCGTACCCAGCTCGGTGCTGAGGCCGCGGGCGGCTTTCTCCCATTCCGCTTCGGAGGGAAGGCGCCGGTTGAAGAAGTTTGCATACGCGTTGGCCCCGTACCACGAGACCTCGACAACGGGATACGTTTCCCAACCTTCGACCACGACGAAGAGTTGCTCGGCGGTAAGGAAGCGAATGGCGGAGTCCCGGTCTCCGATGGGGGAGCGGGCCGTCGGGGGAGCGACGTCCAGTAGGACCTGAGTCCGGTCACCGTTGAAGACTTCGCCGTTGACGACCGTAATCAGTCCCTGCGCCCAGGACTGATTGAGGAACGTCGCGTACTGCTGATTGGTGACTTCGAACTTGTCGAGATTGAAGTCACTCACTCGGACTGGATTGCCCGGGTGGAAGAACGGAGTGTTCTCGTCCGTCCCCATGACGAACTCGCCGTTGGGTACGTTGACCCGTTCGACTCGCGCCACGAAGACCCAAACCGGCGAGCGACGCGTCACTCCGGCGCCGTCGCGAACGATGACCTGCCAAAAGTAGGAGCGATTGAGTTCGACGCGGAGATCCGATAGCGCGAGTTCGGTCGATGTTTGCGCCGTGGCGATCGGCTCCATGGAGGCGCGCGTCTGACCGAAGAGGACGTCGTAGAGGAGTGTCTCTCCGTCGTCGTCGGTGGCGGCCCAGGTCAGAACGATCGAACTGTCGGGAGCGATGTTCTGGGTGAGATTGGCCGGAGACGGATTGAAGGGGACGGAGGGCGAGTTGTTCTGGGTTGCCCTCGCGGTGACTGTTTCGCTCGGGTCACTCAGCGTCCTCTCGTCCTCGGCGATGGAGCGGACCTGATACTCATAGAGACTGCCGGAGACTACCGTCCGATCAATGTAGCGAACTTCGTTCAGATTGACGGTACCGATCGCCTCGAAGTCGCTGACGTCACCCGCAGGCCGTCTCTCGATTTGAAAGCCGCTTTCGTCGTCGGAGAGGTCCCGCCAACCGAGGATGATGTTGTTCGTCGCAACGGACTCGACAGTCAAAGTGCCGGGAGCGCGGGACGCTTCGGCAGGTTCTTCCACGACCGTCGTGGAGTCGTCACTACAAGCCGCGAAAACCAAAACCAGGGAACAGAGAAAAAGGAGCCGGAGCATCCTGCTGACCTCCACTTGCCACACATCCAAAATTCGAGCAGGTGCTGCAGCAGGGCCGATGTTCGTGAAACGAACCGGCCCGGCTCCATCACTCAGCACGTCCGAGGGGACGCACAGGGAACTCTCGATCGTCTAGAAGCAGTCCTGTTCTCCCAACGCTGCGAACTTCGACTTTTCGTCGTAGATCGTGGCGTCGTAGGAGACGGAGGCCGAAACGTCGATGCGGGGAAGGCACGGACTCCAGAGACCGAGCTCCTTGGAGGCGCTGCTTTCCCGGAGGACGACGACTTCGGGGACGTAACCCTGCTGCGGGACGAACCAGGCTACGATCGTCTGGTCTCCGAGTTCGTCGTAGCGGAAGGTCGTATCAAACGATCCGTCCGCGCCGCTCACCGCGGAGCCTTTGAGGTAGCCATCCACGAAGACCTTGACTTGGACGCCGCCCAGCCCGAGGTCATCCGCATCCATCGTCATGCCGGAGAACGACGCCTCGACCGGATCGGCGGAAGCGGGGGTTGCGGCCAGAATGACAGCCAGCGAGGCGCCGGCGAGTGCGAAAGTACGAATGAGCGAGCGGATCAAGTTGGGTCCCTCCGTGGGAAGACGTTGAGGTTTCCTCTGCGTCGTGATTTTCAAACAGTTCGAAACCCCGGCAGAGGGCGGCGGAAGTCGGCCGATCACCTCTAGATACACCGGAGCCTACCAACGAGGTCCCAAGGGGTCAAGTTCATGCCCCTGGGGCCTTAAACCGTTTGCTCGCAGGCAGAACCTGGCATAGATTGATGCGGTGCACGACTTGACCGGGGCAATCTCACTCGGTCCAGGCCGGAATCGGGCCTCAAAGCCGTGTTTCGGAACCGTTTTCGCCGGGAGGGGCATGTCCCGGCGTCGAGTCGTCGGCCCGAGGGCGGAGAGGGATTTCCGCGAGTCTGGGGCCTGTTGCCGAATCATTGCGTACATCGCGAACATCGAGGGATCGGGTAAGGCGGAATGGGAATTCGAGACCTTCTGGGCTTCGTCTCCAATGACATTGCGATCGATTTGGGGACGGCGAATACGCTCGTCTATGTCAAGGGCAAGGGCATCGTTCTGAACGAGCCGTCCGTGGTCGCTGTGGACCGGACCAACAAGAAGGTCCTGGCCGTGGGGCGCGAGGCCAAGGAAATGCTGGGGCGAACTCCGACGGGAGTCGAGGCTGTTCGTCCGTTGAAGGACGGCGTCATCGCCGACTTCGAGAAGACTGAGGAACTGCTGCGCAAGTTCATCCTCAAGGTGCTGCAGAACCGGCGCTTTCTGGTGCGACCACGGGTCATCGTTTCCGTTCCCTCGGGCATCACCGAGGTCGAGAAGCGTGCCGTCCGAGACTCGGCGGAGCATGCCGGCGCCCGGGACGTCTATCTCGTGGCCGAGCCGATCGCGGCGGCCATCGGTGTCGGGCTTCCGGTGGACAAACCGACCGGAAACATGGTTATCGATATCGGCGGAGGGACGACGGAGATCGCCGTCATTACCCTGAACGGCATCGTTACCGACACCTCGATTCGTGTCGGCGGCGACAAAATGGACGACGCCATCGTTCAGTACGTCAAGCGCCAGTACAACCTCTTCATCGGAGAGCAGACCGCAGAGCAGATAAAGCTGCGGATCGGCAGCGCATTTCCGATGGAAGAGGAAATGGAGATGCAGATCAAAGGACGCGATCTTATCGGCGGAATTCCCAAGACCATCACGGTCAGTTCCGAAGAGATTCGGCAGACGCTGCAAGAGCCGGTCAGTGCGATCGTCGAGGCGGTCCGGGAATCTCTGGAGAAGACGCCGCCGGAGTTGGCCAGCGATATCGTCGACCGGGGAATCGTCATGACCGGGGGCGGCTCGCTCCTGCGGGGGTTGGGAGACCTGCTCAGCCAGGAAACTCACCTGCCGATCCGCGTGGCCGAAGATGCGTTGCTCTGTGTCGTCCTGGGATCCGGCCGGATCCTCGACAACATCGACCACTACGAAAAGGTCCTCATGACGTGATAAACCCCTGGCGGGGGAAGCAGTCCACACCGGTCCGCAGTTGGGCCGGACCGGTCGCCGCTCTGCTCGTGTCCATCACGTTGCTCGCGCTTCCCGATCGCGTCTGCCACACCATCGGATCTGTTCTCGAGTATTCCGTGTTCGCCCCGTACCGGTACGCCGTTGGTTGGGGACAGGGCTCCCTGGCGGCTCGCCTGGAAGTACGTCGGCTCTCCAAGCTGGAAACCACGGCCGGGCTCGACCAGATGCAGATGCAGGAAGTCTCCGAGGAGAATCGGCGGTTGCGCCGCCTGCTCGGGCTCAGGCGCCGTGCTGCCGACATCCTCATTCCCGCAACGGTGGTCTCCCGCGAACGAGGCCGGGGCGGTGACGTCCTGCTCGTCGAGACTGACGCCGCCGAGACCATCCGTACGGGATCCCCCGTCATCGTCCCCGAAGGGTTGCTCGGTTCGGTTGTATCGCAGGATGGAACGCGCCTCCGCGTCCGCTGCCTGACCAATCCGCAGACCACGGCCAGCGTTCTCGACCAACGAACGCGGGACGAAGGCATTCTTCGAGGAGCTCTTCGGGACCGGGATCGCCTCGTCATTCTCGACGTTCCCGTTCAGGCCGATTGGCAGGTGGGGGATCGGGTCATTACCTCCGGATTGGGCGACGTCTTTCCTCGAGGTTTGCTGGTCGGCACGGTGGAACAGGTCGAACGGGAAGCGACCGGTCCGCTGGAGCGTGCCTGGGTGCGTCCTGCGGCCAGTCCCTCCCGTGCGGAGGAGGTCTTCGTTCTCCTGCCGGGCGCGGCCGGGACCGGCGACCGGCCGGACTGGTTTCCCTCGGATCCCGAACCTGCGCTCAGCACCTTGCAGCTCGACGATGGTCGCGGTTTGACTTTCGGATTGGCGCCGTCCCCATGATTCAGGGACTTCGCATCGCAGTCGCGGTCTTCGTCGTCCTGGTAGCACAGGGCACGTGGGTTCCCCGGATCAGTTGGCTTGGTTGGCAACCCGACTTGTTGCTCGGCGTCGTGTTCTTCGTGTCCCTGAAGAAAGGACTGCACTGGGGAGTCTGGACCGGATTCATCATCGGCCTCCTCGTCGACATCGAGCAGCCCGAACGACTGGGACTCCACTCTCTGGCCTACGTGCTCTCGGCTTTCGGGATCGAACGCTGGTCGAAGAATTTCGACCGATCGAGTCCCATCGTCGTCGGGATTCTTTTCTTTCTCATCGCGTTGGGTACCGAGACCATCCGCGGATTCGCCCTGAGCGAGTCGCTGCTGCAATGGCTGATCGGCATCTTTCGTTGGTACCTGCCCGGAGCGCTCTACACGCTGCTCTGGGTCGGCGGAACATCCTGGATCCTTTCCCGCGTTTTCGGGTGGAAGGACTGGGTGCTTCATGCCACGTGATTTCAACAAAGAGGCGCGAATCGAGCGATCGCATTGGCTTGCCGGGCTGGTCCTGGTCAGTTCGGTCATTCTGCTCGTCCGTCTCTTTGATCTGCAGATTCTTCACGGGAACTTCTTCCGAACCCGCTCGCAGGAAAACCGGATCCGATCCGAGGTCCTCTCTGCAGACCGGGGACGCATTCTCACCCGCCACGGCACCGTTCTGGCCGATGACTATCCCAGCTCGCAGCTGACGTTCGATCCCAGCCTTCGGGTTTTTCGTCAGCATCCCGATTCCGTGGACGCCGTCATCGATGCCGTCGCCCGGGTCTTGGAAGTGTCGCCCGCGTCTCTTTCCAAGAAGGTCGAGCGACATCAGGGAAACCGTCCCGTAGTTCTCGCCCGGCAGCTCGAATTCGGACAGGTTTCCCGCATCGAGGAGCGGTCGGTTCCGTTGGCAGGACTCGCGGTCGAGGTCGTTCCCGTCCGCCGGTACCCACAGGGTCGTTTGGCCTGCCACCTTCTCGGGTACCTGGCCGAAGTCACGGTCGAAGACCTTGAGCGGAACCAGGGCTATCGCGGCGGCGAGCTGATCGGAAAAACGGGGCTCGAACTGCAGTATGAGCACCTTCTTCGCGGTGAGGACGGCGAAGCCTACGTCGAGGTCGACGCGCGCGGGCGGCGGACGCGAATGTTCCCGGAACTGGCGCGACGATCGGCCGTTCCCGGTCACGATATCGTCATCACGATCGATGCCGCGTTGCAAAAGGAAGCGGAGCGGGCCCTGGCCGACATTCGTCCGCACGGCGGCAAGGACGGCCATGCGGACGACCCGCCCCCGGCGTCCTGCGTCGTGGCGATGGATCCACGGACCGGAGAGATCCTGGCCTTGGCCAGCTACCCCGGTTACGACCCCAACGTCTTCGTGGGCGGTCTCTCCCAAAAGGAGTACCAGGAGCTTCACGGTCCGCTCTTTCCACAGCAGAATCGCGTCATCCAATCGACCTATCCGCCGGGGTCGACTTTCAAACCGGTGACAAGCCTGGCCGGGCTGGAGCAGGGACTGGTCGGTCCCGAGTCGGTGCTCGATCCGTGTTGGGGACGACTCCGCTACGGGGACCGCTACTTCCGCTGCTGGAAGCGCGTTGGGCACGGCAAGCTCGATCACACCGGAGCTCTTCGGCAGTCCTGCGACGTCTTCTACTACCAGCTTGCGGACGAACTTCAGGTCGAAGGGATTTCGTCGATGGCGCGAAGGCTGCAGTGCCACAGCGTGTCGGGGATTGACCTGCCGGGGGAGCGGGCGGGACTCGTTCCGACGCCGCAGTGGTACCGAGAACGACTCGGGGGATTCGGGCGCGGCGTTGCACTCAATCTTTCGATCGGACAGGGCGAGCTTCTAATGTCTCCGCTTTCCCTGGCGCGTTTCTACGGCGCCCTGGCGACCCGGGGAAACTGGGTCCGACCCCACCTGCTGCGCGAAGTCCGGACCCAGGACGGAAACGTCGTTCGGCAGACGGCGAACGAAGACTGGAGCGACGGCGCTTTGCCCGTTTCCGGGGAGCACCTCGACTTCATCCGGTCCGCGCTCGAAGAAGTGGTCATGCATCCCCGCGGGACCGGTAAGAAAGCCCGCGTGGGTCTCATTCGCATCGCCGGAAAGACGGGAACGGCCGAGAACCCGGGCGAGGATCACGCGCTCTTTGCCTGCTACGCGCCGGCCGACGACCCGACGATCGTCGTCGTGGCCATTGCCGAGCACGCCGGCCATGGGGGAGCGGTCGCGGCGCCTGTCGCGCAGCGCATTCTTGACGCGTACTTCTCCGGCGGCGGCGACCTGGCCGAGGTGGGGGAGACTCAGCCATGAACCTGCGGGTCTATCGCAAGCACAACGATTGGGCGCTTCTCTTTCCCGCCATGTTTCTCCTCGTGCTCGGCGTTCTTGCCATCTACAGCGCGACGCGGCTTGCCACCGGGGATGCCGACATCTACTTCGAGCGCCATCTCATCTATCTGGGAATGGGGATGGGGGTCTTCGGCGTTTTCTTCTTCATGCCGCTGCGGTTATGGGAGGACAGCGCCTACATCGTCTTTGCCTTTTCGCTGATCCTGCTGATCGTCGTTCTCTTCTTTGGAGTGCAGACCTACGGGGCCCAGCGCTGGTTTGCCGTTGGTCCATTTCGCTTTCAGCCATCGGAGTTTGCCAAACTCGCCCTCATCGTCGTCCTTGCACGCTACATCTCGGGCAAACGGGTCGACCTTTCGCGCGGCGGGCCGATCGTTCTGACGCTGGGTTTGGTCTTGCTACCGACGGCTCTCGTGTTGCAGCAGCCGGATCTCGGAACCGCGGGCGCCTTCCCGGCTCTCGCGCTGCCGATGCTGATCTGGGGAGGGATGCCGAGGATTCTTCTTTTCGTCCTCGTCTCTCCGATGATCGGACTCATGCTCATCTACAATCTTTGGCTTTGGATCGTGTTTCTCCTGGTAGCCGTCGTCGCCTTCCGCGTCTCTCGCCTGTCGAATCTGCTGCTGGGTCTGTTCATCGCCTGTCAGGTCGTTTTGCACTTCGGTGCGCCGCGGTTCATCGCGACGCTTCATCCCTACCAGCAGGCTCGCATTCAGACCTTCTTCGATCCGGGGAGCGACCCGTCCGGGAGCGGCTGGCAGGTGTTGCAGTCGCGGATCGCCATCGGGTCCGGCGAGCTGTTTGGGAAGGGCTACCTCGAAGGCAGCCAGAAGGCTCTGGCCTTTCTTCCCATGCAGCACAACGATTTCATCTTCTCGGTGATCGGGGAGGAACTCGGGTTCTTCGGAACCGTCCTCGTCGTCCTGGCTTTTGTCGCTCTCGTGTTGAGAGCACTGCGGTTGGCCGTGCAGTGCCGGTCGGCTTTCGGTTCGTTGCTCCTGGTCGGAGTGGGCGGGCTCATCTTCTACCACGCGGCCGTCAACATGGCGATGACGATGGGACTCTTTCCCGTCACGGGTCTGCCGTTGCCGTTCCTCAGCTACGGCGGGTCGTTCTTGTGGACGATGTTGGCCGCGATCGGCCTTATGGGAAATGTCGCAGCCCATCGTTATGAGTACTGACCATGCCTAATGAGGACTGACCATGCCTACCTCTGAGTGGAAACCGCCCTGGGTCGATGGTCGGACGAAGCTTCTGGGCATCGTCGGAGACCCGATCGAACACTCTCTTTCCCCGGCACTGCACAACGCCGTCCTGGCGAAGCTGGCACGGAATTGGCTTTACGTTCCGGTACCGGTGTCGATACGTCGACTCCCGGCGTTTCTGCGTTTGGGAGGCGACCTGGGATTCATCGGCTGCAACGTAACCACGCCCTACAAAGAGGCGGTAATCAAGGTGGCATCCCCTTCGGATGCGGAGACGGCAAGGGTCGGGATGGCCAACACTCTCAGTTGGAAGCGCGACACGGTGGCTGCGTGCGGGACGGATGGCGCCGGGATTTTGGCGTGGATGAAACGCAACGGTTTGGACGACCGACCGTTTGGCGTTCTTGGTTTTGGCGCGACGGCGAGGAGTCTCGTTCACCGGGCGTGGGCTGCCGGTCATCAGCCGGAGCTCATCGTGAGCCAGCGACCTGCAGTGGTCCGGCGCCAGCTCAGCCGGTGGAAGACGGATCCGCGCCGGCCGCGACTGGCAGGCGCAGCACCGGAAGTGGCCTCTCTCAAGGACCTCGCTTCCGCGGAAACGGGGGATGCTCGCAGCGGTCCGGATCAGATTTCACTTTGGGTCTCGACGTGGCCTCCGGGAGTGATTCCTCCTGTTGAGCTACTCGCAAGGTTTCCGAAAGGTGCCGTCGTCCTCGACATGAACTACGGAGAGGGAAGGTCGACGCTGGCCGCGTGGGCGCGCGATCGGGGGTTCCGAGCCGCGGACGGGCTGGGTCCACTGGTGGAGCAGGCGGCGCTGTCGATGAGTCACTGGGTTGGCGAGGCCGTCCCGACGGACCTCTACCTGAAGGCCAATCGGATTCCCAAGGGCCGGATCCGGCCGGTGAAGTGAACCCGGCTCTGGATCCCGACACCGATCCGGGCGTCGGGCCGGGAGCCCGTCCCGAGGTCCGTTCCGAGGCCCGTCACGAGGCCCGTCCAGGGGCCCCTCACGGTCTTGGGTGGCTCCGCCAACTCGCCGCCGCGACTCACCAACTCGCCGATGGGACTCACCAACTCGTCGCCGGGACCCGCCAGCTTTTCGAGCCTCTCCAATGTCCGGGATGCCTGATTCGAGTCGACCGGCCGCGGCTTTGCGACGTGTGCTCGGCCGCCATCGCCGTACTCCCGTCGCCGGTCCGTCGGACCGTCGATGTCCGGGATGGTGATCCTCTGGTCGTGACGGCCTTGCTGCCCTACGAGCCTCCGTGGCGGAATGTCATCCTTCACTTCAAGGAGGACCCGGATCGCGTTGTCCGGGAGGTGGTTCAGGGCGTCATGGGCAGGGTGATGAGAGAGGTGGATCCAATGTCCGGGTTGCTGCTGGCGCCGATTCCGGCCGCCTCGGTTCGACTTCGGGAACGGGGTTTCAACCCGCCGGAGGTTCTGGCGCGCTGGGCGGCGAAGTCGTTCGGGGGAGAGTGGCGTCCGAGGCTCCTGGAGCGTCATGACTATCACGGTCCGCTGCGGGGCCTGGGGGCCGGGGAGAGACAGGAGCGCCTACAGGGAGCGATGTCTCCGGGTCCGGACATCCACCATCACCGGGATGCTTCCCCGGCCGTCATTCTTATCGACGACGTGCTTACGACCGGGTCGACCCTGGCCGAGGCCGCGCGAGCGCTGCGGGGCGCCGGCATTCGAAGGATCTCGGGGCTCGTCCTGGCCTCCGCCGAATTGGGTCGCAACTCGGACTGAGTCTCGAGCCGAACCGGAAGCGGACCGGACTCCCTACCCGGAGCCCGACCCCGAGTCGGGACCGGGCGGAACTTCCTTTGAACTCACGAGTTTCGGCGATCCGGGCGACCTGCTAACGTACTCCTCTGAAATCCGGTGCGACCCCTCGGTAGGGTTGCGGCGTCAAGCTGCGACCCGGCCCCGTTGCGCGTACCGACGATCGCGCGGGAGGCGCGTGTTTTCTGACCCTCAGTGGCCCGGACCGGGAAGGTCCGGATGAAGATGGGGCTATGTACAAAGAGATTGTGATCAACGCCGATCCCAGCGAAACACGGATCGCGGTGTTGGAAGATGCCAAGCTGGTGGAGCTCTTCGTCGAGCGCGAGGAAGAGCGTCGTCTGGTCGGGGACGTCTACAAGGGACGAGTCAACGCGGTGCTGCCCGGAATCCAGGCAGCGTTCTTGGACGTCGGTCTGTCCCGGACCGCGTTTCTCCACTCCTCCGATCTGCTCGAGTCGATCATCGACTTTGACGGCTTCGACATCGATGAAGGAAGTGGTGGGGGAGGTCGTCGCGGCAAGGCGGACCTCAACATCCAGGATCACCTGAAAAAGGGTCAGGACGTCATGATCCAGGTGATCAAGGAACCGATCGGGACGAAAGGGCCCAAGGTCACCTGCCGTCTGTCGCTGCCCGGGCGCTACCTGGTCCTCATGCCGGGGCTCAAGCATGCCGGGGTCTCCCGCAAGATCGTCGACCGGGACGAGCGGACCCGCCTCAAGCAGATTCTGACCGAACTTCGTCCGAACCACGCCGGGCTCATCTGCCGGACCGCCGCCGAGGGCCGGACCCGCAAAGAGCTGGAGGCCGACGTCGAGTTCCTGGTCGGGCTTTGGAAAGAGATCGAAGAGACCTCCGCGTCTTCAGAAGCTCCCGCGATCATTCATCGCGACATGGAAATGATGACCGGGATGATCCGCGACCTCTTCAATGAAGACGTCGATCGCCTCACCATCGACTCCCGCGTTCACTACAAACAGATCGTGAACTATCTGAAGGTGTTCTCCCCGGAACTCAAGAACCGGGTCAAGCTCTTCAAAGGCGACGGTCCCATCTTCGACGAGTACGGAATCGAGGCCGAGATCCAGAAGACCCTCGATCGCAAGGTCTGGTTGAAGAAGGGGGGCTACCTGATCATCGATCAGGCCGAGGCCATGGTCGTGATCGACGTGAACACCGGCCGCTTCACCGGCAAGAAGAGCCAGGAAGACACGATCCACAAGACCAACCTGGAAGCCGCCGAGGAAATCGCCCGCCAGCTTCGCCTCCGAGATCTCGGGGGCATTGTTGTTTGTGACTTCATCGACATGGAAGAAGAGCAGAACAAGAAGTCCGTCCTGGAGACCTTCCGGGCGGCTTTGCGCAAAGACCGCGCCCGGACGAAGATCTTCCCGATCTCCGACTTGGGTCTCATCGAGATGACCCGGCAGCGGGAACGTGAGTCGCTGTTCCACTACTTCACCGATCGCTGTCCCTGCTGCGACGGAAGCGGCCAGATCCTCTCCCTGAAGACCGTGGCTCTCAAGACCGAGCGGGTCATCCGCCGAATCGGGGCCAAGTCGAAAGAGAACATGATCCAGGTTCGGGTGCACCCCGCGGTGGCCACGTTCCTCTTCGAGCGGGCGGCCTTCATCGAAGACCTCGAGAAGAAGTTCAAGCTGCGGGTCGACATTCGGGAAGATCCCCGGATGACGCGGGACGGCCTGCGAATCTTCTTCCCGAGACTTCGGAAGGAAGTTACGGAAGAGTACCTGCCCTGACGTGCCTGCAGGGCTCCGCTACGGCTTTCGTGGCTTCGTGATGAGGGGATTTGCTAATCTTCTTGTATCACATCGAAGCTTCAAGCGGCGGCGACCCGGATTCCCTACCTCCGGCCCTCTCAGTCTGACCGACGTTTGAACCGGATGGCCTGACTTTCGAGTCAGGCCGGCGTTCAGACGGGAGAAAAGAAGTATGATTCAGAAGCTACTGGGAGCCGTTGGGATCGCGTTCCTGGCTGGGGTCTGGGCCTCTGAGCCCGGATTTGCGGGTGAGGAATACGGTGCCTGTTGTTTCGTGACGGGTGCCTGCGTGACGGACTTCACGCCCGAGGAATGTGATCAGGAGGGCGGCTGGTACCTGGGAGACGACGTGCCCTGCGATCCTTATCCGTGCGAGCCCTTCGGGGCGTGCTGCGATGAGGAGGGTGACTGTACGCTGACGACCGCCTACGTCTGTGCGGTGACGTTCGGGAATTGGCAGGGAGAAGGGACCGACTGTGACCCGAATCTGTGCTGGCCCGGTGGCGCGTGTTGTTTCGATGACGGGTCATGCGAGCCGATTCCCTACGAGTCTGCATGCGAAGGTGTGGGTGGAACCTACCTGGGGTATGACGTCCCGTGTGATCCGAACCCCTGTGAGACAACACCTGTTTCCGAAGAAACCTGGGGAACGATCAAAGCTCGCTACCGCTAGAGATCCTTCACAATGTGGCGGGACTTGAGCGAGTCCCGCCCATTCCATTCATCTCGCTTTCCTGGCTTGACGAACCTGACCCGTATCGGTAACCTCCCTCTTTTGTAGGATTTTTCCACTCGGAGGTGGAGCGTGTACGCCATCGTCGAACACCAGGGTTTTCAGTACCGGGTTACGCCGGACCAGGTGGTCCAGTTGAGCAAGACTGCGGGCGAGCCCGGGGATACCGTGACCCTCGATCGGGTCCTTTTCCTGCACGACGGGACCAATGCCACCGTCGGATGCCCGGTCGTTGCCAATGCCAAGGTCGAGGCGGAACTCGTCTCCCATGGTCGCGGCAAGAAGGTCATCGTCGGCAAGTTCAAGCGGCGCAAGGATTATCGCCGGAAGAACGGCCACCGTCAGGACTACACCGAGGTTCGGATCAAGTCCATCACGGGCTAATCCGAGAACAGGCGAAAAGGGAGACCTATCTCAAATGGCTCATAAGAAAGGTGTAGGTAGTACGCGGAACGGCCGGAACTCTCCGGGCCAGCGTCTCGGCATCAAGCGGTTCGGCGGCGAGTGGGTCACGGCCGGCACGATCCTCATCCGCCAGCGCGGTACGGCCGTGCATCCGGGCCGGAACGTCAAGAAGGGGAAGGACGACACCCTCTTTTCCCTGGTCGACGGCCACGTCGTCTTCGAGCGGGTCGGCAAGCGAAAGAAGGCCGTCCGCGTGGAGCCGGCCGAGAGTGCCTAAGGGCTCCTGACATAGATTCCAAGTGAAGGGCGACGGTCCACCGGGCTGGCGCCCTTCTCTCTTTTTGTCGTTCGGACCTGGGTGAACCCCACTGGACCTGGTGTAGATGGATTCCCGTGTCGTCATCGTCATTCCCGCCCGCTACGAAGCCTCCCGCTTTCCCGGAAAGCTGCTCGCCGAGATTCACGGCCGGCCGGTCCTCGAGTGGGTTCATCGACGCGCCTTGCAGATCCACGGCGTCGACGACGTCCTTATCGCCTCCGACGACGATCGCATTCGTCGCACGGCGGAAGGCTTCGGCGCTCGTGTCGTCATGACTCGCTCGGATCACCGGACGGGTACGGACCGGATCGGCGAGGTCTTGGAATCTTTCGAAACGCCGCCCGATTTCGTCGTGAATCTTCAGGGCGATGAACCGGTCTTTCCGATCGCTCCGGTCGCCGCGATGATCGAGGCCATGAAAGCCGACGATGATGCGATCTGGACGCTTGCGGAACCGATCGGCGAGACGGAGGAGGCGATGCGGCCGACCGTCGTCAAAGTCGTGATCGGAAGACAGGACCGCGCTCTCTACTTTTCCCGGGCTCCGATCCCGTACGACCCTCGGGGAGAGGCCGCTGACGGAAACCGCGTCGCGTTTCTTCGCCACGTCGGGATCTACGGATTTCCGGTGGGTCGTTTGCGTGAGTTTCTCACTCTGGATCCGAGTCCGTTGGAACAGACGGAGAAGCTCGAGCAGTTGCGAGCGTTGGAATCGGGGATTCCCATTCGCGTTCGGGTTGTCGAGACGGCTGGGAGTCCGGGGATCGACGTGCCGGAGGATCTGGAGAGACTGCGACTTGCGTACCCGAACGAAGGGGCGTTGGAGAGTGCGGGGACAGACGGGCTTGCCAGCCCGTAGGATTGTGTTAAGAACGAACAGGGCGAGGTAACGGCGACCCGTTCCTGATTGTCAGCGTAGGAATGTAGGCCGTCCCATTCGGGGGATCCGCGATCATGAAACAACCGAATTTCGTTTTCGTCACCGGCGGTGTCGTCTCTTCTTTGGGCAAGGGAATCGCCGCCGCGTCCCTGGGGCTCCTGCTCAAAGAGCGTGGCTACAAGGTGACGCTGCAGAAGCTCGACCCGTACCTCAACGTCGATCCGGGAACGATGTCTCCCTTTCAGCACGGAGAAGTCTTCGTTACCGACGACGGGGCGGAGACCGACCTTGACCTCGGTCACTACGAGCGCTTCACGGACGTGACCTTGGGGCGGCGCAACAGCGTTTCTGCAGGCCAGATCTACGACACCATCATTACCCGCGAGCGCCGCGGGGACTACTTGGGCAAGACCGTCCAGGTCATCCCGCACGTTACCGACGAGATCAAGCGCCGCATGGTCGAAACGGCGGAGGAGTCCGACGCCGACGTCTCCATCATCGAGATCGGCGGGACCGTCGGCGACATCGAATCGCTTCCGTTTCTCGAAGCCATTCGTCAGCTCCGTCTGGAAGTCGGCGCCCGGAAGACGTTCTTCATTCACGTCACCCTGGTGCCGTTGGTTCGCGCCGCCAAAGAGCTGAAGACGAAACCGACCCAGCACTCGGTGAAAGGGCTCCGTGAGATCGGTATCCAGCCGGACGTTCTCATCTGTCGCAGTGACACGCCTATCCCGCAGGAAGTGCGCAACAAGATCGCGCTCTTCTGCAACGTACCCAACAACGCGGTCATTTCCGCTCCCGACGTTCGGTCCATCTATGAAGTTCCTCTCATCGTCCATCGAGGCGGACTCGATGCGTTGGTCATCGAGGCGCTCGGACTTCAAGGGGACAAGCCTCTCGACCTGACACGATGGGAATCGACGGTTCGGGACATCCTCGAGCCGAAGGAAAAGGTGTGCATCGCGATGTGCGGGAAGTACACCCATCTTCAGGACGCCTACAAGAGCATCCTCGAGTCCTTTGTTCATGCCGGGGCCGCCAACGGCGTTCAGATCGAAGTGAAGTGGATCGAGTCGACCGAGTTCGAAACGAAATCACCGCAGGAAGTGCTCGAGCACGTCGACGGTCTGCTCGTTCCGGGCGGTTTCGGAGAACGCGGAATCGAAGGGATGATCCAGGCCATTCGCTTTGCCCGGGAAAGCGGACTTCCGTTTTTCGGAATCTGCCTTGGTCTTCACTGCGCCTCCATCGAGATCGCGCGGAACCTTTGTCATCTGGAACACGCAGACTCGACCGAGTTCAACGTGGAGACTCCTCATCCGGTCATCGATCTCATGCCGGACCAGCTCAAGACTCATCTCAAAGGCGGAACGATGCGTCTGGGTTCGTACCCGTGCGATCTGGCGGCGGGGAGTCGGGCCCGGGAAGCCTACGGCGACGAACGCATTCGGGAACGTCACCGTCACCGCTGGGAGTTCAATGACTCCTACCGGCAGCCGTTCGAGGAAGCGGGTGTCCGCTTCACCGGGATCTGCCCCGACAACGGTCTCGTCGAGATTCTGGAGCTCAGCGACCATCCGTGGTTCGTTGCCGTCCAGTTCCATCCGGAACTGAAGTCGCGGCCGGACCGGCCACATCCGCTCTTCCGTTCGTTCGTCGCTGCAGCCATCGTCCACCGAACGGGGCGCGTCGGTGCCGGTGAACGGCAAGGTCACGACTCGCCCGCCGTCAGCGAGAAGTCCAAGGACAGCTCGGCGTCGGATGAGGAAGCCGGCGCGGGTAGGACCACACATGCCTGAGTCCGGTGCGCGAAGCGTTCAGTACCTGGGGAAAGAACTCAGTCCGGACCAGCTCTTTGTCATTGCCGGTCCGTGCGTCATCGAGTCGGACGAGATGTTGCACGAGATCGCCGGGACGATGAAAGAAATCGGCCGCGCTCTCGACATCGAAATCCTCTTCAAAGCCAGCTACCAGAAAGCCAACCGAACCTCGATCAACTCCTACGTCGGTCCCGGTCAGACCGAGGGTTTGGCTGCGTTGGCCCGAGTTCGGGAAGCTACGGGTCTGCCCATTCTTTCCGACGTCCACACTCCAGAGGAGGTCCCGGCGGCGGGACAGGTTCTGGATGTTCTGCAGATTCCGGCTTTTCTCTGCCGGCAGACCGACCTGCTCGTGGCCGCGGTCGAAACCGGGAAAGCCGTCAACGTAAAGAAGGGACAGTTTCTCGCGCCCGGTGATACGCGCCACATCGTGGGCAAGCTTCGGCATCACCGACCGGGTGGGGAAGTCTGGCTCACGGAGCGAGGCACGACTTTCGGTCACAACGATCTGGTCGTCGACATGCGCGGATTTCGGGACATGCGTGAGACGGGTGCGACCGTCGTCTTCGACGTTACCCATTCGCTGCAGCACCCCGGAGTTGGGGGAGACCGCAAGTACGCGCTCACTCTGGCCCGCGCCGCTTTGGGCGCCGGCGCCGACGGGCTCTTCATCGAAACGCACCCCGATCCATCCAAGGCGCAGAGTGATGCCACGACCCAGCTGCCACTGGCGGCGATGCGGCCGCTGCTGGAAGAGCTTCGGGAGTGGAAGGCGCTGCAGGCCAAATGGTCGCGTCCCGATCCGGTGGAAGAGGCCGGAGGGTGAAGCCGACGTCGGATCTTCTCGGAGTGGCGCGGGACGTTCTGGCCCGCGAACTCGAGGGCGTGGGATCGCTTCGTCCGGTCATCGATTCGCCGCCATTCAGTGAAGTCATTGAACGAATCGTCGGGTGTCGTGGGCGAGTCGTCGTCTTGGGAGTCGGCAAGTCCGGCCACGTCGCCCAACGGATCGCGGCCTCCTTCCGTTCCACCGGAACGCCGGCGGTTTTTCTCCATCCGACCGAAGCCGTACATGGCGACCTCGGGCTGGTCGGCCCGGCCGATCTCGCCATCTTTTTCAGCAAGAGCGGGGAGAGTCAGGAACTCATCGGACTGGCTCCGCGTTTCCGTCGGATGGGCGTGCCGGTGGTCGCCGTCGTCGCCGACGCGGGTTCCACACTGGCCCGTGATGCCGACCTGGCGGTGAACGTCGGCCCGTTGGAAGAGGCCGGTCCGCTGCGCCTCGTTCCATCGACTTCGACGACCGTCTTTCAGGTGTTGGGCGATCTCTGGGTGGCGTGTGCCTACACCGCGCGCGGACTGAGCGAGGAAGAGTTGTCCTTCCTTCACCCGGGAGGATTGATCGGACATCAGGCCACGAGCCGGGTCGAGGCGCTGATGCACCGGGACCGGGAGTTGCCGCGAGTCCCCATGACGCTGCCGATTCGCGAAGCCGTCGTCGAAATGGTCGAGAAGCGCCTCGGGATGACGACGGTTGTCGACGCGGACGGCAAGCTCGTCGGCATTCTGACCGACGGAGACATCCGGCGGGTCATCCATGCCCATGGATCGATCGACGACCTGAAGGTTCACGAGGTCATGACGACAAACCCCAGGACCATTGCGGGCGATGCGCTGGTCGCCCAGGCCGTCGCAGCCATGGAGACGAACGCGCCGGGACCGATCACGGCCCTGGTCGTGGTCGATGACGAAGATCGGCCGGTCGGAGTCGTCCACCTTCACGACTGCCTGCGATTGGGGCCGACCTCGTCGTGACGGCTTCGGTGTGGCGGAAACGCGGCAAGCGCTTCCTCCGCTTCGCCCTCTTTGCACCGATCGCCCTGCCGTTGGGCTATCTCCCCAGACCCTGGGCCCGGGCCCTCTCCCGAAGACTTGGAGACCTTTGTCGTCTTGTCCTGCCCCGAGAGACACGACGGGCGCGCCGTCACCTGGAAACGGCCTTTCCCCAGCAGTCGGCGGCGGATCGCGAGCAGTTGGTGAAGGAGACCTTTCACCATGTCGGGCACCTGGCCGTGGATTTTCTGCGGATTCGGAGGGGGCTGTCGGCGGAACTTCTCCGCAACCTGGATGTGACGGGGGAGGAGCATCTTCGGTCCACCGAAGAGTCGGGGCGGCCGACGCTGCTCATCACGGCCCACTTCGGGAACTGGGAGCTTCTGGCCGCGTATCTGGCCGATCGGGAACGGTCGATTCACGTGCTCTATCACCCGTTTCCCGAGCAGCGTCTCAACCGCTTCGTCGAGGAGACCCGTGAACGGGCGGGAGTCCGTTTGATTTCGGCGGAGCAGCCGGCGCCTGCGATGCGTGCCCTTCTTCGTCAGGAACTTGTCGGCATCCTCGTAGACCGGATCCCTAGGGACGGCGGCGTTTCGTGCCGATTCTTCGGGAAGGAGTGTTTCACGACACCGGGCGCGGCCCGACTGGCTCTAAGAGCGGGGGCGCTGGTCCTGTGTGCCGCGTTGTGGGAGGATGCCTCGTCCGGCTACCGAGTTCGGTTTTGGCCCGCGTGGGACCTGTCCGGCCAGACCGACGTGCCGGGGGCGGCCGAGGAGATCTCGCGAAGGATGACTGCGTGGACAGAAGAGATCGTCCGTGAAGAACCGTCGCAGTGGCCGTGGTTCTACAACCGCTGGAAGGTGCGAAGCGGCCGAAACAAGACGGCCGCCGCGGCCAGGGATGGGAACGATCGGGGAGACGAGAGAGTTGATACGGAGTGACGTGACAAGACGCGTTTGGGCGATGGCGCTCCCTCCGCTGCTCCTTCCGCTGCTTCTCCTGCTTCCCGCCTGCGGCAATGACGAGCCGACCTCCCGCGGGGTCGCGGTCGAGGACGGCATGCCGACGCAGACGATGTCCAACGCCGTCATGCGCCAAAGCAGTGTTAGGGGATTGCTCTGGGTCCTCAAGGCCGAGCGCGCCTACAAGTACGAGGAGGACGATCCCACGGAACTGGAGACCCTCTTCATCGAGTTCTATGACGGGACGAAGGAAGTGAAGTCGACGCTGACCAGCAAGGCCGGCTGGATCGATCCCGACAGCCAGTCACTCGTCGCCGAAGGCAACGTCGTCGTGGTCACGGAAGAGGGCGAGCGGTTGGAAACCGAACGTCTGGAGTGGGATCCAAAGACGGAGAACGTACGCACGGATTTGCCGTTCGTGCTCTATCGGGCGGAAGACAAAGTCACCGGGATCGGCATCGTCGCTTCGCCCGACCTGGGGACATACACGGTGAGCAAGGACTTCAAGGCGGTCGTCCTCGACCCGCCGGACCTGGAAGAGATCGACAATCCATGAGCGAAGAGTTCCAGAACCCCGGACTCCCGGGGTCGAACGGTCCGGGCAGCACTGCGGGACCCGAGCCCGGAAACGAGCCCGGAAACGTCAGCGTTCTGGCCCATTCCCCTGAAGAGGAAAAGGCCGCGTCCATCGACCCCGGCGCGCTTCAGGCCGTCGATCTGATCCGTGACTACGGAAAGACCCGCGTCGTCAAAGGCGTCTCTCTCCACGTTGATCCGGGGGAGGTGGTCGGACTTCTAGGGCCGAACGGAGCGGGGAAGTCGACCACGTTCTACATGATCGTGGGGCAACTGCCTCCGACCGAGGGATCGATCCGACTGGCGGGCAAGGACGTTACTCGACTGCCCATGCATCGCCGCGCCCGAATGGGTATCGGGTACCTCGCCCAGGAGCCCAGCGTCTTCCGGAAGCTGACGGTCTGGGAAAACGTCATGGCCATTCTCGAAACAACCGACATGGGCCGGCAGGAACGCGAGGACCGGTGCCGCCAGCTCCTGGAAGAGATGGACATGCTGCGTCTCCGTGACCGGCGCGGGTATCAGCTTTCGGGTGGCGAACGACGTCGCGTCGAAATCAGTCGCGCTCTTGTCACCGATCCGGCGTTCATTCTTTTGGATGAACCGTTCGTCGGGATCGACCCGATCGCTGTTCAGGAGATCCGCCACATCATTCTCTCCCTCAAGAAGAGAGGACTCGGCATTCTCATCACCGACCACTCCGTGCGTGAGTGTCTCTCCGCCACCGATCGGGCCTATCTCATGTATGACGGGAAGATTCTTCTCTCCGGTTCGGCCGAAGAGTTGGCCAACGACCCGCAGGCGCGAGAGCTTTACCTGGGCGAGGACTTTCGGCTCTGACAACGCGGTCCCGAACGCCGAACGCCGACCGTGGAACGCCGACCCACCGGCACCGAAGGCCGACGCACATCGGCACCGATCGCCTGCCACATTTCTCCGACCGCCACGACTGGCGGTCACTTTTGTCCAAAGAGGTTCCCGGACGGCCTGGGAATTGTCTGACGTCCTTCCTACAGACACGAATTCGTCGGTCTCCTCGGGGGTGGAGAGGTAACTCTTCATGCCCGCTCCACGTTTGGCTCTTTCCCTTTCGACGGGGCTGCGACTCAGCCCGCAGGTGCAAAAGGCGCTTCATCTGCTCCAGGTTCCTGCGGCGGAACTGGGAGCGGTCCTTCGCGAAGAAGTCCTCTCCAATCCCTGTCTCGAACTCGAGGACGATACGGAACTCGAGGTGCCGTTTTCCCTACAGCGATCGTGGGAGCGTCCCGCAGCAGGTATGCCGGTCGGCCCGGACGGGGCCAGCTGGGAGCGGGAACTACCGGAGCCGGATCCCGGCGTCGAGGCCCGTCTTCGTCGTCAGATCGGCTGTCTCCGCGATCTGGACGAAGAGGTTCGTCGAGCGGCGTTGTTCTGGACGGGCTGCCTGGATGAGCGGGGGTTTGCGGCCGTTCCCGACTCGGAAGTGGCATTGGGCGCGGCGGTTGATGTGCCGACCGCCCGCGCGGGCCGGCAACTCGTTCAGTCGTTGGACCCCGCGGGAATCGGTGCACGGAACGTGCGAGAGTGCTTTCTCGAACAACTCGAGCGAAACGGAGACGGCGACTCGCTGCTGGCAGGCATCGTCCGGGACGGTTGGGACCTGCTGCTGGCTGGGCGCATCCGTCATCTGGCCGGCGAGCTCGGGATCGAGGAGTCTGAAATTCGCCGGGCGATTGGGGAACTCAGGAAGTTGAGTCCCAGCCCCGGTTTCAGTCCGGCGTCCATTCCGCATCCGGTCTGGCCCGAACTCCGTGTCGAGGAGGGACCGGCAAGCACGGGAAGGCCTTGGGTGGTACGGTTGGAGGAGTCGCATCTACCCAAGCTCCGTCTCGTGCCGCCTCCAAAGGAGGTCCGCGAGGCTGCGGAAGCGGAGGCGTTTTTGCAGGAACGAGGCCGGTCTGCCCAAGGGCTGATTCAGGCGATGGAGCGTCGCCAACAGACGCTGCTTCGAGTCGGACGGGAGATCGTCGGGTTGCAGGGCAACTTCTTCCGAAACGGGCCGGATGGCCTCGTGCCGATGACCCTGCGCGACATCGCCGGGCCGACAGGGCTCCACGAGTCGACGGTGGCCCGGGTCACGCAAGCCAAGTACATCGACACTCCGCGGGGAATCTTTCCGCTGCGCTACTTCTTCTCGGGCCGGGTTCACCGACGGGGTTCTGCGGCGGCGGCGAGCCGGGCCGTGCAGCAGAGAATCCGGGACCTGATCGCGGCGGAGTCGGCGGTAAAGCCCCTTTCCGATACGGAAATCGCGGCGGAACTCCGATCCGAGGGAATACGGATTGCGCGGAGGACCGTGGCGAAGTACAGAGATGGTATGAGGATTCCTCGGGCTCGGCTCCGGCGCCTGTCCTCCCACCGCCTTGGCGGGGGAGGCGGTGCGGTCGACGCGACGAGCGCGGCTCTACTGAGCTGACCCGGGGCAACGATTGGATGTCCCCTCCGGGATCCGGCTGGACCAGCCCGGCCGGGGCCCGACATTTGGAGAACGAGAGGAGTTCGAGATGGAGATCACGACGACTTGCCGTCGCTACGACATGGAGCCTGAAGTGAAGGATCTGGCCGAGCGGCGGATCAACAAGTTCGAGCGCTACTTCGATCAGATTCAGGAAGCCCATCTCGTCCTGGCCCAGGAGAAGTACCGATCCATTGCGGAACTCTCGGTTCACGGCGCCGGCCTCGACGTCATGAGCCGGGAGGAACAGAAGAACAACATGGCGGCAGCCGTCGACCGTGTCTGTGACCGTATCGAGCGCCAGCTGAAGAAACACAACAGCCGGATCAAGAGGCGCACGACGGCTCGCCAAACGGTGCCGCCGGAGTCGATCATCCACGAAGACGATCTGCCCGAGATCGAGGTCGAGGAGGAGTTCTCGCCGGTCGTGGTTCGGAGTAGTCACCGCGCTCCGGCTCCGATGACGGTGGAAGAGGCGATCCATCTGATGCGGGAGAAGGATTGGGATCAGCTGCTCTTCCACGATTCGCGCAGCGATCGGATGGCCATGCTCTTCCACCGGGCCGACGGCAACTACGGTCTCGTCGAGGCGGAGTAGTCTTGCCTTCGTTTCCTCTGGTCGATCTCCTCGACCGTCTCCGCGACCGGCTGGGTCTGGAGGCCGTCGGGGGGAAGATCGACCCGACCCGAGCGATCGAGAGCGCGGACGTCAATCGGCCTGGCCTGGCTCTGACCGGCTATGTCGAAGGGTTTCCGCGGGACCGCGTGCAGATTCTCGGTGGTACCGAACTGGGCTACCTTCGAACCTTGCCCGCCGGCGAGCGCCCCGTCGCGCTTCGCCATGTGTGCGAGCAACGGGTTCCCTGCATCATCGTTTCCGGAGGCGTCCCGCTTCCGGAAGGAATGGAGCAGGTGGCGGGCGAGTTCGATGTGCCGGTGATCCAGTCGGCCCGTCCCGCCGTCGACGTCATCCATGAAGTGTCCCACCTGTTGGACGACGAACTCGCGCCGACCACGACCGTTCACGGATCCTTGGTCGATGTCTACGGTGTCGGGCTTCTTCTGACCGGCCGAAGCGGGATCGGAAAGTCAGAGACGGCACTCGATCTGGTCGAACGCGGACAGCGACTGGTTGCGGACGACGCCGTAACGATCCGGCGCAAGGCAGACAATGTGCTCATCGGCTCCGGCAACGATCTCCTGCGACATCGAATGGAAATCAGGGGCCTCGGGATCATCGACGTGCAGTCGATTTTCGGCATCCGGTCGATTCGTGCGCAGAAGAGAGTCGAGGTCGAGGTCAACCTACGCGAATGGTCCAAGGATGACGACTATGAGCGCCACGGTCTGAACACGCAGCGGACGGAAATTCTCGGGGCCGCCATCGAGAAGGTCGTGGTTCCGATCATTCCCGGCAAGAACGTGACGGTCATCTGCGAAACGGTAGCGATGCACTACCTGGTCAAAGCCTACGGTTACGATCCGGCCGAGCACTTCAACGAGAACCTCCTCGAACTGATGCGGCGCAAGGCCAACCTTGCCGTGCTCGCTCGAGACGACACCGAGTAGGGGGCGGTTTGGTACGCGCCATCCTCATCACGCACGGGATGCTCGGGGCGGAGCTTCTGAAAGTGGCCGGCCGGCTGTACGGCGTGCCCGACGGTGTGGCCGCTTTGACCAACGAAGGCCGGAGCGGAGATGACCTCGTTCGTCATCTGCACGAGTCGCTGGGACCCGGGAGCGACCCGATTTTCGTTTTTCTCGACATGCCAGGCGGCAGCTGTCTTCTGGCGGCCCTTTCGGTTGCGGCCAGGGACGAACGAATCATCGTCGTCACGGGTGTCAATCTACCGATGCTTCTCGAGTTTTTGCATCATCGGGACACGGTCAGCGTGGAGGAACTCCTCGAGCGAGTGCTCTCCCGCGGAAGGGATGCCGTGACCCGGAAGTGAGAGCCAAGACCAGCTCGGGAAATGTAGACAAGGTCCGGAGGCCAGGACGACGCCTCAGATGGACGGAGACCAGCGATGAATGAGTCTTCCACGGAGCGCGACGGGCGATGGGAGGGATCCTTCCTGCTCTTTCGTGTCGATGACCGACTGCTCCACGGCCAGGTCACGGTGGGGTGGGGAACACGACTCGAGCCCGAGGCGTATGTCATCGTCGACGACGAGGCGGCCGCCGACGATCTTTCGGCGGCCCTCTTCTCTGCGGTCGCGCCGGAAGGAACGCATGTCGAAGTCACGGACGTACACGCGTTCCTGCAGAACACTCGGCCTTCCGGCGCGATGGAAAAGTCGATCCTGCTGGTTCGTTCTCTGCAAACCGCTGCGGAACTCCTGCGCGGGGGAGTGCCGGGCCCGGTCAACCTGGGCGGTCTTCATGCCCATCCCGGAGCCACTCCGTTCCTCGACTACATCCACCTCAACGACGCGGAGTGCGCGCTGCTGCGGGAACTGAACGCGGAAGGTTTCGAGATCGAGGTTCGTGATCTTCCCGGGACGCCGACACAGACCGTGACCTCTCTCCTGGACCAGTAGTCCGGAAACGCGCGTACTCGAATGCCTGGCGCCGCCCCCGAAATCGCACTCTTCCTCTGGTGGCTCCTGGTCTTCTACGACGAGCGGGGTTTGTTACTGGGCGCCCTGCGGAGTCCGCCTGTTGCCGGAACCGTGGCGGGCTGGTTGGCCGGTATGCCTGGCTTGGGTTTTTGGATCGGCATGGTTTTCTTGCTGGGCCGACCCATGCCGGTTCGAAGTGGGGGCAAACGGAGCCTCTCCCGGGGAGTGGCGGCCGCTTTCGGCGCCGGCATCGCGGCGAATGTCCACGCGGCCGCGCACCGGGCCCAAGCCTTGCACGACGACTGGCTTCGCGTAGATGCGGGCACACTGTTCCTCGGGCTTGTCGTCGGATGGATCGTTGCCTTCGGACATCAGGCGTTGGAGCGCCGCCACCGGGTCCGCCTGGACCTCCGTGAGTTGGAGTTGTTCCGAGCCGGGCGAAGGACCACCTTGGGCGACGTGCGGAAGGCCTGGCGTGTGGCCCAAAGAGAAACCATCGTCCTGGCGCTCGGGATTGCGGGCGCCGGTCTACTGCTGCGCTCTCTCATGGGCCAGTTGCCTTCGCACCTTGTCGTAGGTGAGGACCGTCTTGTCGACTTCGGAGCCGACGGCGGTACCCCGGCATTTTTCTTGGCTGCGGCCGCGCTCGTCGCGGTGATCGGGCTTGCGCCTCGGGTTCCGAGGCGCACCTGGGTATTCGTCACGATCGGTCTTTTCTTCGGGATCCTCTTGAAATGACCCGAGAAGAAACGAACACAGAAAGCAACGCCGGAAAGGTCGCGGGCAACGACGCGGGCAGCGACGCGGGTCACCAAGCAGCCAACCACGCAGCGCACCACGCAGCCCACCACGCAGGCCTGGATCGCGGGAACGATAGAGAGCAGCATCGCCCGAAGTCGCGACGTAAGGCCTCGCGTTTTCTGCCCCTCCGTCTTGACCTGCAGTTTTCCGCCGGGGGCCAACAGCGCCTCGCCTGGATCCTGGAGTGGGGAAGGGATCTTCCCGACGACACCGTCCTCCCCGAACACTGGCGGGAAGGTGCCGCGCAAACGCAACCGGTTCTGATCGGCTGGGTTCTGGGCGGAGCTCAATCTTCATCCGACGACCAGTGGAGACGAGTCAAATCGGCTCTGGCGCCGGCGGTGGCCGCGGCCGGCGACGGTCCGTTTCATCAAAGCTATCCCCTGGCCTACGGAGCGATGTCCGCACTTCTGGCATTGTCCAGCGGTGTACCTGCTTTGCTGATTTCCGCGGGTCTCTACGCTACAGTTCTGCTCTTGTTTGCCGGACGCGCCGGGACCATGGGGAGCCAGGGAGCCGCCACGGTGGCGCGGCACCTCGCTTCCCGGCCTTTCGATCCGTGGGATGACTGGGCGCGCACCGGCGGGATGATGATTGGATTCGGCGGCCTCCTGGGTTACCTCTTCGGCCGCAGTGCGACGATCCATGGCGCATGGGTTTTCCTTGTGATACTGGTCGGTCTGGGCTTGTCGCGGTTCGCGTCTCGCGTTCCGTCGGCGTGGTTAGCCGGCTTGGG
>JAUIHP010000022.1 GCA_030431975.1 bacterium | reverse complement strand
ATCCGCCGTCCGAACCGAGCCTCGAAGACATCGGCCAAGGACTCCGAGGACCATCCCCCAGGCGTCCCGACCACGGCAACGTTGCGATCAGTCAATGAGAATGTCCCCCGGCAAGACAAAGTCCGCCAGCTCTTCGTCCTTCATCTGGACGAGTAGAGTAACGAGATAGCGAGCACGTAGAAACAGTGACTTGGCCAGTCGGCGGTCAAGAAGAAAGCGTGTCGAAGTCGCGAAGGAACGCGCCAGCCCCAAAGTCAGGCGCGCTTCGAACGTCGCGTCTCCCTCCGAGGCAGCAAAGGCACGACCGAACTGAAGGAATCGACCCATGATGTGGTGCAGGCGGTGACGAGTCTTTCGGTCCGCCGGCAGACGAAAACAGGAAACAAGAAAGACCGATACGTCCTGGACATAGTCCATACGCCGCGCCCGGTGCAGATCGACAAAACTGACGCGACCGGTCTCAGCGTCGTAGATGACATTGTCGAGATTGAAGTCGCCATGAATGATGAAGGAGAAGGGGCACTGGATCTTTTCTTCGAAACCATCCAGGTGTTCCAACGAATCCTGGAGCGTCGGCACTTCGACCTCTCCGATTCCGGATTCGGCGTGGGCAAACTCGGGATGCACCTGATAGATGTCGGGCAACCGGTCACGTAGCTGTTTCAGGAAGTGAGCCGGAACCGGTTCTTCCCATCTCGTCTTGCGCCAAAAGTCCTGAAGCACATCACAAATCGACTCGAGCGCAGTGTCGACCTCTTCGTGCGTCCCACCAAGGACGATGTCCTCGAAGTTTCGGCCGCTCAGGAACTCGAAAAGAATCGAAGCCCCGTCACCGTGCTCATGAAAGGAATGGATCTTTGGAACCAGGTTTGGATCGATATCACCCCAAAGACGAACGCCATCCTTCTCTTCTCGGATCTTTCGAGCCGGGCCGTCCTTGAAGATGACCGAGACTCCGTCCGTCCCTCGGGACTCCACCCGTTCGATCAGGCTTCCGGACTTCGTCTCCTTGACCGGATGAAGCTGCACGCTCTCGATGCCGTCGGCCAAAGCAGCGTCTTCAAGGGAGTCTTCCAGAGCTTCGAACTGGCCAATCTTGATCCGCTCGCCCAGGAAGGCCGAGAGAATCGCCTCTCCGATGTTCAGTAGCGAATCCCCCATCCGCTCAAAATACCGGTAGATGAAGATGGCCGTGACCAGGCTCTGGGTTCGTTCCCCGGACTTCAGCTCTTCGAGCAGGCCTTGGAATACGTCTTTGTAGAGATGGTCGATCTCGTCTTCAGCCCGGCAGATCTGCAAGGCGCGCTGTGTCGCCCGTTCGAAGAGAGCCGTCTCGACCAGATCGACGGAGTCTATGATGATCCGAAGGAACGGTTCGAACTGCTCGTTACGCATCACCTCGGGTTCGAGGATGTAGTTGGTCTGACTGTGGACGTTCTCGCAGAAGTCGGCGATGCGTTCGAGGTTGACGGCAACAGTATCGATGGCTTTGAGCAGATCGACGGTCGGCCGGTTGTCGCGGGCCACTTCGGCAGCCAACTCGAAGCACTTGCGCTGAATGACCGTCTTCAGGTTGTCGATGTAGTCGTCTTTGGTGTTCAGGCGTCGATCGGGAGCGGCCGGAAGGTTCTGCAGCAACTCGAGCGTACGCTCGAGTTGGCCGCGAACTTCGAGGATGAGAAACTTGAGATTCTCATCGATTCCGTCTTTCTGCATCAGCATCGAGAACGCCGTTGGCCACTCCCCATCTAGTCAGAACCAAAGGACCTATCGTTGTAGACCGCGCAACGCCGTGGTACCCGGGTCGTCGCGTGCGGGCGTCGCGTCCGGTCGTCGCGTCCGGCCCTCGTCGATCGTCAACCGTCTACTCGTCGGGATTTCCGTCGATGACGAGAGCCCCGTTGCTCTGCACTCCCGAGGCCTCCTCCTCTTTCCATTCCAAACGCAGCACCATCTTGACCCGGTCGCGCTTTCTCGTCGTGTCGATCTGAAGTCGGATCAGTCCCGACGGATGCACGACGATCTCTCCGGTGTCGTCTTTCAACGTCAACGTTCCGTTGATGAATCCAGCCTTGATGGCCTCCATGTAGGCTGTGAGAGAGCGTCCATCCTGGAGCGACTCATGCCGAAACTCCCGATCATCCTTCGCCATTCTGTCTCCCGACGTTAACCCGGATCACTCACTACTAATGTGAAGATCTGATTTGGGGGCCTGACGCCACTCCACTTCGAACTCGATCTTTTCCTTGCCCTTCTTCCGCGCCGCCTTGACCGAAACCTCGACCTGATCGCTCGGGGCCAGGGTCAGCGTCGTGTCCCCGTGGCTGACCGTCATCTGCCCCTTGCGCAGGGCGGCGACGATCGCCTCGAAGTAGGAGGCGGCTTCGGAAAGCGCCATCGCGGACTGGTACTTGATCTGCCCGCTTTCGGATTCCGACGTTTCTTCGACTTCAGTCGCCTCGCTCCCATTGAGAGCTGCCTCACGTTCCATATCGTGCTCGCTCATAACATCCTCCGTAGTTCAGACAAAAGTCGTCCATTCCAGGTTACGCCGTGCCTCGAATGACTTGATGTAGGGATAGTCCGTGCTCGTAGCAAGGATGCGGCCCTGCGGAAGGAAAACGACCGCCGCTCCGCCGGGGCCTTCCAGTCCTTCAATCGCCCGCGTGTTCCGGTCGATCGAGGCATCACACTCGAAGTTGAGCACACCGTTGGAAACCGAGATGCGTTGGCCGCGCGTGATGTTGCGATGCCCATGTACGATGGCGTAGAGACCCGACTCGTACATGTGCCGCACACCCACCTCGGTGAAGGGCAGATCCCCCGTCCGGTATTTTGTCCGGAACGTGTTTCCGATCGGCCCGTGATACAACTCGAAGAGATCCGTTTCCATGAGGTAATGGAATCTCTCGTTCAGACCGCCGACGCCGTCAGCCCTCAGGATCTCCGCCACCGTGTCATCGACACCGGCGTGAATGAGAAGGAACGAACCGGCGCGGTGAGCCAGCTTCATCCTTCCGAAAAAGCCATGGAAGCCGCCCGCAGGATCGAGAAACAGTTTCTGTGCGGCCTGGGTTGCCGCGTAAATCTGTCCCAGCGACAGGCCGGCTTCCTTGGCCGCGTGCTGAAGTTCCTGAACCTTCTCCCGAATGCGCTGGATCTCACGCTCGACTTTGATCGGACTGACCAGATCGGCGGATGCTGCAGGAAAAGCCTCGTACCACGACTCGTCCGGAAAGAGACGCTTGCGCACTTCATCGTCGTCGGGAAACTCATAGTCGGTTTCGTTTCCTTCGACCATCGCTTCGTACACTTCCAGGAAGAGCGGAATCGACTTCTTTCCCATCCGAACCCAGAGATGGGCAAACCTCGGCTCCTTGCGTCCAGCGTAGGCCAAACCCACGAGAGCCCGCACATCGTGGTTGCCGGCCAGGATCTCGACGTCCGCGCCCAGACCGATGAGGTCCCCGAGACAATGCAGAAGACGAAGGTTGTGCGGTCCTTTGTCGAGACAGTCTCCGCCGATGACGAACGTGCACTGCCGTCCGAGTTCGGTCAGTTCGAAGTCCGCGTCCTCGGGCCCCGTCTTCCGGACGGCCCCCGAAGCCACCAACGAACGGAGAAACCCGTCCGTGTCGGCATGGACGTCACAGATGAAAACGACCGGCTCCCGTGGCCAGACCCAGGGTCGCCCGCCGGTGTGACGCTTCAGAGTTTCCAGGGAGATGTCGTAGTCATCCCCGCAGAGTCCGACGATCTCGTCGGACGAAAACTTGGGCCAGTCCTCGAACTCGGTCGGGAACTCGACGTCCAGATGATCGGTTCGCCAGTTGATTCTTGGCGGTTGTTTGGCCGGTGCGTTGGTATTCATTCTTTCTTCATCGGCCCATAGCCGATTCGCCCACACCAGGGTGGTAGGTCAGTCCGTCGCGGGCCGTTTGTTTCGGGGCTTCCAGGCGCCGTCAATGTGCGCCCACACCCCATCCGCCTTCTCGAAGTAGACGGTCCCACAGTTCTCCATCGAAAGCCGCGGCATGTCCTCGAGACGAAGGATACCTGCATGGATTGCAGCATGCCGGATCGAGCCGCCGTGTCCTATATAAAGACGCACCGTGTCGGTCTCGATCTCTCGCGACAGGGTCGCCGTACGACGATCCAAGTGCTGCAGCACCCTCGCGCCTGCATCCATCAGGGACTCCGCGCCGGGGAACGGCAGCCGTATCTGACTGTCCAGTCGCCAGTTCGGCGGAAGGTGGTGGCGAGGATCCCGCTCCACGATCACCGTGATCTCGCTCTCCGTCAGATTTGCAGCCGCTCCGACACCCCTTTCCGCAAGCCCGTCTGACTCAACGACCCGGAAAGGTCGCTCGAAACGGCGGCTCCAAATCCCGGAAATGATGGTCCCGGTCTCCCAGGCCCGCAGAAGCTGGGAGGTCTCGATGACTCCGTCCAAGACCCAGCCCTTCGACGCGGCGAAGGCAGCAACCTCCTCCGCGGCGGCCTCGGCCTGGCTACGTCCCTTCTCTGTAAGGGGATACGGCAGGTGAGCACTCGGAGTTTTCTCCGGTTGCTCGTAGTGACCATGGCGCATCAAAGCGGCAACCAGCCGGGGCAAAGATTCTCCTAACATTCAGCAAACATTCAACTTGCCTGGACTCGTAGTCTACCCGAGCCGAGCCTCGAAGGTCCAGCATCACGGCTCGCTCCCCATCCAAACTCGACGTCTCCGAACTTTTTTTGATCTTTGAAGCAACTCTGACGAACCGCGGCCGGATAAGTCGGGCGTCACGGTTTTCGGGGCCCAGCCCCAGTCAAAGGAAAGGGCGAAACGCCCGGAGCAGATGGGGCTCGGCCCCGCCCCAGTGGGGCCACAAAGGAGAAAGAGAATGTCGAACGAGAATCAGAACCAGGTTGTCGGAACCGAGAGCAACGAGGACATCACGGTCGTCACGGGTGATGACGGCATCGAGCGCGTCTTTGACGCCGACGGCGACGACATTCTGAACGAAGAAGACTGCTGTTCTGAAGAGGACATCGAAGAAGCGATCAAGGGCTTCATCCTCGGCGACATCACGCTGGCCCAGCTCGAAGGCATCTCCGCAGAAGAGATGTACCAGGTCGCGGACATGGGCTACGACCTCTTCGAAGAAGGCAAGCTGGAAGACGCCCGGAAGATCTTCGAGGGTCTCTACACCTACAACCCGATGGACGCCTACTTTCACTCCGTCCTCGGTTCCATCTACCAGAAGCAGGAGAAGTTCGAGGACGCCATCCGTCACTACACCAGCGCCGTCGAGCTCTACAGCGAAGACATCACCGCCTGGACGAACCTCGGCGAGACGCAGATGCAGCACGCCGCAGCTCTCCAGTCCGCCGGCAAGTCCGAGGAAGCCGCCGTGGCCTTCTCCAACGCCGTCGAGTGTCTGGGATACGCCGTCGAGCAGGCCGGAGACGATGACGAGAACGACTCCGCACTTCGCGCCCGCGCTCTGATCAACGTCGCCGCTTCCATCTACGAAGCCCGCCAGGCTTCCTAAGAGGACGAACCGGCCGAGCCGTCAAACGCGGTTCGAAGGAGGATTCGGAAAGACAGCGCAAAAGATATGGGGAGCACCACAAGAGACCAGAGCCCCGGTCTCTTGCACCCTCCGAGAGGGTGCCTCCCCAACGAGAAACGGGTTCCGAGCCAGGCCGGGAACCCGTTTCTCTCTTTTTGATGTTGGACGGACTATGACGACACGGCAGTCCGAGCTCGAGTGAGTCGCTCTCGTGTTTCCGCATTGGGTCGCAGACGGTAGTCCATTTTCGCCAACTGAAGCGCACGCTCGTGATCGCGTCGCACTTCGAAGTAGTGATCGAAGGCGTGGCCCCAGGCGGCTTCGGGTGTGGAAACCAGCTGGTTTTCATAGAGCCGGTCGGCGCGTGATGCCCACATCTCGAAGTCCGCGGTTCGGCCTTCGTCTGCAGCCAACTCCGCCAGCGCATCCAGGAACTCCGGATGACCGGTCCGCTCGACGACGTCGAGATAGATCGCCTTGGCCTCCGCCGTGCGCCCCTGAAGGCGGTAGATCTCGGCGACATGTTCATCCACCAGCCACCAGCCGCTCAGCTCGGCCGAAGCGTCCTCGTAGTGCGAGAGAGCTTCGTCCCAACGCCCACGATCCAGGTCGAGAAGACCTCGGTGCAGATGGATCCACGCCTGCGGCCAGGCCCGAGGTCCGTGGTAGCCGTCGGCCGCCTTCACCAGAAATCGCTCGGCGGCTTCCAGCTGGCCGACACTCCAGGCAAAGGTCGCGAGTCGAGACAGCTCGACAAAGTCACCCTCCGCTTCGGCCGCAATCGTGAGCCACGAGACGTCCCTGTCTACCGGGGGAGTCCTACCAAGATGACGCAGGGACGCCTCGGGCTCTCCAAACTGGAGCATCAGGTCCGCACGAAGACCGCGGATCGCGGCCCTTTCGGACGGAGAGAGAATCACCTTCTGCTCCGCTTTCGCCAACGAATCCTCGACGCGGTCGAACCGGTGGAGGCTGAAATCGAGGGCCGCCCTCTGGAGGAAAGGACCGGCGCCCGGAGCAGCCAACGCGAAGGCTTCGTCTACCAGCTGATCCGCTCTCATAAGATCGTCGAGGCTTCCGGTGAGTCGAGCCCGCTCCTGGTAGAGGCCCGCGAGGCCCTCCAGTGGCTTCCAAGTGCCGGGCTTCTCTTCGGAAATCCGAGTGAGGAAAGCGATCTCCTCATCTACGCGCTCGAGTTCGTTCTCATAAGACTGGGCGGGCTCCAACGAGTCGTTCGAGGGACCGTGCATGTCGGAACCGAGCATCTCCGCACCGTGCGCTTCAACACCGTGCATCTCAACACCGTGTATCTCAACACCGTGCATCTCGGCGCCGCGCGTTTCAGCACCATGCGGTTCAGAACCCTGATGCTTATGAGCATTGGCTTTGGGAGCGTGGGTTCCCGGCCCATGCGCCGTCGATTCGGCTGCCGTCAGGACAACCGCACCGAGGCAAAGAAAGGCGCCTGCCACGGCGCGCCCAAAGCCGCGAGACCAACGTACGGTCCGGGCCACGCCGTGGTCAGGGCCAACCGAGCAGGGGCCTCCCGGTTCGGACCTGTTCTCTCGAGGTTCCTGCGCTATTCCGCAAGTCTCGCCGCAAGACGTCGTTGTTGGCTTCATTGGTTCGGCCCCGCCAGGTAGGGAAAGGACGAAAGGAACGGAACGTCGTTGGACGACGGATTGACCGGCACTCCGGCCAAGGTTCCGGCGCCGTGAGTCCCGAGATCCAGCAACACAACCGCCAGGGTCACATCGATGACCGGATCTTCGAGTCGACGACCGTTGGGAAAGCCCGCAGGTTGCGACGGATCAATGGTGAGGACATCTGGAACAACAAGAGGCGCCGCCTGGCCGACACAGTCCGCCGTCTGGCAGGGCGTGAGCCCGAGTCCCATCAAATCATCGTCGAGTGCAGCGTGAAGCGCGTCGACGTTCGCCGTGATGTCGGCGACAAAGGTTCCCGCCACGTCATCGCTCGGATCCGCTTCGTTGTAGTCGTCCTTGTTGCCCGTGGAGATGACGGCCGTCGCAATGGCCGGCATTCCCATCCGGTCGACCCGGGTGTAGGCGGACGGCGCCTCGGTCGCGAAGGTGAACTCGTTTTCCGGCGGCTGCATTCCGTTGTCATCGTCGTCGCCGCAGGCCGCAAGCCCGAGACTGAATGCCGTCGCAATGGCAGCGCCGAGGACGCAACGAGCCGTGAAACTCCGACGCAGATTCGTAGGGTGAGTGTTCTCGTTCGAAATCTGTTTCATGATGGGTCCCTCCTACTTCCGGCCCGTGGTTGCCCAAACGCGCAGGGGACCTGTCTCGCCGTCACGGGCGTCGGCCAAGTCCATCTCGAGAACGAAGGCGCTGATGTTCAGTCCGGCCAGCGAGTCGCGGGTGTTGTCGAAGGAAAGCGTTCCGGTCTGCAGTGTCGTGGTGAATCCTTCGAGATCGAAGAAGAAGGGATCGTCGCGCCATCCGGCCCAGACGTATCGCCCGTCCCCTGCCGAGATCTGAGTCCCCACGGGGCCGCTCAAAGGTGAGTCAGAGCCGGGCAGGTTCTCCACCTGCACGCCCCAGTCTCCGTCGTCATTGCGTCCAAATCGGACGAGAACATCGATGTCCGCTTCGTTGTCTCCGTCGTTGTCGACGTGCACGGTGTAGAGGACGTCGTCATCGTAGAGGGGCCCGGTCATGGAGCCGGAAAGTCCGGCGTAGGTGAGTGCAGCGACGAGCTTGTTGCCGCTGTGCCAGGCATAGAGGTCCGCGATGTCCGCAGCCGGGTCAGCGGACGCCATCGGCGCTTCGCTATGGTCGGCGGAGTTTGCGGTTCCGCATGCCAGCACAAGTGCCATGGCGACTCCCCATGGCCATCGACTGCGATACCAGGTATTGCGTTGCATAGAGTTGGTCTCCTTTCAAAACCCCGAGAGGGGCTTCATCCAACGACGCCGAGCGGCGCCGGGTCTCATCTGGGCTACGGGCCCAAGTGACCGATTGGATGAGGAGATCTCAAAAGAAGGTGCGTGGCCGAGACGGGCTCAGGCCGTAGGCTGCTGGCTCAGTTGGCCTTAGGGCTGTTGTTCCATCCTGCAATCACGATCCAACGGATCGTCACGCCTTGTGTTCCCCTCCGAAGGCTTCGTCGAACTCGCGCACCGCTTTCGGCCCGGCTTTGACCAGACCTCGATGGAATCCTTCCGCGTTGCGCTCGTGAAAGTCGACCCGCTCGACGCGGAACGGAGCCAACCTCTGCTTCGCACGACGACGCTCCGCCACTTCAAGGTAGTAGTCCACGGCGGACTCGACACTACGCGCGTCCGTCCAGTCGCTCTTGTAGAGAACCAACCCACTGCGGGAAAACACCCACGTCATGTTGGGCATCCCGCCGTATGCGAGGTGAGCGTGACCCTCGAGCGAGTCGAGATAGATCTCGCGCCCCACGCCGTACTCCTCGACCAGTCCGCCGGACTGACGCCGTTTCTGCTCGAACGTGCGGTGATGCGGATAGCGCTCTCCGGGATGAGCTTCGTTCGTGTAGAGGAAGATCGATTTGACGTTTCGTCCCGCGAAACGATCGGCGATGCGGTCCATCTCGGCCGCTGCCATTCCGCAGTACGGTCAGGTGAACGATCCGAACTCGACGATAAGCAACTCATGGCCTCGCCAGAGATCGGAAAGGGAGATCGAGTCACCGGATCGCCGCTCCCAGATCGGAAAGTCGGGGCCCTTCTCCCCGGCGGCAGGGCTTTGATCGAAGAGGGAGAGCTTGCTGAACTTCTCTTCGACAAACGCGTCGTAGTTGTAGTCCTCGACGGAAAGCGGAGCAGGCGGCGGAGTGGTCATCGGTCACCTCCGGAAAATTGGGTTCCTACAGCCGTCGGCCGAAGCCGATGGTCTATAGTAACGAGGTCTGTCGGGCAGATCCCAGCGTATCCGCAAAGCGAGGGCTGCACGGGGCTTTCACCAACAACGGAGACACTTCGTGCGAGATCGAGTTACGAACAGGATACCGGGCGCCCACTCTGGACGAGCGGCCTCAAACCGATTCATCGCGGGCATCTTTCTCATGCTCGCCCTTCCCGGGCCCCTCTTCGCGGGCTGACCTGCTTGAAGCAATCCCTCCCTCCCCGGTGGGGATTCGGCTGCCGGGTCGGCGGCCTTCAGCGCAGGTGAATTTCGGGTTTCGGTTCAGGCACTGCAGGGTCTGAACTATGACGGAGGTCACGAGGAGACCCGCGGTCTCTCCGTGGAGGGTGACGTCATCGCCGTTCCGTTGCACCGTCATGAGGTCAGCATGGATATGACCGAGATCCAGTTGACGCTGCAGTACGCATGGAACGAGAACTGGTTCGGGACGGTCCGGCTTCCGTTCTCCAACCGAAAGCAGGCCGCCTCCATTCACACGATGGAGCCGGCCACATCTGAAGACATCGAGGCCATGCAGCGGAACGGCTTCATCCACCACCGCGATCAGACGTATCGGGGAATCGGGGATCTGCGGCTCCTGGCCGGTCGTCAGTTCACTTCCGTCTTCGGTGCGAACGACTGGTTCACCGTCTCGGGCGGTCTGACCGTGCCCTTCGGAGAAACTCAAAAGGATCCGTGGGTCCTCGGAAGTGCCGGGATGCGGCACGATCACATCCAACTCGGATCGGGAACCTTCGACCCCACGATCGACAGTCGTTATGTGACCCGTTTCGCTGAGAAGTGGGGAATGACTGCGGGAGCCACCGCCCGTTGGCCGCTTTACGAGAATGACAAGACCTATCGGGGACCGTTCGATCTTTCCGCCGACGCATCGGCCCTCTACGCCTTCATCGACAACTGGAACGTCTCCGCGGGCTATCACCTTCTGGTCCAGGGATACGCGCACTGGGACGGGGACCGCGACGAGAACTCCGGCGTGATCGCACACAGCGCCCAGGTCGGATTGAGTACATCGGTCGGCGGAAACGCGATCAGCATAGGAGCGTTCTTCCCGGTATCCCTCGAGCTGCTGATCGACGAAGGGGATGGCTTCGAGCCCGGACCGACACTCCTGTTCAGCATTGGCCGTTCCTTGTAGGCGCGGTGGAGCTTCTGGCACCTCGGCCAACCGTCATGACTCCACATGGCCGCTTCTCGGCGCCGCAGGCAACGGTGACGCCGACGCTCTCCGCAGATTCGGTACCACTCCGGTAGACCTTCGTGAATCGTTCGGGCTAGCATCCCGCCATGGCCTCGGATACTCCCTCGAAAAGCCCTACCCATCGTCAGGAAGAGGATCCATACGCACAGTTCGCGCAAGTCTACGACGACTGGCAGTACCTTTATCCGCAGCCGTTCACGATGACGATGCGCTCCCGCGTTCTGGGGGCGGTTCGAGAGTTCTCGGTTCCTGCGGAACGGTTCTGTGACCTCGGATGCGGTACGGGCATCTTCGCCGCGTGGTGGAAGAGGCGTCACGAAGACTGGGACGTCTACGGAATTGATCAGTCCCCGGCCATGATCAAGCAGGCGCGGGGACAAGCCACGCGCAGCTCGCAGAAACAGTCATTGATGGAGTGGGGCATGAGTTCCCACTCGCTGCGAAATGCGTCGCTCGATGAAATGCTGAAGGCAGCCGAGCAGTTCCAGTCGAGGCGAACCGAGGAGCCGGCTTCGGCCGAGCAGTTCCCGTCGCGTCAGACCGACGAGCCGACTTCGGCCGAGCAGCTCCCGGCGAGTCAGACCGACGAACCGGCTTCGCCAAAGTCCGCCGATCATTCACCCGACCTGTCGAAGAGCGGCGTCGACTTCCGCATCGGCTCCATGACCCGGCCCTTTCAGCTGCCGGCGCCGATGGGCCTCATCACTTGCCTCTTTGACGGCATGAACCACCTGCTGACCACACCCGACTTCGAGTCCGCCCTCGCGCACGCCCACGATTCGCTGGAGCCGGGTGGTCTCTTTCTGTTCGATCTGGTCGGCGAACGCGAGTTTGCCGACGCCTTCACCGGCGCCGTCGTTCGCAAAGGACCGGGATTGGTCGTGACCGCCGACTCCATCCACTTCCACCGCGGCGATCGACTCTTCGGACGGACCACCTTCGCCATCTTCCGACAGGAAAGCCTCGACCACACAAGCTCCCCGTGGCATCGCTTCGACGCTGAAATCACCGAGCGGTGTTGGACACGCAACGAAGTCGAATCCGCGATTGAGTCCGCGGGTTTCAAGGTGCTTCGACGGGAAGACATCGATCCGAAGAACGAGCCGGAGTTCCTTCTTTCCCGCTCGTACTGGATCTGTCGGAGACCCATCCTGTGACCATGGGCACCGACAACCGCACACCTCACACAAGTACTCGGCTGAGACCGCTCCAGATTACGTGGGGCCTCTGGGCGCTCTTCTATGTGATGTCCTTCGTCGCGTTTGCCCTGACGCCCCCGACGGGAGACTCGTTCGTCCGTGGTTTGAACCGGCTGGTCCCGCTGTTCTGGTTGCAACTTGCCGCCCTCATCGCTGCCCTCTACGGGCTCTATCTCGCCCGCGGCTTTCGGTCTTCGTTTCCGCGTTGGTGGTGGCTGGCCCGAATTCCGATCGCAGTTGCCGTCCTCCAGGCGGCCCTGATCGCAGGTCTCGTCATCAACGCGCAGACTCAGAAACCTCCGCCACCGGGTCCGCATCCTCCGACAACCAAACCCGCTCCAGCGACGGACCCCTCGTCCCCATAGACGGGTCACACGGGGGCAGAAGCGAGCTGCGTTTCGCGCGCGGGGACATCGTGAGCGGGATCCGCTAGAAATTCTCCGCGGTGGCCGGACTTCAGGATACTGTTGCCGGGCTGCACTTCGTGACCCCAACCAGTAGGAGAAGACCATGGCCGCGCCATCGACCCCGGAACTGATGAGCTATCAGGAGTGGATGAAAGGAACCAGCGTCGGGTTCCAGATGCGAAGCAAACTTCTGAAGTCATTGGACAACGAGATCCACTCCTATGAGCGGGGTCCGTCCGCGGTGAAAGCAGCCCGAGTGCGGGGCGCATTCGATGCCTGGAAGCGAAGCAAGGGCGCGGGTAGTGAATGGAAGGAGAGCAGCCGGAACAAGAACAAGATGGCGACCTTGCTCGACAACATGCTGACCGGTGAAGGTGACACCGATGTCGGCCTCGGGGCGCAGGCTTTCATGCAGCCCGCCCTCATCAACTCGCGACTTGGAGTTCTCTACCTGTTCGGGAACACGCTGGTGGACGACAGCTACTTCAAGATCGCTCTGGACGGCGCCGTTTCCATCACTACAGCCGCCCTCACCTACACGAGCAAAGACCAGACGGTCGACCAGACAATCCGCGACAACACGAAAACGGCGAGTTCCGTTGTCGGGGCCGCCAAGAAACCATTGGGGATGGCCGCGTCAGAGATCGAGTCCCGGATCACCAAGCCGAAGAAGAAGGTCGTCGAGAGTCAGGACCTGCTCTTGGAAGACGACGCACCTCCTCAGGAAAGCTGGCTTCGAACTCAGTTCGACAAACTGGTGGCCAAGCTTCGGGAGATGTCGGCAAAGATCATGGAAACGATCCGATCGAAGATCGCGGACTTCAAAGGAGATCCCGCCAATGTGCTCCTTTCGACCCTGCCTGGTCTCTTACGGAAGCTCATCAACATCCTCGTGAAGAGACTTCTGAAGGCTGCAGCGCCTCTGATCGGCGCCGGGCTCGATCTGGCCAAAGGCGTGGCGAACACCATCGACAGCGGAGTCACCAAGTTCAAGGAGTGGTCGGCCAGTCGCGGAGTCGAGATCCTCTTCGGGCACCCCGGGACCATCGTCGAAGCGATTCGTCGGTCGATGTGGTTCAGTGTCGGCGCCGGTCTGTACGACACACTGAAGGGCGCGACCAAACTCGGTCTCGAAATCGCGTCTGCGGGCGGAACCGTCCTCATGAACATGATCGTGTCCATCGTCGAGACGCTGGCCAAGACCATCTGGCGAATCGTCGAGGTCTATCGGATGCGCAGCTTCTGTACGCAGGCCAAGGACCACTGGCAAGCGCGGGAAGAACGATCGGGACTTCATACTCGTCCGGTTGCATTCAACAACTGGTACAAGACCTACGCCATGGGCATCCCGGCCATCGCGGCGCTGACGCTGAACTCCGGCATTTGCGGAGACAAAATGCACTTTCTGTCCATGTTCAAGGACGACGACACGATCATCAGTCAGGCGCAGTTCGACGCCGGCTGCAAGTACGTCGACTCCCTCAAGGTGTGGGGCACGGATCACCTGAAGTCGACCGGCTTCAAGTTCAAGTCGAACGACGATGTCGTTTCCGGGCTTCTCAAGTTCGCGCAGAGTCACACCGCGCCGACGGGTAACGCGGAGAAGGCTTGGAAGGCGACACTCGGTTTCCTGAACGGCTAGCTTCCTTCGCGGCTACTTGATCGGTCACCACTCGACGTCATCGAGCAAGGCCACGAAGTCGAGGTACCGATCCAGCTCGTTGCCCGTTGACTGGAAGAGCACCTGCTCCAGTCGCACACGGATGGAGCGGCGCTCGTCGTTTCGTTCCGGTCCGACCCAGACGCGTACGGTGCCGGAGAGCGCGGCGAACTCGGCCAGCACCTCGGGATCGGCCCCAGAGTCAGCACAGTAGGAAAGTGCTCCGATGTCCAGGGACGCGACCTCTCTCAGGACGAACCCGTCGACATCATCGATCGGGATGTCCTGCCAACCTTCCATCAGTGGCTCCGCCGGTACTCTCAATTGAATGACACGGTCTTCGGTTCGACTGAGAAAGTAGGCGTCGTAGGCGCGGGTGTCCGTCGGAGCCGTGCAGGCGAGGCCACCGACGAACGCGGCTCCGCGCACAACAACAGGTTCGGGCGGCGCCGAACTCGTTGGGCCGCCGGTGTCACTATCCGTGCATCCGGTGGCGACGGCAGCAACGAGGCAAAAAGCACCCAACAAAGAGACGCGGATTTGAAAGTTCTTCGGAACAAACCATCGAGACATCGGGACTCGCTTCTCCCAACCCCGGAGAATGCGTCACCGAAGCCAACGTCACGGGGACAGAGGCGAACGGCGGTCTCGGACACGGCCGGGAGAGGAGGGCCGTAACGGACCTGTCGAAGTCGACGGAGTTAGATTAGCGCAAAACTTCACGCAACTCACCCACATCGTCCCGGGATAAGTGGGCTGGACGCCAAGACGGTTGTGGCTAAGACCAACCACGAGGCTTCCCCGATTCCTCACCGTGACGGGATTAGGATCCGCGAACGCAAACACACCTCGAAGCGCCTCCTCGGACCGACCCGTCTCCCGCTTGATCCTCAGTCGCTCCACCCCCACAGCCGGCCCTCATTCGGGGGCCGGCCCCCGCACGTCGTCGGGAACGGGTCATTTTCCCCACCCCGCAAACATCGGGGAACCAGCCAGCAACGTGAGGGTTTCCAGTCGTTTGCCCGCCGTTTCACCCCCCTGGAAGACCCTCCGGTGTCGCACAACCCGAGAACTTTTTTCCTCGCCGGACTAAAGCTCCACCCCAGAGGTCCGATACCTCATAACAGGTGGCGGTAGTGCGGTCGTGAATCCCAGTCCGGAATGGCGAAAGAAGGGACAACCCTTCGGAACTGTCTCCGGCGGAGATTCGGGAGCGCGTACCGAACCGGCGAACCTTCGCCCAACGCGTGCGGGGGTCCCCTCTCCACCTACTACAACGATTGTTCGATCGGTCGGAAAGGATGGGTTTGGAGCGAGGGCCGCTCTCTACCTGACTTGTCCAACTTCGTACCACAACGGAGGGGGTTCGAAGCCCCCGAGAAAAACTTGCAAAGCATCGGTTTGGTCCGGGCAACCGCACGTCCCGGAACAACAGCAGGAAGCACCCGCAGCGAAGGAGTTGGAAAACATGAATACGCAGCCAGTCGTCCACTTGGTCGATGATGAACCGATTGCCCGAAAGACTCTGACGCAGCTCCTGAGCAGCGTCGGCATGCAAGTCGAAGCCTACAGTTCCGCACAGGAGTTTCTCGACAACGTCGACGGCAACGCCTGTGGATGCCTCGTTCTCGATCTCTTCATGCCCAACATCAGTGGTTTGGACCTGATGAAGATCATGCATGAGCGTGGCCTTTCGTTCCCCACCATCTTCGTCACCGGACACGGAGACGTCACTACCGCCGTCCGCGCGATGAAGGCGGGTGCATTTGATTACCTGGAGAAGCCCTTCGGACACCAGGAGCTTCTCGACCGCGTCAACCAGGCCATCTCCGAAGATCAGCGCACACGCCACCGCGTTCGCCAGATTCGGGACTGGGGCCAGCGTCTCGGATTACTCTCCGATCGCGAACGTCAGGTCATGACCATGGTCGTGGCCGGACGGATGAGCAAGGAGATCGCCGCCGAACTGGGTGTCAGCCTCAAGACCATTGAACGTCACCGCTCCCGGATCATGGAGAAGCTTCAGGTCGGCAGTGTTGCCGAGCTGGTACGCATCGTCATGGCCGCCGAGCCGGAGACCTGCATGGCGGCGTAGTCGCTGCCTGGCCCAACACCAACCAAAGCTTCGCTTCGGACCTTGGGACGGCATCCTGCCGTCCCGGGAACTTGCCTGAATCTGCAGACTCGGGTCGACCTTGCTTCGACCTGCGGATCTCGATCCGCACCCGATTGAAGGGTTGTCGTCCGCACCTCGAATGCGGGCGACAACCTCTTCGTCGTTTTTGCTCCGGAGGGACAGATCCCGAACTTGTCCGTCCGGCACCCGGGGGACAGCCCTCAACGAAGTACGGAACGCCCCTCGAAGTTGCCGACAAACCCCGATACGCCCGCGCTCCCCGTTCGACGAAACAAGAAGTGGAAGTCGGATGGGCTTCGTCGTCGTCGTGCCGACCGATTCGATAGGAGTCGGATCAGTTGCAAATCTGGAAGTGGAATCGAATCGCGTTTGACCCCGAACTGCAGGGACTCGGGGCCGGACTGCGCGTACTCTGCGGACAGACTCGACGGCTTCGCTCGAATGACAGCAGGAAGCGACAACCTAAGCGGGCACCGATAGCACAGCATCAGGAAAGACAGCCGGCGGCTGCCCGTTTCGCTCCGCATCAGCAAACGCATCCCGAGAGACAGCAGCGTAGAGCCATCACAACCACTGCGCCTGTCCGACTTCCACGATTTCTGCACACAGGATTTCTGGACACAGTGAGCACGCACGCGGCCGCCTGCGTCCGCGGCCTGGCCGTACTTGGAGTGTTTATCGGCACACTCGGGACACTCGGTGCTCTAGACACATTCATCGTCGCCCCACACTCACCTGCGTACGCCGTGGGAACCTTCAACTCGGAACAGACCGTTTCGGCGCCCAACGTCGTGGTCGACGGAGTCGAGATCCCGACCGTTCGCGTTCTTCCCGAAACGCAGGACGGCGAGTGGTACGTCAACCTGCGGCCGATCGCCGAGGCGATGCAGCTTCAGGTTTCCTTTGATCCGTCGTCGCTCTCTTTGGAAGCTGTCGATCCCTTGGGCGGAGTGACGCGTCGCTACGAAGGAGAGTCCGGCCGCCTTCTCGTCGAAGAGACGGCGCAGCTCTTCTTCCCTCCCGGCTTGCCGCAGGGCGGAGACTTCAGCGACGTACGGGTTCCACTGACCCTTGTCGCCGCGTTGTTCGACCTGGAAGTCTGGATCAGTCCGGAAGTCGATCAGATCTCGTTGACTTCGAACAACGAAATGCGTCGGCTGCGGACGGAGCAAGCCGCCAGCTGGCGACTGCGCGAAGTTTCGTATCGGGGCTACGGCAACCGCACCGGTGATACGCGTCGTTCCGATCTGGTCGTACAGAGTAAGAGCGAACTCGGCGCCGCAGACCTCAGCACCTATCTCGCCGTTCAGGGATCGGATCTGGCTCCACTCGACTTTCGCGCCGGCAAGGTGGGATATCTCGACTCCGGACGCCGGGCGGTCTGGGCCGGCGACATCACGACCGAAGGACTCGACTGGCAGCGCGCAGCCGGTCGCGGAGCGACCTGGGCAGAAGAGTTCTCCGGCGGACGCGAACGTGTCGAACTCTCCGCCGTGCGGCGCCTGGTCGGAAGTTCGTCGTCGTCAGGTGGAGTCAGCGGCCGGCCGATCCACGATCCGTGGGCCGTCGGCTTGGGCTTTTCGCATGGAGCCCGCTCCGGCTCCCCCGTCGGCTACTCCCTGGCGCTCGGCTCGAGCTGGATGGAGAGCTACGAAGATGCCCCGGAAGGAAATCTCGTCGCAGGGCAGGCGCGTTTCTCGCGATCCGGATTCAACATCAACGGAAAGCTCGGAAGCTTTCTATCTGATGGAGAGCGTCCCAGCCTCGGTTGGTCCGTGGACAGCTCACTCCGACCCTGGAGCTTCTTCCAAGTCTACGGCGGCGCTTCAGAGTACGAAGAGGGGTTCTACACGCCGAGTCTCACGCGCGTCACGGATTCGGCACAACGAACCATCGGGACGTCGATCCGACCGCACCGACGTTTGAACCTACGGTACGTTCACTCGGTTCGACGCAGCGGTGTGTTCGACGACGTTCTGAATGACTCGAGTGATACGACGGGTTCGGGCGACCCAACGGACCCGAACGATCCGATGAATCCGAGTGATCCGAGTGACCCGCAAGATCCGGGTGATCCGGGTGGTCCAGGCGATCCCAGCGATTCAGATGATCCGACGAACGACCCGAATTCCGGCGATCCCTCAGGTTCCTCCGGCTCGGCCACCGGCAGCGCGAGTTCTTCCGACTGGTACCGCTACAGCAGCGCTTCTGTCGGTTTCTCGACCGGGCGTCAGGTCCTTCGTTCGATCAACGTCAACGCCGTCGAATCGCGACAGGACGGCGAGGAACGTCGCCGTCGACTCTCGGTCGCAGCGCGCGGGAGCATCAAGAGGCTCAGCTGGTTCACGAATACACGCCGGCCTCTGGGAGAAGAAGATCCGGTCGACCTGGTCACGGGAGGACTGACGACATCGATCGGTCCACTCGGCTACGTGCAGCTGGTCCACACCTGGGCGGACGGGGTTCCGGGCGGTGGCAGCTGGATGTGGACTCCCAAGAGCCTGGCGAACGGACGCTTCTCCCTCAGCGCCGGCCAGTCGTGGGCTAGAACGACGGACGGAACGGACTTCCGCGAGTTCGCCCGACTGCAGTGGAACGCATTCCGTAACCACAGCCTGCAACTTTCCCTGCAGGAGTACGGAACCAACACGTCCGTGCGTCTTGCGATCAAAGGACGTTGGGGATTCGGAGCACCGTCGCGGCAAATCGAGTCGCAGATTCCCGGCTTCCGTCGACATCTCGGTGAGATCGAAGGGCGACTCTTCCTCGATCGCGACCTCGACGGCGTCTTCGGAAAGGGAGACATCCCGGTTGCGGGCGTCGGCGTTCGCCTGGATCGCGGCAGTTGGATCACCGAAACGGATGAGGAAGGGATCTACACGTTCACGGACGTCCCGGCCGGACCGCACGACATCTCCGTCGTCTCGGGAACCATTCGCGCCGACTACGTCATGCTCGATCCAAACAAGCGGAAGGTCACTACGTCGTCGTTCTCACGTCAGATCGTCGACTTCCGGATCGGACTCAACCGGACGGTCACTGGACAGGTTTGGTACGACGAGAACGGCAACGGCCTTCGTGAGGAAAGCGAACCCGCCGGAAACAGCGTCCATCTCGTCCTCGGGGGTCAGCAGGATACCCTCTGTCATACCGACGGACAGTTTGCGATCGGAGACGTGGCGCCCGGTCGGCAGTATCTGCAGGTCGACGCCACGTCGATCGACGTGGACTACGCAGCGCCGGCTTCAATTGAGATCCGCGTTCCCTCGACGGAGGATCCGGAGCCCATTCTGATTCCGCTGCAACGGCGGAGTGATCGGATACAGAAGAAGCGGTTTTAAGTCACTACGCCCCAAAGCCTTAAGGGGCTGGACGGTCTGAACGGGCAGGACTCACATAGGCGGAAGCGCGCTGAGTCCCCGAACTCCGGAACGCGACTTCTCTAGAAGCGCCACCCAGATTTACCTTGAAAACTCCACTTAGTAGTTTGAATTTTCAATGCTAAACTCCGGTCATGTTCGGACGATCCCGAGATCTGAATCGAGTACTTGACCTTCTGGACCGGTTTCCAGTCGTTGGCATCATCGGTGCCCGGCAGGTCGGGAAGACGACGCTGGCTCGGGCAGTAGCCGATGAGAACCTGGGACCGACCGTTCATCTCGACATGGAAAACCCGGAAGATCTGGCTCGACTCTCGGACCCGATGTTGGCACTACAAGATCTTCGGGGACTTGTCGTAATCGACGAGGTACAGCGCAAGCCGGAGTTGTTTCCTGTGCTTCGAGTGTTGGCGGATCGGTCGGATCACGAAAGAGCACGTTACCTGGTTCTCGGGAGCGCGTCGCCGGAACTTCTTCGCCAAGGATCCGAGTCACTTGCCGGGCGCGTCGCGTACTACGAACTCCGAGGATTCTCAATGACGGACACGGGCAAGGATGCCCAGAACTCACTGTGGCTGCGCGGCGGGTTTCCAAAATCCTTCCTCGCCGACAGCGACAAAGAGAGCTTCGAGTGGAGACAGGCCTTCGTTCGCACATTCCTCGAGCGTGACCTGCCGCAGTTGGGTATCGACGTTGCCGCCCAAACGATGCGTCGCTTCTGGAGCATGCTCGCCCATCTCCACGGGCAAACCTGGAATGCGTCCGAGCTCTCACGCTCCTTCGGAGTGAGTGACATGACAGTTCGACGCTACCTCGATCATCTTTGCTCCGCGCTCGTCGTTCGTCAGCTGCAGCCCTGGCACGAGAACCTCAAGAAACGCCAGGTAAAGTCGCCCAAGATCTACATCGAGGACAGCGGGGTTCTGCACGTGCTTCTCGGACTCTTGGAACATGAGGATCTGCAGAGTCATCCGAAGCTCGGAAGTTCGTGGGAGGGTTTCCTCATCCAGGAACTACTCTCCGTGCTGGGAGCAGCTCCCGAGGAAGCCTACTTCTGGGCCACACACGCGGGGGCGGAACTCGACCTACTCGTTGTGAGGGGCAGGCACCGACGCGGTTTCGAGTTCAAGCGGACCGTCTCCCCCAAGATCACGAGAAGCATGCGGAGTGCCGCTGAGGACCTTCGACTGGATTCGCTCGACATCGTCCATGCCGGCGACCAGACGTTTCCGTTGGCGGTCGGGATTAGGGCCGTCGCAGCCAAGCGGATGGCGGACGACGTCAAACCTCTGTGAGGACTCGCAGTTGCTTGGTTGGCAAGGAGGCCGTCTTCCCAAGACACCAGGCTCGGATGCGTGAACACCTAGATTCGGGCTTCGAAAAGCCCGCTTCAGGTCTCTCTTCGGCGCGACTCAGTGGCATGGCCCAATGGCGTGACGATTCGGAACGGTCTTCGGCGACACCGTGCCCCTGCGTCACCACCGACCCAGCTGCCGCCTCTACCACCCTCTCCCGCCTCAATCTCTAAGGCTCTACGTATCGGGAAGATACGAACAACATCGCTTGTCCGGTTGTGACCTTGGCATCCTTCTTACCCTCCCTCATCGCGACCGACAACGGTCCTATCACTCACAAGCCGTCACTTCAGGCGGCAAACTCACCTTGGGAAAGGATGCCAACATGTCCCGTCCGCGAATCCACGCTGTGCTCGGCGTGATCTCTCTCGCTGTTCTAACCGGCCCGCTCTCCGGCTGCAGTGACTCGACCTCACCTTCCACGCCCCAGCCGCCGACTCTGGCCGAGCACGTCGAGCAACTGATGCTCGACGCGGTGGGTCCCGAAATGCCCGGCGTCGCTCTCCGCGTCATCGGCGATGGCGTCGACTTGGACCTGGCGGTCGGTCAGGCGGACATCTCGACCGGAACCTCTCTCACGCCCGAGCACCGCTTCCATGTCGCAAGCGTCGGCAAGTCGTTCGTCGGTGTGGCGTTCGCAAAGCTCGCGGGTGAAGGGCGGATCGATCCGGACGGTCTGATTTCAACCTGGCTGCCGGCGGATCTCCTGACCGGGATTCCTCAGTCCAGTGTGATGACGGTGCGGCACCTTCTCAATCACACCTCGGGCATCGTTGACGTTCACAACGAGATTCCGGACCTCATCGAGATCGTGGAGGCCCTTCCCACCGTCGAGCTGTCGAACGCGGACCACGCGGAGTTCGCCAAGGGATATCCGCTCCACTTCTCTCCGGGAACGGCTCATCGTTACTCCAACACCAACTACATCCTCCTGGCGATGATTCTGGAAGAGGTGACGGGCAAGTCCCACGCTCAGGCTCTTCGTGAACTTGTCTTCGATCCACTCGGAATGACGGAGACGTCGACCAGCAACCACGAGTCTATGACCGCCGAGCCGTGTCTCGGCTACATGATCGCGGGCGACGACTACGAAGTTGCCTTGGACATTGCCAAACGATGGGAAGTGGGATCCGGCGGGCAGTGGTCTACGGCAGATGATGTCGCCCGTTTCATTCGAGGCATCGCAGAGACCGACCTCGTGCTCGACGACTTGGGCCGCGACATCGTGCTCGAGGGTTCCGCGCACTCCACCTACGGCTTCGGGCTCGATCGCGCCGAGACGCCGCACGGGTCGGTGGTCTGGCACAACGGCATCGCCTTCGGCTACGCCACCGCCATGATCTACAACGTCGATCGACGCGTGGCAGTGACTCTCACGGCGAACGCGGTCGACAATGCTTCGACGGAGGCGTCGCCAAGCGATCAGCTTCTCGTCGAGATCCTGGAGGCCGTATTCGAATGAGAGTAGAAGAGTGTTGCGAAAGTCGATACTTCCCCTCGCTCGGCCACGCCCGAACCCGGAAGCCGGATGGCTCCGGAATTCTGGCCTGTGCTACTCTCTCCATAGCGCATTCGTCTGCGCCGATTCCGAAACGCCAAGCAATTAGTCGCGCTCCCGGTTCGTCATCCTCTCTATCGGGCTGTGACTGCGGCGTGCCCGAGGCACAAGTTCGCCGCGAGCTGTCTGCTCTTCGCCCTCTCCGTCGCGTGTCTCCCAGGTACCGCGGCCGTTGCGGGCCGGACAGTCCAGGCGACGGAGTTCGCAGGTGTCATCTGTTCAGACTGGGGAGACCTGGTGGCTGAGCAGGTTGGGTTCATTCGTTGAAAGGGTTCCTTATGCAAAACTGCTCAGCACTCATAGGCATCGCCATCCTGCTCGCAGTTTCCTCAGGACCCCCGCAGACGGCGATCGCGGGGGGAGAATCCGCGTGGTTCGCGGACCCCTTATCGATTGCAGTTCCTACAGGCAACCGTTCCACCGTCACCGCTCAGCTCGTTGGCGATTCAAGGGAAGACATCCTGGTCGCAACAAACGGACAGATTCTGCTGTTCGAGAACCGGGGAACGCTGGAGGACTTGGAACTCGTGGCGACATTCGAGACCGGTCCGTTCGCCGCCGTCGCCGCCGGCAACTTTCGGGACGGCGGCCCTACGGAGATTGCTGGTGCGTTCGAGGGCATAGGCGGTGACAGCCTGGTCGTTTGGCAGGATCTGGGAGGAGGGTTCGAGCGAGTTCAGGGCATCAAGGAGCCACTCGCGAGTCTTCAGCGCATCGGCAGCGGCGATCTGAACTCGGACTCCTACACCGACTTGGTGGTCGCAGGCTCCGGGGATAGCGCGTACGTGTATTTGGGCGGCGCGAGTGGTTTGGAGCGAGCCGATGCGTATGCAGTCAGAGTGCAGCCCGGATGCGCGGGGGGAAACTCCGTTGCTTGTCTCCAGCTGGCCGACGTCGACAACGACGCCGTGTTGGACATTGTGGTCGCTGCATCGAATCGTTGGGGTTGTGGTCCCGACGTTCGAGGGGCGGGCTATTTATTGGGTGATGGAGATGGAGGCTTCGGGTCCGTTCAGTGGGTCGTCCAAGAGACTTACTCCCAGGACTTCATTATCGAGTGGGTTGAAGTCGCAGATGTGAACGGCGACTTGGTGCCTGACTTCAGCGTCGCAACTGAGTGCGTGGACGTCTACCTTGGACCGGCCGGATCCTGGACGCAGTTGCCTCCATTTGAAGCCTTGATCGGAACCGACACGTTCCGCTTCCCCGACATTGATGGGGACTCCCATGCCGATCTGGTTGGCGGGAATGGTGGTTGGTACTTCACAGCCAAGGGAGACGGCTCGGGAGCCTTCGACCTGCAAGGACACGTGAACGCGGGGATCGAGGGCTTTAGTCTGGTCGATCTCGACGGAGAAGGCGGGCTGGATTTGGCTGGGTGTGATGCCGATGGATTTCTGACACTGCTCCAGAGCGTTGCCCACTTGGATCCCGCAAGCGTTCCGGAAACTGCGGCGATCGCAGACTTCCGCGTCGTGAATCCGTCCCAGGGAGCGGTTCAGCTCTTGCTTAGGTCTGAAGTCGCCGGTTCGGTCACGCTCTTGGTAACCGATTCGGCAGGGCGTCGCCTCGCCACCCGGAGTATCGACATCCCTTCGGGTCTCAGTGAACTCGCAATCGACGGCGAGCTCGGAAGTTCTGGGGTCAAGTTTCTCCAGGCTGTAATGCCGGACGGACAAACCCTCGGACGGAAGTTTCTTTGGCTCGGGGAGTAGCGAAAGAGGAGATACCCGAGCCACGAAGTTCGCAGCCACGATGGCCACTACTTGGAGACCCACCAATGCATCGGCGCCCATCCGTCGCAACAACATCCAGAATGATCTCCTGGCTCTTCTTCTTCGCAACCATCGTCTCCGCCAGAGTAGACGCAACCACAAGCGAGTCGGGCGGAACCGAGTGGCGAACCTCCACAGCAAACGAACTCGGCCTTCGTGTACGGGTGCGGTCGCGTCCATTTCGGGAACGCTGTCTCACGACACCGAGTTCGTCCCACTGGGTCCGTTCATCGAGCGGTCCCGGGATCCAAAGAGTCCCTTCTACTCCGAAGATGCGGTGTCCGATCAGGATCTCCTCTTTTCGTACACCGACGGAGGAGCTCTCGTCACTTCGATGGCTGGCGAAGACCACGAACCGCTGGGCGTCGAGGTTCACGGAGAGACTCGGGCTTTCGTCGACGAGCGCTTCGACTCGGCCGTGCTGCTTCGTCTGAAGGTTACTAATCGATCTGCGGCGACATTGACTCAGCCGTGCGTCGGCCTCCACATGACACTGGCGACCGGCTACAAAGACCCGGACGAACAGAACTGGGAGCGTGGTTGGTTCGGAAACCAGGAGCTGGAGTTCTTCGAGCGTCTCCGCCTGGTTACGGAACATCACTTTGACGGGGATGGAGGACGGTCACCGAGCTGGGGTGGCGTTCAGATCCTAACGACGGCGCCGACTCCGATCGACGAGCTGACCGTATCTTTCAACTACTGGCGCTGGGCGGACGAAATCGCCCGTCGCAACAATGCTCCTTGGTATGACGAAGCTCGGTGGGATGTCATGACGAACGGCATCATCGCGTCGACAGACGGCTCCCAGCGCGGCCTCGATCCGGTCGAGCTTCTTTCGGTCGGACCATTCCCGGACCTCGCACCCGGCGATTCTTTCGAGGTCGACTTTGCCTTTGTCGGCGGGCGCGAAGACATCAAGTCTGGCCGCTCGCCACGGGAAGACATCGTGCACAACGCCGAAGGGGCGTTCCTTCTTGTCGGAGAGACACCGCCGGGGCTGGCCGTTGGCCTGGATTCAACGTCGGCATCTCCGGTGGAACCGAAAACTCCCCAGAGAGACATGCTCCGCCCGGCAGCCTCGCCAAGAGGAACGGCATCGATTCTGTTCGAGAGTCCATCTGAGGCGCACTATCGAGCCGATCTACACGATATCGCAGGTCGGCGGGTAGCCACCGTACGGGACGGTAACTTCCGGGAGGGCAACCATCTCCTACGTTGGGACGGGAGAGACGTCTCCGGATCGGAGGCCCCAAGCGGAGTCTACTTTCTCCGGTTGTCCTCAGCCGACGGAGTCGTCGTCGCCACCTCTCGAGTGGTGCTCATTCGTTGAGTACGCGCGGTCCCGGCTTTGCCTGCTACAATCATCGAATGGCACTCAACCTCATGGCACTCAACCCCCGACTTTCGTGCCACATCACACTGCTCGCCCTCGCCTTCGGCCTCGTGACGACCGAAACCCAGGCCGCCAATCCCTGGCCCGCAGACGCGGGCGTGGAGATCGGCCTCCTCGGCCAACCCGGGCATCTTCCCGACGACTACGAGCCCAGCGGCGCGGTGTGGAACGCGGGCCGCTCCCGGCTGCTGGTCGTGAGTGACCAGGGACAGATCTCCGAAATGAACCAGTACGGGGACAGCACTCGCACCTGGACCATTGGTGGGGATCTGGAAGCGATTGCAATCTCTGAGTCCTCGAGCGACCTTGCCTACATCGGCGTCGAACGTCCCGACTCTGTGCTGGAGTTCGACCTGCTCAACGAGACGCTTACCGGCAACGCATGGGACCTGACGAATTGGATGACCAGCGAGGACAACCAGGGACTGGAGGCGTTGACGATCGTCGACGGGCTTTTCTATGCCGGGCTTCAGGAAACGGGCGAGATGTTCGCTTTCCAACTGTCACCGGGACAAGCGGCCATTCATGTCGCGACGATCGACTCGCCCCTCGGTCTCGATGACCTGTCGGGACTGCACTACGACGCCGGTACGGAAACTCTCTTTGCCATCTATGACGACCACGACCGCATCGTCGAGATGACCGCGAACGGAGCTCTCGTTCGCGACTATGAGCTCGCCGGGAACGACCAGGAGGGGATCGCTCTCATCGGTGGGAGTAGTTCCGGCTCGACGACGATCTTTCTCGCAGAGGACGCGGAAGAAGTTTGGCGCTACGAGGGATACCCGATCGAAGCACCCGTAAGCTCAACACCTCCGGGTGGTCTCAAGGGCAACCTTGTCCCAACCCCTCGTTGCCATCCGGACCCTTGGAACGATTCCGTCACGATCCGGTTCGATCTTGCGGACGCAGGCCCCGCCACGCTCACGGTGCACAACGTCCTCGGCCGCCATCTCCGGACGTTTGCCGTTCAGCACGGGTCTGCGGGTCAACGCGAGGTCACTTGGGACGGCAGGGATGACCGCGGTCGAGTTCTTGCCAGCGGAGCGTACTTCGTTCGATTGAGCACTCAGTCCGGGGCGAGGACTGTTCAGACCACGTTGATTCGGTAGGGCGTCAATGTGTCGGCCGTCAAGAACGAGACGAGCGCAGTGCGCGCGATGCGCAGTCATTCAGAGTTTGGCGCGCCACGCACAGTCACCGGCCGCCGTCGGTCAACGTGACAACACTGTCATCGGCCGGGTCACACTGAGTTTTCCCCATCGCATCGTCGCAAAGTAGACACCTGCTGACACCGTCGGGACCGTCGCCGAATAATCCCACTCCATCATTCCGCTGGGAACAGCGGGTCCTCGCTCCGAATGCACACGACGCCCCGTCGTATCGAAGATACTCAGTTCGAGTTGGGTGTCTCCCGTCGATCGGACGGCGCCCGGCTCGGCCGAGTCTGGTAGACGAAACTCGAAGAATGCTCGTCCGTCCCGTACTGGGTTCGGACGTACTTGTAGTGTCAACACCGAGGAGACCGTCGACGAAGACGTCGCGGTGACGGATCCAATCGTACCGGCTCGACCACTGGAGTACGTCGCCCTTAGCAAGTACCTGGGATTCGTACCTGTCTCCGCGGCATAATCGATTACCGCCATACGGCCCAACGTCGCGGGGACCGTTCCCACCGAGGCAAGCTCAGAATCATCTGTCCCGACTACGCGGAGCACTTCGTAGAGCGCAGGTTCCGGCTCGTGGACGATCCAAGCAATCTCGACGCCCTCGGCCAGCCATGTGGCTTCCAGGCCCGAAACCAGGATGGGCGAGGGATCGTCGACGACCTTGCGGAAGCGGTTCCCGCCATATGCCATACCGATCGTACCTGCACCGTCAGACGAGAGGGAGATCGGGCCATGGTGGGCAAAGAGCTTCTTCGGCTCTGCATCGACTGAGAGTCCGTTGGCCCCAACTCGGACCGCTTCGACTCCACCCATAGGCGTTGTCCACGCAACAAAGAATCGATAACCGTCCCAGACGACATCAGCATGGGTGTCCTCTCCTACCCCATCGTGTCGGATTGGCGGACCGGGGTCGCCGTCTCGAATGGCGACCGTATAGAGGCTGGTTTCACCAGAGCTGTCGACCTCGGTGAAAACGACCAAGTCGGAGGCGGGTCCGTTCTCGACCTCGAGAAGTCGCACCCGATCAAGGACGTCCGGCCAGAGCCAAGCACCCACAATGGGCCCATCCTGCGTCAACGGATCGATGGTTGCGAAACGAAGCCCCCGTCCGTCGAATTCTTCGGTCGATTCCCACACGACAAGTCCGGCGTCTCTTGTCCCTGCGATCTTGGCTTTCGTCGTGCTTTCGTCACCAAATGGCCAGGATTTTGACGTCAAGCTACCGTTGTACCCGACAGTCGCGGATCGGAGGTCGAGCGTCTCGCCGATGTAGGCGACCCACGCCGCATCGTCATCTCCATCGGCCGAAACGGACTGGACGAAGAGTTGTTTGCCGGCCACCCCGAAGACGCTGCGAGACTCCCCGAGAGGATCTGTACGTTCAACAATCAGTCGCTCCCAGCTGAAGTCGAAACTCTGACTCTCGGTCTTGTAGGCCAGGAGCACGGTTTCACCGGCTGACCCACCGGATACGCTGAGCATGCGCCGGTCGCAACGCGGATCTTCGATGCGATATTCCTTTATGGGATGCGGTGCACCCTCCGAAGGAATGCTGACGAACTGAAATCCGTCGGAACTGGGGTCGTGCATCACCTGCACGAAGTTGCCGTCGGAGAAGTGAGACCAGGCTGCGGTCGGAGCGAAGGTTTCGTTGATCTCAAATCGTTCTGCCTTGGTATCGATGGTGGGATCGATCCAGAAAGCTGAAACTCGCCAAGGTGGGTCGTATCTGCATCCGGCCGCGGTCGTGCAACACACATACTCCGGCAGGACGACGACGTACTGGGAGCCGGTCCAGAGAGCGTCCACTTGTTGCGGCCGGACCGGGTCCCATTGCCATTCACCGGCGCGGAGCTCGATGGCTTCACCGAGCCGATTCCCTTCCCAATCGACTCGGAGGGCTGTTGGGTTATAGTCTCGGATCACGAGTAGGGCTTCGTTGTCACCGGCGACGAGAGATAGTCCGCAGTCCGCAAAGGATTGGTGTCGTTCACTGCTTGAGAGCTGGCCGGAATCGAACACTCCGAGTCGGACTTCGCCCCGAACATCGGAGTAGGCGAGAAGCCAGTTTTCTTCTACTCGCGCGACCGCGGCTCTCAAGGCTCGGCTCTGCAGGTTGACTCTCTGAGCGGCGACCGTCTTTGGCTGGCCCTGGGGATCGAATTCAATGTAGAACAGTTCGTTGAGCCCCGGCCATACGAGAAGGTGTCCATCCGAGGAGGGCTCAAACCCGAAGGACCCTCCCCCGCCGATCTCGTACGAGAGAGAATCCAGTAGCTCCAGATCGCTGGACAGCCGTCGGACCTCGATCCTTGAATCGGACCAGGCCACCCACAACTCATCGTCGATGGCGCGAAGGATAGGGTAGTTCTCGAAGAGCCACAGGTACTCAAGACCCTCTGCGTCATCTTGGAGGACGACCTCCCGGTCGACATCTTCGGCTCCCGCGGACGGCCGATGTGTGAGTTGAAGTTGCCCGACACCCTTCGACTCGAGCACCCAAAGACCACCATCCTCTTCCCATAGAACGTCGTAGACGAATCCGGACCGCGTGCTCGTAAAGCCAAGACCGACCTCTTCGCCGAGAAGCCCACGTTTGTACAGTCGCATCTCGTCGCGGAGCACGTCTGAGATGAAGAATCCGAGCGTGTCCTCCCGAACGCCTACGACGGGGAAAGTCGGATTGGAAAACGTGACATACCGATACCCGGGATCGAGGCGAATCTCCTCCGAAACGATCCCCGCAGTTCCCAAACCGGGGACAAAGACCGAGAGAAATAGAAGATAGAGGGCGACGCGTATGCGGACTTGGCGCTGCCTCGACAGCAGAGAGTGGACGGATTCGGCAAGGCCGAATCCGATCGTCGCCAAGACTCGCCCCATGAGTTCCAGCCTTTCAGCGAGGGTGATGCGAGGTTCGGCGAGTATAACACTTGTGTCGCATCTCTGGGTCGTCGATACACGTTGCTCACGATGCCCCCCGGCCAGGTGGGGTCCGGAGCCTACTCGTTCCCGCCGGCCACCGTTCCGTGAGGATCGGCGATGTTGAAGATCGTCTCTCCCTCCATGATCGGAAGATCCCGATCCGGATCTGCGCGATAGACGAGTCGGAACGTACCTGGATAGAGCACAAACTGCGGGACGGGTCGGTTGAAGAACCGGTCGTGCCCCGGCAGGACGATTCCGGCTTCTTCAGGCTCCCGCTCGACGACCAGCGGACCGCGCTCGGGTCCGTCCACATCGAGTCCGGTCATGTCGTAAATCTCGAACTCGTCCTGCAGTCGCACGTGGACCTCGCCCCGGTTGACGAATGACGGCTTCACGGCCCAGCCGCGGCCGTCGGGAATCACTTCCAAGCCGACCATCTCGACCTGGGCACTGACCGGCGGTACCTCGACATAGATGGCCGTCCCGAGCCGCAGGTGCATGTTCAGGCGCTGGTCACCTTCCTTCAGCTCACGGTACGGCGTTCGCGGCGAGTAGATGACCGCGCTGCGGTACTCACCGGGCGGCGTGTCTTCGGGAACGATGATGGACACGCGGACTTCACCGGTCTCACCGGGAACGAGTTCCTGCTCCCGCGGAGAAAAGACGACGAAAGGACGGGCAGACATGGGAAGCGTCTCTTCGTCTTTCAGGAACCGCATCTTCCCGTCGACCCCCTGGTCCCAGTCCTCTTCGGAAAGAATGAGCCGCAGCGGCATTTTGTCCTGCGCATTGTCTTTTCCGTACATGATCTGGACGACATGCGTGTAGTCCTGACCGGCAGGGACGGAAACGTGAAGCCGGGAAGGCATCACCGCCACTTCTCCGGCCTCCGCCGTCGTCGAGTGGGCAAGGGCAACGATGGCTACAACCGAGCCCAGCACGGCGCGCCACCCGGCACCTATCGTTCGGATCGTGTTTCTACGCGGACACTCGGAACAAGACGTTGCGGGTCCAGAACAAGACGTTGCGGGTCGCATATCAACCATCACTCCTCGATGATTCATTGGGTGCACGGATCTCCAACTCAACTCATGGCTCGTCGCAGCGAAGGGGCACTGCCTTGGACGAGCCGGAAAACCAGGCATTCAGTCGATGTCTCGAATCGGGACAGGTTCATTAGAAGGTCACGATCTGCAGCTCCACCGACACGGGGATCGTTCCGGTCGGCGTGAAGAACTGCGGACCGACGGCAACGATCAGCGTGAAGTAATTCCACGATCCGAAGAACGAACCGCGGGTCCGATAGAGTTCATCTCCGCCCATCGACAGGCCCTGCAACGTCCCTTGAAACGCAGGTTCGTCATCTCCGTTCTTTCCGACGTCGGACGGGTCGTAGTCGTAGGAATTGTTGATCTGCGGCTGCCGGGCGACAACATCGGCGACTCCAGCCCCGTAGTCGCTGAGAGAGATGTCCCCCGGTCCGGAGATCATGGCCGCGGAGATCTGTCCATTGATTCGGTACCTGGGGATGTAGCCCCAGGGAGAGTAGATGGCGACTCGGACCCGGCCGGCAGCAAAGTCCGCCATGTTGAGAGGCGAGAGTTCGGCCAGGTTGATCGTACCGAGTGGAGTGCCCCCACCGCGACCGGCCACCTCTCCGTCCAGGTCGTCGAGATCGCGAACATCCTCCGGGAACTCCGCCGGCATCATGTCCTCGGTCAGAACGAAAACGAGATCAAACTCGGAAGGCGCTGACAGGCAAGGACTGCCCGTCAGCGCTCCGAGAAGAGCGACGCTCATAATGCGGAGGAACCAGTACCACCTGTCCCGGCGATTGGGTTCGATCTCCGAATATGGTCCCCGGTACAAGTCCTTCACCGGCTCCCCACATCTCCCCAAACTACGGGGTCAGCATCGTCAGTTCGACCGTCGCGTCCCAGCTCGCCACCGGGCTGTAGTAGAGCGGGCTCAATGCGAAGCCCACGTCCAGCAGCAGACCGTTGTTCGGCGAGTTGCGACCACCACGGCGGGAAATGCGCGGTCCATTCACGACCTCGACGGAACCACCGTTGAGCGTGCCAAGCGTGTTGATTCCGCCACCGACCCAGTCCGGCTCGAAGTTGACCGGCTCGAGGGCGACGGACGTCGGGTCGACGTCGTAACCTGCGATGATCGTCGAAGCGGCCACCGGATCCGGAGCCGTCATCCGACGGCTGCCGTCACCGGAACCCGTCAGGTTCGTGAAGCCGACACCGATGTCGTCGAGTTCGAGATCACCGTTGGCGGCGAGACCGAAGTTGTTCGAGGCCGTGACTTCGGCAAAGAGACGGTAGGCTTCGTTGGAGCGAAGGATGACCGTCACGTTACCACCCGTCACGTCGTTCAGGTTGTTGCCCGCAGCCACGTCGCTGACGTCGATCGAGAAGTCGAGCGGCTGGTTCTGCGTGTTCGGGGTGTTCACACCGGTTTCGATACCGGCGTTTGCCGGGGTCCAGGCCCACCAGCGAATCGCGCCGACGGGATTGACCGATCCGATGATCTGAACCGTACCCGTACTCTGAGCCTGGGCGTCCATTGCGAACGTCCCAAGTGCGAGAGCACCGGCAAGGAAGAGATACTTTCTCATCTTCAGGAATCTCCTTGTTGTCACTTGTCTACTCGAGCAGTTGTGGACAGCGAGCTGTAATGCTGGCTGACTTGCAAACGAGTCTTTCCTCGACAACACCGTCCGTTGAGAAAAGCCCCGGACTACTGTCCACATTTGTGTAGATCGAGAGGGATTTAGGCATTCTCAACAGGGCGCGGTCCGTCTTCTGTTCGGGAAAACGGCTGCGGAAACGTCGCGCAACCAGAGTTCAAAGTCTTGGATCGGACGGTCGCCCGCCACCGATGTCGCACACCCCGCAACTCGGGAGCTTCGGTCGTCTCGAGACGAGAACCAATCCACCAGATTCCGGATTGGATTCAAACTCGTCGCAGATGGAAGAAACGCCTCGAGCACTCTCTTTCGCATCGCAAACGACAGAGAGTTCTCAAGAGATTTGCTCTCGCGTGCCGACGTAAGACTCTAGAGTTCGACACCGTCCAGTCGGGCCGGTTGCCGGAACCCAGCGTTCCGCCGACCTCCCAAAACACGACTTTCCCGAGTGACCCGCGGCTTCGGCTGTGCGGGCTGCTCGGACTTGTTGCGAAGTGTGTGGGAACCGGAGGGACGAAGATCGTGAAGCTCATCGACGAGTGGAAACAGCTGCTTTCGGGTGAACTCGACCGACCCGCCTGGCGGGACGAGGAAGACGGTCGCGAAGCCCTCATGCCCGGAGCGGAAGAATCCCACTCCGCAAACTCCGGACCAGTCGACACCTTCCAGGACGCCCCGGATTCGGCGGATGCCTCGGATTCGTCGGATTCGTCGGATACCTCGGGTTCGTCGAATGCCTCAGGTTCGTCGGATGCGCCGGGTTCCCCGGAGCCCTACGGTTCCTCGGATTCGTCCGAGAACGGACCGTCGGCGTCCAGCCTTCTTCGCGCCGTCGAACGCTGCGTCGACGACTACGCCTCGCGCTCGGAGTACCTCAAGGCTCTCAGCATTCTCAAACTGGCAAGTGCGTCCGGCCTTCCGGACGACTGCCTGAAACCGGTCCTCAAGGAACTGCTACGCGTTCAGTCTTCCCGGAACCGCGACGGGCAGGACCCGCTTCCCCGAGAGTTTCTGGGAACTCCGCGGCTGCACATCGCCTGGTCGGTGTTGACACGTGACCGCCTGGCGATCGTCCCCGACGAGCCGATTCTGGGTTCGGACTGCTGGATCGTCGCTCGCGGAACGGATGTCGGTCCCACGGCGACACCCTGGGCGCTGGTCTGGTGGGGACGCACGGAAGTCGCCGGCAAGGTCCGTCCTGCCGGTCGTCGTACCGTCTCTCGTCGCAAACTCGAACTGACCGCGGCCGTCGCCCTATTGGGAAGAGCCAACCCGCGCCAGGGTCCGACGCGTTTTACCGCTCAGATCACGGATCTCACACCACGCGGAGCCGGAATCGAAGTCAAGGATCGCTTCGACCGCCTGCACGGCATTCAACTCAAGGACAAGAAGATTCGAATCGCGCTTTGCGTCCCCGGGCGGGGAGAACCGATCTCCACACTCGGACTCATCTGTTGGACCGAGGAAAAAGGCGACGAGCGGGACATCCGTATGGGAATCAAGTTCGTCGATCCCATGCCGGAGTTCATGGAAGGAGTCGCCGAGCTTCTTTCCGGCCGCCGCGACGTGCAGTACCTGTGGAACCTCATCGAGTCGAACATCGGCCAAGCCGAGAACACCGGGAAGCTAGGAAACGCCTGATGATACAACTACCGAATCACACCTGGGCGATTGCCGGAGGCAAGGGCGGGGTCGGAAAGAGTCTACTCACGGTTTCGTTGGCCTATTGGCTGGGTCGGCTGAAGAACGACGTCACGCTACTGGACGGAGATCTCGGCGGAGCGAACCTGCACACGATGTTGGGGCTTCGCATCCCCCATTGCACCATCGACGACTTCATTCTGCGACGCGTCCCGTCTCTTGATCATCTCCTCCTGGAAACGGCGCTCCCCAACGTGAAGCTCATCGCCGGCGGAAGCGATGTACCCGCACTGGCCAATCCGAACTTCGGGCAGAAGACGCGACTGGTTCGCGCCATGAACGCGATCGACACCGACTTTCTCATGGTCGACCTCGGTGCGGGCTCGAGCCTCAACACTCTCGATCTCTTCCTGGCGGCGCCGAACAAACTGGTTGTCCTGACACCGCAACCGACGTCGATCCAAAACGCATACGGCTTCATCAAAGCCGCTTTCTTCCGCCTGGTCTCGCGCGGTCTCCGTGGAACCTCGCTCCAGGACCTTCTCGACCCGGCCAACCTTCGTGATGAAGGGGCTCCGCAGTCGGCAGAGGAAGTTCTGCAGGAAGTGGCCATCACCGAACCGGGCGCACTGCCGGACATCGAAGAGCGGGTCGCCAACCTGAAGATCCACATCATCGTCAACATGGTCCGCGCACCCAAGGAGGAGCGGGTCGGCCCCGTGGTCAGCGAGGTCTGTCGTCGTTTCCTCGGAATGGAAACGACACTGCTCGGTTGCGTCCCCTACGACCCGCAGATGGAAAAATGGGCCGCCGTCATGGACCGGGAATCCTTCGTCAATCGAACCGCGGAAGGCGGAGCTCTTCGCGCCTCCTACGACATCGCCTACCGGATCGCGGAACGAACGAAGAACAAGGACTCCACGGCAACAAAGTGGATCGCGTAGATCCACCAGGGCACCTGCCGAGGACGCAAGGAACCGGCTGGCGGCAGGCGTGGACCCGAGACATTGCAGGCTGAATTCAGGGCGATGTGAAGTCTTCGCGCGAAACGGCGCCCTTGCCTCTTCGTCAGCCGCGCACCTCTGAGACGACGGCTTCAGCCGCCCGGCGTCCCGACACGAGGGCTCCCTGCAACGAAGCCGTCTCCCGGTGGTCCCCGCAGACGTAGACACCGTCCCGAACCTTGACTTCGCGGGAGGCGGGCTCCAACGCCGGCGGATCCTGATGGGGCAACGCGTACTCCACGTCATAACGACGAAGTAGTTTCCAACCGTCGGTCTCGTCCCCAAACCACGACCGCAACTGGGACTCGACCGCGCTCTGCACATCACCGCCGCGCTCGGAAACGGTCTCTTCCAGCACGGACACCGAGGCCAGGGTCTTCCCGTCCGGGGCGTATCCGGCTGCAACCTGCGAGGGAAAGCACATGTTTTGAATGGGCCCCTCCGCCGGATCGCCGAGTAGAAGGATCGGATCCTCTAAAGGCGCACGTTCCGCGGCATAGTAGAAGCACGTAACGCCGCGATAACCGGGATCCGCGACTTCAGGCAGTAACTTCGCAGCTCCACGGCCTTCGGTCGCCACGACGACAGCGCGTCCGGCAATCGTATCTCCGGAAACGGTCGTCACTCCGTCATCACGCACCGAGCCAACCTCGACACCTGTTCGAATCGACGTCTCCGGCAGCCCCGCTGCAAGCTGCCGGGCCAGCGCTCCCATCCCTTTGTCCGGAAGGCAGGCCGGCCCCAGAGAGAACATCCGGAACACGAACTCGAACATCCGGCTGGACGTGGTCAGGCCGGACTCGAGAAAGATGCCCCCGAAGAACCGTCGGAAGAAGCGGTCGATCATCTCGTCCGAAAACCCGGCATCACGCAGGTGTGCTTCGGTCGTCGACTCCGGCCGCGAGAACACGTCCTCCAAAGACTCTCCGGCAAGACGCGTCCGCATCGTCCCAATGCGCAGCTTGTCCGACATGCCGCCAATCGGCGCGCGCAGCGTCTTCCATGTCGACTCGGGGCGTTTGAACGGATCGGCCACTTCGTGGAACTCACCCTCGACACGGACGCGGGCGCCCTCGCGGAAGTAACCCAGGTTCAGCGCATCGTAGTCGAGGACCTCACGGCATTCCGGATAGGCGGAAAGCAGAACCTGAAAGCCGCGGTCGAGTAGGAACCCGTCGACCACGTCGGTACGGACCCGGCCACCAAGTCCGTCCGAAGCTTCCAGCAGCAGGAAAGGTACGTCCGCCTGCTGCAATTGTCGCGCGCAGGCCAAACCTGCCAGGCCGCCACCCACGATGATCACCGGGTCCGAGCTCATCTTCGTCTCCTCATGCCGTTTCAAGCGGACGTCACGCTGACCGCGTAGGATAACGCAACCCACGGGCAGACGAGACATACAAGGCTCGCCCCGGATCCGCTATTCTGCAGCTACGATGCGGAACGTCGCCGACTCACCAGCTACAGGATTCTTCAACGCAGTGTTCTCCCTGGTCTCGGCCATTGCCCTGGCGACGACTCTGTCCGTCGTCGCTGCGGCCGACTCGCCGACTCCGCTCCCCTCCCATCCCGACAACCCGTACCGCTCCAACCGTGCCTACGGGTCGCTGTACGTCTTCGAGGCCTCGACCGGCGCCGTCCTCTTTGAGGACAACGCGGACGAGAAGCGGGCGCCCGCCAGTGTCGTCAAGATGATGACGCTCCTACTTCTTCTCGAGGCACTCGACAAGGGAGAGGTCTCTCTCGACGACGTCATCACCGTTCCCTGGCAGTCGAGCAAGATCGGAGGCAGCGGAGTCGGGCTGAACAACAAGGAACAGTTGTCCGTCGAAGACGCGGCGAAGGCACTCATCATTTCCTCCGGCAACGACGCGGCCATCGCCATCGCCGAACATCTGGCGGGCAGCGAGGTGATCTTCTCCCACCGCATGAACCAGAGAGCCAAGCAGCTGGGGATGGTCGACACCTACTACCGAAACGCTCACGGGCTGGACGGCTGGGGGCCGGGTTCGATGACGACGGCCCACGATCAGTCCCGGCTGGTTCGCGCGCTGCTTGAACATGACGAAACGCTGCGGTGGACGTCCGTTCGAAGTATGCAGATTCGGGGCGGACAGACGATCTCGTCGACGAACAAGCTGCTCGGTCAGTTTCCCGGTCTGGACGGACTGAAGACCGGGTACACAGGCAAGGCCGGGTTCTGCCTCGCGTCCACCGCTGAACGGGACGGGATGCGGGTGGGATGCGTACTGCTGGGCTCCCGCTCGAGCATCGACCGGTTCAACGAAACGAAGTGGGCGCTAACCGAAGCCTTTCTTCGATTCCGAGTCGACACTCCGGTCCGCCGGGGCGAGGTGGTCGGCTCTCCGATTCCGCTGCGTGGATCCGACCCGGCGGCGCTCACAGCCGTCGCGGACGAGGACCTCCCCGTCGTCCGCAGCCGCGACGCGGCAGACGACTTGAAGCTGATCCTGCAACCCTACTCCGGGCTAAAACCACCTATTGCCGCAGGGACTCCGATCGCTCACATCGAAGTGCTGGCGGACGGAGTGGTCGTGACCCGCGGGCGGGGGCTCGCCGCGGAGTCCGCCGTCCGACTGAATTGGTGGCAACGGATGAAGCGCTGGTTCGAACGGTAACCGTGTAACAGACGTTTCCAACCACGGTGCGGAGTCCCGCGGGGGCGGGCCGTAGGGTCCAATCACGGGCGTGGATCGTTGGCGTCCCACAGCCTGCGAATCGACCGTCCGGGCTCGGCCGAGTGTACTTCCCGGGCCGAGGTCACCGGCGGCATCAGCGTTTGTTCGTTCGCACCCAAAGGCGGTGTCCTGCCCGTCGATTCGAGCGTCGCCATCGTTCTGACACATTTCCGTGAACAGTCGAGGCGAGTTCTCGTCCTACCTGTTGGGTAGGAAGTTCGGCTGATGCCACTGGGGGATCTCATGACAGTGACCGAGACTGCAAACTACACGGACCTCGTCCAGAAAACGCCACTTACGGCCCGCCACATGGCGCCTCACTTTCGAGTTTGGAACTGCGGAAAGGCCGCCCTCATCGCCGCCACCGCACTACTTGTTTCCACAAACGTTTACGCATTCGAAACGTTCCGTTGCGAGCGGGTCAACGATCAGGCCATGAAGATCGGGTCGTACGGAAAGTCGTCGGAGCGCCCGGCCGTGAAGATCCACCGTGTCAACGGAGAGGGGCCCATCGTCCTCGACGGGCGTCTCGACGATGCCGCCTGGACCAACGCTGCTCCCGCTTCCGGTTTCACCATGTGGGACCCGAACCGCGGAGAAGATCCGAGCGAAGAAACGGTCTTCAAGGTCGCTTACGATGAGGACGCCATCTACTTCGGCGTCGCCTGTCACGAAAGAGACCCGAAGAACATCACCAAGACCCTCTCCCGCCGCGACTCAAACGCCGGCTCGGACATCGTCTCCATCTATATAGATCCGTACTACGACCGAACGACCGGCTACAACTTCCGGGTCAACCCGCTGGGCGTGCAGGAAGACGCCTACATGTACAACGACGGCAGTCGCGATTCGGATTGGGACGCCGTCTGGCAGGCCGAAACCTACGAGGACGAGAGCGGCTGGTACGCAGAGCTGCGCATCCCCTTTTCTTCCATCCGGTACCGCGAGTCGAGCGACCGCTGGGGACTGCAGGTCTACCGCTACATGCACGGCCGCGGCGAAGACACGGCGTGGGTGACGTGGGACCGGGACACTTCCGGATTCACCAGCCACTTCGGTGAGCTCCACGGCATCGAAAACGTGCCGGCGCCCCGTCAGCTCGAAATTTATCCGTACGCCGTCGCACGCACGACGGATCCTTCGATGACCGGCGACGAGGAGCACGATGACTTCCAGAACTTCGGCGTCGACCTGAAGTACGGCATCACATCCGACCTCAGCCTCAACGCGACGTTCCAGCCGGACTTCGGCCAGGTCGAGGCGGATCCCGCCGTGCTCAACCTGTCCCCGTTCGAGACCTTCTTCAGCGAAAAACGTCCCTTCTTCATCGAAGGCGCCCGGTTCTTCGACATGCCGGACTTCACCCTCTTCTACTCCCGCCGAATCGGAACAGGCGGCGCAACGTCCCGAATCCGTGCCGCCGCCAAGCTGACTGGAAAGACGGCGGGCGATGTTTCGGTGGCGGGCCTCTACGCCACGACCGACGTTACCGAACCGGGACAAACTCACAACTTCCTGAAGAGCGGAGAACGGCGCTCGCACTACGCCGTGACCCGAGTCGGCAAGGAGTGGCTGGACGGTCGCGTCTCCGTCAACGCGATGCAAACCGCGGTCGTCAACGAAGCAGACCGGGAAGAGTATGGCGATCGGGCTTCACGCGAGGGCTACAGCACGGGTCTCGACGTTCGCTACCGTACGGCAGACCGCAAGTACACGTTCTCCGGAGCCTTCGTCGGCACCATCGTCGATCCCGAAGAGTTCATGGATGGCGACACCCGCGTCACTCCGGGCAAGAAGTACGGCACCGGCGGTGACTTCGGTTTCCAGCGAGGCGGCACCTGGAGCGGCGGCGCCTGGACGCGTTGGGAAAGTGACGAGCTGGATCCGAACGACGCCGGATTCCTCGGCTCCCCCGACGAAATGAACACCGGTGGATGGTTCGGATACAACTACAACCCCGACGGCAAGAGCGACACCTGGAACCGCGGCAACGTGTATTTCAACATCTACAAGAGCTGGCTCTACGCCGGACGCACCGGCTATGACCTGCACGATCCGTCCAAGCAGATCTGGTCCTACGGCCGAGGCCATCGCAACTTCTCCAACGGAAACGTGAATGGCTGGATGCAGTTCACGAACTACTGGAGTTTCAACTGGGGCGTCGAGTTCATCCCGGAAGGAACGCAGCGTTTCGAGACCCGCTCCACCGTCACCCTGGCCGACGGCGATCGGGCGAACATCCCCGGCGGCGGCCCGCTCATGGATGAACCGACGACCTACGGCGCCTGGTGGGGAGTCAACTCGGACTCTCGCAAGTCCTTCTCGGCCGGATACAGCGGCAGCTATTACGCGGATGTGGCCGACAACTATTCGCTCGGCAACTCCGTTGGCGTGAACTGGACACAGTCCTCGTCGATCAATCACGAATTGGATCTCGGCTTCCGTTATCGCCTGGACGACACTCAGCATCTGGACAACTTCGAGAACCAGACCGGCGGAATCGGCGGCGTCAGCTACGTCTTTGGAAAGATTCAGCAACGTACGCTGGACGTCACTCTGCGGACGAACGTCCTCTTCAACCGCAATCTGTCGCTCGAACTCTACGCACAGCCCTTCATCACGACGGGTGACTACACCGATCCGCGTCAGCTCGTTCGGCCGGACAGCTATGACCTGAGTCACTACTCCGCCGAGGGCTTCCGCGTCACCGACTACGACTTCTCCTTCGCGTCGATGAACCTGAATCTGGTCGGACGCTGGGAGTACCGACCGGGGAGCACCATCTACCTCGTTTGGACGCAGAGCCGGAATCAGTATCAGGAGCGGAGTTTCGGAAACGCCGACTTCGACAACGACCTGGGTACGGACCCGATCTTTGGCCGCGAGCCCGAGAACACGTTCCTGGTCAAGATGACCTACTGGTTGCCGATCTAGCCGGATCCAAATCCAGGTCCCGCTGGCGCGGGACCGAGATGTCGCACCCAGCCAAGTCCTCCAGTGTGGGTGCAGCACGATCAGGCCGCTGGGCAGAGAGCCCGGCGGCCTGATTCGTCGAAGACGCTGGACCGGAACCAACACGGCCCCGTATACTTTCTGCGGTTCGTGCGAACGCCGTATTCGGCGTTCCATACCGGCAGCCCCTCTCTCAGTTGTCGATCTCTTTCACACCAGACTCGACCGGGGGGATCTATGTCTCGTCGAATACTCTCGAACTCTGCGACCGTAGTAGCCGCTCTGGCCTGCGTCTCTCTTCTCCTTCTGACGCCTTCGGCCTCCTTCGCCGACAAGGCGGCGACAGCAGCCACGGGAGCCGGGCAGGGGATCCTCGTTCCGGGCGAACGTGGGAACTGTCCGTTCGATCTCTTCAACGCGGACGGCTCCTACGAAAACGGATACGCATGGCAGTACGGCGGAATCGTCGCTCCCGAGTACGGCGCCTTTGCGGATTGCTACAACGGACCACTTTCCGTTTGTGGCGTGCTCCTCGACCTCTCACAGGTTGGAAACCAGAACGGCCAGACGCTGGACGCCTACATTTGGGACGACGCGGCCGGATCTCCGGGGGCGGTGGCCTGCGTGGTCGTCGGTGTTGATCCTGGACCCGTCGCCTTCTGGCCCTCACTGAGCCGCCACCTCATTGACCTGGGCGTCACCTGCGAGACGACAGGGAATCTCTGGGCCGGATACTGGGCCAACTGGCCGGGAAGTGTCGCCGGATGGTTCATCGGCGCCGATACAGACGGTTTCGGCGGATGCCCGTACACCAACTACGCGCCGGGAATCGGCTTTCCCACCGGATGGGGAAATGTTTCCGCAGCATGGGGACCGACCCAGGCCCTCGCGATCGGAGTCTCCAACGTAGAGATCGGGACGATGTTCGGAGCGTGCTGCCTCCCCGACGGTTCCTGCGTTATTCGGGAGGAGCCGCAGTGCGAGGGCGAGTATCAAGGCGGCGGCACGAACTGCAACCCCAACGACTGCCCGCAACCTCCGGAAGGAGCGTGCTGCCGAGCCGTCGACGGAGCGTGCACGATCCGGACCGAGCGGGAGTGCATCGATCTTGGCGACCAGTATCTCGGCGACGATGTTTCCTGCGTTCCGAACCCGTGTCCTCAACCGCCCGAGGGAGCCTGCTGCAACGCCTTGGAAGGTACCTGCATCTTCACGACAGTGACCGTTTGCAACGATCTGGGTGACACGTACCTGGGCGACGACATCCCTTGCGATCCCAATCCTTGTCCGCAGCCGGTTCGTGCGTGTTGTTTCGAGGACACGAGCTGTCTCGTCCTCTTGATCGAAGACTGCGTGACCCAGGGAGGGGTTTTTGTCAGCGACGTGACCTCCTGTGATCCCAATCCTTGTGACATGACCGGAGCCTGCTGCTTCGGAGATGCGTGCGTACAGGAGGTCTTGGGTGCATGTCTGGACGATGGAGGCATCTTCCTGGGAGAAGGCATTCCGTGTGACGCGAACGCCTGCCTGACTCTGGATTGCGACGGTACGCCCGTGACGCTGGCCGAAGCCGGATTCGTCGGGGACCTTTCCGAGATCCCGCCCGGCGAACCGGTCGGGCTTGGCCATGGCCGCGGTCGGGTTGTCGACACGGCCCAGCGTGGATGTGGAGAACTGGTTTTCAACGCCGACGCAACCTACGAGAACGGGTACGCGTGGCAGTACGGGGGCCAGTTGCCGACCTGCTTCGGATCGCTCGCGGAACGGTATGAAGTGGGCGGCGCGACGATTTGCGGAATCACACTGGACTTGTCGCAGGTTGGAAACCAGAACGGCCAACTCCTCGATGCCTACGTATGGCAGGACATCGGCGGGATTCCGGGGGCGGTCATCCAGGTTGCCGTCGACGTCGACCCCGGCCCCATCGCTTTTTGGCCGTCGCTCAGTCGTCACGAGATCGCGATCAATGCGTCTCCTACCGGGTCCGCCTGGTGGGTGGGGTACTGGGGCCAATGGCCGGAAACGGTCGCAGCGTGGTTTGTCGGCGCGGATACCGACGGTCCGGGTGGAAAGCCCTACACGTACGTTGCGCCGGGACTCGGGTTCCCGACCGGCTGGAACAATGTCTCGATCGCCTGGGGCCCGACGCAGGCTCTTGGAATCGGCGCTACTGTCCTGGTCGACGGAGCGGGCGCATGCTGCTTCCCGGACGGTACATGCGAGATCCGGCGATTCGACACATGCGATGACGAGTTCCTGGGAGAGGACACAGAGTGCACACCGAACCCCTGTCCTCAACCTCCGAGCGGCGCGTGCTGTTTCGCGGACGGCAGTTGCAGTTTCGTCTCCTTCTTCGCTTGCGAGGACCTGGGTGGGGACTACCTGGGTGACGATATTGCGTGTGACGCCAACCCGTGTCCACAACCCCCGGATGGCGCGTGCTGCTTCGCCGACGGAAGCTGCCAGTTCCTGAACGCATTCGAGTGCGAAGACGTTCTCGGCTCGTACTTCGGTGACGGTGTCGAGTGTGATCCGAACCCATGTCCGCAACCGGACTTCGGCGCCTGCTGTCTTCCGGACCAAAGCTGCATGGAGATGTTCGACTTTGCCTGCGACGACGCCGGCGGAACCTTCCAAGGGGCTGGAACGGCATGCGCCGACACTGACTGTCCGATTCCGTGTAACGCGCCTCTCACGATGCGAACCGGCATTCAGCGTTCACCGGAGCCAGGCCTCGCGCGCGGACCACACGCCGGCGGCACGCTGATTCTCCACCACGATTCGGAGCTCGCTTACACGTCCGACGGGCAGTTCTGCGAATCGTCGTTGGGCACGTGCGAGGACGCGATCACGCGCGTCGACGAGGAAGGGCCTGTCGTCTTCCAAGTTCTGGCTGCCTTCCACAACGGCTCCGCCCCGCGTCTGGCGGGAGTGACTTTTGGTGTCGCCTATCCCCAATGTCTGATCGTCCTGGACGGCGGGCCCTGCGGCGATTTCGAACTACCTCAATCGAACTGGCCGGACTCCGGCACAGGGACCGCCGTCACCTGGTCGACGGCCCAGGAAGCGTCGCTAACCACCGTCTATTGGTTTGCCGGCTACGTCGACAGCGGGCAGGCCGCGTCGTTTGACCTGATCCCACATCCCACACAGGGCGCCAACTTCGCTGACGACGACGTACCCGCAAACCTCGATCCGATTGCCGGCTTGGGCTCACTTGGGTTCAAGACGGATGGGTTCCGCCCATGCCCCGGCGCAAGCTCGCCGGGAGCCTGTTGTCTACCCGACGGATCCTGTGTGGTGGTTCTCTCCACCGACTGCACCGGCGACTTCCAGGGAGATGGAACGCAGTGCGATCCGAATCCATGTTCACAGCCGGTCGTCGGGGCATGCTGCTTCACCGAAGGAGACTGCGAGGTCCTGCCACTCGAGGATTGTGAGGGCGCCGGCGGGGCGTATCAGGGGGATGATACGGCCTGTGATCCCAACCCTTGCGACATCGTTCCGACGATCGAGCGGTCCTGGGGAGAGATCAAGGCCCAGTTCCGATAGTCCCGGGCCTGACGCATGATCTGACGCATGATCTATAGAAGCCACTTCTATGGATCATGCGTCGGCTTGCCGGCTCGCGGTGCGTTCTAATCAAACGGCCGCCTGATACGGCGGCGCAGGATCGTATTCCATCATCTTCTGCGTCGAGCGTGCGACCTCCGGCGAGAACATCTGCCCCACCAACCAGAGCGACATGTCGATTCCTGCCGAGACGCCGGCCGCCGTCACGACCTTCCCGTCCCTCACATAGCGCATGTCATCCACGACCTCGCTTTTCGGAGCGAGTTCCCGAAGACCATCGACGTAGGTCCAGTGAGTGGTCACGCGTTTCCCTTCAACCAACCCGGCGACCGCCAGGATCGCAGTTCCGGTACACACGCTCGTGACCCATTCGCTCGCCGGAGCCACGCTGCGCAGCCAGTCCAGCAGCGCCTTGTTTTCGATCTGACTTCTCGTCCCAGTTCCGCCGGGCAGAAGCACAACATCGAGCTTCGGGGCGTTGTCGAGCGTGTGGTCCGCAACGACGCGCAGTCCTTTGGCACATCGGACGGGCTCCAATGTCTCGGCGAGCGTCACGACCTTGAGGTCGGCTCCGACACCCGACGCCATTCCGAACACCTCGTAGGGCCCGGCCCAGTCCAACTCCTCGCTATCCGGAAACACGACGATTCCTACCGTCTTCATCGATCCGACCTCCGATCTCGTTTGTAGATAGATTCACCGACGCTGACCGCAGATCCTCTTCGAAAGCGTCCGCGATACTCCGCGGGTCCGACATGAATCTGGCGCAGGAAGGACCGCTTCATCGTCAGACTCGACCCGAAGCCGCAGACTCTGGCCACCCGCTCCAACGGCTCGTCGGAGTCTTCGAGATGCCGCCGAGCTGACTCGACGCGCACCGCTTCGACATAACGCGCCGGTGTCTCGCCGACTTCGGCGCGAAAGACGCGAGCGAAGTGTCGCGGGCTCATCGCAACGCGTCGAGCGAGTGCTTCGACGCGCAGATCTTTGCCGGGGTTCTCCTGAATGAACTGTTGGAGGTCACGCAACTCGTCGGCCTCCGCAAACTGGGTCGAGAGTTGGGCGCTGAATTGAGACTGTCCGCCCGGTCTCTTGAGAAACATGACGAGGTTGCGAGCGACTTGGAGAGAGACGTCCCGACCGTGATCTTCCTCGATCAACGCCAAGGCCAGATCGATCCCGGCCGTCACACCTGCGGAGGTGTACACTGACCCATCCCGCACATAGATAGGATCCGGGTCGACTTCGATCGAAGGAAACAATCGAGCCAGGAGTTCACAGGAATCCCAGTGCGTGGTGGCTCGACGGCCTCCCAGAAGGCCGGCCTTTGCCAGAAGAAACGCGCCGGTACAGACCGAAGCCACACGTCGCGACCGGTCAGCCGTCCGGCCAATCCAGCGGATGACTTTCGAAGACTCGAACACGCCCCGAGTGCCGAGTCCCCCCGGGACCAACAACGTATCGATCGGCTTCTTGGAGGAGGACACCGACGCCAGGTTTCGTTCTGGAATGAGTTCCAGCCCTGACGAAACCCGGATCGGATCCTTGGTTTCCGCGCACAACTCGACTTCATACCCGTCGCCGTCATCGATCCACTGGTTGGCCGCGGTGAACGCTTCAATCGGGCCGACCAGATCAAGGATCTGAACGCCGGGAAAGCCCAGGGCCACGATTCGCCGGGGTGCCTTCTTCGTCTTCGTCATGGTGAAACCATGAGGCCTGAAGACGTTTGGCAGCAATGACGAAGATCGATCAAATCCTGCCATACCCGATCCCACTTGGACGTGCTGCGGTAACTGGGACTAGCGGGGACTGCGTCGTTCTGTCAGGTGGAGCCAGCCGGCATGCTCAGCTCAGGGCCCGCGCCATCTCGTCGTCGTTGTCCCGCGCCCGACTTCGGGCATCTTCAGGAACACGTGCCCCGGCGGCGACCAGAACGGACGCAACTTCAGGAAGTCGCTCGCGGCGCCCGTTGGTCCCGTTCTCCCAGGCATGCAGTGCCCACTCGAGCGGCGTGCTTTGATGCTCCTGATCGCGGAGCTCCAAGTCCGAGCCGGCAGCCAAGAGCGCGTGGGCCATCCGGTCCAGCCCCATGAATGCCGCCCAGTGCAGGGCGGTCGCCCCGAACAAGCCGACGCGGCTGACATCGGCGCCTTGCTCGACCATCCGAATGCCCACCGTTTCCACGCCGAGGCTCGCTGCCGAGATCAGGTACGAGTCACCGGACTTCGCGAATCGATGTTCCAGGTCGACCTTCGCATCCAACAGAACGTCGGTCAGGGCCAACGCCTGTTCTTCACTGATGAGTTTCCGGAAGACCGCGTCGCAAACGAGATGAAGAGGTGGCGCCGTGTTCGAACTGCCGTCACCGTAGCCAACATCGGCATGAGTGAGAGCGGGGTCCTCCCGAAGGAGTCTACGAAGCTCCTCGGCGGCGCCGGAGTGGATTGCCTGGCGGACAGGTTCGACCATGCCTCAAAGAATACTCCAAGAGCTACACGAGTGAGGAGCGAGAGAACACTCTACCGAGAGAGCACGACCCGCCCGGATTGAGAGTGAGGTCCCGCCTGAACCCGCGAGTAATAGACGCCGGGGGTCAAACTGCGCCCATGGTCGTCCTGGCCATTCCAGACCATCGAATGCGATCCGGCCCCCTGCGTGCCAGAGGCAAGCGTACGAACCAACCGGCCCGCGGCGTCGAACACCTCGATCTTGATGTCCGCAGCTTCCGACAGTTCGAAGCGGAGGCGGGTCTCAGAGTTGAACGGAGTCGGAACCGCCGGGAAGACACGAAGCATGGAAGCAGAGAGGTTTGTCGTACCAACCTCCGCCGGGTTGTCGGAATCGAATCTCGCCACCGAGTAGTCGCCGGCAGCCGATCCGGACGTAAAGACAGGCCCGCCGCTCGCCGGAAGCCGGACCTGGTCGCCGTAGTAGCTGCCACCCACGCCGAGAGTTTCGAGGAGGCGCTCTTCTCCTTCCATGTCGTAGCCGAGCAGGACCTGACGCCGAACTCCGCCCGCCGCGGCCACCCAAGTCCCGACGACATAGACGTTGCCGAGCCCGTCGACGACAACGTCGTCTCCTGTGTCCAGTCCGTCCTGTGGACCGTTGGCACGCGCAACCCAGAGTTGGTTGCCGGTGGCGGCATCGAGACTCAGGGTCGTGATGTCGGCCGATGATCCAATGCCCGTGCTGTAACCGGCCAGGAGTACCCGAGCGTTCACCTCATCAATGGCGACCGCGGCGCCTTCGTCGATCGTTTGGTCGGGTCCGTCGTACTGGTGTTGCCAAAGCAGGTCGCCATCCGGGCCGTACTTGACGGTGGCCCAGTCGAGTTCGAGGCCGCTGGCACCCGTTCCGACACTACCGGTGACGTAGATGTCCCCCGCATCGTCAATGGCCAGGTCGAACGCCTGGGCGCCGAAACCAAGTGAATAGGTCCGATTCCACTCCACCTCTCCCGTCGCTCCGTCGTACCGAATCGTTGAGAATCGGAAGGCGTCGTACCCGGCAACGATCGCGTCTCCATCTTCCGTGAGGGCGATGTTCCAGCCGAGCCCATCCGGGCTTTCTACAGTCGTGATCCACCGCTCGGCTCCGGACGCGTCAAGCGAGATCGTCGTGAAGTGGTACTCGGAGAGCCCGACCTGGCTGTACCCGCTGATGTAGGCGTTTCCGGCGCCGTCCACCGCGATGTCGGTGCCTCGATCGAGGCCGTCGTACGGATGGTCATATCGGTAGGTCCACAGTTCATCCCCTTCGGACGAGTACTTCACGGCAACGATGTCTGCGTCCGTGGTGATCCCTCCACCGGTCTGACCGGCACAGTAGACCGATCCGTCCGCGCCAATGGCCACGCCCAAACTACGAAGCGGTCCAGAGAACATTTCCATCCGGATCGAGTTTGATCGTGACCATGTCGCCGCCGAAGATCGGCTCGACCGAAACCTCTCCGGTCACGATGACGTTGCCGTCCGCATCGATCGCCATATCCTCGACCCCGTCGGCGAGGCCGTTTTCGTCGTAGGTGTAGCTCCAGGTGTTCTGGTAGGTCTCCGCCAGAGTCGGAGATACGGCGGTCAGGAGGGCGGCGAGACAGGCTAGGCTCGGATACGAAACTCGCATGGGAGACTCCTTCGAGAGTAAAGGCGCTGGGTCTTGAACTCAGGAGCGCACCGCAAAGATGACGCGCCCACCCACGAGTGGCTCAGCGTCACCTCTGCAGTCGCAACAAAACCCTCTCCCGATTGCGGGTACCGGGATCGCTCGAGCGTGTGACCGGAAAACGCGTCCTACTTCGGCGAACCGCCCTCGAGCTGGTCTGGGGCGATCGGCTCGATCGCCGGCACGTCGTTGAAGTCCGACGCCTCGTACCCGAACGCGACATTCAGGACATCCGACCCCTGCTTGACTTCCGCGTCGATCTGCATCTTCACGACGAAGAACTCTTCCGCGTCCACCCACAAGTCGACCGTCGCCTTGTCCGTCCGCGAGAACTCGATCGCATCCGAACTCCCCCCAATGTCGGGGAGATCCTCTTTGTTGCCTCTCAGATGGATCACTTTGCGACCATCCAGTTCTTCCGTCGCAACCTCATCCAACTTGGGCCCGATCTCGAGAAGATCCTCAGGCTCCACGATCGACAACTCGGTCAGATCGAACTTATCGATCTCGTTCCATCGAGTACCAGAGCCGGAGTAAAGGACGCCGTTCTCACGGCGCAGATAATAGATCCACGGCTTGCGACGACCCTCGGTGACGCTGACTTGAATGTCGTGAGCTTCGGGGCTCTTCGCGAAGACTCCGCTGACCTCCACATGCTGCGCCGGTGGCTCGTCCCCGAACCGCATGAAGGAGTGCGTCCGATAGCTGTCGACGCTGGCAACGTCCGCAATCGCTCGCAGCTCCACAGCCATCGCGGGATCGGAAGCAGCGAAAGCGATCATTAGGAAGAGTCCGGCGGCGATTTGGTTCAACCGGTACCGAAGATCCTCGCTGACACGTTTCAGCTCGAGACCGAATGTCGTATCAAGGGCAAGATCCACGCGCGTTGTCGCAATACGGTTCCACATAGTCCGGACCCTTCGGAAACGTCTTGGGGATTGGAACGACGTGGGGAGAACAGGCTCCGCACGGAACAGAAGGCACCACCGGCGGCGAGCGGACCTTTTGTGTCATCTGAAGGATAGCGGAGCGCGACTGTGGCTACCAAGGAAAGGTCATCCCGGTCGGACCGGCCAGATATCGCCGCCCCGAAAGGACATCGACGAGGTCCCTTCGGGGCGAACGACGCGAGCGACGCGGCCTGGTTAGCCGGCGGGAGCGGCAGACGAATTCCTTCCGAGACACTACTGCCGCAGCACCGTAACTCTTTCCACCAGTTGCCCAGCGGAAGTCGTCAACTGATAGAAGTAGACTCCTGCTGCCACCCGTTCTCCTCGAGCGTCCTCCCCGCTCCAGGCCACCGTGTGACGACCTTGCGGCAGCACACCGTCATGCACGGTCCGTACCAGGCGACCGTCGACTCGAACGATCCGCACCGTGACCTGATCGGTCTTGGGGAGGGAAAAGACCAACTCGCTCCGAGCCGCGGCCGGGTTGGGCTGAACCCGTGAGGTCTCGAAGGCCAACCGTCGGTTGTCGGTCGGGTTTTCTGCGTCCGTCGCCGGGATGTTGTCGATGCGGTGGAAGCCGGGGCTCGCGATCCTTCGGCCCAAACCTTCGTCGCGTGCGACCACTCGCCAGTAGCTGGTCCCGAATGGAAGCGCGCTCGTATCGACGGTCCACTCGGTTGCGGTCAGGCCTTCCACGCGTTCGTAGACCGCACTTCCGAAACTTGTGATGGTCGAGAACTCGAGGTCATAGACAACGTCTTCCCCTTCCGGGTCGACAGTTGCATCCCACGTGAACTCGACCAACTCGCCGTAGACGTAGGTCCCGTCCTCCGGCGTCTGCAGCGTGAAGGCGGACGGAGGTTGGTTGCCCGTCGGGGCCGGAGCCCAGTCGCGATACATGACGAAATCCGAGACGGGTCCGCCCAAACCGTCGGGATTGTAGTCCGGATTTCCGTCCGTGGGGTCGTACGGTCCGCTGACATGTCCCCACCAACTGTTCGTGGCATCGACGATGACATCTTCGTCGAGGTTCAATACGGTGAGGCCTTCGTTGCCTACGAACTCGCAGCTCGTCGCAATCGCGGAGTCAGACGGCGTCAACCGAAGCCCCGACATTTCGTTGCTGAGGAACTGGACTCCAGTGGCCGTGAACCGATCGACGACGAAGCGTGCGCCGTCCGCAGCGGACGCAGCCGATCCGCCTCCCGTCCAAACGACATCCGCGGCTGTGCCCAGGGACGAGATGAACTGACCTTGCCCCGTGCTTCCGCCGTAGGCGAACCAGGTGTCGTTCAGGTTGGCCACAGCTCCGGCGCGCAAGGCAACATGGCGCCAGTCTCCGGGCCAGGGGAGGCTGGCCGCCCCGTCGTTATTCGTGTCCCCGCCCTGTGCATCGTCGGCAAGCGAGGTGAACCAGGTCGTGCCTCCACCTGAGGGAACATTCAGGGCTCCGAAGATCCACAGAAACGCATCCGAGTCCAGAAACTTGACGACCGATCCGGGTTCGATCTCCAAAGTGTTTGCAGCGGATACCTCGACGTCTTCAATGACGACGGGAAAGCCAGGACTGTGACTCCAGACCCAGGTGCCGGCCGGATCGTTTGATGCGAGATCTCCGCCGACGACGACACCATTGACCCCATTGTTCGAACCGGTAAGTGTGTTCGGGAGGTGACCGGGATTGGCCTCGAGATAGATCGCATAGAGCCCATTCCCGTTGGCATCGATGCTGTCGAGCTCCGGGGCGAACGTCGGGTTGATGGCAAGACCGTGACCGGCGTGGTCGTTGACGGCGAGGTTGCGAAGGCGAGTCTCCACACAGTTGACGTCGATACCGTGGTCACCACCTCCGATCAACCCGCCGCCTTCCCAATCGAGGGAAGCCATGAAACCGTCGTTGCTGTGGAGGAGTCCTTCCGAGTTGGCTCCGCCGTAGCTGACATAGGTGTCCCGGAAGAAGAGGGACGAGTTCTCCCGAAGTAGAATGCTGCGAAAGTCGCCGGGGCTTCCCTGAGATGCTCCATCCCCGTTCGTGTCTCCAGCTCGGGAATCGTCGGCCAAAGAAGTGAACCAGACGTCAGTCCCCCCGACAGTCTCCAGCCGGGAGCCGGACCAAACTCTCAGGTAGGCACCGGAGTCGTTGAACTTGACGACGGCGCCGGGCGCCACTCGCAGAACGTTTCCGTTCTGGATCTCCAACCGGTTCACAACGACGGGAAAGTTCGGATTGGCGTCCCAAGTCCAGGTTTGAGGAAGGCTGTCTCCGCCGAGTTGGTCGTCGACATAGATGGCGTTGAGTCCGTTGCCGGTCCCAGAAAGACCCAGGGGCACGTCCCCCGGTGCTCCCGTGATCTTTATGGCCATACCGGAGTTGTTGTTCACCTGAAGCGCTTCGAGGACCGGCGGCGTCGTCGCGACGACAGCCAGCCCATCGCCCGCGTTGTCTTCGATCGTCAGGTTTCGGAACTCAGACAGATCGGCGTTGACGGAGATGCCGTGATCACCGCAATTGCGAACGCCTCCCCCGTTCCACACGATGGACCCGGCCGTTCCCAGGGACGAGGACATTCCGCCTTCGTTGGTGTTTGCCCCGCCGTCCTCGATCCAAGTCTCGGTGAAGTCGACGTTCGCACCGGTTCGAAGGATGACACTCCGCCACGAACCAGGATCCGGTTCTGCCAACTCGCTGCGAAAGTAAACCGGGCTCTCCGGAGTGCCCTCCGCCACGAGGTTCCCCCGGAGCAACAGGTAGCTACCCGACCGAAAGTGAACTTCGACCCCAGCCTGCAGGATCAGAGTTGAATCCTCAGGAACCGCGATGTGGTCAACGACGAGGTACGGACTATTGGCGAGGCTAAGCGTTCCCCAGATCTCGTCCTCGATCAGCGTTTGCGCATCCGTATCCTGCCCGCACGTAAGGATGAGCACGACAAACATGGCAAGTGAGAGCAGAGCTTGCCGTCGTCGGGCACCGGCTTCGCTGCGGCCCCCAACGGGGCGGGTCGAGGCGTGCGGTGTTGTGTGGAACATAGACTCCTCCTGAAGACTGCGACTTTTCTGTCAAGGGCGCCCCCGATCGGCGTGGACCAGATCGGAAACGAAGAATGTCGGCAGTTTGAGGAGGCGGTCTAAAACGGGTCTCTACAGGACTAACCTCTTGTCCGTTAACGACTTGAGATGCCCATTCCGGCGCCCGCGCTCGACCGACCATACTGTAGGTTGTTGTGCGACTTGATGTTGCAGACGTCGTCAGTTGCGGCGCAGGAACTCCAGCACCAAGGGGTTCACCACGTCCGGACGCTCGAACTGAACAAAGTGCCCGCATTCGGGCACGATCTCGAGTTCGCCATTCGGAAGAGCCGCCACGCCCTTCTCGGCGACGTCCTGGGTGTAGCCACCGTGGAGATACGGGTTCGGAATCAGCCCGTCGTTCTTTCCGAAGACGACGAGCGTCGGTTGGCTGATCTGCTCCAACCGCGAGAACACCGGATCGTCGACCATGGCAGCGACGTTGCGGGTGACGGCGTAGCAGTAGTCCTCGAAGTCGGACGCACCGCGCACCTGGATCCGGTCCGCGATCATGAACTCGGCCTCGACGGGAGTGTCATAGAAATTCGCGTGCAGATTCTCCGCGATTCCGCGCACCGGCGTATCCCGCACGAGTTCAACCGTCATCACGTTCTTGAACCACTGCTTCTCGCCGCGAGTGAACTCCTCGAACCCGGCAGGAGCAAAGAGTACGAGCTTCGACACCCGCTCTGGATGTTCGAGCGCGGTCACGAGTGCAATCTGCCCTCCCAAAGAGTGGCCGACGAACGTGGCTTCTGAGATTTCCAATCCGTCGAGGAGCTCCGTGAGAACCTGTCCATAGAAGGAGAGCGAATAGGGATAGTCCCCTTTGCTCGAGTAGCCGTAGCCGGGCAGGTCGACCGCGATGACGCGGTACTCCTCACCCCAACTGGAAATGTTTCGCAGCCAGGCCTTGGCGTTCGAACCCAGCCCGTGAATCAGAATCAGAGTCTCGGGACCCGAGCCCACGTCGATGTACCCAACCTCGAGGTTCCGGACGGCGGCCCGTTCCACCGGATACTGGTAGTCCACCTGATCGAACTCGAGAGGAGGAAGGTGATAAAAGTTCGCGTTGCTCGAGCAGCCGGTCGAAAGCGTCACGAGCATGCCTCCGATGAACAGAAGTAACGAGAGAGCGAGTCGGATCCGAGTTGTTGGAGCGGTCTTCATGGCATCCCCCTTCTAGAACATGATCCATTTGAGTGTGACGAATGCGGTCCACGGATCCTTCGGACGCGTGTCCAGATTTCCGTTCACGACCGGGGAGTCGTAGAAGTCGCCGAGCCAGAGGTGGGCCGCGTGCAGTTCGAGATCCATGAAGACGCGCAGTCGGTAGCGAAGGTTGAGGTTCGCTTCGACTCCGATGTTCTTTTCGATCGACTCCGGCGTCGACGTCGCCCGTCCTGCGCCGAGAGCGGTCTTCACGAGCCACTTGTTCGGAACCAGTTCCTTGGACGCGGTGAGAGACGCAGCCTGCAGCCCGTACCCAAGATTCTGGATGTCGATGACGGCCGCATTGAACCGGTTGACGACGTTTCCATGCGGCAAGAGTAGGTAGAGACCGTGACTGAAGAACACGGCGCCCGGGGCTGTCCAGTTGTTGCCGGTCAGAACGCCGTTGTAGCCACCCTGGATGTTGTCGTCGTCACCAGTCGTGAACACCATGTCCAGCGCCACCTGGTCCATCTTGCTTTCGCCGTAGCGCTGGGCGAGTCGCAGGTTGGTCGCGAGACCGCTGATGTCGACCGTCCGGTTCGCCGTCTGCACCTGCCCGACGTTCCAGAAAGCAAATCCGGACCAACCAAACCGCCCCTGAGCGAGAAGCGGATCCTGGTGCGCATGCGTCCCCAGCCAAAAGATGTCCGCCTCGTACTTCTCCCCACCAAGATCGAAGTTGAAGACGCCGTTGTAGTCGCTGAGACCGGAGTTCAGCCCCTGTCCCAGGATCGACACACCGCCTTCCCCGTTGGCGTGGTCCCTCAGGTAGTGGACGGAGAGGCCGGCCGAAGTCTCCAGTCCGAAATCCTTCTCGTGGTCCATCTCGAAGAGAACGACATCATCATCCTCTTCCACGTTGTTTTCGTAGAGCTGATAGGCGCCGAGCTTGACCCGCTTGTCCGTGTCATAGAACCAGTGGAGGCCCACGCCCGTCGCGTCCGAACCAAAGAGAGCCAGTCGGTAGCCCTTGTAGATGAGGTGGTCGGTGAACGTGTAGTAGGGAACCTGAACGTTGTCGTAGAGGCGAAGGAGACCGGCATTGATGAAGAGGTTTGGCTTCGGCCGGAACTCCACGAAGAGGTTCTGCGTCTGCATGTTGACGAAGTCGCCGGAGAAACCTCCGCCGAAGTTGCCCCCCGCTCCGTAGTTGGCATCTCCCCAGGTCCAGTCGAACTCGAACGACATCCGCATCTTCGCCCAGCCGTCGAAGAGCCGGGGAGAATACGTGATCATCGGGAGAAACCGCTGCTCCGTGTAGCGGGACGTGCGGGACGAGGTTCGCGTCGTGTTGCCTCCGAAGAGACGTCCGACGACTTGTCCCTTCAGGAATTGATTCTCGGGCGCGACGTTGGACATCTCGGAGCGCATGAAGTAATAGCCGATGAACTTGAATTCATCGATCTCCTGCTCTTCCCGCTCCTCCGGGAACGGCTCCTCCTGATCGGTCCCGCCTTCACTTGCGGGTGTCTGTCCATGTGCGCTTGTGGCCGCGACGAACAGAAGCAGGATGACAGGCATCCAAAGTGCATTTTCCCAAGTCAGTTGAATCCAACGTTTGCTTGGGAGAGTGCCGAACGGGAGGTTCTTCATGATCAGTCTCCGTCGGAGTCCGCGCGTCGTCGACGCACAGGTGCAGATAATCAAAGAACGACGGGATGGACGCGGGCACCGCCCATCCCCCGGTTTGTCGATCCGTTACTCAATCCGTACATAGGTCTGGATGTTCGAGTCTCCGAGCGTCGGATCCGCTCCGAAGCCGTCCGCCGGAGTCAACGGCGTCGCTCCGATGTCAGGAACCGTCTGAACGACCTCGAGTCGCATCATGTCCGGACTGCCATCGGTGATTTCGATGATCCCTTCCTGATCGAAGGAAGGCGTACCGGTGTAGCTGATCTCGACTGCGTGAATCGAACCCGACTCGGATTCGGTCACGGTGTAGATACCGCTGTTCATCGTCCAGGTCATGGTCGTCGTGTCGTGCTGCGCGAGTTCGACGGTCAGGTTCTCGTTGAACGTGACGCGAACGCTGTCGATGGCGAAGAAGGTCGAGAGCAGCGTGGCCACGTTGTCACCCGCACTGAGCCACGTACCTTCCCAGGCCGGGGTCTCTTCGGTCGGAGTGACCGGGTTGTCATCGTCGTCATCACTGCACCCGACCGATAAGGCCAGGACAGAGGCAGCTACCGTTGCCATGAGAAAGAATGGGATCTTCACGAAACATCCTCCTGTGAGTACTTGCTTTCTTGTGTCAGCGCTTTGCGGTCGATCTTTCCTGCCTCGTTTCGAGGCAGCCGGTCCAGGAACCGGAACTGCTTCGGGATCTTGTAGCGGGCGAGGGACGTCTCACAGTGTCTCTGTAGCTCTTCCGGAGACGCGTGGACGGCTTCCACTCCCCCGGCCTCGTCCCGTATCACGATGAAGGCGAGCCCGACCTCACCCCACCTCTCATCGGGGACACCGACGACCGCGGCTTCGAGCACCGCAGGGTGTGCTCCGAGGACGGATTCGACCTCGGCCGGATAGACGTTCTCCCCTCCACTGATGAACATGTTTTTCTTCCGGTCGACGACGTAGAAGAAGCCTTCCGTGTCCTTCCGCATCATGTCCCCGGTCTGAAACCACTCGCCGGTCTTCGAGGCAGCCGTCTCTTCGGGTTTCCGCCAGTAGCCCGGTGTCACGACGGGAGAGCGAAGCCAAAGCTCACCCGGCTCGTCGACTCCACAGTCTTCTCCGTCCGGCCCGACGATCCGCGCGTCGATGTAGAAGTTCGGAAAGCCGATCGAACCGCGCTTCCGGGCCGCGTCGTCCTGATGCAGCGAGAAACAGTTCGGCCCCACCTCGGTCAGGCCGTAGCCCTGCCGGATCGCTACGCCCCGGCCATGCCAGATTTCGATCAGAGGAAGAGGCATCGGCGCCCCGCCCACGATCGCGTAGCGAAGGGAGCTGAGATCCGTCGTCTCGAAGCGTGGTGAATCGACCAGCATCTGGAGCATCGTCGGCACGCCGAACAGAAGCGTCGACCGCTCCTTCTCGATCAGCTCGAGAACGAGGTCCGGATCGAAGCTGGTGAGCACGGTGTGCGAGGCCCCGTGATGAAGAAACGGCGTAAAGAGCACGTTCCAACCGCCGGTGTGGAAGAGCGGGGCATAGCTCTGGGTGTGATCGGCGGAGTTGAGATCAAGCCGAAGTCCGGTGTTGACCGAGTTCCAGAAGAGCATCTGGTGGGTCACCATCGCTCCCTTGGGGACCCCCGTGGTTCCGGACGTGTAGAGGATCATCACGAGATCCGCTGGGCTTGCGGGTTTTCTCGCTTCTTTCTGTCGCGTGATCGCTGGGTGCCCGCCGCCAACGGTCTCGCGGTTCACTTCGGAACCGAAGGTGACGTCTTCGTCCCGGGCCTCGCTGGTGCCCATTCGAGCACCATCGGCATCCTCGTAGAGGAACGGTGTCAGCGAGTCCACGGCCTGCTTCCGGCAGGTGACCTCGATGCCCTCGATTGGCGCGGCGATTTCGTCTTCGACCAACAGCAGACTGGGCTCGCAGTCACGCATCAGCGTCGCGATCTCGGGACCGGTGAGCCGAAAGTTCAACGGAACGAGCACAGTGCCGAGCTTGACGCAGGCGAAGAAGAGGAAGAAGAGTTCGGATCGGTTTCGCGAGAAGACGGCAATACGGTCTCCCCGGGCAAGACCGAGGCTTTCGAGATGACGAACGAGCGCTTCGGCCCTCGCATCCGCTTCGGCGTAGGTCCACTCCACCCCGCGCTCATGATCGCGCAGCACCATCCGCTGCGGGGTGTAGCGCGCCCAGCGGGACAGCCAGTCGGTTTCAGGCCGGAACATCGGCCCTCCTTCCGACCAGGTAAAGGACGGCGCCGATGGTTACCGAAACGAGGATCGCCACCGCTGCGGCAACACCGGGGTTTTCTCCGGTGGCCAAAGTTCCGGGAACCGCGAGCTTTCCGTAATACATCGTGAAGTGGACGGCCACCGCCACAGGAGCGGCGACAAAGACCGCAATCCGGGGAACGTCCCGTAAGAACATCCCAAAGAGTATCGGAACGAAAGCAGCGGAGAAGTATGCGTAGACGCCGTTCTGCGCAAAGATGGCCACGCTGAGCTTCGGATTCTGGATCTGGTCCCACGAAAGAAGCGCAGCCACGACGGCAAGGATCGCGATCGCACCACGGTTCACCTTGAGCAGCAGCTGCTCCCGCGCCTCCCCCGCCGGGGGCAGGGATTTCTCGGCCAAAGGCCGAAAGAGATCCGAGGTGAACGTGGTGGAGAGCGACTGGATCAACCCTTCGAGCGTCGAAAGCCCCGCCGAAATCAGTCCCATCACAACGACGATGCCCGCATAGACAGGCAGCTCGTGAAGGACATAGGCGGGGACGATTCCATCCATCTTGAGAGGCGTACCGTCGACCGTCAGGTCCGGAAAGGTGAGGCGCGCGTAGAGACCGACCACGACGACGGTGAAGAAGATGAGTTCGGTGATCACTCCGACCACCAGGTAGCGGTTCACGTCCCGGTCGGTCTTCAGAAGCAGGGACTTGGTGATGATGTGGGGCTGGCAGACGATCGCGACACCGACCACGATTTGGGCGAGCCCGATCTCCCACCAATCCCGAAAGAGGAAGCTCTTCGTGTTCGTCGTTTCGGCGAGAGGTGGGTCGATGGCGCGGAGGCTTGCGAGAAGTCCCTGCACGCCGTCACTGAAGTGCTCATAGCCCGATCCCAAAAGGATGAACGCGACCACCAGCATGAGCACGGCCTGAACCGTGTTCGTGTAGACCATCGAGTTGGCGCCGCCGAACATCATGTAGCCGAAAATGAAGGCCACGATTCCGATCAGGACCGGAAGTTCTCCCAACGCGAGTGTGGCCGCGATCACTTTGGTCAGCCCGACGACGATGAGGACGATGAACGTAACAAGAAGGAAAGAAAGAACAGCGAAGAAGAGCGAAAACCGGTCGCTCCCGTAGCGTGTCCCCATCCATTGCGCGAGGCTCAGCGCCTTGACCGTTGTTCCATGTCGCCGGAAACCCTTGGTCAGTACGACAAGGGAGATCATCGCGGCGATCGGCAGAACCACCGCGTAGGAGATGACCGCGCTGACTCCGTAGAGCGCGATGAATCCGGGATTGATGATGAAGGTCGCCGCGCTGGTCATCGACGCCGCGAGAGCAAGTCCAACGGCAGCCGGAGAGAACGCGAGGTTGCCGAGCGCGTAGTCGGACATGCTCTTGTTCCGTCTCGCTCCGCGAACGACGAAGAAGAGGATCACCCCCATGTATCCGAGGATGAGAATCCAGCCGGCAACGATCATTGCGACGCCTCACCGTTCACCGAATTGCCCCTTACCAGCGAAAGGCGGTACACGCAAAAGCGAGACCACCTCCCGAACCCATGAACACGACGAGATCCCCTCGTTTCAGCCGACCCTTCGCATCCGCGTCGGCCAGCGCCATCGGAATGCACGCGGAGCCCGTATAGCCGAACCGGTCCATGATCGTGTGCGTGCGCTCCATCGGTAGCGACAACGCGTCCATGGTTTCGCGGATGCTGTTGATGTTGATCTGGGTGAAGAAGATCATCGAGATATCCGCGATGTCTGAGCCGGTTCCGGATGCGGCGGCCCCGGCTCCCGCTCCGGTCACGACCTCACGGATGAGGCGCTCCCAGGTGGTCGGGTTGATCTCCTTGGGGAACTTCCGCACGAACTTCAGCTTGTGGTCCTTGTTCGCCAGAACCTCGGCATCGAGGGGCTGCCGGGTACCACCCGCGTAGATACCCATCCACTCGTTGTACTGCCCCTCTGCATGGAGACGGGATCCGAGCCAGCCATTGCCCTCTTCTTCGCTCAAGCCGAGCACGACGGCGCCGGCTCCGTCCGCAAAGAGGGTGACCGTCTTCTTGTCCTCGAGATCGAGGTACTTGCTCATGGCGTAGGCGCCGATGACGAGGACCTTGTTCATCCTCTCGTCGGCGCGGATCATCTTGGCCCCCGTGTCGAGGGCGGCGACGAAGCCCGAGCAGGCAGCGTTGAGGTCGAAACAACCTGCGTTCTTTGCGCCGATCCGGTGCTGCACGACGGTGGAGGTCGCGGGCGAGACGTACTCGGGCGTGTCGGTGGCCAGGATGATGAGATCGAGTTCTTCCGCCGAGACTCCGGCTCGCTCCAGGGCGGCTCGCGCAGCCTTCTCGGACAGGTCGGCCGTGCTTTCATCGGCGCCGCACCAGCGCCGTTCCCGGATGGTCAGGTTCTCGACCAGCCAGTCGCTGACATTCTCTCCGAGCTGTTCATCGAACCAGGAGTTCGGAACCACCCGCTCCGGCGCAAACATTCCCGTCCCCAAGACGCGTGCATTGCGGACCGTCATCAGCTGATCACCCCACCGTCCACGCTGAGTACCGCGCCATTCACGAAGGACGCCTCGTCCGAAGCCAGGAAGAGGTAGGCGGCCGCAATCTCATCTGGCCGGCCGAGGCGCCCCAAGGGTGTTCGGGAACTCATCATGTCGCGAACCTTCTCGGGCATGGCCTGGACCATTTCGGTTCCGATGAACCCCGGCGCGACCGCGTTCACACGGACGCCCTTCCGACCGAGTTCACGGGCCCAAACCCGCGTCATTCCGATCACTCCGGACTTCGAGGCGACATAGTTCGTCTGGCCGAAGTTCCCGTAGAGAGCGACAACCGAGCTGGTATTGACGATGGACCCGCTGCCCTGCTCGACCATGACCCGGCCCACGGCGCGACCGCAGTGGAAGACTCCTTTGAGGTTCACATCGATGACCTGGTCAAAGGCCGCGTCCTCCATTTTGACGAGGGTTCCGTCCCGCGTGATCCCCGCGTTGTTGATGAGGATGTCGATCCGGCCAAACTCGTCCCGAATCGCCTGGACTGCTGCGTCCACGGCTGCCGAGTCCGCCACGTCGACGGAGCGGAACTCCGCACGCACGTTCGCCTCGCCCAGCTCTGCTGCGAGGGCATTCCCCCGCTCCTCGTCGCGGTCCCAGAGGGAGAGGATGGCCCCCTCCTTGGCGAACCGTTCCGCCGCGGCGCGGCCGAGGCCCGCCGCCGCGCCTGTGATGATCGCGACCCGGTCAGTGAGACGACTCATCATGTCCTCCTTGCAGCCTGCTCTCGGGGCACAGCTTGGTGGGGGCGACGGTGTCAGCGAGACACCCCATCAGCTCCTCCCTGCAACCTGCTCTCATGCCACTCCGCAAGGAACGCCCGGAGGTGGCGGTTCATCATGCTGTAAAAACGCTCCATCTCACTGAGGCGCGCTTCGAAGTAGTCCGCTCCACGCTCCTCGGCGGAGTCGATACGGCCCACGAACCGGCGCGCAAGGTCGAGGTTCTTCTCCAGGAGTTCCGTGTGGTTCGTGAAGGCCCGGCCGAAGATGTCGTCGGTCGCTCTGTAGAAGTGGCGCCGATCGCCAGGGACCCAGGCCTGAACGACCAGTCCGCGATCCGAGAGCCGCCGGATGACCTGACTCACAGGGCCCTTGCTTACCTGCAGCCGCTGCGCGATGTCGTCGAGGCTGAGGGGACCTTCTTCCTGGAGGAGCAATCCCACGATCCTCCCCATGAGGCGGGGGAGTCCGAACTGCTGATAGGCCTCGCCGAAGTCTTGGATGAAGTCCAGGCGAAGCCGGTCGGCCGGCTGAGTTCGGGTCAAAGCGATACTCCGTCGTGGGGACGTTTGGATCGTTTGAATTGTATCAAACGTTAGAAAAACATATGGAGTGAGCGGAAGGCAAGAGGAATTGAGGAGTCGGAGCCAGCAGGAAGAGCCCCCAAGCGTAGGGCCCCGCAGAAGGAAGCAACGTGGAAGAGACGTGGAAGAGACGTGGAAGAAACGGAATCAGTGGCCGATCCTGACGATTCCGGAACGCTAGGCACCTACGCCTCGGCGATCGCGACTCTTGTTTCAGAAGGCAGGCCCCGCGGTGAGACCCGGGCGGCCATTACGCATCAGTACGTATTTATGCAATGTGACTGCCAATATTCACAACAAATTACTACATTTGTAGCTTTTCTCACGACTTAACGACAAGGGATGATGACCCGGCTCCGCAAACGACCGCACGGACACCAGGCGAAGCGAGCGTTCAGGAAATAGGCAGCGTCAACCGCTCTCTGTGAACAACCACCCAATCCACTACGATCGTAGTATTTCATCGCTGCAAGTCGGCGATCCGGCACTTTCTTGAGTTCTTCAAGCAACTCCTCCCCCCTGTCCCGCGATACGTGGGGCACCCAGGCGGATCACCGCCACCCGATGACAACGACCAGGAGGTTCGAAAATGCAGGCCAACACTCACGCCGATTCCGCTCTCAACGTCGCTCCCCTCGCCACGGGTACCGTGTCTGAAGTCGCCGCTGACGGCACTGCTGACTTCGCCGCTGAAGCCGCTCCTGAAGTCGTTGCCGCCCCGGCTACCGAAGCCGACGACATTGTCTCCGCCTCGGCCGTCTACGCCGACGACTCCGATGAATTCTGGACCGAAGACCTCCTGACCGAAGAAGACACCTGCACGGAAGAAGAGCTCGAAGAAGCCGTGAAGGGCTTCCTCCTTGGTGACATCACCCTGGCCCAGCTGGAAGGCCTCTCGGCCGAGGAGCTCTACCAGGTCGCCGACATGGGCTACAACCTGATGGAAGAAGGCAAGCTCGAGGACGCCCGGAAGATCTTCGAAGGCCTTTACTGCTACAACCCGTTCGACTCCTATTTCCACTCGGCCCTGGGAGCCATCTACCAGCGCCAGGGTCAGCTCGAGTCCTCCTTCGATCACTATCTGAGTTCGGTCGAACTGTATGACGAGGACATCCAGACCTGGACCAATCTCGGAGAAGTCGCCCTCGAACTGAGCACGGTCCTCGCCCAGTCCGGCGACAACGATCGCGCAGCCGAAATGTTCGTGACCGCCGCCGACGCCCTGACTCGCGCCGTCGAACTGGACCCCAACGACGAGCACCCGGCCGGAACGCGCGCCCGCGTCCTCGTCCAGGTCACCGTCGGTTCGATGCAGCGGGCCGAGGCCAACTAGCGAGTCGACTACGCCGTTGCGGGGTCGAACCGACCGAGGCGAAGCCCGGGCGGGGCCGATGCGGCCTCATCACAGGAGTGATAGAATCCAGCCGCTCGAGGTGCCATTTGCCCTCGAGTTGTCGGCTTGAATACCGGACCGGGACCAGACGGGGTCAAAACCGGGTTTGAAGGAGAGGGTTTCGTTGTCGCGCTTTGCCCAGATCACCCAGGACCTTCGGTCCGGCAACGTCGAACGGGTCCTGACCCAGTACAGCGACGTCCTTCTCGCCGGTTTCATCATGAGCATCGTGGGGATGATGATCATTCCCCTCCCCACCGCGCTCCTCGATCTTCTGCTGACCACCAACGTCTTTGCCGCCACGACCATTCTTATGGTCGCGATCTACATTCAGGACGCGACGCGGATCGCCTCCTTCCCGACCATCTTGCTTATCACGACGCTCTTTCGACTGGGACTCAACGTCTCGACGACCCGGCTCATCCTGCTGCAGGCAGACGCGGGTGAAGTCGTTCGCGCCTTCGGAGCCTTCGTCGCCGGCGGAAACATCGTCGTCGGTGTCGTCATCTTCCTCATCCTGACCATCATCCAGTTTGTCGTGATCACGAAGGGCGCCGAGCGTGTCGCAGAGGTCTCGGCGCGCTTTACGCTGGACGCTCTTCCGGGCAAGCAGATGAGCATCGACGCGGACTTCCGGGCCGGACTCTTCGACGTCCACGAAGCCCGCCGTCGCCGTTCGAATCTGCAGCGCGAGTCCCAACTCTACGGAGCGATGGATGGCGCGATGAAGTTCGTCAAGGGTGACGCCATCGCCGGAATCATCATTACGATCATCAACATCATCGGCGGTCTCTCCATCGGCGTCCTGCAACGCGGGATGGAAGCCGGTAAAGCCGCGCAGACCTACTCCCTGCTCACGATCGGTGACGGTCTCGTTTCGCAGATCCCGGCCCTTCTCATCTCGGTGGCCGCTGGTATCGTCGTCACCCGCGTCGCTTCCGAAGAAGCGGAGAGCCACCTTGGAAAGGACATCGGGACGCAGGTCCTGGCCCAACCCAAGGCCATCGCCATCGTCGCCGTTCTTCTCGGCCTGCTCGGACTCGTCCCGGGACTGCCGACCATTCCATTCTTCCTGCTCGCCATCGTCGCCGGCGGAGTGGCCTGGGGGCTTTTCAAGACCCGCCGCCTCGCAGAGGAAGCCGAACTCGAAGACGAAGACGCCGCCGAAGAGGACGGCACGTCCGAGCCCGGCTACAGCCTGACCGTCCCGGTCATGGTTCAGGTTGGTGACGCGCTGACGGAGGCCATCGACCGCGATGGGCAGGGCGGCAAGATCCTGGCCGAGAAGGTGCCCGAGCTTCGCAACTCGCTGTACTTCGAGCTCGGCGTCCTCGTCCCCCCGATTCAGATTCGGGGCCGACAGGAAGAAATGGGTGACGGCTTCGCGATCTATCTGAAGGAAGTGCCGGTCTATCAAGCGTCCATCGACCTCGGGAAACGGCTCGTCGACGAGATGGCCGAGAACATCTCCATCTTTCAGATCCCGGCCGAAGAGACGGTCAACCCAGCCACCGGCAAGCCGGCCGCTCTCATCAAGGAAGAAGATGTCGCCCGCGCCGAGGAAGCCGGGCTCCGGGTGTTCGAGCCCGCCGAACTGCTGATCCTTCACCTCGTCGGCTTCCTGCGGAACTACGCTCATGAGTTCCTGGGACTCCAAGAGGTCCAGACCATGCTCGATCAACTCTCGGACTCCCATCCGAGCCTGGTCGAGGAAGTCGTTCCCAAGGTCGTCAACCTGTTCCTGATCACCGAAGTCTTGAAGCGTTTGGTGCAGGAAAGGGTTTCCATCCGCGACCTCAAAGCGATCCTTGAAGCGCTGGGCGAATGGGGACGCATCGAGTCCGACCCCGTCCAGTTGACCGAGCTCGTGCGAGGCAGCCTGGCCCGTTCGCTTTGCTTCAAGTACGCGCGTTCCGACGGGAAGCTTCTGGTCTATACGGTCGACGCGGAGATTCAGCAGGCGATCACGGAGTCGATCCGACATACGACGACCGGCAACTACCTGGGTCTCTCCCCCGATATGCAGGCCGACATTCTGGAGTCCATTCGTAGGGCCCTGGGTGACCGCCCGCCGTCCGCTCCCCCGGCCGTCGTGCTTTGCGAGCCGGACGCGCGGCCCTATCTGCGACGGCTGGTCGAGCTGGAGTTCCCGGATGCGGCCGTACTGTCCATGCGGGAGCTGACTCCGGAGCTGGTGCCGCAGCCGGTGGGGATGATTTCGATCACGGGGCAGGGTCTGTTCCAGAACTGAGTTGCCCGCTGCCGGTCAGCCGTATCTGGCGGGCACTCGGGCAGCGCTTGTCCGCGTCTGGCCGCCGGTTCTACCGAGCGCCTTGATAGCCTCGCTTGATCATGCCCCAACTCGATTCGAGGACGGGAACGGGTCCGCAGGGTACATCCGAACAAGGAAAACCGAAGCGAAAAGCACCGCCTTCGGCCAAACACTCCGACCTGAGGAGTTCCTCGCAGGAGCCGTCCGGAAAGCAGCAGGCACTCTTGATCTGACACGGGTCCGGATCACAGTCCGTAGCTTCGCCCAACCAGTTCCCGAATGCGTCGAAGCACTCTTGTTCCGAGATCACCCGGCATTCCCCGGTGAAGATGTCGTTGCAACAGGCCCCCGCAGCCGGGCCGGGACACGGTGCATATCCTTCCTCCGTACCAAAACCGAGTCGTCCCAGGTCATAGACGGCATCGAGCTTTGATGGAATCGCGTCGTCGGCGAAGAGCGCTCCACCGTTCGGATGAGGAACAAGATCGAAAGAGGCACTCGGACCGTAGTACTCGTAACCAGCGAACATGTAGACCGGAACGACATGCTCAGTCCGAGCGTCATTCCAAGTGACGGCCACGCCCGTATTCGGCCCCGGCCAGCCGTCCGTCGTCAGCTCAAAGTCGCCACAAGGCCCAAACTCGACGAGGATCGGACTCGCTTCCACATAGTCGATTCCGAAGGTCGTTCCCGCCAGGCGTGGAGTAGCCAGCTCCGGAAAGATAGCGACGACTTGCCAAACGAAGACCGTGAGTCCGATTTCGGGAATGTTGGTCACGAGGTCGTTGCAGTCGAAGGGAAGGTCCCCACCGAAAGCCTCACAAATGGGCAGGTCTGAAGTCGAGTAGGGCGCCTCGAGGCCGTCCACTGCCAAGACGCCGCCAGCGTTGGGCCCGGCCCAGGCGGGAACCGCAACAACACCGAGTAGGAGTGAAACCGTCAAGGATCGCATCGTAAGGAACCCCCTTCTTGCAGAAGGCGAATGAGTGTAGGGAGAGGGGGTATAAAGAGCGTAGTAAGGGACCTAGTCCCATACAAGGCGTTTCGATTTCAGCCGCGGCGGGTACAGAATCCGGCTCAAGTGACAGCATACGGACAGGCCTGAAGCGGCCTTCGCAGACTCAGACGACTTGCTGTTACTGCCGTAGCAAGATCAGGCCCCAGACGAGCACCGTCGTCAGGGCCAGCGCAGAGACTGCCAGGACCGCAACCAGGATCCAGTTGATCTGCTTCTTCCCGGAACCGGGGCCGGCTTCGGGAGCTACCGGGGTCGGTCGCGCACTGCTTCCGTACCCGTATCCGTAGCTCGGGGTGCTCGGCGGATCTTCAGCGCCGGAGGCGTCCCCGCCGGAACCCATCGCACCCGCGCCACCGGCTGAACCGGAACCATCGCTCGCGGACCTGGCGGCGGTGCCTCGGTCCGAATCCGTTCCAGCGGAGCCTGACGATCCCGCAGATCCCGCGGAACCTGCCGCTCCCGCAGATCCGGCCGTTCCGGCCGAAGCGGCGGGTGCTGCCGAACCCGGATCGTGGCTTCCGCGAATCTGACCAGATTCAGCGTCGGGAGAAAGACCCACCCCCGGTCCGGAGAAGCCTCCTCCGGCCGACGGTTCAGAAGACCCGGGTGCGGAAGCCCCAAAGGCTCCACGACCGGCCCCGTCTCCCTGTCCGGAGAATGCAGACCCTGCTCCCGCTCCGCCACCTGCGCCAGCGGCCCCTGCACCACCGGCGCCGGCACCTGCGCCGCCCGCTGCAAACCCGGATCCGGGCGGCGCGGGTACGACGTCGTTTCCGGACTCGGCAAAGACGAGCAGAGCCCTTTCGGAATCTTCCTCGGCCACCGCAACGGTAACCCGATCCCCGTCCTTGAGCTGCACCTGCTCGTGCACCTTTTGTCCGTTGACGAAGATTCCGTTCGTGCTGGTGTCGTAGAGAAAGACACCGGCCCAGTTGCGTTCGATCTTTCCGTGAATCGAAGACGTCACGCGAAGGGGATCGGCGAGCCGCGCGTCGCAGTCCGAGCTGCGGCCGAAGGTAACGACGTCGCCCTCTGAAGAAAGGTCAAAGGGAGACGCGGAGTTGGCCTCGCCGGCGTCACCGGTTCCGCTGAAGATCCAGACACGGGGCGGAGTGGATCCGTCCACCTCTTCCATCAACCGCTTCAGCGCGTTGGGGTCAGGTCGAAGCGTCGGATCTGTTGTCGGAACGAGAAGCAGGCGGAGCTGAAAGTTCGCACAGACGAGAATGTCGCCGTGACTGACCGGATGCGGAACGCCTTTCTCAATGCGTTCGCCGTTGAGCATCGTCCCGACGCTCGAACTGTCGGTCGCTTCCCAGCGCTCGCCTTTCAGCTCGAGTTTGCAGTGATTGCGGGAAACGGTAGGCGAGCCGAGAACGACGCGGCTGCCGCGATCGCGACCGATCGTAACTTCGTTCTCGCCCACATCGACTTCGACGTCGTGCGTCTCACCGGAGTCCTGATCGAGAACCTCTATGTGAAGTCGTGAACCCTGCAATCAAGCTCCTTCAACCCAAACCGGCTCCTGCAAACGGGCCCCTTCAACGCAAACTGACGATGAGCCACTCTCCGCTGCCCATCTTCCGCAACTCCATCTTGCGATTGCGGTCGGCGCGGATCTCTTCCCCTGCATTAGGCAGTACACTGCGTTGCTCCCGGAACTCCGCCGTCGCCTTCTTGCCGCTGACGAAAATCGAAGCATTGCTGATGTCGATGCTTTGTTGGCGAATGTCCTGCATGGCTCGTGCGAACTTCTCACGGTCGGAAGGCTGCAACGAGACCCAAAGCAAAGAGAAACTCCGGATATCCAACGCTTCAAGGGCGCCTTCGTAACGGGCGAGGGTCTTGCGAACGCCCTCGCGCGCCTCGGCTTCCTCTTCGGCGCGGTTGACGCGGCCGGCCTCGAGTCCTTGTTCGATCTGACGAGACCAGGACGCGATGTCGGGAGAGTCGGGGTCCTTGCCGCGCAGCTCGTCGAGGGCCTGCTTCGCCTCCCTCCACTCCTTGCGGCGCACATGATTGGAAACACGATCCCTGAGCGCGGCGACACGTCGGTCCGCGCTCGCTTCCGCCTGTTCCGCAGCGTCTCGCAACAAGGGAGTCAGTTCGGGCTCGTCATCCGTTTCTTCTGCAACCGCGGAAGGGTCCTTGCGCAACTCGACGAACAACGTTTCCGCCGCAGCGCCTCCGGCCAGAGCAAAGGTCGTATCGAAGTCCTGATAGCCCGACTTCTTGAAGGCCACGTCCAACTGTCCCGCCTGCTGATTCGGAATGCGACAGGGCGTGACCATGATGCGGCGATCCGCACCCTTCTCGTAAAGCGGTTGTCCTTCAATGTAGATCTCGCAACCGGGCGGACTGGAAAAGATGTCGACGGAGAAGAGCTCACCCGGAGTCAGCCTTCGGATGACGTCTGTTTCGTCGCGGCCGACGACGACCGTCTCGACGAGGGTCGCGAAGTTTTCCAAACGCAGGACCAACTCGTGCGGTCCGGAACGCAACCCTTCGAACTCGGTCGGCGTGCGTCCGCCGAGCACACGCTTGCGGTCCCCGGTCAACGCCTGCAGCGACGCTTCGGCGCCGGAGGGATCGCTTTCCACCCGCATGCGGTGCATCTCGGAAAGGACGACCATCGTCGGGCCTCCGTCCGCGTCCCCGCCGATTTGAATCTGCTGTGTCTGCGGGAAGTAACCGGGCATCTCCACGACGACCGTGTACTCCCCTTCTTCCAAGCCGCCGATTCGGGCCGGAGTCTCGCCGATTTCGATCGCATCGAAGCGTGACTCAACGTCACCTTCATAGATGCGATAGGACGCGCCTTCGGGACGGGACTCCAACTCCAACGTCTCGCCGCGCGGCCAAAGCAACAGAAGAGCCAAAAGCGCGAGGAGTCCGGCGACGCCTCCCCCAATGTAGTACGGCAACTTGCTCGGTGACGTCGTCTCCGGCACGACGCGGGACGCGGCAATGCCTTCGAGCAACGCATCTGCAGTCGTGAAGCGTTCGGACGGATTCTTGGCCAGACACCTCTGAATGAGATGGGCCAGCCCCGCCGGCAGATCCGGTCGGATCGAACGTGGATCGGGCGGCACCGTTTTCAGATGGTCCTGTGCGATCTGCGGAAACTTGGACTCGAACGGCAAACGACCGGTCGCCACTTCAAAGAGCACGACGCCAAGCGAATAGATATCGGAAGCCGGCAGGAGGTCTGCGCGTGTCGTCGCCTTGATCTTCTCCGGCGAAGCGTAGGACCAGTTGGCCAGCCGGTTCATGTCCATGGTCGGAGCGGTTCCGTCCGCGGACTGAACGAGCCCAACGAGGAAATCGGTCAGGACAAAACGATCATCACCGGTCACCGTCATGAGGTTGCTCGGCTTGATGTCTCCGTGCACCCATCCCGCGCCGTGAATCGCCTTCAAGGCCACGGCCGCGTCTTCGGCCAGGCGATAGACGCGCGCGATCGAGAACGGGCCGGTCTGTTCGAGGATGGTCGAGACCTGCTCTTCCAGCAGAGTCATTGCGACGTAGTAGAGTCCCGTCGCCGGATCCTGTCCGCAGCCGAGAATCGTCGCGACCCGCGGATCATCCCGAAAGCTGACGAAGTTCTTCGCCTGCGCGAGAAAGTCCTCGACCAGTGCCGGTTCGGCCGCATAGCCGCCACTCAGAACCTTGAGTGCGACCTCGCCGCCGACATCTGTTTGGCGGGCACGCCAAACCGTGGCATAGGTGCCCTGTCCCAAAAGGGAGAGCACCTCATACTGGCCACCAAGGATCCGTCCTTCCAGCCCCTGGGGATTCGTCATCCCGTTCGATCCCTCCTCGCAATTGGAGCCAAGCTACGAATATACGGTCGGCCTTCCCGGACCGTCAAATCGCGCTTCAGGCCACTCATCGGTCCCCGACCGGCATTCGTTGCCTGCTAAACTGCTCCCTCATGCAAACGCTGCTGCGACTGGCCGGTGGAATCGACCGGCTGAATGAAGGAGTGGGACGGGCCGCATCCTGGCTCTCGCTGCTGATGGTCCTGATCGGGGCCTTCAATGCCATCGTCCGTTATCTCGGGCGGTTCATGGGGCAGAACCTGAGCTCCAACGTCTATCTCGAAGGACAGTGGTATCTCTTCAGCCTGCTCTTCCTGCTCGGGGCAGCCTACACGCTGAAGAACAACGGACACGTCCGCGTCGACGTCGTCTATGCGCGCCTTTCGGAACGGGGCCGGGCCTGGATCGATCTATTCGGCTCTGTCCTCTTTCTGCTGCCGTTTACGGTCGTGTCGCTACTTCTGACCTGGCCGTCGGTGCGGAACTCCTGGCATGTGCTGGAGCTTTCGCCGGATCCCGGCGGCCTGCCCCGCTATCCGCTCAAGACTGTGATCCTGATCTGTTTCTTCCTGTTGTTTCTGCAGGGACTGTCCCTGCTCATCCGCCAAATCGGATTTCTCAGCGGCCGGACGGATGACCGTCTCGGGATCGGACCCGTGAACGATGGAGCCGGGGGAAGCACTGGAACGGGGATGGGCGGCCACGGCCACGGAGAGGGAATCTGACCGTGGAGAGTTGGCTTCCCGCGATCATGTTCCTCACCGCCCTCATCCTGATCTTCTCGGGATTTCCGGTCGCGTTTTCGCTGGCCGGGGCCGGATTGATCTTCTCCATCGTCGGAATCCAGGCCGGCCTCTTCGATTGGGGCCTTTTGTACGCCATGCCGGAGCGAATCTTCGGGATCATGGCGAACTACACACTGTTGGCCGTCCCCTTCTTCATCTTCATGGGGACGATGCTCGAGAAATCCAAGCTGGCCGAAGACCTGTTGCGGACCATCGGACTGCTCTTCGGTCCCGTCCGAGGCGGGCTGGCCCTCGCCGTCGTTTTCGTGGGAGCTCTACTCGCCGCCGCAACGGGAGTCGTCGGGGCCTCGGTGGTCGCGATGGGACTGATCTCGCTGCCGGTCATGAAGCGGTACGGCTACAGCGACACCCTTTCCACGGGAGTGATCACGGCCTCGGGCACCCTTGGTCAGATCATTCCGCCGAGCGTCGTCCTGGTCGTGCTCGCCGACCAGCTTGGGATCTCGGTCGGAGACCTTTTCCTCGGTGCGCTGGCGCCGGGCGTCATGCTGGCAACGCTTTATGGAGCCTACGTCGGCGGGTTCGCCATGCTGCGTCCACAAAGCGCCCCCGCACTGCCCTCCGCTGAACGGGAGATCGAAGGTGGAACGCTGCTGCGACAGGCGCTGCTCGTCATGGTGCCTCCGCTTTTTCTGATTCTTCTGGTGCTGGGCAGCATTTTCGCGGGAATCGCCACGCCGACGGAGGCCGGCGCGCTCGGAGCTTTGGGAGCGGTCCTGTTGGCCGCGGTCTCGAAACGGCTCAACCGAGACGCGTTGAGAGGAACGATGGAGGAGACGACCAAGCTGACCTCGATGGTCATCCTGCTCCTCATCGGCTCGACGTTCTTCGCGCTGGTCTTCCGGGGTCTCTATGGAGACATTTGGATTGAGGACCTGCTGACGAACCTGCCCGGAGGCAAGATCGGCTTTCTCCTCGTGGCCAACCTGGCCATCTTCGCTCTCGGCTTTTTCATCGACTTCTTCGAGATCGCATTCATCATCATCCCGCTTCTCGCCCCCGCCGCCCGCATTCTGGGCATCGATCCGGTTTGGTTCGGCGTCATGATCGGAATGAATCTGCAGACTTCGTTCCTGACACCGCCGTTCGGCTTCGCGCTTTTCTACCTGCGGGGTGTCGCTCCGCCGTCGGTACGAACGACGCAGATCTACCGAGGGGCGGTCCCGTTCATCCTCATCCAACTCGTGGGGCTGGCGCTTATCTGCCTCTTCCCGCAGCTGGTTTTGTGGGCGGTGAAGTGATAAATCCCGATACGGCAAGTCATTGACTTAGATCAATTTCCGCAATTCCGGCGTGGCGGGATCCCAACCGGCGCGGTGGGACGGGCCGGATCTGCCAAAGATTCTGCAGCAGGCAGCCGTTCTTAAGAGGAGAGACACCACTGTCGCGCCCCTACTCCGTAAGTTCAGCAACTGTCGGTACGGCAACCCCGTACTCCCGAATGAAAAGTTCGACAGTAAACTCCACGGAGATGTTAAGACTTTCGCACATGCACTCTCGTCCCGTCAGGCCGCACCTGCGGACGAACCCTTCCGACGCCGTCGCGGCCTCGCGGTCGGCGTTCCGGTCGCGTTTCGTCCCGCTGCTCTCGGCCCTCACAATCTTGACGTTCGTGAGCCTCCTCGGCGTGACGCCCGGGTCAGCCCTCGGGGCGACCGTCGGAGCGACACCAGGTCTGGGTCTCGGTCTGGGCCTCGGTTTGGGCCTCGATTCGACCGGCGATGCGATGGCCTCGGGCCGAACGTCCCTGACCCTGCGCTTCGTCGACGGAGAGTCGGGCGAACCCGTCTCGGACGTCGACGTCTACTCGATCTCCCCCGCATGGCTGCAGTTCACCGATGACGCCGGGGAAACGACATTCTTCGAGCTCCGTCCGGGGTCCTACTCCTTCGTGGCCCGGCGGGCCGGCTACGTCGACAGCGACACGCTCTCGGTCGACCTCACCGGTCTGGAAGCCGAGCTCAGCCGCACCGTTCGACTGACTCCGTTCAAGTGGCTCATGGATCAGGTCGTGGTGACCGGAACGCGATCGCCCCACATGCTCGCCGATGCGCCGGTACAAACCGAGCTGCTGACGCCTGAGGACTTCAAGAAGACGGGCGCCGCCACCGTCGACCAGGCGTTGCAATGGTCGGCCGGCGTCGACGTCCAGGATGATCTTTCGGGACAGGGCGCCATGTTGCGCGGCATCTCCGGTGACCGCGTCCTCGTTCTCGTCGACGGGGTCAAGACGGTCGGCCGGGTCCGTGGCTCGATCGACCTTTCGCAGCTCGATCTGGCTCGCGTCGGCAAAGTCGAGATCGTCAAAGGCACGGGATCCACGCTCTACGGATCCGAAGCGATGGGCGGTGTCGTTCACATCATAACGCGTGACCCGGAGGACACTCCGTCCGGATACGGCGCGACCGCGCACTACGGGACGCACCGAACGACCAACTTCCAGGCCGAGATCGCTCCGCCTCGCGGAAAGAACTCCGCTTTCGACTTCGGCTTCCGCCTCGATCGAACCAACGGATTCGATCTCGACCCCTCGACGCCGCACACCAACGGACAGGAAGAGATCTTCCAGTTGGGCGCCAACGCATCGTGGGCCTACCGCTTCAATCCGCAGATGCGGCTTCGGACCAACGTCTCCGTGCTCGACGAGAATCGCGATTGGGTCGAGTCCGAAGTTCTGGGCGGCCGCACCTTTGCCTACGACGATGAAGAACTCAATCGTCGCTACACGGCCTCAACCACCCTGCAGTTCCGGTCCGGCGATGCCTACGACATGAACTTCCGCCTGGCCGCCACCACCTACGACCACAAGTGGTACAAGCGGAACTTCCGCGGCGACATTCTCGACCGGTCGCTGACGGAAGACCGCTTCTTCGAAGCCGCCTACAGCTCCAACTACGGTTTCCGGGAAGGACACACCGCGACATACGGATTCGATTTCAACTTCGAAGACCTGACCTCGACCGAGTTGGACGACGAAAAGAAAGCCACCCGAACTGCCGCAGGATATCTGCAGTACGAATACTCTCCGCACAGCCGACTCATTGTCCTGCCGGGCGCGCGTTACGACTGGAACTCCTCCTTCGGAAGCCACGTCAACCCGTCCCTCAACGTCATGTACAAGCCGGCCGCGCGCTACAAGGTTCGAGGCTTCGTCGGTCGTGGATACCGGGCGCCATCCATCAAAGAGCAGTACTTCATCTTCGACCACACCGCCGCCGGTTACGTGGTCTACGGCGGCGAGGTCGACCTGCCGGACGGCTTCTCTTCCGAAGCCGCCTCCGCCGAGCTGGGACCTGAGAACTCGATCAACACATCGCTTTCCGTCGAGGTCGCCTACGGACGCATCGGACAGCATCGACTGTCCGTCTTCCACAACGACATGACCGACCTGATCGACTTCCACCTTCTCGGCTTCACCGACACCTATTGGAGAGGCGTCTACGCCTACGGCAACGTCGACGAAGCCCGGACGCGGGGCGTGGAGTGGGAGTCGCGGATCGAGGTCACGCCCGGAGTCGACGTCTCGCTCTTCTATACGTGGCTCGACTCGGAGAACCTCGACACGGGTGAGGCGCTACTCGGCCGGCCGGAACACACGGCAAAGATCCTCACCTCATTCGAAATCGGACGAGGGTGGAGCGGCTCCCTTTGGGGGAACTACCATTCGCGCAAACTTTGGGTCTCACTTTCCAATACCGGCGAACAGGAAGAAGAGCCGGAGTGGGCCCCCGAAAGGATGACGTGGAGCGGGATGCTCCAACGCGAAGTCGGCAACATCGGTTCGGTCTACGTCCGCGCCGAGAACATCTTCGACGATACGAACGTCGACTACGGTTATTGGCCAGGTTTCCAAGTGTTCACGGGCATTCAGCTTCGTAGCTGGATCCAACCCTGAACCGATCGCAATCCGCAAAAGGAGTGAAACGAGATGCGACGAACACCCCTCATCGCCGGTCTTGGCTTGGTTGTCCTGCTCGCTGCGTGCAGCGACGATGACGATCCGACAGGCCCGGGCCCGGAAGAGAATCCGGACTTCACCGAGGGCACCACGCTCGACGAAGCCACGGGTAACTTCATGACCAGCCTGGACGCGAGTAACGCCGAGGACTTCACTGGCTTCTCCTTCGGATCGCAGAACATCGTCCACGATCTGTCCTCCGTCGCCGCCGCTGACAACTGGGACATCGCACTCAGTCGGGAGAAGGTCAAACTCAACGGCGGAGCGTCCGGCGAAGGGACGGTCGAAGGCGCAAGCCTCGGCGCCGTCGACTTTGCGTCCGTCGATGCCGCGATGGCCGACGAGGCCGAGTGGGCCAGCGACGCCATCGAGTACTTCATGGACAACTGGTACACCTACAACCCGACCACGCATCAGCTCGACATGACGGAGTACGTCTACTCGATGGTCGACGCGTCCGGGGATCACTGGGTCAAGTTCCGGATCGACGCGCTGACCGGCGCCGCACAGGGCAGCATGGGGACGGTCGAGATCTCCTACTTCTTCCAGTCGGAAGCCGGATCCAAGAGTCTGGACGGAGACATCCAAACTGCGTCCATCGACGTCGGCTTCGGCGTGGGGTACTTCGACTTCTCGACCGGACAACAGGTCATGCCGTCGGATCCTCTCACGTCCATGGAGTGGGACCTGGTCTTCACTCAGTTCACGATGGGCATGAACAGCGGACCGAACGGTTCCGGAGAGTGCGGCGCCTTCTATGCCTACTCTGAACTGGACGACGTGACCGCCATCGAGGACTTCACGACGCAGCCGGAGGCGCCGCTCTTCACGGACGCGCCCGGTTCCGTGATGACCGAGTGGTACGACTACGACGGGACGACGCACACGCTGAATTCCAAGGATCACGTCTATCTGGTTCGGCGGGGCGACGCGCTCTACAAGGTGCGGATCGACAGCTACTACGGCAGCATCAACGGCCAGCCGGCTTCGGCCCACTACACGTTGATCTGGGACGAGCTCGACTAAGGGCAGCGCTCGACGTTCGGTCCCCAGGCGTTCCAGTTCGACTCTGGGTTCTGTCAGGCTCCTCGTCCGGTTCTTGGTTCTGCGTCGGCGGACGACCCTCCCGGGTTCGTCCGCCGATTTCGCACAGAAACGATACTTGAACATCCATTCCGCTACTCCTATTCTGAATCCTTGGTTCGGCGAAGAGGCGCAACGAACAGGTTTGCGAGGAGGACCGCCAGAGAATGCCGCGCGCGAAAGAATTCGATCCCGATACCGTACTCGAACGGGCCATGAACCTCTTTTGGGAGAAGGGCTACGAAGCCACCTCGATCAAGATGCTGGTCGAGCACATGGGGATCAATCGCTTCAGCCTCTACAGCACCTTCGGCGACAAGCACCAACTCTTCGTCTCCGCCTGCGAGCGCTACGACAAGAAGATGCACGAGGCGGAGATCTCCATCCTCGAATCCTCCGAGGACGGGCTCGAGTCCATTCGCCGTTACCTGACGACCCTGGTCGATCGCTTCATCGGTGAGAACGGCAACCGCGGCTGCTTCATGACCAGCACGACCGTGGAGCTGGCGCCTCATGACACGGTCGCCAACGACAAGACCGGCGCATTCCTCCTGAAGATGCAGGCCGCGTTCTATCGGGCGTTGGGACGCGCGGCGGAGCGGGGTGAGCTTCGCGATCCGCACAAGCTGAATGACTACGCGCGGTTCCTGACGAGCACGGCGCAGGGATTGTCGGTGTTGGCGAAGGTTTCGCCGAGCCGGGAGATCCTGGAGTCGGTGGTCAACGTGAGCATGGAGTCGCTGGCCTAGTCTGGGCGGCAACCCTGAGCGGGCTCCGCTCCACTTCAGATCCCGACCACGCCGGAATACGCTCAGTCCCTCACCGTTGCCAACTTGGCGGTGGCCAATGACCCTAGGGAGTCGGTCGCCCGTAGGAAGAAGGTTCCCGAGCCGATCTGTCGATCCAACGACAGGTCGACGGTTCGCGCATTTCCTGCAACTTGCCAACTAGCCAGAACTCGACCAGAGCAGTCCAGAATCTGAAGCGTTACGTCTCCTTGCAACGACTCCGGTAGCTCGAGCCGAACCGAGTCACCGGCGGGGATCCGCGATACAATCTTGATGGAGGTCGGATCGTCGAGTGGCTCCACACCATCCGGTTCTGTCGTAGCAACCGCGCACCCTTCACCGTAGGCGCCAATCTGAACGCCGCAGATGTTGTTCTCCGGTAAGCACGGAGAGTCGGAACGGAGTTCATGATTACCGCCGACGTCGCTACAAGCTACCGCGCAAAACCCAGGATCTTCTAGAACTTGCGGCCCGAACGCATGGATCAGCCCACTTGCAGCAGCGGGGTCGTAGGCACAACAGACGAGCACAACGGGATCGAAATCTGGCCCCTGGACTTCACCACACCCGCCTCCAAGGATGCTTCGGTCAAAGGTAATGCTGCCCGTCGTCGAGCGGTCTATGTCAACGTTTCCCACCGCAGTGCACTCTTCTACCGCAAGCGTGCTGCCCTGAAACGCGATGTAGAGACTCGGTGCCTCGGCGCCCTCGGATATGAATTCACATCGGCGTACCGTAAGACCGGAACCGCTGGGAACAAGCGTGCTCCCAGCAAACCGCCCTCGAAACACTGAGTCTTCAACAAGCAGGGATTGGGCGCCGAGGTCTTCAAGAATCGCACCGGCAAGAGGAGGGCTGACTTCGTTCGGCTCAACTCGACACCGAGTGATCCGACCTCCTCGCCACTGGAGGACGTAGATTGCAGTCAGGTTCGAGCAATCCTCGAACACGACATCCACGAGATCACCCTGTCCCCTCACGGCGGCGACCCCGGACGGTCCCGTGCCTTGACAATTCTCGAAACGACACTCGCGAATAGTGATGAACGAACCATTCTCGACGTAGACACCGCCGCCATCGTGCAGCCCGTTGCGAATCGTGAACCCTTCGAGCTTCATGTCGATCGACTGCCCGCCATGCACCCAGAGAGCGCGGCCGCTCCCCTCGCAGTCGATGAACGTGAGTTCCGGTCCGTGTGCTCCCACGATCTCGATGTTACGGATACCGGGGTCGAGGTCTCTGTTTCCGGCGCCACTGTAAGTGCCGGGAGCAACCAGCACGACGTCGCCCGAAACGCTCACGTCTATCGCCGCCTGGATGGTCGGAAAGTCTGCGGGCACTTCAATCGTTGCCGCCCGGGCCGACACTCCATGAGCGACTGCGATGGAGGCAGCGAAGAGGGATGATATCCAGCTTCTCATAGCCGCACCTTTCGAAGGTCAGCGCACGATCCGCACCGTTCCCGAACTCACTCCCCCACTCCCCGACCAGCGAGTGAGAAAGACACCCGAAGACACCCGGCGTCCGGTCTCGTCCCGGCCGTCCCAGAAGACCCGATCTTCTCCCGCGGCCACGCTGAGACTCCTCACTCGCCGTCCGGTTGAATCGAACACTTCGAGAACGGAATCACCTCGGTCGACCCTGCTCGGGAGTTCCAGATTCTCGAGCCAGACGCCGGCACCACTCGGATTCGGAAACGCGCGCAACGCGCTTTGCGCCGACGGCGGGACCCCATCTGTGTTCGCCACCTGACAGGGAACGTCGAAGACGTAGAGCCCGCCCTCGTCGATGGCGAAGAGGTAGTCTCCCAACACAAGCAGATCCCGGACGTCCGCCACGGGTGTCGAGCCTGTCGATACGTAGGCAAGTTCCGGAAGGACGTCGAACTGGTGATAGCTCCCGTTCATGGCGAACACTCCGGCCTCCGTGGAGCGCAACCCACGACTTCCGAAATCACTGTCTCCAACCGTGCCCAGCAGAGTGAGAGTCTCGGCATCGAGCGCGCTCAGCTCTTCGTAACCGCCGACGATGAGCTGATCCCCTGCCAGCGCAAGCCCCTCCGCAAACAGGAGACTTGTCGACTCGAGGAAGCTCGGGCTCAATGGATCCGCGTAGTCCCAGGCGATGATCGTAGAGAACAGTTCGAAACTGGTCATGATGTAGACGGTGTTGCCGGAAGCTGCGACCCCGTCGATGAATTTGGCCGGGTTCGTTTCCGTGATCAGCAACGGCTCTTCGGGATCCGTAACATCGACGGTCGCCATACGGTTGTGATCCCACACGTAGGCGCGATTCCCGGTGAGAATGATCTGGCCGTAATCCGGCTCGGGAATGGTCGCGAGAAGCGACGGCGTCGACGGGTCGGAGACATCGACGACATGAAACCCGTTCGTGTCGACGACATAGGCCTGGGAACCGGAAGCCGCCACACTGCGAATGGATGTAAAGCCAAACGAGCCGACGCCAACCGGGTTCAACGGATCATTGACGGATACGACTTCCAGGCTGTTGGGCAGGCCCAGAAGCACCTCGTTGGAAAGTGAAGCGATCCCGCGCGGATCCGAGAACTCCGAGGCGGTCGCGATCGGAGCCGGGTTCGCTTCCTCTCTCAGATCCAGGACCTGAAGCCCGTCGTATCCGGCAGCGACGTAGGCGAAACCGTCCTGAACGGTCCATCGATCGATACCAAAAGTCCGGAAGTACCCCCTGAACTGCGGATTCGTCGGGTCGGACGCGTCGAGGAACCCGGCCCCTTTCAATCCGTTTGAAGTGACGGCCACCCGACCGTCGTCCACCGCGACCCTGGACGCATGCCCGGGATGCGAACCGACCTCGTTCGGAGAACCCGGAACGGCCAGATCAAAGACCCGAAGGCCGCCCGTGGATTTGGCCACATAGAGGTGATCGTCGAGAATGCCCAAGCCGAGCAGTTGCCCCGCTCCACCGACAAAGGCGCCCCCGTTGTAGACCGGGTTCGTCGGATCCAAAATGTCCACGGCCCAGGCACTGAAGTTGAGGTTGCTGACGTAGGCCCAGTCTCCGTTCACGACGATCCGGGAGGCATCGGCTGCGGCAAAACCGACTTGAACCGGAGAGGCCGGAACCGAGACGTCGATGACGCGCAAGCCGAGCCCCGAGGTTACGTACACGTGGCTTCCCTGCTTGGCCAGGTACCGATCTCCGACGTTTTCCAACGTGCCCAGAGGCGTGAGGTTCCCGGTCGGATCGAGATCGAAGGTCCGGAGCGTATTGTCGGTCAGGGCGAAGAGGGTGCTTCCGTCCAGGACGAGATTCACATCGAACACGCCGGTCAGCGCATAGCTGTCTGCCTCCTCCAGGACTCCCGGACTCGTGATGCGAAAAGTACGGAGCCAGGATTCCGTAGCTACGACGAGGACGCCTTGCGCGGAATCGACATCGAGAACGACGTCGCGCGGTTCAAAGAGTTCGTCGTAGTACAGGTAGTTCGTGCCGGAATGCCACCGCAGGTAGGTCTCCGAAGTCTCGCAGGGCGAAGCCGGGTGGAAGAGCGACTCGGCACAGAGGGACAAGACAACTATGAAGAGAAGCCAACGGGTTTTCGTGGACTGCATCTAACCCTCCCTTGCGTGTTTCAGCTGCGGGTCGTAAAGAGGGGGCTGCGATCATAGCATACAGTGATCGCGCGGATCCCTTACAGTTGACCCATGCGAGATTCCGAAGTGACCCGTCTGCTCTCCCGCATCCGCGAGGAGAACTCCGAAGCCGACACCGCGAAGCTGTTCTCGCTCGTCTACGAGGAACTCCGGGGCAATGCACAACGACTCATGCAACGAGAGCGGATCGGGCACACGCTTCAAGCCACGGCACTCGTCAACGAGGCCTATCTCAAACTCGTGGGCTCTGAAACGCCCCGCTGGGAAGACCGCTCCCACTTCATCGGGACGGCAAGCCGGGCGATGCGACAGATCCTCGTCGACCACGCGCGCGGGAAGCAAACGGACAAGAGAGGGGGTGACTGGTCGCGGGTAACCCTGGCAGAGGAGTTCGTCGGAGGAACGCCGGGCGTCGATGTGCTCGAACTCGATCGTGCCCTTACGCAACTTGAATCCCTGGATGCCCGCGCTTCTCATGTGGCCGAGCTCCGCCTCATCGGGGGCCTCAAGATCGCGGAAGTGGCCGAAGTCCTCGGCGTCTCCAAGCGCACGGTCGACGGCGATTGGACGATGGCCCGCATGTGGCTGGCCCAGAATCTGGGCCCGGGCGCGACACCGGTCTGACGAGGCGCCGCTGTGACCCCCGAGAGGTTGACCCCTGAGAGATTCGCGGAGATCAAGGCCCTGCTCGTCGAAGTGGCCGCTCTTTCGACAGACTCACGAGCGAGGCGACTTGAAGAAGTCGAAGAACGCGACGCAGACCTCGCGGAAGCGGTGCGCAAACTCCTGCTTCACGAGTCCGAGTTTGCAGAAGTCACCTCCCCGTTGGTTCCCCTGGCCGGTTCAGGTGCAACGGAAACCGCTCCCCCGGTACCCGGCCAGATTGGGCCCTACGAAATTCTCGAAGAGCTTGGCGAAGGCGGCATGGGGGTCGTCTACCGCGCACGGCAGGAACAGCCCTTTCGCCGCGAAGTCGCACTCAAACTCATTCGGTCGGGGTTCGCGTCCGCCCACGTGCGGCAGAGGTTCGACAGGGAGCGTCGCGCGCTCGCCCGAATGGACCATCCGAACATCGCCCGGGTTCTCGATCTCGGGACGGACGGCGGGAGGCCCTACTTCGTCATGGAGTTGGTCCGCGGTCGTCCACTGCTCGAGTACTGCGACGCGGCAAAGCTCGGTCTGAGGCCCCGTCTCGGGTTGTTTCTTCAGGTCGTCTCGGCCGTTCAGCACGCGCACCAAAAAGGGATCCTTCACCGCGACCTGAAGCCGGGAAACGTTTTGGTCTCGGTCGATGAAGGATCCACTCCGGCCTGCAAAGTCATCGACTTCGGAATCGCCAAGGTCATCGAGATCTCGACCGACGATGAGGAAGGCGGAGACACCTTGGGCGCCTCGAATGCGAACTTCGAGACGACCGTCCACCAGGTTCTGGGAACTCCCGAGTACATGAGTCCGGAACAGGCCGGCGGCGGTTCCGCGGACATCGACACACGGTCGGACGTGTTTCAGCTCGGCGTGTTGCTGCATGAACTCCTACTCGGTGTGCGTCCACTGGACGAGACGCAGCTCGCGAATCTCGACTACCTCGATGTCCTGCAACATGTGCGCAACCAGAATCCTCCCCGGCCGAGCCGGCGATGGGAGCGCATGGAAACTTCACGGCGCGAGGAAGCCGCGAGCCGCCGCTCTACGACACCGACGCGTTTGGAACGTTCACTTCGGGGCGACCTGGATTGGATCCTTCTGCGATGCTTGGACCGGGATCGAAACCAGCGCTACGGATCGGCGGCGGAACTCGGCGCCGATTTGCTTCGCCATCTGGCGGACGAACCGGTTTCGGCCGGCCCGCCATCCGCCGGATACCGAATTCGGAAGTTCACGCGGCGACATCGAGCGGCCGTGACGGCTGCCGCGCTTACTGCGGGATCTTTGCTGATCGGCATCGCCACGACGACGTGGCAGGCGCAAAAAGCGCAGCGGGAGCGGCTGCGGACGGAGCAGACTCTCGACGAGGTCGGCCGTTTCGCCAACGACGTCCTTTTCGATCTCTACGATGAGATTCGTGACATTCCGGGATCGACCCAGGCTCGCGAGCAGTTTGCAGAGAACCTTGTCGATTACCTGGGCGAGCTGAGCCTTCGCGCGCACGGAGAAACCCAGCTTCGAGGCCCGCTCTCGGTTGGCTTTGCCCGGCTGGCCGATGTGCAGTCACATCTGGGAAACCTCGACGAGGCCGTCGATGCCGCCGAACGCAGCATTCAGCTGGCGAAGGAGGACCTGTCGGAAAGTCCGGACTCCTGGTCGGCGGCCGCGGAACTGGCGCGGCGCTACGAGTCCTCCGGTAACCTCTTCGCTTCCCTCGGCCGCATCGAAGATGCCTTGCAGCGACACCGGCAGGCGATCCTCTTCTTCGAACAAGCAGCGGAGCTGTCTGGATCCAGCGGCCACGGACTGGCATCGGAACTCGACGTCAGTCGACGTCACTGCGCCTTTCTCCTCTTGCGGATGGGACGGCCGGAGGAAGCGCTTGTTCTCTCAACGGAAGTGGTCAACGCCACGGAAGCGCGGGCCCGACAAAGTCCTGACGATTCAGGCGCCCAGTCAGACCTGGCTCTGGCTCACGCTTTCCGGGCCGAAGCCCTGGACGAAATGGGACGGGACGAGGAAGCGTTGGCCGGCTACGAGGCGGCGGCAGAGATACTGGGAGAGAACTATCGGCGTGACCCATCCAGTGAACGTGCGGCCCTTCGCTACGGCGTCATCCTGGGTGCGGTCTCCGCAGCACTTCTGGACTTGGGGCGGGAAGAGAGCGCCCTGGCTGCGGCCGAGGAAGCGCTTCGTGTTCGCGAGGAGCGTGCGAGTCGCTCTCCGGAACATCGCCATGCGCAAATGGAACTCTGCCGCGGCTTGCAACAGGTCGGCCGGATCCAAACAGCGCTGGGTTACTGGGATGAAGCCGGCGCGACCTTGGAGCGCGCGGTGCGACTCGTGCGTGGCGCGGTCGCGGAAGAGCCGGAAAACGTCAGTGCCGAGCGGGTCCTTGTCGGAGTCGTCCTGGACTTGGCCGAGCTTCGGCACAAAGAAGGTCGACATGCTTTGTCTCTCGAACATCTGAACGAAGTCGAAGAGCGTTCTTCCCGACTCACCGGGATCGAACCGGAACGAAACGACCATCTGTGGAATCGCTTGAACGGGGCTCTCCTTGCCGGGGATGTCGTCTTGGCCACAATCGACGAAGGGAGCCTGGTTCGTCGTGAGGAACGGGAGAGCTGGAGTCACGCTCGATCCTGGTTCCGACGAGCGGTGGAGGCGGTGGACTCGCTGCAGGTGAGAGGTTGGATCGATGACGGGTCCGAAGAGGCCGCCGCAGCCGTCCGCGGAGTCGCGCGATGCGACTCCGCTTTGGCAACGAACTAGTGGCTCATTGGAGACCGGCTACAGGCGGTACTTGATCATGAGCGCGTCTTCCTCCGCACGGCGTTGGGCGTCGGTTGCGGCCGTTCCGTAGGCCTTCATCTCGACGAAGCGTGAGTCGAAGTTGCTCCCACCCACGAACTCGGGTCCGGCCGCTCCGAACTGGGCTCCCGGGAACGCTTCCAACGGATCGGTCAAGGTCTTGTTTCTGGCGGCCAGCCTTCCGTTGACGTAGATGGACATTCCATCCGTTTGCGAGAAGCGAAAGGTGAAGAGCTGCCAACGCGAACCGTCATCGAGGTTCGCCTCGAGTGTGTGTCCATCACCGTGGGACATGGTGACCGTGTCCTCGTCCAGGAATCCAAGGCTCAGGCGCTCGAGCGGCTGCCGGCTTTCACCCCACAGGAAGTAGCGGGCGCTGAAAGGCTTCGTCACGACAAAGATCGTGTAGTCCGAGTTCCGAAAGTCCAGCCCTGAGAAACGCAGCGCTCCCGCACTCGGTCCACCGCTCGTCGACTCCTTTCGGAAATAGACGTAGTCGCCGACACCGTTGACTCCGTCCTCCCAGATCCAACCGGCGAGGTTGGCGCCCGCGGGAATGCCGTCGCCGGCGGGGTCGCCGAATGCGTTCTTCCACCGACTGATGAAGCGAACGTTGACCCGTGGGTTGGTGTAGCCGACTTCCAGACCATACTCCGGATCGAACCAGGCAATCGGGTTCTCAATCGTCGAATTGACGGGTTCGCAGTTTCGGACGTCGTACTCGGTGGCCAGCTTGACATTGACGATCTTGTTGTCCCGTACGCTGCGGACGACGTAGGAAAGCGGCACACCGTTGTTGATGTTGGCTCCGTCCGTAAGGAATTCGGAGACGGCTCGGAAGTCCCCGTTGAACGTGGCCAGGGCGAGGGACTGCTCACCACCCACGGCAACGACTTTGATTCGCGAGTTTTCCAGATCCTTGATGTACTCGACCCCTCCTTCGATGGAGCCACCGACGACGGCCGCGTTGTAGCTGGCCTCGATGGAAGCTCGCATCTCCTGCCGCGAAGCGGTCGACTCGACAAGCAGATAGAAGCGGCGTCCATAGGTTACCGAGGAGATGTAGGTGGCCGGGTTGCCGGGCCCGACGTAGCGGGACAGATCGGAAGGCGTGACGTTGGGCGCGAACAGATCGGACGTCGACGCCGGAAGGTCGAACGACATCGTGTAGTAGGACTGGTTGAGCGTTACGATCCACCGGTTGTAGGACCGGTCCGAGCTGAACTCCAACTCGGCGCCGACACTCGCAGCCAGGGTGTTGACGCTCACATCGAGGTGCGCGGCCAGCTGTTCCCGGGACTGGACTTCCTCGGACTGAAAGGTGAATCGCGCGGGAACTACGCCGGTGTTCTCGGCCAGGATCGCGTTCAGGGCTTCCAGCACCTTGCCCCCATTCACTTCCGAGACTTCCTGCCGGACGCCGACGGAACTGTTGAGCAGGTTGATGAAGACACTTCCACCCGAGCGATCGACGACGATGGGATCGGGCGTCGCCTGCCCAAGGGAACCTCCCTGAAGCAAACTGCCCGGATAGAGGATCTCTGCGTTGGGATCGAACGTCGGATAGTCGGCAGGTGCGCCGACGACGCTGTAGGTCTCCGTCGTGCACCGGTAGATCGTCCCGTCGTCGGCCACTTCGTCTTCGACGGTCGAGTCGACGATCTCCTCGGACGGCGTGACTTCCTCAAAGACACCGCCCGATGCGATGACATCGTCGAACCCATCGCCGGAGTTGCCGCCGGGGCCGACGAGCCGGTCTCGATTTTCGCTGCATCCGCTCATTGCGACGGCGGCCGCGACGAGGACGGCGGCGGTGATTCTTCTGTTCCACATTGTGTTCTCCTTGCATGGTGCGGGCATCATTCGGACCCGCTCTCGTTTCTCTTCCCCACGGGACGCGGGGGCTTCTATCCGGACCTGCGAGGAGGTCGGGAGAAACGCGCAAAGAAAGTGAAGAAAACTGGGATTTGTCAGCAGAGTCGAAGTGGCAGGGGGCCTTCGATCAGAGCGTAAATACATCCGTGGCAATGCCTTCGAGCCGTTCAAGCGGGAGCGTTGATACGCTGCCGGGCGGGGTGGGTTCGCGAACGGAAGCCAAGGGTAGGAGGATCAACGTCGGCCGGCCCGGTCGTGACGGCCGGCCAACAGGGCTGTTGTCATCGCCACGCTACTCCAGCTCGATCACACCTCCCTCCGTGTTCAGCGAGTACCTCCATCGAAGTTGGTACCCACAGTGGCTCACACCCAAACGGAAGTTCCTTTGCGGAAGCGCCGCCCGGCCGTTTTCGAAGATCTCCATCGACAGTGATGTCGCGAAGCACCCTCCGTTTCCCAGCACGACTTCCAGGGTGTTCTCACCCGGCAGCAAGTGGCGATCAAGTGAGATCCGCGCCGCATTCGAAGCGGTTGCGACCTGAACTCCGTTCACGCTAACGAAAGCACTGTCGTCGATTTCGGTCAGGTTGATCTCGAAGGAACTCGTCTGCGGGGTCGGATCGGGCGGTGCAGTGGACGGGGCGTTCGAATCGTCGTTACCGCACCCCGTCAGCGCGAGAGCGAAGGCCCCGAGGATCGGTGTCAACGTATTCCAATGGATTCTGTTCGTCATGGTGATCTCCTCTTGGCTCGATCTTGCTTGGGACTACTCTGCCCTTCGCCGGACCAAGCACATTGTTTGTCACCAAGACCTGCGAGAACCAACAGGCGAACGCGCAGAAGAAAAAGTTCGGACGGGTTCATGTATGCGAGAACGGGCAGGCGCGAGTTCTTTGGTCGCTAACCGCCATCCAGCCCACCGCAGGAAGATCGTCGTCTACCCGTCAGTCGTAGCCGTTCTCCGTTTCCCACTCCCGAATCTCTCGAAGGACCCGCCCCGCAGCCGCGGTCACAGAGCGAGACGAATCCGCGACGGCGACATCGAGGATGGAGCCGACATCCCAACCCTTTTGGGCGTAGTCACCGGCCCGAACCACCGCCCTACGACGGGCCTTCTCATTCGGACTGAAAATCGCCAGATCCAGATCCGCCAGAACTTCGAGATCATCCCGTTCCAGCGACAGCAGTGCCAACAATGCGGCCTCGGCGGAGTCATCCTCCATCCGCAACAGCCCCCGAAGAGTCTCGAACGCCTGAGGACTCGGCAGGAAATACCCGATGGACGTTGCCGCTGAGGCCCGCGCCTTTTCATCCGACTCCACCTTGACCATGGAGCAAAGCGCGTCCTCGAGAATCTGGGACCTGGGATGATCCGCCAGCCTCCAACCCTTCGCCGCCGCTTGCCGTCGAACCTGGAGACTGGGATCCACAAAGCTGCGCACGAACGCATCCAACCCATGCCCGGCCTCTCTCCCAAAGCTGGCCATTGACTCGACCGCCCAAGCACGAACGACATCCACGGAGTCCGCGAGCGCCTCGATCAATCCATCCACCGCTTCGGATCGCTGATTCTCTTTCCTATGGAGCGAGGAGAACGCCGCTTTACGCACTTGAAGGTCCGGGTCGCGCAGTAGACGGAGGAGCCCACTGTAGACCTCGGGATCTTCAGCAAGCTTCCGAAGACGCGCAGAAGCGATCCTCACACCAGGATCGACATCCGTCTGAGCGGCAAGAACGGACCGAGTTCGAACGTGGCTTTCCAATCTCACACTATCCAGACTCTTCGTCGCTGCCCGACGCACCAAAGCGCTCTCATCTCCCGTCGCGCGAAGAACGATCCCGGTCGGCCCACCGCCTTCGAACTCGAGTGCGGCCACCGTTCCTACCGCCAGCTCTCGAATCTCCTCGTCCGCATCCTTGGCCAACCTTTGTAAGTAGGGAAGCGCCGGACCGAAAGGCTTGTCGATCCAACTCAGGTACTGAAGTCCTTCGCGAACCCCGAGGGTGGTGCCCATCTCTTTGAGAATGTGAGTGAGGACGGCATGATCGACAGCCAAGGGCTCGGAGCCGACACCCAGGTCCCGAAGCCAGGCGAGATCTGTCTCCAGAGCTTGTCTGCCAACGTCTCCTAGCTTGCTGTATCCGCCGCACGGGCCACTGTAGTATTTCCCGTCCCGCTTGCTGCAGAAGAAGAGGTAGCTCTCCCCCTTTTCCACGGCCCTGCCCCTGTAGAACACCTCGACGAACTCAGCGTCGTCGTCTCCTTTCCACATCTCCTCGATACGAACCTTGCAGCCGCTGAGGGTGACATGCTCTCGACGTTCCGATCGATGCGCCTCAGCGGTGCCGACGAACATCGCGTCGCGTCTCGCCAACTTCACGAGCAGGGGTCGCGGAGGGCCGCAGACTGTGGCGTGGGCATCTGCGTTCCATAGCAACGGCTGTAGTAGTACGAAAAAGACCCCGACAGCACTGGCGATGCCTGGCCTCGCGCACTGAAGGAACCCGTGACCCACAACACGCGATGCCTGGATGCATGCACTCACTTCAAGTCCTTCATTCTGGCGACCCTCATCTCCAACTCTTTGAAGCGTAGCTCGAATCCAAGCGTAGCTCGCTCCTACGGCCGCCAAAAGAGATTCCGTCATTGAATGACCACGGACCTCAGTTGAACCGGAATCCCTCGATTGAACATCGTGGAGATCCGGGGAGGAGACGCCTCCCGTGGCGGCTTCAGGTCCGGTATAGTTTCCCTGCGTTTCTCGAGTAGACAGAAGTGTCGGTGACAACTCCATCCGCGACGGAGGTGTACAATGACTCACGCGACCGACCCACCGGCCAGGGCGATGACCTTCCACACTCCGGGTCGGGTGTTCCTCTTCACGTTTCTGTTCTTTCCCGTCGGCTTGGGTATGTACGCCCTCAACGCCCTTCGACGCGGGCAAAAGAGAATGGGACCGGCCATTCTCATCCTTTCGGCGTTCGTCGGCGGCTTGCTCGTGCTCGACATCGCCAGCGGCGGGCCGGCGGCCGGCATGGGTGCTCTCGGGTTCTTCTTTGCTTGGAGCCTGTTTCATCGAGAGGAAGCTCTTTACGAGAGGGACATCGACATGGGAGCGGAGAAAGCACGGTGGTGGCCCCCGCTTCTCTTCCTTCTCGGAGCCTGGACCGTCGCGTTTCTCTTAACAGTTCTCTTCATTGGGAGCTGAGGAGGAAACGATAGAGTCGGCGTGGCTTGTGATGGTCCGGAGCAGGCTCGCAGATCAAGAAAGTGCGATGCAGCAGACTCGCCGACCGCGAAGGCGGGATGGTATGGTGAGTTGGGCAAAGCGACTTGGAGGGATGGGATGGGGTCGGGACTTCACCGCAAAGCGAGAACGGCCCCGGCACGAGCGACATGGAACGCGCAGACCTGTGTGACGATCGTCGCGGGCCTGACGGCTTTGACGATTGCTGCGTTTGGAACGGTCCCGCCAGCCAAAGCCGATCCGAGCTCGGCAGATCCCCGATCCTTCGAGGCCTACCAGGACGAAGTCGACCGCATCTTCGAAGCGACGCTCGCCGGAAACAACGGCTGGACCAAGCTGCTCGAACTTTGTGACGGAATCGGTCCCCGCCTCGCCGGATCCGAGTCTCTGGAACGCGCCGTCGAATGGGCCGCAGCCACGCTCAGAGCCGATGGTCATCGCAACGTTCATCTCGAGCCGGTCATGGTTCCCCACTGGGTTCGCGGGCGCGAATCGCTTCGGCTCCTGCATCCCTACGAATCCGAGTTGTCGATGCTCGGACTTGGTGGCTCCGTCGGGACCCCGCCGGACGGCATCCAGGCGGACGTCGTCGTGGTCTCCAACCGGGACGAACTGGACCAGCTTCCCGACTCCAGCGTCGAGGGGCGAATCGTGCTCTACAACGCCGCCATGCCTCTGGACGAATTGGAACCCGAGGCCGCCTACAGCGCCGTCGTCCGGCATCGGTCGAAAGGAGCGCAGTGGGCCGCGGAAAGAGGCGCGGTCGCGTCCCTCGTGCGTTCGCTGGCATCCCGGAGTTTGCGCACGCCGCACACCGGAGGCGCCGCCTACGGAGAGTCGGAGATCCGCATACCGACCGCCGCATTGTCGGTCGAGGATGCTGAACACCTCGACCGACTGCAGGCTCGCGGGGTCGTTCCCCGCGTCGACCTTCGGATGGAGGCGGAGACCCTTCCGGATGCCCGCTCGGCCAACGTCGTCGCCGAACTCCGCGGCACTCTGCAACCGGAGGAGGTCGTTCTTCTAACGGCCCACATCGATTCGTGGGACGTCGGCCAGGGTGCGCACGACGATGGCGCAGGCACGGTCATGGCGATGGAGGCGCTCAACGTTCTGCGGAAGCTCGGACTGCTCCCCCGTCGCACGATCCGCGTCGTCCTCTGGACGAACGAAGAAAACGGCACACGCGGCGTCAAAGCCTATCGCGCCGACCACGCCGACGACCTTCCGAACCACGTCGCGGCGATCGAGTCGGACTGGGGTTGTTTCCAGCCCACCGGAATCGCCGTCGATTCGGACGACCCGGCCCGAACACAACGGGCGATCGCAGAAACAAAGCGCATCCTCGCCCTCTTCCCGTCACTTGGCGGATCCGACCAGGTCCCACTCTCCAGCGAACTCGTCGGTGATTCCGCATTGGACGCGTGGCAGGGCGACGCGGGAGTCGACATCAGTCACCTGAAGCGCGAAGGCGTTCTGCTCTTCGGACATGAAGTGGACAAGTCGCGCTACTTCGACTACCACCATTCAACAGCCGACACGGTCGACAAGATCGACCCGCGTCTGCTCTCGATCAATATCGCCTTCCTCGCGGCCTTCGCCTACATCCTTGCCGACGTCGAGGTGCCCGTCGCAGAAAGCTGAAACACGGGACGGCCTTCCGTACCAAGCCATCCGAGGTTGCCCATAGAAACAGGGCGAGGAAACCCTCGCCCTGATCCAGACCTATCCAGATCCATCCCGATCGATCATAGATCGGGCTAACGCGGACCTTGCTTTCTACTTCGTGACGACCAGCTCCCGCGTCTCGGAAATCACGCCTCCCGAGATCGACCGGGCATCCATCCGGTAGAAGTACCTTCCACTCGCGAGACCCGCACCGTCGAACTGTGTGGAGTGCTGTCCGGCAGACAGCTTTGCATCCACCAGCGTCCGAACCTGCCTTCCGGCGGGATCGAACAGCTTGACAGAAACCGTGGCCGGCTCCGGCAGCGCGAACCGAATATCCGTCGTCCGCGTGAACGGGTTGGGAGAGTTCTGCTGCAGGAACACGGGAGCCGACGTCACGTCGCCGTCGTCCGTATCTACGTCCGCCGTGGCCAGCGAATGACCGACGAGGACGTTGAAGGACGCTCCTTCCGGCATGTCGCCTCCATCCTCGTTGATGACGGACCATCTCCCCGTGGCCGTAAAGGCCACTCCGACGGGACGGTCGTTGTAGACACCACCCTCACCACCGGGATTCCAGTTCTGGGTCACGATCAACTGCGCGTCCGGGTGCCCGTTAATCAACGGATGATCGATGATCGTCGAGAAGCCAACGGAGTTCCCTGGTGTCGCCGTGTGGACGAACGCGTTGTAGGACTCCTCACACACAAGGACATTGAAATGGGCGCCTTCCGGCATGCCATTCCCATCCTGGTTGAAGACCGACCACTGGCCACCGTCGTACCACACCCCGATCGCGGCATCGTTGTAGACGGCCAACTCTCCGGGCGGTGCATAGTTCGGCGTCACAAAGACGATTGCATCCGGGTTGTCCACCAAGGACGGATGATCCAGCTCCGTAGCGTGACCGTCGGTGTTTTCCGGCGTCGCACGGTGGTAGAAGCTGGTCGAAGCGTGTCCCGGCACAAACGCGTTGAACGAGCGCCCCACGGCCATGTCCACCAAGTCCTGATTGAAGATCCCCCATTCATCGAACTGCTGACCCCACCAGACACCGATGTTGTGGTCATGTGGTTCGACGAAACCATCAATCCCCGCAACGTGCGTCACCAGGACGAGGGCGTCCGGGTTCTCGTTGGTGAGAGGATGATCCATCATCGTCGTGTTCTGGATCGTGTTTCCTCCCGCCGAAACATGGGTCGTCATGTCGGTCCCCTGGCTCAGGACCTGGATGTTGAACCCTGCGCCGATCGGCATGTCGCTGACGTTCTGGTTGAAGACCGCCCACTTTCCTTCTGAAGCGAAGTACCACACGCCAACCGGAGAGTCGTTGTAGGTACCGGGTTCTTCCCCGTCGGGGTTCCAGTTCTGCGTCACGAGGATCGCCGCATCTGGGTCCCCGTTCGTCATCGGGTGGTCGATCAAGGTCCAGTTGTCGACCGTCGTAGCGGCCTCTGCGGCCATGACGAAGGCCGGCCCGTTCAGAACCTGGCCATCAACAGTCGACGGACGGTTCGGCTCTATCAAGACGTTGAACGAGGCGCCCATGGTCATCGGGTCCAGATCCTGGTTGAAGATGCTCCAGTGGAATCCGTCCCAGTAGACCCCGATCGGATGATCGTTGTAGACACCATCGTCCGTTCCATTCGGGTTCCAGTTCTGCGTCACGGTAAGAACGGCGTCGGGGTTTCCGTTCGCGTCCGGATGATCAATGACCGTCGCTGCATTGACGACGTTGTCGATCGTCGCTGTGTGGACGAACGCCCCCGCGGGAGATGCGGCAATCAGAATATTGAAGTCCGCATCTTCCGGCATGTCACTCACGTCTTGGTTGAAGATGGACCACCGGCCGGTGAAGGTGTCGTACCAGACGCCTGTCGCATGGTCGTTGTAGGTACCGAACTCATCGCCAGGATTCCAGTTCGCAGTCGCGAAGACGATTTGGTTGGGTCCGCTGTTCGTAAGCATGTGGTCGATCAGCGTGTAGTTGGAAACGGTGTTGAGGGCGGTCGCCTTGTGGACCGCGAAACTACCGAGGGAGGCGGTTACGATTTCGGCAGCCCGCGCGGGCGTACCGTTTGCAACGAACACCACCGACAGTGCCGTCGCCACCACGGTAGAAAGCAGATTCCTCATCATGACTCCTTTTCGTCGGGATCGGGGCTCGGATTCCACCGTGCCTGTGTCGAAAGCCGTGGATCGGCTTCCGGGGGTAGTGCGGAAAGCCACGGCGATCTGTAACCCGATTTTTTGGAGAGGATGAGATTGGCAAAGCGTCGAGGAGGGCCGTGCGCGGCCCCGAGGGCCAGCCTGTCCGGTCAGCCGTCCGGCCTATTGTGGTGAGGTCCGGCCTCGCGCGATGAGGCCCGGCCCGGGTTGTCCAGCCGAAGGCGGCGAGGTCCGGCCCGGGCTCGTTCTCGTGCTTAGTCGCGGGGAGCGAACGCGAATGCCGAATAGGCGTGTTCTGCCGTCGCGAACCAGTCGAAAGACTCTCTGCGGAACTTGAGCCACGCATCGTAGACCCGCTTGTAGGTCGCATTGCTCCCGGCCAGGTCCGAAGCCATGGAAAGAGACGCATCCTCCGCAGCTTCCATGATGGAGTCCGAGAAGCTGGCGACCTCGACTCCCTGCTGAATGAGGCGAGCGAGAGCTTCCGGATTCTTCGCGTCATAGAGTGCCTGCATGACGAGTGCAGATTCCCGCGCGGCCACCGCAAACATCTCCTGGAACGAGGCGGGAAGCTCCTCCCAGGCCTGGCGGTTGACGTAGAGCGACAGGTTCGGGCCCGGCTCCCACCAACCTGGGTAGTAGTACTTCTTCGCGACCTTGTAGAAACCGAGCTTCTCGTCGTCGTAGGGACCGACCCACTCCGTGGCATCGATGGCCCCCCGTTCGAGTGCGGCGTAGATTTCGCCGCCGGCCAGAACCTGAACCGTGACCCCGAGCCGGCTCATGACTTCTCCGCCCAGACCGGGGATACGCATCTTGAGACCCTTCAGGTCCTGCGGCGTATGAATCTCACGCTTGAACCAACCACCCATCTGAGCACCTGTGTTGCCGGCGGGAAAGTTGATGATGTTGAAGTCGGCAAAGAGCTCGCGCATGAGCTCCAGTCCGCCGCCTTCCTGCAGCCACGCCGTCTGCTGCCGCGAGGTCAGACCGAAAGGGACGCAGGCGTCGAAGGCCAGGGCCGGATTCTTACCGGTGAAGTAGTAGCTGACCGTTTGTCCGACCTGAACTGTTCCCTGCTGGACCGCATCCAGAATCTGCAGGCCGGGAACGATCTCACCGGCCGGATAGGGACGAATCTGAAACCGGCCCTCGGAGAGCGCCTCGACGCGTGCCGCAAGGATGTCGTTGACGCCGTAGATGGTGTCGAGGCCGCGAGGAAAACTCGAAGAAAGTCGCCAGCGCACCGTCTTCTTCGTCTGGACGTTGGGCGCACCACCCTCACTGCCGGTATCCGCTTCGTTAGGCGAGGCACAGGCAGCCATCGCTCCGGCGGCAACGGCTCCGGGGAGCGCTTTCTTGACGAATTCGCGTCTTTTCATGGATCGTGGCTCCCTGCGGCTTGGCCGCCGATGGGTTGGTGTCCCTTCCCGGCGCGGAGTCACTCCCGCCAGCCTCTGCGAGAGCAACTTTCGCGAATCTTCCAGGTTCCTCAGCGCCGGTCATGGTGACACGGGCTCCCAGGGTTCTCAAGACCGGCGTCCGGGCCAAAATGGAACTCGTCACCCGTTCCTGCTCGCCAATAGTTGCGAGTACACGTCGAGGTAAGCCGCTTGCATCGTGGATACGTCCAGATCGCGGGATCTTCTGACGGAGTCCCGCGCGGCCTCTGCATAGGCATCGGAGTCTTCAACCAGGCTTCGGAGCGTGTCACGAAGAGCAGCATGATCTGAAGGAGGAACGAGATACCGGGGATCCGCGATCGTTTCTCTCAAACCTGGTACATCCGTCCCAAGAGTCGGTAGTCCCGCAGCCATCGCTTCGACGGCAGCAAGCCCGAAGGCCTCCGACTTTGCGCTCTGCACGTAGATGTCCACACTCTCGAGGAACGAAGGGATCCCGGCCGCTTCCACTCGTCCCAAGAACTGCACGCGATCTTCCACCTGAAGCGTAGCCGCAAGCCTCCGAGCAGCCGGGAGTGTGGGGCCGTCCCCGACAAAGGCCGCGCGGAATCCCGGAAGCTCTGCAACCGCCCGGATCAACGTCGCCTGGTCCTTCGCAGGAGTGAAGCTTGCGACCATTCCAACTGTCGGGGAGTGTCGAGTTCCGGACCTGGGCTGCCCGCTGAACCGGCGGCAATCCACGCCGTTGGAAACGACCCCAATCGGCTGCCGATCACCAAGCCATGCCGACAAAGCATCCCGACCTGCATCGCTCACACATACGATCTTGTCATACTTCCTGTACACCCACCGCTCCAAGAGTCGCGCCCACGCCCGCCCGCGACGTCGGTTTGTCATTCCGTGCTCGGTAAACACTTTGGTCCCCGGCCAAAGAGAAACAAGATAGAGGGAAGGGAACAGATGGACGTGGATCACGTCCGCAGATCGAAGCATCCGCGTTGCCGACAAGGGTCCGGAGCGGAGCGACTCGCGAACTACCCCCGGGATGGCCAACTCGTAACTCGCGGGAGGGTGTATCGTGACGATCCCGCAGTCCACGCCCTTCTTCTGGAGCCCAGCCACAAGCTGAACGACAACGTGTTGAGCACCGCCATCTGCGTTGATGTCGTTGATGACGTGAACGATCCGAGGCACTTCTATCATCCCCACGCTTCTTCAGGTCGATTTGGGTCGGGTGCCGCAAGTCCACCAGTCGGACAGTTGGATCAACCCCAAACGTTACGCGACAGGCAGCGACCCCACAACAAGGTGGTCGAGCGCTGCCCGCGACGTCCTCCCTCCCCCAACCGCCCGATCATGGCACCGACAACATGGCCCGATGACATGGCCCGGTAGGCCGACCCGATGACATGACTTACAACATGGCCCGACACTCCTTCAGAATTCGGGCATCCAAGACGGGAATTGGATGGTCTCAACCTTTGGGAGTAGAAGGAGGGCCCCGTTGCCCCTCACCTGGTCAAACGCCCCCGAGCACGTCGGAGCCAGTCTCGCCGCGACAATCGGAGGTCCCCGTCGGGCTCCATCCTCCGGGAGTTGTGCCGCAGGCGCCAGGGCTCGACTGGCCACTCGAATCCCGGCCGCAATCATTCCCGCACTGATGATCCTCGCGACCCATCTGCACGCGGAAGACATCGACCTGAGCGCGGTTCCCGAAGACATCCCGGAACAGATCGTCACGATCCAGTGGCTCGTCGATGAGCTGGCGCCGGGCGCGACGACGCGGACGGCCATGGTCTTCGACGTCCCTGAGGGCTGGCATACCTACTGGAACGGGCGAAACGACACCGGCTTTCCGGCCAGCATGAACTTCCAGCTCCCCGCGGGCATGGCTCTGGTCGACACCACCTGGCCGGCCCCGAAGCGGTATGTCTCGCCTGGGGACATTCTTGACCACGTCTACACGGGCACCTATCCGCTGTTTGTCGACGCGACGTGGGATCCGGACGTCCCCGTTCCGGCCGAAGGCAGCGTCGACGTGACCTGCATCATCGACTGGCTGGTCTGCCGCGAAGCGTGCATCTTTGAGAGTGACACACTCATGGTCACCGTCCCCGTCGGGCACGATGCCGGAACGGCAGGCAACTCCGGGGGTGTGGCCCAGTCCGGGAGCAAGACCCAGTCCGGGGGCATGGCCCAGTCCGGAAGTGCTGGCGATTCCGGGGGTGCCGGCGACGATGGCATGACGGCCGACGCTGACGCCAATCACCCAAGTCCATCCGGCAAACACGCGGATCGACTCCGCGAGCTGAAGACGACGTTCGAACCTCGACTCCCCGTCCCGGCCAAAGCTGGAGAAGTCACACACCAGTGGTCTGCCGGGACCCAGAAGGACCAACAGGAAGCCTCGTCTGAAACAGCTCCATCTGTCGTCGAATTGTCCGTCCCTGGAGCCACGCGCGTCGAGTTCTATCCGAAGGACGAGGGCACACGTTTGCTCCTTCCGTTGACGGACGGGAGTTCGAAAGGACACAAGCTGCGCCTCCGCACCGAGATCGACACGGAGCCCCTGGTCGGGGTCCTCGCGGCCTTCGACTCAGCGGGAAATGCCCGGTATCTGGACGTCCGAATCCCTCGCCCATGATTCACCGGGCGTACCTCCAACGAGCCGTCGACGGCCTGCCCGCACGAAGTCGACAACCCGGATCCTCTCGCCTCCCAGGCTCCGTTGTGGGATCTTTCTGGCCTAGGGAGAGTTCAACGAAAGCAACATGAAGCCACTCTTGTGGTTATTCTGCATCCAAAGTGACGCAACCTTTGTTCTGTTTCAGCACCTAACGTGAAGCAGCTTCTGCCGTTAATCGGCAACCTACGAAAAGACCGTGTTACAACCTCGGAGGAACCCTGGAATGAATCGTCTCCAACGTGCCCTTTCCGCAACCCCTGTGCTGGCCCTGGCGGCCGCTGCCGTTCTCGCCCTGCCTCAAACCGGCTGTTCATCGGGCGGAGCCGGAGAAGCCAAGATGTCCGACGGCGCCACGGCCGCCAAGGACATGGTCGAGGGAACGGCGTCGATCGGTTCGAAAGCGCCGCAGTTCGTCCTCACGGACACGGGCGGCAAGGTCCATCGTCTCGCCGACTACAAGGGCAAGGTCGTGGTACTCGAGTGGTTCAACCCGGACTGCCCCTTCGTCAAGAAGCACCACGCCGTGAACAAGTCGATGTCCGAGACCTTCGGCGCAGTCAAGGCAGGTGACGTCGTTTGGTTGGCCGTCAACTCGGGCGCACCGGGCAAGCAGGGAGCCGGACTCGACCGCAATCAGTCCGCGATCAAGGAGTACGGCATCAGTTACCCGGTCCTTCTCGACGAGAGCGGAGTCGTGGGCAAGGCCTACAACGCCAAGACGACGCCTCATATGTTCATCATCGACAAGGACGGCGTCCTTCGCTACGCAGGCGCCCCTGATGACGACTCGAGCCCGAACGTCGTCGGAGCCACCAACTATGTGATCTCCGCGGTCAAGAGCTGCAAGGAAGGAAAGGTCCCGGGGACGACCTCGACCCAGTCCTACGGTTGCAGCGTGAAGTACGGATCCTAAGGACCAACGCGATGAAGATCCTCATCCTCGGCGGCACGATCTTTCTGGGACGCCACATCGTGGACGCGGCACTTGCGCGCGGGCACGAGGTGACGCTCTTCAACCGCGGTAAGAACAACCCGGACCTGTATCCGCAACTGGAGAAGGTTCGGGGCGATCGCGAGAAGGACCTCGAACAAGTCGCCGACCGGAAATTCGACGCGGTCGTCGACACCTGCGGCTACGTTCCGCGAGTCGTCAAGCAAAGCGCGGAGTTCTTTGCCGATCGCTGCCGTCACTACACCTTTGTTTCCACGATCTCTGTCTTCAGCGATCTGACCAAAGGTGGCATCGATGAGGATCATCCTGTCGGAACGCTCGACGAGCCGACCGAAGAGATCACCGGCGAGACCTACGGTCCGCTGAAAGCTCTCTGCGAGTCGGCCGCCGAAGACGCGATGCCGGGACGGGTTTTCAACGTCCGTCCCGGCCTCATCGTCGGCCCGTGGGATCCGACGAACCGGTTCACCTACTGGCCGGCCCGCTTCGACCGTGGCGGTGAAGTCCTGATCCCGGACGTTCCGGACGAACCCATCCAGGTCATCGACGCCCGGGACTTGGCCGAGTGGACCGTCCACGCCCTCGAGAACGACATCACCGGCGTCTACAACGCCACCGGCCCCACCGAGCCGTTTCCATGGCGTGACCTACTTCGGGAATGCACGAGCGCAGCCCAACCCAAAGACCCTGTTCGTCCGGTTCCGGTCTCGGAAGACTTCCTGCGCGAAAAGGAAGTGGGGCCGTGGATGGAACTTCCGTTGTGGATCCCTGCGGAGCCCGACTCGTACGGTTTCAGTCGCATCAACGTGCAGAAGGCTGTCTCCGCGGGACTTCGCTTTCGGTCACTGGGTGACACCGTGGCTGACACACTGGCCTGGTACCGGGAACAACCCGAGCGGGACTGGCCGGCCGGCATGGCTGCGGACAAAGAAACCCAGCTGTTGGAAGAATGGAAGAGTCGATAGGACGGCAGCCCGACTCCGACTCTGGGGGCACCGAACCTGAGCATGCCGATGCTGGAGGAACCAACCCGGAGCGTGTTGATACTGGAGGCACTGCCCCTCGAGGCACCGGCTCTGGACCCGTCGATTCTGGGTCCGCTGACTCCGTCCGCCCCGAACGGAACATCTTTCGCGGAACGGTGAACGTTCGTGGCGACGTCACTCTCGCCTACCGTCTGGACGCGCTCGAACCTTCCGCCCCGAAAGCCCCTCTCATCATCTGCCTACATGGTTGGGGCATGGACGAAGACTGGTTTGCCCGGCTCCTGGGCGGCCTCGGAGACCTCCCCGCCAATCTGCTTTACCTTCGCGCACCGTCCCCGGTGGACAAGAAGGACGGCAAGGTTGGGTGGAGTTGGTACGTCTATAACGGAGACGCCGAACATTTCGTCGCAGAGTTGGAGCAACTGGAAGAGCGTCTACTTCACGTCGTCCGCGACGTGGAAATGACGCAGAACCTCTCCCCGACAAGCCGGGTCCTGATCGGATTCTCTCAAGGTGCATACGGAGGAAGTTTCGCCGCTGTCCGCAACCCCGGCGTCTTCTCCGGACTCGTCGTTTCCGGAGCCCGGGTCAAAGACGAAGCTCTTCGCGACTTCCTTCCGCAAGCGGCAGAGCAGGGCCTGCGCGTCCTCGGCTGTCACGGGCGAAAGGACGAACACGTCGACCTCGAACGTTCAAAGGCCTCACTGCAAAGCCTCGAGAAAGCGGGGATCGAAGTGACTTGGTTGGAGTTCGACGCGGGGCACTCGATGGGAAGGCAGCAGGTGGCCGCGGTCGCGGACTGGATCGGCCAGAGGTTTACTTCCGACGGAAGTCGTCGAGCGGAATCTCCCACTTCTTGAGCAGCCGGTAGACGGCGGGCCGTGTCATTCCAAGTCGGTCGCTGACGACCGTGACCGAACCCTCGGCCTCAGCCAACAACGCCATCATCTGATCGCGGTCGACCGATTTGGGTGAGGCCGACGCCAGTCGACGACCATTCGGCTTCCATGAAGTGATCCGCTGACCGTCAAACGCCACCGCCAAACGGAAGGCTTCGTTCCGAAGCTCCCGAATGTTCCCGGGCCAGCTGTAGTTGGACATTTTTGCAAGCACGTGATCGCTGATCCCGATCGGATTCCCGACCCCGCTCGTCCGTGCTTCGGCGAAGAAGTGTCGCAACAGAAGATCCAGATCTTCGATCCGCTCACGCAAGGGCGGCACACGCAGACGAATCGTCGCCAACCGATAGAAAAGATCGTGGCGGAACCGCTCCTCCACGATCATCGACTCCAGATCCTGATGCGTTGCAGCGACCACACGCAGGTCCGTTCGTTCGATGACATCGGAGCCGACGGGACGCACTTCGCCGTTGTCGAGGAGTCGCAGCATACGCGCCTGCGTTTCCTTGCTCATCTCCCCGATCTCGTCGAGAAACAGCGTCCCCTGATGCGCAATCCGGGCCAGTCCAGGCCGGTCGTTGGCCGCTCCGGTGAACGCGCCCTTGAGATGTCCGAAGACCTCGGCGTCGAACAACTCCGGCGTCGTCGTTCCGCAATTGAAAGGAACGAAGGATCCCGCCGACCGCTCGCTCCGGGAATGAAGACGGCGCGCGACGAGTTCTTTCCCGGAACCCGTCTCCCCTTCGATCAACACGTTGGCCGAGCCCCTCGCCTTGCGATCGACATCGTCCAGGAAGCGCAGGAAGGTCTGGCTTTGACCGCAGATGAGCTGTGCATCGTCGAGAAGCCAACTGTTGACCGGCTTACGTGACCTGCTCGTTGCGGAAACGCCCCAGGCAGCCCGTTCGTTTGCACGCACGTCGGCAACCGGAACCTTCTCGCGAGCAGCATCGAGAAGACGACGGACCCGTTCGATCTCGAATCTCTCGTCCAGGGACTGCAGAGTTTCCAACGACAATCGCAGTTCTTCTCGCGCATCCTTCCACCGACGCTCGCACATCGCAGCCTGCGCCGAAATGCGGCGGGCCGTGGCAACCTCGATGAGGTTTTCCATCGTGGTGAAGCGTTCCTTTGCCTCTTCCGCCAGACGTTGCGCTTTCGCGGGACGCCCCAACGCGAGTTCGGCTTCCGCCCAGCGGTATTGCGCCTCGAACTGCACTTCGGGGTCCGAGATGGACGCGCCCAACCTCGCGGCCTTGCGGAAGAAGTTGCGGGCTTTGGCGAACTCCGCCTGGCCCAGCCGAACCTCTCCAAGGTACTCGAGCGCAATGGCACGGGAACGAATGTCACCCGCTTCGGTCGCAAGTCGCAGGGCGGCACGAATACGCTCTTCCGCCAATGCCAGACGCCCGGAACGCAAGAGGGCCAGTCCCAATCCCAGATCTGCCGAGTAGATCCCGTTCTTCCGTCCGATCTCGGTCGCGACGGCCCGCGCATTCTCAAACTCTGCCGTCGCGCCACGGAAGCGGCCGAGCAACAGCAGGCAGGTGCCCAGGTTCTGGCTGGCATAGGCATTTTCGGAAAGCGCACCGACTTCATAGGAAAGATCGCGAGCCCGCCCGTAGCAGAGCCGCGCCATCTCGAAGTTCATCCGTTGCTGTTCGCAAACGCCGACCGCGATAAGGCTGCGCGCCAGTTTGGCCGGCTTCCGCGCACACTCAAAATGGGCCATAGCCTGCTTGAACGAATGCGCCGCGTCGGCGTAGAGACCCAGTCCGGACTCACACGTCCCCTTGAGGTACCAGGTGTCGGCGCGCAGATCCGCGGAAAGAGCCCCCGCCGCCAGCTCTGAAACGCGGGGGAGCGCTTCAGCCAATCTCCCCTTCCTCACTTCGAAGGAGATGTCGTAGTAGGTCAGGATGGCATGATGCTCATCACTGAGATGCGACGTTGCCGCGGCTAGTTCGGCAAGCTCTTCACGGCGCCCAAGCTTGAGCAGAGCCGCCGCGCGCAGCGCTACGGCACGCAGGTGCGATTGGATCCCCTCGTCCAAAGAGTCCAACTCGGACAGCGCCTGCTCGGCCCGTCCTCCGGACAGCAGCAACTCGACGAAAGAGAAGCCGGATGTGCCCTGCACGCCGCTCACCTCACCAAGACCTCCCACAGACGAGTCAGGTAGTGAAGCAGGAACGATGGCAGATCTCGAGATCCGATCGTAGGAGCCTCTGCCCGCTCGCGTCCGAGCTCACGCCCGGTTTCGGGGGCGGATTCGTTTCCAGATTCGCGGCCACGTTCTCCGTCGTCGTCGCCATGGCCGCCGTGGGTCCCGGGCAACTCGAGAACTCCCGCCGGTGCCGGAGCATCGTTGACCGTCTCCGTATCATTCTCAGGAATCTGGGTCGGGAACGCCTTGGGGTCCTGCTCGGGCGGGGGTATCCAGGCGAGGATTTCAGTGGTGACGGACGACAAAAACAGGCAGGCAAGGACAGGAGCCAGCCACCTGGTCGTCCCAAACCGGTGTCGGGAACGAGGACTGATCATCGGAAGACATACCCCTTCTAGAGCGCGAAGAAGCCACGAATGGCAGGTTTCCGCAGCGCACTCTAATGGTAGGGGCGTCAAGGTCGGGGGGCAACGCGAATCACCCTTATCTGCCTTCCTACGCTATAGTTTGTGGCCGGAAGATTGCGGACGCCAAACTCGTAAATGGCGACGACGCAGCGTCCTTGAGGATCCAATCCTGGGCTGCCCAAGCCAACGGCGAATCGTCGCCGTAACGCCCAACGGGCAGAAACACTTGGATCGATCCCGTCCGCAATCTTCCGTCCACAACTACTGGATCACAAGGTCGACTCGGCGGTTCTTTTGGCGTCCCGCCTCCGAATCGTTGTCCGCAACCGGCCGAGTGAAGCCAAATCCCGCAGAGGTCATCCGTGCCTGGGACACTCCCTGCTCCGCGAGGAACTTCATAACGACCTCCGCCCGCCGCTCCGAGAGCTTCTGGTTGAAGTCTTCAGAGCCGATGCTGTCCGTGTGCCCCTCGATCTCGATCGACATCTCGGGGAACTGATTGAGGATCGTAGAGACCTTGACCAGCGCGAACTCGACATCCCGGCGCAACGTCGCCTTCCCGAAGTCGAAGAGAATGTCCGCGAGCGAAAGGATCGTCCCGCGGGCGTCCTGTGAGATCTGCGCGTACTGGCCCTCGAGCTGGCCGAGCGCGTCGTAGAGTTCGTCTTGCCGGCTGCGAGCTTCCTGTCGTGTCTTGTCCAGCTCGGAGCGCAGGTCATCCTGCAGTCCGCGCTCGAGCTCCAACGTCGCCTTGAGAGCGGCGTCGCGGGATTCAGAGAGCTGGTTGGCCAGCGTCGTCGCCCGTACGCAGACCTGATTGGCCGCGTCGTTGCGGACACGGCACTCGGCCTCCTGCAGAACCCGGGCGGCCATGTGGAGGTGATACGCGACCTCGACGGGATCGGCCTTCGGCAGAGCAGCGGCGTCCATGCGTCGATCAAACTTCGGCTCGAGGTCGACCAACGAAACCGCCGTTCCTTCCGCCGCTCCCGACCATGCGTCCCAGGCGGATCGTAGACTTTGGACTGTCATCGAGCCGACGTCGGTGGCCAACGTGGTCTGCGGGAGAGCGGGTGGCTCCGGGACTTCCGGTAGGCGTCGGGAGAGCGGAGCGACCCGAGCCACGACCGTTTCCGTTTGCTCGAGGACAAAGATCGCTTCCTTCCAACCCCGCCGCGTCTGTTCCACTTCGCGAAGGCAGTGGTCCGCCCGACGCTGGCTCGACTCAAGTTGTGCGGCGGCCAACGCGACATGGGCATCGGCGAGTGCTTTGTTCATGTTCATCTGCGCGATCTGCGCGTCGCCACCGGCCAACTCGGCTTCCGCCGCCTGTCGTCGGTCCTGTCCCGCCTGAAGGATCTCCTGCGTTTCGCGCTTCGGCTCGAAACGACGAACTTCTCCGGCATAACGATCGAACTCGGCCAAGTCTGACGACAGGTCCGGCGGCGTTCCCGCACAACCTGAAGTAAGCCCAATCCCGACCGCGGCGACGAGAGTAAGGAGTCCTAGCTGGACTCGACCGCGTACCGTTCCCTGCTGCATCTCGATGTGCCTCCCTGCGTGCATTTCCGGACGTCCGTTCCTGGACGTCGAGTTCCAAGAAGTGTATTCCATGACATCGAGCTCTCTGGGCGCTCCATGTCGGCGGTGTTTCATGTCGGCACCGCACTTTTTCGGCAGCGCTCCATCTCGGCGGCGCTCCCTGTCAGCAGCGGTCCATCTCGGCAGCGCTTCATGCCTCCGCCGCTCGCGCGCCGTTCTTTCCGTACGAGCAGGTCCACTGGATCACGGCTAGGATACCCGGCATGAGGTCTCTCGTCCGCGCAATCTTGTCGAGTCCCGTCCGGTTCGACCAGCTACGAAACCTCGTTGCTTCCGGTCGGTGCGCTCCCCGTTACGGGTCCCGCGGCGTTGCGTTGGCACCGTCAAACTTCTTGCCGGGGCTGACGCTCATCTTCACCGAGATCGTCTTCATCGCGATCGTTGTCATCTCTTCCGCTTCGTGCGGCATTCGACGTTGGGAAGATCTCGAGGGTACCGGCACCCGCGTCCTGGTGGTCGCCAACCGCGAGGACCGGAGCTCACTCTCGGTCGCGTATGACTATGCCCGCCTCCGTGGCATCGCTCGAAGTCATGTTCTGCTTTTGGACCTGCCGCGCACCGAGGACATCCAGCGGGAGACGTTCGACCAAAGGCTTCGGCGCCCGCTCGTCCAATGGTGGGAAAGCCGGCCCGAAGACGAACGCCCGGACTTCATCTGTCTGATGCCGGGGGTCCCTCACCGCGTACGAGGCGGCGATGGGCTCGAAGGAACCCGCGCTTCGGTCGACTCGGAACTCTGTCTCCTTCCTCGCTGGGCCGCTGGACAGGACGTCGAACTGGCCGGACGCATCGGCAATCCGTACTACCGGCCCGGGCCGCCCTATCCTCCGTTTCACTGGAAGTCGGATCGCATTTGTCTCGTCACCCGCCTCGCAGGATGGGACGAAGCCCAGGTGCGGAGCCTGATCGAACGCTCTCTCACCGCAGTTCCACACAATCCGGCTCCGCAGGAAGTGGCGGCACGGCACGTAACGGTCGGGACGCCTGCGCCCAAGATCGCGCCGTTTTCACGCGGACGGTTCCTGCTCGATCAAAGAGAGGAGGACAGTCCCGGGAACAGCTGGCTGGAAGATGCGGCTCGACGTCTCAACGCGCTCGGGCAGGCGGCGCGACTCGACACCCTTTCGGAGTTCGTTGGCGAAGCCGACTCGCTACTGGGCTACGCCGGATGGGGCTCGAACGACGGGCAGTACCGCAGGGACTTTGCCTTCCGCTGGCAGCCGGGCGCGCTGGCCACGACTTTTGTCAGCTCATCGGCCCGTACGTTTCGCAAGCCGGACGCAGACTGGGAACCTGGACCGGCCGCGGACTCGTTCCGGGAGTTCGGTGGGACTACCCAGTCACTCATTACCGATCTCATCGAGTCGGGAGCGACCGGCGTTTCGGGGAACGCCTTCGAGCCGTACCTGGACGGTTGCGCCCGCCCGCAGGTTCTCTTCCCGGCGTACGTTTCCGGCAGAAACCTGGCGGAAGCTTTCTATCTGAGTCTTCCCTACCTCAGTTGGCAGACCGTGGTCGTGGGAGATCCGCTTTGCCGAATCTCCCACGCTCCACAAAGATCGCCCTGACTACGCGAGCGGCGCTCCATCGATCGGCGGAATCCGCAGAACCTGTCCCGGATAGATCTTGTCCGGGTGGCTCAGCATCGGTCGGTTCGCTTCGAAGATGACTGGATACTTCATCGGATCGCCGTAGTGTTCCTTGGCGATCTTGGACAGAGAGTCACCCTTGGCCACCGTGTACATGACTGCCGGCGGGGGTCCTTTGACCTCGAGCTGGTCGTCGACTTCCGCCACTCCTGCCGTGTTGCCGACGACGAGCACGATCTTCTCGCGCACGTCCTGCGACGGAACGACGCCGGAAAGGGTGGCCCGACCGTCCGTGAACCCGACGCCGAAGTTCTCGACGCTGAATCCCATCTTCTGGACGAGGCCGTGGAGAGCCCGTCCGGTCGCCGCATTTGCGGCCATGGTATCGGCTGCGGCGGCGGCCTCCTCGGCGGCCTTCTTGGCAGCCTTCTCTTCCTCGCTGTCTCCGGTAAATCGGTCGAGGAGCTTTTCACCGGCGTCCTTGACGAACTGAATCAGTCCCATCGATCCTCCTAATCGCTGCGGCGTGCGTGACGTTTCTGCTCCCATCCGGAGCCAAGCGTTGAATCTACGACGCGGCCTCCGGCTGCGGCAACGTTCCATTCACAGCCCGGCTGTTTGCCGATCATGAGGCGGCGCACACAGTTCCGGTGGGGTTCCGCGGCCCTGACCCGGCCAGTGGCCGATTCCATCGTGAACGAATATCGATTCGAGGATAAGATCAGGGGCCGGGTTAGACGAGAGGCAGAGCGGGATCGCGTGGGAGAGCGCACCTACTCGCCAGGATTGGGCGAAGAACAAATTGGGCGCGAATCTCCGGGGCCGGAGCGCGCTGAAAACCAAGACAAACGGGAGTCCGTGATCATTACCACTCGAATTCCAAGCCGGAGTCTCTCCAGCCCCGGCCCTTTCTTCCGGGCCCTCATCGGCCTGATGGCTTTGTCGGTCACACTCACCGCGGGATGCGGCGGCGAAGAGTCCCCAGGATCTGGTGGCGGAGGAGGTGGCTGGGCAGCCGGCGGCAACGGAGGCGGACGCGGCAAGAACGCGGCTCCACCCCTGGCCGTCGCCACGTCACCGGCAACGGCCGGATCTATCGCCAGCTTCTACGAGGCCACGGCCAGCCTCGAGGCTGAGAACAAGGCCGAAATCACGGCCCGCGTCTCTGGAATCGTCGGCGAGGTCCTGGTCGAAGAGGGCCAGAACGTGACGAAGGGGCAGACGATGTTGCGGATCGATGCCCGCGAGTATCGGCTTCGGGTACGCCAGGCCGAGGCCCTCGCAGAAAAAGAACGAACCCGCTACGCCCGCGTTCAGCGCATGTTCGAACAGAATCTCGTTTCCGAGGAGGAGTTCAGCAGCACCAAGAACGACCTCGACAACGCGGAAGCCTCACTCGAACTGGCGCAGCTGGAACTCTCGTACACTTCGGTTCGCGCTCCGTTTGCGGGAAAAGTTGTGGCCCGAATGACCGACATCGGCCGCAACGTCAGTCCGGGCGACGCTCTCTATTCCGTGGCCGACGTTCGACCGCTCCTGGCCCGCGTGCACGTTCCGGCTCGCGAGTTCCGAAGCCTCCGCACGGACCAGCAGGTCTCGCTATCCGTGGACAGCACCGGTGACCGACTGGACGGTGTGATCTCTTTGGTCAGCCCGGTCATCGATTCGAACACGGGAACGATCAAAGTCACGGTCGAGATCGAGGACTACCCGGACCGAATCCGTCCGGGAGACTTCGTCAGCGTTCGCATCGTGACGGAAAAGCGCGACGATGTCGTTCTCGTCCCCAAGGAATCGGTCGTCAGCGAGAAGGGCGAGAACTTCGTCTTCACCGTCGTCGACAGCGCTGCCGTCCGCCGGCCGGTGGAAACGGGGTTTGAGGACGACGAGAATATCCAGATCACATCGGGTCTGGATCGTGGAGAACTCGTCGTCGTGCAGGGACAGAGATCACTGAAGGACGGCGCGCCCGTCAAGGTTCTGGGCGCACTTCGGTTCGCGGACGAAGCACCGGACTCCGTCCGATCGTGAGCTGACTCAACCTCGCTCCTTACCCATGGCGGCCAGCATTCCGAAGAGTTCGGTGAAGTTGCCGTTGGCCTCGGCGCGCCGCAGCGGCGCCACGCGATCGATGACGACTTCGTCGACATCCGGACGTTCCCGCAGAATGGTCATCGTATCCCGAATGTAGTCGTCGAGAGGCATGGCCCGTTCATCCTGCGCCTGAGCGTCTCCCATCAACGTGGTTTGAACGTAGGGCGGGATCAGTTCGATGACGTCGACGTTCGAGTCACGTAGCTGCTCGCGCAGAGACAACGAGTACGAATGCATCGCAGCCTTGGTCGCGTTGTAGGTGGGCGTCGCCGCCATCGGCACATAGGCGAGACCGGACGTAACATTCATGACTGCGGCCCGCTCCCGTCCCCGAAGGTGTGGCAGCAGCGCTGCGGTCAGACGAATGGGACCGAGAAGGTTTGTCGTGACCGTCTCCTCGGCGTCGTCGAGGTTGTGATTCGTCACGTCCTCTGCCCGCATGATCCCCGCATTGTTGATGAGTACGTTGAGTTCGGGGTAGCTCTTCGGCAGCTCAGCCGCGAACCGGACGATGTCCTCCGGATCCGTGACATCCAACGAAACCGAGTGCATGCCGGGGTTGGCCGCCGTGGTTTCGTCAAGTCGACGCTGATTCCGGCCGGCGATGACGACCGTGTTGTCAAACTCTTGGAGGGCCTCGGCGAGGGCTCGCCCGATCCCGCTTCCGCCTCCGGTGATAAGAATCGTGTTGCCGTTCAGTTGCATGATGGCCTCTCAGGTTCATGATCTGCTCAAGAAAGGGACGACTTGCCGGCTACGGGTCGTCGCCCGGAAGATGGACAAAGAGTGCGATATCGACCTAGACTCGTCCAGATCCGGACGGCCCAGAGTCTTGCCTGATCCGCTCAGGGCCGAGCGAGACACCCATTCCGCAAAGACAGGTTGGAGGAACGCCCGTGGACCCGCTCACCGAAATGCGTGCGATCGCTCTCCGCCACACCACATCGAGCGAACGACTTCACGACACGCCGGTTCCCCGGCTTCATCTCTACCGGGCAGACGACCCGTCCATCCCGACCCCGAGTTTCTACGAGCCCATGTTCTGCATCGTCGTCGCGGGACGAAAGCGCGGCTTCGTCGGAACGGAGTCGGTGCACTATCAAACCGGAGACGTCCTCCTGGTCACTGTGGAGATGCCGATCGTTTCGCAGATTCTGGAAGCGAGTCCCGACTCTCCCTACCTGGCCCTCGGCATCGCTTTGCACCGGCCCACCCTGGCTTCGGTCATGCTCGACTGCGAAGAACGGGACATGGAAGCGGACGAGGCGGAAGACGCGTTTCGAGTCACCCGTGCGACTCCGGAGATTCTCGATGCGGCGCTTCGACTGGTCCGGCTCATCGAACGTCCCAGGGACATCGGAGTGGTGGCGCCCTTGATCGAACGCGAGCTTCTCTTTCGGCTGCTCGTCGGTCCGGCCGGCGGCCTCCTTCGGGAGATCACTCGCTCCAACAGCCGCGCCTCTCAAGTCGTGCGCGCGGTTTCGTGGCTGCGACAAAACTTCGATCAGGAGTACAAAGCCGACGTCCTGGCCAGGGCGGTCGGTGTCAGTACATCCACTCTCAACCGACACTTCCGCGCCATGACGGCGATGAGCCCGCTGGAGTATCAGAAGAGCCTTCGGCTGCAGGAAGCCAGACGTTTGATGCTTGCGAGTGATTCGAGTGCGGGTGAGGTCGGATACCAGGTGGGCTACACGAGTCCGTCGCAGTTTACCCGGGAGTACCGACGGATGTTTGGGGTACCGCCGGGTCGGGACGCGGAGCAGATGAGAGCGACGCTGCATCCATCCGGTTGACGACGTGATCGACTGCTTTCCTGCAATCGACGGTCTGGTTCTCGCGGGCTGGGGCGTCGCTACAGCTACTCGTGCCCCTGCTATCCACGTCTCTTGAACCGCCGTAACCGACTTGCAATCGCGCCTCGGAGATCCCGATCTCCGACCCACGGTACGAGACCCGCGCAGACGACGGCGTAGACTCCGGAAAGTAGTGCGAGACGCAGAAGCGCCTCGACTCCCCCGTCCCCTTGCGGTCCGAGGCGTGCCGACAACATCGTCGTCGCCGCCGTGGCCAATGCCCCAATGACACCGCTGCGCATCAGCGAGACGCCGAGCGACATCATGGCCGGAGCGGAATGAAGACGTCGCGCCAGCAGCAGCGTGCAGAGCGCATTCACACTCATCGCGATCACTCCGGCCCAAGCCAGGCCGACGATCCCGTGAGTCTTGGCCAACCCGTAGTAAAGAGGCACGGCCAGGCCGACCAAAGCGGTCCCCAGAAGCATCGGCCGCCAGGTGTCCCCGCGTGCATAGAACGGACGCACGGCAATCTGCTGCAGGATCCAACCCGGAACGGCCAGCGCGAGAATGCCCAACACGGAACTGACCATGGTGGTGTCGCCGCTGGTCCACTCCCCTCGACCGTAGACGAATTGGACAAGAGGTGTCGCGACGGCATAGAGCCACCCTGCTGCAAGAAGAGCGAGCCCACCGCCCGCACGCAACGTTCGCGTGACCGTCTTCCCGAGATCGTCGTGTTGCCCGGCCTCCCACAGCCGAGCCAGCGTCGGCAACGCCGCCGTGGCCAGGGCTTGCCCGACCACAGCCACCGGAACGGACATCAACTTTCGCGCGAAACTGAGCCAGGCCACCGAACCTGTACCGACGAGTGCGCCGAACCACTTGTCGAACCACTCGTCGACGGTCAGCAGGGACTGACCGAACATGAGCGGCGCCGCGATCCACAGGTACTGGCGAAACTTCGGGTCCAACAAGGAAACACGAACGCCCGGAGGACCGTCCCTTAGCGAGTCGATGAACGGTGCGAGAAACGGTCCGAGGATCGCGCCGGCAAGAACTCCCCAGGCAAAACCGTGAATCCCCATCCGTTCGTAGAGAAGAAGACCGCCCACGATGATCAACAGGTTGTAGATCAAAGGAGCGAGCGCTGCGGCGCCAAAACGGCCGCGCGCGAACAGCGTCGCCTTGAGGACGCCTCCGAGGACGAAGAAGATCTGTGCGGGCAGAACGATCCGGGTGATTTCGGTCGTCAGTGCCCGCGTCGGTTCATCGAAGTCCGGAAACTGCAAGGCCACAAGTCGGTCCGCCCCGATCCAAAGAGCGACCGTCGCAACGATGACGACGAGCCCGAGGTTCCCGAGCGTCGTCCGCAGCAACCGGGTCGCCCCTGCTTCGCCCTCGTTTTCCAGCGCGCGGGCATAGAGAGGGAGAAACGCGATCGAGAGCGCTCCCCCGGCAAGGAGGTAATTCAGAAGGTCCGGAATGATGAAGGCGGAAAAATAGGCGTCGGTTTCCGGCCCGACTCCCGCCAAATAGGCAAGGAGCACCTCCCTCCCATACCCCAACAGGCGGGAGAGGAGGCTGCTCGCAGCCAGCAGAAGTGCCGCGAAGCCGAGACTGGTTTTCGAGTCCGTAGCGATGTTCTTAATGCCTACCGGCGCCGGGCGTCGCCATTTTCGACCCTGTCCGGGCCGTAGTCAAAACTCGCGAGGCAGCGTAACCCACATAATGACAAACAGAAAGCCGGTTCGCCGAAAAATAGTTGTCCATACAATTATTTCCCTGGAAACCTTTGCGCAGGCAGGGAATCATACCCGGCGATGGTAGCAAGACTCGACAGAGGCACCCTGGGATCCGAGATCCGGCAGACCGCGCCGTTCCCATCACTGGGAACCGAGGTCTACCTGACCCTCGTCCGGACCACGGACCGGGTGACCAACTCTGCGAGTCAAACTCTCCGCAAGGAGAAGCTGACGCTCCAGCAGTACAACGTCCTCCGGATCCTCCGGGGTTCCAAAAAGGACGGTTTGCTCGTTCACGAAGTCGCGGATCGGATGGTCTCGAGGGCCCCGAACATCACCCGGCTCGTGGACAAGCTGGAACGAAAGAAGCTCGTGGTAAGAAGTCGCAGCGAGCAGGACAGGAGAACGGTTCGACTGCGGTTGACGCCTTCCGGCGACGCTTTGGTCGAACGGCTCTCGGAGAAAGTAGCTTCCGAGTCGGAACGCGCCATGCACGGTCTCGATTCGAAGGAGCTGGAGCAGCTTCGAGCTTTGCTCGACAAGCTGCGACATGGAACTCGGGAAGAGGCCGGATGTGATCCGGTCTCCGGGTAGTTGGAAAGTGGTGTCCGAGCTTTCTCGATCGGACATCGAGAAAACACGGAGAGGAGATTTCCGAAAGATGAAGAGAATGTTCGTTGGTTTTGTTGCGGCCGCACTGCTTGTTCCGGGTCTGGTTTCCGCTGCGGAGTGGAACATCGATGCTTCGCACAGCAATGTGAACTTCAAGATCCGCCACCTCGTGTCCCGGGTCACCGGCAGCTTCAATGACATCTCCGGGCAGATCCAGTTCGACCCGGAAAAGGCGACCGAAGGCAGCGTCGAGATCACCATTCCCGTGGCCAGCATCGACACCAACAACGAGAAGCGCGACGGTCACCTCAAGAACGAAGACTTCTTCGATGAGCCGAATCATCCGACCCTCACCTTCAAGAGCACGAAGTTTGGTGAGCTGAAGGACGGCAAGATGACGGTCGAGGGAATGCTCACGATGCGCGGCGTCGAGAAGCCGGTCACGCTGGACGTCGAGTTCCTCGGTGCAGCTCCGGGTATGCGGGGCGGTCAGGTCGCGGGATTCGAAGTCTCCGGCAAGATCAACCGTAAGGACTGGGGCATCGAGTGGAACCGCGCTCTCGACAAGGGCGGCGCTGTTCTCGGTGACGATGTCGAGATCATGATCAACATCGAAGCCACGACCGCCTAGTCACAACGACTGAGTAGGCACGACCACGCGGTGACTGCCGGGTGGTCGCTGCCGAAACGCCGACAACACGTCGGCACGATGGGTTCGATACCGGTTTTGGCGACGTCTTTGAACGTCGTCCATCGAGACGCTTTCTCCCATGCGTCGAGGTGAAAGAGGAGGGCCTGACTCACGTCGGGCCCTCTTCTGCGTCCATCCAGAACTCACGCAACTCGTGGTATCCTCTCCGGGCACCTTTTTTCACCCTCCCTGGCCCGGACTCTCGTGAATCGTCCGGACGAAGGGAGGAAATCGCAGTGTCCGCAGAAGCGAGGAGTCTCCGTGAACAACCGCGCGCTCTCCAACCTGTCACTCCGCCCAGCTCTCCTCCTCTCCGGGTTGCTCCTGGGTTCCGCGTTCGCGGCCACCCCGGGTGAGGCCGCGACTTTGACCATACAAACGATCGACGCGCAGACCGGCGACCCCGTCGCAGGCGCCTGGGTCATGATCGGGGAGAGCGAAGGTTCTCCCTTCGCCGGAAACATCGGCACAACCGACGGCTCCGGTCTCGTCACCTTCGACGACCCCGTACTCGACAACGCACAGACGGCGACGGCCGCAGCGAGCGGTTACGGCCTGACCTCTCTCTACCGCTCCGCGACCGGCTCGGTCACGCTGCGCCTTTACCCCACGACCTTCGATCCGACCTTCGGCGGCTCACTCAATGAGCTCAGCGGCAATGTCAGCAACGTCTCGACGGTTTCCAACGACGGAAACCTCGACGCGACGGTCATCCTTCCCGGCTTGACGACAGAAACCCTGGCCTTCTTCGATCCGGAGCCGTTCTTCTTCGAGAACGTGCCGGTCGACTTTCCGGTCGTTGGCGAAGTCATGCTGCCGGAGAACGTCTACATCACTCCGCAGGTCGAGTTCGTCTTCCTCGTCTTCGAAAAGGAGCCGTGGACCCTGGACGTTCCCGGCAACCGAACGAGCAACTTCGTCGCCCTGAGCGGCCGCGCCGACATTGGCGAGTTGAGCAATGATCCGGACCTCAACGCGATCACCATTCGCGAAGTGGGGATCGAGCGCGACGTAGTCCTGGGCTCGGGCTCACAGAGTTTCAACATCAACAGTGACATCGATCTCGACTCCGACGGTCTGACCGCGAACTTCTCCGGAGTTCCCGCGGGTTCGCAGTTGCGCGTCGTTTCGGCGGCGCTGATCGGAAGCGGTGTCGACGAGGAACTCCTGGGCTTCTCCACACTGACTCCGAACATCGACGAAGGAACGTCCTGGAGTGTCCCGGGAACCAACCCGACCGGTGACATCGCCGACGCATCGATGTGTCTGGCTGCGGTCTACGGCGACCCTTCCGTTGCGTCCGCCTATGACATCGGCATCTTCGAGCGCGGACCGCTGGCCGTCCCTTCGAGTACGACCTTCGATTCCTGGATGGAGCAGGCCGTCCTGACCCAGGATGGAGCCGCTCTTCTTTGGGAGGACCCGACCAACGACGGTGTGAGTCCGAGTCCGGTTTGGTCGCGGTCCACACTGGGTCTGCAGCCGGTCGATCCGGAGGACACGGCCACGCCGGTGACCGCAGAATGGCGCATCTACGCTCCGGCTTCCGCCGGCGCGATCGAGCTTCCGTCCATTCCCGTGTCGGCTCCGTCCGGCCTCTCGAATCCGGACGACACGGCCGAGAACGATCAGCTCTACTGGAACTGGGTCGCTGCCAACAACTCCGCCGACGTCAACGAGGCCATGGACAACTTCATGTACCAGGCATCGCACTGGACGCAGGCCCGGATCCCGCTGGATCTGGACCCGGCGTCGGCTCCGACTCCGGACCTGGCCTCGAAGCTTCAGTTCACCGTCGTGCCTTCTCCGATGACGGCCTCCGCCCGCATCACGTGGGGTGCCGGGACGGCCGTCTCCGGACTCTCCGAAGCTGGTGAGAATTCCGCCGGCCCGAACGGAGCCATGAGCCAGGACGGAGGGTTCGGATGGGACGACGCCTCCCGGGCCATCGATCTCCGAATCGTCGGCGCCAATGGACGAACCGTACGCCGGTTCGGTCCGCAGCTCGAAAATGGCGAATTGCTCTGGGACGGAAGGGACGGACGGGGCCGGGAAGTGCCCGCCGGGGTCTACTTCGTGATCGCGCAGTCCGGACGTAAAATCGTCGCGCATCAGCAGATCGTGCGAATGCGATAAGCCGAAATCGCCTAGAATTCGAGGTTTGATCGTGAGTCCGGCTCCTCCTCTGGAGCCGGATTCCTTTCGTTCGGACGAATCGTCCGAAGAGCTAGCTATGGGGGACGAAGGAGTACGCCGATCATGAACCTAACGAAACGGATCCAGCGAGTCGCTACGTGCAGCGCGCCGATCTTGGCCGCCGGCCTCGCGGGCTGTTCCCACAACCAGTCTGCCATGGAGGCGGGCGCCGCGGAGGCATCATCGATGGCTGAACAAGCCAAGAAAGCCGTCATCGACTTCGACCAGAGTCTCGTCGACGTCGACGCGTCACGTCCAAAGGACGAACGGATCTACCGGGCCTTCCAGCTCGACAACGGGCTCGACGTTCTTCTGGTCTCGGACCCCGAGATGCAGAAGTCTGCGGCCGCCATGGACGTGGCCGTCGGCTCCCTCGAAGATCCGTGGGACCACCTCGGAATGGCCCACTTCCTCGAGCATCTTCTCTTCCTCGGTACGGACAAGTACCCGACCGTCGAGGAGTACAGCGAGTACCTCGCCAACAACGGTGGCTCGAGCAACGCCTACACGTCCTCCGAGCGCACCAACTACCAGCTGCAGGTCAATCACGACGGACTCGAGGAAGCGCTCGACCGCTTCGCTCAGTTCTTCATCGCTCCGCGGTTTGATCCCGAGTTCGTCGAGCGCGAGATGAACGCCGTCAACTCCGAGCACCAGAAGAACCTGCAGGACGACTTCTGGCGCAAGCGCATGATTCAGCGCGCGCTTCACCGGGACGGACATCCACGCCAGAAGTTTTCGACCGGCGACCTTTCCACGTTGGAAAACGCGACGCGCGAAGCCCTGATCGAGTTCTACAAGAAGTACTACTCGGCCAACGTGATGAAGCTTTGCGTCATGAGCGAGAACGATCTCGATACGATGGAAGGCTGGGTCCGTTCGAAGTTCGCGTCCATTCCGAACTACGACCGCGGTGCGCTCCAGTACCCGAAGGATGTTTTCGATCCGGCCAAGTTGCCGATGGTGATCGAGGTCAAGCCCGTGACCGATTCCCGGTCGCTGGAACTCGAGTTTGCCATGCCGTCCGTACGCGACTACTGGCGGGAGAAGCCGACCGGTCTGCTCGGCGCATTGGTCGGACATGAAGGCGAAGGTTCGCTTCTGTCGCAGCTGAAGAAGGAAGACCTCGCCACGGGTCTTTCCAGCGGAACGATGACCGAGAGCTACTCCTCGTACTTCAGCGCCCGCGTCACCCTGACCGAGAACGGTCTGGCCAACGTCGACCGCGTCATTCAGTTGTTCTTCAGCTACGTCGACATGCTTCGCGAAGAGGGTCTCAAGGACTACTACTTCTACGAGCACAAGGTCATGTCCGAGATCGACTACTACTACCGGGATCCGCAGGAAGGGATGTGGACGGCGTCTTCCTACGCCGCGAGCATGCAGGTTCATCCCGCGCCGGAGTTCATGAAGAACGAGTCACTCTTCTTCGACTACGACCCGGATCTCTTCGCCAAGTATCTGACCTACATTCAGCCGGACAAACTCCGGGCAACCTTGATCGCGCCGGACGTGGAGACGGATCAGGTCGAACCCAACTACGGCAGTGAGTACCGCGTTTACACCGCTCCGGCCGATCGCGTCGCGAAGTGGAGCACGCAGGCCGCCATGGATGCGTTCTCCTACCCGGAGCCGAACCCGTTCATGCCGACCGACCTGTCTCTTCTCCCCGCGCCGAAGGTCGAGACGGGCCCGACCAAGCTGATCGACGATGAACGCGGGACCTTCTGGTTCGAGCAGGACACGAAGTTCGAGTTGCCCAAGGCGGAACTCAACCTTCGCTTCCTCACGCAAAAGACCAACTCCAGTCCGAAGGACCGACTGCTCGCAACGCTCTACGGACGGGTGATTTCCGAGGGCATGAATGAGTGGCTCTACCCCGCCATCGAGGCCGGCCTCGGCGGTGGAGTCAGTGCCGACGCGCGTGGAGTTCAGATCACCGCACGCGGATACTCGCAGCGCCTTCCCGATCTTCTGGCCGAAGTCGCCGGCAAACTCGAGACGGTCACCATCGACGAGAAGACCTTTGCCGCGATCAAGGACGAGGTCGCTCGTGACTACGCAAACGCCGTCTACGATCAGGCGTACAGCCAGACGTTCTATGAGTTCAACAACCTGATGGTTCCCTACGCCATTCACCGGCAGGACTACCAGGACATGGTCAAGAGCATCACGCTGGACGAGGTTCGCCAGTACGCGTCCACCGTGTTGAACGAAGCCGCCATCGAAGGCGCCGCCTACGGCAACCTGGATGGCGCCGCCCTCAAGGCCGGAATCGATGAAGCCTTCAAGAAGGTTGCGGATCGAACGCTCGCCGAGGACCAGCGCCCCGGACGGGAGCGCGTCGATCTGACCGGAAGCACTCCGCGTGCATGGGTCTTCTCGAGCAAGTCCGACAACGCCTGCTGGATGAACTTCGTGCAGTTCGGCCCCCGGGATCCGCGTCGCGAAGCCATCCTGCGAATCGGGGCCAGCTACTTCAAGACCCCGTTCTATTCGGAGATGAGGACGCGGCAGCAGCTAGGCTACATCGTCTTCAGCGGAGCGCTGACCAATAGTCCCGGACAAGGGATGTACTTCCTGATCCAATCCGGAAGCTACCCCGCCGGAGAGCTCGCCGACCGGGCCTATGCCTGGGCCGCCGAGAACATCAGCACCGTTCGTGAGATGACCGACCAGGAGTTCTCCGAGCTGCAGGCCTCAATCGTCGAAGAGCTGTCCCAGACGGAAACGAACATGGGTCAGCGCCTCGGAACCCTGAGCTATGAGGGAACCGAACTCGGCGGAATCTTCGACTGGAAAGAGCAGGTTTCGTCCGCCGTTCAGAACCTGACCAAGAACGACGTCGCCAACGCGTTCGAAGCCGCGTTCGACAAGAAGAAGAAAGCCAGCCTCGCGATCTACATGGATGCCGACGGTGCGGAAACGACGAAGCCGCGGGAGACGCTGATCACGGACAAAGCAGCGTTCAAGCAGCAGCCGATCTTCTAGAGAGTTCGGACGCGCTCCGATTTGGGAGGTGACAGCAGGTCGCACTTCCGAGTCGTTCGTAATCAAACGCCCCGACGATTGAAGTCGGGGCGTTTTGTTTTGCCTGCCGCCGGGCGGGCGGGGCGGCGGGACGGGCCGGGCGGCGGGACGGGCCGGGCGGCGGGACAGGCGGGCGGCGGGACAGGCCGGGCGGCGGGACGGGCGGGGCGGCGGGACAGGCCGGGTGGCGGGACGGGCGGGACCGCGCGGGACAGGCACTGGTCAACTGGGCGGCCCGAGGTTTGGTGAGTTGGCAATCGCCATCAACCTCGATTCGTCATCTTTCTCGAGCTGAAACGCGTCAGAGTGTGTCATCCGGGGCCGCACGCAGCCTGAGCCATGTGGAGCATAGTCATAGCTATGTGACGATTGGCGGAGGCGACTACGGATGCGAACGGCACGCCATGGCGCGAGCCGAAGGCGATTTCAGCCGTGAAAGACTGACGAATCGAGGTCAACCGACCTCAGATCTGGAAGTTTAGTTAGATTAAGGACGAACGATGCGGTTCTGTCGTCGGCGTCATACCTGCCTACGCGGGTGGAATCCCCTCTGACTTCAAACTTGAACTGCAAACGATAGCTACTTCCCTCGATAGCGAATCGATGCCGATGCTGCCACAACAAACATTTGTTCGTTTTCTGTGTCACTTTTCTCGGCCTGAATCGTAGTAACAAGTGAGTCGACAGGAAGTCGCCCCGAGATGATTCACGGATCGAGTTCTCTCAACTCTTGCGTGCCCGTTACCAGTTTCTCCCTTCATCACTTGTGGAAAGAACATGACCGCATCCGCTCCGTCATGCATTGGCGAGAACAAACCCGCGTACCTCAACAGGTCTGCGAACAAAGACGAACGTCGGGAGGT
>JAUIHP010000021.1 GCA_030431975.1 bacterium | reverse complement strand
CCTGACCGAAGCTGTAGGCCGCCGACTCTGCATGCAGCAGAAGCGTGCCTCCGCCGTTCGGGCCCTGACCGCGTTGATGCGCACCTGGATCACGCGGTCGTGGGATGTCTTCGCACTGTGCGCGGCACTCCGAGTCGATGCAGTTGGATCCGTCACCGAGAAACGTTCCGCCCTCGTCATCGCAATCGCGGTCGTTGAGTTCGGTGCACATTCCGTCAGAAAAACAACAGGCACCGAAGTCGGGTTGCGGGCAGGGATTGGGATTGCAGAGAGAACCATCGCCGAGGAAGTTGTCGCCGCAGTCGTCTTCTTCGCGAAGGTCGCAGGTTCCTTCGTAGGTGCAACAGGCGCCGACGGCCATGTCGCACGGGTTCGGTTCGCAACTCGTGTCGGCCCCCCGGAAGATGCCGATTTCCTGGCAGGTGAAGAGATCCAGGACCTGGCACTCGAGTTCGGCCAGGCAACACGCGCCGACCGGAGCGTCCGGGCACGGGTTGGGATCGCAGGAGAACTCGTCCGGCAAGTGAATGCCGCCCATCTGATCACACTCATCCGCGATCCGCAGTTCGCAGGTGCCCATCGAGAAGCAGCATGCGGCCGGCTGCTCGCATGGGTTCGGGTCGCAGGTGGTGTTCGGGCCGGCAAACGTTCCGTCACAATCCTCGCCTGACAGAACGACGCAGGTGCCGTCGCTGAAACAGCAGGCTCCGAGTTCATCGAGCGGGATGACTCTGGCGCCGATTCCCATGACGACGTCTCCGGGCTCGTCGATCCCGACCTGGGTCCAGCCGTCAGGGCTCTTCCAGTGGCCGCAGGCGTTGTTGGCTCCGGTGGCCGCAGCCACGTACCAGCCGGGGCCCGACCCTGGCCAGTTGCCCCAGTAGCCGACGAAGAATCCGGAGACTTCGCAGTCCGGAAGGGACACCTCATGTCGGCTGACCAGGGGCCACGTCTCGATCGGTCCCGGATCGACATTGGGTTCAAGGCAAAGGACGGCGCCTGGAGTTCCGTCATCGTCTTCCCAAACGTAGACGTCCATGAACTCGCCGTCCTGCTGATCCTCGTCCTCAAGTGTGAAGTCGAAGACCGCAGCGCAGACGTACCCCTCGCGGTTCGGGTAACACTCGGCGAGAGATCCAATGTCGGGAAGCTGGGAAAAGCCGTCCGAAAGGGCGAGGCCGGTGTCGTAGGTGGTGGCCGCGTTGAAGAACAGGGTACCGCAGTTGCCGTGGGATGCCCGGGCCACGTGGGCCTCACCACCCGAACCATCGGGTTCCAGGATGCGGGGGGCAGCGTGGCCGAGCAACGGGATGGACAGCAGGAAGCCGGCGAGGCCGAGGCCGATCCACTTCCGACCAGAGATCAAGAGTACATGCCAGGGAAGGGTCGAGAGTGACATGAGAAACCTCCAAGTCCACCAGTTCGTGACGGCTGGGGCGCCGACAGGAACAAAAGTCGCGACGGGAAGGGTTGCGTTCCCGTGGCGAGGGCAGGTGAGAGGAGACAAGCCCGACCCGAAGATGGTAGCACCGGAGTGCCGGAAAGCATTGGGAATTCGGGCCAACGCCGAGAGGTTGGGACAAGGGCCTTTCCGAGCGGGGTGCGGGAGGCTCTATCCGGTTGGTTGCCTCGTGATCGCCGTCGTCGTTAAACTCAGATTGGCCGCAAACGGTTGCCATCGCCGCTTGCTGCGCAGGCCACCGAGATGACTACCCAGAAGGAGACCTGCATGGCGACACGATTCCACGCTCGTAGGATGAAGGCTGTACCCGCATGGATCGTTGCCTCACTTCTGCTGGGCGCGACGTCCATGGCCCGAGGCGGCGTTCACTACTACGCCGAAGGTTTCAGTGGTGAAGCCTTGGATCCTCCGACCTCTTCCGAGGCCATCGGCACTTTGGCGGGGTCTTTCGGTCTCGATAGCGATCTTCGACGGCTGGCTTGCACGTCGGAGGCTCCCTTCGAGTTCTGGATCTCACTCGAGTCGTTAGAAGGCGAAGTCACCGCCTACGTTTTCTACCTGGAAACACAGGATGGTCCGGAGCTCGCCCGGTTGGCTCCTGACGCCCTTCCACAATTCAGCGTGGATGTTTCGTTCTGTGACGTGCTCTCGTCCTACGACGTGGGCGTCGAGGCGGGAGAGTCCGGGATCTTTTTCGTCGCGGAAACGGATCGGTATCCGGATGGGGAGGTCGGCGCGAGATTGAAACTGGACTACAGTCAACCCACGCTCGACCTCTCCTGGGGAGTGATCAAGAAGACCTACCGATAGGGTGCGCGGCTGCCAGGTGGCAACAGATCCATAGCGCGCATACGGAAGCGTCGACACGTGTACGAACGCGACCGAACGTGTCCGAACGTGTCCGAACGTGACCGAACCTGTCCGGACGTGTACGAACGCGACCGAACGTGACCGAACCTGTCCGAACCTGTCCGAACGGACCGAACGTGTCTGGACGCTTACTTCTTCCCGATGGGATGGGTCTTCGGCAGTTCGTTCGCAATCTTGACGGCGTCGTCGGCACAGACCGGATGGCCCCACCCGCTACCGCTGACTCCGCCTTCGATGTCGTTCACGATGTTGTCGTCGCCCGTCGGGCTCACGCCGGCCGGAACGTAGTCCAGGTTCAGTGCGTCCCGCAGCTTCCAGGCGATGTTGTGATCAGCGCAGGACGAGTCGCCGCTGACGCCGATGGCCCCGACCAGATTTCCGGATGAATCGTAAAGCGGGAGACCGCCGCCGAAGACGTTCACTCCGCCGACGCGCTTGCCCACCATCGGGTCTTTCGCGGTGCCGATGGCGCTGGCGGACCCTCCGTAAGCGGCATCGGTATCGACGGGATTACTGTGCTGAAGCCCGTACAGACTTCCGCCCGGCTGCACTGCGGAAAACAACTGCGCTGTGGAGAGGGCCAATCCGGGCAGGCTGAACGCGTTTGCCGTGTTGGCCTTTTGCGCGGAGATGACCCGGCTTCCCGGCCACTGATCTCCGCGATCCTCTCCGGAGAACGCGACCACCTGAACCACGCCGTCGCGATCCACGATCGTCGCCCACATCTGGAGCCCGAAGCCGCCGTTGGGTGTCTCCACGACCTTCTTCAGGTGAGACCGCACGGTCTCGTGGTCCGGCAAAGCCGCTTCTGCGGCGGTTCCCACACCCGACAGCGCCGCCGCTGCCAACATCCCTGTCATCCAACCCGTCCAATTCCTACCGAACATCCAAGTCCTCCGTTTTGATTTCATTGCGACCGCTTCCTATGGCGCCGTCTCTCTGCGACGGGTGCCGATACTAACCGGTTCTCTTCCATGTCGCGTTGTTCTGGGGGCGAAGAGGACAAAAAAGATCCAAGCGTTCGAACCCGGCCACTCGAAGCCCGTCTTTGCGACGATCGTGGTCCCAGACTCCTCGTCGTTAGAAGTTCAGGTCGGTCCGCGGCATCTTCAGCAACCGCCACCGCTCGCTGTAGTCGGCCCAATCCACCCACCCGAGTTCCTCGAACCACGACCTCTGCATCGCGTGGAGTTTCTCATCCCCCGGTTCCGACTCGATCTTCTTCCGAATCAGAGCGAGCGCTTTAGCATGCCGTCCGCGTTGAGCCTCCCACGCGGCGCGGAGGTGCAGCGAGTCTTTGTCATCGTCATCCACCCATCGGTCGAGCTGCCGAAAGGTGCGGTCAAACTCCGACACTGCGTTCGAAGACGCTGCGTTCGGAGACTCTGCATTCGCAAGCTCGAGGAGTGCACGACACCGCGTTTGATGGGCCTCCACGAGAAATCCCTTCGTTTCCTTGGCCTCGTCGTGTGCCTTGACGGCGTCTTTGTCTTCAGGGTCCGGCTCCAATGTCGTGCGAGCGGCCAGTTCGTCTTCGTTGACGCGGGTGATGAGAGCTTCGCAGGCAGAAACGACGGTGCGATAGGCTTGGTTGCGCTGGGCCTGGGTGGACGACGCATCCTCCATCTCATCGGCGTCGTCCCACTCTTTACGAATCACTTCCATGCGGACGGCGAGTTGGCCGGGATCGGCGCGTAGTAGCCGCCGAGCAAGAACGTCGAAGTCGTCTCCGCGCTCGTCCTTCCGCAGCTTCTTCAGGTGATCGACCTGGATGTCGACGAGTTCTTCTTCGAGCGAAGTGTCCTCATCGTCGGTCGAAGACTTGGCCTTACTGTCCGGCTTGGCCTCGTCATCCGACTTGGCGTCTACGAAGACGGCTGCGCCGGCAGCGGCTCCGGTTCGGCGTTCGACTTTGGGCTTGTCGGGAACGCGTACGAAGATCTCGTAGCCTTCCGGACGTTCGGGGGAACTCGTCTCGTCTTTGCCGTAGTGGATCTCTCCGCGCAACAGATCTCCCGACTTCACATCATCCGGGAACTCCGTCGCGACGGGGCTGCCGATCCAGAGAGTGGCCCTTTCACCGGCAGCCAGCGTTCGGCTCCCGAACTTGCCGCCGTCGCTTAGCGCAAGATCGGGATCGCTGTAGACGGAAAGGGGCACCGGGGAGGACAGCTTGCAGTCGACTTCCAGCGCGAGTTCCTTGATTTCGTCCAGCCGCGCGGGGTCGGGGTGACGAACAAAGTAACGAATCTCGTACTTGCCCTTTTCCAGCTCCGTTTCACCCCACGATCCCGATCGGATGTGTCGCCCGTCCTCGTGAAAGATCATCCAGAGCCCCGACTGCCAGTGGTCCCAGAAGCGACCGTCCGCCGACAGAGCGGGTTGAAGTCTTACCTTGCCCTTCTTTTCCATCTCCAGTTCGTAGGTCAGAACGAGCGCATGAATCCGCTTTTCTTTCGGAAGCAGATCCCGTGTTCCGGGCAGAGGTTCGAGTTCGTAGTGCTGGGGCCGCAACGAGACCCGACGGTGGGTGAAGCTGCCGCGAGGCTCGATGGTTTCGTCGGCGAGCGTGGCGGTCACGGTGACCGGCGTTGACGGAAGCGCTCCGTTCAGCGTGATGGTGTTGGCGGAAGGCACGAGTCCGCGGAACTCGAGTTCATAGGAGAACTGGGCGGGTTCCTCGCTGGAGTGGTGGTGGGCGAGTGCCACCTCGAGCGTCCGTCCACCGATCACAGGGAATACATCGTGGCGTTCTTCGCCGCGTTTCATCCAGCCATAGGACCGATGGTCAGTATCACTGAAAGCCCAGCCCGGTTCGATCTGCACGGCGTGTACGACGAGGCTTCGTTCCGCGTCGTGCTCTCCGGCACGAAGGCGAAGCTCGGCCCATGTCGCTCCCGGCGGAACGGCGAAGAACCGTCGGTGAATCTCACCCGAACCGAAGACGAGAGTCTCTGACGCGCTGACGTCGCCGCGCAGAACGGGATGCGTCCGAATCACAGTCACGGGAACCCGGAAGATCGGTCCTTGTTTCTTTCGCGATTCGTCGACGCCGATGACTTCGGCGTAGTGCACGCCCGGCGGAAGCTCTTTCGGATCGACAAGTATCCGGAACGATCGCCCTCCGTCCGTGAGGTGGACATGCTTCGGAATGCGGATCCAGGAGGCTTCCGTCCGCAGCCGGACTTTCAGCTGGAAGTCGACGCGTTCGGACTTGTCGACGTCGGGATGGAAGACCGGATCGACACGGACATTCCACTCTGATGTGTCCGTCGTTTCCCAGGGTTCCCGTAGATAAACGCCGCGGCCCCCGTCGCGATCACGGACGGAAACGTTGAAGCGAACTCCTTGCGGGGAGTAGGGCGGATTCTCGACGAGCAAGTCCCACGCCCGATCGAACTGCACGAGCCCGGTGCCCAGGGCGAAGCGGTCGGTAGTGGGGACGTCGATGGCGGTGTTGGCGAGTGCGCGTCGGACGCTCTGCGGAGTGTAGTCACGTCCCTCGGCCTTGAGGCCCGAGATGAGACAGGCGATGCCGCCACAGACGTTGGGTGACGCCATCGAGGTGCCGTGCATCAACTGGTTCGGGTTCAGGCTCCAGTTGGGAACCGTAGAGATGGCGCCGCCGGGAGCGCTGAAGTCCGGCCCCAATGCGCCGTCCAAGGTCGGGCCGCGCGACGACCAGGTGTAGTGCTTGTCCGGATGTTTCTCACGCATTGCGTCCTGTCCGGTCATCATCTCTCCGGAGACATACGCGCCGACGCCGATGAGTGCCGAGGTCGTGGCGCCGGGGGCTCCGGCCGAGGACAGTCCCGGTCCTTCGTTGCCTGCGCTCGAAACGAAGATCACGCCCTGTTCATAGACGAACTCGTTGTAGAGATCGACGATGTGTCCGGCGTTGGGTAGGGCGGAGGTGCCTCCGTAACTCATGTTGACGAGGTCGCAGTTGTTTTCCAGCGAGGCGACGATTCCCCGCGACTCTCCGGTCTCGACGGACGACGAACCGAGCCGCGTGTCCCCGATCTTGACGCCGATGATTTGCGCTCCGGGAGCCATTCCGTTCAGCTCGGGGTGGTCGGGGTCGAAGGCGGCGACGGTGCCGGCGACGTGCGTTCCGTGGGACCCGCAGTCGGCGACGATCGAAAGAAGCGCTCCGTCTTCGTAGATGTTGACTGCGAAGTTGAGCAGCGTTTCGTCGCCGAAGGTGTCCCACTCTCTTTCCGTGCGGAAGTTGGTCATGGCCTTTTCGTCGTCCAGGTCACCGTCCTCATCCGTGTCGATGAGGGCGCGCCAGTGGGTTCCATCGTGGAAGACGACGCAGTCAAAGATCGGGCCCGGATCGTCGTAGTCCTTGGCCAGTTTCTCCAGAAGCTCGACGCGGGACTCCAGCTCCTCGCCTGCCAACGCGACTTCGTCTGCGGGGTCCGGGTTCTCTCGCTCCCATGTCGCCAACTCGGCACGGGCCGACGCGAGAACTTCTCTCTGACCCTCCTCCCAACGATCCTTCCGCTCCTGCTTCGAGCGACGAACAAGACCGCGCGGGTAAATCTCCCAGGCCGGTTTCATTCCCAGGCGATACTCATTCGTCGGGCTCTTGTGGGGACCCAGACTGAGCATGCGTCCGGTCGCTCCCTGAATCTTTCCGTCCTCGGCCGGCTTGGGCTCCGTCAGACGAACGTCGCCGCTTCCACTTCCGTCAATGAGATCGACGATCTTGGGCTTCCCGTCCGATGTGACCTGGAGTCCGGGGGCACCGGGATCGACTCCGGTGTCGAAGATGGCGACGACCGTGCCGCGTCCGTCGTACTCGGGATGAGCTTCGAGAAAACGAGCCAGCCCCGTCTCGGTCTTCGGCTGCAGCGTCTCGAGGGGGAAGGAGTCATCGTCCTGCGCGACGGCATTGCCCGCCATCAGGCCTAGGATCGCCATAGCGAGGAGGACGGAGGAACGGCACGCTGTGATCATGGATGGACCTCATTGTCTACTGAAGGCGACCGAATCAAGCGGGGCCATCCTCGGTCGGGATCGGCCAAATCGAACCGGGTAACCATAGCAGACCCGGATCTGCCGTTGCCGGAGCCGCTTAGCGGCCTCCATATCCTTATCAGCAAAACTCTTTCGCTGAAGGGGAACCGAAGCGATACAATCTCCCGACGCCCTCAAATACTCAGAGAGCCGCGCAACTCTCGAACAGGAGTCCGTTTCCATGCATCGTTCGCTCTTCCCACTCCTCGGCCTGATCGCCTTTGCGGGTTCGGCCCGAGCCGACATCGTCATCAATGAGATCCTGCCCAATCCTGACGGAAGCGACACGGGAACGGAGCGGCTGGAAATCTACAACAACGGTCCCGACGCTATCGACGTTACCGGTTGGGCTATCGACGATGCAGCGACCATTGACGAAGCCAGTGTTCGCGCCCGGATTCCAGAGGACTTTGACACCGCGTCCTGTCCGGGCAGCGCCATCATTCAGCCGGGCGAGTACCGGGTGATCAAGGGACAGAGTACGAACCCGTTCCTCAACAACTCTGGCGATGACATCTATCTCATCACCGACCGGACGGTGACTCCAAACATCGTGGACGTCGTGACCTACGGCAGCGCTCCTTCGGGCGACGTTTGGGCGTGTCTTCCAGATGGATCCGAGAACTTCGACTGGCGTGACCCGAGTCTTTGCGCGACGAACGGCGAGATGGGCGATGTGACCCCTCCGGCAACGATCACCGATCTTACGGCCACCGGCGGCATGTTCCCCGGCGAGGTCGAACTCTCCTGGACCGCCACGGGCGACGACGGCACGACCGGCATGGCCAGCGAGTACGTCATCAAAGTTTCGACGAGTGCGATCGACGCCGGCAACTTCGATGCGGCGACGGACCTCGACTTCTGGATCAACGAACCTGTTCCCGCAAACTCGGGGACGATGGAGACAGTTCTGGTCGGCGGTCTCGATACGGCATCGACGTTCTTCTTTGCTGTCGTCGCGGTCGACGACGCGTCGAACGAAAGCGGAGTCTCCAACAGTCCGTCGACGATGTCCACGCCGGGAGATCCTCTCGATACGAATCACGCGGGACTCAACACCTACTTTGGGAATCTCCACTCTCACACCGCATACTCGGACGGCGAACTCACCCCTGCCGATGCCTACAACTACGCTCGTTTCACGGCGCAGACGCCGCTCGACTTTCTTCACATCAGCGATCACAACCACTCGGGCGCGGGGATGTCCCTTCCTAACTATGCTTTGGGGTTGGCCCAGGCCGATGCGGCCAACGACGAAGGCAACTTCGTTGCGCTCTACGGTCAGGAATTCGGTTTGTCCGTGAATGGACACTGCATCGTCGTCGGGGCGCCCACGCTTTTCGGTTGGGAGGGTGGAAACTTCGACGTTTTCGTCGCCGAAGGGGACTACGCCTCGCTTTATACGGAGGCCAAGAACAACCCGCCTTCGTATGGTCCGCCCGTCGCTTTGTGGGCCCATCCGGCGTCCGGCGACTTCAACAACGTCGCCGTGACGGCAGACTCCGACGTCGTCAGCCTGATCTGCCTCGTCAACGGTCCGGCGTTCTCCACGGCCGAAGACGAGTCCGACGTTGGCAACACCGGATTCGACGATGTCTACCAGGATGCCCTTCGAATCGGCAACAGAGTGTCCCCGACCGGGGACCAGGACAACCACTTCGCAAACTGGGGTGCCTCGACGGAGAGCCGAACCGCCGTCCTGGCGCCGTCCCTTACGAGAAACAGTCTGATGACGGCGATGTCGGAGGGCCGCACTTACTCGACGCAGGACAACAACGTCGTCGTCGGCTTCTCCGCAGACGGCAACGTCATGGGCGAGGCTTTCAGCAGCGCGTCGGGAATCCGTCTATCGGTGGAGGCGCTGGACCCGGACGGAGGCGATTCTATCGACCAGATCGAGCTCTATCGCGGCATCACCGGCATTTCCAACGCGCAGCGCGTTGCCTTCAACGTCGGCAACACCCGGCTCGATTGGCGAGAGACTTCGACGTTCGGTGACGGCACCGAGGTCCATTACTACGTCCGGATTCGCCAGGCCGACGGACAGCAGATTTGGACCGCACCCGCATACGTCACCTACGAGCCTTCCACCGGGGTGGCCGACTTCGGCGTCGAGCCGCGGCTTCACCTGCACCCGGTCTGGCCGAATCCTTTGAGCGCCGATGCCACGCTGCACATGACGCTGCCGGACGACGGCGGGTTCGTCACGCTCGATCTGATGGACGCCAACGGCCGGATCCTTCGTCGCATCCTCAGGGACAAAGTCGACGGCGGAAACCAAACCGTTCAGTGGGATGGCATGGGGGATCGTGGAACGGCGTTGGATGCGGGCGTTTACTTCCTGCGCTTGAGTTCGCCGAGGCTGGGGACGCACGGACGCAAAGTCGTTGTCGTTCGTTGACCGTTCGTTGCTCGTTCGGTCCTTGATCAGTCGGTCCTTGATCCGTCGGTCCTTGCTCGTTCGAACGCCTCCGTTCCTCCTACTCTTGGCGTTCTCGCAGCTGCTCTTTGCTGCTCCCGTTTTCGGTGGCGATGCACCCTTCTCGCTGGTCGAGACGCCGGCACTCCTACAGCCGATGGAAACCGTCGGGGTGGCGTGGGCAGACTATGACCTTGACGGTCGTCCCGACCTGTATTTGTCGGGTTCCGGCGCCAACCGGCTCTATCGCAACCTCGGCGGGGACCGTTTTCAGGACGACACGCCCATCCGGATCGCCGACCGTCAACTGGGACAGGGCAGTGTTTGGGCCGACTACGATCGGGACGGTGATCTCGACCTCTACACGGTTACGTTCACGAACCGGAATTTTCTCTTCGAGAATCTGGGCGCCGGGCGCTTTCGTGACGCGACGCCGGATCCACTTGTTGATGTCTCGCAAGGCTACTCGCCGAGTTGGGTCGACTACGATCAGGACGGTTGGCCGGACCTTTACGTCGTAAACAGTCTCATGCCGAACAAACTCTTTCGGAACGGTGGACCGGCGGGCTTTGTCGAAGTCACGCCGGAGTCGCTTTCCGAGGACGGGCCGAGTGACTCGGGAACCTGGGCCGACTTTGATCTCGATGGAGACCCGGATCTCTTTCTGTCGATGTTTCGCGAGCCGAACCGGCTTCTTCGCAATGACGGAAATGGCAGTTTCGTCGACGTGGGATGGGGCGCGATCGCGAGCGACGGCCCAACGCTGGGGGCGGCCTGGGGGGACTTCGACGAGGACGGGGATCCGGACCTGTTCGTGGCGCAGTTCGGCGGCCCGGATCAACTGCTACGCAACGACGGCCCGGGAGGATTCACCGATGTCACGCCGCCCGAGTTGCTCGAAGAGACGCTGACCTTCGGCGGCTGCTGGGCGGACACCGACAACGACGGCGATCTCGATCTCTTCGTTCACGGTCAAGGTCCCAATCGACTGTTGGAGAACGAACCGAGCGGACAGTGGCCGAACATGATGCCGTCGGACCTGGCGGGTGATGACGTCTCCATCGGGGCGGCCTTCGCGGACTACGACGGGGACGGCGACCTGGATGTCTTCGTGTCCAACTTTGAGTCGGACAATCAACTTCTGCGAAACGATCACTCCGGGCCGAATGGCTGGCTTCAAGTGGCCTTGGAAGGGAAGCTCTCTGATCGGAACGGAATCGGTGCCCGCGTCGTTCTGCGAACCACCGGCGGAATGCAGAGTCGCGAGATTCGGACCGCGTCGGGTTACGTGTCGCAGTCACCGCTCGAAGTGCACTTTGGTGTCCCTAAGGGCGAGACCGTCGAGGGACTGGATGTCTTTTGGCCCTCAGGTATCGAGCAACACCTACCGGCTCTGAATGCCGGCCGCCGGATCGTGGTCCGGGAGTCGACTTACCAATCTGGAATCCGCGGTTGAGGACTCTTGCCACTGCCCGTGGGCGGGCCGCGACAGTTGCTTGCGAACATAGGTTCGGTTCTTGGTTCGAGTTTTGGAGTTGAAAACTCCATTTTGATCGTCAATATGGAGATATGTACTCCAGATTGCTGAGTCCCCCGGACCAGAGTTTCTTCCTCTTTGGCCCCCGAGGTGTCGGGAAGACGGTGTGGTGCCGTCGCCGGTTTCCAGACTCGATCTATTTGGACCTTCTCCGAGCGGACCTGTACTCGACCCTGCTTGGCGCTCCCGAACTTCTGGAGTCCTACCTCCCAGCCGACTTCCAAGGCCGAGTCGTCGTCGACGAGATTCAGAAGGTCCCTGCCCTCCTGGACGAAGTGCATCGTTTGATCGAGGCTCGCAAACTGCGATTCGTCCTCACCGGTTCGAGCGCTCGGAAGCTTCGACACGGCGGAGTGAACCTGCTTGGAGGCCGCGCCACCACCCGGTACATGCATCCGATGGCCGCCGCCGAGTTGGGCGAGGACTTTGACCTCGAGTTCAGCCAGAGGCTCGGCTGCCTGCCGATGGTCTACGACCATCCGGATCCGGCAGACTTTCTCAAAGGCTACGTCTCAACCTATCTGAAAGAGGAGGTCCAACAGGAGGGCCTCACCCGACAGCTCGATGCCTTTGGCCGTTTCCTACAGGTGGCGTCCTTTTCCCAGGGCAGTCCGCTGAACATCTCGGCGGTGGCACGGGACGGCGGTATCGGTCGCAAGCTCGCGGAGTCCTACTTCGAAATCCTCGAGGATCTGCTACTCGCCATTCGACTGCCTGTGTTCACGCGGAAAGCGAAGCGTGCCCTCGTCTCACATCCGAAGTTCTACTTCTTCGACGCCGGAGTGTATCGGGCCATCCGGCCGAGTGGGCCGCTGGACGCGCCGGAAGCGATCGAGGGAGTCGCGCTCGAGACTTTGGTTCTTCAGCAGCTGCGTGCCATCAACGACAGCCTCGGCCTTGGTTACTCGATCTACTACTGGAGGAGTCGTAGCGGTCTCGAAGTGGACTTCATTCTTTACGGAGAGCGGGGATTCAAGGCCATCGAAGTGAAGCGCTCGGCTCGCTTGCGTGAAAACGACACGCGCGGTCTTCGGGAGTTCCTGAGTGATTACCCTGTCGCGGACGGCATTCTCATCTACGGCGGGCGGGACGAACGGAGTTTCGGAGACATTCGCGTTCTCCCCGGGGATAAAGCTTTGCGAGAACTGCGGAAGATTCTGTGACCATTTGAAAAGCCGCCGAACTGAGGTTCGACGGCTTCTCCGCTGTAAACCGAGGACTCTGACTCTACTTCAGTAACGTCACACGCTTCGTGTCCAGGACCCCGTCCGGTCCCAGGAAGCGAACGAAGTAGACACCGGTACTCTGCGTCCTCGTCTCCGCAACTTCCCAGCGAATCGAGTGCGTTCCCGGAATCTGCACTTCATCTACCAGCCGCTGGACGATCCGTCCCTGCACGTCGACGATCTCGAGGCGAACGGCTCCCGGTGAAGAGACTTGATAGGTGATCCACGCGTCGGTACGGGCGGGGTTGGGATGCACTTCGTGAATCCCGGAACCCAGGACGGTCGGCACACCGTCGGATCCGTCCTCGACGTCGGTCGCGTCGGGGCGCAGGTCTTCCTGGCCTCGGGGCTTCAACTCATTCTGCCCGAGTCGACGTGTCAAGACTCCGGTTACGTGGTAGAGATCGCCTTCCTGAATCCCGGAGGTGTCGATCCCCGTATCCGGATCGATGTAGATGATCAGAACCGGAGACATCGGGATCGTGGGGTCGGCGACCACGGGGAACCGGTTGTCCACGACCGGCCCGTCGACGTATCCGCGGACCGTCATGAGGGAGCCGATCATCTCGCAGAACTGACCGCTGCCCGGCGGTAGGACCGACGGGATGGGGACGGGATCGCTTCCCACGATCGTGTAGTTTTGAACCGACGTCAGTCGGATCTCTCCCAGGATCTGCGAAACCTGCCCGAGCACTTGAACGACGTCTCCCTCTCTTCCGATCGGACCGACGTTGCCGAAGACCTGGATTCCGCCGGAGCAGTCCTCGACGTACTGAACGTCCGGATCAAAGACGTTGCGGGGTACGGTCACGACACCGGTCACGGTGACGAAGGTATTCGCGAACGGAGAGTCCGGATCACATGTCGTCGGATCGTAGGTCTGAACGTCGTCGATACGGAAGGGCGACGGCGTGCACCCCGGAGGGTTCTGCCGCTCCCGGCCGTTCTCGATGATGTGGTCCTGAATGGCGATCCGTGAGGCGAAGAGCTGTGACTCCGTGAACACCTTGAAGTAGAGCCCTCCGGTGGCTTCACACAAGACCGAGAGGTCGCTGCCGTCGTCTCTTCGTTGAGCGGGCTGAGGGTCCGTGGCTACGACTTCGGAGGCCGAGGGAGAACTTCCGTTGTAGTCCTTCATGTCGATGGCATAAACGACCACGTCTGCGGCTTCCGCTGCAGCCAACGCGTCCGGAAAGTCCAGGCAACCGCAGTCACCGTCGCTGGTGTTTTCTTCGAGATCCGTGAAGATTATGACGTTGGCGGGCGCCATCTCGGTCGCCTTGGTGATGGCGCAACACGTCGACTCCCAAAGGGGCGTCGCGCCGCAGGCGTAGGTACTGTTGACGGCTGCGTGAAGCAGGTCCGCGTCGTTCGTCCAGTTCTCGATCAGCTCATAGCCGACCCGTTCCGGGCATGGATCCTGAGGATCTGCGAATCCGGCGACGGCCATCATGTTGTCGGGAAACGTATCGATGAATGCGTTCGCGGCGTCCTGGGCATCACCCATTCGGTCACCGCTTCCCATCGAACCGGTTTCATCCATCAGGACGACGGTCGGAAGTTCCGGATACAGGCACTGCGCGGCAGCCTGGTCGTCGGGCTCCAGAGTTCGGGCCGCAGCCACGCCTGGGTTGCAGAAGTAGGTGTCCCACATCGTCGGCCGGACGTTGTCGTTGTCCCACGTCAGTTCTTCGGGGTGCTGAATGCCGATGCCGTGTCCGACTTCGTGGGTGAGGACGCTCTGAATCTCGGTGAAGAGACACACGGCGTTCCATTCCCACGAGTCGGCGGAGTCGAGGACGAGATCCATATCGAAGATCTCTCCGGACTCGGCGACCAGGGTGATGATGGCGAGGCCGAGGGTCCCGCCGTCCACGCCGAGGTTGGCTTCCGGACAAACGCCGGCGTCCAATCCGGCGTTGTAAAACACCATGTTGTTGACGCCGTCGACGCCGACGCGTTCGTTGGTTTCTCCCATGTAGGTTCCGCCGATGACGCAGGCCGGCACGTCCTCCCACGCCTGGAATGCGGCCTGGGTCGCGGAAATGATATCCGACTGCGTGAGGGTGCCGTTGACGGCGTCATCCGCGGCGTCCTCGTTGACCCAGAATGGAATGTCGAAGATGAACCAGCGGGCGAACGTGTCGTCGTCGTCACAGTCCAGAACCGGGTAGAGGCAGTAGGAACCGTCGGTCGCCGGCGCTCCGATGAGGCGAAACGCCTGCGACACGCCGGGGATAGATGTCAGAAGGCCGGCGCAGAGTACAGCGCACAACCCGAGACAGAGTCGAGCTTCGTGCCTGAGCATGTGTACGAGGGACATTTCACCGACTCCCTTCGATGGACGCCGCGATTTCAGACTTCAGTTGGTCGAGGGTTTCCGGCATCGGTTGCGGGTCGTGACCGTGGCCGAAGTGAATGCCTCGAAGGTCCCGCTCGACCTTGGGAGCGGCGCCGTCCGTCCGCACGACCTGGAACTTGCCTTCCGACAGGTTGAGGACGTGGTGAACTCCGGTACGTTTCTGCTTCAGAAACATCACGACTTCCTCTCCGACGGCCATGGAGGGGGAGCCGACGACCAGGGTTGCGATCCCGTTGTGAATGCCGCCGTAAAACTCGATGGTGACCGGCCCAGGGGCAGCGTCGCCCTTCAACCGATCGGCGACCTCGAGCTCGATGGTCGTGAAGATGTGGTCAGCGTCCCGTCGTGACTCGATGCCCGTGACCTGACCGTGAACGATGAGCTCGGACGCTGCCGTCAGTTGGTCCAGTGAAACAGGCGCGGCCACGGTCGTCGCTCGGGCGGCCGTGGTGAGCAGGGTTAGCGCCACCAGTGTGAGTGAAACGATCCAAGCTGGATTCTTTCCCATTCGGTCCTCCTTGAGATTCCGCTTTCTCGGACAGCTCGGCCCCCGGGCCTGAACGGACCCGCTGAATTGTAGTGCGTAGGAGGAAGTCGGAGTGTCACCCGGAGACACGACAAATTTCACAGAGGCTGGGTATGGCTCCAGCCGGTGAGCGGAGGCGTCAGAGGACCGGGTCGAAATCGAAGGCGGGCACCAGCGAGGGATTTCGAGCGAAACGCCCGGCTGTCAGGCTTTCAGCTGTCAGGCTTTCGGCTGTCAGGCTTTCAGCTGTTAGGCTTTCGCCTGTCAGGCGCCTGATGCGTCTTATGAGAGCTCGCGCTCCTTCACCAACCTCCGGTTCTCCACCCCGATTCGCACCGCAATGACGATCCAGATCGCCACCAGGACGAGGTTGAAGATCGCAAAGTGGCTGGTCTGAAAGGCGAGATACGTCGTCCCGAAGAAGACCAACAGTGCTGAGAGGACGTCCCCGGCGCGAACGAAGAAGGTGTCAATGGCCTGCTTCGCCTTGTACTTCTCTTCACGGGTCGTCGGAAGAAAGAGAACGTTTCGCACCGTGTTCTGCAGCGAGTAGTCCGTGGAGTTCTCAGCGGTCTTGGCCCACCGGACGACGGACAGTACGGGGTAGAACGCGAGCAGGACGTAACCGCCGAAGGCGATCAGGGGAAGGATGAGCAAAGCGACCCGGACGCCAAAGAACTTCAGAATTCGCGAGACGAAGAACAGCTGCAGCACGACGCCGCAGATATTGACCACGAAGAAGAAGTCCGAGTAGAAGCGGCCGATGTACTGTCCGACGTCCAGACCTCCGGCCTGACCGCTGGCGACGGCTTCTTCCGCAGTCGACGAAATCACCCTTCCCAGGATGTACTCGCCGGTCGTGTTGACCCAGTTGAGAAAGAGCATGAGAAAGGCGATCAGCAGAAGGTAACGATTCCCGAAGACGAGACCGAACGCCCCGTTCTTGTCGAGAGCTTCGGGTTCGGTCCCCTTCGGTGAAGTGCCTTCGGGAGCGGTTCCGCTGGCACCGGACTTCGCTTTGACCGCCGCCGCCTGTTCGCGGGCGTCGATGACGTTCGTCAGTATGAGGGTGACGCAGAGAATCGCCGCAGAAACGAGCAGCATCTGCTCGACGCCGAGCGGTGCGATGAGACGTCCCGAGAGCCAACTTCCGGCGACGGCCCCGAACGAAGCCCCGAAGGCCACGATGGCGAAGAGGCGCTTTCCCTGTTCGGGCGTGTAGACATCGTTGGCAAAAGACCAGAACTGGGCGATGACCATCAGGTTGAAGATACCGACCCACAGGAAGAAGACGACTCCGAGGTAGGGGATGCCGATCTGGGCAAGCGCGTAGAAGGCGACCATGCAGGCGGCGAAGAACAGCGTCACGACGTTGATGAGTCGCTTCCTCGGCATTTTGGATGCGAGGGCTGCGTATGCGGGAACCACGACCAGAAGGAGCAATGCCTGCCCGGCCGATGCGTAGCTCTTCAGTTCCGCTCCGCCCCCGGCCAGGATCAACGCTTCCCGAACCGGCTTCACGATGTAGTAGGTCGCCAGGAGGAGGAAGACATTGAGGGTCAGAAGGAGTGCGGTTGTCCCCTCACCACCCTTGACCTCGGTGAAGATTCCGAGGAACCGCTCCAGTGCACTTCGTTCCTGATTCGAACTCATGAACTTCCCTGTGGGTTGCGAGCATTCGGATTCGTTCGAATCGACTACAGGCGGTGCGGATCAACGACGATTCGCGCACAGAGCCTTGGAACCGGGCCGGAGTGTACGGTCGGCCCAAACGAGTCGCAAAAGAAAATACCTAACGGTACCGGTTTCAGGGATTCTGCTGCGCCTCTTCGCAGTAGGTCTTCAGGCAGTCCATATCCTTCTCCAACGCTTTGCTAACGATTCCCTTGATGAGCGGACCCACGACCCTGGCCATGAACTTGTAGGGTTTCGCATCCATCACCATCTGGACTTTCGCGTCCTTGCCGTCCGGCGTCACCGTCATCACGGTGTCCCAGATCGTGTTGCCGGCATCGCTGACGAACCGAACGTGGGAGTTCTCGACGAACTCCGTGCACTCCAGCTCGGTCATGGCTTCACGTTTGCCCATCAGCCGAGTCTCTCGGAAACGCGTGCCCACTCCGGATCGCTGCTCACTCAGAAACTCCATCTTTACGATGTGCGGAATCGACTTCTGAAAGTTCTCCGGAAAGGCAAAGGTTTGGAACACAAAGCTGGGGGCCGCCTTGATCCGGCGTTGTGATGCGTACCGCGTCATCTGTCCTCCTTAGCGGCTCGATCCGCGGCCGCCGGATCGCAGCTGGCAAAGCAACCTGCTGCGATGACCGGCGACCGTTCTCGGCGTTGGACTCGTCGTGGTCCTAGAATCCGAACGAGACGGAGATTCCGGGCTGTTCCAGCCAGACCCACAGGAAGGAAACCGTCGCATTTGCGCGCTGGTAGTTCAGCATGAGATGCGTTCGATTTCCGTCGTACATGGGTTGCACCGAAAAGCCGCCCCCGACTCCGACCGTGGCCCCAAAGGGCACGTTGAAACGCTCATCCCACTCAGAGTAGTTGAGACTGGCGTAGGCCGAAACCGGCAGGTTGGGCAGGCGCTTGGCCACCGTCGCATAGTACGACTGTTCTCCGGCGGGTGAGCCGATCCGGTCCGAACTCGTTCCGAGGAACACCGCCGGTCGTTTCTCTCCCTCCCGGGTCAGGAACCACGTCACCAGGGGGCCGATCTCCTCGGCCACTGGATTGAACTCCACACCCACCTGCAGGGAAGGGAGCACACGCGCATTCAGCGTGCTGCGCCAGCGCGCACGCTCCACGCCGGTGTCCACATAGCGAAGGGAAGCCACCCAACGCGTCAACAGTCCATCGCCCCCAACTGGGGCGCCCTCACCGGGTCAGCCGCTTCACGTCGGTGCGGATGCGGTTCCTGGACTTGTCTTGGCAGCCGCCTCGAGGACGTCCGCCCTGGGTGACAGCGCTTGCGCCTGGGATGCGCCCAGAATGCACAGCGCCGCCACGATGAGCAGATGCTTCATCGTTCCACCTTCCTTGTTGAGTCATCGATTCGATTCGTGTCGCGCTTCGGTCAGGCTGATCGAAGCGCCAAGCAAACCTGGGAGTTCGATCTCAACAGAGGAAACGACAGTGAAGCTGAAAGAAGGGCGGGTGGACGGGCGCCGAAGTGACCCGGATCCAGGAGTCTTCGCAACGTACCCAACGCCACTCCGGAGCGGAAGCCAGATCCAACCGGGGAAGCTCGGACGGAACCTCATCAAAGGAGACAGTAGCGGTCCGGAGGGGATGCCAGGGCCGAACCGGTTCACAGCAGTCTGTGGTCGCGGGCTTTGTGTGGGACTCTTCGTGCCCCGACTGTGCGGGCGTCGAGCGGACATCGGAGGAAGAACCGCAGCAGTTGCTGCAGCTGTCGTCGGTGACGAACTGTTCGGCGCAGGGCTCGCTGCGCATCCACCCGGATTCCTGACATTGGAAGTACGCCCCTCCCAACGTCGAAACGAGGAGGGCCAGAAGTGGCGCGAGCGCGAGCCAAGGGTGACGGAACTGCTGAATCAGCGGAGGAACTCCTTTGGTCCTTCGGTAGCCCTTAGTTTGACATATCGGCACCGGAGCCGCCTGCAAATCCTGTTTTCGTTCCCTTTTCCTGGCCATTTCGGTCCCGGAGTCCACTGACAGGCCCATTTGGGCTATTCTCGTCAGGCCGGTGACGGCGACCGCTACGATCCATAGTTTCTGCAAAAGGACCCTCCTCATGACGACCGACGGCACTCCGGAGTCGGCGATCGATTCGGAATCGCCGGGCCGCTCCCCGTCGATAGGTCGAACTCCATCGACCACACACGAGAACGAACCCAAGTGGGATCAGATTCTCGACCGAGCGCTGAAGGCGCCCCTTCTCGAGCAGATCGACCTCGCGGGCCAGGCCGTTGTGGCCGCAGAGGACGCGGGGCTTCCAGCCGGGGTCGCGGAGTCGGCCCGGGTGCTTGCGCAGGCGCTTTGTCGACACGCCGAAGGAGAGGCTGCGGTCGGTGCGGCCGACCAAGCGGTGGCTGCTGCCGAGGAGTCGGGCGATCGAGCCCTGATTGCCACGACCAACGCTCTCGTCATGAGCGTGTACCTGCGGACCGGACGCGTCGACAGTGCGGAGCACTCCAGCGAAGCCGCACTCGGAAACATCGACGCCCTTTCGTTGAGGGACCGTGCAGATGCGTTGACGCAGCTGGCCATTGCCTGCAGCTACCGCTCGGACTATCCCGGGGCGATCGCGAGAAACATGGAAGCGATCGAGGCTCACGAGAAGGCGGGATCACTCCGTGGTGTCGCGCGGTCTCACTTCAATCTCTCCCAGGTCTACGGCGCGATCTCGGATCTCGATGCGGCCTACAAACATCTTTACCTCTCACGCGAGATCTCCCAGCAACACGGCTTCTCCGACGGCCTCATGCACAGCGAGATCAACCTCGGAAACTTTCTTTCGTCCGACGGACGTCAGGAAGAGGCGCGGGGGCACTTCGAAGCGGGAAGAAAGCTGGCGCTGGAACTCGAAGACTTCGACATCCTGGCTTGGGCTACGCTCGGCTCCGGTCGTCTCGAGAGGCGCGTTGGAAACTTCGCGGAAGGGCGCGCGCTTTGCGAAGAGGCACTGGATCTGTTCGCCCGCGGCCAGTTCAGTCCGGGCACCGTGCAGTGTCTGAAGGAACTCGCCGAGATCGATGTTGGGGAGGGACGAACCGAGGACGGATTGGCTCGCGTTCGGGAAGCGATCGCGGTGGCCGAGAAGGTCCAGGTTCCCGATCTCATTCCCGGGTTGCACGACTTCGCCGTCGAGACGCTCAAGGCGGACGGCAACTTTGAGGAAGCGCTCAAACACTACCAAAGGTCTGCCGAGATCAAGCAGGAGCTCCTGAGCGAAGAGCGGTCGCGCCAGATTGCCGAGACCGAGGCTCGTTACCAAGTCGCGGCCGCGCGACGGGACGCTGAGTTGGAGCGTCTGCGAAACGTGGAGTTGCGTGAGGCGAGGGAGAAAGCCGAAGCGGCCAACTCCGCAAAGAGTGCTTTCCTCGCGACGATGTCGCACGAAATCCGGACGCCGATTCATGGAATCCTCGGCCTGACCGACCTTCTGCTTTTGACCGACGTGACTTCCGAACAACAGGAACTTGTCGGGCTCATTCGTTCGAGTGGCCAGTCCCTACGTCGGATCATCGACGACATTCTCGATTTCTCCCGCGTCGAGGCGGGGAAGCTGGAGATCGAACCGGTTTCGTTCAACCTGCGACAGGTTCTGGCCGAGTCTCTGGCCTTTCTGTCCCCGGAAGCCAGGGGGAGGGGACTCAACCTGCGGTCCTCCGTCGATGTGGCGGTGCCGGATCAGCTGGTGGGGGATCCATCCCGCTTCCGCCAGGTGCTGACCAACCTGGTCGGCAACGCGATCAAGTTCACCGAGGAAGGCGAGGTTCTCGTCCGAGTAGAGCACATAGAGCACGAGGCTCCGCCGGCGTCCTCTGGGACTCTCCTTGTTTCCGTGGAGGACACCGGGATCGGAATTCCGCCCAGCCAGGACATCGGCGTTCTCTTCGAGCCGTTCGTACAGGCGGACGGGTCGACGGCGCGACGTCATGAAGGCACCGGTCTGGGTCTCGCGATTTGTCGTCGTTTGGTCGGCTTGTTTGGTGGAGACATCGGCGCGGAACGTCGATCGCCGCACGGCTCTCGATTTTGGTTCACGTTTCCGTACGAGATCGGCGCGAGCCGGCCCTCACCGCGTCCTTCGAGTACGACAGCGACCCGGTCCCTCCGCGTCCTCGTCGCAGAAGACAACGCAGTCAATCGGTTCCTGATTCATCGCCTGCTGGCCCGTCTCGGTCACGAACCGACTGCGGTCAGCAACGGTCGGGAAGTTCTCGCGCGACTGGCGGAGCGGAACTACGACCTTGTCCTCATGGACGTCGAAATGCCCGGGATGGACGGGTTCGAGGCGACCCGGCAGATTCGAGAGGGCGGGCAGACGCTGGATTCCGGCGTACCGATTGTGGCCCTGACCGCGCACGCCATCAGCGGATTCCGGCAGAAGTGTCTGGATGCGGGGATGGACGAGTTCATTGCCAAACCGATTCTGGCGGCCGACCTTGCCGAACGGCTCCAAACCTTCGAGCCTCGACGATAGCGGCGTCCGTCGACGGGCTCGGCTGAGTCCGCTTTTCTTGACGATTTCCTGTCCGATTCTCCCGTGCTTCCCCGTTTCCCGGTTGGGTGGGGTTGAAGGAGAACTCGTCTTCGCGGGCGCTGGCCGTCGACGCGACAGGCGACTCCCTGGTGGCCGTTGCTCCTCCCCAAGTCCGGCGACTTGTTGAACCTCTCGATCCGCCTCGTCGCCGCCGCACCGATTACCGAATCCTGACTGGAGGAGAACCATGTCATCGTGTCCCGTGCAACACCACGGAGTGTCCAAAGCCACGGGATGTAGTCACGCCAGGCTCGGCAGCTTCGGCAAACTCTTTCCGAAGCTCAAGCCACTCGCCGTTAGCGAAGCGCAGGCCCACCTGATGGGCGGCCCCGGCTCCCCGATGCATGACGCACTCGACCAGAGCGGGGACAGTAAAGTTCCCGCCGGTTACACATTCTTCGCTCAGTTTGTCGACCACGACATCACGCTCGACACGAAGACGGAGCTTCATGGGAACCCGCTTTCGAACGGAGAGATTACGGACCTGCCCAATCTCCGGACTCCGACTCTCGACCTCGACTGCGTCTACGGTTTCGGTCCGGAAGCGAGTCCTCACCTCTACGAGGGGGCAACCGCCCCGGGGCGACTTCTTGAAGGGAATCTGCTCAACCCCGATGATCTCCCCAGAAATGAGTTTGGGACTGCTCTGATCGGGGATCCCCGCAATGACGAGAACATCTTCGTTTCCCAGATGCAGCTTCTCTTCATCCGCTTTCACAACCATGTCTACGATTCATTGGCCGCGACGGTCCCTTTGTCGAACCGGTTCGAGGAGGCCCAGCACATCACGCGCTTCCACTACCAGTGGCTGGTCGTGCACGACTTCCTGCACCGTATCTGTGACCCGAAGATCTTCGACTTCGCGCTGAAGAACGTTGCGGCGAACAAGTATCCGCTGGTCTACAAGGCGGATGCGCACAACAATCTGCCGATGCCGGTGGAGTTCAGTGTGGCCGCCTACCGCTTCGGTCACACCACCGTTCGGTCCCGTTACGCCGTCAACAGTAAGCATCCGGAGGTCGACCTCTTCGACGAACGCTTCGGGACGACCGGCTTCACTCCATTGCCGCTCGACCTGGTGGTGGACTGGCGTTTTCTTCTACCGGTGGATCCGTGCCTGGAGCCACTTTCGACGAAGGCGTTCGACCCAGCGTTCCCGGAAGAACTCATTCGCATGCCGGACGCGATCGTCGGGCGGGACGCGACGGATGACGAGCGTTCGCTTGCCTTCCGGAACCTCCTTCGGGGCAATGCGCTTTCGTTGCCGAGCGGTCAGTCGGTCGCAGCGGCTCTGAAGAACGCTGGGTATCCCATCAGTACTGCAGCCGGGCCGCTCAAACTGAATGCAGTGGTGCCGGACCTGCCGGAGACGAAGGACTTTGTGGACGAGACGCCGCTGTTTTTCTATCTGATGCAGGAGGCGGCGACCCTGGGCAAGGGGGACCGGATGGGTCCCGTCGGATCGGCCATCATTCTGGAAGTGATGCTCGGCGGCATGCTGCACTGCGAGGACAGCATCCTCAAACATCCGAAGTGGAAGCCGGATCCGTGCATCGCCGGGCCGAAGAGCAAGTTCGAACTTGCTGATGTCGTCCGCTACGTCTCGAGGGGAACGGCCTAAGGGTCGAATCAAGGTGCAGGCACCGCGCCGACCGACGGACCGGGATGCCCCGGTGCTTTTCATCGCCGCAGAAGAAAGAGCCGGGGCCCTTCTTGCGTACGTCGTGGGTACGCGAGAGGGCCCCGGCTCGTTTCAGTTTCTGGATGCTCCCAGTCAGTCCGGGAGCGGCGCAGGTTAGCGCGTCAAAACGATCCGCTCCGTGGCGGAGCCGTTCTCCGTCCGAAGCTCCAGCAGGTACGCGCCGGCCGCCACGGAGAGACCGCGATCGTCCGATCCGTCCCATTCCACGGAGTGAGACCCTGCGGTTTGTTCGTGCGTGACCAATTCCCGGACCAACCGTCCGTTGATGTCGAAGACCCGCACCTCGACTGCAGAGTTGTGTTCCAGCTCGTAGGAGAGGACGACCTCGTTCCGGGCTGGGTTTGGAAGCGCGCGCAGGTTTGCAAAGTTCCGGACCGACTCGCCGTCCACCGAGGCCGGTGAGCATTCGCCCTCGATCCGGTAGAGCCCGCCGCCGAAGTCCATGATGTAGACGTTGCCGTCCTCGTCCTCACCAAAGGTGCTGATGTTGCCGACGTTCCCCGGGATGCTCGCGTTGAAGGTGTTGGTCCAGTCCTGGAACGTGCCTGGGATCATCTCGCCGGTGTCACGGTCGACGCGCAACGACCAGATCCGCGGGTTGACGAAGTCGGCGAAGAAGTACGTCCCGTGCAGGCAGGGAACGGGGCCTCGGTACACGTAGCCTCCGGTCACCGAGAAACCGCCGGTGTTGCTGGAATTGTGCAGGTACTCATAGACCGGCTCGATGAAAGACGCATCGAAACACGGCGGGTTGCCGTCGGCCTCCGAGTTGTCGAAACAGCGCGTTCCCTCCATGACCCGCCAGCCGTAGTTGGTCCCGCCGGGAGAGTCCGACCGTTCGAAGTCGATCTCTTCCAGCTGTCCCTGTCCGACGTCTCCCATGTAGAGGTCGCCGGTCAAACGATCAAAACTGTTCCGCCACGGGTTGCGCAAACCATAGGACCAGATCTCGTCGAGTCCGGCTGTGCCGACGAAGGGATTGTCGGCAGGAATGGCGTAGTTTCGATCCGGGTCGGCGGGGAAGTCGTCCCCGTCCACGTCGATGCGCAGCATCTTTCCGAGCAGAGAGTCGATGTTCTGCGACCGGTTGTTGGGATCGCCGCCCGAACCGCCGTCTCCCGTCCCGATCCAAAGCAGGCCATCGTGGTCGAAACCGATCCATCCACCGTTGTGGTTGCCGAAGTCCTGCTCGAAGCGAAGGACGGAAACGGCACTGGCCGGGTCTGCAACCGTCGGTGTCGTCATCGTGAATCGACGAATCCATGTGTCGTGGTCCCCTCCGCCGGCCGCCGGCACGGAGGTGTAGACGTAGAAGTAGCCGTTGTCGAGTACGTCGGGATGGAAGGCCAGGCCGAGAGCACCGCGTTCTCCGCCCGTGGAGATTCCGGTCAGGGTAAGGAAGGTGGTCACGACTTCGGTCACTTCATTGAAGACGCGAATCCGGGCCGTTCCGCCGGATCCCTGCTCCACGATGTACAGGTAGTCGGGAAAGCCCGGCGCATGGGTGACGAACGTCGGGGCGGAGAAGCCTCCTGCGACCTCGACCAGGCCGATCATTTCGCCGGCGGTGGCCGCCGACGTCGGGAGAACGGTTGCCGCGCACAGGGCGGCGCCACCGATCCAGAGTGAAAGATTCCGGGGAGAGAGGGGCATAGGCTGCAGACCTCCGATGTTTGGGGTTTTGCGGTTCCGTCCGAAGGATACCCGAGTCGCGTCCGCCAACCCCGAGAACTCTCTTCGCCGGAGCGGTGTTTCTCACTTGCTGTGTATGTTAATTAACAGTAGAGTTAATTATCAGGAAGGAGGCGCGCCGTGCCGGAGTTGGTCTCGACATTCGCCGCTCTCAGCGACCCGACAAGACTCGGGATCGTGGAACGTCTGCGAAAAGGGGAAGCCACAGCGGGGGAGCTGGCGCGACCACTCCCCATCTCGCCGCCGGCGGTCTCGCGTCACCTCAAGGTCCTGGAACACGCCGGGCTCATCTCCCGCCGGGTCCAGGGCCAGCATCGGGTCTTTCGATTGGAAACGCGCTCTCTGCATCAGGTCGAGTCCTGGCTGGAGCGATTCCGAGAGGTTCTCAGCGACAACTACGGTCGGCTGGACAAGCTTCTGGCCGACGGAGAAGGAGAAGCGAAATGAATCAGCCTTTGAGCGTCGAGTTGGTGGGAGACACCCAGCTCAAAGTCGTGCGCCGCTTTGCGGCCTCCCCCCAGCGCGTTTGGGATGCCCATTGGCAGCCCGAGCTCATCCAGAAGTGGATGCTCGGCCCTCCCGGATGGTCGATGCCGATCTGCGAAGCGGAAGCCAAGGTCGGCGCGAAGATCCGGTTCCGTTGGGAAGACGGGGAGGGAAACGGTTTCGAAGCCAACGGCGAGGTCAAGGAACTGGACGCCCCGCGTCGAAGCGTCCACACGGAGCATTACGACATGCCCGGGGCGACGCCGGTCACGTGTGAGACGCTCTACATCGCGGACGGGGACGGGACCCGGCTGGAACTGACGATGACCTTTGCTTCGGCGCAGGAAAGAGAAGCCGCGTTGGGTACGGGAATGGCGGACGGAATGGAGTCCAGCTACGCGCGTCTCGATGCAATCTGAGTCGAGACTTCAGTTCCGAAAGCTTCCGGACCCAGTCTCCGCGGTCGAGTTCCGGGGTCGGAACTTCTGATCGCAAAATGGTTGTGGTTCGGACCGGAACCCATGACCTGAGCTTCATCGCGATCGGAGCACCATCGGGGCTCGATTTGCCCGCTGCCGTCCTCTAGAGTTCCGGGGATGCGGCGGGCGTTTCGTTTGATTCCGATTTGAAAGGTTCGCTCAGGCCGCCGGCCGATTGTCTTCGCCGCTGGAGTTTCTCTCGATGCGTGCCCTCTCCACCCTCGCTTTGCTTCTCCTGTGTTTCGCCGTGGCTGCAACCTCGTCGAGTGGCCAGGGTCCCGAACGTTCGACCACTCCGGATACCGAACCGGGGACGATCATCGGGCAGGTCACCGACTCGGAAATGGGAACGGGTGTGGCCTGGGTCGACGTTCACGATCTGGACGGACACCTGGAATTCACCGACTCCGAGGGGAAGTACCGTGTCGACGGGTTGAAGCCCGGCCTACACGTCATCGAGTTCACTCGGATCGGATACGAGAAGCAGGTTCACGAAGTGGACATCGGGGCGGGTGAAACGGTCGAGCTCGACATCCGAATGACCGCAGCGCCGATCCGTGTCGACGAGTATCTGTCCCACGGCCACCATGTTCATCCCGAGATTATCGAGCGTGACCGGAGTGTCGAACTGTCCGGCCGGGATCTGCAGCGCCGCATGACCGACACGGTGGCCGGCACGTTGGCTCGCGAGCCTGGGCTGGCGGAGCGAACGATGGGCCCCGCGCCGGCGCGACCGGTGGTTCGTGGCATGAGTGGGGAGCGCCTGCTCGTTCTGGAGGACGGCGCACCGACGGGAGACCTCTCCGCCACCTCTTCGGATCATGCCGTCGTCATCGATCCCCTGAGCGCGAAAGAAATCGAAATTGTCCGGGGGCCGGCAGCCCTTGCCTTCGGATCTTCCGTCGTCGGTGGCGTCGTCAACGTCGAGCGCGGCTACGTTCCCAGTCAACAGCTCGACCGGGTCCGTGGGCAGCTGCAGTTGCAGGGGGAGAGTGCGACGCGATCAAGAGCGACGCAGATGCGCTTGACGGGTCCGTGGAAGGACTACGTTGCGGCGGTCGATCTATCGCTTCGCCGGGCAGAGGATGTCGAGACCCCCGTCGGCGAGATCAGAAACACCGGGATCACGTCCTGGAACGGAACGGTCGGGCTTTCCCGCTTTCAGTCTTGGGGCTACCTCGGAGTTTCGGCCAGCTACTTCGATTCGGAGTATGGCGTTCCCGGTGGCTTTCTGGGCGGGCATCCGAACGGCGCGAATCTCGAAGTCGACCGGCGCCACTACACGCTGGACGGAGAGTTCCATCCGGACTGGGACGGCGTGGAGGGGATCAATCTCAAGAGCGGCTATTCACGCTACTTCCAGAAGGAACTCGAGTCCTCCGGAGCCTGTGGCGTTTCCTTCGGAGTGCTCAACTACGCCTCCAGTCTTCGCGTCCACCTCGACGACGAGGCTCCGGGCTGGCTGGGATCGGGCAGTGTCGGGGTGAGCTACCAACATCGGGACTATGCCTCCGGCTGTTTGAGCTTTACTCCTCCCGTCATCGAACGTTCGGCGGGCGTCTTTCTTTATCAGTATCGTGAGATCGGCGACTGGGGCCTGGGTGGTTCGGTTCGTTTCGACTACCGGGGGGTGGAGCCGGCATACACGGACACGAACAAAGCGGGCCCGATTCGGGACCGCGACTTCGCCGGAGCGTCGGCGTCCGTTTCCGTGTCGAGAGACCTGGCGGAAGCGTGGACAGCAGAGGCCGTCCTCTCACGATCCTTTCGGTCTCCGGCCTTGGAAGAACTCTTCTCCGACGGTCCGCATCTGGCGGCTTTTTCATTCGAGGTCGGGAACTCCGACCTGGATACGGAGGCCGGTCTTTCTGCGGAAGCTACGATGCGCTTCGAATCGGAAAACACGGCATTGGAAGCGACCGCCTACATCAACCAGATCGACGGCTACATCCAGGCGACCGACACTGGGGAGATCGAGTACGGACCCGGCGAGGACGGCTTCCTTGCTTTGTGGAGGTTTGTCGGCGTCGACGCTCGGTTCATTGGCGCCGAGGCCTCGGCTGCATGGCAGCGCGGAGATGTCGAGTTGTCGGCCAGCCTCGGTTACGTCCGAGCCGAGAACACGTCATCGGGTGGGCCCCTCCCTTTGATCCCGCCACTGTCGGGGCAAGTCTCTCTCGACTACGGCTGGCAGGCATTTCACTTTGGCGCCGATGTTCGCGGCGCGGCGCGCCAGGAACGACTTGGAGAGTTCGAGACGCCGACCGCCGCCTACCTGGTTCCGGGTCTACGCGCAGAGTGGCAACATCTCGGGGCAACGATTCTGCACTCGGTCATCGTTCGACTGGAAAACGTGACGGACGCGGAGTACCGAAACCACCTCTCGCGTATCAAGTCGATCCTTCCCGAGGAAGGCCGCAACCTTTCCGTCTTCTACCGACTGAACTTCTGACTAGGGGACGCTAGGTGGTGGACGGAAGATTGCGGACTGACGGCGCTTCAGACCCGCCGAGCGACTACCGCCCGGCGGGGTGAGAGTTCGGTTACCTGCGTCCGACGTAGGCCAGACCGAACGGGTTGATCCCGACCGTAACCTCGGCCCGGTACTCCATGTCTCCGTTCCGCTTGGCTTTATAGATCGTAACCTTGTCGGCCGATCCGCCGGAGTGGGTCAGGAACAGTGCCTTGCCGTTCCGATCGAGCGCGATGTTGTGGGGGACCGGGTAGGGGCTGTCGACGGGTCCGCCGACGATTTCATCCCGGTGGGTGTCGATGGCCCAGAGGGCATCGGTGCCGCCGCCCGGAAGGTTGGCGGTGTAGAAAATGCGACCGTTCGGCGAGTGGGCGGCGCCGTGGGCTCCGGGCACATCAATGCGCGTGATCTCTTCCAGATTACGTCGGTCAAGAACGATGACGACGTTGCTGTTCTGACACGGGACGTAGAGCTTGCGGTGTTGGCGAGCCAGCGAAAGGTGGGGATCCTTGCCGACGGCCGCGCGACCGACTTCCTGAAACGTCCGCGCGCTGTACTGCACGACGTAGTCGTTGTCCGGATCATTGGTCAGGACGCTGACGTAGGCAAAACGCCCGTGCGGCCCGACGATGACGTCGTGAGGGCGTCCTCCGATCGCAACGAGATCGGCCGGAGTGTCCGCGGTGGCGATGACTTGGAGCGTCCGTGTGTTGATGATCGTCGTCGTGTTGTCGATGTCGTTGTTGACCCAGAGTTGGCGCCCGTTGGGGGTGGCCCACATGTGGAAGACTCCGGCGCCGGCCGGAACGGTTCCGATGACGTCGTAGTCTCGGGGATCGAAGACGGCGACGCGGTTGTTGGCCCGGTCGCCGACGAAGACGCGGCCCCGGTTGGAAACGACGTACATCGGTTCGGGTGTCGGTTCCCCATCCGCCGCGGGAAGTTCGACCGCCGTGACGTCATAGGACCTTTCGTCGATGACGGAGATGGTGCCGGAGCCGCGGTCGGCGATGACGAAGGCGCCACGATTGCGGCCATGGCGACTCTCCATCTGGGCTTCGAGATCTGCTTCGAACTCGGCCGCTGCGGTCGCTTCTGCTTCGGTGTCGGACTGGGTCGACGGAATGGACTCTGTGATCGTGGATTCCTGTGAGCATCCGACGAGCACTGCCGCCGACAAGACCGCCGACGCTAACCACTTCTTCATCATGAAGTGCTTCCTCCTGGTTTCTCGAGTGGGAACCGCCTCCCGGCCTTGGCGGCAACAAGTCCGAGGTCGCCCAGGTCGTCCCCCGAGAAGTCGATGGGCGGGCTCGGTGCAAGCTCGCGCGTCGATCGCCCGGCTCGCACCCCGCCGTACCCGGAAGCCCCGGACGTGTGACTGCGAAACTACGTCCATCGGGTCGAAACCCGCAGCTAAGGAAGGGATGTCCCTCCGACGATCCCAAGAGTGGGCTCGGTTGGCCGCAGGAGGTGGATCTTGATTCGACGGATGATTCCGGAAGCCATGGTGGTTGCGGTCATTGCCGTTTCCATGAGCATGGCTGCCTACATGGTCCTCGAAGACATCGCCGGCGATGTCGGCTGCGACTCGCTACGAATGACGACGACCCGCGCTCTTCACGATGCGCAGGTCGTCGCCGGTGGGCTCCCCCCAAATGTGACCTATACCGAAGCGGACCAGTCCCTCTGGAACCTACCGGAGAAAGCCTGGGGCGCCGGCACGAGTCCGATCTCTCCGGAACGCCGAGGCTGTCCATCAGAGGCGAACGAGTTCGTCGTTCGCGCAGCCGGGTCGTATGTTTCCATGCAGTGTCGGGAACACGGCACGACGAAGATGGGTGAGCGTCCCGACGGTATGGCCGAGCCGCTCGAGAATGTGGTGGCTCGGGCGGAGTTGGTCGCGTCGCCGAGGTGGTGGCAACGAAACCTACCGGCGTTGGGATTGATCGTTCTTTCGGCGTTAGGGGCGTTGTTTCTACGACAGAGCCGGCAGGCCGCCATCGTCCGTAGTGATCACCGGGCTCGGACCCGGATGCGCTTCGCACCGAAGTAGGAACGCGCACACTGACGAGACCGTTACGTTTCGTGCGGCGCGATGTCGTCCGTCGTGATCCCCATCGTCTCGATCCGTGAACGGAGCGTTGTCGGCTTGATCCCTAGGAGAGCGGCAGCGCCGTCGTGGCCGAAGACTTTTCCTCCAGTGGCTCGAAGTGCGTTGAGCACGTTCCGACGCTCCAACTGACGAATCTCCGTTTCCGTGAGGATGGCTTCCTCGTCTGGTCGGGGGTAGATCACCTTCGAACCATCATGGACGGGGGCGAGGGGAACGACTAGCTCCAGACCTCGTGAGGTGATGACGGCCCGCTCGATCACGTTCTCCAATTCCCGGACATTACCCGGCCAGGGATGGGCTTGAAGCTGCATCATCGTCTCCGGCCGCACGATGGGTTTGGGAATCCCGTGAACGCGACTGAATCGATCGAGGAACGTCTGAGCCAATGGGCCGATGTCATCCGGGCGCGCACGCAACGGGGGGACCTGGATCGGGAAAACATTCAATCGAAAGTAGAGGTCTTCCCGAAGACGCCCTTCCCGCACCTCTTTCGCCGGATCCCGGTTGGTCGCCGCGATAACCCGTACGTCGACCTGCTGGGTTCGGCTGTCTCCCACGGGTTCGAAGGTCTTTTCCTGCAGAACGCGCAGCAGCTTTCCCTGAAGCTCCAGAGGAATCTCCGCAACCTCGTCAAGAAAGAGGGTCCCGGAGTCCGCAAGCTGAAACCGGCCGACCCGGTCCTGCGTGGCTCCGCTGAAGGCTCCTCGGACGTGTCCGAAGAATTCACTCTCGAACAGATCCGGCGGCACCGCGGCGCAGTTGACCTTGATAAGAGGTCGCTCCCGACGAGCGCTCCTTTCGTGAAGAGCACGAGCCACGAGTTCTTTTCCGGTGCCCGTTTCTCCGAGGACGAGAACATTGGCTTCGGTGGGAGCGACCTGATCGATCGCGGTCAGGAGTTCCCGAAGAGCGCGACTCTGCCCGACGAAGGGGTCGGCACTTCGCGGCTTGTAGATCTCCTCTCTCAGGTACGCGTTCTCTTCTTCCAAACGAGAGCGAAGAAGAGCGAGTTCTTCGTTGGCGGAGATCAGTTCTTCCGTGCGCTCGGCAACCCTTTGCTCGAGTTCTTCCTGATGGTGCAGTCGCTCCTGTTGCAGCTGCCGTTTTTCCCAGGCGTTTCGCACGGCGTGAAGCACCATTTCCATGTCGTGGATCGGCTTCAGCACATAGTCGGCTGCGCCAAGCTTGAGGGCGGTGACGACATCCGTGAGAATGCCCATGCCGGAAACGATGATGACGGGCGTCAGCGTGGACTCCTTACGAATCGTTTCCAACACACGGAGTCCGTCAAGTCCGGGGAGTCGTAGGTCGAGGAGGATCACATCCGGTCGGGACCTCCGGAAGACGTCGAGCCCGTCCTCGCCGGTTCTCGCTTCCAGAACCCGGTAGCCGGCGTCGTCGAGATAGGTCGCGATGTTCGTCCTGAGGAAGGCGTCATCCTCGATGGTGAGGACGGTAGGGTGATCCGCCATGTTTAGGACCCCCTTGCCTTCCGCGCGATGATCCTCGCAACGGCTCGGGAGATCGTTGTCATGTCCACCTGCGGTTTCTGAAGGACGTCACCCGGCTCCATCCCGATCGAGCGCAGCTCTTCAGACAGCTCGTATCGAACCGATCCCGTGTGAATGAGAAACCCCAAGCTCGGACGGATCTCGTGGAGCGTTCGGATCAGGTCGTCCCCGGTTCCCGACGGCAACCGAACATCGACGATCGCGACAGAAAGGTCCGTATCCGTTCGTGCCGCTTCGATAGCCTCTCCGCTGTCGCCGACCGTGGTGACGTCGTAACCGTCATCCTCCAGATAGGCGGAGAGGTTCAGCCTCACGGTGGGGTCGTCTTCGACGACGAGGATCCGGGTTGTGGGGTCCATAGCCATGTCCCTTAGCCGAGCGGGAGCCGGATGATGAACTTCGTGCCGCGCCCGATCTCCGACTCGGCGCTGATGGTGCCGCCGTGGTTGTTCGTGATGATGAAGTAGGAGACGGACAGACCGAGTCCGGTGCCTTCGCCGACTCCTTTCGTCGTGAAGAACGGCTCGAACGCTCTTCGACGCGTCTCCTCATCCATTCCCACGCCGCGGTCCTCGACTTCGATCCTGGCCCATCGGCCGTCACGGGCGGTTCGAACGGTGATGCGGGGAGGGTCCGTCGAGTTTTCCTGCCGGATCATGGCGTGGGCCGCGTTGTCGAGCAGGTTCATCATGACCTGTTCGATCTCGGTCGAGATGCACGGCACCAGGGGAAGGGTCAGGTCCACCTCCCGGTCGACCTGAACGTGCCGGAAATCCGACTTCAGCTGGGGATCGAACTGCGCCGCAGACAGCGAGAGGGCGCGCTCGACGATCGTGTTGAGGTCCGAGGGAACCGGGTTCGAGCCTCCCGGACGGCTGAACTGGAGCATGTTGCTCACGATGCCGGCGGCCCGAGTGCCGGCCTCCTGGATTCCGCTGAGAAAGTCGACCACTCCCCGCTGTTGCAGGTAGGTGTTCATCTGGTCCAGATCGATACCGAGTTCCTCGGCGACACGTTGATTGGCAGGAGTCCCGGGAGCAATGCGTCGCAGGGTGTTTTGCACTCCTTGAAGGATTCCACTGAGCGGATTGTTGATCTCGTGGGCCATTCCCGCGGCGAGTCCACCGACCGTCATCATCTTTTCCGTCTGGATCAACGTTTCCTGCATACGGCGGAACTCGGTGACATCTCTGACCACCGCCATGATTCGGGCGACGCCGGACAGCATGACTCTCTGCAGCCGGACTTCGATGCTGGCGGAGCTGCCGCGCGTCGTCCGGATCTCGGCGTGGAGGATTTGCGGTCCCTGTTCGTGGACGAGTTGAAGCATCTGGTCGACATCATTTCGCGTCGTGGCGGTTGGGTTCGCATAGAAGTCGGTGGGGTGGGCGTGGAGAACCTCTTCCTTTGCGACACCGAGGAGTTCACACATGCGGTCGTTGACTTCGAGGATTTCCAGACTGTCCTCGGGGTGAATGACGACTCCGTCGGACATGGCATTGAAGATGTCTTCGAAGGCGTCCTGGGATCGCACGATCTGTTGTTCCAGTCGCCGACGATCCGTGATGTCTCGAACCAGCGCCAGAAGTTGCACCCGCTCTCTTGTGTCCAAAGTTCCGAGACGGACTTCGACGGGAAACGTCGAACCGTCCCGACGTCGCTGCTCCGCTTCGAACGTAACGAACTGCCCCTTCTCCAGCTCGGGCCAGAGTTCTGTCCGATAGCGATGGTCCTGGTCCGCAGTGTCGATGTCGGCGAGGCTCTTCGACAGCAAACCCTCCGTGGTGTATCCCAACGACCGGGAAGCTTGGACATTTGCCTCCAGAATCCTTCCGGTGGGGCTGATGCGGAAAAACGCGTCTCCGCTTTGCTCGAGAAGGGCACGGAAGCGAGCTTGGCTTTCCCGGAGTGCGCCTTCGGTTCGGACGCGTCGCATGGTCCATCCGATGATCTGCCCGATGATCCGCATTACGGGTTCCGTCGTCTTTGGCCAAGTCGCCGTCAACTCCGCGTTCGCGACTCCGATACTGCATAGGTACGGCACCTGCGGAAGGCCGACTTCCAGATACGAACGAGCTCCGGCGGCCACGAGGAAGCCGCGCTCCGTTCCGTCCACGCCTCGAGACAACGTCTCGCCCTGCACAAGCTGGTTCCAGCCCGGGCCTGAAGCGTCGAACCGCCCGCGGCTCCATTCCGAAGCCGTCTTCAATCGGTCGGGCTTTGCCCACGCGCAGGGAATGGTGAAGGCAGCTTCGGAGTCTTCCGGGGCCGTGATGAAGATCGCGTCGACATCGAGAAACTCCGCCACCGAGACGAGCTCCGCCATCACGGCCGCCGGAAGGTCAGCCAGCTCCGTTCCCTGGAACCGGTAGGAGAGAGCGAGGGCGAACCGGTCGAACACCCTTCGTTTCTCGATGTCCCGTTCGATATCCGACTTCTCGAGGGCGGCGATGAGTAGCTTGCCAACCAGACGCAGCTGGTCGACCCGCTCGTCCGGCCACTCCAGTTCCCGAGCCGTGGAGACCGTGATCCGGCCGATGGCGTTTCCGCTGCGCTGGATGTGAACGGCCAGGTGGGAGCCGCCGGGATCCTCCGCGTCAGTTGTGCGGCGGAGGGGGCGGTTGAGGGTTGGTCCCGGCGACGCGATGACGGCCTGGATATCGGCTCCGTCGAGCGAAGACAGTCTCACGGTGTCGACGTCGATGAGGTCTCCGAGCCGCTCGAGGGAGTCGCGGACCCCTTCTACGACGCGGTCGGACGGCATCTCGAAGAGCTGGTCTGTGAGTTGTGTCAGGAAGCGTTGGAACCGCTGTCTGAACGAGTTTTCCTCAACGACCCGCTGAAGCTCGGTAATGTCCTGGTCCGATCCCCAGATCTGATACAGCGATCCATCACGGACCTCGCCAAACGCGTTGGCTCGAATGGTACGGCCGGTTCCATCCGGGTCGGGCGCCAGCATCGCGCCGCGGAAACGGTATCCGAGTTTGATGAACTCCCGGAAGACGCCGTCCAACCATCCCGGAGGCCCCAGCAGAAGATCCCGAAACCCTTTACCGATGAGTTCATGCGGTGAACCTGCGCCGCGCGAGCGTGCGAACGCGCCGTTGCAGTCCACGAGCACCGACTGATAGAGCAGCGGAATCTGTTCGTCCACGGGGAGATCGGTCGGGATGGGTGGGTCAAAGCGAAAGCAAAACGCCTCGTCCGATGAATGATCAATCAGACGGCCGAGTCCTTCCCGGGATTCAGGACGGATCGCATCGGGCCGCTTCGCGTCCGAGTCCTTGCGGAGCGCCGGGGTGGGTTCAGGTGAGGAGTTGAGTTTGGACACGGGCTCCCCGATCGCTCTCGTTGTACGGGCCTGCATGATTCATGGGCGGCCCGGACGGATGTCTGGATGTGGGATGCGATGGTTGAGCAGGGGATGTGAAAGCAACGTGGATTCGTTCCGGGAATCCGTCTGCATCCGATGCGGCAAGTCCAAGTCCAAGTTACGTACTTCGTGGACAGGAACGCAAGACGCAATGAGTAGGGACTTCTACACCGATCGCGATCTCCCAGATTAGACAGACTACGACTTCTCGGAGTTCAGGGTCCAGGCTGCGAAGTTTCGTAGTGGGAGGGGCAGGCCCATCACGACGTAAGTCGTTTGTCCGTGGGTCGTTAGGAACGGGCTGGCTTTGGCACGTTGGCTGCATACACCTATCGTGTATTGAGCGGTCGAAGATTCGACGACCCGCGACCTGACGGTCGAAACGTGATCGAAAATCTGACTTTTGGTCGGCCGGCATCTTCAAACCACGGGAGAGGTGTAGGTGGTCGAGGCAGGACGAAGTCTTCCACAGGGCGCGGTGAAACCCGAATCGAAAGCGCCGAGGGGTGTCGCTGATGGCGTGGCCGTAGCACTCGCTGCCGCAGCGGCATCCCTCGCGCCCTTCTTCGAGGTCACGACCTTCGGGGCCTTCGTCAAGGGACTCGACGGCCGGTACCTCCGGGTCAATGATCAGATGACCCAAGTCCTGGGCGCGGAATCCGACGCCATCGTCGGGGCGACCGACGATGAGCTGCTCCCGAAGTGCAAAGCGGCATTCACGCACGGCTTGGACCAAAGGGTCGCACAGGGAGAAACCATCGAGGGAGAGTGCGACCCGGATCAGCCCGACGGGTTGTGGATCCGGCAGGCTCCGATGCGGGACCCGGATGGCAACATCGTTGGCATCTTCGGATTCGCGCGAAGGGGTCGCGGCTTGGCGAGAAGGCGAGCCGGGTCGGACACTGCGCCGGACGTTGAAGTTCGACCCGCCCCTGACTGCGGGGAAGGGGCACGGGATTGCCTCATCGAACTCGAAGCTTTGCTGCGTCGGGTTCGAGGCCAGGCCGAGGTTGCGATGAGCGGTGGGATTTCAGAGGACGAGTTGGCCGACCGTATCCAGATCATCCGCTCCGGGTTGGAGCAGGCGACGGCGATCAGCGATCGGATCCTTCACCAGCGCCCCGAGGGTTCCGGATAACCGTTCTTCCAGTGGGCCGCTCCGGGGTTCAGCCTCCGTCGTCGCGGCGCTGCTCGCGGTGGCGCCGGCCGGTCAGGACAGGACGTCGACTCCGACCCACGGCCGCAAGACCTCCGGTACTACAACCGATCCGTCGTCCTGCTGAAACTGCTCGAGGATCGCCGCAAAGAGGCGACTCGTGGCAAGCCCCGATGCGTTCAGCGTGTGCACCAGCTTGCCTCCGCCGCCTTTGCCCTTGTAGCGAATGCTTCCGCGCCTCGCCTGGTAATCCCGGGCGTTCGAGATGGAACTCACTTCCTTGTAGCCCACGCTGGGAATCAACACCTCAATGTCATAGGTGCGGGCCATCGATGCGCTGACGTCACCTGCGGCAAGCTTCGAGCACTGGTAGTGCAGCCCGAGTTCCTCGACCAGCATCTGGGAGCGACGAACCAGTTCTTCGAAGGCCTGGTCCGACTCGGAAGGCGCCGAGTAGATGAACATCTCGACCTTGTTGAACTGGTGTCCCCGCAACGTTCCGCGTTCGGACGTTCGATAGCCGCCAGCTTCCCGGCGGTAACACGGCGTGTAGGCGAAGTACTTCTTGGGCAGATCCTCGTCGCGCAGCGATTCGTCCCGATGAAGATTGACGATGGCGGTTTCGGAAGTCGGAATCAGAAAGTGACCCGACTCCTCATCCGCTCCGCCCAGCTGAAACACGTCTTCGCGGAACTTCGGGAACTGACCGGCCACGAAGCCGCATTCCTCACCCAGAATGTGAGGCGGCAGGACGAACTCATAACCGTCGGCAAGGTGCTTCTGGATGAACCAGTTGATGAGACCCCACTCGAGTTGGGCTCCCTTGCCTTTGTAAATCCAGTAACCACCGCCCGACAGATTCGCCCCGCGCTTGTAGTCGACGAGATCGAGATCCGACGCGAGCTCTACATGGTCTTTGGGCGAGGCGGGCAGTTCGGGTGGAGTGCCCCAGGTCGAAACGACCTCATTGGCTTCCTTGCCCCCGGCGGCGACATCGTCGTCCGTGATGTTGGGAAGTACCTCGGTCAGTTCCTTGACCTTGGCCGTGAGTTCGCGGAGATCGTGCTCCAACGCCTTCTCACGATTGGAAACCTCCTGCATCTGATCCTGCAGTTCGGTCGTGTCGGCGCCGTCGCGCCGCATCATCCCGATTTTCTTCGAGACCTCGTTGCGCTGCGCCCGTAGGCTTTCGACCTCGGCGAGCTTACTGCGGTGTTCCGCGTCGAGCTTGGCGATGGCGTCGATGTCGACGTCCGCTCCGCGTTTGGCCATGGCGGCGGCCACCTTGTCGGGCTCGGTTCGGATGAGTTTGATGTCGATCATTTCGCAGGCCTTTCTCCCGTTGGCAAAAACCGGAACGGGAAGACTAGCACTTCGCGGGAAGCCGTGCCCAGCCTCGCAACTTCGCAACCCAGGTCAAAAGGGGCCCCCTAGAGTTCTCTCCATGGCAGACAGCAACGGATACTTCGAACGCGTCGATCAGGTCGTGGCCTACATCACCGACCACCTGGACGAGGACCTGGGACTGGAGCAACTGGCGTCCATTGCCTGCTTCTCTCCCTTCCACTTCCATCGGATCTACCGCGTTCTTCAGGGGGAGACGGTTTCCGAGACGATTCGGCGCATGCGCCTGCACCGGGCGGCCGTGGAACTGCTGGAGCAGCGGTTTCCGATCGAACGGATCGCGGCGCGGGCGGGATACAAGAGCCAGGCCGCTTTTACTCGGGCCTTTCGTTCCTCCTACGGAGCTCCACCTGCCAGGTACCAACGAAACATTCAGCGAACCGTGGAGGAGAACCCGCGCATGTACGAAGTGGAAATCAAACAGGAGGCGTCTTTCCCCGTGGCCTCGGTGGACCACAAGGGGGCCTACCAGGAGGTCGGAAACGCCTTTGAGCGTCTGCTCGCCCAGGCCGGGGCGGCGGGCCTGCTCGGTCCGGGAATGCGGACTTTCGGGATGTACTACGACGATCCGAAGAGCGTTCCCGAGAAGGAGCTTCGGTCCAAGGCCTGCCTTCGCGTCTCACCGGAGTGGAAGGCGCAGGGAGAACTCGCTTCCGATCAGGTCGAAGGTGGCCGGTACGCCGAGATCATCCACGTCGGTCCCTACGCCGAGCTGCACAAGTCCTACGACTGGCTGGTCGGACAATGGTTGCCGGGAAGTGGGGAGGAGTTGGCCGACCGGCCGTGTGTCGAGGAGTACCTGAATGATCCGCGGACGGTGCCGCCCGCGGAACTTCAGACAAGGATCTGGCTACCGCTGGTGTGATGTTCGCGGGTCCGTCGCCGGACTCTTGCGACACTGCGCGACTATCTAACGACGATCTTCCTCGAGTCGGTGTGTTCGCCCGCTGACAGGCGCGCGAAGTAGACACCGGGTGTCGCCTCCGTGACATTCCAAACGGTCTGGTGCTCACCGGCCGGCAGCGCACCGCTGGTGAGCACGGCCCGTTCCCGCCCAGACGCGTCATAGATCGCGAGCCGAGCAAAACCGGGCTTCGTCAGATGGAAACGGATGCCCGCCTGCGCAGTCACCGGGTTGGGCGCAACCTCCGTCAGGCCGGCCACTCGAAGGTTTGCCTCTCCGCTTTCGGATGGGACGTTGGGCCCGTCCGTCGACGTGACCTCGGTCTCCAGGGTGATCGTCCGGGAGGTCACTGTTCCATCACCGACACATTGGTAAGCGCCGAGGTGGCTCGCGTCCACGCCGGCAAACTCCAGCTCGGAACCGTTCGCCAGGGGAATCGCTTCGCCGTCCTTGAACCACTGATAGGTCGCAGCGTCGAGACCGGACTCGAGGACGAAGTTGCCCACGTCGATCGAGGCTCCGATGGCGATCGACTGGTCGAGGTCGCCGGCGATCTCGACGCGGCTGTTCGTCATCGTGCCGACGTTGATCAGGTCGCCCTCTACCCGCAGGGTCAACGACACGGGAAGATCGGAGTCGAGGTCTTCGAGCGACCCGGCGTTGGAGAAGGTTCCCTCGGTGATGAGGGTGGCGTCACCCCAGCGCTGGTTTCTCAGGGTCCCGGCGTTGTGCGTGTTGCCGGTCAGCCGCGTGACATTGGCGAACTGGCAGGCGCCGCTGAAGGTCGGCCGGTCGATGCGTTCGAGCGACATCGATCCCAGTCCGTTCTGGTTGATGATTGCGCCAGCCGCGAACAGGGTGCCGCCGCTGATCGAACCGCTCTCCAGGAAAAACGTGCTGTTCGCGGGTAGCGTCATGGTTCCGTTGGGTCCCAAGGAAATGCCGTCCGCGACGCGAAGATTGGTCGTTGCCTGCAGGCTGCCATTCCCGAACTCCGGCAGAATCAGGATGGTGTCGATGACGCCGTCCGGTCCCATCGTCAGGGTTCGGGTTTGCGCGTCATCCATCTGAAGGATGGAGCACTCGATCCGACCGTTGCAGGTCAGGTCACCCTTCAAATTCACGCTCAGACCGTAGTGATCGTTTCGAATCGTGCCATTGTTGATGAGGTGGCCTTCGATGACGAATTGCGCGTTTCCGAAGCTACGCACGTTCTGAAGCACGTCTTCGACGACGACCTCTCCTTTGAACAGTCCCGACCTCGCCGAAACCTCACCGATCAGCACGGGATCTTCGAAGGTCCCTCCCTCGATGTAGGACCACGACTCGAAGCGGATCTCGTTGCCGTTGGCGATGACATGCGCGTCGAGAAAACCGAGTCCCATGGTCAGCGGGGTGTCACCTTCGAGGACCAGCGGGAGCACTTCGAGTTCGATGTCATCCACGGTTCGGAACGGTGCGTCGATCAGGACCTGTCCGCCGGCTGCGGGGTCGTCGTAGAGATGGGAGTCGAACGTCGCCGTGGGAGCGGAGAAGAGGCTGCGGTCGCCCGTTCCGGAGAGGATCGTCTTGTCTGCAGCGAAGGTTCCGGTATTGGAGATGTCGCCCCCGATGTGGACGTAGACAAGGCCCAGGATCGGGCTCACCGTTCCGTCGTTGACGAACCCCGCCGTGACGAACAGGTCGGACGGGGTGGCGGCGCCGTTGGTCAGGCTTCCGGTGGTGGAAACCTCGACGGAGTGGCAATTCGTCGGGCCGGAGATCGCGACGGCTCCGAGGATGCGTACATCGTCGTCAACTCCGGGGACGATTCCGCCGGTCCATGTTGTCGGGCTGTTCCAGCTGCCCCCGGTCGGGGTCGACTCGATGAGCGCAGCCTGCGACGGAAGCGCGGCGGACAAGGTGGCCAGGGTTGCCAGAGAAGCCAGGGTGGACATGGTGGCCAGACAGGTCGAGCCGGCGAGAGATGGGATCCAATAGCGTTTCACGGGTTCTCCTAGGTCGGTGGGTGGGTCGGCCGCGCTTGTTGTGATCCCGAATGTCGATGTCTTTCGTCGCGTCGTCGGCGCGGTCCTCGTGGCGGTTCTACGCCAGATGTCGTCGTGACGTCATCCAATGATACATGTCGAGTCCTCTGGCCCGGACTTCGTGAACCGCCCCAGCCTGGGGCCCCGGCCGCTCGGTGCCCTGAACGAGAGCCAAAGAACCGAGGAGAAAGTGCCGATCCACAAGGGCAGCGTTTGGTGGCCCGGCAGTTTCTGCCGTTGCTGCCGGTTGCTACCTCGCCGCCTTGGCGTTTCCGGCGGCGTGGCGGTCCAGCAGTGTGTGTCATTCCCGGTGGAGGTTGCCGTCCATGGTCTTTCGTCGAGCCCTGAAGCACGCATCCAGAGCCTTGAGCAAGCCGTTCCAGGGCGTCAACAAGACGAATCTGGTCGAGCTGGCCAAGGTCGTCGGACAGATCCAGAAGGTGCGCCGCTACCAGCGGAAGTACCCGGACTATCTGATCGCCGACCTCAATCTGAAGCTCAAGTACGGACAGTTCAACTTCACCTGGATCCTGAGCCTCGACGAGAACCAGTTCTATCAGTTCCTGGGAGAGTGGGACTCGCACGCGCCTGCGGGGAAGTCGATGAGCCAGTACCTGGTCAGCGACACCCAGACCAACATCTCCGACGACGAGTGGGCGGCGATGCAGGACACCAAGGCTCGCTACCGGGCGATCGCAAAGGCCGCATCGATATCGACCTTTGGAAGGATTGCGGCCAAGGTTCGCCGGGCGGGCCGGTCCGTCGAGGACCGCATCTACCACAATCGCCTCTTCAGTGAGTATCTGACCGCGGCCGAGACCCTGAACAACCTTTACGCCATCGCCGATCGCAAGGGCGCGGCGTCCGAGTTCGAGGACAAGGTCCTGACCCGCGGAGGAATCCTCAAGGTTCTCCTGGCCGGCGCACATGTAGCGAGTTCGGCGACGAAACTTTCGACCTCTTTGGGCACGGCCTCCAGTCGTCCCATCATCGGTCCGATCAAGGACGTCACGGTTTCGTCGGTCAAGCTGCTCGACAATCTCGGCGGCCTCCTCATTGGTCTGGGCCAGCTCATGACCAAGAGCGAAACCAGTTTCCAATCGCTGTCGGGACGCACTGGACTCAAGCAGCGACTCTTTGAAGCGCAGAAGAGAATCCTCGGCGGTGTCTCCAGCAGCGACGCCGGTCCTTTGGCTGGACAGGTCCCGGCCGGTCCGCAGGCGCTGCAACGCGGCGGCGATGCCCTTCAGTACGACCTCACGGACCTGAAGAGCCAGTTCCGCCACGCCATCTGGTGGTGCGAGATGTGGAAGGCCGATCTCAAGACGGTGGAGCGGGAGATCGCGAAACCGGACTACATCCACCAGCTGCAGCAGATCAGCCTGGCCCACTCCGGTGACGATATCCTGCGTCCTTCCGAGGCCGCTGCGGCCGGAGCTGCCACGGACTTGGCGGCTCGACGCGATGAACTCATGAAGACGGCGGCCAAGCTGCGGAAGAAGATCAACACATTCCAGGAGTGGCTGGAGCCGCAGCTGAAAGAACTGGAAGTCCTGACTGCGGGCGTGGCCACTCGCCGCGACATCGCGGAACAGCAGGCGCTACTGCGCTCGGCCGGAGTGAACTTCGACGCCACTCTGGAACTCTCCAAGCAGATTGCCGCTTTCGACCGGGCGGCCCTCAATCCAGTGGCTGGAACCGAGAGCCAGGTTCGGAAGAAGGTCGAAGAATCCTTCATGGAGCGGGCGATGCGGGAACGGCGCGAAGCGATGGGGTACGCAGCCTAGTTGAGTGCCTGATTCGGCGCTATCGGCTTCCCAGCCAAGCTTCGGCCCGGCTCTGCACCCATGGAGTGGAAGAGTTCCGCAGGCTTCCGATCTGTTCGACCGCTTCAGGCCTCCGGTCCGTGGCCTCGAGGACCAGGCCCAGGTTAAACCGGGCGATCTCGTTCCCGGGGTCGAACTCCAGAACCTGACGCAGCCGACGTTCCGCGGCGTCCATCCGGCTTTGGCGGAAGTCGATCGTCGACAGAAGCAGAAGTCTCCGGATCTCGATGGACGCTACTCGTGGGGAGGAGCCCGGCGGCACTGAGCGCGCCATACCCGCCGCCTCGAGTCGGGTCCGAGCCGTGCGCAGACGGCCACTCGCGATTTCACCGGCCGCCAGCCACAAGACCCGGTCCATCGAGCCCGGATCCATCGAGCCGGGATCCAGTGAGCCACGATCCCCCGAGCCACGGTCTCCCGAGCCACGATCCGCCGGGTCCGCACCTTCGGCTTCCGCCTTTCGCCACTCGGCGTCGAGATAGCTGCGGAGCAGGGACGGGGAAGCGACTTCATCTCCGGACCGGTAGGTCGTCGAACCGGCGATTTCCGTCGTCCCCGGAAGGATCGGCCCCTGGCTTGATGCCTGGTTCACGGCGAACTGCAGAACGGGCGCGGGCGCGAATCCGATCGGCGATTCGAGAGACCCTCGGCCGGTGAATGGACCATCGAACGGCGAGTATACGATCGCCGCGACGACCGCGGCCGCGGCCAGGGCCAGAGCTCCGACCGTTGCCGGACGGAAATCTGGCTTCCACCATGGAGGGGAGCCGGGGGACGACCCGGGGAGCGGCCCTGCGGACTGCCCAGCGGACGGCCCTGCGGACTGCCCAACGGACGACCCAGCGGACGACCCAGACAACGAGGAGGACGTGGAGGCGGACCGGTGGACCCGCAGCGCAGCTGCACGCATCGATGGGTCCAAGGTTTCGTTCGCGCCCCCGGCCGACCGTGCCAGAAAGACCTGCGAGGCCAGGTCGATCTCTCGGGCACAATCGGCGCAACTCTCGCAGTGTCGGCGGGCCTCCCGCGCTGCTGCGGAAAGGGATGACGTTTCACCGGTGCAAGCCCACTCCGCGAGTTCGGCCAAAGACTCGGGTGCCGGATGATTATTTCTAGCTTTCACTTACTTGGTTTTCCTCATCCAACGCTTTCGGCGCCGTTAGCCCTCTTCGCCCATCGATGTTCCCGGTCCGCCTGTCACAATGGGTCGGACTTCGTTCCGCGATTCCCGAATTACTCCGCTTCTGCCGCCCAACGCCGCAACCGGGCCAGCGCCCGTTCCGCGATGGTGTAGACGCGCCGGGAACTCTCGATTTCAAGTTCCGCGGCGATGTCTGCAGCCGTCTTCTCCTCTGTGAACTTCAGGCGCAGGACCTCCCGTTCCTCCGGTGAAAGCCGTTCCAACGCCGCGGAGACAAGGCTCCAGGCACGTGAACGCTCCTCCTGTTCTTCCAGAGCGTGGTCCGGGCGGGCGTCGTGACTCTGCTCCTCCGCCCGGGCGACTTCGCGGTCCCTTAGTTCCAGCTTGCGCCCGGTTGTGCCCGGTAGGTTCCGGGCCCGGCACCCGTAGGCGAGGCGACGCTTGTGATGGGCGTCGAGCCGGGACTCGATCCTGGCGACCGCGGCGAGTACGTCTTCCAACGAAGACCCCCGACCCTCCGTCGCCAGCTTGTGCCTCAAGGCATCGAGCGAATCTCCCTCAAGATGATAGAGACGGAACACACGCTGCTCGAACTCGCCGAGTTCTTCGATCGCCGCCGGGATTCGCTGCCGTCCCAACTTGCTTCGCAGATGGTCGAGGGTGCGGCCGCGGGTGATGATGGCGAGCCACGTGGCCAGGGAGGCACGCCCTTCGTATCCGGAAAGGGCTTGGGTATAGACGTACTCCAGCACGTCCGTGAAGACGGTGCGGATCTCATCCTCGTCGCCGAAGTGGTGCCGGCGGATTACCGAAAGAATGAGGCCGCCGTACTGGTCGACGAAGCTGTGCCAGGCCTCGACGGAGCCGTCCAGGATGGCGCGAGCGGTCGCCAGGTCTGTGTGGTGGTCGCCCATCTTTTCTTCGCAGCGCGTCTCCGTAATGGCCAGGGGAAGTCCGACTGTTTCGGTGGGACGGTAGAGAGCGCGTGAGGTGGGACCGAGCAACCCCATTTTAGGATCGCCGAAAGCTATTGTCCACAAGCGCTTTCCATGGCCCGATGGGCGGGTGACTCCAGAGAGGGGGAGGTCGCCCGCCCGTTTGGTCAACGTGGGAGGCATGCTAGATTCTTTGGATGGTACTTCGCTGCGGACGAGTCGCCGGCCCGTTCTTCCGGGCGCTTCTCTGCACAGTGGCGATCGTGGGCTGCGGTTCCGACACCGAGGTCGGCGACGCCGCGTGGCGCGGTTCCTCGTTCGACCTTTCGAGCGCGGCTCCGCCCCTGTCGCCCCACCTGAGTCGGGTGCTTCTGGAAGGGAACGGGCGGTCCAAGGCGATGGCCGACTCCCTGGGGTTCCCTCGTCTCCTACGCCTGGAAGCCGAGCTACGGGACGGACTTCTTCGTGCGGAGCCCGGTCCGTCGCAGTCGGCCCTGGATCGATCGTTGGAGACGGTGACATCCTTACTCTCTGATTTACATGGGGTTACCACTGCTGACCTCGAGCGGGTTCTCATCACCGGATGGTCGCCGAACCGCCGGTCGGAAGCGGTCGCGTTGCAATCGTCCCGGGACTCTCTACTGGCACAGTTGCGTGACCCGGATCGCCGGGGAGGCCGGGGAACAGCCGACATGGCGGCTCTTCACGGAGCGTTGGATTCCGTGGCCACGATGTTCGAAACCGGGTTCGGTTGGCCGGCGGAGGCCGCCCGGACCCGGAACGAAGCGCAGGTCAGGCGTCCGTTTTCGGAGAGCGCCCAGGCGGCGGCCCACGAGGCGCTTCGGGTTGCCCGAACTTCGGGACGGGCCGAACTGAAATGCGATGCCCTCGGCCGGCTGGCTTTGGGTCATGCATCATCCGGGGACCCGGACTCGGTTACGTTCTACATGAACGAAGCGATCGAAGTGGCTGTTCGACAACGCTTTCCGGTGCGGGCGGCGTCCTTGTCCTTTGCCTACTCCCATTGCTACTACCGACAGGGTCGCGAAGGCCTCGCCGCGGAGTTGCGAGATGCCGCGGTCGACTACTGCCGGGACTTGGGCGGCGGCGCCGATGAGGTGGCGTTTCTCAGCGGGGCGATGTCGATTCATGCCTCCTATGGAAACTGGGAGTTGGTAGACCGGGACCGAGTTCGGGCGATGACACTCTGTGTGGAAGATCTGCCGCCCGAGTTTCGGCTCTACGAAGCCCGCACCCTGCTCTCCCGTGGCCAGCTGACTGCGGCCTCGGAGGTGTTCCGAACCGAGCACGACAAGAATCCCAAGGACCTCGTGACCCTAGAGTACTGGACACTGGGCCTGCTGGAATCCGGCCGGCCGGAGGAGGCCCTCGAGGTCGTCGACAGAGCTCTCGAACTGACTCGGAACGGGTACCACGGACTCTTCACCAATCGCTTCCGGGCCATGGCGGCGTCGGCCCACCTCGACCTGGGGGACACCGCTGCCGCCCGGCAGGCCTTGCGCGAGATGGTGGGTGGACGGGCCCAGCGTGGTGACCCTTGGATGCGCTTTCGACACGCCATCCTCGAGGCCCGGGCCTTGTTCCAGGAGGCGGACTCCATCGGAGCGGCGGCGGAACTCCAGAAAGCTGAGAGCGAGCTGCGTGCCGTGGAGTCCGTGGAAACGACCGGATCCGGCCGACACCTCGTCCGGGAAGAGGCTCGAAAACTGCGCCGCGCCCGGCGGGAGTTGGCGGGGAAGAGCCCGGCCCGAGGCTACGCGGTCTCCTTCGATGATCCTGGGGCGGCGGTCCGCGTTCGCGACTGGATTCGGGCGGTGGATGGTTGCCATCTGTTCTTCGACGAGGACGACGGGGCCGTTCTGCGTTGGACGGTGACCGGCGAGGGTGTCCGTTGCGACACCCTGGGCCACACGAGCCGGATCTATGCCGCGGTGCGACTCGCCGGGGAGGCCGTGGCCGGGAGGCGCGGGGTCGCAGAGGAACTCCATGAATTGCTCGGTGAACTCGGCCGCCAGTTGCTACCGCCCGAGGTCCGCTCCTTTCGTTCCCACAGGGCGGACGGCCCGCGCGACCTGCTCATCACGGCCCGTGGTGCCCTGCGACTCCTGCCGTTCGAAGTGCTGGGGACGGCGGATGACGAGTATCGACCGCTGCTACTCGATCACGACGTCGCGTACCTGCGAGCCACTCGGGATCCACTCGGTGCGGTCGACTCGACGCACACGGCGCACACGGCGGACGGTGCGAACGGCGCGGATGATGCGCCGGACGCAATGGGCGCTGCGGCGCGATCTCATGGTCGCCTGTCCAGGGCGGGGCTCGTCCTCGCGGACCCACTCATCCCGGCCGATCTGGCTCGGCGCTACCCGGGACTCGGACGGCTGGAGGGGGGAATGGCCGAACTCGAGCATCTGCGAACGCTGCGTCCAGGGTGTCGATCGATGGTCGGTGGGCAGGCTCTTCGGTCCCGGCTCATCGAAGCCTGGGAGGACGAGCCTTTTCTCTATTTCGCCTGCCACATCGTGCGGGATCCGGAGAACCCGTTTTGGACCTTCCTTCCACTGGCCTCACCGGGAGCGGGCGCGGGGCCGGAAGTGTCGAGGCTGGAGGTCATCGACATTCTGGAAGCCGACCTTCGGAAATGTTCCCTGGTCGTGCTCTCCGGATGTGGCAGCGGCATGCCGCACGTGACGCCTTCCAACGTAGCGCCCAGTCTCGCCGATGCCTTCCTCGACGCGGGCGCTTCAGCCGTGGTCCAGACCTTCTGGAAAGTGCGCGACGACGAAACGGCCATTCTCATGAAACGCTTCCAGGACCTTTGGCTGCAGCAAGGGAAAGACCCGATCTCGGCACTCAGTCAGGCGCGACGCGAGCGCTGGGATGCGGACGATCCGCATCCGTTCACCTGGGCCGCGTTCGGGATTCAACTGCGAACCCCACCTAAGGACAGCTGACGAGAGTCTCCGTCCAGACGCGTACGTTGTCGACGGCATGGGCATTCGGGACGCCCGGGCCGTTGTCGAAGAACTCGACGAATCCGATTTTCTCCGCAGTCTGCCGGAGGGGGAGTCCACCGATGGAGACCGGAAAGGCAACGGCGGGCCCGGTGATCTCGAGGTCGAAGATGTCGAGTTCGAGGTCGACGGTGAAGACGACCTGGCACCATTCCCCAGGGGTGTAGGTGCCGAGAGCGATCGCGTCACTCCCGCGAGCGGTCAGATTCCCGTCGGCAGAGAACTGAACTGCCGAGAGAAACGTTCCGGTCTCGCCCGCGCGAGAGCTTTGCTCTCCCCAGGTTACGAAGAATGCGTTCTCCGCGCCGCCTTCCACGAAGGGACGGACATCACAACGGAAGCGAAAGCGGTTTCCGCTGACGGCGGGGACGCTGCGTTCGGCAAAGAGCGTGCGGCCGGCCGGACTTTCGTGGCGCAGGCACAGACCGGCCAAGTCTTCGCGCGCGAAGTCTTCGCCTTTCGTCGTCAGATCGAAGCCGGGTCCGACTTCGTTGTCCGAGGTGCCGGCGGCCGCCCAGGTGTTCCATTCCTCGAGGGTTGTTTCTTCGAAGTCCTCGGCGAGGAACTCTTCGACGATTCGCTCGGGTGGATCGCGAAACACCGCTTTGATGTATCCCCAGGTGGAAAGGTGCCGGGCGTGGGCCGGCTCTGTCCGCCCGGCCATGCCGAGGTCGTCCCATTGGAGTAGTCCGTAACCCGTGGCGGGACGGCCGTCCGGCGCCCCGATGGTCGACATGTCGACGACGACCAGTTCTTGACGGCCGCCGACGAAATGGATGTCGAAGTCGACCAGGTTGACGAACATGGATGCGTCGAACCGGCGGGACATTCCGTTTTCGGTCTCCGTCCATTCCGAACCCTCGCTCGGAGTCAGCGCGGCACTGAACGGGCTGGTCGATGCGGCGGGATGTGTCGACCCGTCCGGCCACAAACCGTCGGCTCCTTCGAAGAGGCGCTGCGCCGAGATCAGTTCATCTTCCTTTCCCCAAGTCTCGCAAACGCCGAAGGCCATGGTTTCGCCGGTCCCGAAGCGGAAGGTGAAGTCCGCGACGAGAACGGAATCGAGAGCGTCCACGTCGCGGGCGTTGTACGCCTCGACGAAGACGGCGACGAGACTGTCGGGCGTCGCGGGATAGGCGACAGGATCCGATGTCGGGGGATCAGACGGACTGGTGGTGTCGTCGTCTCCGCAGCCCGTGGCCATGACGGCGGCGATGACGACGGCGAAGGCGAGAAAGACAGAGTAGCGCGCGGATTCGAAAGGATTACTCATCGGTCCATCCAAAAGACGGACGCCGAAACCTTGGGAGATTTCGGCGTCCGTTCGAAGTTCGTTCGCGAGAACCGCGGGATCAACAGTCCTATCGGAGCACGGTGATGGAGCGGGTCTCCATCTGACCGTCCTTGGTCGGAATGGACAGGAAGTACTGTCCGGCCGTGAGCTCGGACGGAAGCTGAATGTCCTGCGCCGTGCCGTCGATACGGGCGACTTCGCGGCCACTGGCACTCAGCAGCAGTATCGGTCCGTTCCCGAAGTCCTGATTCGGATCGTAGACCTGAAGGCTACGTCCCAACACCGGATTCGGGAAAACCGTGAAGGAAGGATTCAGATTCAGAGTCGGGGTGTCGGCGTCGGCCGGGTCGAGCAGCGGAAAGCTCCACATGCTGGTCTCGAGCTGAACGTTGCTGAGACCGCCCATCATGTAGACGACGTTGTCGATGACGAACGAGCCCGGTGCCCAGCGGGAGGAGCCCGGATGATGGGTCAGCTCCGACCAGCTGTCGTCGCTCGGGTCCCAGCGCCAGAACTCACCGGAAGGGAAGAAACCGTGCTGCTGGTTATCGCCGCTGAGAACATAGCCGTACCCTTGGTGGCTGAACTGCTGTCCGGCAACGCGACCCTGCTCTGGGAAGTCGGTCATCCGCGTCCAGGTGTCATCGCCCGGGTTGTAGCGATAGAAGTCGCGGTAGATGCTCGCTCCGTGACCGAAACCGACGTAGGGGATGTCGCCGATGTTGAAGTAGAAGGGATGGTGACGGGCTGGTCCCGGAAGGAAGGCGAGCGCCGTCCAAGCGTCGGTGTCGATGTCGTAGACCCACCAGTCGCGGTAGTTGGCCGAGGAGTTGCCCATTCCCACATAGATCTTGCCGTCATCCGTGATGACGAAGGCAGGGTGGACGCGCGCGGTACCGGGGCAGCTGGCCAGTTCGGTCCAGGTTTGCGTGTTCGGGTCGTACTCCCAGAGGTCACGCAGGTAGCTCGAGCCCAGACCGAAGCCGAGGTAGCCTTTTCCGTTGTAGGTGCCGCCGTAGGAGTAGCCGCGGTCCGGGCCCGGAAAGTCGGGAAGGACGGTCCACGCGTCGGTGACCGGGTCGTACTCGTAGAAGTCATCGGTAGCATTGGCCGACGAGGTCGAGCCGGTGACGACATATCCCTTGCCGTCGAGAACGAAGTTGACCGGGTGGTGCCGGCCGGGGCCGGGCATCGCCGCCTTGGCCGTCCATTCCTGAGCCTGGGCGGCATCGTCGAAAACGACGGGTCCGATCGAGGTCAAAGCAAAAACCGCGGCGGCGAGGCTCGCCGTCCGCGGGACGGAGAAGTTTTTCATGTGATTGAGTCCCCTGTTTCGTATCCAGGCGGGCCCGGATCGAGTGGTCGAAACTTCAGGCTTCCGTCGAGAGATGCGGTTCTCTCGGAGCAGAGGAGATGATCCCCCCGTGACTCTTCCGTGAGTTTACGTGATATGTTGCCTCAATGTCATTTGGTGATCCCAGCCGGCGGGGAACGCTTCAGGTTCTGCTCGGAGCGGTTCTGATCAGCTTCTCTCCGGTCTTCGTCCGCTGGGCTCAGATCGATCCGGACCTGGCCGGAATCTATCGAACGGCTTTCGGTGCGGCGGCGTTGGCCGTCTACGTCCTGGCTCGACGGCTGCCGCTGGTTCGTGGCTGGTTACCTCTCGGTTTTGCAGTCGCTTGCGGCGTTGTCTTTGCTGCAGATCTGGCTTTCTGGCATCGGGCCATTCATCTCGTCGGTCCGGGACTCGCCACCATCCTGGGCAACTTCCAGGTCTTTTTCCTCGCAGCCTTTGGAATTGTCGTATATCGGGAACGGCCGGGTTGGCGCTACCTGGTTTCCATTCCGGCTGCGCTGACCGGGCTGGCTCTGCTCATCGGAATTGACTGGTCCTCTCTTCCGTCCAGCTACCGCGCCGGAATCGGAATGGGGATGCTGACGGCGATCTCGTACGCGACCTACGTCATCCTCTTCCAGCGGTCGCAGGATCCGAAGTGGGGGAGTCGACGCCTGGATCCTGCAGTCAGCCTTCTTTACATCTCGATGGCGACGGCCCTTTCCCTGACGGCGCTCTTCTTCGCCGATGGAGGCGACGCGGGTGCGTTCGTGCTCGAGACCCCCCGCGCCTGGGTTGCGATGTCCAGTTACGGTGTTCTCTGCCAGGCCATCGGGTGGATTCTCATCAGTGTCGGACTGCCCCGCATTCCGACGTCGCGCGCCGGGCTGCTGCTCCTGGTGCAGCCGACCTTGTCCTTCGTTTGGGACATCGTCCTGTTCGGTCGTCCGACAGGGCCGTTGGAATCGATCGGGGCGGCTTTGGCTTTGGCTGCGATCTACTTCGGAAGCACTCGGAAACGTTGACTGCCACTACCAACGGGCCCGGCTTCCGCGTGTGTCGACGTGAACGAAGGGACCGTGGGCTGCATTTGCCTTGTAGATTCCCAAGCCCCCAACCATTCGTTGCCAGAACGGTTGCGGTGTCAGTTCCTCGATCCAGGCGGCCAGGGTTTCGGAGTCCTTTCGATCGACTTTTCCGTCGCCGTTCAGGTCATCCATGTTGCCGTCGACCGGTGAGACGTCGACGTAGACGTCGGCCGCATCCCCGAAGACATGACGGGAGTACTTCACGTTGCCGATGGCTTGATTGTAGAAAGGCGTGCGATACCCGCTCATGACGACGAGAGTCGGGACGTTGATTCCGCGTCCGTTCAACATGTCCAGAATCCGCTCGAGCTTCATGAGCAGTCGCGGACGAACCAGCACGTACTTGGGAAAGCCCCCCTCCTGCTTGCAGAGAAACTGACCCAGTTTGAAGTGGGGCGAGATCTGAAGGTCGACGTCTTCCTTTTCAACGCGAATCAAACCGCGCGGGTTCTTGTACGAGCTGAGACCTCGAAGCGGGGAACTCGGGTACGTGCCGATTCGGTAGCGCCCCAGGTACTCGGAGTTGGGATCGATCGGTTCGGTGATCATCCACTGGATGACGATCGAGTCCGTCCTGGTCGGTTCAAAGATGGTCGTACGGGCGAAGCCGCTCTCCTGCGGCGCCTGCCACGTCCATGCCGAGGCTCGTCGTGTCAGGGTCCCACCGGTTGTCGTTGCCGTGAAGTCCGCGAGCTTTGACGCTCCCCGTTCTGCGATCCGCACCTCGACCCGTTCGCCTGGTTGCACCGGAATCGACAGCAGTCTCAGTGAAGTTTGCACGTCACCACAGCGAACTTCGAACCCGGCCTGACCTGCGTCGAAGCCGAGGACGATGCTCGCCGGAAACGAAAGAAACACGGCCATCCAAACCGCGCGCAGTAGAAGCTTCATTGCCGACTTCCCGACGTGGGACTTCCCGGTCGTGCGTCGAGCGCAGCCAGGACCGGTGGATCCCGATCGTAGACGTCACGCCGAAAACGAGTCTGCCCGCCTTCCTCAGCCCAAACGGTGAAGTAGAGCAGATGGACGGGAATGGAGGCCGGCAACGTTACGGTCGTCTCCTTTCCGCCGGCCACGACTTCGTCGATCCGCTGGCGGGTCCATTTGGGATCCGGGCTCAGAAGGAACTCGGCCAGGTCGAGCGGGTCCTTGACGCGGATGCATCCCGAACTGAAGGTTCGGTCCGCCTTGGCGAAGAGTTCGCGGGAAGGCGTGTCGTGCAGGTAGACGTTGTGGTCATTCGGAAACATGAACTTGACCCGGCCCAGAGCGTTCTTGGTCCCGCTCTTCTGTCGTAGCCAGTAGGGAAAGTTCTGGGCATTGATGGAAGCCCACGAAACGCTGTACGGATCGATCGGTTTTGCGTCCGCGCCCCAACCGGAGAACAGCTCGTAGTCATTCTTGGCCAGGTAACCGGGGTCCTTGCGGATCAGAGGAAGCTTGTCGTTGACCGCGATGTTCCGGGTCACGACCCACATCGGGTTCAGGACGAGATAGGTCATCTCACCGGTAAAGACCGGGGACTTTCGTCCGGTCTTACCGACGATGCAGGGATGGGTTCGCACCTTGCGACCGGCCTCGAAGACCTGAACCTCGAATGCCGCGATGTTGACGCGTATGTGTCGAGGTTTGAAACCGTCCGGAAGCCATCGCCACCGCTCGAGGTTGACGCGGATGTCGTCCAGAGACTGACGAACACCGCGGTTGAGCGCGCGCAGCGTCGCCGGGCCGATGACCCCGTCCGCGTCGAGTCCGTTCTGTTCCTGAAACTCGGTGACGGCCGCGCGAAGATCGGGATCGTAGATCGAGGACTGTTCCTCGCCCGTTTCCGCGAGCGGCCCAGGCAGGAGTCCTTCCATTTGCAGTCGGCTGCGAAGGAATGGAACCCGCTCGTCGGACATTCCCTCCTCCAATTTCGGTCCCTGCGAAACGGTGGCCCAATCCGCTCCGTCCAGCTCGGCTTCCAGTTCGCGCCACCTGCGCAGCCCCTCGAGCAGACGCGCATACTCCGGGTGGTTCGGGATCATCTCCTGAAGCGGTGTCTGCAGGTCTCCACTCTCCAACGCTTCGGTCAGCGTCGTGTCGAGATCCCGGGTGCGAAGAGAGGCCTTCCAGTCCGGGTGCAGTTTCTCGGGATTGGTCTTGCCCCGAAGCATGTGCGCGGCCGCGGTGAAGAAGGCGTCGGTCAGGGTCAGTTCGAGATCCAGCAGTTGGCGTGGAATGGCGGCTTGCGAGGCCGGGTCGGGGCTGGTTAGCGAGTTTCGACTCGTCTCGGCCAGGACGGCGCGCGCGGTCGGCAGATGGGTCTGTAGATACTCCGCGTGGTAGTCCGACGAGCGGAGCCCGTGCGAGTCGAGGTCCAGGACGAACGCCATGACGTCGTCCGCCAAAGGGCGGATCGATCCATCACCGATCCATGCGGGCTGAAAACCGCGGCTCCGGTAGAAGCGTGGAATCAGAGTGGTCGCCTCGAGCCGCTGTCCGCCAACTGCGGCGCTTTGGGGGAAGCCTTCGAGGCGACGCCGGATGGCTTCGTCGAGGCCTTCCGTGAACGGGGAGGCTCCCGGTTCGGCCATCGCGGTCGACACTCCCGAAAGCGTTTCGAACCCGGCTCCGAGTCCGAGCCCGGTTCCGAGTCCCGTTCCGAGCCCCGTTCCGAGCCCGGCCGAGAGGAGTCCGGCAAACACGATTCGTCGGTACAGCTTCAAGAATCGATCCTTTCCTTGGATCCACACTTGTGGAGCCATGCGTGGCCGCGACGTTTTTCCTGCGGGAGGACTCTACTACTCCCCGAGTGTGGGGCGAATGGCCAGTAACTCGCTCATCGTGCCGACGAACAGGCCTCCAACCCACAGCGAGAGATCGGACTCCTGTCCGATGGCGACTTCGAAGGTCACTTCGAGCGAGGCGAGGTCGCGGATCATGATGCTCTCGGCCCTCTCCTCGAGAAGGCCGTTGTCGCGAAACCAGTCGACCGGAGTGAGACCCGGACCTTTGGGATCTTCCGCGTTGGCGAGTCGGAAACGTTCCGCCTCTGCCGACCAGTAGGCGTTCTCGACCGCCACGTCCAGGTGGACGCGGACGAAGTGGTATCCGGGACGCGGGTTCTTTTGCGTATAGACCGTGTTGTACGAACCGTCCGAGAGCGTGGCTTTCTGTCCCGTGTTGATGCGGAGACTTTCGGCGCGATCCGCTCCGGTCGGAATCACCGTGATCTGTCGAGCGCTGTTGGAGGCCATGGTCGGAGCGGGTAGAACCAGGGACACGGCGAAACACAGAACCACCACCCAGAGAACGGAGGGCCACCGCGTTCCTTTTGTGGGGTTTGGAAATGGCCGAACCGGATCAGCGTTGGACATGAACGACTCCTTCCGACACGCCTGTCGCGTGTCTCCTGGATGCTATCGTTCAAGAGAACGCACCGTGCATCAAGGATTTTCGGCGCGTCGGGATCCAACCTGCGGTCCCGCCGCGTTGCCGGTGGTGCACGAGCGCGTACGCAGAAATCCCGACATCCCGTCGGGTCATCCGGTCTTAGGATGGAGATGTTCGATCCGAAACGGTTGGGTGAAAAGGGGGTTGGTGTGGCCTCGAGCCTGAACCCGAGGACCTCTGCCGATATGACATTGCCGGTCGATGGTCTGGAAACTTCCCGGCGCGCGCTGCAACAGTCCAAGGACATTGGAGACGGAGCTGTCGTTGTAACGCCTTCCAACCACCTGGCCGTCACGACGAACGCTTTCGTCGTCCAGCCGCTCTTCTTTCCCGGCGGAAACATTGGCCAGTTGTCCGTCTACCGCACCGTCAACGACCTCGCTATGTGTGGAGCACGCCCGCTCTACCTCAGCCTGTCCATGATTCTGGAAGAAGGACTGGCAGACATGACTCGTCAGGATGTCGTCCGTGCGGCCCAGGCGGCGGCTTTGGAGGCTGGGGTCACGATCGTGACGACCGACACGAAGGTCGTGGAGAAACGCGCCGACTCGGACGGCCAGCCCGGTTTGTTCCTCAGCACAGCGGGGGTTGGAGTGATCGTTGGCGACCCGCCGATCGGACCGGACCAGATCCGGGTCGGTGACAAGGTCCTCGTCAGTGGAGACATCGGAAGGCACGGGACCGCCGTGATGGCTGCGCGTGACGGTCTGGAGTTCTCGACCCCGATCGAGAGCGATTGTGCCCTTCTCTTTCCTACCATCGATGCGTTGCGGAAGGCGGGGATCGAAGTCCGATGTCTCCGTAGCCTCTGCCGCGGTGGGCTCGCCGGCGCGGCGGTAAAGACGGCGCTCGCCTCGGACCGGCAGCTCCTTTTGGTTGCGGAGGCTTTGGTTATTCGGGAAGACGTCCGGGTGGCCGGTGAGATCCTGGGTCTCGATCCGCTCTATGCGGCCAATGAAGGTCGTTTCCTTGCCGTCGTCGATCCGGGTGACGCCGACCGTGCGGTGGAGATTCTGCAAGCGCGGCCTGATGGAGAGCATGCAGCGGTCGTCGGTGAGGTCGAAGAGGGAAGCGGAAGCGCTGTCATCGAGAACGCCTTCGGCGTGCGGCGAGAACTCAAGGTTCAAACAAGCTTGGACCCGCCTCGGATCAGCTAAGGGAATGCGCCCGGGGGCTCGGTCGCCCGCCCATGCGCGTCCTTGTTCGGGTGGGTCTTCCCTTCGATTCGGCTCTCTATGCAATCGTGCTGTCGCCGCTTCAACGGATGACCGCCACCTCCGAATGATCCGTGATCCCGTCGGCCTGCAGACGGAAGAAGTACATCCCCATCGGAACGAGATCCCCATCCTCGTCGCGGCCGTCCCAACGAAGCGAATGCTCTGCGGCGCGTTGGTGCTCGCGCAGGAGCGTACGGACGATTCGGCCGTTGGTGTCGAAGATACGCACGACGACGTGTGCCGGATGATCCAGTTGGTAGTCGAGAATGCCCTCATTCTGAAGCGGATTGGGACGCATCCCGAGAATCAGACTCGGGGGCTCGAATGTTGCCAATGTGGGCGCGTCCGAGGCCGCGTCGAGTCGGTAGACGCGGCTGCCGACGGCGTAGCCGGTGTCCCCGACGAAGCGGAAGCGGTTGATCTTGCCGTCGAGACTGATCTGCGACCAGTTTGCGCCACCGTCCGTGGTTTCGTACGTGGTTCCGCGCCCGCTGATCCAACCCAAGTTCTCATCGACGAATCCGATGCCCTGTAGCGAAGCGCTTCCCGGGATCAGGATCTCTTCCCAGGACTGTCCGCCGTCCACCGTCTTCAGGATCTTGGCGCTGCCACTGAAGTTCTCGACGGAAACGAAGCCGGTAGATGGAGTGGGCCAGGAAGACTTCCAGCACCATTCGCTGTCGCTCGTGGGAATCTCGTGACGAATCGCCCACGTGGCGCCGCCGTCCGTCGTTTCAATGATCACGGGATCGGCGTCACCGAGGGAGCTGTCATTGCCGCCGACCACGAAGCCGTGATCCGCATCGAAGAATCGGACGTCGACCATCGTTTGGATGTAGGCGCTGAGGTCGGTTCCGGTCCAGCTTTGACCTCCGTCGGTCGTCTTGATGAGCGTCGGGAATCCATAGTAGGCGCCGGAGCCGTAGGCGACGTCGGCGTCGACCGTCCACATGGCGCAGACGCCGCCGGGGATCGCGCCCGAGATGCGGGAGGTGATGTTCTCCCAGGTGGCGCCGCCGTTGGTCGTTTCCCAGAGGTTGGCTCCAGACGAGAAGCCGCCGGCCCAGGCCTTTTGCTCGTCGACCGCGGTGACCGAGCGCAGCGTTTCCTCGAGGTCCAGCTGCTGGATCCAGGTGTCGCCGCCATCGGTGGTGTTCCAGATCTGTCCCGCCAGGTTGACGACCCAGCCGGTGCTTTCGTTGACGAAAAAGACATCCTCGTGGCGACTGTTGCGCATCGGGGAGTCGGGAAGTAGCTGCCATTCCTGGGCAAGTACGGGCCCGGCAAAGACAGCGACCGTCAAAGCGATCAGGATCAGAACGTTCAGCTTGGTGCGTTTCATTGCTTCCTCCGGAACGTTCTCCATTGTACGCAATGTTGGAGCCCGAGCCAAAGCAGGGGGATCAGGGCTCGTCAGCACGGGGGTGAGTCCAATACCTTTAGCGGATCAACAATATTGTCGCCCTTGAGGTGGATCTCCAGTGTAGGTGGTCGCAGGCTGACGACGATCCTCTCGAACAACTGGTGGAAGACGTTCAGCGATTCTTGCGTTGACTCGTAGCGGCGGTACAGGTCCGTTGGATCAGTAATCTCCCCGGACTCGATCGCTCGAAGCAAGTTCTTGGTTTGTTTATAGTGCTCGGACCTCCGCTTCGAGGTGCCCGACGTCGCGCCCAGCTTCGTATGCTGCTCGCGAGGCTTGGGAGAGGATCTCGGCGAAGTTGGGCTCGCTCAACCGCACCAACGTCAGATCTAGAATCTTCCTCACCACCCCTCGAGTACTTACCTCACCTGTTGGCCGGGGGCAGTTGTCGTAGCGGCAAGCGTAGCCGTAGACGCGCGGGGTCGACTTGTGCTTCCGTGAACTCTGCAGGCGTCGGGTTTCGGTTACATCCTTCGCACACGAGAAGTCCGCTCAGCGTGAGCGTTCCGTAGTTTGTTCGCCCACCCTTGCTTCCGAACTGGTTCTCTTTGAGCCTCGCCTGGACACGCTGGAACAGGTCATCAGGGACGATGGGTTCATGATGATTCAGGATGTAGGCGCATCCTTCATCGGTAACGTGGTTGTAGCGTCGAGGGTTTCGCCGCCGCCCACGCTGTCCCCAAAGGTACGTGCCAATGTATGTCTCGTTGCTAAGCAGGTAGAGTAGGGCCCGGTCGCAGCCGAGATACTTGGCGATCCTGTTCATCGACGCGGCCTCTCCTTGGGGATCAGCCAGTTCGAACGCCCTGAGGATCGAAGCCGCATCCGGGTAGTCCGGAACCATAACCTTCTTGTCGCCCTGCTCCTCCCACTGTGGCCCCGCGGACCGGGGCCATTGATCAGCTCGCCACGTTTCGCTTTGGAGAGCATGGAGCGGCGAACAGCTTTGCTGGTTTGCCGGACGTACTCACCATTCATGATGGCCTTGAACCCCGTTTCCGGATGGGACGCGTTGCGCTCCGATACGGAAACGACCTCAATGCCTAGCTGCGAGAACTTCCAAGGCAGGTGCAAGCCGCCCGCGGAACCTGACAAGATCCACTGCCGACCTCCCACCGCCAAGTACCGGGTACGGCTGGGGCCCTCTGGTTGGAGCAGACCCGATGCGATCTCGGTGGGAGCAATGACGAGCAACAGTTTGACGACGCCCACCCACAGAAGCACTCGCCGCCGATGGTGGGAGAGAAGTGGTGTCCGGTAAGGAGGGACAACCGGCGTCAGAAGGACCGAATTCTGGTCCGGGGAGGACCCAACCGGATCGATCAAGATCACGGGGGGGATTCTCTGTCGATGGTCTCCGGGCCGCGCCTCTGTCCTCTCCGACTTCTGTCCGACCTACTGTCTCGGCTCGGTCGCGGTCGCTGCTACGCTCAATGTCCATCGGCCGGGACGTATGTTGTGCATAGCGTTGACTTCGATGGCGCCCTGGTGCAAGCATCAGCTGACCCGTGAGATCACCTGTTTGGATGCGAGGCGAAGCGAGATGAACCTGAGTGAGAAAACCGTCCTGGAGATTGCTGACCTGGCTGAAGCCTGCAACCCGAGGCGATCCGGCCCACCCGTCGCGGTGCCCATCTTTTCGAAAGACGTTCTAACGAGGTTAAGAGACCCAAAGCGGGCAGCCTGGCGTCAGAGTGTGGAAGCGCTCTCGAAGAACGAACTCTGCGAGCTTACGGCGCTGATGTGGATCGGGCGCGGTGATGCGAACGAGAAAGCCGGGGACTTCGAACGTCTCGTCCGAAAGGCACGGTCCAAACAGGGCGAAGGGGCGGTGAGCTACGTCATGAAAGCCCCCCTCGGCACCTACTTGCGCCGGGGACTCGCGAAGATGGGGCTGGGCGACTGCTCATAGTCGTTTGGTAACCTGCATGCGTTTTCTCCTCAGTCTGGTTCGGGGTTGATCTCCCGCTCCTGCGACCGTGGCAGAACTCCTCGTAGGGACAGCTCTACCTCCAATCGGTGGCATAGAGGTGGCCCCCGCTGATCTGGTGGTGACGCGGGTAGCCCAGGTCCGCGCGTCAGCTATCGTTGTTGTTCACGACATAGCGGTCCGGCTGTCCCGACGATGGCGCAGATAAGAGATCCGTTCGCGCTTCCGGTGTTCTATCTTGGAACGCCAACCCCGTTTCGTTTTGAAGCGTTTTGCTGTCAGTCTCTCCCGTCCCGTTAGATAGCGTAGCTGTAACCCCTTTGAAATCAATGCTTCAGAGTTGCCCTAGTCCATTTGGCACGCTTCGTGCGGCGTGTCCTCCGTGGTCCCCGCTCCCCTGTTCTGCCCCGGACCGGGCACATTCACCGCCGCACGACGGACCAAGACAGTGGTGCCGGGAGCGGAAGGTCGAAGCCCTCTCCCGTGATGCATCAGCGGCGAAATCAAGCGACGGTGGCGATGGCAAATGAGTCTCCGGGGAGGTTCACAGATGAACTACCACCCGATCGTAACGAGGGGAAAGCGACTATGACACGAGATTGGGAGAGTTCGTTCTCCTTCTGGGCTCAGTCGCCCAGCAAGACCGAGCAGGAGCGTTGCGAGAGGGTGATCGGCGCAATTCGCACCGCCATCCGCCAAAGCCCGAAGCTGCAATCCAGGAAGATCCTGGTCTTCACTCAGGGCTCGTTCCGCAATCGCGTCAACGTCCGTCAGGACAGCGACGTCGATGTCGGGGTAATGCTCTACGAATACTTCCTCTCGCATTACCCGGCCGGTAGGGTGAACGCCGATTTCGGCAACCACAGCGTCGACTACAAGTACTCGCAGTTCAAGAACGAGCTGGAGGAAGCCCTCGTTGCGCACTTCGGACGCTCAGCGGTGACGCGTGGCAACAAGGCGTTCGACATCAAAGCTTCGGCCTCGCAGGTGGAGGCCGACGTCGTCCCCGTTTTTGAGTTCAGGCGGTACTGGGAAAGCGGCGGCTACCGCGCCGGCGTAGCTCTCATCCCAGACAACAGCCACCACCGGATCGAGAACTACCCCGAACGGCTTGTCGACTACTGGCCACACACGCCCCTTCACTACGAGAACGGCGTGTCCAAGAACACATCGACTCATCAGCGTTTCAAGGGGATGGTACGTATCCTGAAGAAGCTCCGCGTCGAGCTGGACCACGCCGTTCCTGGCTACCTGGTTGAATGTCTCGTCTGGAATACTCCAGACTGGTGCTTTGAGCACTCCACGTGGGAAGCGCGCGTTCAGTCCGTGCTGCGTTTCCTCTGGCAGAAGACCAATGATCAGTCACTCTGCGGAGAATGGTGCGAGGTCGACGCCATCAAGTATCTCTTCCACAGCTCGCAACCTTGGACCCGCGACCAGGCTCACGCCTTCGTTAACACGGTCTGGGACTACGTGGGAGTAAAGAGCCAATCGTGATCTCCCGCCTTCACTTGGTCTCGATCGTCTTCCTCGTCGGCGTTGTCTGGAGCATCTTGCTCCTGATTGACGGTGTCGCCGTCGGACTCGCCTGGCTCCCGCGGCTCAACGCCGTGCCCCCCGTGCTCCTCGTCGCACTCGGTGTCTTCGATCGTTGGCTCTGGAAGCACAGGTGGATCAACGGTTGGTTCGCCAGACGGCCCGTTCTCTGCGGCACATGGCAGGTCACCCTCCAGACGGATTGGAGCGACCCAGAGACCGGGGAATCTCCGGGGGCGGATGTTTGCTACATGGCGGTGCGCCAAACTTTCTCGGCTCTGAGCATGCGCTTGATGACGAAGGAATCGAGCTCAGAGCTCGTCGCGGAGCGCATCGTTCAGGCAGAGGATGGTGTATTCCGCATCCTCGGAGTGTACACGAACAAGCCTAGAGTCGCCGTTCGTCACCGCAGCGAGATCCACTTCGGTGCGTTGCTACTTGAGGTCCAAGGCCATCCACCCAAGACCCTCGAAGGGCACTACTGGACCGATCGCAACACCCGCGGATCGATGGTCTTCGCCAGTCACAAGACTGTTGTCTTCTCCAACTACGACGACGCAGACAATGCATTCACGGAGGGGAAGTGCCATTGATTTGGGTCTCCGGTGGGATCGTTGACTTAACTAAGTCTTGCTTGCAGGTCGTCATAATCTGGCGTTGATCAAGAGCGTGTGAACGCAGTGAGTGGAGCCCCGGCAAACTAATGGCCCAACGTTGGTATCAGAAAGCAACTGTCCAGCAGACCATTGTCGGCGGAATCGCCGCCATCGTGGTCGCTCTGATCCCGGTATTCTTTCTCGTTCCGGAGAACCGGCATCTGCGCGACAAGGTGGACAACCAGGCGCTGGAGATACAACGGCTTGAGATCCAGCTCGCCCCTTTCCGCGCTCTCGCACTCCAGAAGTATCCTGGTGCCGAGGCCGAAGCCTTCGCGAAACTGGCCACCGAGGTCGACTCCCTGAAGTCCGAAGCAGATCGGACGAAATCCACCGTGCGGCAGTTCGAGGCGAAGCTAGCGTTCGACGTGAACGGTCCATGGAAGTTAGCCCGGGTACCCGGCCCGACCAAGATCATGGTCGGTGCCGGGCCACACCTTTTTCTGAACCACCGGAGCGGCGATCCGGCCAAGCGGATTGCATTCTACGCGAGCCGGGCAGCGCGATCAGCGCCAGTTGGGGAGCTGTCACGAACGGAGTTGTGGGTTTCGACCAAGACCGGTGAACTTCCGGCCGGGCGGCCGACCACTTTTCTGAACGAGTACTCAGAAGTCGCATTCACGAGTTTTGCGCTACCGCTTTCGGACCTGGCCGCGGATCGCGTCATTGCGAAGTTCTTTCTGACCTTCTTCATCAACGACGAGCAACGTCGGACGATCTTGGGAGACGTGGTGCTCCCGAGAGAGGAAGATGCTCTATTGCAGTGGACGGTGGGATTGCCTGCGGACAACTCGCTCACGGGAGAACAATGAGGTTGCCCGTGTTTCTGAGGGCCGGATTGCCGACCGCCAAAGGGCGGTCATGTCTGACACTAACTACTTTGAAGTGATGGGGAGGTTCCTACAGCCCGAACCACGAAGACACGAGGAAGGTGTGTTTTTGGTGCTCTCGCCATGGAGTTCCAGGCACGCCACTGCTCAGATTCCAGGTCCCCCGGGGCGGGCGCTGATTCGCGCCCGCGAAGCGCGGCAGAAACAGCCAGCGTGGACGGGTGGACACGGTACGCGGCGAAGCTCCACCGGCTTGAACCAGCCTCCGGCGTCGAACTGAGATCCGATCTCACGGTTAGCGTACAAGTAGCAGTCACATCTGCCGGAGCGGCACGATTTGCAGAGCTTCCAGATAAGTCTAATCTCACCCATCGGTGTTCCCTCCCCGGGCCGGCGTCGGATCATCGTCTCCCGCCCCTGGCCGCAACGCTCGTGCCCCGCATCTGCGGCGTCAGGTGGAATCTTGTCCGAGGGTAACGATCCGTGGCGAGTGTGTTTCCTCCTGCAGGTCCAGCCTCAAGGACATCAGGGAGGTGTGTTTCTGATGCTCTCGTGGTGTACTCGCGGGGCGCCCGGTGTTTCGGGTAGTTGGAAGAGATTGCTTTTCGCATCGGCCGTTGAGTCGAGAGAAGGGAGGGCCAATGTGCGAGGTGAAGGACTGGAACAAGTACCTCAAGAAGATTTCCATCGATGCGAAGTTCGTGCGCCTAGGGGATGAGGGACCGACGTGGGGACCGTATTCGTCGAACCCTTACGGAGACAATCGATATGGTACGACCGGCGTCTACATCGCGAGCGGCGAGCAAACAGCGCGCAGAGAAGTAGGTGAGGATCGGCTCGCCGGCAAGAAGCTCTACCGAATGAATGAAATCGAATACACGGTTTTTGACGCTGTGGAGTACGGTGCGGACCATCCAGAGGAACGGGAAAACCTGATAGCGCCGAAGGAGAGCGGTGGATACGCATACTGCCAGGGTTTCAAGAGCGATCTCATCGAGAAGTCAGGCGCGACAGTCAGCGGACTCATGTACGAGAGCACCAAGAATCCAGGCGGTCTTAACCTGCACCTTTGGAACCCCAATGATCCCACGGCTGTCCCCGCTGAGTTCTTCGGTGAGGGTGAAGACATCGCCACGGATTCGTCGTACGAGGAGGAATCCTCTGAGGAAGGCGAACCAGAGCAGCGGGGCTGATCGGACGCAGGTATGTCGGAGAGCAACGATCGCGTAGTGTTGGGGCCGCTCGTACAGCCCGCCCCACGAAGACATCAGGGAGGTGTGTTTCTGGTGTTCTCGTGCTGTATCGCTAGGCTCATACGGTGCCAAGATTCGCAGCCTCCGGGCCCGGAGGTGGGAGGAGCGAGACCAATGAATCGATCAGAGACGAGTGTGGGCCGGGAGAAGGCATCAGCCGACCGACTCCGGGCCGCCCTCCACGACGTTGTTGACGCCGCCTTGGATTGGATCGGCGATCTAGCCGTTTCTGCCGAATCCTCGGTCCCGGCTCCGGGGCCGGTGAGCCCGGCTCCCGACCTGCCGTCCTGAAGGTGGAGGAGGTAGCTGATCTGCTGCGGGTGGGTCGTCATACGATCTACAACGCGATTGCTTCCGGGCACATCCTGTGTACGCGGCTAGGAAGGCGAACCCTGATTCCCCGAAGCGTTGTTGACAACCTCCTCGCCAATCCACCCATGGATACCTCGAATAGTCGAAGATGAGTGCTGCTAGATAGCAGGACTCGGGTATCTTCGTTTGATCTGCCCCGGTCGAACGATATCCATCAGCGGTACCCCTGCTCTGAGAGGTTCATTCCACATGCCGTGCTTCCGACTCGCCGTACGTCCCGCCAACCTTGAGCTGAACAAGACTGCCTGTCTTCCGGCCACTTGGCGCCGCCTTTCTCTCTTCACGCTTCTCTTTGCGTTTCTCTTCGCCGCCTTGACTCCTATGGGGTCGGAAGGGGCGGAGAGAGAGGACGTCATCGTCGTCCTCGACGCATCCGGGTCGATGTGGGGGCAGATCGACGGTGAACCGAAGATCGCCATCGCTCGGCGCGTCATCGGGGACCTGCTCGATCAGTTGCCAACGGAGCGCCGCATCGGCCTCATGGCGTACGGGCACAATCGAAAGGGCGACTGCGCGGACATCGAACTCCTGGCCGCGGTCGGTTCGGATCGCGACGCCATCCGACAAGCGGTCGAGAGCCTGAACCCGAAGGGGAAGACGCCGCTTTCGGCCTCGGTCCTGCAAGCAGCGGAGGCGCTGAGATACACCGAGAACGCCGCCACGGTCATCCTGGTCAGCGATGGAATCGAAACCTGTGATCTCGACCCGTGCGAAGTCGGAACCTCGTTGGAAGAGTCCGGCGTGCAGTTCACCGCCCACGTCATCGGCTTCGACGTCACCGATGTCGACGCCCTGGCTCAGCTCGAGTGCCTTTCGTCGAACACGGGCGGGCGTTTCCTGACGGCGGCAAACGCGGATGAGCTTTCGGATGCGCTACAGCAGACCGTCGTGGAGGAAGTCACGGCGACCTCCAGTTTCTTTCTACGCGCAACCGTGCTCGAAGACGGACCGGTCATCGAAGACGGTCTGGATTGGACGGTGCAGCAGGCGGGCGGGGGAGACGTTCTCTTCGAGGCAACCGGAGTCGGTCCTGTCGAGGCGGAGGTTCCGGCCGGCGTCTATGACGTCTCGGCCACACGTGAAGGTGGACAAACCGCCGCGGCGAAAACCGTGGAGGTTCGCCCGGGTCAGGTGCGGAAGACCGTGACCGTCGTGTTCGACGCGGAGTTCGAGGCGACAGTTCGGGTCACTCCGGAGTCTTCCGGCGCAGGCACCGATGTCGTCGTCTACTGGACGGGGCCGGAAAACAAAGGCGACTACGTTGCCCTGGCCGAGCCGGAGATGGAGGATCGGCGCTACCTCCGGTATCAGTACGTGACACAGGGAAACCCTTTGAAGTTTCGACTTCCGGATGAGCCGGGGAAGTACGAAGTCCGCTATGTCCTCGCAGCCCCTCCGACGGTGCTGGCCCGGGCCGACGTCGAAGCCGTTGCGGTCGGAGCCACCGTGGTGACGGTCGCTTCCGCACCGGCCGGATCCCACATCGATGTGGAGTGGACGGGAAACGACAACAAAGGCGACTACATCTCCCTCGCCGAGATCGGATCGAAGGGGAAGCAGTACAAGACGTACTCCTACACGAAGAATGGAAGTCCGGCCGAGATTCGGCTGCCGGCCGAACCCGGCAAGTGGGAAGTCCGTTACATCACCGGTCAGTCGGGAGAGATCCTGGCATCCACGGTCGTCGAGGGAACCTCCGTTAGCGCAACGGTGCAGTCTCCGTCTTCCGCGCCGGCCGGCGCTACCATCGAAGTTCAGTGGACGGGCCCGAACTATCAGAGCGACTACATTGCTGCGGCCGATCCGGGAAGCAAGGGAAGCTCCTACAAGACCTATTCCTACACGCGGGATGGAAGCCCCGTTGAGCTAAAGCTGCCGATGACGCCGGGGCCACACGAGATTCTCTACGTCCTCAGTCAATCCAAGGAAGTTCTCGCTCGCGCGACGATCGAGCTGACTCCACTAACCGCGACGGTCGAGGGACCCGCATCCGGAAAGGTGGGAACGAAGGTTTCCGTTCGTTGGTCCGGCCCTGCCTACCAAAGTGACTTCATTGCCATCGCGGAGATGGGTTCCCCCGATAACAAATACAAGACCTACAGCTATCCGAGGGAAGGCAACCCTTTGTCGATCAAGCTACCGGACACGCCCGGCGAGTACGAGATCCGCTACGTGACGGGCCGGGACAAAGGCGTCCTGGCCCGCCAGCCGATTCGTGTGGAGTGAAGAGGTACACCCTTGCGATGTGCCGACGCGCCTACGTCCCTACTCCGCTCGGATGAGCTTGCCCCCGACCGGCGCTTCCTCGCCGGCGGTAACCCGGTAGAAGTAGACTCCCGGCGCGACGGCTTGTCCGGCATCGTTGCGGCCGTCCCACACCACGTTCCACGCGCCCGGTGTTCTGGAACCGTTCAGCAACGAGCGAACCTTGCGTCCGGAGGCGTCGTAGATCTGAACATCCACCTCGGCCGACTCACTCAGCGAAAAGCGTAGGGCGACGTCACCGTACGACGGGTTCGGCGCGGCCGACAGAACTCTCAGGTTGGCCGGTTCGTCGAGCGGCGGTTCGAAGTCCGGCGCCGAGACCACGACGTCGGATTCATGAACGAGTAGCGCAAACTCGCCCGCGTCCGGGCCCTGCCAACGGATCTCCATGTCGAAGTCGTCCCGCCCGGTGGAGGAATCTCTGCGGACGCGAGCCGTCCAGCCTGCGTAGGGATCATCTTCATCCGTCTCGAATCCCCATTCGTACTGCTCTTCGATTCCCAAGACGGCGGCCGGTCCACCCGTCGGGTCCGCGTTGGCCACGGACCACCGAAGCTCGGCGGTCGGGCCGAAGTAGCGCGGAATCTCCAGGAAATCGCCGGGATCGAGCGTCTCTTCGGAGGTCGATCCGTCAGGAGCGAGGATGCTGAGCCAAGCGATGTCCTCTCCGTTGTTGTAGATGCGCATTCCACCCGTGCGCTCGAAGGGAGCCGTGCCCAGGATGGCCTCGACGCCACCCTCGAGAACGACATCACTACGCCGCGTCAGGATGGCCATCGCCTCTGTGGCCGGTCCCGGATCGCTATCGACTCTTTGCAAGGTGAACTGCATCTCGTCGGCATCGCCGAAGAACTCCGAGCTCAGTCGGTAGTTGTTGCCGTCGCCGGCGAACAGACCTTCCATGGTCAGGAGGTAGCTCCAGTTGTTCCAGAGTGCGGGATCGAAGATGCCGAAGTTGCTGCACTCATTGAGACCGAGGGCGAGAAGATTGGCCGCATCCGGAACGTAGTTCGGACTCCCGTCCGGGGTGTAGAACGTGCCCACGAGTACGCGGCCGAAGTTTCCCTCAGCCGAGAAACAACCCGTAGCCTGGGCGCCCGGAGTCCAGCCTCCTTTGATGCCCGAGGCCGGCTGGATCATGTTCTGCAGAACGCCGCCGAAGATATTGCCGCATCGCCAGGTCTCGGACCCATTCGGGTAGAAACGGAGCATCTGGCGATTGAGGGTCCCGGCGATGACGGCGAATTCCGGATTCTCCATGGAGAACTTTGAAAGCAGAGTCATGTCGAACGCGGTGGAGTAGTGATCGCCGAGATCGTCCGTGACCACCTCATTGTCGAGCCCCGCGGGGTTGTGGAAGTGGGTGCCCGACATGCCGAGAGCCGACGCCTTGGCGTTCATCTCGGCGACGAACTGCGGAACCGTTTCTTCCGGCGAGCCCGGCCCGTAGAGCAGGTCGGCAATCGCATGGGCAGCGTCGTTGCCGGAGCGAAGAAGGCAGCTGTACATCAGGTTCTCGAGAGAGATGATCTCGCCTTCGACCAACGGGACCTGCGATCCAGGGACGTCGTCCGCCACCCAGTCCGGGACGAGATAGAGCGCTTCCGGCGCGACGTAACGCGGGTCGTTGGTTGGGAGCTGCGTCCGTTCGACTGCGAGAAGCACCGTCATGATCTTCGTCGTGCTGGCGATCTTCATCCGCTGAAAGGGCTTCTGCGAGAAAACGGGCTGTCCGTCGCAGTCGGTGGTCAGTGAAGTCCGACACGAGAGTCCGAGCACCTGCCTCCACGGGGCGAAATCGTGTACCTGTCCGGCAGAGGCGTCTTCACCCGGTGCACCGATGGCCAGGCTGACATCGTTGGATCCGTCGAAGCGGCCGAGCGCGAATGCCGAACCGAAGATGTCGCTGGCTTCCAGAGCATCGCCGATTGCGTTCTGGTAGAGGGAATAGCCACCGCTGTTGCCCAGACCCGCCGCGCCCCCGAGGAGAACCTGAACGAATCCGTAGCTCACACCTTTCAGCGGGGTCCCGATGATGAGGTCGTCATAGCCGTCGTTCACGCCCCAGAAACGTCCACCTTCGAGAACGGCTCCGAACTCGTCGTAGACGGCGGACTGTACGCCCAGGATTTCCGAGTCGAAGGCGAATGCGCTGCCGTAGTCGAGGTTGCCCGCTCCGCCGGCCACGACGTGGACCCGGCCCGCGCGGTCGAAGTCCGTCCAACGACGGGGCTCGCCGACGGCGATCGACTCATAACTGCCGGGAAGAAAGTTTCCGACGGCGAGAGACGTTCCAAAGGCTGCGCCCGACTGCGCGTTGTCGTTGATCAACGCGGTGAAGCTGACTGCACCCGTCGTGCGCAATCCATCCGTGGCTGATCCGCGGATGATGTACCCGACGCCTGCGTTGCTCAGGTTGAATGCAGTTCGGTACGGGGCGCCGACGACCAGATCCGGACGGGCATCGCCGATGACATTGCCCACGGCCAGGCAGTGCCCGAAGTGTCCCTGTGTCTCGTCGATGAAGCCCAGATCGCTGGGAAGGAAGATACTCTCGGGTAGAGGTCCGATGATGCTGCCGGTCGCGTAGTAGACCGCGCCCGTGTTGCCGTTCTCGCCGGGACAGCCTACGGCCAGGTCGACGCGGCCGTCGCCATCGAAGTCTTCGGCAGCCAGGGACCAACCAAAGCGGTCCTCGACCTCGACCGCTGCGCCAAATCCGCCCGGAGTGAGGTCGCGCCACACTTGGAGCCCCGAAGCGGTTCCCTTGAAGAAGTAGACCGTTCCGGAGTTGACCTGACCGCTCAGGTCTTCGTAGGGAACGCCGACGGCCAGGTCATCGTAGCCGTCGTTGTTGAAGTCGGCGGCGGCAAGGCTGAACCCGAACTGGGCACCGGCTTCGACGACGCTGTTGGCATCGTCCGCGGTCAGAACGTAGGAGCCTTGATGGTCGAGACCGGAGAAGGAGCCGCGCGCCACGACGATTGCGCCCGCGTCCTGTACGGAACCGACGTCTTCTCCCGGGCAACCCATGGCGAGGTCGTCGTAGCCGTCTCCGTTGAAGTCTCCGGCGGCCAGGGCCGCTCCCATTTTGTCCCCTGGTTCGTTCGCGCCCTGGACTTCGTTGCCCTGGCGAAGAATGGAAAGGTGGGCGTCGGCCGTGCCGGCGATGACAACGGTCATGACGGCAGTCAGCGCGGCGCAGCGCAGCAACGGGTGCATGTTCTTTCTCCCTGATAGATCCGGTCCGAACCCTTGTCAGAGGTCCGGGCACATAGGACGAGCGCTCCGATGGAGCGGGTGTTCGCTGGGAGAACCCGGGAGGTGGGACGAATCGCACAAAAAACCTTGGGAAGGAGAGGCGTCTCCCGAATTGGCTGACAGCAGTGAAAAGGCCGGGAGCTCGTCGTATCGTCTACACTGAAGCGATGAAACGGCTGCTGAATCTCAACCCTCGCGCTCACTTCTGCGCCCTTGCAGTCACTCTTTGGCTGGCCCTGTCCGCAAGTGCCCGCCCGCATCCACCGGACCTCGTGGATGATATTCCCTGGACACCGGAGGATTTTGATTCGATTTCCGTGATCGAGATCGAGAGCGCCTTCAATCGAGCGCGTGCGGAAGAATCGGCGCAGCTCGGCCTCAAGTTACCTTATCTGGAAATGCCTTCGCAAAAACTGTGGGAGAGACTGCAACCCGAAGAGCAGGCGTTGTTCCTGATCAACGACGAGCGTCAGGCTCGGGGCGTGCCCCCGCTCGAAGAATTGAGCCCGGCCGTGTCATCGGTCGCCGACCGTTATGCAGAGTGGCTTCTCTCCAGGAACCGATGGGGTCACGTTCAGGATTGGAACGGCGACTCCATCGACGAGGACAGCTGGGACAGACTCCACGCCGTGCCTGAGATCGGCGATTGCCACGACTTCCTCGGAATCGCGGAAAACCTCTCCGTGTTCGTGTCGAGCGGACCGACCCCGGACGAGGTCATCGCTCGTTCCATCTATGACTGGACCTATGACGACTCCGGTTCGGACTGGGGACACCGTCACGCGTTGCTGTGGGATTCGTTCACCGACAATAGCGGGCGGCGGGGTGCAGAGGGATCGATGGGGATTGGCGTCGCCTTTGGCGGTCCGTACCGAGGCCCTTTTCAGCGGTGGTGGCCGACGGCCGCGATCATCGTTTGGAATGTCTACGATCCCTGCGGTGAGTAGTCATCCAGCCAGCCTTCGTCGATTCTTCGCCGGAGAGCCCGCCTACGTTCCGACACGGAAATGTTGGGCGCGCCCTTCAATCCTTGGTGAATGTCGTAGAGGCCGAGAGCCAGGCCGAGCCGGCGAATCCGTCCTCGAAAGGATTCCGCTCTCTGGCTTTCAGTTTGACGATCACCGACGTGGGGCGCGTCTTCATTCGTGTTGGTGGTATTTCCATACGCCCTGAGTGCGGCGTCCAGGAACTCGTTTCCCAACGACCATGCGGCGACGGCGAAGTCCGCTGCAGGATCTCCCCAACCGGCGTCGGCCCAGTCGATGAACTGGGTGACGGTTCCGGCGTCGGGATCGAGGAAGACGTGTTCCGGGTACAGGTCATCGTGAACGAAGACCGGAGCCAGGGAGACAGGTTCGCAGAGTTCCATCGCCTCAATCGATTCACTTAGCCGATTCCGGGTCGCCGAAGTGAACTCGGTCAAGGCCGGGAGTGCGAGTCGGGCTCCGGCAAGAAGATGATTCACGCCATGGGACGAAGCCTTGGGACGCGGTCCCAGGGACTCTGCCAGGTCCGCAGCTATCGTCGCGGCCGAAGAGAGGTCGTGCAGTTCACGGATCGCGGCTCCGTAGGAGTGACCGAACTTGGTGAGGGAGGGGCTGCCGGATGCTGTGTCGAGGATGGACTTCAAAGAGACACCGCGCGCGACCGAGATCGCGATCCAAGGATACGGACAGACCGGTAGGCCTTGGCTCGTGAGACTCGGAGTGCGAGAACCCTTCGGTGTCAGTGAGTCCGGTCGAACCCTGGGTGCGAGAGCGAGTCCGGACTCTTCGATGATCCGGAGTAACCTCGACTCCTTTTCAATCCACGGTACGACCTCTTTTCGCTTCGGCACTTTGAACAACCACTCGGGATCCTCGGCGGACGAAAGAACATCGCAGTCCCATCCCTCCGCGATCCACTGCATTGGGAGGTCCAACTCACGGGTCAAAGCCCTCTCGAGTTCCACGTGTGACAGGCCGTGATCGTTTTCCCAGGGCAGGGACACAGAAGCTACCTCTCCGGGACGTTGGTGACTCTCCGGCTCAGGAGTGGGCCGTAGTCGGTTCGTCAACCGAATCGAAAAGATCGAAATGGCCGTCCAGTACCTGATCGATGCGACCGGTTCTCCAACCGCGAATCAGGTCCCGCACCAAAGGCGAGGGTTCCTTCCAATAGCGCCGGACGACCTTGGGCGTATCCGACCCGGCCAACTCCGAGACGGCGCGCTCGTAGTACTCGGCGGGGGAGTTCGAAGCGGACGCAGCCGGGCGTGGCGCCACGCGAACGCGGACCGTCTGCCGGGCATTCGGCCGGCCCGAGGACGTCTCGTGATCCAGAACGTGGAGACCGTCTTCGTTTCGGAGAAGCGAGAAGGCTCCGTAGCCACTAATGGCAAAGACGACCCGGTCCGCGGCGTTGCCCTTCGATTTCAACTCGTCGATTCGCATTCCCCGGTGTTCCGCCCAACGCCGGTACATTCGCGCGACCTCTTTCGAGAATGCGACTTCGCCTTCGTCGGGTCCGGATGTGGAAGAGTGAGCGCCGACATCGTGACCGGCTTCCACACTCAGGAAGGCATCTGCGGCCTCGTCGCGCACCAGGCCGTCCAGGGCTGCACGAAGAAGGTGGATCTTTTGGGCCACGGAAGTGACCAGCTCCGGCGGCAGGGCCGAACGCGTTTCCGTTGTTCCCGGATAGACGGCGCCGCGGGCCAGCCGCTCGAGAATGGATGACAGACTCTTGATTCCGGACTCCACGCGATCCAGATATTCGATCCTCCCCAGAACTTCGAAACGATCCGGGGACTCCCAGAATCCCTTCCTCGAAAGCTGCTCCAGTGCGTCGTTCTTGATCTCGTGGTAGCCGCCCGCCTCGTAGCGCTCTTCGATCTGTTGCGACTCTCGCTCCAGTTGAGGCAGGTCCTTCGGAGAGAGGTGCGGACGCAGTACGAGCGCACGGATGGACAGGAGGTCGCCGAGTTCCGATTCATGACCGAGGCCGGAGGCTGGGGCGGACGGCCCGTCACCGGGCGATGCGGTCCCGGCGCGACTTCCCGGTTCGCGAACGACGGCCGCTCCGTCCGGGGCCACGCCCGAGGCGTCTCTATGGGTGCCGCTCGAGGAGTCGCCGGAGGTGTCGCTCGAGTAAGCGTAGGCGGCGTCCGTCGCATCCGCATCCGGATCGATGAACTCGACCTCCAGCCGGTCGTCCTTTCCGCGAACGAAAAGGAACTGATCCCCCTTCGGATAGAGGTGCTCGACGATGGTCCGGGAAAGTGGCGTCAGAAGATGTCGCTCGATGGCTCGCTTCAGCGGCCGGGCTCCCAGCGTCACGGTGAACCCCTTCTCCAGCAGAAACTCGATCGCCGAGTCGTCCCATTCCAGGGCCCACTGCCGGTGACGGAGCCCACGGCGTTCGAAGGCCTCCGCGAGTTCCTTCTCGAGGAGCTTCCGCATGATGGCGCGGGAAAGCGGACGGAAGATGACGACCTGGTCGATCCGATTGAGAAACTCGGCGCGGAAGGTTTCGCTGAGTGCGCGTTCGACGTCCCCGGCGCGGAAGGACTGTGAACCTTCGCCGTGGAACCCGACGGACTGGCCCGCAGGGATGGCCGCTCCCAGGTTCGAGGTCAGGATGACGATGGCGTGACGAAAGTCGGCCGTTCGTCCGCGCGAGTCGGTGAGGCGGCCGTCGTCGAATAGTTGCAGAAACAGATCCCAAACCTGCGGTGCAGCCTTCTCGAACTCGTCGAGAAGCACGACCGAGAAGGGTTGCTCACGAATCTGATCGACGAGCGAGCGGGTCGCGACCGGTCCGTCCTTCTGCCCGACCAGACGGTCGAGCGACTCGCCGGTTTGAAACTCGCTCATGTCGAGCCGGACCATCCGGTCCGGAGAACGGAACAGGTAGGACGCCAGCGCCTTGGCCAGCTCGGTCTTTCCGGTCCCCGTCGGCCCGGCGAACAGGAAGACACCGAGAGGGCGCGTCGGATCGGTGACGCCGGCTTTGACCATGGCAATGCGGTCGCAAAGACAGGAGACCGCCTCCGGTTGTCCCAAAACCTTGCGGGAGAAGAAGCGCTCGGTCTCTTCGAGATCCAGACTCGAACGGTTGTCCAGAATTTGCATCGGGAGGCCGGAGAGGTTGGCCACCGTGTTCAGAATGTCGTCGTCCCGGATCTCCATGTGCTCGGGCGATGAGACGCGTTCGGAGGATGACGCTTGGACGGAATCGGCGCCGGAGTCCGAAACGCGACCGGAATCGGACGCTGGCCCGGAAGTCGTCGCCTGCCCGAGAGTGGACGCGCGGTCGCGCGCGAGTCGCTTCTCGGTTTGCCGCAGAAGAAGGAACAAAGCCCCCGGCGCGGCGAGGTGGGTCAGGTACTGCGCGGCCATGCGTTGCGTTTCGTCGATGGTCGGATCTTCAATGTGAACGCGCGACTCCGCCCACTTCCGGGCCAGCTCGGCGGCGACTTCCGGCGGGACGGGCTCCAGGCGTTGAACGTCAAAGAGCGGTCCAAGACTGGGATTGTCCCGGACGACCGCTTCGAATCCGGAAGGGTCGGCTTCCGCGATGATGGCCAGTTGTCCCGCCTCCAAGTTCGGGCGAATCATGTCGAGAATCGTGACGCGACTGTGAAGGTGTGAGCCCGCCATCAGAAAGTCGCCGAGGTTGGGAATGACCCAGGCCACCTTTCGCGGCGCGGCCAGGTTCCGCATGAGACGACCGACCCGCTCCTCCAGCTGTCCGACAAAACCGGTTCCGGCCAGCAGTTGGCTGGAGGACGCACGAAAGACGATCCAGCCGTCCCGCCGAATCCGGTCCACGAGCACGGAGATGGTGGCCGACTTTCCGACTCCGGCGGGACCCATGACGACCTGAGGACGTCGCGGATTACTCGAGATGCGGCGCACGAGTTCGTCGACCAGATCCGTCATGGCCGTGTGGGGAACGATGTCCGGGTTTGAAGCCGGGTGGTTGTCGTCGATCTTGCCGTCAACGGACCCGACCTCCTCCAGTGCAGACGTGTCGATGAGTTGGTCCTGAAACTCGTCGATCTCCTTCTGCAACGGGCCGGCCACGGATGCGTCGAGCCTTTTGAGCAGGACGGCCTGCAAGGTCTCGATCTGATCGACCGGTGCGCTCTTCAGGCCTTCACCCAGACTCGGCGTCTCACCTTCGGCCATCCGGCGGCGGATGAGTGCGCGTAGTTCCTCCAGTGCGACCGGGAATTCGGCCCACTCCGGCCCGACAGCGAGAAGAACCCGACCGATGAGCGGCCCCGGGACGCGCGCTTCCAGGACGCGAAGGACAAAAACGCGACTCCAGGGATGAACCGCACCGACGTTTTCCAGCAACGGCTCGGCGATTTCCGGGTTGTCACCCTTGCGGAGGGCCAGCGTTTCCAGCGCGGCGCAGGCCAGCGGCATGTGGTCACCGGTGTAGTAGGTCAGAAGCTCACGGTCTTCATCGACGTTCTGATCGAGCCAACGAACCGCAGCCTGGAACTCGGCCTGCTCCAGGAAGTCCTGAGGTCGGGAGACGCGTTGAAAAACCGCGCCCAGTGCTTCTGCGACGACGCCCGAATCCATGCCGTCGAACGAGACGGGTTCGGTGTGTCCCTGCGGGGTCGGGTTCGGCAGCTCGGCGACACTTCGCTCTCTTCGGCGCGACAACCAGACGAAGAGTCCGGTGACCAGAGCCATGATCAGGATGGGAGTGAATAACGTATCCATGGGAACGGTCCTCGAGGGATCAAAAGAGACTCGGAGTGGCCCTTCAGTTCGTGGCTCAGTGCGTGGTTTTCGGTGCGCGGCTGTCAGTACGAGAGTAGTGGGTGGCTTTCAGCGCGCGGGTAATCCAGCTACGAGGTGGCGACCTCGCCCTTTCGACGGATGAGTCGACCGCGATCCGTGTCCCCGACGAACTCACCGTCCCGAATGGCGACCTGGCCACGCACCGTGACTACGGACGGACGGCCGTCGATTTCGAATCCCTCAAATCCGCTGTAGTCGTTGTTCACATGATGAGTCGCGGCGGAGATGGTTCCCCGGTACTCCGGATCGTAGACGACGAGATCCGCGTCCGCGCCCACGGCGATCCTGCCTTTTTGCGTCAGTCCGAAGATGCGCGCCGCGCGTGTGCTCGCGGCGTCGACGAACCGATGGATGTCGAGGTTGCCGCGGCTGACGCCGTAGGTGTAGAGCAGATTGACCCGGTCTTCGATGCCGGGAATTCCGTTCGGGATCTTCGTGAAGTCCCCGCGTCCCATGTCCTTTTGCTTCAGATCGAAAGGGCAGTGGTCAGTGGCAATGGTGTCGACCAGGGTGTGATCGAGTCCATCCCAAAGTGCCGCCTGATTCTCGTGAGACCGAAGGGGCGGAGACATGACCCAACGCGCGCCATCGAACTCGTCCCGCTCGGCGTAGGTGTGATCGAGCAGAAGGTGGGGGATGACCGATTCGACATACAGCCGCACACCTCGTGCCTTGGCCGCGGCCGCAGCCTCCAAAGCTTCGCGGCAGGAAAGGTGGACGACATAGCCGGTGGCGCCGGTGACTTCGAGGAAGCTCGCGAAATGATTTGTCCCCTCGGCTTCGACGCGCGTCGGACGACTCGGTTCGTGCCACTCAGGACCGGTCTTGCCTTCGGCCAGAAGCTGCGACTGAAGTTGCGCGACCATCTCTGCGTTCTCGCAGTGCGCCGTCACGACGACACCCAGTTCGCGGGCAAGCTTGAGGGTCGCGAAGAGTTCGTCGTCATGAACTCCGAAGAAGTCTTTGTACGCGAGGAAGACTTTGAAGGAGCGAATGCCGTCGTCGACGATCTCCCTCAGCTGTCCCTCGGTCTTCTCGTCGAACTTCGAGACGGCCATGTGGAACGTGTAGTCGCAGGCACTGGCGCCTTCGGCCTTGTTCTTCCACAGCTGGTAGCCCTCGAGGGCATCGTCCAGCCGACTGGGGCAACACATCTCGATGAAGGTCGTGGTCCCGCCGTGGAGAGCGGCGATGCTGGCTGTTGTATGCGTGTCCTTGGCGAAGGTTCCCATGAAGGGAAGATGGATGTGTACGTGAGGGTCGATGAAGCCGGGGAAGACGTACTTTCCCTGGGCATCGATCACTTCCGTGCCATCGGGAACGTCGAGGGACCGGCCGATGGCCTGGATCGTTTCGCCTTCGCAGTAGATGTCCGCAAAGTAGCGGCTGTCGGCGGTGATGATTTCGCCGTTCTGGATCAGCAGGGCCATCTTCATCGCTCCTTCTCGCCGGGGGCTGTCCTTGCCAAGACCTCGGATGGATCGAGGCGGAACTCAGAGGGCAACCCTACACCGACGGAAGGAGTGGCGGAAAGGGCGGCGGACGAGAAGGAGTCGTGTGAGGCGAATGGCCGGGTGCGCCAGCCCTGGGGTCGTGCCGGGCGTCGGCCCATCCGTCGGTCCTGGCGCGGTGCTGGGAGTCGGGCCACGAGTCGGGCCGCGTGACGGACCGCGTGACGGACCGGGTGACGGACCAAGTGACGGACCAAGTGACGGCCGGGAAGGTTAGAAACCCTCCCGGCCCGAGATTCAGTTCGTCAGCGAACGCGAATCACACGTAACGCCGGCCGGGAACTTTCCGAGGGGGACGTCGGAAGGATCCAGTAGACGCCGTTTGCGACTGCCCTTCCGGCATCATCACGGCCGTCCCACTCGATGACGGAGCCTTCGGCCGTTGTCCGCATCGTGTCCAGGCTGCGCACGTTGCGACCGGACGCATCGACGATTCGGATGGATCCGACATCGGAGTCGGGTGACGCCATCTCAACGCGGGTCATCTCGCGAAACGGATTGGGGAGTGCCTTCCAGCCCACCGACGGCGTCGGGACGGTACTGGGAGGATCCGGCGCATCGGCCGGTTCGATCTCGAGGACCGAGTAGACCGGAATGTCCGTCATCAACAAGGGAACTCCGTCTCCGAAGAGGTCTCCGAAGAGTCGAATCTGTTGGACGTCGGCCGGATCGAAGTCGCCGAGTTCCCCCTCACCGCCGACGGAAATGGTTCCCTCCGGTGGAATCTTGACTGTTCTGACGATCGGTTCTCCCGGAGGCAGACCGTCCAGCCCCAAAGACCCGCTCGGGGCGTCGTTCTCGGATGACCACGGGTAAAGTTGCAACTCGACGGTCAGCATGTCGGGGGTGCCGTTCTCGATGTCGAAGGAAAAGAGAAACGTCTGTTGAACGGGTGTGAAGATCGCAGGATCAGGGTCGGGGCATAGAAATCCCGGACCGCGAAGCACTCCGGTCGGAACGCGGAAGCACCGAGCGGTCTCGTGTTCGAAAACGGACAACTCAAAGCACGAAAGGTTGGTTCCGGTCAGCCACGACGGAACCTGGACGATGGATTGGACGGTCTGACAGGCCGGTCCCGGAGGAAGGACGATCGTTCCCGAAGACGGTTGGAAGTCTTCTGGTCCGGCCACGTCGCAGCCGGGTCGTCCGGCCAAGGTCCAGGTGAACGTCCGCGAGAATGGGGAGTAGTTGCAGATGCGGAAAGGGATCTTGCCCGTGGATCCGCAGGGCGTGACCGCCGAGGGAAGGTGGGCGTCCGCAGATGCGATTCCTCCCATGACTCGAAGGACCTCCGAGAACGAGAGGCAACAGTCGTAGAGCAGAACTTCGTCGAGGGTGGCATCCAGTGCGAAGGCGGGCGGGAGTCCGGCGGAGTTCTGGCCGAGCCGGAGTCGCACGTTGTTGTCGATGTTGGCCTGCAACACGGCTGTGGCCGACCACTGGGCATCGAGGGCTCCGTCGACGAAGAAGGTGATTCCATCTCCGGCCGGATCCAGGTCACGACACACGATGACGACAAGATGGTGCCACGCATCGTCCGTGAGCACGGTTCCGGACGACGCATAGTCGGTGAAGGCGCCGGCGGAAGCCAATTGCAGACCCAGCCGGTTGTTGTCGATGTAGAGCTGGAATCCGGTGAGACCTCCCGTCGAACTTCGTTTGTCGATCAGGGTGCGCCGGAGTCCGTCCGAGTTGTCGGATCGAAACCACAGAGAGATCGAGAACGATCCGAATGCGAAAGACGGGGTCTGACTCGATGCGAGTTCCGCGAAGTCGGCTCCTGAGGCGAATCGCAGTGCGGCGGCGGCGCTTCCCGCCACCCAACTCGGCCCTCCCTGAAGAGTGGCAAAGTTACCCCCGATCGTTTCGGACGCGACGGCTCCGGTTCCGTCGTCGAGGGGAAGCCAGGCAATCGTGCAGGGAGGTGGGGGAAGTAGTTCGTCCATCGGACACGAGCAGTTCAAAAAGTCGATGTCTTCCGCGATTCCGTCGGACAGGTTCACGGTGTGGGATCCGCCGGCCGGAGCGGTCAGTACCCAGCCGGGCTGCGTGGTGACGGCCACGGAATATGTCCCCGGACCCAGTCCGACAAAGGAGTAGGCACCGGTGGCGTCGGTGTTGGCTACCGCGTTGGAAGTTCCGGAAAGGCGGATGTCCCATCCGGCGAGTCCGGTTTCCCAGGAATCGAAGACGCCGTTGCAGTTTCCGTCCAGAAAGACGTGGCCGCGAATCTCTCCGCTTTGTGCCTGGCAGATCGAAAGGGCATCGAGTCCCACCAACAGAAACAGGGCGATCAGGGCGACGAACCGGTACGTGCGGGGTCGTCCCGAGATTGCCGTCCGTGTGGGGCCACGCCGGCCGAATTCGGAAGTGGAAGCGGCCTCGCGGCCGTTGAGAGTCTTTCGCATCGTCTTTCTCCTCTGGTTGAGCTGGTGCTTGTCCAGGGAGCGAGAAACGTCCGGATGATGTGCAAGAGAGATTGAGAAAAAGAAAGAACGTGGGACTGCTAAGGCTGTGGCGAAGAGGGCCGCGGAGAGTTGATGACGACGTCCGGAGACAAGGCCCTACGGGCCCGAATGACGGAGGTGGACGACTCTCTGCTGAAGCAGTTCGGCGGGCGCCCGGCGTAGGCCCCCGGCGCTTTCGTCCCACTGAGCCACCAGGTGGTCGCGTCCCAGAATACGAATCGTGTAGATCCCATTCTTGAGCCGCTCGCCGGTCGGACCGGTTCCGTCCCACTGAACCGAATGCTGTCCGGCACTCAAGGGGCCCAGCGGGACGTTGCGAACGACCTGTCCCGAGATATCGCGGATCTCGAGCTCGACCTCGATCGGCTGCCGGCTGGAAACACCGAAGTGAATCGCGCCCCGTGAGAACCGCTCATTCGTGCGCAGCCGGGTCCCGAAGGAAAGATCGAGCGGGGCAGGAACGCGAAGCCCGCTCGGTGGGGAATCCCGCAATGGATTCGACGATGCGCCTTGGAATGAGAGACGGTCCGAAGACTTCGGGCTCGTCGGATCCTGAGTTTGACTCTGACCCTGACCCCGATCGGTCTCCCGGGCATGGACGTGGACGACTCCGTAGACGCGCCACGGTTCACTGGAAGCGCCGTCCTGTAGCGAAACGACGAACCGTGTCGGACCAGCCGGGAGATCATCGGGAAGCTCGATGGCGAAACCCTGAACTCCCTCGTTCTGTCCCGGGAAGATGTGCAGTGTTCCGGAGACCGGAGAAAAACGAGTCGGGATGGTCGGACGGCTCTGTCCGGGGCCGATGAGTCCGGCGACCGTCCACTGAAGTGTTCGTTCGGCGCCGCCGGGATTGGTGACGACCAGGGCCGTTTGGATCGTTTCGCCGGGCAATCCAGAAACGGGGGAAACGTACGCACCCTGGGAGTGGAGTTCACGCTGTCCCAGGCGGTGGCGAGTCGCGACCTCTGCAGGGGTCAGGGCTTGATCATAGATGGCAACCTCTCGAATCGCCCCTCGGAACGGGTTGGAAATGTGGAACCCGTCACTTTCCAGTCCAACCCGGACCGGCGCTGTATTGTCGGTCGAGCCGGAGCGGACGACCTCCCCGCCGAACTCCCGATCGAGTCGGCCGTCGACGAAGAGTCCGATCCAGCCGTCTTTCTCCGAGCCTTCGTTTCTTCGGGCGCTGGCCACCACGTGATGCCACCGACCGTCCGAGACATCCGTCGTTCCCAGGTAGTTGTTGCTCGTGCTCGCCTGTTGTTGGCCGGGCAATGACTTCTTCTCGCCGTCGGCAATCTGGAGCCCAAGACGGCCTTCGTAAAGGAACAGGGAGAAGCCGCGGGACGCGAGGTAGGGTGGAACTCTCTTGTCGAGAATCGTGGTCAACCCTTGGCCGCCGCTCGAGCACTGGATCCAAGCCTCGAGCGTGAAGCTTCCCCCACCCCAGTCAAGGAGCGGGGAATGTGGGGACTCGCGAAACGAGACGTTGGGGTCGGCCACATCGAGAACGTCGGCGAGAAGTGCTGCCGTCTCCTGTGCTCGGTCGCGTTCGGTGTGAGCCGATTGGCGCGCACTCTCCAGCCGAAAGGACTGAACCGTTGCCGAGACCGCAAGGGTCGTCAGTAGAAGAACGGCTGCGGTCGCGAGCTTGTTTCTTCGGATCAGTTTGAAGAAACGCTCCGTCCTGGAGTTTGGTCGCGCCTGGATCGGCATTCCCTGTCGGTAGCGCGCAAGATCCGCGGAAAGCTCCAGGGGAGTGGCGTATCTTTCGGCGGGATCTTTCGCCATCCCTTTCAGGACGATGCGGTCCAGGTCTCCGTGTAGTCGCGGCGCCGTTGCCGCCCGATGCCGACTTGGCGGAGCCGGCAAGTCCTTCTGAATCTTTTCTTCCAGTTCGGCGCGGGATTCCGCCGGAAACGGGTGCGCTCCCGAAAGGAGCCGGTAGAGGATGGTGGACAGCGAATAGACGTCGGTGGCCGTCGTCACACGTTGCCCGCGTACCTGCTCGGGGCTGGCGTAGGCCGGAGTCAGAAACGCGCGGGAGCCGAGCGGCTCGGTGGTCTCGGACGTCGTGCCGGAGTCGGGCTGCAGGACGGCCGCGATTCCGAAGTCGAGAAGCTTCGGAACGCCCGACGAAGTAACAATGATGTTGGCGGGTTTCAGGTCACGGTGTACGACGAGGTTCTGATGCGCGAACTGAACGGCATCGCAGACGACGCGGAAGAGATCGATGCGTTGATTCAGGGACAGACCGTGGGCGTCGCAGTAACCGAGCAGGTGTTGTCCGTCGACGTATTCCATGACGAAGTAGGGACGGCCGTCCGGTGTCGTGCCTCCGTCGTAGAGTCGTGCGATGTTCGGATGATCGAGGGCCGCAAGAATGCGCCTTTCGTGTTGGAATCGCCTCAGGACCGCGTCGGTATCCATGCCCCGTTTGATCAGCTTCAGGCAGACGAGGCGATCGAAGACGTCGTCCTTCTGCGTCGCGAGATAGACGACCGACATCCCGCCTTCGCCGAGTCGTTCCCGCACCGTGAATGGCCCGATGTCTGTACCGACGACCGGGTCGGTGTCCTCGACGTACCGGGTTGCGGCTGCTCCAACGATTCGCGCGATCCAACGTTCCGAGTCGGACTCAGTGGGTTGAAACTCGGGCCTGGAAGTACTGCGGACTTGGTTCTCCTCCTTGCCGACGCTCATGCTTCGTCGTGGCCCATATCCGTCCGCAGCCACTCGCATCCCGATGCGGAGTCGTAGTTCACCGTGCGCACAGAAACGCCTAACAGTTCGGCGACTTCGCTCACTGTCCAACCGGCAAAGAATCGGAGCTCGACGATGCGCGCCCTTCGTTCATCCAACTTCGCCAGTCGTTCCAGGGATTGATCCAGCGCGATGAGCTCGTCCCAGACGGGGTCTTCGACCGGGTCGGAGGTTCGCTCTTCATCCAGCTCGTTCGTCTCGATTTCGCCGCGACGTTTGGCCGCGCCGCGGCGTCGCGCGTGGTCGACGAGCACATTCCTCATCGTGCGGGCGGCCAACCCGCGAAGGGCTGCGGGGTCGGACGCGTCGACCGAGAGGTTGGAGAGCCGAAGAAAGGCCTCGTGGACGAGCGCCGTGGCCTGAAGCGTGTGATCACCGCGTTCGTTGGACATGTACCGCTGGGCCAGACGTCGCAGATCGGCATAGATCGGTTCGATCCAGTCGGCGGGGAAGTCGGCTCGACCCCGGTTGTCCGGGGTCGAGATGCCGTCGTCACCTACACCGTGCACCGGCGGCGTCAGTCCACTTTGACGAGACGCCCGGAGGCGACTTCGGTTCCGTCGATGAGAACGCGGGCGAAGTAGATTCCTGCGGGCGCAGCCGTCCCGTCGTCGAAGCGACCGTCCCAACGTAGGAAGCCCGAGCCATCCGTTGTCGTCGGCTGAAGTTCGTGAACCTGACGGCCGCGGGCGTCAAAGATGAGGGCGCGAACGTCCCCGTCCCTCTCGGAACGGAAACGAAGCTCGGTACGGTCCGTGAACGGATTCGGTGCACTCTGCAGCGTGCGTGCGTCTGCGATTGTGTCACCCAGTCCTGGAACGCTCGCCGGATTGGCCAGGGTCTCACACTGGACCCAAGTCGACCATGAGCCTGCGCTCACTGCCCACTCGTGATAGCTCCAGAACTTTCCGGGCTCGGCCGGATCCGCCTGAACGTCGCTGTAGTCTCCCCAACGGTCGCCGAGATAGGCGGTGGTGCTCTCGCGAATGAAGTCCGGCCCCTGCATCGTTCCCAAGGGATCCGAACTCAAGCGGTAGGTCCGGGCGATGGAGAAGAACTCGTCGAGTCCGGAACGGGCGAAGACCATGTAGGCGTTGCCCTGCGCGTCGCCTGCGATCGAGTTGAAGGTGAGGTAGACCTCGTCTCCGGCGTCGATCTGGCCGGACTGCCGGACTGCAGGAGTCATGCCGGAGGTCGGCCAGCCCTTCATGTCGATTTCGTACCAGCGGGCTTTTGGAGTGACGGCGCCCGGGACACGAACGTGGTGGCAGGCCCAGAGCGAACCGTCGATGTACATTGCGCTCCAGAACCGCGCCTCGAAGAGGATGATGTTGACCGAGCTGCCTCGAGACTTGGCCACACCCGGGACCAGATAGTTGTCGACGGGGATGTCGATGGTCTGAGAGGTCGGGGACCCGGACGGATCGTCGATCGCCCACAGCCGCACCGTCGACTGGTTCCCGTCAAAGTGTTCGATCATGTAGGCGCGGTCCGCCTCATCCGTCAGGTGTTCGGGCATGCCGAAAGAGTGGGAACCGTTGTGGAAGAAGGAACCGGTGACGGGGGCGCCGCCGTTCAGCACGGACGCTTTGTCGATTCCGAAGAAGAGGTACCGATTCGGACTGAAGAAGTCGGCCCCAAGGTAGATTCCGTTCTCATCGAACGACATGTTGGGAGAGTCGATGTCACGATCTGCAATCGAGGTGACGTTGAAACGGTACTTGTGCCAGGGATCGGTGGGATCTCCCGTGCTCGAGATGCCAAGGAGAAAGAACGAACTCGCTCCGGAGCGCTCATTGGCCATGGCCAGGAATCGATCTTCAAAGGGGTCGTAGTGCACTTCGGGATCGAAAACGAAACTGGTCGCGCCTTCCGAGCCCCAGAATCCACCTCCACCCCCGATTCCGTCAAACCAGAGGAGAGAGCCACCCTTCGTGTACGCTGCGATCCCGCCGTTCGTCATCAAGACCAGGTGGTTGTTGCCGACCGCGATCTGCGGGTCGGGCGGATTCCATCCGGTGTCCGTGATCCCGGTGAAGCCGACGTCACCGCCGCCGCGGTGCTCCACGATCTGCGGTAGGTTGACCGTTGTGCTCGGATCGTAGACCGGAGCCGCCACGGGCTCGTCCGTCGCCCCGGCCGGAGGATCTGTCGTAATCCAGCTCGAGAAATCGCCGGAGTTCTGCAGCGGTTCGAACCTGTCCTGCGACGCCGGTGAGAGAATCGAAACGTGCGCCGCGCTCGCGTCGTCTCCGCGTCCCTGGCCCGACCAGCCCAGCGTCACTCTGCCTTTGTCATCCAGGACAATCCTGCGAGATCCCTGGTGGCCGGTCAGAAGTTGACGGCCATCCCGAGTTTGTGTCGCGATTTGTTCGGCTCCGTGCGGAGCTGCATGCGCGTCGAAGGTGCGTACCCAGATGTCCGAGTCGCCGTTGTCGTCAACGGTGTTCCAGGCCGCGACGAACTCTCCCCGGTCGTTCAGGTCCACGCAGACCGCGCTCTGCCACCCCGCGACATTCTCAGCCAGGGGAGACGGGTCGGAAAGTGCTCGGCCGTTCTTGTCGAAACGTTGGTGGTATGGGTCGTATTCGGTTTCCGGGTCCAGATGCATCCAGGCCAGGACGAAGTTTCCGGATGGGTCCATGGCTGCGGACGGTTCGATTTCATCCACGCCACCGGCTCCGATCGCGAACTCGTTCCCGAGCGGCTGCCCGGTGCGGTCGAAGACCCGGGCGCGAACTTCGAACTTCGCCGCATCGCCGAGGGTGTTGTCGAAACGGTCCCAGGCCACGACGAATTGGTCGGCGCAGGCTGCGACCGTGGGAAGGCGGTGGATGACCGACTGCGATTCCGCACGCTGTGTCCGCTCTGCACTCACCGTAGACGTGACGTCTTCGTTGATCGGGAATTCGGAACCGATCGGGCGACCCGAAGAATCGATCATGCGGCCGCGAATGCTGCGGCCCTGCCCGTCCGTGCTCGACCAAACGGCGACTGCGGTCTCTTCTCCTAGATTCGCGAGTGACAGCTCGGATTGATCGCCGACCGTTTCTTCGTTCAGTACGAACTCCTCACCGGACCTGCCCCGGACGACAATGGAGCGACCGTCTCCGTCCTGTCCGAAAGAAACCCAGGCCGCGAGGGGATCGGAGCCCAGCCAGACGACGGCGGGTTCCTGCTGCATCGAAGCCGTCGTCGTGTTGAGCGGGCTCTCCGCGGTAAGATATCCGCCGGAGCCGTCCAGCACCCTTCCGCGGACTCCGTAGGTCCCGCCTTCCTGACGACGACTGTCCCAGGCTGCAAACACGCGGCCTTCGGGATCGACATCCAGCGAGACGCGGCTCTGCGTGCTTGCTGTGAACTCGTTGATCTGAACGTCCTCGATTTGGAACGCGATCGAACGGTCGGCGGGATCGTGCCGGTTGATCCAAAGGAGGCCGAGGGCGGCGGACGAAACGGTGACAAAGACAACGGTGCGAAAACGAGCGCGCGTGGAACTCATGAAGTGGACTCCCCAAGAGAGGACAAGCGGGATCATCGATCGATCCCGCGGTTCAGTTGCGACCCGAAGAGGGTCTCACAACCCCGGCGTCCCGGGCAAAAGAGACGGCCGTACGAGGTTCGCCGGCGTTGACCTCGATTCGGCATTCTTGCGCGGCAGCAGCCGCCGTCGTCGGGCGATCAGGTCTGTCCGTGTGAGCCCACTACGGGAGCACGACGACCTGGGTCGCTTCGGAACCCATCCGAACCCAGTAAAGCCCCGGGCGCACCGTCCACCCGTCCGCGTTCCTCAAGTCCCAAGTCACCTCGTGAACCGACGCAGAGCCGTTCGTCACAGAAGCGGGCTGTAGGGTACGAATCTCCCGGCCCGTGACATCGAAGACTTGCCCGCGAGGAGTCCCCTGGAACCCAGGTGACTGGGAGTCCGCGCCGGATGGGGTCTCCTTTCGAGCGGAGGAAGTGAACCGAACGGTGACCGACCCGAAAGGACCCGCCACGGGGTTGGGCTGCGCATGCAACGAAACGGTCATCGGAGGCGTCGGCGCGTCCGCAGAGGAACCCAGAGGTCCGGCCTGCTGTGCGACCGCGGCGAGGCAGGCCTGGGAGATCTTGTGACCGAGTGTCGGATCGGTCTTGTCATAGGTGTCGTTGCTTCGGTGGTACGGCGCGTACGAACCCCAATCGAGGTCGATGGCGAGAATGGCAGGGATTCCCGCGTTCTGGAACGGAACGTGATCACTGCCGAAAGAGAAATAGGAAAACTGTCTGGAGATCGTCGTGTACTCGTCGACGGCGTCTCCGACGAGGAACATCAGGGACTCCCAATCCTCCTCGCCTTCGATGAGGACTCCGTAGTCGTCGTTCCAGGCGGAAATCATGTCGCAGGTCACAGCCGAGCGAACGTCCCGGCCCTCGGACTGCGCTTCGGCGACGTAGGCCTGGCTGCCCCAAAGTCCCTGCTCTTCGCCGGTGAAGAGAACGAGTTCGATGGTTGACGAAAACTGCTGTCCCAGAAGTGCAACCGCTGCGGCGAGGACGGCGGCGCTTCCCGATGCGTTGTCCTCGGCGCCGGGAGCCAAGGTTCCGGCTTGTTCGGAAATCGAATCGAGATGTCCGCCGAGGACGTAGATCTCTTCCGGCGTTTCCTGTCCCGGAATGCGCGCAACGATGTTCCGGAGATCAAAACCGCTTCGCGAGTACTCCTGATACCGCACGTCGTAGCCCAGGGCTTCGAGCGTCTCGTAGACATAGATCCACGAAGCCTGTCCCTCCGTGTTCAGCGAGTAGCGGGTTTCGAAGGAGACGGCTTTTCCATCGACCGAGACGGTGGTCTCGCCGGACAAGTCACGTAGAAACGCGTCAAAAGTCTGGAGTGTGAGCCCCGAGACGATGTCGTCGACTTCGGGCGCAAAGTCGGTCGCCCGGTGTGAAGCCGGAGGATTGGCGAAGACTGCGTTGTTGGGGATCTCGACATGAAACCGGCATTGGAATCTCGGGTCGTCCGAGTGTGGCGGATGCGGGTCGTGGGCCTCCGCAGTCCGGGCGGCGAGTGAGGATCCCAGGGCCAGGAACGCGACAACGGCAAGCGTGGGTCGGAGAGCGGAAGCAGGGCTCATTCCGGGAACCTCCTTGAGCAGAAGCAGCGAGGGGAAGCGGCGATGGCCGCAGGATGATCGTCCACCCCACAGCCATTCGATGATATCACTCCGGTTGGTCTGGTCTCCACTGTCCGCGCCCGCGCAACTTACGGCCACGCCAGGCTCCCCGCACGAGGCGCGGGACTCGGGAACCGCCTCATTCGAGCATGGACTCGTACGGGATCGGGTCGATAACATACTGGGAGTGGTCTCCCAAACGGCCAGGTCGAGCCCAATGGCATTCGATCCTGGATGGGCCCCGCGGGCTGCTCGCAGGCTCAACTCACTCGGATTCGTCGGAGGAAACGAAGATGCTGCGTCCCCTGAAGACAAGCTGGATCCTGAACGGCCTGGCGACGACCGCCCTCGCGGCGACGATGATGTTCGGTGCGGTCGGATGTTCCGATGACGGACCCACGGAACCGAGGGGCGCCTCCACTCTGACGGAAGAGGAGATGACCAGTCTCTTCGACGCCGAGTCCCAGATTACCTTCGAAGACGCAGCAACCGATCGCGAAGGAACCGGGGACCGGTGGTCCCGCCTCGTCGAGGCGTTGGGCCTGTCCGAAAGGCAACTGGTCGCGCTGCGTGACGCTCATCAGGAATTGGATGAGGCGATGAAGGCGCTCCGCAGCTCCTATGAAGCCGGCGAAATCAGCCGCGAACAGGCTTCGATCCGGGCGCGATCCCTCCGCGAAAACTTCGAGACCCGGCTTCGGGAGATTCTGACCGAGGAGCAGTACCGCCTTTTGCAGGAACTTCGCAACGGCCACACTGATTCACCGGACGGGGATCACGGAGACGATTCTGACTCGGACGGCGATACCGACCCCAGCAGAGCGTATTGGGATCGCCTCGCTCGCGTCCTAAGACTCACGGATGCGCAACTCGATGCGATTCTGACGGCCGAAACCGCCACCGCTGATCGTGTCCGCGAAGTGCATCGCCGCCTCGAAACCGGCGAACTCGGTGCAGAAGAGGCGCGACGCCTGATTCGGGACCTCCGCGCCCGCTTTGAGTCGCGCCTTCAGGAAATTCTGACGGCGGAACAGTGGCGGCGTCTGCTCGATATCCGAAACGGTAGCGACGATCCGCGTGACCCGGATGACAACGGTGATCCGACGGACGACGACCCGACGGATCCCGACGACGGGAACGATGATGGAGGTGACGACGACGTCGACCCCGACCATGATGTCGACCTTCGCCGTTGGGAGCGCATTGCTCAGGCGCTGGGACTTTCCGAGGACCAGTTTCACGCCGTCATCGAGATCGAGCGGTTCCGGCTTCAGGCCATTCGCGAAGTTCGGGTGGCCCTGGCCTCCGGAGAGATGACCGGCGAGGAGGCTCGGGCTCGCATGCAGCAGATCACGAACCGCTATGTCACCGCTCTGGAGAGCATCCTGACTTCGGAGCAATGGGAACATCTTCGCCGCATCCTCGGCGACGAAATCGGCTAGCCGCATCCGTCCAGCGAGTTCGGACTCCGATTCGGACTCGCTCGTTTCCACGCGCTCCTGCGGTTTCAGTGATACCATCGGAAGCGCATGAATGAAGTCGATCCGCACCAGATCCCGCCGTCCGAGTGGGAAGTCGAAACCCTCATCGCCGAGTGTCTGATCCGTCGGGAATCCGCCTGGGAGGAGTTCCTGCGCCGCTACCAGGACCTGATCTACTCCTGCCTGCGTCGCTATTCACTTCCGGAGGACGACACGCGGGAAGCCTTCCAGATCACGGTTGCGGCCATCGTTACGAGTCTGCAGAACCTGCGCCAACCCGACCGGCTCAGTTCGTGGATTATCGGCATCGCTGTCCGGCAGGGGGCGAAACGGGCTCAGGCCATCGGGCGGGAGCGGGCCACCGATCCAGAGGACGAACAGTTGCTCGACCTTCCGTCGGCGGAAGAACTTCCCGAGTCGGAACGGCTCGTTCTGGAGCGGACGTACCAGGTTCGACTGGCGCTCGGGACGCTGGGCGAGCGCTGCCAACGGATTCTCTCGGCTCTCTTTCTGGAAGTGCCGCCCAAGGACTATGAGGCTCTGGCGGCGGAGGAAGGGATCTCCTCGGGAAGTGTCGGGCCGATCCGCGGACGCTGCCTCGAGAGGATGAAGAAGGTCTTCCGTCAAAATGGCTGGGCCTGAACCAAAAAACTTCGATAGGGGTGTACGAAACGCGGTCGCGGACGAACGACTCGCTAGGAAGACGACTTTGGGAGTCGGCGCCATTGCGGCCGGCGTCGATCGCTCGGAGTCGTCTTCCGAGCATTTCAAACGCAACGGACGATGGAGCCCAGGTCGATGACCGATCCGAACCGAGAACGAGTGGAAGCTGAGTTGAAACGGCTGATCGCCGATGCCGAACTGGCCGGCGAGCCGATCCCGACAAAGGATGTCGCGGTCTACCGTTCCATCCTCGAAGGGCTTTTCGGTCCCGCCTTGGAACAGGCTCCAGCGGACTGGTCCCGCCAGGCACTCGATCGGGCCCTGGCCATGGAGAACCCGTCTCCCCAAGCGAAGCGATCGTTCGTGGAGAAAGCGCGGGAGTGGACCGCCGATGCCTTCGTGCGGGCCGCGCGCGTATTGGAGGGAACCCTCGTTCTCGACAGCATGGGTGGCGCCGTGGCCGGGACCCGCTCGCAGGCGGCCGAACTCGGGCCGCAGAGCATTCTTTATGACTTCGAGCCGGGTCGGCTCATTCTACAGTTGTCCCGCGAAGGAGAGGTGCGACGCGTCGATGGACAGTTCATCGCTCACGTCGATCGCGCCGAGAGCACTCGTCAGGCCAAGGTCATTCAGCACGGCCATGTCGAAACCGTCGAGATCGCCGACACGGGTCGATTCACCTTTGCGGACTTGAACGTTGGATTCGCCCGCGTTGAGGTTCTCTGGGGCGACACCCGCATGGGGATCGATCCCATCGAGATGTAGAGAACGGTGGTAGTGGAAGTGACCGCGGACGTTTCTCATCTTTCCGTCGACGAGTTGGAATCTCTCTGCCAACAGGGGCTCGTTGCGCCCGTCGACGCAGTCCGCGAGTTGCGCAACCGCGCCACGCTTCAGCACGGGACGGACGCACGGCTGGCCCGCGAAGCGGCCGAGAAGGCTCTGCTCATCGGAAAAGGTTCCGGGGACCGTGTCGCGCTGGGATGGGGCTACCGGTCTCTTGCCGAAGCTGCTTTCTTTTCCGGAGCCTACAAGGATGCGGAAGAACACTTTCGCTCGGCGCTTCGAGAATGGAAGGACACACCGGAAGAGCCACGTTCCGGAGAGCTACAAACCGCTCTCGTTCATGTGTTGACGTTGCTCGGGCGCTACGACGAGGCGTTGGCGGCTGCCTCTCAGGCGCGTACGACCCTGGAAATCTCGGGCAACGAGGAGTACCAGGCCAAGCTGGCCATGAACCTGGGAACGTTGCATTTCCAGCGCGATGATCACAACGCCGCCTTGGAAGAGTGCCGAAAGGCGACGGAGATCTTTCGCGCACAGAACCGGAAGGACCCCTCTTCGGTCGGCGCCGAGATCAACCTGGCCGTGGCGCTGACCCAAACCGAACAACCGAAGGAAGCCCTCGACGCGTTCGCCCGCGCCGAAGCCATGTGCCGCGAGAACGGTTTCACGCTCTTGTTGGCCCAATGCCGAATGAACGCCGCCCTCGTCCGCCAACAAACGGGCGACTTCGGCGAAGCGCTTCGACTCCTGGGTCTCGCGCAGGAGTACTTCCAGGAGACCGAGCATGTCGCCTATCGGGCCGCGAACATCCTCAGTCGTGCCGAGGTCTATCACGAGCTCGGTCTCCATCGGGAAACCACCCACTTGGCCGGGGACGCCGCCCAGGACTACGCAAACGAAGGGATGGTGTACTACGAGGGACTGGCCCGGTACCACCTGGCCCTGGCCAACCTGGCCCTAGGGCGTTCCGCTCCCGCCCGGCAGGAAATCGAGCGGGCGCAAAGCGCGTTCCTGTCCGAAGAGAACGAGTCACGATCGCTACTCTGCCGACTCGTGTCCGCCCAGGTCGATTGGGCGGAAGGCCGGGCCGACGTTGCGAGAGAGTCGGCGGAAGTCCTCGTTCGGGAGTTCCGCAAGAGAGGCCTCCTTCGTTGGGAGGCTCTGACGACGGCTCTACTCGCACGCGCCGCACTGAGTGTCGGAGCGAGCCAGGGCACGGTCCGGCGTTTGCGCGGAGTGCTGTCCCGTGTGGATGCAACCGTCTATCCCGGAATGGCGTTGCTCCTGCTCGACACCCTGGCCGAAGTCTATCTCGCGTTGGGACAGACACGGTCACTGACGCGGACTTCGGAAAAGACGGTGGAGCTTCTCGAGTCCATTCGCTTTCGCATCCCGGGCGAGGAAGCGAAGCTCGCATTCCTCCAGGACAAAGGACACGTCTTTGATCGTCGAGTCGAAATCGAGGCTGCCCGTTCGCGTCCTCGGCTCGAGGTGCTCTTTTCCCTGATGGAGCGTGGCCGGGCACAACGGGCTTGGGATTCGTTTCACACTTTGACCGAACCCAAGTACGAGAGGGAGGGGCACCTTCGGGAGTTGCGCGACCAACTGAGCTGGGCGCATGCGCGAGCTTCCCGGTTGGAGCTCGGGACGGAATCCGAGCGGAAGATGGCCGTGCGCATTCGAGAAGACCTCGAAGGGTTGGAATCGGATTATCGACGCGAACTTCAGACGAGCCGGGAGCGTTCCTGGCTGGCTTCCGGTTCCGGGCCCGAAGGATCTCTCGAGTTGGAGGCCGTGACCGAGGCCTTGCCGAAGGAGGCGGGACTCGTTTCCTATCATCTTGGCGCTCACCACTCGTTCGCCCTTGTTCTAACCGGCAACGGCGACACTTTTCGAGTCGAGTTGCCGTCGGCGTCCGCTCCCGAGATTCGTCGCTTGGCCGACGAGCTGGATTTTCAGTGGAGAGCTGCCGCGCTCGAGAACGCGAGTCGACTCCACCTCCCACGCAAGTCGGGTGGGGCGTCGGCATCGCAGTCGCCGACGGACTCGGAAGGCCAAATGGGCTACGAAGGCGATCCATTCTCCAGTGCTCATCCGATGGTCCGTTCGACTTTGGCCAGTCTCCGGGATCTGTACGACCGGCTCTGGAGACCGCTGGGCGCTCCGCCTGAGGTCGAAACCTGGATGATCGCACCTCACGGGCCGGGACATCGCATTCCCTTTCACGCATTGTTCGATGGACATCGCTTTCTCGTCGATCACGGAACGGTGTCGACGGTTCCGAGTGCTCGGGTTTGGCTCGAGTCGCACCGGAAAGGCGACGTGCCCTCGCGCCGTGCGTGGATCGCCGGACTTTCACAGCCGGATATTCCACACGTGGAGCGTGAACTCGAAACCGTGGCTTCGCTCTTCGCGGCGGGAAGCGCATCCTGGGATCCGGTGATCGATCCCGCGCCGACGCGGTCCAAGATCCTGGAGGAGGGCGGTCGAAGCGGACTGCTTCACCTGGCGACCCACGGTCAGCTGCGGGTTCGGAATCCCGCCTTCAGTTCCCTGCAACTGGCGGACGGACCGCTCTTTGTCCACGACTTGGAAGACGCCGACTTTTCCGGCGCGACCGTCGTCCTGACGGCGTGTTCCAGCGGGAAAGGGCGTGTTGTGGTTGCCGATGAATGGACCGGATTGGGACAAGGCTTTCTGCACGCCGGAGCCCGGAACATCGTGGCTTCACTCTGGGAAGTCGAGGATGGTGCGTCCTCTGTTTTCGCCGAGGGATTCTATGCTGCGATCTGCGGAGGGAAGGGCCCGGTCGAAGGACACCGGTCCGGAACGCTTCGGGTTCGGGACCGATTCTCCCACCCGTGGCACTGGGCTCCCTTCTCTGTCATGGGAGGAGTCTCTCCGCGTTCGAAAACCGGTGCCGTGATACAATAGGAAGCCAGCTATGAATCCCACGAGCTTCACAATGCGACGGCCGCTCCTGGCCGGATGGGCCGGACTCTGCATCTTCATTGCGGGCTTGGCTATGGCCGTTCCTGCCGACGCCGAAGAGTGTGAGTACGAACTCGATCTGATACAGCTGACGCTGGAAACCGGAGCCCTGATCGAATCGCTGGAATCGACCTACGAAGTCTGGGTCGTCGACGAACTCCATCCGTCCTACCTCATGGGACTGCCCCTCTGGCTCACCCCGGAGCAGGTCATTGGGCTGCTCGAACTCGATCCCCTGGTCCGGACAGTTGAATTTGCCTTCCGCAGCGAAACCCCCGAAGGCGTGCAGCAGATGATGGTCGGCGCCGTCGGCGGGAGTCTCGGAGAGTATGTCGATCAAAGCATCTCCGAACGCATCCAGTTGGGTCCGGCCCATGTCCACACGACGGGCGCCGGTGTTCGAGTCGCGGTCATCGACACCGGAGTCAAAGCGGACCACGAAGCGCTGGTCGGTTCCGTTTCCGACGAGGGATACGACTTCGTGGACGATGATACCGATCCGGACGACGAGGCCTCAGAGTTGGACGAGGATGGCGACGGACTCACCGATGACGCCGCGGGGCACGGCACGATGGTCGCTGGAATGATTCATTTGATGGCCCCCGATGCCGAGATCCTTCCCATTCGCGTCTTGGACGACGAGGGCCGCGGCCTGACCTTTGATGTCGCGAAGGGAATCCGGTACGCGGTGGATCACGGGTCGGACGTCATCAATCTGAGTTTGGGTTTGTCCTGCGAGTCTTCGGTGCTTCGCAGGGAACTCGAGTACGCCGCGGATGCCGGGGTGCACCTGGTGGCGGCGGCCGGGAACGATGGAACGGAAGACCCGCCCTTCTACCCGGCGAGCGACGAACTTGTCCTTTCCGTTGCCGCACTCGACTCGGCCGACGTGCGGGCGACGTTCTCTAGTTACCACCCGACGGTGTCCATCTCAGCGCCGGGGGTCGGGGTGTATGGTCCGTTTCATGACGGGCAGTATGCCGTCGGCGAGGGAACATCGTTCGCCGCGCCTTTCATTGCCGGACAGCTTGCTTTGATCCGAAGTGTCGATCCCAACCTGAACCGTGAAGAGGTTCAGCAAGTGGCCACGGCCGGCGTTGTCGAGATCTACGACATTCCCGAGAACCAACCCTATCTGGATCGCCTGGGATCTGGACGTGTCGATGCGTTTCGAACATGGGAAGAAACTCTGGTCGCGTCCGATGTCTCGGGCCCAGGATGGGACCATCCAGGACAGCAGCTTCTGGCCGCACCGAACCCCTCTCTGTTCGGCTCGGTCGTATCGTTCCGAGTTGCATCCGCCGAAGGTCGCGATGTCAAGGTCTCCGATCAACTTCTCGTCCTCGATGCCGCCGGTCGGATCGTGCGGCGCCTGCAGGATGACGGTTCGGGGTGGACCTGGGACGGATTGAACTCCGAGGGAAAGCGGGTTCCGTCCGGGACGTACTGGGCGAAACCGGAAAGGAGCGGCCGGGTCACCGGACCGCTTCGTTTCGTGATCGTCCGATAAGGCCGAGCCCCCGGCGTTCGCGCTGAACCTCCCGAACCCGCTGAACCTCCCGAACCCGCTGAGCCTCCCGTCCCACGACGATGTTGTCGCATCCATCCGGGTTATGCGTCCCGGTCCGTCTGCCGGATCTCCACACCGTTTTCTCTCCTCGAAGTCGGTTCCGCAAAAGTTGTGAGAAACGTGTACGGAATCTCCGTCCTCGCGAACGACTCACCGAGGGTCCCTGGCGGCCCGTGCTTCGAAACCCATAGTTGTGAGTCTGATCCCGATCAGGGATCTCCCTAGACCCAGGTATCGCCGGATCCGATCCCCCCGGGGACGGATCCGGCGATCAGGTACCGGTCGGGAACCGTCGAGAGGCGCCAACGCGTCCCTCGACTCCGATCTCAGGACCACGCAGTCACCTCGGGCGGGGACGGAGGAGTGATGATGAAGAAGAGTACTGTGCTGGGTCTGGCCGCCGCGGTGATTGGCCTCGGAGTGTCTGCAGGGACAGTCCACTCCATGGAACGAAAGTGGATGCATGACACGGACGTCAATGGTCTCGATGACCGAATCGAACGCGTGGAAGCGGTCGGCTTGGCGGCGGCGCACGAGGGCGGCGACCTCGAGAAGAGACGGTCCATCGCTGTTTTCGACGAAGGTTCCCTGCTGGAATACGGCGTCTACGTCGGTTTCGATCGGAAGCCGACCGAGAGCGACGTGCAAACGCTCCGGAGCCTGGGCCTGACCGGTCTCAAGAAGTACGAATACATCGACTACATCCGTGCACGCGGAAGCTTTGCCCAGCTCGAGGCCGCTGCGGGTCTCCTGGATGTGGCGCGAGTCGAGTCGATCCCGATGATGTACCCCCTGAACCACTGGGGTGCCCGCGTCGTTCGAGCTCGTGACTCCCGGGGTTTGGTTCGTGCCCAGGACTACGATCTCTTTCCCAGTACCGAAGACCTCGGACTCGACGGAACCGGTGTCGTCGTCGGGATCCTCGACACCGGCGTCAACGATGACGTCGACATCATCAATCCCGGCTTTCCTGGTCATGAAGGATTGAACGGCAAGTTTCTCGGCGGGGGAGAGTTTTATCTCGGCGATCCGCTCCTCAACACTGGGCTGGATGAGAGCATGAACCCGCAGGACCACGGCTCCGAGGCTTCCAGCTATCACGGTACGCACGTGGCGGGGACGGTGATGGGAACCGGGGGAGAGAACGAGTTCTTCCGGGGGATGGCGCCGAAGGCGCGGCTGGTCGACTGCAAGGTCCTCTCGGACGCCGGGCTGGGCTTCGGTTCCGCCGATGGTGTCGAGTGGTGCATTCACAACATGACCAACGACTGGGGACTGACCGGGGATGACCTCATCTATTCCGGGATCGATGTTCTCAACCTCTCGCTCGGTGGTGTCGACGCCTCGGACGGAACCGACGCCGGATCGCAGATGATCAACGCGGCCGCCGACGCCGGACTCATCGTCTGCATCGCGACCGGTAACGATGAAGCCATCGATCACATTTCCTCTCCTGCCGCGGCTGACAAGAGCATTGCGGTCGGCGCGACGCTTCACAATCAGACCTTCGTCTCGTCCGACGATCTCGTGACCGGTTTCTCCAACGAAGGTCCGCGCACCGACGACGGTGACGGTGACCAACTCGACGAGATGAAGCCTTCGGTCGTGGCCCCGGGCTCCGGAACCATGTCGGCCGACGGTGACTTTCTCTCCGAAGGTGAGGCCTACAAGAAGCTGTCGGGAACGAGCATGGCGACACCGCACGTGGCCGGTGTCTGTGCGCTTCTCAAGCAGCTCGACCCGGGCCTGGATCAACTCGCTGTACGGACGATTCTGCGAAACACGGCAACGCACTTCATCGGCACCGAGAAGGAAGCACGTCCCAACGATCCTTTCGGCATCGACCCGAACTACAACCCGGCTTGCGGATGGGGACTGGTCGATACCTACGCAGCGGCCAAGGAAGTGATGAACTCGGCCGACGGCGTTCAGGTCGTTCAGCTTCATCCCGTCGCCCGCGATGCGGATCTCGAAGTCGACTTCCACTGGGTCACGCAGCGTGAGTACGCCAATGGCGGCTTCCGCGTCTACCGGGCGGATGACGTGGACGGCGCCCCGGGAGCCTTCGCCTTGATCAGTGGCGGGACGGCCATTCCTTCCGTCGGTGACGCCATCATTCAGAACGACGGGAACCGGACCCACTACACCTATGTTGACGGTGACGGCCTCCAGCTCGGGAACACCTACTGGTATCAACTGGCCTGGATCGACGATCTGGGTGGGGAAAACCTCGAACTGCCGGTCCCGGTGACACTGGGCGATCCGCCGTTCGTTGTCTCGGTCAACTACTCGATCGTTCACAACGCCGTCGACAACGACCTGACGACGAGCATCGGTGTGAGTTCCGCCATGGATCCGGAGAATGCCGAGTACTCCGAGTTCGGCCCGGGTGCATCGGATGCGGATAGCGTGGTGACGATAGAACCGGCCAATGCCATCACCGCGACGATCGGTTACCTCGAGCACTACTGGTCCCAGGGTCTGACAGCTCAGCAAGGAGTGGAAGCCTACCTCCCGGCGACCTCGATCACGCCTTGGTTCCTGAGCGTCAATGAGGGTGGGTTCGTCAACCGGTTCGGTCGGATCACGAGTTTCTCTCTCTTCGTTTATGACGAGCCGGGAGCGTCGAGCGGCTACGTCCAGGTGACAGAGGACCTGCTGCCGGCGGTTCTCATCGAAACTCAAACCACGACTCTTTGGATCGGACCGAACGCGGCCTCCGTCGAGAATATCCATATGAGTGCCGTGCCCGAAGCGCAGGGAATTCGCGTGGCCATGCACGCTGGGGGAGGCCGGGAAATCGAGGCCAGGGTCACCCGCTCGATCACCCGGGATCCCTCCGAGCGCACTCCCCTCAGCAGCGAACCGATGCTGACCGAGGGTGGGCTGTTGGAAGTCCTCGACCGGGACGTCACTCCGGACGTGACCTACTACTACTGGGCCGAAATCGTCGGTCCCGAGGGCCAGGTCAGCCTGGCGGGGCCGGTCACCGGCTTGGTCGAAGGTGTCCGTACGATGGGACGTCTGGTCGGGAACAAACCGATACGTCACGGCGCGAAACTTCAGTACGTCATCGCTCCGGATGTTGCCTCGCAGGGCGACGTCAAGACCCACGCGGCCATCTACGACCTGCAGGGACGAATGGTACGCGAACTCGTCAACGCCCCGCGCTCCGCCGGCGAGTACAGCCTGGACTGGAACGGCACCGACGACCGCGGTCGCCGTCTCGGTCACGGAGTCTACTTCCTGCGCTTCCAGGCAGGGTCGTCCACGACCACGGAGAAGTTCGTCGTCGTTCGGTAAATGCCAGGGGGGAGCGGTCCGGCGTTATTGCACACGGCGTCGGGCTGCTTCCCTCGCACCAAGCTCATCTCCAACAACCTGAGGTTGACTCAAACGATGCGATCACAACGCAAGAGGCTTCCCATGAACTCTCGCTCAAGCCGGTGCAAGACGGGTTCCTTGATCTCGCGTTCAAACCGGAGCAAGACGCTCAGTGGTCTTGCCCTTCTCTCGGGTCTGGCCATCGTCGTGCTAACGAGTGTTGATTTCCGTGTGGCGCTTGCCGATGGGGTCGCTGGCAGCCCGTCGTCTGAAGCCCCGTTCCATCCGGATCCTGACGACGATTCGATCTCCTTCCTCGCAGGGGACGACCCTGGGGCCCAGGCGCCCGGAGCCTGCTGCCTGCTCGACGGACTGTGCTTCACCCAGGCTCAACGGGACTGCGTGCAACTGGGCGGAAGCTTTCTCGGCCACGATGTTCCGTGCGACGTCAATCCCTGCGCCGGCGCCTGCTGCCTCGGGGAGGACTGCGAACTCAAGGTCCCTGTCGACTGCGACGAAGAGGGCGGGGATTTCCTCGGCCGATTCACCGTCTGCGACCCGTTGCCGTGCGGGATCCTGCCGGTCGTTTCCTCTTCCTGGGGACAGATCAAGAGCACGTTCTTCTAGTGTCCTGAGGCCACAGCTGGGCTGGATTTGTGCACCTTTCCGCCTTCCTGACGTTCCTCCCAAGTGAACGGGGTTTGCCCCCGGTAACGGGCCACGGGCCCGGTCACTTACGGAGGATCGATGTCACGCTCCCATCTCGATTGCACCCGGTCCATCTGCGCCGGGTTTCTCGGTCTCGCTCTGATTCCGGCCGCCTTCCAAACGGCGGACGCCCATCTCTCGATCATCCGAAAGGGGATCGAAGCGGCCGGTGACCGCACTTTCTTCCAACGCTACGGCGGGGCCCTGGCCGCGGGCGACTTCAACGGAGACGGAGTCGAGGACTTGGCCTCGGGCGCTCCGTTTGCATCGGACAGCGGGGTCGAACGAGCCGGAGCGGTGGTCGTGAGCTGGGGTTCCGAGCATGGACTGACTCACGTCGGTTCCACCGTCCATGTCGCCACCGAATTCGGTGTCAGTACGACAGAAGAAGCCCAGTTTGGCTATGCCCTGGCGGCGGCCGATCTGAACCGGAACGGATTCGACGACCTTATCGTGGCTGCTCCGTGGGAGGATGTGAACGGACGCGCCGACGCGGGACGGATCTACTTCTTCCTTGGATCCGAAGACGGACTCGTTCCCGGTCCGAGCTTCGTCCAGGAAGATTTCGGCGGGGTCAGCCTCTCTGATGAACTCTTCGGCGCCGCGCTCCTCATCGACTACCTCAACAATGACATTCACCAGGACCTGGTCGTGTCTTCCCCGGGGAACACCGCGGAAAGAGGCGGGCAGATCTTCATCGTCGACGGCACGGATTTCGGGCCTTTCGGCGAAACGCGCATCATCGGCCCAGGTAGCCTGGGATTCTCCTCGCAGGCGGACCGTTTCGGTTGGGCCCTGGCCAGCGGAAACCTTGCCGGCAACACCGCGCGTGAACTGGTGGTCGGCGCCCCGCGGCGTACGGTCGGTATCGATTCCTACGCAGGCGCGTGCTTCGTTCTTCGGGGCACCGCGGAGGGTCCGTCGACCAGCTCCGCCATCTACCTCGACGCTGGTATGACGGACGAAGCGACACCGGAAGCCGCGTTCGGAATGTCCCTGGCCGTGGGTAGTTTCTTCGGTCCCGGCGTCTTCGAGACGCTCGTCATCGGCGAGCCCAGAGCGGAAGTGAACGGCTTTGAGTGGGCCGGACGCTTCCACACCATTCGCGGTGCAGAGCCGGGTCCCGACCTCTCCCGAACCTCCGTTCATGACCAGAGCATGTATCAGGGTTCGAACTACTGGTCGGACCAGTTCGGACTCGTCCTTGCGTCCGGCAAGTTCGGCGGCGACACCCTGAGCGACGATCTCTTCGTGGGAACGCCTTTGGATTTCGGCTTCGACACGAACCACGAAGACTCGGGGAGTTGGCTGCTGCTCTTTGGCGGGCCCTCCGGTCCCGGGTCACACGGCTACTACACCCACTTCGGGCAGGAGCTTCTGGGAGACCGAACGGAAGAGCGGGACGAACTGGGTTCGGCCGGTGTCATCGGAGACTTTGACGGGTCGGGTCGCGGGAACCTCGCCGTCTCGGCGGCACGGGAAGGGATGGTGCACATCGTGGCGCCGTGGCGGCAGCCGCAGGACTACCACTGCCACTCCGCTCTCGCCGTGGACTGCGACGGTGACTTCATCTTCTCGCAGAAACTCTTCGACGAACTTCCGATGGCCAACGCCTCGATCATCATGGCCGCACTCATTGCCTGCGAGCGGACGCAGCTGTCTCCGTCCGATCCGAAGTATGTCTCCGCAAACCACCCGGTCATCGTGCCGGAATGGGCGGCCGAGTTGTCTCCCGGGCACAACTACCTCGAGGAAGGGGAAACGATCCGCTACGTCGATCTGATTCGTGTTGCGTTGATGGAGCTTGGCGGGGATGCCGTTCTCACACTGGCCGACTTTCTCTACCCCGGCGAGGAGTCCGGCGCGCAGACGCTTCTCAAGGCAGAAATGAACGAGCGAGCAGCACAACTCGGAATGCTCAACACCTACTTCGATCGGCCCTGTGTCTTCAATGCCTGGGAAGATCCCGATGACGCCGAGGATCACTACACCTCTGCCTACGATCTCTACCTGCTTTCCAAGGCGGCGCAGGAGAATCCGCTTTTCTCGGAGTACGCCAATCTCGTTCAGGTGCAGATCCAACGTCAACTCCCGGACGAACAGCCGTCCCTCTGGTACCTGGACAACTGGTTCCTGGCGGCGATGCGGAACAGCATCTCGAGTGCGAACGGTTTGAAGCGTGGTTGGACCGAGGGTGCGGGAATGGCGACGGCATTCAGCGCCTCGCACCAGGGGGAGAATGCCTACGTCGCGACGTTGGGCACTCCGCATGGCGGCGGCTATGGGCGCACGGGCATCGACCTGATGAATCTGGCCCTCGGGAGCTGCGCCCAGCTGGCGCAACACACGATCAATCCCTACCGGAATGGACGCTCCTACCATCTTCATGAGCCGGGCCTCGTGTCCAATGGGCAAACCTACGGATTCTCAGGGGCCTTCACGACCTTGTCCGGCGACGTAGATGTCGACATCTTTCCGGTGCCGGACGGTCAGGCGCCCGAGACCCGCGGCGCCGCCAAGCTGCAGCGAACTTCCTCGCACCGTCTGATTCCGGGAACGGAGGCCGTCCTCGGGATCGCACCCATGGAGACCGACCTCGGGACCCGGGTGACCAACGTCAGCGACGGCCGGATCGTCATTCAGGTCGGTGGGTCGAACTATGTGATCCCGGAAGGTGGCAGTGTCGTTCTGCCTCCGAAGGAAGACGTCGGACGATGGGAGATTGCGACGGCAACGAACACCGTTGCGGACGTCCTGATCGAAGAGTGCTACGCCTTCGACTTCTACCACGAGTTCGGCGGAACTCCTCCCGGTCATCCGGCGTTCACCGCGCGAATGATCCGTGAAACGGAAACAGGAGAAGACCGCTTCTCGTTCTCTATCGAATGGCAGTCGGACGGCGGGCGTTTCGCGATGGGGGTTCGCGATGCTGATGTAGTTCCGCGCCTCCCGTGGGATGCCACTCGCGAACACGCAACGGGCCGGGCGCCGGGTTTCGTGGAAGGCTCCGATGCAGCGGTCTCGATCCACACGCTTCCCAATCCGTTCGTTGACCAGGTGCGTTTCGCCATCCAGGTGCCGACCGACGGCGGCGTCGGCTTCGATGCGCCTGAGGTTCGGATTTTCGATGCCTCCGGTCGTAATCTTCAGCGGCTGACGGCCCGATCCAGTCGAGAGGCCGGCGCCTACGATGCCGTTTGGGACGGACGAACCGCAGCGGGTCACCGCGTGTCGCCCGGCATCTACTTTTACCAGGTTCGGCGAGGGAGTCAGATTCTTCTGGATGGTCGGGTCGTTCGAATGCGGTAACTGTGCGAACGTGAGCGGGAGATGTCCGGGCTGCGATCAGGAGTGGCGGCGTGACGACGGTGAGTTGCGACTGTGCGTTGCAACCGTGCGCGTCAGCGCGGCCCCGACATCGTCTCCGACGGGCTTCCGGTTCCTAGCTCTGTCGTCAGCGGCACGATCCAGGGCGCGGGCCGTAAGGACCGTCGGACGGAACCCAGATCCACCTCGGGATCGACGAGGTCCTGAGGCGCCCGCCCGTTGAGGGTGACCTGCGAACGAACGCGAACCTGGACATCCTCGAAGCCGTGTTCGTGGAGGACGTCGGCGATGTGATTGGCGCCGAGGACGATCATCTCCGGAGTCGCCGCCATCAACCGCATCTGTGTCGGGGTCAGGGAGAAGCGTGGGAGTTCTCCCTGCAGGGGTTGCCCGTTCGCATCCAGAATATGGAACCCGATATCCGCGCCCTTCTCGTTGAGCTTCATTCGCCAGGCAAACTTGGCGCCTTCCTCCGTCCATGCCGCCCGGCCCGGATAGAGGAAGTGTCGAAACGGAACGAGAATCTGGGCCGCCACGTAGAGACCGAAGATCGCCGCTTTCCATGAGGGAAGTCCGGGGAGTGCAGCACTCGTGCGACCGTACTTCCCAAGCCATCGGCGCGGCCAATCGGGGGGAAAGAAGATGGTCGACGCCGGAATCATGAACCAGGGGAAGATTCCGATATCGAAGAGCTGCGAGTTGGTCAGATGAAAGAAGAGCGTGACCAGAAACGCCGGAACGCGGGTTTTCTTCCAAAGCAGAAGGAAGGGAACGACGAGGTCGTAGACGAGCCCGCCATACGCGAAGAAGTAGGGCGAGAGCGCGTGCCCCAGCAGCGGTCCGATGACCGGAGTGTCGACTTCGCGGGAGAGCCATAGCCGCATCGGCTCTCCGCGGAGCCAGTCGTGATTGATCTTGGCCACCCCGCCCCCGACATAGACGATGGCCATCTGAAAGCGGAGCAGGAGCAGGGACCAAAGCGGGATGACATCCGAGCGGAGCTTTGGATTGCGCAGTGCGTCCAAAGAAAAAGCCCGATGCGCAGGGATCCAGGCCAGGAGAAATGCCAGAAGGCAGATCAGGTAGAAGTGGTTGAGGTAACGGGTCTGATCGATGAGGAAGACGTGCGTGAATCCGACGAAGAAGACCCAGGTCGCGACCCGGTAGAAGAGCCCGCTCGCGATGCAGATCGCTGCCACGGCCAGAACGACGAAGTGGGCGTACATGACCGGAGCCGGCCAGGGCCGGACCCAGTCGAATCCGTAGAAAGGGAAGTAGAAAGCCGGATCGATGTAGAGCGACTTGATGTAGCCGAAGCCAAAGAAGCGGAACATCTCGACGAGGAGAATGCCGCCGAAGGCCAAGCGGAAAACGACGGTGGAGGCGATGTCGACCGGAGCGGTCAGGTAACTCTTCCAACCCGAACCCTCAGGGCCCCCGGAGCTTGCCGCCTGCGTCTCCGCTTGGGCGCCCCCGGTTTCCGGCCGGGACTTGTTCCCGGCTTCCACCGTCCGAGGATTCTTGTCTCGTTTGTTTTTGCCCATGCAACTCGCGCCAAGGTGGGGCGCTTAGTGCGGGACCCGCCTCGAGAAACTATGCCTTTCGGCGTCTTTCCAAGTGATTCGCTACGGGTGGAGTCTACACGATGAACGAAGGGTTCGAGGTCGGACCGGACCCAACCGATTCTACCGTCCCTCATCCGGCGTCCGGCGTCCGGCGTCCGGCGTCCGGCGTCCGGTCCGGTGTCCGGTGTCCAAGGACGCTAGTCGATGACGGTGATCGAGTTGGCCTCGGTCTGGGGGCCCGCCTGCAGTCGGTAGTAGTAGACCCCGGACCGGACCCGTAGTCCGCCGTCGTCGAGGCCGTCCCACTCGACGCGTTGGGGGCCAGAAGGCAAGAGGCCATCGATCAGGGACCGGACTCGCCGACCGCTGACGTCGAAGACCTGCAGGCTCGCGGGAGTGGAGTTCGGAAGCTCGAACCGGATGGTCGAGATGTTGCTGAGCGGATTCGGTGTGTGTCCCAATTGTAGTGAGAGCGGCGTACCTGGAGCGCTCGAGGCAGTGGACGGGACCTTGGAGTTGACCAGCTTCGTCTCCGCACCCCCCATGACGGTGCTGACCTCGATCTGCCCATCCTCGGCCTCTCCCGGGAAGGAGTAGCGGAAGTTGAACATTTGACCGAACGAGAGCGGGTTGTTCGTCGTCGTCCAGGTGATCTTTCCTTCGTTGACAACGGCGCTCCAGTCGTCGAGGACGTTGAGGTTCGGATCGTTGAAGCCGATGCTGGAAAGATTTGCGGAGCCGACGGGAATGCTGACCTTGAAGATCTGGCGGTCAGCATCGAAGTTGAGGATGGCGTATTCGAGCCGCACCTGTCCAACCGCAGGTTCGATCACTTTCGTTGCGACCAGGACGGATCCGTCGTCTTCGAAACTGACCCACTCATGCACGTCGCCCCAGGTCTCGAGGAGCGGACCGATGTTGACGTCGACCGTCGTTTCGCCGTCGAAGAGATAGTCGTTGCCGTCCCGTTCGAACGAGGTCGGCTGCCATCCGATGTTGTTGGACTTGTCGATGTCGCCCCGCACGAGGTAGCTCGCCTCGTAGAAATATGCAGCGGAAGTGTCGGCCAGCTCGGCCTCGGACACTTGCAGTCGATGGTCGATCGGACCATGTCCGCTGCCGCCGTGAACGCGCTCGCAGTCAGGGTTGCCGTTCGTGAAGTGAGAGGCGAAGCAGTCCCACGACGCAGTGTAGGCCAGCCATTCATCGCGGGGAGCGAGGTAGTTGCGATCCGCGTTGGCGCTCACGCTGTAGGTGTCCGAACAGCCGACAGCCAGGTACGTGCCGTCGCTGGGTTCCGGGCAGTCGCCGCACTGGTTGCCGGAAAGGGCGAAGAAGGCGTGCTTGGTTTCACTGATCCCGATTTGTTCGAGCACTCCGGCCGTATCGATCCGGTAAAGGGACATGAGAATTCCGGGATGGTCGACGGCCATCGGCGCTTCCCACTCGACATCGCACTCGCCGAGGTTGCAGGAAGTCGTGGCCATGGATAGCGCGAGGACTCCGTTGGGATAGCTGCCCGAACGATTCCAGTACTCGATGCGATTGAGTGCGCCGAGTGCGATGTCCCGGTTCAGGCAGGTGTCTCCGACGGCTGGACGGGTCAAGAGTTCCGGTGAGTCACCGTGCAGCCATTGTGCATGCGCGCGAAGGGCGACCGTTCCGACGGTACGTCCGGCCAGACGGGTGCTTCCCATCCGTTGTGCGAACTCGGAACTGAGGGTGAGGTCGAAGGTGACACCCTGAAGGCTGGAGTCTTCGGAATAGAAGCCGAGGTATCCGTCAACCATCTCGAAGACCGGAAGGCCATAGCTGTCGGTGACCTCGAAGCGGGGTCCGATGGACGCATGGTCGGCCGGTTGTACGATGAAGTCTTCCACGTAGAACAGTTGTCCATCGTCGACCGTTCGAAACGCGAACTGTCCAACGTGGTTCAACGACCCGGTCCAGTCCTCGCTCCACCGGACCCTTCCACGGTCGACCGGGAAGCGGAGGTCGCTACCCTCGAATCGGAACTGCCAGCCGGGTCCCTCCATGGCCGGAAGTTGTGCTTGTGGAGCCGACTCGATTCCTCTCGATTCCACAACCTCGGCCAGACTCAGTCCCATACTGCTCATGATGTCGGTGTTGAAGTGGATCGTCGTCAAGCCCGACGAGGCCGTCCAGATCTCCGCGGCGGCGGCTGCGGCAGGGGACGGGGCGACCTGCGAAAAGGCACCGGCGGAGAGGATGATCGCGCACACTGGACGGAACGAACGAAACGGCTTCATAGGGTGCTGCTCTTCGAGTGCGTGGGCCGACGTGAGCTGGGCGAGGCCTCGAAGGGAGGACTAGGCTTCCAGGTCACTGAAACAAGCGATGTTCAGAGTCTAATGGATTGGAGATTGGACAAACAAGGACGGCGACAGGGGCCGCCGTCCATGGGTGCGGATCTCGAAGCCCACGGGAACCGGGCTTCGATGGGGAGATCGGTCCAGGCCTACTAGGCTGCTTTGTCTACCGCCTGGTGACGAACGCGTGTACCCCGACTGACCGACATCTCGATCTCGGCGGCGAAGATACTCGCCGGGAAGAAGACCCCGCTGATACGCGCCTCGTGAAAGCTTGCACCATCGAGGTTGCACTGGCTGAGATCGACGCCTCGCAGGTCGGCGTTACGGAAGTAGCATCCTCTCAGGTCGAGGGAACCTGGGACCCAGCCACGAAGATCGCAGCCGCGAAGGTCACAATCGGTCAGGTCGGTTTCCTCGCCCTTGGCCACACGCTGATTGAACTCTTGAATGCGATGACCGTCCCGCAGAGCGGCATACAGGTCATCCTCGGACTTGATCTGGGGAACTCCCATAAGAAACTCCTCCCTTCAGCGACTCGATCGGCCAGTTCCGGCCGTTTCTTGAGTTCCGATGAGGGAAGGCCGTCTCCACAGGACCGGTACTTTCCGGATAGCCGTCTCGACGGAGCCGGCACGTCCCGGGCATCCGTCTTGACGGTCCTGTGGAAACTACCGGACGACTTGGAACTTCAGACTCGAGACCTCGTCCGCAGACCGACCCCGTAGGATGTACGTTCCTCGGGGAAGTTCCTTACGAACATTGTCTGCCTGCTGCCAGCCGTCTACGGATCGAGCCGATTGGCTCCACTCTCTGACTCTTCGACCGGCCGGGTCGATGATCTCGAAACGAATCTCGGAGGAACCGACGGATCCAAGGCGGAACCATATCTGCGAGTCCGCGGTCACTGGATTGGGGACCAGGCGAAGGCCCAGTTCCTGGGAAAGCGCCGGCGGGATCTGCTCGACATTCGTCACGTCACCGACTTCGATAACGGCGTTGTGAAAGATGACCTGCCGAGGGTAGGTCGGATGGCTTGGCCAGACAAACAGCCCTGCGTCGAAGAAGGTGCGATCCGGGTCGGATGCCAGGAGGACGTCAGAAGAGCCGTCGGCCACGGCGCGGAACTCCCAGGTGCTGAGAACCCCGGGGCCGTCCACTGAGACTCCGTTGCAAAGCAGGACGTGGGAGTAGGTGATCGTCGAGTCGGTTGCAGCCCCGACCTGTTGGAAGAAACGGTTGCCGCAGTTACTCGTGAAGAGGCTGCCCTCCGAAACGGAAAGCAACTCGACGACGGCCGGATCCCATTGGAGGGTGACCTCGTAAGCGTTGAACTGCTGGGCGGTCTCGTCGACTTCGAAGGTCACCATGACGGTGTCTCCGATCTCGACCGCACTCAGTTCCGGGAGCAGGAAGGCGTTGAACTCGTCGACTCCACCGGCCTGCGACACAGATGCCGCTACTGAAAGGAGTCCGGCCACGAGGGTGACGATCAAAGCTCGCTGGAACACTCGTACCTCCTTGTGTTGGAACACCGGGACTCACTCGTTTGAATCCCGGTGTTCTCTCACGTGTTCGGTCCGCGCGAAAAGGACCGTGGTGTCATCAGCGCGCGATCTGGATCTTACTCGTCTCCTTGAGTCCCGGCGCCTGGAACGACATGACGTAGACGCCGGCCGGCATCTCCCGACCAAGGTCGTTCTTTCCGTCCCAGTTCATCCGATGCTCGCCCGCAGCGAGGCTACCGTTGACCAGAGAGCGAACCAGGCGGCCGCTGATGTCATGGACGGCGACGCGGACCTCACCCGGCTGGGCCAGACGGAACGCGATGTCCGTGTGTGCGGCGAACGGGTTCGGACGAGCACCCAGGAACTGGGTCACGCTCGGGATCTCCGTCGTGCGGTCCGCATCCGGCGTGGTCTCGTTCCGAATCGGCGTCGTCTTCTTGTCGAGAAGACGGCGGTTGGCGTTGTCACGCAGATCGGCTTCGGCCAGCTCAGGACGTGCACCCATCTCGAGCACGCGGAACTCGAGGACGGCGAGGTCGCCCGAGCCCTTGAGCGTCTGGTTCCGGCCCATGACCACGGCGTCGAGGACCAGGCCCTCGGCGACGTCGACATGCTTGGTGAAGGTCTGATCGAGCAGACGGCCGTAGGTGACGTCGATGAGTTCGAGTTGGCTACGGTCGTACTCGATAAGGGAGTGGACTCCCTTGACGCTCTTCTTGTTGCCCTCGAGGACGACGCGAGCGGTGATCTTGCTGAGACCCTCGGCCGTGTACATCCGAAGCTTCGGAGCCTCGTTCGTGAGGTTTCCGGCCACCGGGTCGAGCGGTTCGTTGAGGCTGACCTGGTTGAAGTTGATTCCGGTGAGGATCAGTTCCTCGAACCCAATGACACCGTCCGGCGTCGGGCGGGAGTCCGGAGTGAAGTCTTCCGTCGGACCGAAGTCGAGGTAAGCCACCGCCGGGACGTTGCCCGACAGGTAGTTTCCGCCGAGGAGACTGAGGTCGACGGTGCCGACCGCATTGTCGCCCTGGCCCTGGGTGATTCCGTCCGAGGTGTCTCCCAGATGGTAGTTGAGCGCGCCGTCGGTCACGTTCGAAACAGGCGTCACGACGCCGCACGCGGACGTCTGGAAACCGACGTAGTAGTAGAAGTCGCGCGTGGCCGGCTCATCGACGCCGGAGGCGGTGGTCAGGCTGGTCAGGGTCCAACCTTCGGTGATGGCGTCGGCCGGGGACGCCGGAGCCGTCGGAACGGAGCCCGCAGCGTAGGTCGGGTAGTCGCCGAATCCCTTGCGGAAGACTTCGACGGTGTGCAGGGCCTCGATGCCCGTGAGGTCGACCTGGATTCCGGTCGTTCCGCTCGTGTCGTTGCCCGTCTTGACCTGGGCGGCGGCGAGCGCAAGCTGGGTCGGAGCGGTCAGATCGATGTCGATGGTGATGCCCGCTCCGGGCTCACCGGGGACGGGCTGATTGTTGCAGTCACGGACGTCGACTGCCGTCACGTTGATGTCGCCGGTGCCGTCACCCGCCGCATCGGTGACCTCGACGGTGAAGAGCGTACCGCCGGTGTCCGGGCCGCAGTTGGCGCCCAGGATCGTGGCGTCGAAGGTGTAGGACCCACCGCCGTTGTCGATCTTCTGCACTGCGGTGCAGCCACCCCCGCAGAAGCCGGAGAGGAACGCGCCTTCGACGATGCTGTTGAGTCCATCGACGAGTTCGAGTCCGCCCGTCACCTCGAAGGTGACGCTGTAGCCGCGCACCTGCGAAACGTCAAGGCGGGTAAAGTCCATGTCAATGGTCAGGGTCGGGCTGGCCGGCGTGATGCAGACGCCCGGATCGACCGGCGAGACGTTGTCCGGATCCTGCTCTGCCAGCAGCGTGTAGGTCGAACCGCTGATCTGCGGAGTGAAGAAGATTCCTCCACCAACGTCGAGACTGGAGAGATCGGAGAAATCACCGGTCAAAGACGCAAACGTCGCGATGTCGAAGGTCTGTCCTGCGGTCGGAATGAACCCACCGACCAGCGAAACGTCGAGGGTTCCGTCAAAGGTGGCGTCACCGACGATGGCAAGCTGGTCGTAGTCCGAGCCGGCTCCCAGGCCGCCGATCTCGATGACAAGAGAGCCGCTTCCGTCCTGGGTGAAGTCGCCGGCATGGGTCATGAGGGCCGTTCCCGAACCTGGTGCGGTTTCACCGGAACTCAGGTGGGTGCAGCCGGTGAAGTCGAAGAGTCCCTCACCGCGGACGGCGCCCGCCGATCCGTTCGTGAACGTACCGGCATCGCAGCTGAAGATCCGTCCCGAAGAAACGAAGAGAATGCCGTCGTTGGCGAAGCTCGGGGTAGCTCCGGACTGGTTGACATTGAAGTCACCGACGAAGCAGTTGATCGTTCCGTTGTTCACGTGAGCTGCGTCGGCGCGCGTGAGCTCGACGCCGGCGGCCACGGTCATCGTCCCGTTGTTGACGAGATTGACGTCCAGGGCCCTTGCCGGAGCCGGTCCGCTGCACAGGAGGATGCCGTTGTTCGTGAAGGAACCACTGGTAACGGTCAGGCCGGTGCCTCCGGTCAACATCTGGAACTGGTTCTGGTTCGAAAAGCTGTTCGCGACCGTGAGAGTTCCGGAGTTCACGCGGGAGATCGCGGAGCCCGTTGTGGTGAACGTACCGTTGATGGCGGTTGCGCCATCCGTATCGAGAAGCCCTGCGTTGGTCAGGTTGCAGTCGATCGTCGCGTCGGTCAGCTCCACGGCCCCGGTGGTGTTCAGGATCGTTCCACCGCCGTCGACCGTTGCGTTCTGGATGTCGAGCGTTCCCTCATTGGAGACCGTTGAGTTTCCCGTCGTGATCGTCAGACTGTGGTTGATCGTCCGCAAAGTCTGCGAACCGGTGAGCGTTCCCACGTTGACGGCGTCCACGGTGACCGGCCCGTCGAGACTGACGGTGTAGGTTCCGGTGACGTTGATGAAAGCCGTGTCACCGGGGCCGGGAACCTGAGCCGGTGACCAGTTTGCGGGATTGCTCCAAACACCGCTCGCGGCAGCGGCCCAACTGATGTTCGCAGCTTCAGAAGAAGGCGCCAGCATAACGATCGCCCCGAGAGCGAGCGCTATCCGGCCTGAGGTACGTTTCAGCATGTCGTGTGATCTCCGATGGCTTTTGATTGACCGACCTAAACGGGAACCCGAAACCATGGGCGGCAAGTTCGGGAAGGAATCCCCGAACGAAGCTCGTCGACCTGCAGCATCCCCAAGCCGCATCGATGGGTCACGAGTCCCGACAGTTGCAGCGCTCGAAGAGAGTGAGGTGGATTGGAATCCAAAGAAGAGTGGGCTTGGGCCGGCGGCTCGTACGACTCACGTACCCCAACCGGCGCGGACCGCCAGAACTCCCAATACTTCCGTACCCCGCACGTAAGCCTCCAGCAACGGCCCGTATATCTTATGTCTCAGTATGCCAAAATTTCAACCAGATAGTTACTATCCGTCTGGTGCGTAAAGGGTTACGGGTCTCTGTCAAGTCAAACGAAGTGCGGGATGGGGGACGTCTTGTCAATTCTTGTTGAGCTGCACGTGCCGGCGGCCTGGTTCCGCTTTTGCATCGGCGATCGGACGGCCAGCGCAGCAAGGCCGGGTGTCACTCCGAAGTGTCGGGGAAGTGCGGGCCGGGACCCTTCTTTGCGGCGCGGTCATCCGGGTTGAAGAGCGAGCAGGCTTTCAGGGAGAGACATCCGCAGCCGATGCAACCGGTCAGGTCGTCGCGCAGGTGCTCGAGGGTGCGGATCCGGCTCTCGAGGACGTCCCGCCACGACGAGGCCAGTCGTGCCCAATCCTTCTTCGTCGGAGTCCGCGACTCCGGTAGCTCCTCCAATGCGGTCCGGATCTCTTCCAGAGTCAGGCCAAGGCTCTGCGCCACGCGGATGACGGAGATCCGGCGAATGACGGAGCGATGGAAGCGCCGCTGGTTCCCCGCGGTGCGTACCGCGGGAATGAGGCCGATCGACTCGTAGTACCGAATCGCCGAGCCGGCGACGCCACACCGTGCGGCGGCTTCTCCGACGGTGAGCAATTCCTCCCGAGCATTCCTGGTCATTGCGATCCCACGAAAAAGTCGTCAAAGTCCTTGAGTTAAAGTGAACTTTAAGTCCGATCATGGACTCATGAAGACTTCAAAACAAGACCACAGACCCCCGAGCCTCGACCGCTTTCTAACGCTCATGACCGGAGCGGAGAAGCATGAGCCCAGCGCGACGTCGACGTTGGATGTGATCTGGACGCTCTACGACCGCGTGCTTCGCGTCGACGCGGAGAATCCTGACGCTCCGCAACGGGACCGGTTCCTCCTGTCCAAAGGACACGGTCCGATGGCCTACTACGCCGTGCTGGCCGAGAAGGGATTTCTCGATCCGGAGGAACTCCCGTCTTTCGGGCGGTTCGATTCACGCCTCGGCCACCATCCCGACCGAAGGCTCGTACCGGGAGTCGAGATTTCCAGCGGCTCGTTGGGGCACGGCCTGCCCATGGCTGTCGGTGTGGCCGCCGGACTTCGCGCCCGGGGGGACCGGCAACCACGCGTCTTCGTGCTGGTCGGTGACGCCGAGTTGGACGAGGGCAGCAACCACGAAGCGATCGCCTTGGCCGGGCGTTGGGGATTGGGCCAACTCCATGTCGTCGTCATCGACAACCGGTCGGCCAGCCTCGGTTGGCCCGGAGGAATCGGGGAGCGCTTTCGAGTCGAGGGGTGGGAAGTGCGGAAGGTCTCGGGACGAGATCACGATGAGATCGAGGCGGCGTTTTTCAGGACGAACTCATCTTCGATCGAGGGTTCCATTGCCTCCTCGAGCGATCCCCGGTCATTCAGAAACTCCGGTGTTTGTGAGGATCGCCCGCTTGTAGTCATCGCGGAAGTGGAAGCAAAGAATGGGGGCGCGAGATGAGTCCGACCATGCGGGAACGTTTCAGTCATGCGGCCGCAACACTGCTCGCCGAAAGTCAGGATGTCGCGCTGGTGCTTGCCGACATTGGAGTGGATCGCTTTCGAGAGGCGATTCAGCGCCATCCCGGGCGTGTCCTCAACGTGGGTATTCGGGAACAAGTCATGATCGGGGTCGGCGCCGGCCTGGCCCTGGAGGACTTCCGTCCGATCCTTCACACCTACGCGCCGTTTCTGGTCGAGCGAGCCTTTGAGCAGATCAAAATTTCGATCTGCCACCAGGGGCTGGGCGCGGTGCTCGTTTCCGTCGGGGCCAGCTACGACTGGGCGGCCGGCGGTCGCACCCACCATGCTCCCGGTGACGTTGCGCTGCTCTCGACGCTGCCGGGAATGCGGATTCATGTCCCCGGCCACCCCGACGAGGTCGAGCACATTCTGCGGCGGGAGATCGCGACCTTGGATCCGGTTTACATCCGACTCTCGGAGACGTCCAACGCGACCTCGCGAGTCTCCTCGAGTGATCGTTTCCAGGTCGTGCGGGAGCGGTCTGGAGCGCGCGCCACGGTCGTTGCGGTCGGCCCGATGCTCGATCCGGTCCTCGAGGCGGCCGCCGACCTGCCACTCGATGTCCTCTATGCGCAATGCGTGCGCCCGTTCGACGCGGCGACACTTCGCAACAGGATCGGGTCGGTCGTTGCGGAGTCCGGTCCTACCGCGGCTGCGGTGCTCCTGGTGGAACCCTACATGGAGGGAACTTCTGCAGCAGAGGTGGCCGATGCCCTTGCCGACCTGCCGCACCGGCTTCTCAGTATCGGCGTTCCCAAGGTCGAGCACCGACGGTACGGGACGGCCGAGGACCATGACCGGGCGTACGGCCTCGATGCGTCGGGACTGAGCCAGCGGTTCGAAGCGTTTCTCTCTTCTCCAGTGACATGACAGGTCTGTTCTGAAGGTCGGAGATAGTTTGTCCCTTGCCCTCGTCGGTTCGCGTCGATCGCAGTACACTGAGCCGGAACGGGCGCGAGTCGTCCGAATTCTGCTGCGACAGGGAACTGATCAAGAGCACGCGATGACTCCTCGACAACGTTGCTGGACTTGCTGGCGGCCGCAGGACTTCTGTTTGTGTCCCGTCATTCGCCGCGTTGCGACGAGAACACGTTTCGTCCTGCTCATGCACCCGAAGGAAGCCAAGAAGCAGAAGGTCGGGACCGGCCGCCTGACCCGCGCCTGCCTGCCCAACAGTGAAATCCGGGTCGGGATCGACTTTTCGAACGACTCGCGGATCGCGGAGATCCTGGGTGATTCGCGCTACGAGTCCGTACTCCTCTATCCCGGCGGGCGAAAGCTGGAACATCGGGTCAGCGCACCGGCCGTGAAGCCCCTGCAGGTGCTCGTCCTGGATGCTACGTGGCCTTCGGCAAAGACGATGCTGACGCGAAGCGCCAATCTTCGGAACCTTCCGCGGCTTTCCATCGATCCCGCCGCTCCGTCCCGCTTCCGCATCAAACAACAACCCGGAGAACTCTGTCTTTCTACGATCGAGTCCGTTCACCGGGTCATCGAAGAAGCGGATCGGGTCGGGGAGGAGAATACCGACGGTGCTCACCGGGTACTTCTGGATGTGCTCGACGCCCTCGTCAAACAGCAGATGGAGTGCGCCTCGGATCCGAATCGCGGCGGCTACCGTCGGCGGCCCTACCGACCGGCATCGGAACGCACACCGTCCAAGAAGTGGGAAACAAGGAAGTTCTTTCTGGGGTAAACACGATATGCAACGTCTCCTCGTACACTGGTTCGTGAGTTCGGTGGCCCTTTGGGTCGCCTCCTATCTGCTCGCAGGGGTGTCCATCCAGTCCGTCCCAACCCTTTTGGTCGCAGCGATCGTCCTCGGCTTTCTCAATGCCGTCCTCAAGCCGATCCTCGTCATCCTGACGCTTCCCATTACGATCGTGACCTTGGGTTTCTTCTACTTTGTCCTCAACGGAGTTCTCTTCGCGCTCGGGTCCACTCTCGTTTCCGGATTCTATGTGGAAGGATTCGGATCGGCGTTTCTGGGAGCACTCATCATGAGCGCGGTTTCCTGGTTTCTCGGGGCGATCCTGAAGCCGGACCAAAAGAAGAAAGACTAGTCGCAGTGTCCGGCGCGGCGGCAAGGGGCTTCCCACACGTTTCCTGGTTCCTACCGTTCCTGGTCCTGCTGGTCGGTTGTGCCGGCACCCGCAACTACACCGACCCATCCGGACCGATCGCGTCCTTCTCCGTTCAGCGGCAAGCGAGTGCTCCAACGAAGTCCGGCCTTCGCATCGTCACTTTCAACATAGAGCATGCCCTCGAGGTGGACGCTGCCGCCCGTGTGCTTCGGGAGCATCCGCAGTTGCGGGATGTTGATCTACTGCTCCTGCAGGAAATGGACGGGCAGGGAGTGCGGAAACTCGCCGAGGCTCTCCAGATGAACTGGGCCTACGCTCCTGCTTCCGTTTCCCGAAAGACAGGCCGTGACTTTGGCAATGCGGTTCTGACGCCGTATCCGATCCTCGGAGTCGAGAAGATTCCGCTCCCGCATTCCGCGTTCATTGGAGGGACGCGGCGGATCGCTCTTGCCGCCACCGTCGACGTGAACGGGAGACGGGTGCGAGCGTACAGCGTGCACTTGTCGCTTCCCATTCAGGTGTCACCCGGGGGGCGCCGAGAGCAGCTGGAAACCGTACTCGCCGACGCCCGCGGACATCCCGGACCGGCCGTCATCGGCGGCGACTTCAACTCGGGAGGGATCGGCGCCGTCCTCGAGGAAGACGGCTTCAGTTGGCCGACACGCGGGTTGGGAGCGACGACCAAGATCTTCGGTGTCGATCATATCTTTCTCCGCGGATTCGATCTGGCCGCGAAACCGCCGGCTGGGGTGGTCCGGGACAGTGAAGACGTCAGCGACCATGACCCAGTTTGGGTTTCGGCACAACTCGCGGACCCAGGTCGGGACGCGTTGGCTCCTTGGGACTGGGCGCGCCGAGATCGGACCACGCGAATCGACGACTTCGCCTACCTCGAACCGACTCTGGCTCGCGGCGCCCGGCCCGGCCGCGACGGGTTGACGGAACTCCGCCGGCGCGGTTTCCGCACCGTCATCGATCTGACCTCCGGCGACTCCGAACGAGAGCTCGCGGAAGATCTGGGCCTGGAGTACCACTCGATCCCGTTGACCGCGTTTCTCTGGTCCAGTCCACCACAGCCGGAACAGGTCGACGAGTTTCTGCGGTTGGTTGGGGATGAAACGAGACGCCCCCTCTACTTCCACTGTGCGCAAGGGAAGGACCGGACGGGAATGATGGCCGCTCTCTACCGAATCGAGGCTCACGGTTGGACAAACGGGGAAGCGATCCTCGAGATGCAGGCCTTTGGGTACCACGACTACTTTGACGATCTGATTCAGTACGTGAGGAATTATGTTCCGGCCCGTGTGATCTCGCCTTGAGAAAGAGGCCGGGGCGCATCCGAATTCGCCAACGGGTCGAAGCCAAGAGCATGAGTATCGATCCGCGCTCGAAGCCGGTTCTCGTCACGGGAGCTTCCGGCTATATCGGTGGCCGTCTCGTCTACGAGTTGTTGGACAGCGGCTTCCGCGTTCGCTGCCTGGTCCGATCCCCAGCCAAACTACTGCGACATCCCTGGGCCACGGATCCCCGCGTGGAGATCGTCAAGGGAGACCTCGCCGAAACCGGCAGTTTGGAGTCCGGCCTCCGCGGTTGTGGCGCTGCCTTCTACCTGATCCACTCCATGGTCTCCGCGGGCGGCGACTACCGGGAGCAGGATCGTCAGATGGCCCGAGGCTTTGCCGAGGCGGCCGAGCGGAGCGGAATCGAGCGCATCATCTATCTGGGAGGCCTGGGAGAAACCGGCGCCGACCTGTCGGAACATCTTCAGTCCCGTCGCGAAGTCGAGGCCTGCCTCGCGTCCGGATCGACTCCGGTGACGGTGTTTCGCGCCGCCATGATCATTGGATCGGGCTCTGCTTCCTTCGAAATCCTTCGTTATCTGGTCGAACGCCTCCCTGCGATGATCACGCCGAAGTGGGTTCGTACCGACTGTCAGCCCATCGGAATTCGCAATGTGCTCCACTACCTGGTGGCTTGCCTCGACGTTCCGGAAACAGCCGGACGCACTCTGGACATCGGTTCGCCGGATGTCATGAGCTATCAGCGAATCATGGAAGTCATGGCGGAGGAACTCGGACTCCCACGCCGGATCGTGGTTCCGGTTCCTGTCCTCAGCCCCAAACTCAGTTCTCTCTGGATTCATCTCATCACGCCGGTCAGTTCCAAACTGGCCCGTCCCTTGGCCGACGGCTTGCGCAATCGGGTCGTCTGCCGGAATGACGACGCCGCGCGTCTCATGCCGCAACAACTACTAACCGTTCGTGAGGCGATACGTCTCGCATTGCGACGACAGCGCCTTTCCGACGTGCAGACCGTGTGGTCGAGTGCCGGGCCCATTCCTGGAGATCCCGACTGGGCAGGCGGAAAGGTCTTTGTCGACGAACGGACGGTCACGGTCGGCGCACCCGCCGAATCTACGTTTCGCGCCGTCGTCCGCATCGGAGGCGGCAATGGTTACTACGCTTCGGACTGGCTTTGGAAGGTGCGCGGATTCATCGACCGAATGGTGGGAGGCCCGGGCCTGCGGCGGGGACGCCGGGATCCGGAGCGGGTCGGTTACGGGGAAGCCTTGGACTTCTGGCGCGTTACGAACGTGACCAAGAATGAGCGCCTGTCCCTTCGCGCGGAGATGAAGCTTCCCGGCGAGGCTCTCCTCGAGTTTCGACTGGAACCCGAGACCACCGGCGAAACAACCGACGACACAACCGGCAACACAACCGGCAACACAGCCGGAGGCAGGACCGGGACCCGGCTCACCCAAACCGCGCGGTTTCGTCCCAAGGGCCTCTTCGGACTGCTCTACTGGTACTTGGTGCTGCCTCTACACGGCATCGTTTTCAGCGGGATGCTGCGCGGCATTCAAAGGACAGCCGAAAGCTTCGAATCGGGAACGATCCCGAATGAAGTGGCTCATTCCAGTCCGCCCCAACCTCTCGGCCGCTCGTGAACCTGCTCCTCATTCTCGGAGACCAGTTGGATCCGGAATCGGCGATTCTACGGGAAGCAAACCGTGATTCCGACGCGCTCCTGATGATCGAAGCCAGTGAGGAATCGACCCACGTTTGGAGTCACAAGAATCGCTCTGCGCTGTTTCTGTCGGCGATGCGACACTTTCGGGACGACCGGATCAACGAAGGGTTCCGGGTTATCTACCGCCAGCTTTCCGATCCGGAAAACGGCGGTGGCCTCTCTTCCGAGTTGGCCCGTGCTCTTCGCGAGGAAGACCCGCAGGAACTACGGGTACTGGAGTTCGGAGACCATCGAGTGCAGTCCTCGATCGAAGCCACCTGTGAGGACCACGGTGTCCCGTTGACGGTCGTAGTGGACGACCACTTCTTCTGTACTCAACAGGACTTTCGTGAACATGCCCGGGGTCGGAAGCAACTCCGGCTGGAGTACTTCTATCGCGAGCTTCGCAAGCGCTTCGATGTTCTGATGGACGGAGATGAACCGGTTGGGGGCAGCTGGAACTACGACGAGAAGAATCGGGACTCCTTCGGAAAGGAAGGACCCCCGGAGATCAAGTCTCCGCTCTCGTTTCCTCCCGATGCTGTAACCCAGAAGGTCCTGCAGGAAGTGGAGGCGCAGTTCCCCGAGCATCCCGGATCGCTCGAAAACTTCGACTGGCCGGTGACGCGCCCCGACGCCTTGCGACTCCTCCGAGACTTCATCCAGCAGAGGTTGTCGCACTTCGGACGTCACCAGGACGCGATGTGGACCGATCAGCCTTTCCTGTATCACTCGCTCTTATCGGCAGCCCTCAACCTGAAACTGCTTCGGCCGAGAGAAGTCGTCGAAGCGGCGGAGGCTGCGTACCGAAACGGTGATGTCCCGCTGCCGTCCGCCGAAGGATTCATCCGCCAGATTCTGGGTTGGAGAGAATACGTTCGCGGCATCTATTGGGAGTTCATGCCGGAGTACGGAAAGCGCAACGCTCTCGAGGCGAAGGAGCCGCTTCCGGACTTCTACTGGACAGGCGACACGGAAATGGTCTGTCTGGCGGAGTCGATCGGACAGACCCTCAAGTACGGCTACGCGCACCACATCCAACGGTTGATGGTCACCGGGCTCTTCTCGCTGTTGCTTGGCGTCGAACCGAAGCAGATCCACGAATGGTATCTGGCCGTCTACGTCGATGCCGTCGAGTGGGTGGAGCTACCCAACGTCATCGGTATGTCGCAGTTTGCCGACGGCGGCCTCATGGCCTCCAAACCGTATGTGGCGACAGGGAAGTACATCCAGCGAATGAGCAACTACTGTTCTTCGTGTCCGTACGATCCGGCAAAGTCGGTCGGCGAGGACGCGTGTCCGTTCACGACGCTCTACTGGGACTTTCTCGACCGTCACCGGAAGCGACTGGAGAAGAACACGCGTATGGGACTTCAACTGCGCAACCTGGATCGAAAGTCCGACGGCGAGCGGGGTCAGATTGAGAAGCAGGCGGCGAGCATCCGGCTTCGTTGTCGGCGAAACTGATCTTCAGAGTTTGCGGGACAGCCAGAGCGAGTCCGGCAGGACGAAGCGCAACTTCTCTTCCTTCGCTTTGGAGATTCCGATCCGAACCGTGCTTCGGAACCGGGCCGCGTGGGGCGCCGGCTGCAACGAAATCGAGTCTGATGGAGTTCGTCCCGGTCCAATGAGCGGGGCTCCGTCATGACTCAGTTCGATATCCAGAGCCTGACAGAGCTTCCCTGGCCCGTTGCAAAGGTCGTAGTTCCAGGGACGGGATCGTCCGACCGTGGCCCGGGTTCTCGCGGCCTCCATCTCGGCCCGACCTTCGAGCGGCTCGACCGCACGAATGAGCACCGCTTCTCCCGTTCCTGCCTCGCCGGTCACGATGTTGAAACAGACGACGCGATGGATGCGGTAGACGTAGGCGTTGCCCGCGGGTCCGAACATGGTCGCGTTTCTCCGCGTCTCTCCGCCGAAGGAGTGGGACGCAGGATCGTTGGGTAGATAGGCTTCCGTTTCCACGATCCGGGCGCGGCGCGTGGGACACCCGGCCTTCTCGCGGACGAGAACGGCTCCGAGAAGAGCGGGGGCCGCCGCTCGTGCATCGGACAAGTCGATCGGCACCCCGCTACTGTAGCTGCCAACGTGCTACTAGTGAAGAACGGCAACCTTCATTCGGTGCTCACTCTGGGCCGAACGAACCAAAAGGACGTAGGAACCCCGGGCCAGCTTTCGTCCGTTCGCGTCCTTCCCATCCCAGCGGAAGCTCAACGTTCCCGCATCCGCCTGGAGTTGGGCATTGCCAATGTCTCCGCCCGCGACCCGCCGTCCCCGAACGTCAAAGACGTCGTACTGCAGAGAGCCGGCGGCCGGAGCCTCCGTTTGCCACTGCAAGCCGATCTCGTAGCCGTCACTGTGGCTCGATGAAAGAAGCCGCGCGTCGAAGACGTCCGGAGTCTTCGGTGACGCAGGTCGCTGGTCTATCTGGCCCGGGCCGACGACGGCGGTATAGGGCCAACGGAACTGGCCGTTGTCGTCGATCTTGTTCGCGATGTACCAGTCGGCCGCGTTCTGGACGACGTCGCTGAGCGGAGGACGTGAAGCGAAACCTCCCAGCGGTTGCCAGATCGGATTGACCATACCGGCCATTCCCCAGATGAAGTCCGTCGTTACGTGGTCGGCGCCCTCATAGGAGACCATGACCGGACCGCTCGGAGTCGAAACCTGGGCCGCAGCGAGAAAGTTTGCCGCCTTGGCTGCGGCTCGACCATAGATCTTCGGTCCGCCCGCCTGGGTCACGTCGTAGAGGAAGTGTGCGACGCCGGTCGTTCCCCGACACCAACCGGTTCGAAAGGTGGTTCCGTTGTCGGGGTTGCCGTCCGCCCATTTCAGCTGGGTGGAGACCGGACTTTCGGCCTGGGAAAGAACCCATTCCGCCGCGCCCAGTGCATGATTGAAGTAGGTCGCATCACCATAGGCGTCGTATGCGGCAAGGAAGGCACGTCCGACGGCGGAGACACCACGCCCGATTTTGGCGTCGGCAATCGACGGGTCGGTGGCGATGACACCCCACTTCAGTCCAGCCTCCGAATCGTCCGAGGTCGCGATCAGATAGTCGAGCGCGGACTTGGCCGTGGCGCCGTACTGGGGATGGGTGTCGCCAAAGAGCTGGTCCGCTTCGACCAAGGCCTCGATGATGCCCGATCCACCACCGCAAAATCCGGTGTGCGGAGTTCCGCCCCAGTAAACGCCGAGTGGATCGACGGTCTTTCCGTCGACAAGCGCCTGGGCTGAGCAGTGAGCCAGGTCGGCGGCCAGCTGCCGGCCCGTGGCCCGGTAGATCTGGAGGTTGTACTTGAGAAACGACGCCACTCCGAAGAGCGCTGTGAAGCTGAACTCGTGATTCTCGACTTCCTCGATCCAGATGCAGGTCTCGGGGATCAGTTCATGCTTCTCTGAGTCGACCCAGGCCAAGGCCTGATCGATGAGAGGAAGGTAGTCGGCATTTCCGTTGAGAAGGTAACCGCGGGAAAGAACCTCGGCATTCCAGATCGTGATGATGTAGCTGAGTTCCTGGGACTCTCCATCGCAGTAGGCCCAGGGCCAGGCCACGCCCACCGTCTGCGGTTCGGCGGTGGCCACGATCCAGTCGAGAGCGCCTTCCCAGATGGCTTCGTAGCTTGGGTCGAAGGGAGCGAGTTCCATGAAGTAGGCGGCGACGGCGGCGACGCCGGCCTGGCCGTGCGTGATGACCTCGTCGCATTCCTCGAGCGCGCTCTGTTGACCGTAAGGATCTCCCGGGATCACAGATGCGGTGGGTGATCCGCTGGATCCGGGGCCACAGGCGTACGAAACGTGGGCGCCGAAGCTGCAGGCTGCGACCGCTCCCAGAAGTGTGATGAAACGATGTGTTTTCAATTCTCCGTCTCCTCTCTCGAAACTCGAATGAATCAAGTCGGAGGGATGGATCCCCCGCGCCGGGCGGCAGCGTTGTGAACGGCGAGGGGCCCGGCTGCAACTCGCTCTTCGTAAGGGATCCCAAGGTGGCGATCTGATACAGCGATTGATGCGAATCAGAAAGGTTGTGGCCTGAGGATTGGTGACGTTCGGGAACGGGTTTCGCAGTTCTCCGAGCATGACCGACCGAACTCCGTCACCCGGGGCGATCTACTCGACCTATCACCCGCCCTTTTG
>JAUIHP010000002.1 GCA_030431975.1 bacterium | reverse complement strand
TGGTTCCGGTCGGGCCTTGGGCACCGGTGGGCCCTGCGTCGCCTTGCGGTCCAGCGGGTCCGGTTGCGCCTGCGGGTCCAGTGGTTCCGGTCGGTCCCTGTGCGCCGGTGGGTCCTGCGTCGCCCTGCGGTCCCGTGGGTCCAGTTGCGCCGGCGGGTCCAGTGTCTCCGGTCGGGCCTTGGGCGCCGGTGGGACCTGCGTCACCTTGCGGTCCTGCGGGTCCAGTTGCTCCTGCGGGGCCGGTGTCTCCGGTCGGTCCCTGTGCGCCGGTGGGTCCAGCGTCACCTTGTGGTCCAGCGGGTCCGGTTGCGCCGGCGGGTCCAGTGTCTCCGGTCGGGCCCTGAGCGCCGGTGGGTCCTGCGTCGCCTTGCGGTCCAGCGGGTCCGGTTGCACCAGCCGGTCCGATATCTCCGGTTGGGCCTTGGGCTCCTGTCGGTCCGGGGTCTCCCTGCGGGCCTGTGGGTCCTGCGGGTCCAGTCGGACCTGTGGCGCCCGGCGCTCCGGCGGGGCCCTCGTTTCCGGCGATCGCGAATGCGGCGGTCCGTGCGTAGGAGGCGACCGGCACGTCGGCGAGACGGGTCCTTGGATCCAGGACGATGAAGTCCGGGTCGTCGAAGATCGAGACCTCGAGCCACAGCGTGCGTCCGAGGAAGAACAGCGGTTCGATGTCGCCGTTCTCGCCGATCAGGGTGGCGTAGCATCCGTCGACGACGGAAACCGTGTCTGTTTCCTCGTAGAACATGTTGCCGCCGGTCTCTGCGTCAAAGAGGCGATAACGAAAAGGTAGGTCGCCGTTTAGTGGAACACCAATGCTGTCGCTTAGGGTGCCTTGGAAGTTCCAGACGATATCTCCAGCCTGAGCCTGGTCTTCAGAAGCGAACAGAAGAAGGCCGAGCGAGAGTGCACAGGCGGAAAGAGCCGCCTTCAAGAAACGCCGCAATGGAGCACCTCCAGCAATGGGTGCGACCTCAGTCGAATGGGTTCAGGGACAGGACTGGACCGAGAAAAACCGTGGTGATGCTACTTCATTACAGCAACTGAGGTCAAATATCGCGACGAGACGACGATATCCATCAGCTCGACTCAGGTTTATCTCAGTCGTTATGTCCTGAGCGCTTCGGGCCCTGGCCGTAGTGCGTAGCGACGGTTTGTTCCATGGCGACAGTCCATGTCCCACGGCTCGGGCTCCCCATGATGTTGTTTTGGAGTCCGGTCCATTCAACGAGTGTGCAACCTGCGGGATCGTTTGGGTCGCCCTCGAAGGCTCGGAGATACGCGTCTGCGAAGCCCAGAAGGTGACAGAATTCGTGAGCCAGACTTCTCGGCGAGCGGTTCTCCGGCCCGAGAATGATCGAACGACCGATCTCTGCGACGGTACGGTGCGCGCCCGTCGACAACACCAGAGTTGACGGACCAAAACGCTGGATGAACTTTTCGACATGGGCTTTCGTGTTGATCGAGTCTCCGTGATATGGAAGTTCAGCCTCTGCATACAGGTCCCGAGTTTTCACCCGATGAAGTTCTACCTCCACCTTCAACGGAGGAACCCCTTCCACAGTCGGGATCGTCACGGATACCGACTCCAAATCGGAGTTTGATTGGGATCCGGAGTGGAAAACGGATCCCGCCTCCGACGGTGCTTCCACCTCTCGCACAGTCGGTCTGCGGAGCGACGTCTCGACGGCTTCGATGAAGGCGGCGAGGAAGGATTCATCCTCAATGTCCGTGTGGATCGGAACGGCTAGAACGCCGTCTTCGACGCGAAGTCCCGGTGTCGTGACGAACGGCGCGACGGCGTCGGAAACATTCCGGCGACGCTCGGCCGCTTGCGCTTCGAGGGCTGCCCCTTGCTCGTGTCGTTCTTCGTTTCGGGCCACTGCGGCCTGATCGAGCAGGTCCAAGTGTTCCAGCATCTGACTGTGAAGTCGATTCCGACCGGCGAAGAAACCGGGATAGTCCATCACAGCCTGCTGCCATGTTTCGTGGTAGCCGAGATGCTCGTCCAGTCGAACGGCGTGTCGCTCCAGCGAGAGCAACTCGTCCGTACTTTGGAGCAGGGGAGGAGAACCAGCCTTCGTCTTCCGCAAGAGCAGCGATGCGTCTCGGAAGACCGCGGTGTACTCCCTCGCCAGACCTTCCAGCGAGTAATGTTGGGCGGTCAGGGGAACGGGTTCGATCGCCTCGTTCTCGACGATGGTCGGCAAGATCCCGTATCCGGAAGGACGTGGCTCAGGAGGTTTTGGGCGAAGTCGTTCCAGGGCGTCCCCGCCTTCCAACTGAGCACGCTGCTCGAGAGATTCGCGGACCGACTTGAGGTTTGTCGTCAATTCCTGCTGTTCGTCACGGAGCCATTCGAGGAAGATTCGCCACTCCGGCGTTTCGGATTCCGCAGAGCACACCGTCGCGAAAGTAGAGAGGACGACAAGGACCGGAGCGATCCGGCGGAACACTCCGAAGGCTTCGGGACAACCTGTACTGTCGGATGCGGGAAACGATCCCGCGCTTTTTCCACCATCGATCACGCGAGTGATGGAGTTTGCTGACGATTCAGTCATGGATGTGATCATTGTAACGAGTTCCTACCCGCTGCGTCCCGACGATGCTGAAGCGGCCGCCGGACACTTCGTGCGCGACTTTGCTCTGGAGGCAGCGGCGCAGGGGCACAGAGTGCGTGTGCTCACACAAAGCCGCGCCGGCGAAGTCGTGGTCGATCCTTCCATTGAAGTCCGTCGGTATGAGTGGACCGGTGATCGACCCCTTTCGACGTTACAAGTCACGAACCCGGTCGATTGGGTCGCGATGCTTACGGTGGTCCGCAACGGCCGCCGAGCGTTGAAGGATTGGGTTCGCTCTTCGCGTCCCGATCTCGTGTTGTCGATGTGGGCGGTTCCCGGCGGCTGGTTGGCGCAGGCGGTCGAATCCAACGTGCCGTACGCTGTCTGGACGTTGGGTTCCGACATCTGGGTCTACGGTAGACGTCGCGCGACACGGGGACGCGTGCGAAAGGTGTTGCGAGGAGCGAGCCGACTTTTCTCCGACGGGATGAGTCTGTCGGAGGAAACGGCGCAGTTGGCCGGTCGGCCTTGCGAGTTCGTGCCTTCCACACGCCGTTTGCCGCTCGGTCTCGATCGTCCGATCGAGTTGGAACACGGGTACCGTCACTTCGTCTACATCGGAAGGTTCCACCCGCACAAAGGAGTCGATCTGCTTGTCGATGCCGTCGAGTTGCTGCGAAGCGAAGAGACCCAAGGCTTGCGGTTCCATCTCTTCGGAGGTGGCGCCATGGAGTCCGAGATTCGTGATCGGATTCGATCGGCTCAACTGGAGGAAACGGTTCGACTCCACGGCTATGCGGACAGAACGGTCGCGGCCGCGTTTCTCGAACACGCCGATGTTGCGGTGATTCCGTCGCGGATCGAAAGCATACCCGTCATCCTCTCGGATGCGGCGCAGGCCGGCTGTCCGATTCTTGCGACGAACGTTGGAGACATGGGATCCGTCCTTCGGAACCATGGTGGCGGGCACGTCGTCGAGGCCAACGCGGTAGGCCTGTCTGAAGGCATCCGAGTGATGGCCAAGGCCGCCCGGTCCGAATTCGTCGAGGGACTCGAACGGCTACGGCGAGAATTTGCTCTCGACTCTATCGTCCGAACGGTTCTGGACGACGAGCCGCGGCTAGACGTCCTGCCTTCGATCGAGGGACGGTGACTGTGGAGTGGCCGAGTTCAACATCTTCATAGCGAAGGGGAACGTGATCGCCAGAATGCTCACAGCGAGGACGCGTACGATGAGCTGCGCCATCAGCGCATCGGCCGGTGAATAGGGCAGGACACGCGACATATAGAGACTGAACGCCTCCTGAATTCCGAGAGCGCCGGGCGTCAATGCAACCAATGATGCGATTCCCGTCGATGCTACGTAGAACGTGGTTTCCGCGATACCAAGGGAGATTCCCAACGCGCGGAAGGCCGCGTAGAACGCGAAGGCATTGGAGATGAAGAAGAGCCCTCCGTTGAGCAGCAGGAGAGGGAGAAGTCCGGGATGGCCCCGCAGGTCCTGCCAACCCTGGGCCATTCTCGCCAGCGGCTTGAGGAGGCGAGACTTCGAAGCCGAGAAACCTCCTCCTCCAAAGAACAATGTCCACGCCAGGAGCGCGGCGAGGATGCTGAAGAACAGCAGGAGGGGAATGTCGATCTGTGCTCCTCGTCCCCGGAGCGCCAGAAGGGCCAGGATACCCAGCACGCTGTGAGTCAGAAGCGCGACGGCGGTGGCTCCAGCCAAGGTTGTGGCAAAGTCGATCCACGAGAATCCATATCGGCGTCGTAGGTAGGCACCGCGGAGAGCCGCGCCGCCCCGCAGAGGGCTGACATAGTTCAGACCGGAGACGGCGAGCGAAAGTGGAAGCCACTCGCGAATCGGCATGCTGACTCCAAAGCCCTGCATCGTAAGTTTGATGAAGAGTCCGTTGGAAACCAGAGAGGTCCCGATGCCCATAGCCGCAACCGCCAGCCAGCGGAGCGGCAGGCCCCGCAATCGGGAGAGTTCCTGGGGACGTTGCGCCAGGTAGTACGCCGCGCCGACGAAGAAGACGACAACGATGATGATCGAAACGAGGACGTGAGTTCTGTCGGCCCCTTCTTTCGGGCTCTCGTCGGGAGAACTCAAACAGAGCCCCGACCGGCTTCTCGCCCGGCTCGGGACCGTTCCCAGTCCGATCGCTTCTGGAAGTAGAGCAGGCTTTCCTGGTTCAGCCGGATTCGGAGGAGGATGTCACCGATGAGTCCGATGACGAACGTGAAGATTCCGAGGAAGACCGTGGAACCACCGACAAAGCCGGACCAGATGTGCGGCGAAAAGGCACCGGTTCGCAGGTAGTGCCATCCCAGGAACGCCAGCAGCGAAGTTCCGAAGACCAAGAAGATCGTACCGATGGTTGCGAAGAAAACGAACGGCCGGTAGGAGATGAACGCTCGCATCATGATCTGAAGGGACCGACGAGCGTAACGCGGCAGACTGGCCGCGACCCTCGAAGAGCCGAACTCCCGGACCCCTCGGACTTCAACCGGTACCTCGACGATGGTCATGCCTTTGAAGACCAGATCAAGAAACGATTCCTGTGTGTAGGTGAAGCTGCCGAAGAGGTTCATCCGCAGCAGGGCTTCACGGGAAAAGGCCCGAAAGCCGCAGGAGACGTCCCGGAACGACTTTCCGGTGAGCAGTCGCACGATCTGGGCGACGCGACGGTTGCCCCACTTCTTGATCCCCGGCATCGACGGCTCCGGACCGCCCTCGAGGAATCGGGATGCCGTCACCATGTCGGCCTGTCCGTCGACGATTCCCGCGATGAGTTGAGGAATGTCTGCAGGGTCGAACTGGCCGTCTCCATCGATGTTGACGAGGATGTCGACTCCTCGCGAGAGGGCGACCCGGACAGCCTCTTGGAAGGTTGCCCCGAGACCCAGGTTCTTCGTGTGGCTGAGGACTTCCGCCCCTGCGGAATCGGCGGCCCGGGCGGTTCCGTCCGAAGAGCCGTCGTCGATGACGAGAACGTCGATTCGTTCGACGCCAGGAACGTTACGGGGCACCCCGCGGACGACATGCTCGACAGTCTGCTCCTCGTTCAGGCAGGGAACGACGACCAGAGCGACGAGAGACTGCGGGGACGGAGAAGGAAGCACGACCTTCCCGATGGAGTTCCGCGTTGGGTGATGCGAGAATTGATGTTCCATGAATTGCTTATCGCTACGACGATTATGACTCGGCAGACAAACGGACGACAAGAACGATCGCGGCCTCGGAATCGGCTGCGCACCACTTGGCCACGGCTGGACGGGTCATGAGCCGGCGGACCTTCCTTTTTCTGCAGATTGCCGTCCTCGCGGTCCTCGTCGGCGTGTCCTATGCGCCCTCGCTGCGAAATCCTTTCGAATTCGACGACTGGCACGTCATTCCTCAGAATCCATCGGTTCGTTCTCTCGCCGACGTGCCCTCTTTCTTCACCGATCCGACGACCTTTTCCATTCTCGAGGGAAATCGCGACTACCGGCCCATGTTCCTCACGTCGATGGCCCTCTGCTGGAGCCTCGGAGACGGGGAGACGTGGCCCTTCCATGTCGTGAGCCTCATCCTGCACTGGCTGAATGCCGTTCTGGTTTTGCTCATCCTCCGATTCGCTATAGCAGGAAGGGCAGTTCCCGCCCGCGGAACCACGTCTTTGTCGGGGAATCTTCGAGGAAGCCGCGCAGCCCGACACGGCGAAGCCCTGCGCGGCGAAGCTCAGCGCAACGCAGCACAGTCCAACGCAGCACAGTCCAACGCAGCACAGTCCAACGCAGCACAGTCCAACGCAGCACAGCCCAACGCAGCCCAGCGGGACGAAGCTCAGCGCAACGCAACCCAGCGCAACGCAACCCAGCGCAACGGAGAACATGTTGCGTTTGTCTCGGCTGCGCTTTTCGCCGTTCATCCATTGGCTTCGCAGTCCGTGGTCTACATCAGCTCGCAGTCCGTGCCGATCACAGCCGTCTTCTACCTGACAGCGTTTCTCCTCTACGTGCGGAGCGATTCCGAACTTCGACAAGAACGACACAGGGTCCGGTGGCTCTGGGCACTCAGGACGGGTTCGGTTCTATGTTTCTTTCTCGCGCTTCTGAGTAAGCCGATTGCCATCACCCTTCCGGTCAACCTGCTCCTTTGGGAGCTGTTGTGCGGGGACCGGTCAGTGGCGAAGACGCTTGCGAACCGGACGCACCTGTCGAGTCTGCTAGCCTGGGCTCGGAGGCTGATTCCCTATGCCGTTGCCGCGATGGTGTACATCTACATCCGCGGCGCTGTTCTCCCAAACGCTGTCGGTCCCAGCGAGACGATTCGACCTCGTTTCATCCACTATCTAACTGAGACCAAGGCGCTGGTTTTCTACTATCTAAAGCTTGCATTCCTGCCACTTGGGCAGAACATCGATCCGGAGTTCGCGGAGGTCACGTCCGCCACCGACCCGACGTTCCTGGTGTCCGTCGCCGTCATCGTCACAATCGCTATAGTCCTTTGGTTCCTGCGGGGCCACCGTCATCTCGTTTTCTGGACCTTGTGGTTCCCGGTCTGCCTACTGGTAACGACCTATGCGACGGTGTTGGGACAGATCGTCAACGAGCATCGGGTCTACCTCTCCTTGATCGGATTCACCACGATCATTGCCATCGTCACGGTGCGAGCTGCCCGCACCTGGAGCCCGGCGGCGCGTCGGGGGCTGGTTGTTGTGGGATGTGTCTTGCTTGCGTTGCTTTCTGCAGCATCGATGGAACGATCTCGAATCTGGTCCTCCGGCGTTTCGCTTTGGGGCGACGCCGCCGCCAACGGCGGTACCTGGAGAGCGCACATGAACTACGCCTTGGCCTTGGAGGAGGTCGGTCGATCCGAGGAGGCGCTCTTCGAATTTCAGGAAGCGGTTAGGTTGGGCCCCTACGCCTGGGCCCACATCAACCTTGGACACGCCTACGTCAGGCGAGGACGGGTTGAGGAAGGACTTCCACACCTTCGTCAGGCCGTCCGCCTGTGGCCGGATCTGGCCGAAGCGCATCTGTTTCTCGGGTACGGCTTGGACCAGGCGGGGAACGTGGCCGAGGCAGAACGCGAGATGCGCACTGCGCTTTCGTTGCGCGACAACTATGTCAAAGGCTATCAGTTTCTCGCCGAGTTCTACGAGCGTCATGGACGAGTCCGCGAAGCGCGGCAGACTTATCAGGAGCTGTTGTCCATCGATCCTCACCAGGGATGGGCGAAGGTGCGATTGGACACGTTGGAAGCGGCGACTCCACATTCCCTGGATCTCATTCGCGCCGGACAGTTCGACGAGGCACTCGTTGTTCTGGAGGGGGAGTACGCCAGGAAGAGTTCGAATAGGGGAGAGGAGCTTCTCTTCAATCTGGGCTTCACGTACCAGCGTCTGGGACGACGCGGTGACTCGATCCGCGTTTATGAAGAGTTGTTGGAAGTCGCGCCCCGACATCGACAGGGGTTGTTCAACCTTGCTTATGCGTACAGAGACGAGGAGGACGAGTCGTCGTGGGCCCGAAGTGCTGCGTTGTTTCGGGAAGTCCTTGCTGTCGATCCCGGCTACGACGAGGCCCATCATCATCTCGCCACCGTGCTGCGTAAGCTCGGCCGACTCGAGGAGGCGGACGTGCACGATCGTCGCTACGTAGAGGTCGGGACGTCCGAGGATCTCAGGTCCCGCTCCCGTGAACGGCTGGATGAGTAAGGCCATAGCTCTAGACAAAGCCCAGCTTCGCATCGGCACCATAACTCCATCGCAGGTCATGCGGAGCCATCCCACCCACCGCGATCGTTGCCCGAGTGTGGACCCCCTGCAGATGACAGGCAGCGCAAAGTGTCGTCAGGTTCGACGGATCGTCGCTGCCGCCCTGGGACCGGAAGTCGATGTGATGGACGTTTAGGTTGGTGCGCGCGTTGCATCGTGGAGAGGTGCACTGGAAGCCGTCGCGAGCCAGGATGTTGAACTCGGCCGTTCGGCGGCGAAAGTCCCGGTCTCCCAGGACCCATCCATTGCGGACATACAGAATCATGAGTTCCAGGCACCACCAATCCGGTTTGTCCTCTCCGTGTGCGGCCTGGACTCGGCGAATCGTGCGATCGAGAGCGTCCAGCAGGTCGATGTCGGTGCGAAGACGGATGACAGAAGTGCATTTCTCGGTCGGATCCGGCACTCGAAGCATCTCCTCCCAGTAGCACGCAGAAATCTTCCCGAAGAAGTCGGCGGCCGCTTTGGACATCGCCGTCGGGTCAGGCGGGACATCGTCGGTGGCTTCGGGCACCTCAGTTGGATCCGACTGAGTGTCGAGTCCTGCGGCGCCCACACCGACCGACTCACCTGCAGGATCACAGTCCGGGTCGTCCGTGTCATTAGTGTCGTTCCCGACGCACGTGTCGCTCCCGTCGACCCAGCATGCCGACATAGCATCGCGCTGGATCTCGGCGTCGTGTTCGAAAGCGGCTTCATGGAACGCGGGCAGAGAAATCAGTTCCGGAGTCCGACGAAGACGGTCCGCGATCGCAGGCCAGGTAACTTCAGACGGTGGAGCGAGGCGAAGCCGAGGGGGCCGAGAAACGGTATCGTCAAGATTGGTGTCACCGGGGTCGTCACCAGGGTTTGTGCCACCAAGATCGTTACCACCAAGATTGGTGTCACCAGAATCGATGTCGCCAAGATCGGCGTCGCCAAGATCGTCATCGGCACTTCTCGGCATCGGCAATAGATCCTCGTGCGCCATTGCCCAACGGACCTGTTGTTCGAGAACCGCGGCGGTCACTTCCGTTGCGCGCTGACGCCACAAACGCATGCTCTCTCCGCCCGCTCCGGCGCGTTCGATTCGGCTGAGTGCGAGAAGTGATGTCGTGCGAAGCTCCTCGGCGGACTGAGCTTCATGCAGCGTGCGGGAGCGAGTCTGCCACGCCCGAATCCACTGGTTGGCGGTCCGAACAGAAACGTCCAAGCGATCTTCGACATACTCACGGAAGCAGTCGAAACCGAGCGGCCGCCAAGCGTGCGTGCTCCGAATGTCATAGAGCAGACAAGCCAGATGATTGCGAAGAGACCGAAGCTTCGCTTCAAGAGATCGGAACTCACGGATCAAGTTTGCAGCGTTCGTACCCAATGGGTTCGTACCCGTTGCACTCTTTCCCGTTGGATTCGCGCCCGACAGACCCGTACCCGTTAGGCTCCCTCCGGCGGCGTTCCCACCTACGAGGTCCTCGACCACGGCTTCCGCGCCGCCGTTGCTCCCGAACTCCGATGCCATCACGGCATCCAGTTCGGCTAGTCGAGTCTTGCTCAAGACGTAGTCGTCGTGATTGGAAACGCGAATCACCGACATACCTTTGCCACCGGTTTGCGGTATCTCCCTGATTCCACCGTCGGTTTCGTTCTCGAAGAACTCCGGCGGTTCGTCGGGAGGCTCATACAGATCGACGAAGTTTGAAGCCTCGAACTCGGCCAGCAGGACCTCGAGGGCCTGGCTACTATTTGCCGGACCGCCGGTCCGACGTGCGACGTCTTCGCAGAAGGCCTCGAAGATCCAGCGAAACTGGGTCGGGCATTCGACATCGACCAGGAGCCACATCCCGCGGTGATAGCGGTGGTTTGCTCCGTGATTCCCGAACCCGTTGAGATCGTTCAGACTCCTTAGGCCGAAGTCGCGCGGATCGGGGTCTTCCCGTCGCTCTTTCGTCGGGTTTTCTTTCTCGGGTTCTTCCTTCCCGCACAACTCCTTTGCGGGACCTCTTTCCTCCGCCACCGCTCGTTCCTTCTTTAGATCCCTCTCCCGCTGCACGCGCTCTCTGAGAGCCTTGTTTGTGAGCGAGCAGGCGGTTCGCAACCACTCGACTTCATTGTCAACATCCAGGACAGGAAGGATCGTCAGGACTTTGGACTCGCAGATGATCCCTTCCGCCATCGCGCGACGAAGTAGTGGTCGCGTTTCAGTCTCGCGTGAAATGCGCGCAGCGTCCTGAAAGGATCGATGACTGATTCCCAGCTCTTCATTCGCAAAAACCGAAGTCCGTGAGTACCCGAGATCCAGCGGGTCGACCTCCCGCCGGATGCGACCCAACAAGTCGATCCGGGACAGCTTCGTTGCGGCGATACGCGACTGCGTGTCCCTGACTTGCTGGTCGAGTCGAGTTTCATGCACACGAGGCGGCCGAACGAAGGACTCCTTGGGCCAACCCAAAGCGGGGGCCAGGATCTCACGCTCATAGACAGCGATAGCTTTGTGGTCGATGCGCATGTCGGTGCAACCTGCTCGATGTCGGTATCGAGAATGCCGGCGTAGTTTGCTCGGAGTCTGTGTCAGGATCGGGGGCGTCGCCTTCCATGACGACGTATAAGGTGGAACTTAAACGGAGACAATGTAGAAGTCAACAAGAAAACGAACATATGTACGTTAATCGGTGTCGGCGACGGTGCGGAGTGATCGACCCAGCCCGAACTATTCGTGACGGTCTATTGCGATGACGAAATCTGCCACAGCTACCGCTTTGTGCTTGCCCTCAATCTCTTTGTCGTCGTCGTGCCTTGCGGAGAACTTCAATCACTACCGATTCATCGGTTACGGTCTACTCTATGGCGTTCCGCATCGACTACCTCTGCGTCGTTCTGGCTGCGGCGGCCCCGACTGGTGCACTCTTCCGCAATCTTGTCGCTCGACGATCCCTGCCCTTAATAGGGTTGGTTCGTTGACTTCGGTCGAGGTCAATACCCAAGGACACGCCGAATCTCTTCGTCGGGTGTCGCCTGCCCGCAACGAACATCGACGACTCGACGCCGGACCGGATTGAAGAAGTACGACAGGTAGACCAACGTTCCGAACAGATCGGACAGCTCCATTCCGGAAATGACGAAACCCGCCTTGAGTTTCGGAACGATCACTTCGTTGTTGGTCGCGGAGTGCCGACTGTAGACGACCTGGAACCCTTCCTTCTCGAGGATGGAGAGAACGGCGGGAAGGAGCGCCTTGTAGACGCCTTTTCCTCGATGCTCCGGCAGCAGAGCCGTGTTCGTCATGTAGTACCTTTCGTGAGTCTCCTGACGTCCGAAGGTCCAGCCGACCAGTTCGTCTCCACAGAAGACGCCGAGTGTCAGCCGATAGAGACCACGTGCCCTCTCCAGAAGGGGTGCGCTCCTTTCCCGCTCCTCGTCGGAGAGGATCGAGTCGAGATCCAGCATCGAGTGGTCGCGGAAGATACTCCGATGATGCCGGTCGAAGAACGGCCGAAACTCATCCGGCTGCAACGGGCGGCAGGTGTATCCCTCGATCAGCCGCATGTCCGAGCTCATGGGGGGCTCCTTGAAGATTGTGATGATCGGCGACCTTCGTCGCGCCGGAGTGTACCCTTGGACCAGTCTCATTCGGCGGGGAATGTGAGGAGGTTCATCGGTGGGTCACGTGTTCGAGTCGGCTCCGTCCGGTCGCGCCAAGTGTCGAGGTTGTGGAAAGAAGATCGACAAGGGTGTTTTGCGTTTCGGCGAGCGAATGCCAAACATGTTTGGTGAGGGAGAGATGACGCTTTGGTTCCATCCCGTTTGTGCATGCTACAAACGGCCGGAAGCGATTCTCGAGGCGATGAGTGATGCGGAGGACGCTGCCCGGGAGGGAGAGAGCGATTCCGCATCGAAAGGCGTGGCGGAAGGCGATTCGGCAGCGGGCGACTCCGCATCAAACGGCTCCGAATCAAACGACTCCGCATCACACGGCTCCGCATCGGAGGACTTCGCGGAAGGCGCCCCGGCATTGGACGACTCCGCATCGGGCGCCTCCGCATCGGACGACTCCGCATCAAACGACTCCGCATCAAATGCATCTCCAGAAAGCGTCTCGGCAGGGGATGTTTCGACGTCGGACGGCCCGGCGTCCACCGATTCCCGCATCGACCCCAGTTGGATCTCTTTGGCCGAGTCCGGGACCGAGCACGAACGGTTGCCAAGACTCGATGGGGCGGAGCGGGCTCCGTCAGGGCGGGCTCGTTGCCGCCACTGTCGGGAACTGATCGAGAAGGGCGACTGGAGATTGAAACTGGTTTTCTACCAGGAAGGCATGTTCGAACCATCGGGCAACATTCACGCCCCGTGCGCGGCGGAGTACTTCGGGACTCGCGAAGTGATGGGCCGTATCCGCTGGTTTTCCGACCTAACCGAGGCTGACCTCGAGGAAGTAGCCGCGTTGGTCAACCGCGACTGACCGAAGGCACTGGACCGAAATGGAGCAGGCCGCCGGTTCCCGATGGGATCCGACGGCCTTATTGGGGATGTTCCAGCCGTGGCTACCCGCAGTGCACTGGCGGGTCGAACCAACTACGATTTCTTGACCACGACCACTTCGATGTACTCAGAAGGCACCCTCAGGGTTCCGTCCGTCGCGACATTTGAAGACTCCGACAGTTCGAGGATGGCGGCCGCGAGTTCCGGAGCACGAGCCCCAACGGCAGCGAACGCCCGGTTCGTCGGACCGTAAAATTCCCTGAAGTAGCTCAGGAAGTGCTCGGCGGACTGGTAGCGAAAGTCAAAGGTGCGGCGACGGACCTGGATCGACTGTGCGTCCGGGCCGAACTGCTCGTGGAGGAACTCTTCCGTTCCCCAACGGGCGGGGGACTGCAGACCGGCCGGTGGCGGCACGAAGCGACTGATCGTCTTGAAGATCTGTCCGATGAATCCGTCCGGTGTCCAGTTCGCCAACGCAATCTTCCCGCCGGGAGCGCAGACCCGCATGAGCTCGGCTGCGGCGGCCTCCTGGTTGGCGGTGAACATGACCCCGAAAGTGGATCCGACGTAGTCGAACGATCCTTCGTCGAACGGCAACTCCTCGGCATCGGCGTGACGAAAGCGGACATCGAAACCGTCGGCTTCCGCCCGGGCCCGTCCGGCCTCGAGCAGCTCCGGAACGTAGTCGGATGATGTGACCTGACAAAACCGGCGCGCCGCAGCCAGGGTCAGGTTGCCGTTTCCGGCGGCAACGTCGAGAAAGGTTGCGCCGGGGCGAGCGTCGACCCATTCGACGAGCCGCTCCCCACTGATCTGCAGCGTGGATCCGACTTTGGAATAGGAACCGGCGGACCAGGTTGCCTGCTGCTTGGCCTTGATGGCGGTGTAGTCCGGCTGGGTCGGGGCGTGGGTCGGGGCCTGGGTCGTGGTCTGTGTCATCGGAGGTCTCCTTCGTATGTACTCGATTCGGGTTGATTTCTGCCGTTCAACCCCTCCTGCGCAGGGCCGCCGGGAGACCCGACATACTTTTGGGATGTGGACGGAAGATTGCGGACGCCGGATTCCTAACCTGCGACGACACAGCGTCCTTTGGGGATCAAACCGGGGGGAGAACGACAACGGCGGATCGTCGCTGTAACGTCAACGACCCAGAAACACTTAGCGGGATCCCGTCCGCAATCCTCCGGCCACAACCTACTTTTCAGCGGAGTTCTACCGTTCAGGAGAAAGTGGGCTCGTCGATCGGGGGCGGATCGGCGCGGCATAACGCGGTTCGAAGGGCGGAGCCTGTGCCGGGACCGCCTGGTACTGGAACAGCGGAAGGGTGTCGACGTTGCCCTCCCGGTCCGAAAGTCTCAGGCCGAGAACGCCGCTTTCCTCCGTGAGCCCGGACACGTCGACGTACTGACCGGCGCAACCTCGGAAGTACATGAAACTGGAAATCGTGGGTTCGAGTACCGTCACGGTTCGGATCCAGGGATCCCCCAGCAGAAGTCTCCCCAGGCCACCGGGCATGCGGCGCTTTCTGAGTTCGCGTGTCTGCCCCGTGAGGGCGAGTTCGCCGCCGATCGTGACCTTGACCTCCGAGACCTCGGCCCGCGACTCGATGTTGAGGAACCCAAGCTCATCGCCGTCGACCCACTGGACGAAAGTCTCGGCGTCCGGCTCGAGTCTCAGGCGCATCCATTCCAGGGACACCTGACCAAGGGGACCACGCATGCGAGAAACGCGCCCGAGGAGCCGGTGCCGGTCCCGTCCTTCCTGCTTCCACTCCAACCGGACTTCGTCCCCGCCCTTGGGCACGAAAGAGAGTGGAATGAAGAGGCGGAAGTCATTCTTCGAGTACATGACCAATCCCGAGACGTCTTCTTCGTCGAAGTGAACGCTGCGCCGATACCTTCCTCGCCTCGAGTCACCTGCTCGTCTCTGACGAAGTTCGGCAACGACTGACCCTTCGATCGTGAGTCCGGTCTGATGAACGTTTCGTAGAGTCTTTAGCTCGAACTCAGATCCCGACGCATCGGCAAGTTCGTCCGAAACCCACAGTGCGCGGAACTCGGGACGTTCCCGTCCCAGGAGCAGAGCCGCCAGCTCCGCCGCGTAGATCTCGTAACCGATTCCGCTCGGATGATCGAAGGGCGCGCGATAAAGAGAAGAGCCCGGCTCCCGGAAGTTGTCGAGCATCGAAGGAAACACGTGGATGTTTCCGCCGTGAATCGCGGCCAGTTTCGGGTAGATCCGTGGATCCGCAAAGACGATGAGTTGCCTGGTCTCGGCCGCGATCTTTTCGTAGAGGCGGCGGTACATGTTGTGGGTCGCGGACCGTGCGTCGTCTGCGTAGTAGAAGGGGTTGCCGCGGCGTCCGTACGGTTGGGGTAGGAGGGGACGAAAAGCCATTGGAACCCGGTCGTCGTAGCGCCAGTACCGCAAAGGTTGAAACGGCGAGAAGTACTTCCGGCAGGAGTCGAGTCGGTCTTCTCCGACGATCGGTACATACTTTGCGGTATCGCCTTCGGCGACGTAGATCCCGTGAATGGGGCCGAAGTGGTTGTCCGTGTGAAGAAATGAATTGTCCCGCGTAACGTGGAAGTAGAACGGCATCATGACGACGTAGTCGAGGTCGTAGTTCTTGCCGATGTACTCCCATAGAAGCGCAGCCTGGCTGACACCGAATCCGCTGACACCGAAGTTGATGACCTCGACGTGTGGGGCCCCGCCTTCGGCGAGTAAACGCTCGAGATGAGTTGCCGTGTCGTGTTCGAGCGCGGCTTCCTCTCCCAGAGAAAACGAACCGCCGAAGATGCCGACGCGAACCGTTCCCGGCGACTTCTCCCTCGGATAGTTGAGATAGGATTGCAGCGGCGGCTTCCGGGCCTGGTGCCCCTTGCCTACCTGCAGAAGCTGCTCCGGAGTCAGTTCCGGCATCTCGGGTGGGTCGTAGGTTCCGTCTTCCAGTCCGGGCGGCGCTTCGAGACCGGTGCGGTACTGGTGGTACCGCGCGATGTAGGGAAGCAGCACGAAAAGCATGGGGATCAGGAGGACGATAAGGGAAAAGAGAACCTTCTTGGTTCCGCTGAGCGTCAAACTTGTGTCGGCTTCTGCGTCCTTTTCCACTCGTTCGATTCCAGCTTCCCTTGCGACCGGAGTTTGCCTACGACGTCTCATCACGACGATAGCGAAGAGCTGAACAAGCAGGAAGACGATCCCGGCAAAGACCAGGTTGTCGACGAGCCAATCCGCCGTGCTCAGGAACCGGGTGACCGGGATGTCGGATCGTTCCGCGAAGACCTCATTGATCAAAGGAAAGGATCGTCCGGCGTGGCCGCTCTCGATCGCGGAGTGGCCGAACCACCGGTAAAGTAGGATGGCAAGAGCCAACAGCGCGAACTGAAGGATCCAAGCGCGGAACCAGATGGTGGCCCCATTCCGCCGGCCAGACAGACCCTCCGGCCCTTTCGCATCAGCGTTCGAGTGCGAAGGCAACCGCTTCCCTCCAGGTCATGGCACGCCCCAAGGTCCGGGCCACCGACACGGCGTGAGGTTCGAGTGCCGCGGCAGCGCGTTCTTCTTCCGCCTGCACTCTTCGCTGGTTTCCGTCGTCCAACGGAATTTCGTACTCCTGACGAATAGACGCCGACGCGGCCAGAAGCTGCAGAGCTCGGGCCGGAGCCCCCGCCGCCAACGCCAAGCTCGCAAACCCCTCGAGTGACCCGGCGACCCCCGGCAGATCTTCGGTTTCGGCGCGTACGCGCAGGCTCTCCGTGTGCATTTCCCGCGCCTTTCCAAGGTCCCCTTTGGCCAAGGCGATCGCGGCCAGACTATTCATCGCGTTGGCCCGTCCCCAAGGATCGCGGAGACGATCCCAAACCTTCAGGCTTTGGGAGAAGAGTTGCTCCGCCTCACTCTCTTCCTTCATCTGCCATCTCAGAAGGCCCAGGTTGTGAAGCGTACTGGCGAGTGTACGATCGTCGCCGACCTGCCGCGCGGTCTTGGCCACGTCCTCGAAACGGGTGGTGGCGACATCCATCGCACCTCGAGATGCGGCGACGGCGGCCAGGTTGTTGAGTGCCAGAAGGCGTTGGGCTCCGTGCTCGGCGACCGACCAACCGCGCAACGCGTCCTGAAAGTGCGACTCTGCTTCCTGGAGATGGTTGGTGCGGAAGGCGATGCTGCCGAGCCCGTGATGCGCCTGCGCTTCTGCGTGCGGATCGCATGCCGTCTGTGCTTCGCGCAACAGCTCTTCGTAGCTCGTACGAGCAACCGGGATTTCTCCCTGCTGAAACTCCAAACCTGCGGAGACACTCAGTGCCGCTATCCGGTCTGACGGTGCGAGCCCAGGGTGCTCGAGAAGACGCCGACAGATGGCGCGACCGGTCGTCCACTTACCGGTGACGATCCAAAGCGGAAACAACCGCTGGAGTAGTCGGGTCGCTTCCGGAAGGCGACTCGAGGTCAGGGCGACATCGAGTCCGGCGTGAAGCGTTTCCGAAACAGCCGTGGCGTTCGCCCCGCCCCGTGTCGGGGTCTGCTGTAGTGCAAGATCCAGAACGGAGCCTGCGGCAGCGGCCGAGAGCGAAGGATCGAAATCCGCCCAGCCGTGACGGAGCCCGTGTCTGAGCGGGGTCATGATGTCGAAATTGTCGGGGCCGATCGATGCGACGATTCCGCACGCCAACAGCCGGTCATGCACGGCAGGAAAGTAGGCGGTCACGCTGCCGGCCGCTTCCAAGGACCAACCCTGTGGAAGCCAGGCAAGACAGCGAAGCGCGCTCTGCTCGGCAGGGGAGAGTCGGGTGAACGTTTCCCGCATCAGCCGGTCCAGCGCGCCCCGCGCCGTACCCGTCTCACCGCGACGGGAGGAAAGCAGTGACGGCTGTGTCTCCAGGAGCTCCGGAAGTGCGGAGAGCGGGAATCGGTCCAAGGCATCGGCCGCAAGTTCGAGGACGCGCGGTACGCCTCCGGTGAGACTGCAGACGGTTCTTAGCAGCAGCGTGTCGGTTGTGGCGGCGTTCTGTCCGGCCCGGTCGAGGAAGAGTTGCTCGGCTGCCGTGTGAGGAGTCTCGACCGACTTCAGAATGTCTTCCGCGCCGACAGAGAGCGTCGGAACCGTCAGCGGTGGGACGAGAATGATTCGCTCACCATCGATTCCGAGCGGCTCCAACGCGGTGACCAGGAAGCGATCCGAAGGCTCGACGTGGACCGAAGCCGCGATTCGCGTCGAGGTCCCTTCCGGAGACCAAGAGGACGCCTCGTTTGGAGTGGACGTCTCGACCGTAGAGTCCTGGTCGATGATGTAGAGAGTGCCGCTTCCCTCCGGTCCTTGGTGCTCCGCGACACTTCGAAACGGATCCGTCGGGTCGGCGCGCAGAAACACCGTCGGTCCGCGCCAGAGTTGCGCAGCAGCGCAAGCCAACCGAGTCTTTCCGATCCCGTGCGGACCTACGAGAACGATCAGCGCGTGTGTCGCAACCAGTCGCTGCAACTCCTCGAGCAGGGTCTCCCGTCCAAAGAATCCACCTGTGAACTGCGGGCAGAGAGCGCGAGAGTCCTTTGCGAACTCGTGGCGGATCCCGATCGAAGACTGGAGGATCGAAGCGAGTTCTTTTCGGTGCAAGGGACGCCCAAGCCGGAAGAAGCGGAGGTTCGCCCCGTCCACTCCCTCGGCCAACCCGACCACCGCTCTTTCACGTGAGCCGGTCTTCGTGAGCACGGCCGCCAACGGCGAGGGGAGGTCGCGGGTATCCCGATCGAAGACGGAATCGAGCCAGTGGGACTCCGGGCGTTTTCGCGGGGTGTGCCAAAGGTCATGAATCCGTGCGCAAAGCGTAGCTTCCTCCGGGCTCTTCCGGCCGTCGAGCCCAGGCTCCCCGGTCGCGTCGCCCCGGAGGACGAGCAGAGCGAGAGCCGCGATCAGGGTCTCCGTGCGCGCATTGCTTTTCCAGTCCCGACCGCGTTGACGGGTGCGCCGTTCCCCGTCCCGATACTCGACGACGATCTTCTCCAGGCCGCCGCCAGGGGTCTCGGAAAGGTGCAAGGTCAGAGACTGGAGTGACGATTCGCGGATTCTTGGTCGCTCCTTCCAAAACGGCCCAGGCATCAAACGACCAGGCGTCGCGAGAGTCCGTTTCAAAGTCCATGTAGGCCGCAACTTAGCCCGGTCCTCAGTCTACTCAAACTCCCGCGAAGGTGTCTCCTTCCGACTCCGTCTCGTCGGCTTCCATACGGCGATCCGTAACTGACCATAAGTAAAGTTTGCTGTACCAAATGTACAGTTAACTGTACTTTTCTGGGCATGAGACGCGAAACTGAAATCTCATGTCGATTGCGCCAGCACCGCTTGATCCAGGAGATGACACAGCAGGAAGTCGCGGAGCGTGTCGGAGTTACGCGGCAGACCATCCTTTCCATCGAGAAGGGAAAGTACACCCCATCCGTTGCCCTGGCCCTCCGGCTGGCCGCGCTCTTTTCCGTTTCCGTTGAGGACCTCTTTCATTTGAGCAAAGGAGAGGACGATGACCGAGCAAGCCGATAGGCGCCGTTGGAGCTTCTCCCGTGTGACCCTGATCGCGGGAGGACTCGCCATTGCCGGGTTTCTTCTGACCCGGATCAGCTGGTGGTTCCTGCTGCTGACCGCTCTGGGCACGTTTGGCCCGGGCCTCTTGCGCGAAGTCGGATGGCTTGGTGACAAGGACGAGTTCCAGCGCCACTCCGATCACCGGGCGGGCTACCACGCGTACCTCGTCGTCGGTCTGGTTGCGTTCTTCTTCGTCGCCTACTTCCGGACCGGTGGGAGTTACGGGGGAGAGGAAACGGTCGCGACTCTGTTTCTGATCCTGGCCTGGTTCGCGTGGTTTCTCAGTTCCCTGATGGACTATTGGGGTCCGGCCAACGCGGCTCGTCGCATTCTGATCGTCTTCGGCATGGTGTGGCTGGTCTTTGCCGTTCTTGCCAACACCGGCTCAGAGTGGACGGGGTGGACCGCCCTGCTTCTGCATCCTCTTTTGGCCGTGCCGTTCTTCGTTCTGGCCGGGTTGGCCAGGCGGATTCCGCGTGTCAGCGGACTCCTGCTTCTCGTTGCTGCCGCCTTTTTCATTCACTTCTTTGGTTTGTTTCAGCCGGGAGGAAGACCGACCGGGGGCGTCGTCGAAGTTCTTTTTGTGGGACCGCTCCTGGCCAGCGGTATCGCGCTTCTGCTGGGGGGGCGGTCCGAGAGTGATGAGGGTCACGCTCTGCCCGCCTAGCCGTTGCCTTCTTTCCGCACCCCGCCCGCCGCGCGCGGCAGATCTGCCAGAGAACCCCTTCTCCTAGCCCGCTTTCGCGGTCGACGAGAAGTCTGTCACCACACTGAAAAGCGAAGCGGGTGAAGGATTTCCCTTCACCCGCTTCCTATCTCAGAGAAGAGCTTGGCTCTCCTCGAAGGCGTTTCGGACGTGGTCGACTTAGTCGGCCATCCGAACGATCTTGGCCCGCTGCTCACCGTCCGCGTTGCGGACGATACCGAAGTAGAGGCCGTTGGCGACGGAGCGACCGTTGGAGTCGTTTCCATCCCAAGTGATGTTGTGCGAACCGGCCTCCAGGTTGCCCTGGAAGAGGTTCCGCACGAGACGACCGCTGGCGTCCACGACCTTGACCGAAACCGGCATCTGCGCGGCCCAGTCAGAGAGCGCGAAGCTGAGATCGGTACCGTTGCGGAACGGATTCGGGCTCACACCCATGACCTTCGAAACGAACGGAGCGTCGTTGACGTCCGCCGGATCCAAGCCACCGACCAACCAGTTGATCATGGCTTCGGCGACAGGAATCTTACCGTCGTCGAAGACGTCCTGGACGATCGAGCAGTAAACGGTGCGGTTACCACCGACCAGCTCGTGCCGGATCGTGTTCTTGTCTCCATCGGAGTCGGTAAAGACCACGGCGGCCGTGGCCGTCGGGGTAATGTCGTCGGAACGGTTGGCCGAAGGCTGCGGCCAGACCAGGTCCCAGGCCATGCCGTCACTGATCGGGTCGCCGTTCACGCCGTTGGCGAAATCGGATCCACCGTTGGCGACGATGCTGTCGATTCCGAGCAGCGCCTGCAGCGCAGGCGTGTTGCCCTGCGCAGCGTTGAACTGCATCGACGACAGCAGCAGGTTTCCGCCGTTGTTCAGGTATTCAACAAGACCGGCACCCTGATCCGCACCCATGGCGGCCGAGGAGTAACCCGTGTGCCAGATCACCAGGTCGTATCCGTTCGTCAGGTTGAAGAGCGGACCACCGTTGGCCGGCGACTCGTTGTAGTCATAGAAGAAGCCCATCTGGTCGACGGCGTCCTCGAAGGCCTGCTCCCATTCGCCCGACGTTTCGGCGTCGACGAGGAGGATGGAGGGAGAACCGTTGAAGATACGCAGCGTTCCCGTCGCCGAGAAGACCGCGCCGTTGGCCGTCAGGTAGCTGTTGGCCTTGGCGGCCGTACCGTCCGTGGTTACACGGAACGTCACGCCCCGATCTTCTCCGGAGTTGAGGAAGATTGTCGTGTTGGTGTACCAGGTCGGGTCACCCTCGAGCTGGAACTCCTGAGCCCAGGCCAGATCACTGGAAACGCTGAGGTCGAAGTTGTCGCCGTCATCGTTGCCGTTGGTGATCGTTCCCGTGACCTCGACCGTTCCGTTCGCGTCCGGGATCGAAACGACGTTGGTGTCGAAGGCGATCCGGAGGAAGCTGCGGAAGATCTCAGCGTTGTGAATCTCACGGGGAGCGCTGACGTTCTCTACTACGGCCACGGCGTAGATGTTGTCGGCGTTCCAGCTCGCGTCGACCGGCCAGCTCTCCACCACATCGACCGTTCCTCCGCCGAAGGTCAACGTGATCGGGTTCGAACGGATCCCGCGACTGACCGCTTTGTAGGTGTCGTTGCCTTGGGAGTCACAACACTCGACGACCGGATCCTCGACCACGAAGAGAGTCATCTGGAGGGCAGGCAGGGTCACGTCGTCGACAAGCTCGGCCGTTCCGGTGATGGTGGCCATACCGCCGGCGACTTCCATGACCACGTCCACATCGATGGGCGAAAGGCCACTGGTCGCGGCGATCCGGGCGTTGATGCGGTTGCGGTATGTGCTGGCGGCTGCGGCACAGCTGCCTGCGCCTGTGTTACGGACGAGGCCGTCGAACCACACATCCGGAATTCCACTGACGCCGTAGCGGGAGCCACGGGCACTGGCTTCGGAACCGAAGAAGAGGTCTCCGGAAACGTGGGTATCAACGTGAATGAACTGGCCTGGGAACTCGGTTTCCATCTGCGACATCGCGCACCGCGCGTATGGGCAGAACGTTCACCAACTGGCCCCGAACTCTTCTCCAAAGACCTTACGCGGAACGGATGCTTCAGCCAGTGCCGCCGAAAAGAGCAGCATGGCCACTGCTCCAAGCACGGTCAGGTAGCGGTTCATCTAACCCCCCTGGGTGTGTTTTGTATGAGAGTGGACCCGAGAAAAGAGCCGGATGCGGAGGCGCCTCGCCCGAGCGTCTAACACTAGGCCTTCTATGATATCAGAAATCTCATGTTTTGGATGCTCCGGGCTCATGCTGCCTGCAGCCGCAGGCAGCCGAGGCCCCCAACCTTGGACATTTGCGAGTTTCGGGGAAGGTCAGAGGTCCTGAACGGGTTCCGGCAGTCCGTTCGGCTTGGGCTCCAACGGCAAGGGAGGAGACAACATACGGAAGATTGTCGGAGCAAATGTCGTGGTTGCGGCGGCCAGGAGAATGATCTCCGCTTCCAGCTCCGGTCGGATCAACCCCAGCCTGAGACCGAGGGCCGCCACGGCAATAACGAGACTGAGCCGCGCGGAGAGGAGGACGCCCGCCGAGAGGGCCTCCCGCAGGGGAATCCCGCGCAGAAGTAGGAACAGGGAAGGGATCAATTTGACGGCGAAAGCCGCAACGATGATGAGCCCGGCTTCGGCCAGGGTTTGCGGCTGAATCAGGGCTCCGATGTCGAAGCTCACACCGACATGGATGAAGAAGATCGGAATCAGAAATCCAAACGAGAATCCGGAGAGTTCGCGTTCCAGCGATCCGCGATGGGGAAAGACCAGGGAGAAGACCGTCCCGGCGAGGAAGGCCCCAAGGATGGGCTCGACGTCCAAGGCCAGCGACAGTCCGACGAAGATGAAGAGGAGCGCCAAACTCGTTCGGATGCCCATCTCTTCCGGATCGTCGGGACTGAAGAGGCGTTCGAACTTCTCCGGGTACCAGTAGGCGGCTGTCCTCAACGCCAGGAGAATGACAGCAATGATCGCAAAGAGCGCGGGGACCTTCGTCAGTTGCCATCCGACCCCGTGTTCGTAGGCAAGCGCGAAGAGCGTGACTCCGATCATGGTGAGGAAGTCGGCGAGGGCCGCGGAGATGAGAATCGACTGTCCCAATGGAGTGTGCGTGCGCCGGGTTGATCGCAGTGTCGGAACGACCAAGCCCATCGAAGTCGTTGCAAGAAGGAAGGTGACAAAGGGGCCAAAGCCCATCTGGTGGGCGAAGAGGAAGGCCAAACCCAGAGTGGACCCGAAGATGAGTAGTGCCGTGGCGATTTGCCCGGGACCCTGACGTCCCAGCTTGCCGAAGTCGATCTCGAATCCCGAAAGAAACATGAGCAGAAAGAACCCGAACTCCGCGAGGAATTCGAGCAACTCCGAGTGTTCGATGAGACCCAGTCCGTGCGGTCCCATGGCCACGCCGAAGAAAATCTCGAGAACGACGGCGGGGACGAGCAGGCGTCCGGCGAGAAGTGGGAGCACGAGTGCGCCGGCGGCGATGAGAATGAGAGTGGTGGCCTCGTGCACGGCTACTCCCGAGATGGAACGAGCAGGACGGAAACCTTGGCTCGGTGGGCCAGGTGTTCGACGACTCCCATCTGAAAACGATTCTTCCTTTCGGGATCGACGCCCAAAACCAGAAGGTCCGACTCCTCTCTCGCCGTTTCCAGAAAGATTCGGACGGGGTTGCCTCGGCGGATCCGGCTCTTCACGGGTTGCCCGAGGACGGCCGCTTCCTCACGCACGAAGCTGATGGCGAGACGGGCTTCCTGCGGAGCGTCGGCAGCGGCCAGGAAAACGGGATCGACGGTGGCAAGGGCCATGAGCTCCGACTTGTTCTGAACGGCAAGGTCGATAGCCGTCCGTGCGGCGGTGCGCCCGGCCCGGGTTCGGCGAGCTGTGACGAGGATCCGGTTGTAGGGATGCGACCCGCGGGAAATCAAAACCGGCCGACGGGTCTTACGGGCCATTGCGACGATGCGTCGGGCGCGCCAGAGTCCGGCCGCGCCTCCTCCGGGGGCGGAGCGCACGATGATTCCGATGCTCTCCGACAGGGTGACCTGCTCGAGTGTCCGTTCCGGTCCCGTCTTTACGAGACGGGTCAACGTTTCCACACCGTCCGAGTTTGCGTTGACCATATCGACCAGCCGGTCTTGTCTTGCCTTTTCGTCAATGTCACGAATGACATCCGGGTCTTTTTGGATGAGCAGCAAAGACGTGGCCCGCGAGTGTTTGATCAGATGCGATGTCTCCGCGACCGTGCGCTCCAGTCCCTTCTCTTCCAGAGCCACGGCGAGGTTCTTTCCGTGATCCAAAGGGAAACGCGCCTCTCCCGCGGTGAACGTGCGGAGAATCTCCGCGAAGTCCGCGCCCGCGCCGACCACCGTAACGAGGTCGCCGGGCTGGAAGCGGGTGTCGCCATGCGGAATGAGGAGCTCGTCATCGCGGAGAATGGTCCCGACGACCCAGCTACGTGCGCGTAGGTCCTTGAGGGCGCGACCGCGTACGGATGAACTTTCCGCGACTTCGAACTCGATGGCTTCCGCGCGCCCTCGGGCAAACGACTGGGAACTGACGCGTCGGGACTCCAAGCCTTCCTCGAGGCGGCGTGCCAGAAGCTGGTCGGGAGAGAAGGCGGGGATCTGAAGTTCCCGGTAGTCGGGGATGCGCTCCGGGTCGGCAGAAATCGCAACGATCCGGGTCAGGCCCGCGGACTTCCCGATGCGACAGACTTCCAGATTGACGTCATCGTTGTTGGTGGCTGCAACCAGGGCATCGGCCGTATCCAAGCCGGCGCGCTCCAGGACGATGCGGCTCGACCCGTCCCCCAGAACGGCGCGAAACGGGCGAATCTTGCGAGCCAGCTCGAGACTGGCCCGGTCCTGTTCGACAACGGTGATTTCCCAGGTGGTGCTGAGGCGGCGAAGAAGCTCGCGGGTGGTTCCGCCGGCGCCGACGACAATGCCCTTCATTCCAGTCCTTCCGTCCCGCTCGATAAAGAGTGAGACGTGGGGAGAATGCGGGATCCGGCTTGGATTTGCTAGGTGGGGCGGACGAGGAGGTCGCTTAGGCAGCGGCCTCCATGGCTTTGCGAATGGATTCGACTGCGCTCGACTGATCGGAATCCGAGGGGAAGATTCGACTCATTCCGGTGAGCCGGAACAGGTTCTCGATCGACGGCTGCAGACCGAAGAGGCGGAGGTGCCCCCGACCGCGAACGCTCTTGATTCCCGCAACGAGAGCTCCCAGAGCCGAGCTGTCCATGAAGCCCACCTGGCTCAGGTCGAGAGCGCAATTCGGATTCTCTTCGAGCTTGGCCAACAACTGCTCGCGCAGTTGCTCCGACTTGTCGGCGCCGAGCTCGGTCTCGAGCGTTCGGATGACGCAGATGCCGCCGTGATCCTCGAACTGGAGATCCATCTCAATTCCTCCGGTCAATGCCGTGAACGCTTTCGAAGTGAAAATCGGCCCGACGGCGGGACGTCTTTAGCTTCGGGTGCGTCCGGAGTGCGATTCGGAGAGACCCTCGAGGAGGACGCCAAGCGGAGCCAGGTTCGGGGGCTGGCCGTCAAGATGTGGGGATCGACCTCCGATTATGACTTTGAGGACGCCTCGACCGGCCGACGAGGAGGCGGAGGACAAGCCTGGGGCCCACGAAAACGCCCCGGGGGATTCACATCCAACTCTGGAGCATCCATTGAAGTCTGACGACACCCTGAGACAGCTGCTTTGGAAGCACGAGGCAACTCTTTCCCGGATGGCGGTCGAGATCGGGGGAGCGGAAGCGGTCTGGCGAGTTCGCAACGGAGCCGGCGACGTCGTGTGGTCCTCTGTGCCGGCGGTGGCTGAGGGGACGACGGGTGCGGCTGTGACCGCGGTGAGCGCCCAATCGACCTGCACCATTCCCATGGGCGAGACCGGGGCCATCGAGATCGAAGGTGACTCTTCGTCCGACGGAAAGGCCGCCGCTGGGGCACTCCGCGCCCTCGGTTCCTTTCTGCAGGCGGCGATGGAGACGGAAGACGAACTTGACCGCGTCGTCCAGGATCACATTGGAAACACCAACCAGCTCGTTTCCCTCTATCAGATCATCGGCCAAACGAGCGGGACGTGGGCGCTTGACGAGAAGATCACCGTCCTCCTCGAGGAGGTGAGTCGGCAGTTTGCTTCGGACATCGCGTTCTTTGCTGCCCAGGAGTCCGGATCGAGTCACTTCATTCTGTGGCCCGTAGAGGACGACTATCACCGGGAACGAGCCGATTCGATCCAGGAGCGGTGCTTTCGGCGCAACGAAGCCTTCGTTGGCTACGAGCCGGAAACCTTCGTTGCGGCGCCACTTTTCGTTCAGGGTGAAATCATCGGGTGGTTGGTTTGCGGGGCACAGGAACTTCCCGGTATGGAACTCGGAGTCCGTCAGGTCAAACACCTGCAGACGCTGGCCGAGATCGCCGCAGGCTTCCTGGAAACAGATCGTCTGCAGAGTCAGGTCGTGGCCAACACCAAGCTGCAACGTGAAGTCGAAATCGCGAGTGAGATCCAGGAAATGCTCATGCCGCGAAGCGTGCCGACCGTCGATGGCTACACGGTAGCGGCGTCGTGCATCCCGGCTTCCAGCGTTGGGGGAGATTTCTACGTCGTGCAGCATCTCGACGACGGTCGAATCGCCTTTGCCCTGGGTGACGTCACCGGGAAAGGTGTGCCGGCGGCGCTCATCATGGCGATGACCCGGACCGTCTTTCGTTCGTTGACTCCATTGTCCCAGATGCCCAATGCGCTGCTCCAAGGGTTGAGTAAGGTGCTGTACGACGACTTGGAAGAAGTCGGCAAGTTCGTGACTTTGGTTCTCGGTTTCCTAGATCCGAAGAAAGCGGAACTCCGTTTGGCCAATGCGGGGCATTCGCCGGTCTTGTTCCGGTCCGGTCCGACGGAACCGTTCATGCGCATCGATCCCGAGCAGGCACCACTCGGCGTCTTTCCTCCTGACGCGATGGACCCGGTCGTCCTTCCTTTCGGGCCGGGGGCGACCTTGTTGGCGTGCAGCGACGGAGTGACGGAAGCCCGAAACACGGAGCACGGTTTCTACACGGACGAGCGACTGGAAGAGTTGTTTGCGTCCTCTTCCGCCACGGATGCGGAAACCATACGCAAACTGATTGTCGAAGACGTTGAGAGCTACAGCAAGGGAGCGCCGCAGTCGGACGACCAGACGATTCTGGTCCTGTGCGCCAACCCGGTTGACCAACTGGGAACCAGCGCAGCGCAGTCCGCGTGCGAGTCCGAGTCCGCGCCGTCGTGCGAAGTGAACATTCTGGCCCAAGTCTCAGAGATGCAACGGGTCAACGGAGCGCTCGACGAGTTGTTGGCGGCGCACCCGCTGGAAAGCGACAGGGCGGAATGTGCTTCGGACCTGAAGCTCGCCGTCCATGAGGCCGTGGCCAACATCATCGAGCACGGCGGCCTCTCCGAGGATGAGGAGATCAAGGTTTGTTGGAACCTCCAGAGCGGAGGTCTGGCCTGCCGGGTCGAAGCCCCGGGAGTTCCTTTTGACATGACGGCCGTCGACGTGAACAAGCCCGATCCTGAAGATCTGCCCGAGGGCGGATTCGGAATCTTTCTCCTGCATGAACTGACGGACGTGGTCCGCTACGAACCTGGGCCACCCAATGTCCTCTACTGTGAAAGGAACTGGTCCAAAGATGATTGAGGAAGGAATGGTCCTGATCATCGACGACGATGTCGTCATCCGCCGCACTGCAAGCGCGGTGCTCCAACGGGCCGGGATCCGTACTCAAGCGGTCGAGTCGGCGGAGGAAGGGATCGAGTTGTTGAAAGAAGGGCCGCTGCCGGCGGTCGTCTTGTGCGACTTCTACCTGCCGCGCATGTCGGGTGGAGACTTCGTTCGAATCGTCCGCAGAACCGAAGCATGGAAATCGGTTCCCACGATCATTCTGACGGGGCGCGCCGTCGGTCCGGGCTGGGAGCAGGCCAAGGTGGACAGCGATGCGCACATGACCAAACCGTTTTCGTCCGTCGAACTCTACGGAACGGTGAAGAGGCTCATGGGCTTGGATGATGCAGAAGCAGATTCCCGAAGGGTGGCCTAGATGGCGAGAGACGACTCCCCAGGTGAGGCCCGCCGCCTCTACCAACCGCAGACCCCCAAGAGCGACCTCGAGAGTTCAGCGTTCGTTCCCGACGCCGACGCGACCGCTTTGATTCCATACCAGCTCGCGGTCCGCTTCACGATCATGCCGATTGCCGTCGAGGGCCCGCACATCAAAGTCGCAATGAAAGACCCAAGCGACTTCGAGGCCTTGGACTACATTGAACTGGTCTCGAAGAAGCGGCCCTTACCGGTCAAACTACCGGAAGCCCGACTTCGTGAGCTCATCAATCGGGTCTACGGTGGGCAGAGCGGATCGAATCAGTTGGAGGCCGTCGCCGCAGAGGCGACGCGGATATCGAAGAAGGGCGCCGACGGTTCCGAACTTCCGATCGTCCAGCTCGTCGATCAGTTGCTCTTTGAAGCTCGCCGGGTTCGTGCCACCGACGTCCACCTCCAACCGGAGGAAACGGAACTGCTCATTCGCTTCCGTATAGACGGGGTTCTCGCGGTGGTGCAGCGTCTTCCTTTTGCTCTTCATCAACCGGTGTCGACGCGAATCAAGATCCTGGCCGGTCTCGACATCTCCGACCGCCGCCTGCCCCAGGACGGCAAGTTCGACGTGCAGATCGACGGCAAGAGTATTGACTTCCGCGTGTCGACGACGCCGACTGTCAATGGAGAGAACGTCGTCCTGCGTGTTCTCGATCGCAGCAACGTCCAGATCGGGTTCGCGGAACTCGGATTTCAGGAGGAGGACCAGAAGGCGATCGCGGCAATCGTGCGGCGTCCCCACGGAATGCTCCTCGTGACCGGACCGACTGGTTCGGGTAAGACGACCAGTTTGTACAGTGCACTTCAGCTTTTCGATACCGAGAGCCAGAACATCATGACCCTGGAGGATCCGGTCGAGTATCGCCTCGCCGGAATCCGCCAGTCCCAGATCTCGGAGAAGGCTGGTTTCGGATTTGCCTCCGGACTGCGAGCCCTGATGCGACAGGATCCGGACATCATTCTTGTCGGTGAGATTCGTGACAAGGAAACGGCGGAGATCGCGATGCGAGCCTCTCTTACAGGCCACATCGTTCTTAGTACTTTGCATACGAACACGGCGGTCGAGACCCTGACCCGGCTACGTGACATGGGGATTCCGCCGTTCCTCATTTCGACGACGATCAACGGGATCATGGCGCAACGTCTCATGCGGAAGAACTGCAAGTTCTGCAGTGACGCCCGTCCGGCCACGCCGGAGGAACGTGCTGCGTTGCAGTGGCCCGAAGGTCAACCGCTGAATCTACAAGTCGGCGCCGGTTGTACGGAGTGTGAAGGACAGGGGTATCAGGGGCGATTCGCGGTCTTCGAAATCCTAGAGATGTCCGAGACCGTGCGCAGGGGATTCGTCGAGGGGAAGAGCGTGCGGGAACTCGAACGAGCGGCGAAGGCCGACGGTTTCGAGACGTTGCGCATGCATGCCACGCGGCGGGTCGCCGAAGGGTGGACGACGGTCGAAGAGATGGTGCGGGTCCTCGGAGACTACACGCCGGACGAAGTCGCTCCGGCTGCAGCGCCCACAGTTCGACCGGCCGAAGCAGCGTGACTCAATGCGTTCAGTTTGCCTGACTCGTCCGGCCTGACTGAGCCGACCAACCCCTCAGGTCGTTACTCTCCTGCCGCGGCCTTGCTCTCCGTCTCTTCCCATCCCGGGAGCGCCTGCGTTCGTGGCTGTTCCCAGCTCAGGATCAGTTCGTCGACCACGTTGTGGAGGGCCGGAACCTCGATCTCGCTCTTGGCTCGCTCGAGGAGGGCCAGGGCTTCCTCCGACCGTCCCTGGTCTTTGAGGCGGATGCCTTCGTTGACGAGCGCGGCGGCGCGGATGAGCGGTGAGTCTGCATTCTCCAGAATCCAGTCAAGGCGACGCGAATCCCGACGCAGGGCTGCATCGAGCGCCAGCAGATTTGTCCGGGACCAGGCGACGACGCGTCCGGTCGTACCGGCGATCTTCTGCCACTGGACACGGGCTTCCTCCATCCGACCTGCCTGCGCCAGGAAGTAGGCGAGATTCGTGCGGACCTCGGCCGAACCCGGGGCAAAGGCGACAGCTCGACGCGCATGATCCACGGCCCGCGGAACGTCCCCCGCGTCAAAGGCGTCCAGGGCGCGATTGTGCTCGTGGGCTGCGAAGGCGCTACGAGGTTCCAACGGCATCCATGTGGGTTCGATTCGGATCCCCGTCCCGGAGTCTCGTAGTCTTGCGGTCAACGCATCCCCGATGAGCCGTGGAGTCAGCAGGATGACCAGCTCCCGGCGCTGCTCCTCGATGTTCGTTCGGCGGAAGAGCCCACCGATCAGAGGGAGCCGGGAGATGAGTGGAATCCCGTCGATCTGTTCCGACTCCAGGGTTTGAATCATTCCGCCGACGACCAGCGTCTCATCTTCGCGAAGGCGAACCGAGGTCTCCGTTTCGCGAACGTCGATGATCGGTTGGGGGGGAAGGTTGGGGAGCGACTCGGTGAATCCCGTGACCGTGGTCACCGTCGGATGAACCTTCAGCATGACCATTTCGTCGTCGCCGACCTGGGCGAAGACTTCCAGGACGACCCCTGCTTCCTTGAAGTCCACTTCGTACTGGACGTAGGGCTCGCTTCCCTCGGTCGTGATGACTTCGATCTCGTAGTAGGGGACGTTTTCGGTCATGCGAAAGGTCGCAGGCTCGTTGCCCATGGCGGCGACGCGCGGACGGGAGATAATCTCGAGGTTGCCCTCCTGTTCCAACATCTCGATCAGAATGTCGAGCTTGTCCGTGCGCAGCAGTCCCATTTGGAAGACGCCGCCCAGATCCTCCGTCGTACGCAGTTGAAGGAGTCCTCCGGCAGATGTACTGGGTTCGAAGTTTTCCCAGTTGTCCTCGAACCCGGTCCAGTCGACGCCGATGCGAAGGGCATCATCGAGGGAGATCTCCATGATCTTGGCTTCGATGTGAACCTGCTCGGAAAGGATGGTCTCGAGTTCCTCGAGATAACGACCGACCTCGCGAACGCGGGACGGCGTCGAGATGACGGTGACACTTCCGGATCTTGGGGAGACATTGAAGCTGCCGTCATCTCCGAGCAGGGCGACGATGGACTCGTCGAGATCGACCCAGAAGTTCGCATCGGGATCTCCCAGATAGTCGATGCGGAAGGTGTGCGTCTCTGTCGTCGAGACGACGAGAGAGCTGCCTTCGACCTGGTAGGAAAAGTCGTGAGCCCTCGCCAGGGACTCCAGGGCTTCTCCCAGCGTGGCGTCGTAGATTCGGGTCTGAGTGCGGTCCGGGAGAGGGCCTTCCAGTACCAGGCTCAAACCGCTTTCGTCGAGCAGAAGCCGCAACGTCTCCTCGAGGTCGAGGTCGGTCTGGGACAGGGTCAGCCGCTGTTCCTCGGACACAGGAATCCGGTCAGCCATAACGAACCAGGACTCCGCGGCTGTGACACCCGGAAGGAGCGCGGCAAGTGCGGTTCCGAAGGCCAACGCGACCGAAGCGACTCCTCGCGGTGATGCGACGTCGACGGGCGAAACTTTCGGCGACATCCGGCCGTTGCAAGAGGCCATCATGTCAGCCTGCCACAGCAAGGCGGATTCGGCGTCCGCCGGCGTGGCGTATCCAGATTCCTTCTTCATCGATCTCCTCCACGGTCCAGGACGCTACGGTCTCTCCGGTCGTGACGATGTGGTCTCCAAGCCAGGCGCGCGGTTGTGATCCCGCAAGGACGGCCCGCAGTTTTGGAGTCGGCGGCAAGGCTCGGCCGGTTCCCTGTTCTCTTCTTTCGACGACAAACGGATTGTGGAACGCTACCGGCCCCAGGGTCTCGACGGCCTCTTCCTTGCCGTCAGCCCGGGTGAACGTCTTGAGTACCAAGCTGGCTTCGAGGTACGGACTCATTCGGCTGATTTCGAGATGGGAGACGCGCCAGTGGCGTTCGGCCTTGGCCAGGCCGGAGACGAACTGCAGGATCTTCGCGTAGCTCGAGCGAACCGAGACTTCGACGGTCCATTGCAACAGCGTGAGTCCCGGGGTCACTTCGATGACGTCTGAGGTGGCAGCGGCTACGGCGGATTGCGACTCGCCGCTGGAGTCGGACTCCCAGTCGTCCTCGTCCCAAAGCTGATCGTCGTCCTCGTTCCCGTAGTCGTCGGCGAATTCGTCGCCATACTCATCGTTGGCGCGTGCTTGCGGATCCAAGGTCTTCAGAGGTTCCCGGATTCGATACTCGTAGTCGGTGACTCCGGCGTCCTTCAGTTTGGACAGAAGCTCCTGAAGAATCGGACCTGGAACGCGGCCGTAGGGGATGGCGCCCTCGAAGTAGCCTTCCTTCGTTGCAAGGTTTCCACCGCCGATCTGCATGGAAGCCGCCGCCTCCAGATCCACGATCTCATCGCTGAGCCGGGCGACCTCATTACGGAGGACTTCCCGCGCGCGAAGGCTCATCCCCGTACGGACGGCGCCGAACGTAAACAGGACGAAACCGAGGAGCATGAGAACGACGGGCCAGATCGGTTGGGATCTACCGGCCTGCCGCGCGTACCACCACAATTCGATTCGGTCGAGGAGGGCTCTCATTGTGGTTGCCCGTCCCAGGTAAAGGTGACGGAAAGCGGGATGCCCGATCCGGACGAGGCGCCGTCGACGGGCAAAACCGTCAGATCCCGAACCCGGGGCTCCTGCTCCAGCATTTGTTGAAACCGGCTCCAGTCCAACTCACCGGTCGGCAGTGGGCGACTCCGGAAAGTGCCTTCGAGTCGGGCCGACCAAACGCTACCAACTCGCTCCAGGACGAGGGACTCGATGGATTCCTGATGAGGAACCCGGCTTGCCGTCCATACCCAGGCCTCGAGCGGATACGCATTCTCGAGAATGGATCGCATGGACGCCGATTGTCCGGCGAAGCTGAGGCCTTGGCCTTTCGCGCCCAACTGTTCTTCGAGAGACGCGACATCATCGTAGAGAGACTCGCGCGCTTCGGTGAGTTGCCGGATGTCTTCGCCGAACTGCATCGAAACGATGGTGGCCAAGGCGCCGAATCCCAACGCCAGAGAAGACGCCGCCCCTCGCAGGTCCTTGGTCTTGGCTCGCGGTCTCTGACCGAGATGTAGAAAGGCGTCAGCGCGACGCGGCTTGGCCAAGGCAAACGGCAAGGCGTAGGAGGGGCCTTCGCCACCGAACTCGGTGTCATCCTGCAGTCCCAGCTCGTCCGTCGGATCCAGAAGTTCGATGGGAAGAGAGATCTCGTTCGAGATCAAGGGAACCATCGCTTCGGCACGGGTCACGTCGCCGGCGAGAAGCATTCGGGCGACCGGAAGATCCGGCGATTCGCTCGCGTCATATTCGAGCGTCCGACGGATCTGCCCCGCGACCTGATTGACTTCGGAAAGGCCGCGGCTGAGGCTGTCCAGCAGTTCCCAGTCGATGTCGTCGCCGTCGAGGGCGGGCGCCGCAGCACCAGTCGTTCCTGTTGCGCCGAGGCTCAGGCTTCCAAAGAGAGAAATGTCGAGACCGAGTCCCAGGTCCCGCATGAGCCGAATGCGACCGCGCTCCAGCACGGTTAGAAGCATTCGCTGCTGTCCGATGTGGACGACGGCGATGGCCTGCTGCTCTTTGGAAAGGTCCAGTTCGGTCAGGCCATAGCTCAGCAGTGCGACGCTACTTGTCGTCAAAGCCTCGACTTCGAAGCCGGCTTCATGCAGCTCCAGCTCGAGACCTTGGACGCTTCGTTTCGGCGTTTGCGCAACGAGAATGCGACGTTTGCCGCCCGGCTCCCGGCCGAGGACCTGATACCCGACGGCCATTTCCTCATCAACCATCTCCAACTCGCGGGAGATCTCGTGCTGAACGGCCTTCTCGAGTTCGTCCTGCGGCATGGGGGGGAGGATGAGAGACTTTAGTTGGCTCTTTTCCAGCCCCGTGGCGACACGGATGCGGTGGGGAATCTCTCCGGAGTTTCGGAGCTGCGTGAGGACGTGAATCGGACTCTGGTCGGCGTCGACCGGCACCCGACCGTTGCAAACGGCGCGTGTTCCTCTGCGACCGCGATCGAGTACGACGTACCTTACGCTCGTCGGATTGATTTCAATGCCGCAGCTGCGCATAGCGTCCCTAAAGGTTCACGCTCGCCACGTGGACGTCGGGCGAACCGGTGAAGGCAAACTCAGAGCCCCAGGCATCCGCCTGATAGCGTGAGTCGTTCTCGATGTAGCCGTGGGTGACCAGAAGTCCCAGAGCGCAGGCCAAGGGATTGGCGTCGAACCATTGGGACGGAAGCACCGGCAGGCCGGAGTCGATGCGGGCGTCCTCGTAGCGCTGCAGAGCGAGATGGATCGTGGCCATGTTTTCGCGGGTCCGAGTCCGGAGGATGGGTGAGCCGTCGACGTTGAGGTCGATGTCGTCCGCCGAGGCGACCTGGTCGGGGCCGAGGCTCGAAACCGCGGCCGAGGTCCCTGTCGTGGCGTAGGTGAAGCCGTTTCCCCAACCGTCGAGGAACGCATCTCCCGCTCCGAAGGAACTGGAGATGTAGCCGTCCGTCTCCAGGTCGTCGAGTTGGGCGGGATAACCGAGATGGTCGACGAAGTACTCGTCCAGAGAAGACTTGAGGACCTCCATCTGGTCGACGGTTCGATTCGACCGGGTCCGTGTCTGCAACAAGTCCACTGTGGGAACGGCGACGCCGGCCAGCACGGCCATGATCGCGATGACGACGATCATCTCGATCAGGCTGAACCCTGCGGTAAGTCGCCGTCGCGCGGACCGGATGTTGGACTGCCTTCTCACGGATTCCGTCCTGTCGATTCCTCGGTTGGGGCTCATTGGTTTGCGGCCCATCAGTAGATCGGACCGCGGTAGACGATCACGTTGATGTTGTCGTCGTCGGTTCTCGGATCACGGTCCGGACCGCCGCTGGTCAGCGTGACGACACGTTCAGAGTCCGTCAGGCGGACACGGCCGCCCGTTGCGTTTCGGTTCATGTAGACGTAGTACCGGCCCCAGCCGTCGACGCGATAGGCCTCGATCGCACTTTCGGTGCCGCGGCCGTCCGGGTCGGTCTGCGTCCGCTCGGAACTGACGTATGGACCGTTCCAACCCCGCCGTAACGCTGCGTTCCAACCACTGCCGGTCAGATTCTCTTCGAGATCCGTACCCAGGATCGTGCGATAGCGACCGGCTCCCGGAGCCTCCGCGGGGAAGCGGCCCCAGCGAACCTGAGCCGGGTCGTACCCGACGTCCTTGGCGTAGGCGCGAATCGATTCCGCGAGGTCGGCGATCTCGTGCCGGGTCGAGCTGACTTTGGCCTTTCCGACTTGGTGGATCGTCACCGGAAGCGCCACACCGGCCAGCACGGCCATGACCGCGAGCACGACGATCAGTTCGGCCATGGTCAGGCCCCGGCGGTTTCTGCAGGACGCCCGGCTCATGTCAGGGCTCCGTACATCTTGTAGACCGGCAGAAGCACGGCCAAAACGACGAAGCAGAGAACGGCGGCCAGGACAACGGTCAGTGTCGGCGCGGCGACGTCCATCAGCGTCTTGACGCGTCTGGGGATTTCCCGGTCGTAGTAGTCCTCTGCCTTCTTCAGCGACTCCGGAAGGGTTCCCGACTCTTCGCCGATCGAGATCATGCGCAGAACCAGTCGGGGAAAGAGACCGGACTCGGCGAAGGCTTCGGTCAGAGTTTCACCTTCGAAGACGCGGTCACGAATGCGACCCAGAACGCGGCGTGCATGAAAGTTGGTGCTCAATCGCGCGATCATGTTCAGTCCTTCACCGATGGGAACGCCGGCATCGATGAAGGCGCCGAGAAAGTGCGAGACCTGACTCGAAATGAGGGACAGGCGAAGGTTTCCGTACATGGGAATTCGAAGGGACCAGCGATCGACGGCGATGCGGACCGCACTGGACCGACGCAGAAGGAAGCCCGCGATCACAGCGCCGATGGTCAGACCGAGCAACGCCGGCCAGTGGTCGAGACAGAACTGGCTCATCGTCATGAGGACCCGGGTCGGAAGAGGCAGCTCCACATCGAGGTTATCGAGAATGCTTCCGAAGCGCGGGATGACGAAGGTCAGAAGAAGCACGAGCAGTCCGGCCAGCGCGATGAGAACCATGATCGGGTAGGCGACGAGTTGGCGAACCTGCGCCACGAGTTGTTCCTGCCACTCGAGGAGATGAACCAAACGGTCGAGCGATTCGTCGAGCTGGCCGCTGACCTCTCCGGACATCGTCATCTGGACGAATTCTTCGGGGAAGACGTTGGGATGGCGGCCCAGCGCCTGGCTTAGGGAAGAGCCCGATCCCAACGCGTCGACGACATCGTCGAGGACGCTTTTCAGGTAGCGGTTGGGGGACTGCTCGCTCAGGTCCTGCAGTCCCGCGATCAGCGGAATGCCGGCGCGGACGACGGTTTGAAGGTGGTAGGCGATGAAGATCAGCTCGCGACGGGTGACCTTACGACGCACGAAACGACCCGGGCCGATCTTCCTGGTTTCCACCAGGAAGATGCCCTGCTCCCGCAACTCCTCGCGGAGAGAGGTGATCCGGGTTAGATCTGTGCGGCCCGTGTGAAGACGTCCGTCTTCACCCCGGGCGCGGTACTCGACCAGTGGCATCCTTGCCTCGATCTTTGGGGCCGTCTAGCCCAGTGCAAACCTCGAGCTGACTAGAGTCCGACGCGGGAGGTCACGATGTGAACCAGGTCATCGTCGGTCGCCGTTCCAAGCAGGGCGTCTGCGTCGGCCGTGTCGAAACGACCATTCGGCCCTGAGGAAACGACGGCGATGCCACCACCGACGCTGGTGCCGCCGGCTCGGCCGTAGACGACGCGAAAGGGTCGTCCCCACGGATCGATGACGCCGTCCCAGACTCCATCGGTACGATTCGCCGCGACACGGGCGCCGCCATTGTCCGCGCCCTTCTCGAGGTAGGGGCCGTCCCAGCCCGAGAGGTTGCGCGTGTTGTCGTAGAAACAGTCGTAGTTCCGGAGCGTCGTTCGGCGGTCGTTCGATCCGTCATACCGCTCCGGCCAGTAGCCCGTGTCCGCGTAGTACTGCGTGAAGGCCGTCGCCACGGCTGCCATGTCGGCTCCGGCACGGGTCATCTTCGATTTGCCGATCTCCTTGATCACCATCGGGGTCAGAATCCCACCGAGAATGGCGATCACGGCGACGATCACGATGACTTCGACCATCGTGAAACCATCATTCTTGCGCACGGCTCAACCTCCTACTTGTCGTCGTCAGCGTTGGGGAAGAGACGTCCGCTGGTGTCGGTCTTCCCCCAAAATTCGGCGTTCCACATAGAGAAGGAACGTCAATTTCGACGGACTACTTGAAGATTGATTTGCGGGAGACGCGGGCTCTGGGGTCGACTGAAGGAGAAGGGCAAAATGTTCCGGGTAGGTGGCGGGAAGGTGCTGGGGCGAGCGTTTTCCCTCGACCCGCTCGCCTTCCCTGATCAGTCTGTCGGGTCGAATCGAGGTTAGGTCTCGTACATCTCGGGACGGCGATCGGCCAAGAGATCATTTCTGGCTGTGACCGACTTGTCCCGTGCCGCCTTCGGATCGACCTCGACGACCGTTACCTCGACTTCGGACTCGGGTGCGTGGGCCAGGACCTCCCCTTTGGGAGCAGCCACCAGCGACCCTCCGGTGAAGGTGAGATCGCTCTCCGCGCCGACTCGGTTCGACGTGACGACGAAGAGTCGATTGAGGAGGGCGTGGACCGGGACACAACGCTGGGCCAGTCCCGGAAGCACCAGATTGGATGGATGGCAGACGATGTCCGCTTCCCGCAAAGCCAAGGTTCGCCAGCTCTCGGGGAACTGCCAGTCGAAGCAGATGAGCATCCCGATGCGAACGGTGCCGTCGGATCCGTCAGGGACTTCGAAGACGGGTAAGCCCAAGTCTCCGGGCAGGAAATGATCCTTCTCGTCAAGGAAGAGATGAAGCTTTCGGTAGAGTCCGATCCGGCCGTTCGGCGTGACCAGAACCGCACTGTTGAAGAGTCCTTCCTCTGCCTTCTCACAGAACCCGGCGACGAGCGTTGTTCCATACTCTCGGGAGGCGCCCGCCAAAGACTGGACGAACGGACCGTTGACGTCTTCGGCCAGATCCCGGGCCTGGCTGGAACTCTCGAACCGATAGCCTGAGTTGCAAAGCTCGGGCAGAACCAGGAGGTCGGCGTGACGAGCCTGCTGGACGGCCTCGAGGGCGCGTTCCCGGTTGAGTTCGGGCTCTCCGATTCGTGGCTCGATTTGAGCGAAGCCGATTCGCATGCAATGCCTCCCAAACGCATCTTGGAGTGCTTCCCGCCGACGGACGGTCGCGAAAGCCGGGACGGACGACCGGTGGCGACGCTACCCAAAGCTGTCCTATGCTACCTATTGGCCCCGGCGGATCGGAGCGAAAATCTCCCAGGCAACAGGAGGCGGAATGCCCTGGATCGACCAGCTGCTCGCGCTGGCTCGGTGGAAACGATTCATCTTCATCAACACCTTCGTCGTCGGCATCCTCGCTGTAGCCGTTTCACTCCTGTTACCGAACTGGTATCGATCGACGGCCTCGGTCTTTCCACCCGAGGAAGAATCCTTCGCCTTAGGATCCCTGTCGTCGCTGGTTGCGGTCTCCGCTTTGGGCGCCGGGCGCAACCACCTTCCGGTCTGGGCGTCCCCTTCGGACGTCTATGCGGCGATTCTACGCAGTCGAACCGTCGTTGAGGCGATCATCGACGAGTTCGACCTCATGGAGGTCTACAAGGTCGACAACCTCGATGTGGCGATGAAGATCCTCCGAGCCCAGGTCACGGTCAGAGTGGGGGGCCACGGGATCATCTTCATTCACGTCGAGAACAAAGATCCGGAACTGGCCGCAGCCATGGCCAACGCCTTCGTTCGGGAACTCGACAAGGTCAACCGGACGAAACGGACTTCCGCCGCGGGCCAGGCCCGGAAGTTCCTGGACAATCGTCTTCAAGCGTCCCAAGCCGCCCTCGTCGATGCCGAAGAGACATTGCGCTCGCTGCAGGAGACGACGGGGATTCTGGATCCGGAGGAACAGGTTCGGGGGGCCGTCCGTGCCCTGACCCAGCTCGAAACGCAGATCGTTCTCAAGGAAGTGGAGCTGGACATTCTCTCCAGCCGCTTGGGACCGGGACACCCGGACCGGGCGAGCCTCGAACGTGAGGTCGCGGAAATGCGATCCAAGTTGCGTGAACTGGAAACGGGGGAGGATGCGGAGCGCACCGGATTGCGGGAGCTTCCCAAGCTCTCCCTGGACTACCTGCGGGCCTTTCGTGAAGTGCAGGTTCACCAGGCGTTGGACGAGTTCCTGCGGCGGGAGTACGAGAGCTACCGGATTCAGGAAGAGCGGGACACCCCGACGATCTACGTCCTCGACCCGGCGCGGCCTGCGGAGAAGAAGATCCGTCCCAAGAGATCCATTCTTTGCATTGGGGCGACCGTTCTCGCATTTCTGGCGTCATTGGCACTGGTCATCGTGTTCGAGGCCTTCCGCCGCATGCGGGAAAACGAGCCCGAGCGGTTTGCCCGTCTCGAGACGTTGGCCGCTGAGTTCAAACTTCGCGGACTGCTGCGTCGGGTCTCCGCTTCGTGACCTTGACGGTCGCGGAAGGCGCACCGTCGTGGCGACGGCTGCTCCCGATCATTCTCGTCGTCGACCTCGTCATCGTGGCGTTGACCGCGTGGTCCCCGCTCGTGGTCACGGCGGTGTTCGGAGTCGCCTTTCTTCTCTTCATCGTTCGCCGGCCGGCTGTGGCCCTGGCCGTAGCTGCCCACGGGATGGCGATCTTTTGGCCGCTTCGTTTCACCGGGACAACAGGGAATGATCTCTTCCTGCAACAGGTGATCGTGGCGCTCCCGGTGGCCTGGATCGTTTGGGGGGCCTTGTGGGAGGTGGGCTTTCGGACAGACTCCGGACGCGGCCTGGCGCGGTACGGCAACGTCGTCCGGCGCATCACCGAAGACCCGGTGGTCCTTTGGACTTTGGCGCTCTGGATTTGGCTGGCCGTCCGCACGTTGGGTTCGCCCGGACCCAGCTACGGCCGGTCCAAGACGATCATCTTTCTGCTCGAGAACGTTCCACTGACCGTGTTGGCTGTGGCCGCGTTTCGGGGGCTTGGTTTCGATCACCAGACTCAGCAGCGGAGGCACTTCTACCGGGCTGTCCTCGTCGTCGTCACGTTGATTTCCCTGGTCGCCCTTTGGAATCTACGCTCGGAGTTCTGGGGATTCGAGACGCGCCTGAAGGCGTTGGGACTGAACCCGATCTGGCTTGCGCGATATGCCGGTGTTGGAATCCTCGTGGCCATTGCGGCCGCCGGTGAGCGTGTTGTTCCGCGGACGTTGGCTACCGCTCTCGTCATCCTGTTCGCGTATGTCTTCTACTCGGCCGGATCGAGGGGGCCTCTCCTGGCGCTGGTTCTCTCCGCCGGATTCTGGTGGACACTTCGCGGCCGGTTCCGGCTTCGGTTCGCCATCGCGTCCATTCTCGGGCTGGCGTTTCTTGCGGGCTTTGCCTGGATCGAGATCCAGGGCGCGACCGACGCCTCTCCGTTTACCGGACACGACGTTTCCAACGCCGTCCGGGTCATGTTGCTAAAGGCCGTCTGGGATCTGGGCAGCAGTCCCGGGCTCGTCGGCGTCGGGACGGGAGGCTACGGCGTCGTCGCCGGTTTCGAAGACGTCCGGCTCTACCCCCACAACATCTTTCTCGAGCTATGGGTCGAGAACGGTCTTGTCGGCGTCGGTCTCTTTGTCGGTTGGTGCGTTTTCGTTGCCCGGCGGGCGGCGGCCGGAGTGCGGGCGAATCTCCCCCAGGTCCGACTGGCAGCGGTCGTTTTCGTGTTCCTCTTCGTCAACGTACAGATCAGTGGCGACCTTCCTGCAAACCACCTTCTTTGGGCGTGGGGTGGGATCCTCGTCTCGTGGGCGAGTGAAGCTGCCGCCAATGGCCCGGCGCATTCTCGTTCTCCGAAAAATCCTCCGCAGCGTTCTCTGAAGCGGCCTCCGAACCCTCCGGCCTCGGCGTGACGACCCGGGTGTCAGCCAACAATTGGAGAATCCTCTTCCACGTCGGGGTCGATCCGGATTCCGACGAAGGCCACGGTGTGCATGTTCGCCGACTGACCGAGGCGTTGGAAAGGCGGGGGCACCGCGTGTGGGTCGTGGGAACATCGGTTCACGGGCGACAGTCGTGGGATCGCAGCGGGCCCGAGCTGACCCGCGTTTCCCTCTCCTCGGTGCCCAAGCTGGGTTGGGTCTTGACCCAGATCCGCGGCTCTCGGGTTCTCGAGGATCTTGTCCGAAGGGTCGAACCGGACCTGCTACTGGCGCGAAGCGACGTCCTTTCCTTTGCTCCGCTGATCGCCCGAGTACGGCTGCCACTTGTCGTGGAGTCCAACGCTTCGGTGGCTGGGCATCTGCGCGGCCGGTCCGGACCGCGGGCGGCCTTGGCCCGTTCCGTTGAGCGGCGGCTGCTTGAGCGGGCGGCGGTCGTCGGATGTGTCACGCCCGAGTTGATCGAATGTCACCGGGAGAATCACGGGCTGGACGGGGCCAGGTTCGGCGTCGTTCCGAACGGGGCGCCGGTGCCGCCGAGCCTCGACCCTGTCGCTCGCAGACAACTGCGGGAGGCCGGCGGCGTGGGGCCGGACGATTTCCTGGTTGCCTACGCCGGGACCGCAAGCCGGCACGTCGAGTTCCGCTGGGTCCTTCAGGCTGTCGAGTCGGTTCCCCAATCCCGCCTCTGGGTGATTGGGGACGGCCCGGATGCGAACCACTGGCGCGGCTGGGGAGAGCGGAGTCCGGCACGCGACCGGGTCCGTTTCCTGGGACCGCTTCCGGAGGCGGAGGCGGCGCGCCGACTCCAGGCGGCCGAGTGCGTGGTCGCGCCATACCGGCAAGAGGTGCTCTCCGCGATCGCCGGGGACCCGATGAAGGTCGTATTCGGAATGGCCTGTGGACGGTTCGTCCTGGCCAGCGGTGTCTTTCGTGATCCGCCGTTGGAAAAGATCGGCGCCGGCCAGGTCGTACCCTCGGACCCCGCTGCGTGGAGAAGGAGCCTGGAGGAGTTGGTCCGTCGCTGGAAAGAGGACGGCTCACCTGCGGCCGACTGGCCTTGGAGTGGCCCGAGCCCGGGTCCGGAGTGGGTTCGCAATCACCGTACTTGGGACCACACGGCGGCCTGCTGGGAGAAGCTCATCTCCCGCGTCACTAACGACTGATGGCCACGACCGAGATCACGAGCGCTGCGGCGCTCGTCACCGGAGCGAGAACGCGCGACAACCACACCGACCGACGCTCCGGCACCCGAAGCTCCGCTCCCGGCTCGACGGGAGTGCTTTGGTCACCGGCATCAAAGGTGCGGCCGTCGGCCAGGGTCACGGTCCAACCCGATCCGCGTCCGGTGTCCGACTCGCCGCCGGCGCTGCGGACATAGTCCCCAGCCGAAAGGCCTGCGTAGTAGGGATAGCGCCCCGGAACCCGGACCGAACCCACGACGTAGACCCACCGCTCAGCGTGCTCGACCTCGATGCGGGTGAATGGCTCCAACGGCTCGGCGAGGTCGACCGGGTTGCGGAGATCGAGATCCCGCCGGTCCCCGTCCGGTTCCCAGAGGACCGCCCGTCCGGTCGAGGCTTCCCCGGGGCCACCGGCAAAAGCGAGGAGGTCGCCGACATTGTCGCCATCCTTCCACTCCATGCGGACCCAGGTGGCAGGCTCGAGGTCGTCACGGCTGGCCCGAATGGGGCCGCCTTCGGGCATCGGTTCGCCGATCCTTCCGCCCAAAGCGCCTCCCACCTCGACGTAGTCTTCGCGAAACGGGACGTCGATCCGGGTTCCCGGCCCGAGAGCCGGGTTGGCATCCGGGCCTGCATGCAGTAGCCAGTCAAGGTGATCAATTTCTTGGACTTGCGGCTCGGGCCTCATGTCCGGTGAGAGGTTCGCTGCGAGGGATTTGGAAGGACGAACCATCCGGATCTGCCGGAATCCCGCTTCGGCCCGAAACCCGCCGGCCAGCGCGACCAGGTCGGAGAGCCGGCTGGCCCCGGTCACTTCATACAGCCCCGGAGAAACCACGGCCCCGGTGATGGCCACTCGAAAGGCACCCAGCCGAAGCAGGTGCAGACGGATCGACTCCCTCGGATAAAGGCGCCTCAGTTCGCGGGTCACGTCCTCTTCCGCTTCTTCCAGAGTGAGACCCGCGGCCGGGATTCCCAGAAGGTCGGGGATCAACAGGTGACCGTCCGGCGTCACCGTGGTCTGAAACGTTTCCGGGCGAGGACCCCAGACGCCAACCAGGACCACGTCACCGGGTACGAGCTCATACGCGCTCCGGTCGACCGGGTGCTCCAGCGCGGTACCCGGGTCACCTTCCAGACCCAGTTCCCGGCTTCGGGCCATTTCCCGGAGATCGGAAAACGACTGGCCGAGAGCCATGTTTCCGTTCAGATCGAGCTGGATGAAAAAGAGAAGGAAGAACAGGAATGGAATTGTCGCGAGTCGAGGTGCGCGGACCTCGTTCGATTGCAGCAAGGAATCTCCTCCGTCGCCGTGCCGGTGCCATCCTCGAGTTCAGCTTAGCAGTTGTTGCCCGAGGATTGGTGACGCCCATCACTCGGCGACGAACAAGAGCGGCCGCCTCGGGGGGAAGGCGGCCGCTGGACGGCCGGAGGGGTAGCCGACCTATGAGTGGGCTTGGGGGGATGTCTCGTTGGGCTCGTTCGTTTCGATACGTCCTCCCTTCGACTCAGGGTTTCGTTGTCCGAGTCCGCTCCAGTAGCGGTGTCTCCAGTGGCGGCGTTCCTTGATCGCGAGGCGGAAGGGACGGGTCCGCTTCCGGCGCGATCTCGTTCTCAGGTACCCAAGGAACAACCTCCGTGCCAATCGGGTCGCGCCAAGTGTTTCCAACGGTTTGGCGCGACGAGCGTTGCGGGTGTCGCGTCATAAGTCGCAGGAGGTCTGCACAGGAGTCGCCCTGGAGGGCCGGTCACGGGGTTGTGGGGCAGCGGTTTGCCCGACGAAGGGGGAGAATCGACCAATTGGGCGGTTCGGCCGGGAACCCAGCCGTCCCCGCCCGGGTGTCCTCGTTTGTGACGATTCAACTCATTGGCTCGATTGACCTACCTCACCGGCCTCTCTAGGATGCGACTCCGTGACTATAGAAACTGAAAGATGGGGTCGCCGCTGGCTGACCGTGGCGGCCCTGGTCGGCGCGACGGCCGGTGTGCTGGCCACAGGGCCCGGTTGCAGTGAGGGCGAGAGCGATCTTTTCAATCCGGGTTCGACGCGCGGACTGGATGCCCCTCTGGATACGCTCGACACGGTGACCATCGGCGAGGACCGAAGCTACCGGTCCCAGGGGGAAAGCGGCCAACGCAGTTCGCTTCTCCTATTGCGCCAACCGGAGTACTCCTCGGTCGCCTACATGCTCTTCGACGTGGACAACGTCGATGAGGACCGGGTGATCACCAGCGTCTCCCTTTCGGTGCGGTTGTCCGGCGGAACCGGAGATGAGGTCGCGGTCGATGCCCACGAAGTCGACCCATCGATCCCGGAATGGACGGAGAACGAGATCCCCCTCGAGGGGCCCCCTCTCCTTGCCGACCCGGTTGCCCGGCAGACCGATACGGTCGGGTTCAACCCGGATAATCCCGACTCGGCTCTCGTTCAGCTCAAGACGGACATTCTGAGTTTTCCGGTCTCTCTCATCGAACGATGGTTGGAAGAGCCGGAGACGAATCGCGGAATCGGCCTGCAACTCCAGTCCGACAACATGGGCAGCATCGTCCTGCTTTCATCCGAAGCGGTGGCCGTGGACGATGACGCCGTGGTCACGATCACTCCGGAGTTGACCATCGACTATGAAGGCGAAGGCGTGCTCAACCTCGAGCCGGTCCAGGACGGGTACCTCATTTTCGACAACCGGGCGCCAGAGCCCGGCGATGCTCCGACGTTGCTCCTCGACCAGGAAATCGCGTCCCGGGCTCTCATCCGACCGGATCTTTCGGGGTTGGATTTGGAGCGGGGCGACACCATCCACCGGGCTGAGCTCTTCCTTCGCATCGTACCGGGTACGTACGAATACGGTCCCGACGAACCGTTCTCGGTCGGCGTCTATGCGAACCGGGGGCCATGGACCGAGGCCGTCGAGCCGGACACGGTTTCACGAGCCGCCTTTGCCACTGACGTGATCGAAGTCGAGGAGGATACAGAAGTTCTCCGACTCGACTTCGGAACGACCCTGCAGGATTGGATTGATGGTGAGGAAGACAACGACGGATTGACCCTCCGGATTCTGGGAGAGGGGCTGCAACGGGCCAAGTTGCAGGTCTACTCCTCCGAGGCGGACTCCGCCGCCTTCCGGCCGCGCATCGAGGTTGTGGCCTCGAGGCCGTTGGATCCGCGCTGGGAGGATTCGGGACAATGAACACTTTGCGAATCCCGGCGCTCCTTTGCAGTGCGCTTGCGCTCGCCGTTTTCACGCCGTCCGCGGAAGCCGGCTCTCTCTTCGCCAGCGAAGGACTGGGACTCCCGCGGGACGGCTACGACATTGCCGCACGCGGAACGGGCGGGACGTCGATCGGTTCAGTCGACCCGTACCAGATGAGCGTGAACAACCCGGCCGCCATCGGTTGGGTCATTCGCCCGCAGGTGCAGGCGGGTCTCGTCACCGAGAACAATTGGATCACGACTCGCGATTCCGACGGCAGCACCCGAGTGGGCGGTACGAGGCTGCCCGGGATCCGGCTCGCCATACCGTGGCCGGGCTCCCTCCGCTGGGGTGCCGGTTTCCGCGACCTTACCGACGGTCGCTACACGATCGAGTCCGTCTTCAACGAAGGGGCGGACGACGAGTTCACGCGGACCATTCACGGCGCAGGCAGTATCGGACAGCTCTATGCGGAGTTTGCCGTCCCCATCGCGGACGTCGTTTCCGTAGGCGCCCGGTTCGGCTGGGTCGGTGGCACGCTTCGGGAACAGTCCGAGGATGACTTCTTCGACGGCGATGTGACCGACACTGAGACGGTCCTGAGGACACGCGTCGAGAATGCGAAGTCGGCGGCCTTCGGAATCCAGGCGCGTCCGGTGGAGCGCGTTTCCGTGGGGGCCTACTTCGGACAGGTCTCGAATGCGCGTCTCAAGTCGCTTCTCGAGAACGACTCGGGAGTCACCTCCGAACAGCGCCGAAAGTACGACTATCCGAGCACGTGGGGAATCGGTGGAGCGTTTCGGATGACGAAGCGCTGGGAAGTCCTCGCGGACTACTCGACGACGATGTGGAGCGACGCCGAAGTGCTGGACGACAACACCTCGACGTTCAACGACTTCCAGGACGGCGTGCACATCGGGATCGGAGTCCGCCGGCTCAGCGACCCTGCTGCGACGATTCGTTCCCGGCTTTCCCGCCGCACGGTTTGGCGCCTCGGTTATCGCTACGACGAGTTGGGACTTCCTTCACCGACCGGTGATCCCATCAAAGAGTGGGCTCTGACCGGCGGTGTCGGCATTCCCGTGCAGTTCGATCGGGGCTTCGTCGACGGACTGGTCGAGTTCGGGCGTCGCGGTGACAAGGACGAGGTCGGGCTTCGTGAGACGTTCTTCCGGATGGGCGTCGGCGTGACCTTCCAGCAACTGCCCCCGGCCTTCTGATACCCGGTTCCCGAGGCCCTCTGCGCCCGGCCTTCTGATGCCCGGTTTCCGAGGAACTCTGCCCCCGGCCCTTTGACTCGGGGCTCCCGCGGACCTGTTTCGCCGCGTTACGGCGAAAGAAGAACGACGAGTTGCTTTCGGGACGGGACCCCGTTCAGCGAAAGCTCGTAGAAGTAGGCTCCGGTCGTCGCCGGAGTTCCGCTCTGCAGAAGTCCGTCCCACTCCACCGCATAGAAACCCAACGGTAGTCGGGAATCCTCGATGAGCCGTCGAACCTCCTGACCTCGCACGTCCAGAACGCGAAGGCCGACTCGGACCTCGTTGCGCAGAAGGAACCGGAAAGTCTTGTTCGGGTCGAGGTCCGGCGGAAGTTCGGTTGCGGAGTCGACGCGGGCATCGTCGACGGAGAGCGGCTGGGTCTCCACGGGACCGACGATCGATACTGGGCTTGCCTCCGCGGGCTGACGTTCTCCGACGACTTCCTGTCCGAAGTCGGAGCGGCTCCAGGCTCGTTCACCGCCCGACGAGAACCGGTAGAGGTCGAGCTGTGCCGTCCCGCCACGGGCCACCAACAGCTCGTTCCGCCCATCGGAGTCCAGATCGCAGACCGTCAGTCCGCCGTCGTAGGCGTCGGTACCGCCGACTCCCAACGGGAAGCCATCCATCACCCGGCCGTCAGCGTGGAAGATGTAGAGCAGACTTGCGGCCCCGTAGTCTGCGGCGCTACCCAGCACTGCGATTTCCAACCCGGGCGTGGGATCGAGATCCGCAACGACGACGCCCTGATCGAAGGAGACCGCCGGTAGCTCTCGGGGCCAACCCGGCTTGGCGGCGCCGCGAAGATCCCGCACTTCGACCCGGCCGTTTCCACCGATGGAGGCAAAGATCATCTCTCTTGCGCCATCGCCGTCCAGGTCGGCGAGAGCGACGCCGCCGTTGACCGGCTCGGCGAGATCCTGCGGCCAGCCCGGAAGGATCCGGCCGTCCTGCCGAAGGACACACAGAACGGGAGGTCCGGCCAAACCTCGGTCGGTGGCCAGGACGACCTCGAGTCCCCCTCCGCCGTCCAAGTCCAACGCCTGAATCGGACCGAAGCCCGCGCGAACCAGGTGGGGGAGGATCTGTGGCCACCCCAAGGTCGGCCGTCCGTCCGGGTCGAAGGATGCGACGACCCCATGATTGAACCCGACGACGATCTCGACGTCCCCGTCGGCATCGAGGTCACCCACCGCGGGTGTGGCATAGGACGCCGGCGGTTGCTCGGCCTGGGGCAGCGGAGCGATCCGAATGGGCCAGCCGGGGAGGGTGACCCCGTCCGAGCCAAACACCTGAAGGGTCCCCTGCGTGCCGACGACGGCGATCTCCAGTCCCCGGTGCGAGTGGAGGTCGGCCACAGCGGGCGCCGCCCAAACCTGTTCCACCTGGGAGCGGGCATCGAGACAGACCGGCCAGCCGGGAGGAGAGGTCACGCCGTCGATGCGAAGCGCGTGGACGAAGCCGAGGTCCGTCCCCACCAGGATCTCCAGATTGCCGTCTCCGTCGATGTCGAGGATGCGGGGACCGTGATGGATGGCGCCCCCGAGCTGCATCGGCCAACCTGGAAGAGGGTTGCCGGACGTGTCCAGCGCCAGAACCGTACCGTCGACCAGGGCGACGATGATCTCGGCGAATCCGTCCCCGTCAAAGTCGGCGTGGGCCGGCGAGCCGGCGGGCACGGCCGGGAGCGCGAGCGGCCAGCCGGGCTCCGGAGTGACGCCGGGCGGAAGCGAACTGGGAACGGGCAGGGAGCTCAGCGGATCTCCGCTCAACCCTTCCAGGACGTCATCGATGTCGAGTTGGGGAAGTCGAGCCAGGACACGTCCCGTCTCCGTTCGGATCAGAAACACCCCGACCGGGCGGTCCACCAGATCATAGGGAGCCTCTCCCGACCGAACCTGGTAGGGCACGGACTTGTCCAGCGGCAACGTGACGCGCTCCGCAACAACAGAAGTGGATCCGCAGAGGATGAAGGCGAAGGCGAACACGAAGACCCACATCAAGACGAAGACTGGGATGTCGTCGGGACGCCGTTTCACGGCGGGAGGATAGCAGCCGTTTGCAGCCGTCGCGACGCAGCACGAACGAAAGACAGGCCTGGTCCTCTTCGTCAAACTCCCACTCCCCCCGAGGTCGGCTTGCCGGAACCGACCGTTCGCCGCGCGGTCCGGCCAGGCGCTATGATGACCTCATGGATCTCTTACCCACGAAGCACTGCATTTCTCCGTCCCCGCCCCCCTCGGACGTCTCCGATCGTTCGTCCTCTGCGGGCCCCGAGCCTCGTCGGTTGAACAACGTTTGCTCTGCCATCCTGGTTCTCGTCGCCAGTCTCGGACTCTGGTCCTGCGGCGGCGACTCGACCCAACCACCCCCTCCGGAACGCCTGCCCCTTGGCGTCCATGTCCTGCAGCGCGGAGCCCCGGGAGGGGATCCACTTTTCGTCGAGGCTTACACCGACCTTCGGCGAGCCGGCTTCTCCTACGGACAGTTTGAAATCGAATGGGGAGCGGTCGAGTTGGCGATCGGAAACTACGACTGGAAGCCGGTCGATGATCACGTCCGTCAAAGCCTGACCTGGGGAGTGTCGCTGTCCGTCGTCGTGACGCTGATCGACGGGGAGCATCTGGGGCGACTGCCGGACGATCTGCGGGGGCAAGCGCTCGGAACCGCCAACGTTCGGGTTCGCTTCGCCCGCTTTCTCCGGGACCTTCGCGATCGGGGACGGGGAACCATCGACCACATCTGGGTCGGTCGCAACGTCAACGAGCTTCTCGAAGATGATGGAACCTTGAGTGAAGATTTTCGAAACGCCGTTGCGGCCGGGCAGGACTCCCTTCTCTCCACGGGCGGCGGGCCCGATGTCGGAACCATTTTCTCCGCGGGGGACGAAGTGCCCACCGACCTCGTCGACTATCTCGAACCCGAACTCGACCGTGTCGGTTGGTCGATCCTCGGAACCGATGACTCGTTCGAACAGGAACTCTCCTCGGAAGAGCTCACGGCACGAATCGCCGAAGTCGTCGCTGCATCGACGGATCTGCCGGTGTCGATCGTCGAGACCGGGTTTCGACGGGATTCGGTCAACGAGGCCGCCGACTTTGCGAAACGGCTCACGGAGTACCTCGAAGACGCCCCCGACCACCTGGAAGAAGTGACCTGGTTTGCGCTCTATGACTTCTTTCAGAGCGAAGCCGAGGACAGAGCGGATCGCATTTTCCCCGATGACGCCAAAGCGCGCAGCGATCTCATCGACTGGCTTCGGATCTGCGGCCTCGGTGACGTCAGCGGGGCGCCGACGGAAGTCTGGACCGTCTTCGCCGACTGGAATGCAGGGTTGTAGAAGGACTTAACTGCGCCGGCGGCTGCCGGTGTTCGTCACAGGGACGGGTTGTTTCCATCTTCCGGCTCACCTACTGTCCTCAGAGACCGAAAACAGGTTTGGACCTCCTGAGAAAGGGCAAAGCGTGTTCGATCAGTTCAAACAGCAGCTACCGGATGTCGATGCGCAGGAGACCGGGGAATGGGTCGAGGCCCTGGACCAGGTCGTGGAGCGACAGGGCCCGGAGCGCGCCCGCTTCATTTTCTACCGTCTTCTCAAGCGGGCGCGGATGCTGGGAGTGGGACTGCCCCCGACCACGCAGACTCGCTACATCAATACGATCAGCCCCGAGCAGGAGCTCGACTATCCGGGCGACGAGCGCATGGAGAAACGAATCCGGCGCCTCATCCGTTGGAACGCCGCTGTGATGGTGACGCGCGCCAACCACGTCGTCGACGGATTGGGTGGACACATGTCGACCTACGCTTCCTCGGCCAGCCTCTACGAAGTCGGTTTCAATCATTTCTTCCGGGGCAAGGACGGAAACCAACCGGGCGACGCCATCTACATTCAGGGGCACGGGGCTCCCGGCGTCTATGCTCGCGCTTTCCTCGAAGGACGCCTGGGTCAGGAACAACTCGACTACTTCCGTCGCGAATCGACCGGCAAAGGTCTGTCGAGTTATCCGCATCCGCGGCTCATGCCGGAGTTCTGGGAGTACCCGACGGTCTCGATGGGGCTCGGACCCATCAACGCGATCTATCACGCGCGCTTCCTTCGCTACATGGAGTCGCGCGGACTCATCGAACCGAGTGACGCGAAGGTCTGGTGTTTCCTCGGAGACGGCGAGACCGACGAACCGGAGTCGTTGGGTGCTATCGGTCTCGCATCGCGCGAGGGTCTCGACAACCTCATTTTCGTCATCAACTGCAACCTGCAGAGGTTGGACGGACCGGTTCGTGGGAACGGCAAGATCATTCAGGAGCTCGAAGGCTCGTTCAAGGGCGCGGGCTGGAACGTGATCAAGGTCATCTGGGGTCGGGAGTGGGATGATCTCCTCAAACGCGACTACGAAGGCGCCCTCGTTCGCCAGATGAACGAGACGTTGGACGGTGAGTTCCAGCGGCTCGCGGCCGAGTCCGGGGACTACATTCGCGAGAAGTTCTTCGACGATCCGGAACTCAAGGCTCTGGTCTCCCATCTTCCCGACGAAGAGTTGCCAAAGCTTCGCCGCGGCGGACACGACATTCGGAAGATCTACAACGCCTACGCGGCGGCTGTTTCCTACAAACACGCGCCGACCTGCATTCTGGCCAAGACGGTCAAGGGATGGACCCTCGGCGAGAAGTTCGAAGGGCGCAATCCAACGCATCAGATCAAGAAGATGAGCGAAGAGGAACTGAAGAAGTTCCGCGATCGCCTGGAACTCGAGGTCACGGACAAACAGATCGAGGATATCCCGCCGTACCATCATCCGGGGCCGAACAGCCCGGAGATCCAGTATCTGCACGAACGTCGCAAGGCGCTCCACGGAACCCTTCCGCAGCGACGCACGACGACGGTGAACATCCCGTTGCCGCAGCGTAGTCTTTACGAAGAGTTCCACGGCGGAACCGGTGACGGCCCAGCGGTCTCGACGACGATGGCCTTTGTTCGGCTCCTCAGGAAGCTGCTCAAGGACAAGGAACTTGGCAAGCACATCGTGCCGATCGTTCCTGATGAAGCCCGCACCTTCGGTATGGAAGGGCTCTTCCGGGAGTTCAAACTGTACGCCGCTCTCGGTCAGAAGTACGAACCGCTCGATGCCAAGATGCTGCTCAGCTACTCCGAGTCCAAGGACGGTCAGATCCTCGAAGAGGGCATCACCGAGGCCGGCTCCATGGCCAGCTTCACCGCCTCGGGGACGAGCTATGCGACGATGGACTTCCCGACGATTCCGTTCTTCATCTTCTACTCGATGTTTGGCTTCCAACGTGTCGGCGACCTTGTTTGGGCGGCTGCGGACTCACGTGCTCGCGGCTTCATGCTGGGCGCCACCGCGGGCCGGACGACACTGAACGGCGAAGGATTGCAGCACCAGGACGGTCACAGCATCGTGCTGGCGTCGACCAACCCGGCCTGCGTCGTTTACGACCCGGCCTTCGCCTACGAGATTGCGGTCATCATCGAAGACGGAATGCACCGGATGTACGAAAACGGTGAAGACGTCATCTACTACCTGACCGTCTACAACGAGAACTACAAGATGCCGCCGATGCCCGAGGAGGACGTGCGGGAAGGGATTCTCAAAGGAATCTACAAGTTCCGTGGACCCTCCGACGGCCGGAAGAAGGCCAAGGCGCGGATTCTGGGAAGCGGGTCGATCATGATGCAGGCTCTTGCTGCACAGGAGAAGCTCGAGGCCCTGGGAATCCCGACGGAAGTGTGGAGCGTGACCAGCTACGTCGAACTCCGTCGCGAAGCCCTGGAGGTCGAACGTCAGAACCGTCTGAACTGGGACGAAGCCGAGCGGCGGCCCTACGTGTCTACCGTGCTCGATGGTGAGATCCCGACCATCGCCGTCAGCGACTACATGAAATCGGTGCCGGACATGATTCGTCCCTGGGTTCCGGGTGCCTTCCATTCTTTGGGAACGGATGGATTCGGACGTTCGGATACGCGTGAAGCCCTGCGCCGCTTCTTCGAGATCGATGCCGAGCACGTAGCCCTGACGGCTCTTGTGGCTCTCTACCGCGAAGGCGGAATCGATTCCGAAACCTTGCGGGAGGGGATCTCGGAACTGGGACTCGAACCCGGAGCCCTGGACGCCGTACCCAAGTCCTGAGTTCGATGTTTCGGCGCCTGCTGACAGTCGTTCTTTCCGTCCTCCTGATCTTTCCCGCGCCCGGTTTCGTTTGGGCGCAGGGAAAGACTCGGGTCGCCGTGCTCGATCCCAGCGGAGATGCCGTTCCTGCAGCCACGGCCGAGTTTCTCGGCGAGTTCTGGCGGCAGGAGGTCGCGAATGATTCACGGCTCGAGTTGATCCGCGAGAAGAACCCGTGCCGAGAGCTGGGTTGTGTCGTCGACCGCGGAAGTCGCATCGGAGCAGACCGCGTCGTTTGGGGAACCATCGACGAAGTGGAAGCGGAGTACCGCCTGCGTCTCTTCGTCGCCGAGGTCGGATTGGCGCGCAACGTGCTGCAACGTGAAGTACGGGCTCCCTCCGAAGACGATCTGTTCGTTCGCAGCGGAGAGTTCGTGGCCGAGTTCCTTTCCACTCTGGCCCTGCCCGTCACCGAAGGCGCGCCCCCGAACCTGCAGCATCGACCCGTCACTGCCGCACCGGTCGGAAGTCCGGTGCGGATCGTCGTCGAAGCTCCGGAGCTGGGGAGGGACGAGCTCTACGCGATGTTTCAGGTCGTTGGAAGTTCGCGACTGCGCTTCACGCGACTGCGGCCCGAATCCGGAAGCACCTATTCGTCGGAGATTCCCGCTTCCGCCATGCAGGCCGCGGGCGTTCGTTACTACCTGCGGGTTACCGACGCCAACGGTCGCGAACTGACGCGCTATCCCTCGACCGGATGGTGGACCGTGGAAGCTTTGGGAAGCGGCGAAGCTCCGGTCAGTTCCGGTGAAACCGCGGGCAGCGACCGTGGCAGAGGGCAGGCGGATAGAGCGCCCGGTTCTTCCGGGGACCGCGGGCGCGGGACGGATCAAAGTCAGCAGAGCAACGCGGCCGGAGATCGCAACACGGGAAGTAACGTGGAGCGGGCCTCGGCGGAAGATGGCGATGAAGGTTCCAGACGTCGCTGGCTTTGGATTGGCGCGGGAGTGGCTGCACTCGGCGGGTTGGCCGCAGTTCTCTTCGGAGGCGGCGATGATGGAGGTGGAGATCCCGTCGGTCCGGGAGGCGGAGGGGCGGAGACCTTGCCCGAACCTCCGGAGCACCAGTGAACGTTCATCGTCGTGCGAAGGGTGCGGCTGTGCGGAGAGTCGCCAAGAAGAGCGTCGCTGTGAAGAGCGTCGCTACGAAGAGCTTCACTACGAAGAGCGTCACTACGAAGCGTCTCGCCAAGAAGAGTGTCGCTGTGAAGGTCGCGGCTGCGACGAACATTGGGACTGGGAAGATGGCCGATGCCCTCGGACGCATCCCGGCGTTGTTGTTTGTCGGCGTCGTCCTCATCTTTCATTTTCTGACGTTGGGGGCGTCCTCGAAAGAAGTGTCCGCCGAGAGTCTGCGGACATCGCTCTCTGTCCACTCCGAGTCAGCCATGGAGACAGTCCTGGAGACCGGACCACGGCCTTTCCGCTCCCGCGGCGACGACCCGAACTACGTCACGGTTCTCGAAGAAGGATTCGAGAACGGCTTTCCGGCTACCAACGATTGGCGCGTTTTCTTCAACGAGGACTTTGCGCCGTACCGCTGGGACGAGGAAGACTTCGTGAAAGGCAAGGCCGGCTGGTGCGTCGGTTTCTCGGAAAGCTCGCCGGAGTTTCCACAGTTGGATCCGGCCAACGACGACTATGTCGATGACCTGACCTCCTGGATGGTTTGGGGGCCGTTCGATGCACGCGATGCGGACTCCGTCTTCGTCGAGTTCGACGCCTGGTTCGATACTCAACCGGGAGACAGTCTTTACTTTGGTATGGCCACGGACGGGTTCAACTTCCTGGGATGGCGCGCCAGTCGGGCCGGCGGAGTTTGGGAGTCGGGGCGCTTCGAAGTGCGGGAGGCCCTCGGAATGAGCGACTACCGGAACACCGAGTCGCTCTACCTTGCCTTCGTTTTTGAAAGCAACACCGATGGATTGACCGGTCGAGGTGTCTTCCTCGACGACATCCGTATCGAAAAGAGAGTGCCGGGTCCCGTTTGCCAAGTCTCCGTGTCATCGCTCGAGTTTGGCGACGTCGAAGTGGGGGAGACGGCCGATCTTCCCTTTACGATCGCGAACCTGGGTGACCAAGCCCTGGTTGGCGAGGTCTCTTTCTCCTGCGGCGACTTTGAACTGATCGGAACATCATCCATCTCGGTCGCACCGGACTCGCAGGTCGAGCGGACGCTCCGCTTCCGGCCTCAATCGAAGGGTCCCCAAAGCTGCAACCTGTCGATCGCGGGCGCTCTTTGCACCGCGATCGAAGCCACCGGGACGGGCGTCGTCTTTACTCTTCCCGCGATCGAACACACGGCGGTGACGACCGCGGCAGTGGGGCAGGCCCTGACCTTGACGACGACCCTGAACGGAGAAGGGCCTCCCGGAAAACCCGCGCTCACCTTGTGGCACCGGGAGTGGAGCGCGGACGGCCTCCGTTGGGTTTCCCGCGGCTTCACGGAGCAGTTCGGGACGTACACCGTCCAGATTCCCGGGAACGAAGTCACGCTCGGCGGCCTGGAGTACTACCTTGAACTCTCACAAGGTGACCTCATTGGGACCTTGCCGGCAAACGCGCCGGCCAACGTCTTTGCCGTCACGACCTCGTCGACGACCGCAGTGGCTCCCTTTCAACTACCGGGCGGGGGCGAGCAAACCGGATACCGGATGATCTCCATCCCCGGCGAGACCGGCGATCGCAACGTGAGCTCGGTCCTCTTCGATGACCTGGGTGCGTACGCCGACACGGTTTGGCGTTTCTTCAAGTTCGTCGACTCTGACTACGAAGAGTATCCCGCCGCTTCCGCGTCCCGTTTCGCGGCGGGGCAGGCCTACTGGGTACTTCACCTCGAGACCGGTCGAAGCTTCGACGTCTCCACGCTCTCGTCGCGCGCGTTGGAACCGTTCGAAATCGAACTGGAACCCGGTTGGAATGACATCGCGAATCCGTTTGCGGAGGAGCTTCCTTCCACGGCAGCGACGGTTACGGTGGGCGCGGCCGACGGGCCCTACGCTTTTGACGGACAGTGGCGGGCGCCGGACGTGACGAACCGGTTGCAGCCCTGGCGTGGCTACAGCTACTTCAACTCCGGGACGACTACGGCGAGGCTTCGCATCGATCCGGCCGCACCGAATCCGGGTGTCGCCCGCGCTTCCGGGACCGATACCGGAGCCGGGACCGAAACCGAAACCGGGACCGAAACCGGGACCGAGACCGGGACCGAGACCGAGTGGCGATTGAGACTGAGTATCACGAGCGGAGGTGTGGTGGATGACGTCGTCGTCGGCGTCGGGCCTCAACACTCGGACGGCAAGGACGCAGTTGACTACGTCGAACCGCGGGCGATCGGCGGCTCGATCTCCTTCTTCTCGGACCGGGAAGGAGAGATTCCCTGGACCCAGGATCTTCGGGGGCTTCCCACGTCGACCGTGTCTTGGAGACTGAAGACCTCGGTGCCGGCCGAACGCGACTGTACGCTCCGGTGGACGTCGGACGGCACCGTCCCGGACGGCTGGGCCATTCGGATACTCAGCCGCGACGCGCTTCGCGTGCTAGGGTCGGAAGAGGCGGGCGAGTCCGCTCTGGAACCGCGGGAGCGAGAGTTCGAAGTCCTTCTTGCTCGAACCGATGAGTTGGAGGACGAAACGAAAACCCGGCTTCGACCGGACGCCCTCGGACTTCGCGTACTCGGACCCAACCCGATGCAAGATCGAGTACGACTCGAGTACAGGCTTCCCTATGAAGGAGAGATCGAGGTCACCGTGTTCGACGTACGCGGGCGGCGCATCCGACATCTATTGGACGGGACGGGGGCAGCAGGTGCGCACACATTGTTCTGGGAAGGTTCCAACGATCGGGGTGGGAAGGTGCCGGCCGGGATTTACTTCGTTCGCGTCACCGCCGCGGGGGAGTCGGCGACCCGACGCTTGAATGTGGTTCGCTGAACTCAGCAATTCCCCAGAAGCTTGTCCCGCCGAACGAGCCGAGTTTCGATCCGTTCGATGCCCGCGTCGACATCGGCAAAGAACTGCTCGAACCCCGACCGGGTCGCCGGCGGAAAGCTGGCGCCGCGCGTCTTTTCGATCACCTCGTCCAGGTCCTGAAACAGTAGAAGATCCAACTCGAGCAGACTTTCAAGGAACGTCTCGGTCACTTCCGGGGCGTCGAAGAAACCGACGAAGCCATAGGGCGCGTAGCGGACGGCCTTTTCCAGTCTCTCCAGTCGCTCGATGCGTTGCATCAGTTGATCCGCACCTCGGTCGAGCGTGCAGTCCCGCATGATGCGGACGCGGTCGTTCAGGATGTCGATGAGTTCGGCGATTCGACCCAGGACCCGGTGACGCAACCGGGCGTCCTCGCTTTGTCGAGACTCCTGGTGCAGGTAGCCCTGATATCCGGGGACCAGGTAGGCCAGGTTGGCGAGGAAACGATCTCCCGATCCCGGCTTCTCTGTGGCTCTCTCCATCTCGATGTTCTCCCGGGCGGTGCGGCGATCTGCAAGGGTCCGAACCGACCCGGCAACGTCCCCGTGCTGTGGTTGTCTCGCTCGACGAATCGGAAGTCTTCTGGTCTGAAGGACTTCCGCTGTCGAACGGCCCGCCCGGGCCTCCATAGCCATTTCCGTCGAAAGTAGCGTGCCGCGTCGTAGTTCGAGCCCGGGCGTTGTGGACGGCGAGGATTTCGGCCCGCCGCCGCCGCAGCCTGGCGCGACAGCCCAGAAAACGTTCCATTGTGAAACGCGATCTGCTGGCCGTTTCAATCTGGGACACGTGGAAAGGATTGCCCTGTAGGCTGCTTGACAGTTGCACCACAAAGAGTTACGGCCATCTCGGTCCGTTTGCAATGGACCTCGCTTTCTAACCGAGCGGTGTCATTCCGAAACACGACGCGGCAGGCTCGAGGTCGGCCCCCAAGCCAACCGAAAGCCCATTCTTCTGTAACCTGTTGTCACAAAGTCGTTTAGGCGCCCGATTGCTTTGTTGGCACGGGCCTTGTATCACGGACCCCGGAAGTAAACGGTCGGGTGCTCCTTCCTCGTCTTTGACGTCCGGACGGGGCATCCCCATGATCCCGATCATCGCCTGTCGATGACCAAAACACTGAAGACCAGAAGGTAGGAGGAAGCTCCTGATGGCAACGAAGACTGCCTCGAAAATCCGCCCGCTCGGCGACCGCATTCTCGTCCGTCGAGTCGAGGAAGCCGAGACGATGCAGGGAGGCATCATCATCCCGGACACGGCCAAGGAAAAGCCGACCCAGGGCGAGATCATCGCGGTGGGCCCCGGTAAGAAGAAGAACGACGGCTCGCTCGTTCCGATGGACGTCGCCAAGGGCGACAAGGTCCTGATGAGCAAGTACGCAGGTACCGAAGTCAAGATCGACGGCGAAGAGTACCTCATCCTGCGCGAGGACGACGTCCTCGGTGTCCTCGAGTAGTCGCGTCCTACGTGGATGCGGAAACGGGCTTGCGCCCGTTTCCTCCGGAGCGGTCGGGGAGGCCCCGACCGGTGGTGCCGGACTACGACAGAACTCACGAACTGAAGATTTCAAGTACGGAACGAATCACTCCAAGTAGGAGGTAGACACGAATGTCTGCGAAGCAGTTGCTCTTCAAGACCGAAGCCCGTCAGAAGATTCTCGAGGGTGTCGAGATGCTGGCCAAGGCCGTCAAGGTCACGCTCGGACCGCGGGGTCGCAACGTCGTCCTCGAAAAGAAGTGGGGTTCCCCCACGATCACCAAGGACGGTGTCACCGTCGCCAAGGAAGTCTCTCTCGAGGATCCGTACCGCAACATGGGTGCACAGATGGTCCGCGAGGTCGCTTCCAAGACCTCTGACGTCGCCGGTGACGGTACGACGACGGCTACGGTTCTCGCCGAAGCGATCTTCCGCGAGGGTCTGCGCAACGTCACGGCCGGCTCCAACCCGATGCACCTCAAGCGCGGCATCGACAAGGGCGTCGAGAAGATCATCGAAGAGCTCCGTGGTCTTTCCAAGAACGTGAAGGACAACAGCCAGATCAAGCAGGTCGGTACGATCTCCGCCAACGGTGACAAGGAAATCGGCGCCATCATCGCCGAGGCCATGGACAAGGTTGGCAAGGACGGAACGATCACCGTCGAAGAGGCCCGCTCCATCGACACCACGCTCGATCTCGTCGAGGGTATGCAGTTCGACAACGGCTACCTGTCCCCGTACTTCGTGACGGACAAGGACACGATGGAAGTCGTCATGGAGAACGCGCACATTCTCATCCACGACAAGAAGATCTCCAACCTCAAGGACCTCCTCCCGGTCCTCGAGAAGATCAGCCAGGCCGGTCGTCCGCTCCTCATCATTGCCGAGGACATCGAGGGTGAGGCTCTCGCGACTCTCGTCGTGAACAAGCTCCGCGGTACGCTCCAGATCTGTGCGGTCAAGGCTCCGGGCTTCGGCGATCGTCGCAAGGCCATGCTTGAGGACATCGCGATCCTCACGGGTGGTCAGACCATCTCCGAAGAGCTCGGCCAGAAGCTGGAAGCGGCTCAGCTGCAGGATCTCGGCAAGGCCAAGCGCGTCACGATCTCCAAGGAGACGACGACGATCATCGAGGGTGGCGGTAAGGCCTCTGACATCAAGGGCCGCTGCGAGACCATCCGTCGGCAGATCGAGGAGTCCAGCTCGGACTACGACCGCGAGAAGCTGCAGGAGCGTCTGGCCAAGTTGGCCGGTGGTGTTGCCGTCATCAACGTCGGCGCCGCGACCGAGACCGAAATGAAGGAGAAGAAGGCTCGCGTCGAGGACGCGCTCCACGCAACCCGCGCTGCCGTCGAAGAGGGCATCGTCCCGGGTGGTGGTACGGCTCTCATCCGCTGCCAGGCTGCTCTCGACAACATGCGCATCGGCGGTGACGAGGCCATCGGTGTCCAGATTCTCCGTCGCGCCATCGAGGAGCCGCTTCGCACGCTGGCCAACAACGCCGGTGTCGAGGGTTCGGTTGTCGTGGCCGAGGTTCGCAACGGTAAGAAGACGCTCGGCTACAACGTCGACAAGGACGAGTACGTCGACATGTTCGAAGCTGGAATCATCGACCCCACCAAGGTGACCCGCTCTGCTCTGCAGAACGCGGCCTCCATCGCGGGTCTCATGCTCACGACGGAAGCTCTCATCGCAGAGATTCCGGAGGAGAAGCCGGCGGCTCCGGCCGGTGGTGATCACGGCGGTATGGGCGGCGACTTCGGCGGTATGTACTAAGCCGATCGCAGCCTGAAACAGTTCCAATAGGATCCCATCCGTGTCCTTCGCGGACCGGTGGGATCCGACGCCATCCCCGGCATCGGTCACGACTGGCGCCGGGGTGTCGTCTTTTTTGTCCGAAACAACGAAGCGCTGCGGCCGCGCCCTGCGCCAGGGGATTCGCCACCGCTGTAGACGTTCAAGAATAGATCGGGCTAGTCTTCCCGGATGAATGATGCGAAGCAACAAAGAGTGGCGCGCCTTCAGGTGCTGGGCAGCGAGGATGCCGAGGCCTTCCGGAAGATTCGCCTGAAAGCGCTGACCACAGATCCGTCCGCCTTCGGATCGACTTACGCCCGAGAAAGCGCTGAGGATCTGGACTTCTTCCGTAAACGCTGCAGCCCGAGTGAGCACGGATTCGTTGTCGGTGCTTTTGATGGTTCGGAACTCGTCGGCATGGCCGGTATCTTCCGTGAGTCGGGAGAGCGGCGACGCCATCAAGCCGTTGTCTGGACGATGTACGTTCTGGGTTCCCACCGCGGAACAGGACTCGGTCGCAAACTTCTCGATGATGTCGTGTCTCGTGCCCGCGAACTGGACGGAGTGCTACAGGTCCGACTGACCGTGAACGCGGCGAATACGCCGGCACGGGAACTCTACGCTTCCTACGGTTTCCAGTCCTACGGTATCGAGAAGCGAGCCCAGATTATTGACGGTGAGTCTCACGACGAAGAGAGCTTCGTTCTCTTCTTCGACGAGTGAAACAAAGGGGACGACTACGCTAATTACGAAAGACAGAACGCCCGAGCAACGCGCAGTCCTCGTCGGATTCGGCGATCGCGCCGATGAGTCACGGGAAACGCTCGAGGAGTTGGCCTTTCTCGCCGAGACGGCTGGAGCCACGGTTCTCGGTCGACTTCATCAGCGCAAGAGCAGTGTTCATCCCGGCTTTTTTCTCAGCCGCGGCAAGCAGACTGAAGCGAAGGACCTGGTCGAAGAGCACGAAGCCAATCTGCTCATCTGCGACGAAGACCTGAGTCCGGCTCAGATCCGCAATCTCGAGAAGGAACTCAAGGTCCGGGTCATCGACCGCAGTGAACTCATTCTCGACATCTTTGCGCAAAGAGCCCAGACGCGTGAGGCTCGCATTCAAGTCGAACTGGCCCAGCTGCAGTATCTACTTCCGCGCCTGGTCGGAATGTGGGGCCATCTCGCACGTACCGGTGGGGGTATCGGCACAAGGGGGCCGGGAGAAACGCAGCTCGAGGTCGACCGCCGGGCCGTGCGGAAAAAGATCTCGGTTCTGGAAGGACGTCTGGAGAAGGTCTCGAAGGAAAGAGATATTCAATCCCGGCGTCGCACGCGGGAGTTCCGTGCGTCTCTGGTCGGATACACCAACGCGGGAAAGTCGACGCTCTTCAATCGCCTCACGCAATCGGAAGTTCTCGAGGAGGACAAGCTCTTCGCGACTCTGGACACGACGACGCGAAAGCTGTTCCTCGACGGACACTACTCGGTGTTGCTGTCGGACACCGTCGGGTTCATCCGCAAGCTGCCCCATCACCTGGTGGCATCGTTCCGAGCAACGCTGCGCGAAGTGGAGACGTCCGACCTTCTCGTTCATGTCATCGACGGAAGTCACCCGGCCTATCTCAGCCACATGCGATCGGTCGACGAAGTCCTGGATTCCATTCTGGAAGAAGAGAAGCCGCGTCTTCTTGTCTTCAACAAGGCGGACCAGTTCGAGTCTTTCGACGGCGGCGAAAGTCGTGATGAGGAAATCCGGGTCGGGTTTCCCAACGCACTCCGAATCTCGGCACTACAGCAGGAGGATCGCGAGCGCGTGCGAGTCGGGATCGCCGAAGCGATTCGGGATTTGCGAACGCTGGTCCGCGTGGAATGTGCCGTCGGCCGACTCGGTCAGCTTCGAGCGTTGACCCAACGCGGCGAAACCAAGAGTGAGAACTTCCACGAAGACTCCGTGTGGAGTGAGGTCTGGCTGGATCCCGGAGACGTGGTCGGACTGCGACGGGCCGGTTTTCGGGTCGACACCGTTGAGGTGTGAGCCTGCATTCTGAAGTGAATGGCCTGAAGAATCGCGAAGACCCGCCCGGCCGGAGTCTCCACGCTGGGTGGAGTCCCCATGCCGGACCGAAACGAGATTCGGGGTCGAGCCGGGATGCCCGGGCGAATTCCTGGGGCGGGCCAAGCCTCTTTGATCGCTGGCTGCCGTGGACCCTAGCTCTTGTCCTCTTTCTGCTGGCGCTTCCCGGACTCGATGACTATGGACTGACGTGGGATGAGCCGACCTACTTTCGTTTCGCCCGTCTTCAATCCGAGTGGCTTGGTGAAATCGTCGGCGTGACGGAGGGCGGACATTACTCGCAGGGCGAACTGTTCTCGCGGGAGCGCATCAGCGAAGTCTGGCTGCAGCATCCCGGGCAAAACGGCCATCCTCCGCTGAACGAAACGTGGATGGGAGTGGCGGGAAGCTTCGTACGAGCCTTCACGGACCACGACCTCATTGCGTTCCGTGCGGTGACGGCCCTACTTTTTGCCTTCGCTGCGGCTGCGTTCTACTTTCTTCTCAGAACGTCGGTCAGCCCGTTTGCGGCCGTCTTCGGAGTGCTGACTCTGGCGGGGGTGCCCGCGGTTTGGGGACACGCCCACCTCGGTGCGACGGAGGCCATGCAGCTTTTCTTCTGGTGCATGTGTCCGCTTGTTCTCTTGCGAACTCTGCGCGCACGACGTTGGACTTGGCTCGTCTTTTGGTTCGCCGTGTGTTCGGCCGCGTTTGCCGGCAAGTTCACGAACCTGTTGGCCATCCTATGGGCGCTGGGAACCGCCGGCATTCTCGGCGGCTGGCGCATGCCGCGCTTTTGGATCAGCTGTGTAATTGGTGTGGTTGCCGCTCCACTCTCCCTGGTCCTGTTCGACCCCTTCTTCTGGCCATGGCAGGGAGGATGGGGCCGCTTTGTCGACTATCTCGGTCAGGTCGGAAGTCGCGGTGACTGGATTCCCATTGCCGTCTACTACATGGGCGAGAACTGGGGCTTTCGGCCGCCCTGGCACTACCGGCTCGTGGAGACGGCGGCGGCCTTGCCGACAACGACACTCGTTTCGTTCGTACCCGGGGTCGGCTTCGGTTTGGCTGCCTTCTTCAGATCGTTGCGGCAGCAAGCGCTTCAGCACTGGGTTCCGGCCCTCGGAATCACCGGACTGGGAATCACTCTCGTCACCGGCTGGCTGCCGAGCACGCCCAATCATGACATTACGCGCCAGTTCGTCTTTGTCTTCGTTTCCGTCGGACTGTTGGCGGCGACGTTTGCGCAGTGGGTGTTCGAGCGTTGGGGGGGACGAGCGACAGCAACGTTGCTACTTCCGTTGGCTTCCTTCTTCATCGCGTTTCAGTCGGAACCGTGGGGGCTCGGGTATCGCGCGGAATGGATGGGGGGAACCTCCGGTGCGTGGAACAAAGGATTCGAGGTCAGCTACTGGGGTGAGGCCATTACGCCCGAGATGTTGCGCGCCGTCGACGATCTTCGTGAGTCGGAGGACATCCCTCCACTCATCTACTCCGTCCCCAAGTTGAACTACTTCACTGAGGCCGAAGATCTCTGGCAGGGACTGGTTCCCGAACTCGCGTCCCGGACCGGCGGGGTCGCCGCCGACGCCGTTCCCGCCTTCTACGCGCCGGGGATCACGGCCGAGATCAAGCAAACCGTCGGTCCGTGGTTGCGGCTGACCTTCCTACGGCCTCCCGACGGAATTCTCTTCTTCTACCGACGGGGAACGATTGCAGCGCAGTTTGCCGACGTCCTGGACCGGTTGGTCGAGGCCGGGGATCTCGAGATCGTTCACGAGACGCGGATCGACGGCGTGGCCGTGGCGACCCTCTACCGGCCTCTACGCTGGTCGGAAGGGGCGCTGCGCGGAGACCTGGCCGACCGGACGTGGTACCAGCCGCACTCGTTGGCGTTTGCCGGCAGAGGGGGGCTGGAGATTCCCGCCCCTGACTCGACCGGAGCGTCGTCGAAGTAGGGTGCACATGCCCGCAAGGGACCAAGTCTCAGATACATAGTTAGGCATAGGGGCCATTGAATGGAATTGGTCCCGCTCGTGGCTGAAATGGATCCTGAAATCTGCTCTAGAGGCGTGATTTGACTGGAATGGATCCATCGGAGTGTCGTCAAATATCCCTATGGCGATGCGAATGGTACCTGCACCGGCCCCCGCTGTTCTTCGGGCCGAGGAACTGGAGATCCTCCTGAACCGGGAGGAGCAGCTGCCGCTTTACCGGCAGATCGCGACGGCACTCCGGCGCTCGATCCTGAACGGAGCCTTGCCGGAGGGAGCGCGACTTCCGTCGACGCGAGATCTCGCGAAGCATCTTGGCGTGCACCGAAAGACGGTGGTGCAAGCCTTCGGCCGTCTGGAATCTCTTGGGCTGGTCGAAGCCGGGGTGGGGCAGGGGACCTTCATCAAGGGACCGGGGGCCAATCGCAACCCTGTCCACCCGACGGAGGGTTCTTTCGACTGGAGCCGGATTCCGGCGTCCCTGACACGGCGCGACGACGAAATCTGGGACTTCGTCCTTCGCGACCCGGTGCCCGAGGGAACGATTCGCCTGAACGGTGCGACGGCCGATCCAGAGAACTTCCCGACCGAAACCCTGCGCGAGATCTTTGACGAAGTCCTGTGTGAGAACGGAACCGCGGCTCTCGACTACGGTCCTCCCGCCGGGTTTCTTCCTCTGCGGGAGTGGTTGGCCCATCGGCTTTCCCGACCGGGGCGGTTGATCGATCCGAGCCAGGTCATGATCGTCAACGGATCCCAGCAGGGACTCGATGTCGTGGCGCGAGCACTGCTGCGCCCCGGTGACCGGGTCATTGTCGAAGAGCCGAGCTACAGCAACGGATTCCGCCTCTTCCAGGCGCACGGCGCCGAGATTGCCGGGGTTGCCATGGACGGGGGAGGGATCCGCGTCGACCGTCTTCGGCGAACGCTCGCCGACGCCCCGGCCAAACTCGCCTACCTCATGCCGATCTTTCAGAATCCGACAGGAACGGTTCTCGACGAAAGCCGGATCGAACCCATCCTGCAGGCGACGGCCGAACATGACGTTCCCATTCTCGAAGACCATTTCGATGCGGACCTGGTCTACGACGGTCCTCTTCCAACTCCGATTCACGAAAAGGATGAGCGGGGACAGGTCATTCTCCTCGGGACGTTTTCCAAGATTCTCTTTCCCGGTCTGCGTCTGGGTTGGCTCGTTCTTCCCCGCGGGGCCATCGACACCATGGTCGAAGCCAAGCAGATGGCCGATCTCTCGACCGGCCTGCTTGTTCAACATGCGATGAACCTGTACTGCCGACGGGGACTGCTCGACGAGCATCTCAGCCGCGTTCGCGCCATCAATGGCCGGCGGCTGGATGTGTTGCTGGAGAGTCTGGACGCTCACATGCCCGACGGCGTTTCGTGGACCCGGCCTCGCGGCGGTCTTACTTTGTGGCTGACGCTACCCAAAGGTTGCGACTCGTTGTCGCTCTTCCAGTCGGCCCGGCGGGAGGGAGTCGAAGTGTCACCCGGCCCGCTCTTCTTCGCCAACGGTGGAGGCACGGAGAACCTGCGTATCGGTTATCTCCGGGAGTCGGAGGAACGAATCGTCGAAGGCGTGTGCCGGTTGGCTCGCGCTGTCGAACACGAAATGAACCGGGGACGGGGGGCGGCAAGCAAACCTTTCGTCTGAGCCAACAAGGAAAGCTCTCGCCGCGCGTGACGAGGGTACATGTCGTCCATGCTCGCAGGGGCAACCTAGACGAGAGCAGTAGAAACCAAGATTAGAACTGAACGCTAGAACTCAACGCTAGAACTCAACGCTAGAACTCAACAACAGGACCCAACGATAGAAAGTGTCCGCAGGCGATGTCGGGAACCGCGCGCCATGAAGCAAAGAAGGAGATGAAGAAATGGAACTCGGATCGCTGAGACTCAAGACCGGGTTGGCGGAGATGCTCAAGGGTGGCGTCATCATGGACGTCGTCGACGCGGCGCAGGCCAAGATCGCCGAAGAGGCGGGAGCGGTGGCCGTCATGGCCCTCGAACGCGTCCCGGCCGACATCCGCAAGGAAGGCGGCGTCGCCCGCATGTCCAATCCCAAGATGATCCGCGAGATCATGGAGGCCGTTTCCATTCCGGTCATGGCCAAGTGCCGTATCGGTCACTTCGTCGAAGCGCAGATCCTGCAGGAGATGGGCGTCGACTACATTGATGAGAGTGAAGTCCTGACTCCGGCCGACGAGGTCAATCACGTCGACAAGCACGCCTTCAAGGTTCCCTTCGTCTGCGGTTGCCGCAACCTCGGCGAAGCGCTGCGCCGGATCGGTGAAGGAGCGGCCATGATTCGCACGAAGGGTGAAGCCGGAACCGGAGACATCGTCGAAGCCGTCACGCACATGCGTGCGCTGCGGGGCGGTATCCGTGCCCTTACGCAGAAGGAAGATGCCGAGCTCATGACGACGGCGAAGGAATTGGGCGCTCCCTACGAACTCGTTCGTTGGGTCGGCAAGGAAGGGCGTCTACCCGTTCCCAACTTCAGCGCCGGCGGCGTGGCCACTCCGGCCGACGCAGCCCTCATGATGCAGCTGGGCGCCGAGTCGGTCTTCGTCGGCTCGGGAATCTTCAAGTCCTCGGATCCGGAGACGCGGGCCAAGGCCATCGTCCAGGCGGTGACCCATTTCGAAGACCCGAAGGTGCTGGTCGAGATGTCGGAGATGTGCGGCGACGCCATGCGCGGCATCGACAGTCACGCACTTCCGGAGGGTGAACTCCTGGCCAAGCGGGGCTGGTAGGCGATGAAACTCGGTGTACTGGCACTGCAGGGAGACTTCAGTGCCCACCGCCAGGCTCTCGTTCAGGCCGCCTCAGCTTTGGCCGAAGCGTCGGAGGTCGTCGAGGTGCGACGACCTCACCATCTGAAGGGTCTGGACGGGATCGTGATGCCGGGCGGCGAAAGCTCGGCGCTGCTTCGGCTCATGAAACCGATCGGGATGGGTCAGGCGCTGACCGAGTTTGCACGGGAGGGTGGTTGGATCTTCGCTACCTGCGCGGGAACCATCCTTCTGGCGAAGCGCGTGTCGAATCCGGAGCAGGAAAGCCTGGGACTTCTGGACATCGAAGTCGAGCGAAACGGCTTCGGCCGCCAAAAGGAAAGCTTTATCGACTCGGGAGAGGTTTCCGCGCGATTCGCGAGTGCCCCCGACGCAGACTCGTCACCAACCGCCGATTCCGGGTCAGATCCGAACGAGGTGGAGATGGTCTTCATTCGGGCGCCGCGCATTCGCGAGGTCGGACCCGAGGTCGAGGTGTTGGGTGCCTGGAGGGGTGAACCCGTTCTCGTTCGGCAGGGGAGGGTCTTCGGTGCAACGTTTCACCCGGAGCTGACACCCGGCGCACCGTTGCATCTCGGATTCCTTCGGGAGATGGCCCGGTCGTCGGCTTCCGCACAAGCCGGTGAGGATCCGGCAACCTCCCCGGCCCCCGCGTAAGGATGGGTGTCCGTAACTCCGGCTCCAACTCCAACTCCAACTCCAACTCCAACTCCAACTCCAACTTCGGCTCGGCCTCCCGGCTCCGGCCCCTGACGCGCTCTCGGAAACGGGAATCTCATCCTCACCGTAGATTATTTCCCGTCAACCTCTTACCCTCCTAGCTCGTCCTGGGTCGGGGCGGGGTGTTTCTCTATTGAACAGCCTGGCCTCGGACCCCGTCTATCCTCATGGAAGGGGAGCTGGATACTTGGGGGACGACAGGTTGCAGGGCATGACGGACGAACAGCTGGTGCTCAAGTCGCAGTCCGGAGATGTGCAGGCCTTCAATGAGCTGGCGCATCGCTGGGAGACTTCGCTCTACCAGTTCGTGCGTCGGACCGTGGGAAACCCGGAAGAGGCCAGAGACCTCTGCCAGGAGGCACTGACCAAGGCCTACCAGAACATCGAACGGCTTCGCGAAGGCGAGAAGTTCAAGTCCTGGATCCACCACATCGCACTGAACCTCTGTCGTGACCGCTTCCGTTCCGCGAAGTCGAAAGCCGACATTCGCTCCATCGACGACGTTTCGCCCGGTGACCTTCGCATTGCCTCGAACGCTCCCGATGCCGGGAGTCCCGAGATCGAGATCACCAAGACGACGATGGCAGAGATTTTGGGCGATGCCCTGCAGAGCCTGCCTACGGACCAGAAGAACGCGATCGTTCTCAAGGAATACCATGGGTTCAGCTCTCAGGAGATTTCCGAGATAACCGGTGTACCAGCTGCGACGGTTCGAACGCGAATCTTCTACGGATTGAAGTCGCTTCGAAAATCGCTGGAAGCTCGCGGCGTAACCGGCACCGAGTTTTTGGAGGGAAGATGACGGACAGACACGGCCCCCTGGACCCACGTGTCGACATGATGGTCTCCGCTCTCTACGGAGAACTGGACGACGCCGAGCGCGAACACTTCGACCGTCTTCTTCGTGAAGACGAAGAGTTGCGGCACGAATGGGAAGAGCTGCAGGGAACAAGGACGGCTCTTGCGGCATGGGAGATGGACGAAACTCCGCCGAGTTTTGTCGTCGTCGACCCGGCGGCTTCGGCCAAGTCGTCTTCCAAAGTGTCGGGAGAATTGTTCGGTGCTCGATTCTGGGAACGAATCAAAGAGGTCTTTCAGGATCGCGGCCAGCTCGGCTGGGCCGTGGCCGGACTTGCGACTTTCCTACTCCTACTTTCGCTGGCCAACTTCCGCATCGACTTTGACGGCAGTTCCGTGGCTTTCCGGTTCGGCCCGCCGACGACACAGGAACTCAGCGAGAACGCGGTTCCCTTCGTGCAGGATTCTCTCGGCACGCACATCCCCTTGGAGTACGCCTCGGCAGGAGGGGACACTCCGTACCTGACCCGTGCAGAGTTCGAGAATTACACGCGCGGCATTTCCTTGACCCTGACCGACCTCGCCAGAACGGCGGAATTCAATCGCGCCCAGACGGAACAGATGGCGGGAACGGTGCGAACCGCCTACCAGGGTCTGCAGGAACGACAGATGGACAGCTATTACGATCTTCGCGGGCGAATCGAGAACATTCTCTACGGCCTTGAAGAAATCGAGTCCGGCAAGGGACTCCCCTCGGAGTTCCTCGAGCAGGAGAACCAGGCTCCCCGCAGCCGCGGGCCGCTGCCGCAGGGTACGCCGGGCTTGGATGAGGGTTCGCCGACGGACCCGGCGAACACCGGCACCAATGATTGGAGGTAGGCTCTTGATAACCTCGCCACAAAGAACCCTCGTACTGGGGCTGGCCGCTGGAGTGGTCCTCAGTTTGTTCGGATCGAGCGTCTCGGCTCAGGATGAACAGTCAAAGCGAGTCGCACGCCAGGTTGGGATCATGGAAAAGATCGTCGACCAGATCCTGCTCGACAGTCCCAACTTTCTCGTGTCCGGTGGTCGAAACGCGCGCGGTGTATTCATCGAAGAGTTCGGCGTCATCCTTACATTCGAGGCCTCGCTCGTCGACGTCGGTGATTTCGACTGGGACTTCGAGGATTGGGGTGGCTACGAAATCGAGGACGAAGACGGCCAGAAGGTCATCGTGATCCCGAAACGTCAGCGCGACAAGATGGACCTCGACGATGAAGATGACGACGGCGGAAACTGGCGGTCCCGGCGGGAGAAGAGGGAAGCGCGGCTCTACAGCGCCGGTAAGCAGGAGATGCGGGAAGCGATCATCGATTACGGTGACACGCTAAGTCGTCTCAAGGACGACCACTGGGTTGCCATCGCCGCCTTTCTCCGGAACGCCGAGTACTTTACGAACGAGCGGATCTCCCGCTACATCCTCAAAGCACGAATGCGGGACGTCCGCGCGTACGCCAGCGGTGACATCGATGAGGACGCGTTGGTTCAGCGAATGATCGAGGAGGAGTACTAGTGGACCGCAACCGAGGAATCGGTAGTGTCTGAGCGGCTCTTCTCGCCCTCCGCTTCGTTGCTTCTCCTCCGAATACCGCCTTGGGTATTCGTCGTCGTCGCGCCTGGCTGAGAACGAGAATCCCTCGCTCAATCACTACCGATTCCTCGGTTACGGTCCACTAGCCGCGATCGCCCCGGGGCAAGCCGAGCGACAACTGGTTCCGCTTCGACAACGCTTTCTTCAGGATCGACGAGTGGCCGATCCTTCCGATCGCGTCGGTCGGAACCCACTTCTGTGAAATGCCCTCACGAGCACCAACTTCATCTGTGTGGTCTTCCACCGCGCGGTCCTGGAGCACGCGGGACGAGGTCGCCCGGTGCGTCAGTCGATCGTCGTGAGCTTCACAGACCGTTTCGAAGACACGAAACGTCATACGCCGATGAGTCACGCTGTGCTTGAACGATCCCAGCTCCTCCCAACTCAGCAAGCCGAGACTGCCCGTCTTTCGAGAACGCAACCACCGCGACCAGGCTGCGTCGCCCGCTTCTTCGGTGTCACCCGCAGTGACAATCGGAGGCAGCCAAAGATGGGGGATGTGGGGCCAGGCTCCCTTTTCCAGGAGCCAGTGATTGTCTTTCGACCGAACGAGAAAGAGGGCGAACTCCAGGAATTCCAGCTCCGGTTTCTTCTTCGGAAACGGAAAACGTTCCGGGTCGCCTGTGTTGTGTGCTTCGCAGAACTCGCGCACGGGGCAGATCCCACACTCCGGTTGTCGCGGACGACAGACGGTCGCTCCCAGTTCCATCATGGCTTGATTGAAGTCTGCCGGGGGCGCGTCGCCCATCAAAGTACCGGCCAGGGTTTCGAGGGACGGGACCCGGCGGTCCTCCGGCGGTTCCAGCCGGTAGAGCCGGGCCAGTACCCGGATGACATTTCCGTCCACGACCGCGTGCGGCTTGCCGTACGCAATGGAGAGAATGGCGGCCGAGGTGTAGGGCCCGATCCCGGGGACTTCCAAAGCTGCCTCACGGGTTTCGGGGAAGCGACCGCCGTGACGTTCCATGACAAATCCCGCACCTTTGTGCAGATTCCTCGCCCGAGAGTAGTAGCCCAGTCCGGACCAACGCGCGACGACGTCGTCCGAATCGGCAGAAGCGAGGGATTCCAGGGTCGGAAACTCTTCGAGGAATCGTTCGAAGTAAGGGATGACGGTTTCGACACGGGTTTGCTGGAGCATGATCTCCGAGACCCAAATCGGATAGGGATCTCGGGTGCGTCGCCAGGGAAGATCGCGGGCCCGCTCGCGGTACCAGTCGACCAATCTTTGCGAGAAGAGGCTCTCGTCGACGTTCGCAGGGTCGTGACCGTACGACGGTTTCTTTGCCTCGCGTTTGCTCATGTCAGTCTTTGGTACCGCACCTTCCGCAGTTTCTTTGGATGGCCAGAGCCTACACGAGAACCTGTCTGCGGGTATCGGGTACGATGCCTCGACGGCGTGGGCCGTCGCGGGTTGCGGTAGGTACAGGGAGGTCCTCATGCGAGCGTTCAAGAACACTTTCTCCACTCTCATTTGGGTCGGGGCAATCGTCCTCTTCGCGGGATCGATAGCGGGCTGTGGCAAGGCTCCGGAACAGGAGATCAACGAGACGCGCTCGGTCTTCGCGTCGGCTCGCCAGTCGGGTGCGGAAGAATACGCACCCGAACTTTGGACGAAGGCCCAGGTCGCCATGAGCGCGGCGGAGGCTGAACTGGATGCGCAGTCCGGCAAGTCGTCGATGACGCGCCGATACGGGACGGCCAAGCAGCTACTTGCCGAAGCCCGGGCCGCGGCGGAGGAAGCCGGCCGGGAAGCGGAATCGAGGATGAATGAGCTTAGGGAAGAGTCCGCCCAGCTCCTGCAGCAGCTTCGGGACCGCGTCGGAGACACGCGTTCGCTGCTACAGTCGGAGAAGGGCCAGGATCTGTTGACCGCTCCGCGGGTCGGTCGTGCTCTCGAGGCTTTGGGGAGAGAGAACGACGAGCTGGCGTCCAGTGCCGACGAGATCGAGCGGATGATCGAAAGCGGTCGCTTTGCCGAGAGCATGCGCATGGCCCGCTCCGCCACCGATCACGCCGATGCGGTTCACATGGAGACCGAAGAAGCGGTCCGGACGGGCCAGCCGCCGCGACTGACCAAGTAGAAGCGTCACCAATCCTCAGGCCACAATCTATTTCTTGTGCGGATGGTTGACGGGAAACTCGGTCGGCTTACCCTTCCGCGCCCGGGTCTCTTCAGCGATCTCGCTTCCCTGGGCTGCGATCTCCCGAACGGCTTCGGGATCGACTCCGCGAAAGCCGAGGATTCGCGAGATCGCCGAGCCGACCTCGGAGTCGGGAGTCGAAGCGCCGGCCGTGACGCCGATCCGCTTGACCTCCGGAGTCAGCCAGCCATCTTCCAGAACCGGACTCGAATCGGCCAAAGGTTTGTGCCGAATCCAAACCGGGCTGATCAGGCAGTCCGCGTCTTCGATGTGGAAGGCTCGAGTCCTGGGCAGACAGATCTCCAGCAGGTGTGTCGTGTTGCTGCTGTTGAATCCGCCGATGATGACCATGAGGTCGATCTCTTCTTCGAGCAACTGCTTGACCGCATCCTGCCGGTCCTGCGTCGCGCTGCAAATCGTGTCGAAGCTCTTGTAGTGACCGAGCAGGTGTTCCTCACCGTGGGCCCGAGCCATGGCGTCCCGGAGCATGCGGGCGATTTCCAGGGACTCCGAGGAGAGCATCGTGGTTTGGTTGGCGAGCCCGAACCGCTGCAGGTGCTCGGCCGGATCGAAACCGTCGGAGTACGCGCCCTCGAGCTTCGGCATCAGCCACTCCGAGTCGACCTTGCCTTCGATATAGTCGCAGACCCAATGAGTTTGCTCTTCGTCCCGAAGGACGAGGTAATGGGCTCCGTCGTACTTGCGAACCTGGGAACAGGTGGCCAGCGTTTCTTCGTGATCGCTCTTGCCGTGAATGATGGCGGTGAAGCCTTCCTTCGCGTACCGCTCGACGCTCTTCCAAACGCTGAGGACCGAACCGCAGGTCGTGTCGACGAGAATGACCCCCTTGTCCCGGAGCCGGAGGAAGTCCTCCTGTTCCATCCCGAAGGCAGGGATGAGAACGACATCGTCCTTGGCCACGGCATCCAGACGTTCCTTGGTGTTGAGGACACCGGGGGAGCCCGTCTTGGCGCCGCTGGGCGGGGAAATGAAGTGGATCCCCATCTCTTCCAGCCGGCGGTTGACCCACGGGTTGTGGATGATCTCACCGGTGATCCAGATCTTCTTGTCGGGGAACCGGTCCCGGCATTCATACGCATACTCGACGGCACGGTCCACGCCGTAACAGAAGCCGAATTCCTTGGCCAGCCGGACCTCGGTTTCGCCATGTCCGAAGCGGTAACCGGAGTGTTTGAACCACTCGACGAGGCCGGAGTGGTAGTCGGCGTGGAGCATGGGGGCGACGGCCGCCTTGTTGCCAAGGCCTTTCCGAAAGTACTTGCCGTCCTGTGTCTTGGCCATCAGGGTCTCCGCGAAGATGAGCGTAAGAGAACAGTATAGGAAATCACGGGCGGCGCGGACAGGGCGCCGTCTTCTCTTTCGATACCGAGAGCGTGGTTTGGGTTCCCGATTCCTCATCCTCATCTTCTTTTTGTGCGTGTTTCCAGCCACTTCGGGTACCGCCGCGGAACCGCAGGCCGGCTCGAACCCGCAGCCCGTCTCGAGCTCGCAGTCGGTTGAGGCCCCCGGGCCCGGAGCCGCAGAGCCGGCGCCGTCACCCCGCGGGGATCGAATTGCCTTCTCCTACGCCGGTGACCTCTGGTCGGTGGGAGGATTCGGGGGAGTGCCCACCCGTCTGACCGTGGATGCCCGGGATGATTCGAATCCGGTCTGGTCCCCGCGCGGAGACCTCATTGCTTTTTCCCGACGGGATGGCGGACAGACGGACGTCTGGACGGTCGAGATCGCCACCGGCGAGGAGCATCGTCTGACGCGCCACACGGCGGACGAAACTCCCACCGCCTTTGATCGATCCGGCAGGTTCGTCTTCTTCCACGGATCGCGCAGTGGTGAGGAGAGAGTCCATCGAGTTGGCGCCCGGGGAGGAGTGATCGAAGAGTGGATCTCTGCGCCGTCGCGAGAAGCGGTCGTTTTGGAAGACGGCTCTATGGTCTACACGAGCGGTCAGTTTCCCTGGTGGCGCCGTGGAGCTCGGCAAACTGGAAGTTCCGACCTCTACCTGGTGAATGCGGAAAGGACACGGGCTCGTCAGCTGACAAGTTTCGAAGGACCGGATCTCTGGGCATGCCCGGTTGACGGGGGGATCATCTACGCGTCGGAAAGCTCGTATCAGCGGAATCTCTGGAAACTAGCTTTGGATTCGGAGGAAAGTGAGCAGGTCACCCTTCACAGGGACGCTCCGATTCTGTTTCCGAAGTCGACGGCCGACGGTCGGCTCGTCTTCTATGAGGTCGACGGCCGGATTTGGCGACGCAGTGCCTGGCCGAACATCGATGAGCCGGTTCCGGTCCCGATTGATCTTCCGATACCCGATCCTTGGCGGCACATCTCTCACTCCTCGACACCCGAATCGATTCAATCGGTGGTTGGAGGCAGGATCCTTTCGCCAGCACAACGGAGCCAGGATGCCGCGATCCGCGTGGCGGGAGAGCAAGTTTGGCTGCAGGTGGACGGCGACCTTTTTCTTGGCGCAGCGCACACCGATTCTTCACTTCAACGGCTCCGTCCGATCGCGCTCAGCGGATTTCTGGAGGGACAACCTGCGCTCGACCCCCAGGGACGATTTGCCGTGTTCGTCAGTGACCGAGACGGGCAGCGCGATCTTTATTGGCGAACTCCGGGTGAATCCGATCGGGACGACATCCAACTCTTTCGCGAGTCCGCCTGGACGGATGAGCGACCGTCAGTTTCTGCCGACGGCCGTTTCGTCTCTTTTGTTCGAGGGTTCGAGGGAGAAGAACTGCATCTCGCCGAAACTTCCGGACAGCGAACGATGCGACTGCTTCGAACGAGCGAGGTCGGGGCGCATCGGTTCAGTCCCGATGGCCGTTGGCTGGCTGCGGCTCTCAAGAACGAGAAGGGGAACTGGGAGATCCAGGTCGTTTCCATGTTCGGGAGCGGAACCTACAACCTGACCCTTCATCCCGGTCGTGACTTCGACCCGAGGTGGTCGGACGACGGCAGGTGGCTCTACTTCCGCTCGGACCGGGCCGGCAGCGTGGATGTTTGGCGCATTCCGCTCTCGAACTCCGAACCGGCGGACGACGGTTGGATCGGGATCGACCTCCCCGGAATCGCCCTTCGGGCGGAGCAGGTCACATCGATGTACGGAGACGAAGGCGCCTACAGCCTGCGGAATGACGACCTGTTCGTCGTCAGTGATGTTCTGGGCTCGTCGCGGTTGTGGAACTGGAACACGGGACGTCCGTCCCTTGTCGATCCGGAAATGGAACCACTCGACATGGTCGAGGCGGACGGAGAGCTTTGGGTGCTGGACCGTGACCTTCGCGTTCACCGGATCGATGAGTCCGGAGTGGTTCATCCGTGGCACTGGTCCGCGACGGGGATTCGGGATGAGCGCGAGAGGCGGCGGAGCGTCCTACTCGAGGCTTGGACGGTCTTGCGCGATCAGTTCTACAGCGACCACCTGCACCTGGCCAACTGGGAAGAGATTCGCGGGCGATTCGTGGCACGGCTGCCCGGCGTACACAGCGCCGGCGCTCTCTCTCGGCTCATCGAAGAAATGATGGGGGAGTTGAACGCGTCGCATCTCGGTGTTCGCCCAGAGCCGGTGGTTCCCGTGGGACGTCTCGGTCTGGAGACCTCGGATGTCGACGGGCGCCTCGTCGTTCACAGCGTTCTCGCTGGCGGACCAGCGGATCTGGCCGGGCTTCGACCTGGTGATCCGCTCTTTGCCGTGGATGGCGAGGTCGTCGATGCCGGACGCGCCCTGGAAGTCCAGGTCGACCTTCATCCGGGCGAGCTCGTCGAGATCGTTTGGCAATCGCCGCCGGGCGGCCGCCGCACGGGGCGAGGCTCGGATTCGGACTTGGACGCCGACCCACTTCAAGCCGTGGAAGAAAGGCGCGCGGTCGTGCGTCCGGTTCCCGACGCTGCAATTCGTGCCCTGGAGTTCGAAAACCGCTCGCGGATCCTCAAGGACTCGGTTCGAAATGACTCGAACGCAAAGGTCGCCTACGTCGCTCTCTCGGGAATCGACCGTGCGAACCTGGACCGACTCCAGCGCGAAATCTCCACGCTTCAGCCGGATCGGGCCGGCCTCATTCTTGACCTGCGCAACAATCCCGGCGGGGACCTCCCTGAAGAGTTCCTGCGACGGCTGCTGACGGCTCCCGTACTTTGGCGACAACCGCGGGGTGAGGGTCGGCACCCGGTGCCCCGGGGCGAACTGCCCGCGCGGGTGGCAGTGTTGGTCGGACCCAAGACCGGATCCGCCGCCGAGATCGTCGCGCAGGGTTTGCAGGAGGCGAATCGCGCTATCATCGTCGGGAGCCCGTCAAGTGGCTCGGTCATCGGCACGGACGAAGTTCGCCTCGGAAACGGGATCCAACTCCGGGTGCCCAAGGTTGGGTGGTACACGAAGGAAGGAGACAACATGGAAGGGCTTGGGGTGCGTCCCGACCGGGTCGTGGCGGAGGATCCCAATCCGCTGCGTCCGCGCGAAGACTTCGCTCTCGAAGAGGCATTGAAGTGGATCCTTCATTCGGGACCGGAGGCGAGTGGCCGTGACTGACGCTGACGACACACATCGAGGTCGAGTGGACAACCGCGACGAAGTGCGCGAGGAAGCGCGTGACGAGGCTCGTGACGACGTAGGTGACGAAGCGGCTGACGCAGCCGCTGACGAAGCGCGTGATGAACGGAGTGACCAAGAACCGGCTCGAGAGGTCGGCGGGGAGATCGTCGAGGAGATCTCCGAGTCTGATTCGGCAACGGGTTCGGTCCTCGACGACTTCTTCGGCGACGATGAGTCGGTCGTTCCGCAGCACACCCCCGGCTTTCGCGCCGGCTATGTTGCGTTGATCGGTCGTCCCAACGTCGGCAAGTCGACCTTGATGAATCGCTTCCTCAAGGAGCGGTTGGCCATCGTCACCGCCAAGCCGCAAACGACCCGCCGCAAGACGCTTGGCATTCTCAACAGCTCGGAGTACCAGATCGTTCTTCTCGACACTCCGGGGATCATGGAGCCTCGGTATGACCTCCATGAGGCAATGGTCAGAGAAGCAACCGATGCACTGAATCAGGCGGACATCGTGGTCTTTCTGGCCGACGCGTCGGCGCCGGCGGAAGTGTTGCCGGCTGTGGCGGCATCGACGGCGCCGAGGATCCTGGCGCTGAACAAGGTCGATCGAATCGGCGACAAAGGTGCCCTACTTCCACTTCTTGGGGAGTACGGTGCGCTCGCTGACTTTCAGGCGATCGTTCCGATCTCTGCGCTGAGCGGCGAAGGCGTCGACAAACTCCTGTCAGAACTGGTTTCGCGACTCCCGGAAGCGCCGCCCTTCTATCCGCCCGATCAGATCGCCGAGCAGCCGGAGAGATTCTTCGTCGCCGAAATCGTTCGCGAGCGTATCTTCGAACTCTACGACCAGGAGATTCCGTACTCGACCGAAGTCATCGTCGACACGTTTCAAGAACGGAAGAAAGCGAAGGACTTCATCGAAGCGGTCGTTTATGTCGAGTCGGACTCGCAGAAGGCGATTCTTATCGGAAAAGGCGGACGGGCGATTCGGGTTCTCGGTGAAGACGCGCGGGAAGCGGTCGAGAGTTTTCTCGGCCGGGAGGTTTTCCTTAGTCTTCGCGTAAAACGGATGCCGAAATGGCGCAAGAAGGCGGGCGCCCTGAAGAAGCTGGGGTACCGGATGTGATCGAGGCCGGAATGGACCTTCTGCACGTAGCTCGGATGGCAAGCCGGTCGGGATCGCCACTGTGATCGATTCCCGGATCGAGCATCCGCGGGTGACTCGCGACGCGGACGTGTTGACGTCCGTGGCCGAGGATGCCTCCGGACTCCGGCGACTGCCGGACGGCTTGGCGCGTCCCCAATCCGAGGCGGAGGTTCAGGAGTTGGTCCGGCTGGCCGCTTCGACAGGCGAGCCCCTGACCGCGCAGGGGCTTCTCTCCAGCACGACGGGGTCCTCGGTCGTATCGCGCGGTCTGGCACTTTCGATGGTGGCCATGGACCGGATTCTCGAGATCGACGAAGGCCTTCGATTCGCCCGGGTGGAGCCGGGGATCAATCTCGGACACCTCAAACGGACCCTGGCGGAGAAGGGCCTTTTCTATCCGCCGGACCCGACGAGCGAAAACGAATGCAGTCTGGGCGGGACGGTGGCGACGAACGCCAGCGGTTCCCGCACCTATCGCTACGGCCCGACACGCGACTGGATTCGCGCTCTTCGCGTCGTTACCGCAGGCGGAGAGGCGCGGGCGGTGCGCCGGGTCGAGGCCTCGAAGAACGCGACGGGCTACTTCGGTTTTCAGGATCCGGTCGACCCGTTCATCGGAAGCGAGGGGACGTTGGGTCTCGTTACCGAGATCGAGATCCAGTTGCTTCCGCTGCCCGCGGAAGTCCTGGCCGGCTGGGCCTTCTTTCGAGATTGGCGTGAGGCGCTGGCTTTCGTTCGATCGGTAGTTGCCAACGACCCGACTCTTCGCGGCCACGCCGGGAGGGGGAACTGGCTCGCCGCCGGTGTCGGAAGCCGCGATGGGGCGAAGTCGTCTCCGGCGATGTCGTCTCAACGGATGTCGTCCGAGGGGGTGTCGTCGGAGCGGATCTCGTCGGCCACCACCGGCCCCGCGGATCCGCTCACTCCGCGATGCCTGGAACTCTTCGACCGTGCGGCGTTGGACCTGGTTCGAAAGGACCCCATCGGCCCACCGATTCCCGAGGAAGCCGGCGCGGCCCTTCTCTTCGAAGAGGAAGCGGAGCCGGGGCGGCTCATGGACAAGGTCGAGAGGTGGGCGGCCGCGCTGGAGGAAGCGACACCTCTCGCGTCGCGGGCGTTTCTCGCACAAACGCCCCTGGAGCATGAAACCCTACGAAAAGTAAGGCATGCGATTCCCGCCCGAATGAACGAAGCCGGCGATCGCGCAGTTCCGGACGGGGGCGGAAAGTTGTCGACAGATTTTGCGGTTCCGTTGGCGCATCTCGAAACCGTGATGTTCGAAATGTACGGCTGGGCCAAGGAATCGATCCGGGGGACAGTCACCGCGTACGGTCACGTCGGCAACGGACATCCGCACTTCAACATCGTCGCGCTCGACGGTGAGGATCTCGAGGCGGCCCGACGCGCCATTCGCATCATGAGCCGGCGCGCCCTGGAACTCGGTGGGACGATCTCCGCCGAGCACGGGATCGGCAAGATCAAGGCCGAGCTCTTCCGGGATCTCTACCCGACGTGGCAGCTCGACGCCATGCGCGGCGTCAAGGCCGCCCTCGATCCCAAGGGCATTCTCGCTCCAGGCAACCTCTTCGCCGAATAGATCCGGGAATCGTCCTCCTTTTTATCGACGAGTCGAGCCGTCCTTTTCATGTACGAGTCGAGCGGTTAGTCTCTCCCATTCCATTGCAACCAACGGAGGGTCGTTCGTCCATGGCAGCCAAGAAAGTCACACTCATCCACGGAGACGGGATCGGACCGGAAATCGTTCGCGCCACCGTCCGGGCTGTCGAGGCGACGGGGGCTTCGATCGAATGGGAGGAGAGGCCGGCCGGCGAAGCCTGCGCCGAAGAGCACGGCACCCCGCTTCCCGAACAGACGATCGAGTCGATCAAGGAAAACCGGGTGGCCCTGAAGGGCCCGCTGACGACACCGGTCGGCAAGGGGTTTCGAAGCATCAATGTGGCTTTGCGGGCCGAGTTCGACCTCTACGCCAACATCCGACCGGCCAGCATTCTTCCGGGAATCCAGGTTCCGTTCGACGACGTGGATCTGGTCGTCGTCCGCGAGAACACCGAAGGCCTCTACTCGGGCCTCGAAGCCTGGCTCGATCGGGAAAAGAACATTGCCGAGAGTCGGGCCATCATCACCCGAAAGGGAAGTGAGCGCGTCATTCGTCGCGCCTTCGAGATTGCCCGCTCGCGACCGGCCAAACGGCTGCACGTCGTTCACAAGGCGAACATTCTCAAAGCCACCAGCGGCCTGTTCCTCGAAGTCGGTCGCGAAGTGGCGGAAGAGTTTCCCGACGTCGAGTTCCACGACGTCATCGTCGATGCTTGCTGCATGCGACTCGTTCGCCGACCCAGCGACTTCGACGTGCTCGTGACCACGAATCTCTTCGGCGACATTCTCAGCGATCTGACCGCCGGACTGGTTGGCGGGCTGGGGGTCGCGGCAGGGGAGAACCTCGGGGACGAGTACGCCATCTTCGAAGCGGTTCATGGTAGTGCGCCCGACATTGCAGGTCGCGGGATTGCCAACCCTCTTGCCGTGATGCTCGCCGGCGGCTTCATGCTCGACCACCTGGGCTTTGAGACTGAAGGGAACGCTCTACGCAAGGCCATCGAGGATACCCTGGCTGCGGGAGACATTCGTACGCCGGACCTGGGTGGGGACGCCAAGACTCAGTCGTTTACCGACGCCATCGTGGAGCGGCTGCGTTAACCGGGCTCCGGAGACACTCCCGGCTAGCAGCTGAAGATCTTCTCCACTCCCTCGATCGCGTCGTGAAGCGCGAAGACGACGACACGATCGCCGTCCATGATTTGTGTATCACCGCGGGGAACGATGACCTGCGTGCCGCGAATGACGGCCCCGACGACCGCGTTCCTCGGAATACTCAGCTTGAGCAGCGGTTTCTTCACCGCGCGACACCCGGGTTGGGCCAGGAACTCAAGGGCTTCCGCGTCGCTTTCCTTCAGTTGCGCGAAGCTTAGGATCTCACCTTTTCGGAAGTGCTTCATGATGGCGGTAGCCGTACTGAGTCGAACGGAAACGGCCGCGTCGATTCCGACCGCGTGCATCAGGGGAACGTAGTTGGAACGACGAATGAGCGAGATCGTTTTCTTTGCTCCCAGGTGCCTCGCGAGAACACAGGACATGATGTTCGTCTCTTCGTCGTTGCTGGCCGCGATGAAGGCGTCCATCTGGCCGACGTCTTCGGCGTCCAGGAGTTCGACGTCCGTTCCGTCGCCGTGAAGAAGCATGACGTGATCGAGTTCGGCAGCCACGCGTCGCGCTTTCTCCGCGTTCTCTTCGATGATCTTCACCTTGATCTTGTGACGCACGAGGTAACGGGCGAGATGTCGGGAAACGGGACCTGCACCCACGACCATGACGTTGTGAACCGGTTCGATGTCCTCGCCGATGAGTCCCATGACATCCGGCATGAGCCAACTCTCTCCGATGACGAAGACGTGGTCGCCGGGTTGGAGTTTGGTTTCACCGTCCGGGATCATCGTCTCCTCGTTGCGGAGGATGGCCACGATCGTCACAGGAAGCGGCCCGAACTTGCGATCGAGTTCACGTAGCGGAGTTCCGATGACCTCGCTGTTCTCGGCGACGTAGAGGCCGACCATACGGGCGCGAGCCTCGCCGAAGTCGGTCACGTCGGTGGCACCCGGCAGGGAAACCAGCCGCTCGATGTCGAGGGCCGCCTCGAGATCGGGGTTGACCATGAGGTCGACGCCGGCCTTCTGCATGGAGCGGCCGGCCCGCTCCGCGAAGTAGTCGACGTCCTTGACGCGGGCCACGCGTCGCTTGATTCCCAGGGCTTTCCCGGTGACGCAGGCGACGATGTTGATCTCATCGACGTTGGTCACCGCGATGATCATATCCGCGCTGCCGCCCCCGGCCCTTTCGAGGACGGCAAGGCTGGCTCCGTTGCCTTGGACGGTCAGTGCGTCGAGGTCGTTCTCCGCCTTTTGCAGACGACCCGCATCGTTGTCGACGAGGATGACATCGTGTCCTTCCGAGGAGAGGTGGGAGGTGATGTGCGTACCCACCTCGCCGGCCCCGACGACGACGATCTTCATGTTCGGAACTCCTTCCGTGGCGGCGACCAAGAGAGTGATCGCGGCAGTGAACACGACTCCGACGGCGAAGACAACCCCGACGGGAAGAAGAGTTCGCGATCAGTCAAGGTGGACCCAGTCCTTGCTCTCGTGTGACTTCCGGATGGCGTCGAGCACGAGCTGGTTCCTGTGTCCATCGACAATGTCGGCCGCTCCCTCGACCGAAATCCGGCCCTCACCCAGAGCGGCGACGATGTGGCGGCAGAGTCGCAGGAAGCTTCGAGCCCAATCGGTATCCGGAATGTCGAGTTCTCGGTTGGGGGGTAGATCGTCCTCAATGTCGACAGGCTCCATGCCTGCGCCTCGCGGAAACTCGGCCCGAAGCGGCCCCTGCTCGGTGACCTGGACGGCGCCTTTCGAGCCGGTCACGGAAAACTCGTGACGACGCTCGACCTCGGCGACGGAGACCTCCATCGTGGCGAGAGCGCCGGACGCAAACCGAATCCAGGCTCCGGCGAAATCATCGGACGTGACGGCGCGTTCCTTTCCGGATTCGGGTTCGAGGCGGCTCTTGATGAACGTGTCGAGCATTCCCTTCACCGCCACCACCTCGCCCAGGCATGATCGCAAAGAGTCGACGGCATGCGATCCGAGCGCGCCCAACGCGCCGCCCCCCTGGGACGCATCGCTCCACCAGGTCCACGGAGCGCTCGGGTCCGATCGCCCTGGCGACTGGACGATGTAGCTGGCGCGATAGGGGGCGCCCAGTCTGCCTGCTTCAATCCATTCCCGCATCTGTCGCCGCCGCGGGTCCATCCGAAGTTCGTGGTCGATGAGACAAAGCTGACCCGGGCGCAGTTCGTGCTCCCGCAGCATCTCGGCCGACTGGCCGCCGTGAAGGGCCGTCGGTTTCTCGCAGACGACGTGGCAACCCAGGCGCATCGCGTCCAGTGTCTGCTCCAGATGGCGATGGGGCGGAGTGACAACGAAGACCAGGTCTGGTCGTGCGGTGTTCAGCAGTTCGCGATGGTCGGCGAAGACGTGCTCGATCTCGAAGAGAGCGGCTGTCTCCCGGGCTCGGGCCAGGTTGGGGCTTGCCAATCCGACGGCTCGCATCCCCTCCACGTGGCGCAGACAGGGAAGCATGACCTTGCGCGAGAAACCGTTTCCGAGGAAAGCGACCCGAAGCTCTGCCATGCCAACTCCTTTCGAAAGAGACTGCCCTCGCGGGCATCCGCGGAGGATAGCCGAACCCGTGATGTCGGGGGAGGCACCGATAGGCAGGCACCGATAGGGCAGGCCGGCAAGGCCCCGGCTCAGCCCGGCTGAATCGGGATCCCGAATAGGGGCGTGGGATCCTGCAGCAGTTATGGAGTTCGGGTAGCTTCCTCACCATGCAGCTACGGGAGCACCTGGAAGAGTTCTGCCGCCGACGAGACGGAGGGCCGTATCCCGCCTACCGCGATCTCCGGGGTCGTTGGGCGCTGGACGGAGTCGACCTGGAGATCCTTCGGGTGCAGGGCGACCCGTTCGCATCCCCATCCAAGGCTCGGCTGTGGATTCCCTGGTCGCAAACGAGCCTGAATCCCGCCGACGGAACCCGGCTCGGGGCTCAGGGCTGTCGACAGATGGGACGAATCGACGTCGAGTCGGCGCGAGCCGTTGCCGTGCGGGACTTCTTGGGACGGACGGTCGGTGCGTGGCTGGAAAAGCACAGCCCCAGACAAACCAACGGCCGCTCTCTGGCCCGAATGATGCCGCATGGTCAGGAAATCCTCGACCGGACTGCCGTCCTTCTTCACGAAGATGCCGTCGAGGTTCGTTTGACCCTGGACCTGCCCGCGCGCGGACGTCGGATTCTCGGGAGGCTGGCCCATGAGCTCCTGATCGATTTCCCCGAGGATCTCGTCGCTCGCGTCTTCGCGGACGGGGTCCGGTTGGACGCTCTGGAACGTCACGTCGCGGCCTGCGAGGACTTCGCTTTCCTACAATCGCGACTCGAGGACGAGGGGTGGATCGGTTTCGTTGCGGACGGTTCCTCGTTGGCGAGAAGAGCGGGGAACGACGAGCGGCCGCTGCTCGGTGAGGATGTCGTTCTCTTCGAGTCTCCGATCTCCATGCGCCAGACGGTCGAGCTTCCGCATGCAGGGCCGACGACGGGCATGGCGCTGGAGCCCGGGGTCACGCTGCTCTGTGGCGGCGGTTTTCACGGCAAGAGCACGCTTCTTCGGGCTCTCTCGTCGGCCATCGTTCCGCACGTTCCGGGAGACGGCCGCGAACGGGTGGCGGTCCGCCCGGATGCTCAGTCCGTGCGCGCCGAAGACGGACGGGCCATACACGAGATGGACCTACGTCCTTTCCTTCGGGATCTCCCGCTGGGCCGCTCGACGGGGAGCCTGACCACGGAAAATGCCAGCGGGTCGACCTCGCAGGCCGCCGCCATCCTGGAAGCGATGCAGGCCGGAAGCCGATTCCTCCTGATCGATGAGGACACCTCGGCGACCAACTTCATGATCCGGGATCCGTTGATGGAACGGCTCCTGGCCCGGGATCGCGAGCCGATCCAGCCCCTGCTGCACCAGGCGCGGACCCTCTTCGAGAAGCTTGGGGTCTCGCTGGTGCTCGTCGTCGGCGGATCCGGGGAGTACTTCCGAGTCGCCGACCGCGTTCTGGTGCTGGACACATACCGCCCAATTGACGAGACTCACCGTGCGCGGGAGATTGCGAGGGAACGCGACCCGCTGAATCCCGACGATACGGAAGCCGGTCGCTTTCGCGAGGCCATGGAAACGGCCCGAAGTTTCAGCTCGGGACCCAAAGCGAACGGTCCGCGAGGATCGCGGGTCAAGGCCCTGGCTCCGGACCGGATCACCGTCGAAAGGGTGGAAGTGCAACTTCATGGAATGGAGTCGCTTCGGGATATCGCCTCGAGCCGGTTCTTGAGTCGGATCGTCTCCTGGAGGCAGCGGGAACTTTCCGGCACGCGTTCGGGTGAGATGAGGGATGTGCTTGCTCTGAAAGGAGCAGTAGAGGCTGAATGGTCCCGGGCCGGACTCGACGGTTTCGGACCAGAGCCAGCCGTCGACGTGGCGGCAGTCCGTTGGTTGGAGGTGGCCGGGACGTTTGATCGACTCCGGTCCCGGCCCGCACCCAGGGTCGATTGGGGTTTGGAGCCCGAGTAGTGACCCGCAACCGAGTGAACGACGCAATGCAAGACGACGCAATGCAACACGACGCAATTCGACACGACGCGACGCAAGAAGACGCGATGCAGGACGACCTGATGCTGGACGACCCAATCCTGAACACTCGACAGAGGCGAGCGGCAGATCCTCGAGTCGGCGGGGCTGCGGCTGAACGTGCGTAAGCGCTCGCCCTGGACCCTTCGGCGCGCCATTTATCTCTCGGCTGCGCTCCACGTCATCGGCGTGTTCGGCGCCGCCGTCTTCGCGACTCCGCGTTTCAAGCCTCCGGAGGAGGAACTCCTACCCGTCCAGGTGTTTGCCGACTTGGCCCCGGTCCCCGTCCCCATTCCGGATGTCCCGAAGAAAGTCGTCGACCCCAAAGTCGAGCCGGATGTTCCTGATCCGCTCCAGAAGGTCGAAGAGTTCAAGCCCAAGCCCCCGGAGCCCAAGGTCGAGGAGCCGCCTCCGCCGGTGAAGAAGAAGGAACCGGAACCTCCGCCGCCGGAAGTCGAGCCGGAAAAAGTCGGTGCGGTCGAGCCGGAAGTCATTCCGAAGAAGGCCCCTGAGCGACCGACCCTTGGCGACGACGTCATGATCGAGATCGAAGGTCCGCCTTTCGAGTACGCCTACTATCTGAAACAGCTTCGTCGAAAGATCTCGTCGAAGTGGGCTCCGCCTCCCAACTCGCTGTTGCCGGGAACGGAAACGAAAGCCAAGGTCTACTTCCGCGTGCAGCGGGGGGGACGTATCGTCGATGCCCGGGTCGAATCCGGCTCCGGGTCATTCTTGTTTGACCAAGCCGCACTCCGGGCCTTGGAAAAGGCTTCACCGTTGCCGCCGCTACCAGCCAAGTATGAGCACGAGTGGCTTGGCATTCATCTTAGTTTCGTCGAGGTTCCATGATCCCTTTTCTTCGCACATTCGCGTTTCTTTGCGTCGTCGGCCTGGCCGGTGTCGGTTCGGTTCGGGCGCAGGACGGCTCGAACTCCGGTGACACGGGGCCGAAGGAATTCGACATCCAGATCCTCCGGGAAGCGGCGGACAAGACGCCCATCCTGGTTCGCGACTTCACCTACCAGGGGACGCCGCGGAAGCTCCTGACCCGGGGAGAGGCGCCGGAAGAGATCATCGTCCAGGACCTCGAGTTCAGCGACTTCTTCGAAGTCGGTCGGGAGGGATACGGCAGTCGCATCTCCAACGTCGACGCGGTCGTCTGGGGGCGTGTCGTCGAACGTTTCGGAAAGGTCGTCCTTCAGGGACAGCTCGTGGATTCGGAGACTGGCGACCTCATCTACGAGAACGAGTACCCGCTCGGAGACCCTCCGGACCGCTGGGCTCTCCACGCTTTCTCCGATGACATCGTTCTATATCTGACGGGGGAGCGGGGCGTGGCATCGACGCGGATCTCATTTGTCGGCACGGCCACGGGCTCGAAAGAAATTTATCTGATCGACTATGACGGAGCGCGCCTTTCGCGTGTCACAACTCTGGGATCGATCTCGCTCTCACCGGCCTGGTCTCCCAACGGAAAGGGACTTGCGTTCACGACGTTCGCCAGTGGGAATCCCGATTTGGTGCGACTCGAGGTTGGAACCGAAGACATCGTCGCCGTGAGCAAGCGGCAGGGGCTGAACTCTGCCCCGGCCTGGCATCCCGACGGAGAGCACCTCGTGGCCAGTCTGACGTTTGAGGGGAACACAGAACTCTACTGGATGAAAAAGGATGGATCCGGACTCAAGCGACTGACGTTCAATGCGAGTTCGATCGAGACTTCGGCCTGTTTCTCGCCGGACGGGAACCAGATCGCGTTCGTCTCGGACCGAACGGGGCAACCTCAAGTCTACATCATGGACACCGATGGGGCGAACCTTCGCCGCATCACGTATCTCAACGGTTTCTGCGACTCCCCCGACTGGTCGCCGAACGGCGAGCGGATCGCCTTCGTCGGCCGCATCGAGGGCGTCTTTGACATCTTCACGATCACGCCGGACGGAAACACCGGGTCCCTCCATCGTCTGACCGGAGGAGAAGGCAATCACGAGAATCCCTCGTGGGCGCCCGACAGTCGGCATATCGTGTATGCGAAACGGACGGGGGATGGGCAGCGCCTATTCGTCATGGCCGCCACGGGACAGGGGAAACGCCAGTTGACCTGGTCTCGGGGCGATCAATACAATCCGGCGTGGTCACCACCACTCTCGCCGTAACGGCTTACAAAAACGACAGTTCCAAGGATGAAAGGAGCTACAGAGTGAGCAAGAAGTTTGGGTACATGACCTTGATGGTCTGTGCCTTGGGTATCGCCCTCGTGACCGGAGCCTGTGGGAAGAAGACGGTGGCTGATCCGGGAACCGACCCGGTCCCCACGGACACGTCGAACAATCTTCCGACAGACACGGGCGACAACGGCGACCGCGATCGTCAGGGAATCACGGACGGAGGCGAGAATCCCGACCGCCCGATGACCCTGTCCGACGTCTTCTTCGATCTCGATGCCTACAGTCTGCGTTCCGACAGCCGTCGTTTGATCGAAGCCAATGCCGACGCGATCCTGGCCAACCCGAATTGGCGAATCGTGACGTTGGAGGGCCACTGCGACGAACGCGGTACGGTGGAGTACAACCTGGCGTTGGGGCAGAAGCGTGCCGACTCGGTCAAAGGCTATCTGATGCAACTCGGTGTGCCGGGCAACAAGCTGCAGACGATCTCCTACGGCGAAGAGCGTCCTTTCGACACCGGCTACGGAGAAGCTGCCTGGGCTCAGAACCGCCGAGTGCACTTCGCCCGATAACGCCGGACTCGTCAAGCCGGCCCCGCTGACGACGGGGACGGCTGCGAACGGGGCAAGGAGGTCCTCATGAAGAAGCAGACAACCGGCGGCGCCATCCTTCGGGTTGGGTTCGGTCTCACCCGGGCGAGTCTCGGTCTCGCCGTGATTGGATTGCTTCCGGGGTGCTACGGCACGAAGACCCTGCGGCAACCGATCACGGTCGAAGAGATCGCATCGGATGTCGGAGAGATTCGCGCGGCCCAGGAAAACATCGAGTACGACATCCAGAAGCTGGAAGAGCAGGTGGGCGCGCAGAGCGAAACCATCCAGGCGCTCCAGGCGGAGAACCAGTACCTCTACAAGGAACTCGAAGACAAGCTCGCGTCCATCGACGCCAAGCTTCAGGACGTCATCGGCCGAAACACCGGCTTCTCGGGGAACTCGCCCTACTGGTCGGGCGCCGCTGACTCCGATCGCGACTCCAACGATTCGTACAGCGGAACCCCGGACTGGACGGGGGCTGCCGATGACGACGATGGCGGGTCCGGCGGTGGTTGGGAGAACTTGGACGACGACGTGGACCAAGGGAACTCGTCCGGCAGCGGCTCCGTCCTGGACCGGGAGTACGTTTCCGATCCGGGCGACGGTCAGTCCAAGCGTGTCTATGACCAGGCCTATCTCGACCTGACGCGCGGCAACTACTCCCTCGCCATCCTCGGATTCAAAGAATACCTGCGACGTGAACCCAGTTCCGAATTGTCCGACAACGCGCAGTACTGGATTGGTGAGAGCTACTACATGCGCAACGACTTCAAACAGGCCATTCGGGAGTACGGGAAGGTCGTCGATAATCACGGCTCGGGTGACCGCGCGCCCGCCTCGCTCTACAAACTCGGCCTGGCCAAACTTCAGCTCGGCGAGAGAGCCGACGGAGTCGATTACCTGCGCCGTGTCTACGAAACCTATCCGGAAACGGAGGAGGCGCGTCTCGCACGGGACAAGCTCGACTCTCTGAATTGAGTTCGTTCGGTCGCATCTATGCGTCGACGTTGCTTTACGACGGTTCCTTCTATGTAGTGGGGACCGTCGTTGCGCTTCAGGCCGTGGCCTTGGGCGCGTCTTCGCTGCAACTCGGACTCATGCCTCTGGCTGGGGCCGGCTCGTACGTGGTTTCGGCGTTGGTCTTCGGTCGCTGGGTGGATCGGCCCTGGATCTACCGCATGGCCCGCCTCGGTTCCATCGGTCGGGCTCTCTTCACGTTGTTACTCTTGCGAGCCGATTCCGTCGGCGACTTGTTTCTCGTCCTTCCTTTGGTCGCGATGTGTAACGGGATGTTCTGGCCCGGAATCCAGGCCGTGCTTCCCAGGTTGGCTCGAGGCGAGGAGCTGGCTCGTCTCTCCGCTCGATTCAACACGGCGTGGTCGATTGGAAAGATGCTCGGCTTCCTGGTCGGCGGGTTGTTGAGTGCCGCCGCCGGCTTCGAGGCACCGACCCTGATTGCAGCCGGATTGACGATGGCGCCGGCGGTGCTCCTTCCGTGGAGGGAAGAGTTGCCCGTGGTTGCTTCGGTCCTCCCGCGGGAGGGCGGGCAGAGGTGCGTGAACTCGCCGCCCATCGAGGTGGCGCCGTCGAACGGTGCGACTGTCCTGCCTTGGAGGCGAGTGGCGTGGATCTCAAACTTTCTTCTTTTCGGCGTTGGTTCCGCGCTCCACTTTCATCTTCCAAAGCTGCTGGACGGACGCGGTCTCGGCGGCCGGGAGTTTGGGATCTTCCTGTTCCTGGTTTATGTGTTCCAGTCGCTGGCATTCGTTCTGCTCAGTGTTTGGCGTCGCTGGATCTTCGTCTTCCGCTGGCTGGGATTGGCACAGGCGGTATGTGCGCTCGGGCTTCTCGGTCTCCCGATCCTCGTCGGCGGACCGGCCGTCTTCTGCCTGGCGCCACTGATCGGACTTCCGCTGGGACTCTCCTACGCGTCCAGTCTGTACTACTCACTCCTCGGAGACGAATCAACAGAGAGCCCGCGGACGCAGTTTCACGAGGCCGTTCTGGCATCCGGTAGCATCGTCATCCCGTTCGTAGGCGGAGCGTTTGCCTACATCAGGGGAACTGATACCGCACCGTATGAAGCCGCAGCCGTTTTGCTCCTCGGGGCCATCTGGATCCAGCAGGGTGTCCTGAGCGGATTTCGTACACGACCGGAACCACCGCGGTAGCGGGGCTGGGCCGTCGGTAGCCGCCTTCATAGTGTGAAACTACCCCGGAGTGGGCTCTTCGCGTTCCTGTCGCGACGAACGATTCGTCAGGGTGCGAAGAGCCGGGATTTCTTCCCGCTGATTTCATTGGTGTTATAGTCTCGAAGTCGGGGGAAGGGAGGACTCATGGCGATCGGCGTCAGCTTGGTTCTCGTGACCACACTCTTGGCGGGTTCGGGGCCCAACCAGGCGGGCTTTCTTGTCTTTCACACGGATGACTCGGTCGAGTACTCCTCTAGCTACGGGCCGTTCTGTGACGCACCGGTGGGCTGCCCACGCCAGTTCGGCGACCAGGAGTTCTATGGTTTCGAGGACGACTGCCAGCATTGGCTGCAGCAGGTGAACCCAACTTCCTTGAGCGGTCAGTCGACGTGCATTGCCGCGGTGTGGGCTGTCTTTTGGCCGGGGACCAATCCAAGAGTCTCGGCGGTGTCCTTCGGCCTGGCGTGGGACGACTCGAACCCTCTGACGATCGTAGACTACGGGCATTGCGGACAGTTCGAACTGGCATCACCCGGGTGGCCGAAAGAGCCCCACACCGGAACGGCGGTCACGTGGGACCACACGTTTCAATCGCAGTGCGTGCCGGTTTATTGGTTTGCGGCGTACTCATACTACGGACCCCTGGAGGTCGAACTCACCCCTCACCCGCGGCAGGGCGGATGGTTCGCAGACGACAGCGTCCCCGCGGTCCTGGATGAGATCTCGGGTTACGGTTCCCTTGGTTTGAACGGAGCGTCCGGCCAGTTTCCCTACTATCATAGTCCCGTTGTCGAGCAGAGCTGGGGACAGGTCAAGCGAGCCTTTGCCAAGCCCTGACGCCCATTGTGGACACTGCTTTCTTGCTGAGGGCGGACCCTCATGAGATAATCACGGCGGATTGTCCCCTCCCTTTTGTCACTGACCGGCCGCTCCAGAAGCTGGTCCGGTGAGTTCTTACATCTTCTATTCGTGCTGCGACTGGGAACTCCTCTCTCCGTCCTGACCGCCTGCGGTCGCGGTTGCCGGTCAACAGATTTCAGGAGGAATGCAATCGTGACCTTCGCGAACCAGGTATACCGCCACTCGGGCCTGATGGGCCGCGCCCTCGTCGGGGCTGTGGCGTTCGGAGTTCTTGGACTGACGGCGACGGGAGTTGAGGCCCGCACGGATGGGCAAATGCTTGCGGTTCCCGCCCGTTCGCTGGGGGAGAGCGCGTACGATGCCCCGCCGCCGATCGCCCGCCGGGGAAACTCCCGGGTTGCGAGCGCGGTGACGCAATCCCGGGCCCCGGGAGATACGCTTTCTTTCGGCAACGTGGATGGGGACGGCTTCGCCATTCTGGGTGACGTGTGGACGTTTGACCACGGTGGAGGGGATCCCCTCGAAGGCTGGTATGCCGTGGACGTCACAGCCCAGAGCGATGCCTATTGGCGGCGGATCACGGATGCCTCCTGGGATGCGGACCCTGACCACTTGGTCGACGCTCCGGTTCTCACGGGGCAAGGGTCCGCCTGGCTGGGAGCAACAGGGCTCGAAGCCAACGAGCTGTGCTGGGAAGGAGGCCTCGGCTACGGAAACCAATGGTGCCAAAGGTTGGTCAGTCCGGTTCAGGTGTACGACGGATCGAGCGACGTCGATCTGTCCTGGATTTACTTCAACGACACCGAAGAAGATTTCGACTACACGCGGGTCTACCTGGAGACGCTGCCCAGTGGAGAGCGGACCTCGTTGGCGGAGTACACGGGCCTGCTCGGACTGGCGCCGGATCATCCCGCCTCGCCCCCGGTCGGCGTTTCCGATGCGGTGACGTTGGTTGCCGCTGACTTTCAGGGGGAGGTCGGGTACCGAATCGTCTTCGAAATGACATCGGACGGAGGGTGGTCGGACGAGGACGGGATCTACACGACGGAGTACGGTCCAGCCGCCTTCGACGATGTTTCCGTTGACGGCAACGTTTCCTCTTTCGAAAACGACTTGGACGGATGGACCGCGGAAGGGTGTCCCGGTGTGGGAGCGTTTCTGGGTGTAGGACATGTGTCGGACTACAACATCGAGGACACGTGCGACTGTGCGCTCTCCGAAAACGTGCTCAAGCTACATGACGACGACGAAGAACATCCCGACGGACAAAGGGTGGAGGCCCGTTCCGCGCCGGTAGACGCGTTGAACGATGTCCTGCTGCCCAACGTGGGTCATCGGGTCATCTTCGCCCGATGGACTCAGTATTCAGACCTGCCGCGGGCAAACGGAGTCTACTACCGTCCGGGCTGGGACTACTTTCCATTCTCGTGCCCGTCGACCGGGGCCGAAACGTGGTCCGGCCGGGTCGGGCAGAACACGTGGTTCTTTGTCGGGGACGACGCGGAATGCAATGAGTATGTGAGCTCCGCCACCGCAGTCGATGTTCCCGTCCCGCCGGACGCCGAGCAGGTTCGCTTCCTCTACGAGATCTACTCCTCGTGCGATGCCTTTTCCATCTCCGAGGAAGTCTGCACGGAGATGACGAACTTCTCTCCTCTCATCGACAACATCACGATCCGGTTCACGGAAGTGCCGGACGCCCCGGCCGGGATCACGTTGGCGTTCGCCGGACTCTTAGCGGACGGGTACGCGCAGGGTACCGTGATCAACGATCCGGCGATGCCGGGTAACGCGGACGTGTCGTCGAACGTCAATTTCAAGGACATTCCTCCGTTCGTTCTCGGAGACTCGCTCTACATCTCGGGCCCTCTGCCGAGCAGCGATCCCAGCACGCAGTGGGAGGGGAAACTCTGGTTCCGGGTGCCTCGCGTCGGCCCGCTTGCAGACAGCCGGTACACCGACTGGCGGGATCGGGTGGCGGATGGACGCCAGATCGACGGGGTTGACGGCGAGTTCACTTTCGCGTTCATGGACTCGTTCGAGGTTGGCACCAATGTCTCGCCCAACAAGTTCGTTTCCTATCTGCGCGAGGACGACGACGACTTCGATCCGGTGAGTGGAGACCTCTCCACGGAGAACGAGATCATTGCCGACGGTGTGCTCTTTCCGGGCACCCAGGTCGAGTACTTCGTCTCCGCGAACTACATCGGCAATTCCCAAAGCTATCTCCTTCCGGATACGTCCGGCGGGTTTGCTTTCGAGTTCGAGATCCTTCCGCGGTGGCGTTACGATGAGGGTACGCTCAAGTATCCGTGTTTGCTCTACGTCGACGTGGGGCGATCCGGGGTCGACTACTACGTCGAGCAAGCCTTCGGGAACCTTGGCCTGCTCTATGACAAATTCGATCATCCCTTTGCCGACGGGGTGGGTGCGCCGATGTTCCGGGAGCGTCCGGAAGTCGATACGGCTGGTATGACGCTGGCTCAGATGCTGGGCTACCGCGGCGTGCTGGTTACGATCGACAACCGGCGCCTCTGGCCATCCGACTACCTCCTGCTCTCCGACTGGCTGACCGCGACAATCTGTGAGGGGGCGACGGCGAGACGAGGGTTGGTCATGAACGGGGACCGGATCGCTCGTGGAGCCAGTATCGTCGCGGCCGGACTTCTCACGCAGTTGGGAGCGACCTTTGTCGACGAGGCCTATTCGGAATACGCGGGGGACAACAATGCCTGCGTTCGTGTCGAGGCGCCGGTTGCCGCCGGCGAGTCGTACGGGACGGAAAACTCCATGGGCGACTATGAGTACGATGCCTGGGGAAACTGGTGTCCCACCAACCACCGGTTCGATGTCATGGGAACGTCAGGATCCGGTGTCGGCAACCGGGTTTACCTGCGTGTCGACGACCTCTCCACCGAGACGGAGTGGGCTCAGGTCACGAATGAAAGGTTGGACACGGACAACTACCGGACGGTCATCGACGCGGTCTCGTATGCCCACATGAGTGCCGTCGACCCTGTCGACGAGTGCACCAGTCAGGAGGCGGCCATCGTCGAAGCCGCCACCAACGAGATCCGTTCCGCGTTGGAGTGGATCTATGGGGTAGGCAACCTCCCGGGCCTCTGCGAGGACCCGTGTACGACGACGAACGTTCCCGGTGGAGGCGGCGGCCCGGCCGCGACCGGAATTCGCACTCACCTGCAGGCTCCGGCCCCGAACCCGTTCAATCCCCGGACGACGCTGCGATTCGGTCTGGCCGAAACAGGACCCGTCGACCTGGCGATCTACGACGTCGGGGGCAGGAGAGTCCGCACTCTGGTGGATGGGGATCTGGACGCGGGGGAACACGAACTCACCTGGGACGGGACCGATGACCTCGGTCGCGAACTGTCGGCTGGTGTTTACTGGATGAAGCTGCAGGCGGGTGGATTCGACCATGCCGCCCGCGTCGTCCGGCTCCGCTAGCCGGCCGTAGCCCGCTTCCTCGTTTCCCCGGTTGGAACGGGAAGATCGGTGAGTGGAACAAGCGTTTGCGGGGTCGCCGCCTGATGGGCAGCGACCCCGCTTTTCTTATCACCCCCGGCCGGGCTTGCTGCCTTTTTCGCAACAGTTTCCACGATTTCTCGTAGTCCCTGCCTGGAGGGCGTTTGGGTGCACCCGGCCCTTGGGTGTGCTAGCGTTCCCTTTTTGGCCGCAGGCGGACAGCGCCAGATCGCACTTACGGAGGACGAACAATGCGGAAGTACGGGATCGCCGCCCTCGCAGGTCTCTTGACCGCGACGGCGGCCTGGGCCGACGGCTTCGAGGAGATGCAGTCCCAGGTCAAGGAGTTCACCCTCGACAACGGGCTCAAGTTTCTCGTCGTCGAGCGGCCGGACTCCCCGGTCTTTTCCTTCACCACCTACGTGGACGCCGGCGGCGTCGATGAGGTGCACGGAGTCACCGGGATCGCTCACATGTTCGAGCACATGGCCTTCAAGGGTACCCCGACCATCGGAACCAAAGACCATGCAGCCGAGATGAAGGCCCTGGAAAAGGTCGACGCCGCATGGGCGGCCTATGAGAAGGAACTCGACAAGGAATACGACGCCGACGCGATCAAGCTCGATGAACTCATGGCTGCCTTCAAAGCAGCACAGAAGGAAGCGCAGGAGTTTGTTGTCAGCAACGAGTTCACCAAGATTCTCGAGAAGAACGGAGTCCAGGGACTCAACGCCTCGACCGGATTGGACCGCACCTGGTACTACTACTCGCTGCCTTCGAATCGACTGGAACTCTGGGCCCGTCTCGAGGGCGATCGGATGACGAATCCGGTCCTGCGCGAGTTCTACGTCGAGCGGGACGTCGTCATCGAGGAGCGCCGCTTCGGTGAGTCCTCTCCGACCGGCCGCCTCTTCGAGGACATGATCACCGGCGCCTTCGTCGCTCACCCTTACGGGACCGGAGTCATCGGGTACGCCGCAGACCTCGAGCGTATCACCCGCCAGGACGCCTGGGAGTTCTTCGACAAGCACTACGTCGCGTCCAACATGAACGTGGTCGTGGTCGGCGACATCAAGGTCGGTGAGGTCCGCAAGCTCGCTGAGAAGTACTTCTCCGGTGTGCGTTCCGGCGAGGATCCGCTGCGGGTCCGGACGACGGAGCCCGAGCACAAGACGCAGATCCGCATGATTCGCGAAGAGGACTCGCAACCGATCTATGCCGTCGGTTGGCACATCCCGGGGCGCAATCATCCCAAATGGTATGCCTACGAGCTGCTCGGTGACGTCATGGCGACCGGACGTTCCAGCCGCATGTATACGCGCCTTGTCAAGGAAGACCAGGTCTGCAGCCAGATCTTCGGCGGCGTCGGTTTCCCCGGGAACAAGTATCCGAACATGATGGTTCTGGCCGGCTTCGCCAGCTCCGACTCGGATCCGTACCAGGTCGAGTCCGTTGTTCTCGAGGAGATCAAGCGCATCGTGACGGAAGGCATCACTGAGGAAGAGTTGGAAAAGGTCAAGACCATGAACAAAGCGGCCTTCGTCCGTAGTGTTCGATCCAATCAGGGACTGGCCAACCAACTGGCTCTTTACCAGGGCATGTTGGGCGACTGGCGTCGCCTCTTCCGTTCATTGGACGACCTCGAGTCGATCACGGTGGAAGATGTTCAGGAAGCGGCGCGCGCCGTCCTCAAAAAAGAGAACTCGGTCGTAGCCATGATCGTGAAGCCGGAAGACGCTGAGTCTTGAGCGGGAAAGGAGAAGAAACCGTGAAAACGAAGTATTCGAAGTCCGCTCGGGCCGGACTTTCGGTGGGGCGGTGGGGAGGGTACCTCGCGGCGTCCGCGCTCAGTCTGATCGCCGCGAACGGTGTCACGGCGCAGGACATGCCGGACCCGGACTCTATCGGAATCCCCGATCTCAACGAAGTCAAGGTCCCCGAGCCGGATCGTTATCAACTCGACAACGGGATGGTCGTGTTCATGGTTGTGAACCGTGACTTCCCGCTGGTCGACGCCCAGGCTCTTATTCGGGTCGGTTCGGTGTACGAACCGGCGGACAAGGCCGGGCTCTCTTCGATCGCAGGCCAGGTCATGCGCACGGGCGGCTCCATCAACGTCGACGGCGATGCCCTCGACGCCACTTTGGAGTCCATGGGTGCGAGCGTCGAGACTTCGATTGGTGAAACGTCCGGATCGGCCTCGATCTCGACCTTGAAGGAAGACTTTCCACGCGGACTCGAGATTCTGGGCGATCTCCTCCGCAACCCGGCATTCCCGGAAGAAAAGGTCGAGCTGGCAAAGAAGCAGGAGAAGACCGCGATCGCATCACGTAACGATGAACCGATGAGTGTTCTCTCTCGCGAGCTTCCCAAGCTGATCTACGGAGAAGACTCGCCGTACGCACGTCACACCGAGCATGCGACGATCGACGCGATCACCCGTGATGACCTGGTCGCACTGCACAAGAGATTCTTCCACCCGGATCGGGTCATACTGACGATCTACGGTGACTTCGACGAAGAGCAGGTCAAGGCCGAGGTCGAGCGAGTCTTCGGCGATTGGCCGCCGGCTTCCGAGCCCTTGCCGCCCGAGCCCAAGCCGGAGTTTGCGGACGTCTCCGGAAACTTCCTCGTGAAGAAGGGCGACATGACGAACAGCTTCGTTCTCATGGGTCACCCCGGACTTCGCATGAGTGATCCCGACTATCCGGCGATGCGTCTCTATCACGAGATCATGGGTGGCGGCTTCAGCAGTCGGCTCTTCAACGAGATCCGGACCAAGCGCGGGCTTGCCTACGCCTCCGGTTCCTCGGCCGGGGCCGGACTGCATCACCCCGGTGGGGAGATCTTCTTTGCTGCGACGCAGTCGGACTCCACGGTCGCGACTCTCGGTTATGTTCGTGAGGAGATCCGCAAGTCGCTTGCGGAACCTTTCACCGAGCAGGAGTTGCAGCAGGCCAAGGACGGAATCCTGAACTCGATGGTCTTCCAGTACTCGAACGGGTTTGCCGTGCTCAACCGTTTGGCGGTCTACGAGTACCACGGTTATCCGGCCGACTTCCTAACGACTTATCAGCAGGCGATTCAGAACCTGACGGCGGACGAAATCCTGGCTGCGGCGCAACGCAACGTGGTACCTGACGAGATGGCCACCATGGTCATGGGGAACTCCGAGAATTTTGCTGCCGATCTACCGAAGCTGGGTCAGGTCCAGGAACTGGACATCACCATTCCCGAACCGGAGGGCGAGGAGATTCCCATCGCCACCGACGCTGATCTCGAGCGGGGGATGGGATTGGTCCAGGGAATGGCCAAGGCGCATAACGCCAGCCAGACTGCTTCGATCAAGGATCTCAAGATCAGTGAGTCCGGCGAGTTCAAGGTGCAGGGAATGTCGCTGCAGATTTCGATCGAGACGGAAAGACTCCTTCCGTCCTGCGAGAAGTCGGTGCAGAAACTGCCCATGGGCGAGTTCGCCTCGGCACTCTGTGGCGATGTCGCCTGGATCAATCAGATGCAGGGTCCGACGGCCATGCCGCCGGAGGCGGTGAGTGAGGCCAAGAAGAGCCAGAGCCGCGATTACTTCAACCTTCTGGCCGGTTACTCGGACATGAAGTTCCAGGCTTTGCCCGAGCAGAAGGATGTCAACGGGCGTCTCTGTGACGTTGTCTTTGTCCACAGCGACATCGTTGCCGGTTGGAAGCTTTTCATCGACAGCGCCAATCAGCAGCTCGTGCAGATGATGTACAAGGATCGTTCGATGATGACGGGCGCACCGGTCACCGCGACCGAGACCTTTGCCGACTTCAAGCCGGTCTCGGGGGTGGCTTGGCCTCACAGCCGGGAGATCTATCACGACGGTGACCTCCTCGCGACGTTGACGGTCAATTCCATCGCGGCGAACACGGGTATCACGGAGGATGCCTTCGCCATGCCTTCGCAGTAGTACCGTCGCCATGCCGCGTCGGCCGCCCCCAAGAGAATGGGAGTGGCTTCGAGGTGGCGAGAGCGGGGTTTGGCTGAATCGCTGGAGCCCACCCGGAACGGTCCTGTTCGGGGTGGGCTCTTCTGTTTGGTTGGGTCTTCCCGGGGCCTTCGTGAATTGATGGGGCTCGGGATGTGGCAGAAAGATGACATTTGCCCGGGAGGGTGGCCCCGACCGAACCGGAGTGGTTCAATCGCGGTATCCTTGGTGACGGTCCACCGACTCGGGGGAGGTGTGTCTGGAGGCTTCGTCGGGTGAGTCCCACCACAAATCAGAGTAGCCGCGGGATCTGGACGGGAGCGTTCCTCGTTGCCGTGCTGTTGCATTTGGGTGCTCTCGTCGGGATTGCGCGCGTCGACCTCTTTGCTTCGCCGGACGAGCGGGCCGTTGTGCCGGAAGAGTCACCCACCATCCAGGTCGTTTTTCCGCAGGAAGAACCGCAGAGGTTTACCGAACTTCCCTCCGATCGGGCCGATGAAGCTCCGGAAGATCCCGACTTCCTGAGCAACCTGGACAGTCGCGCGCGAGACCTGGTGGAAGGCGGGGAGGACCGGTTGCCCAGTCAGGATGGCCGGGTCGAGTTCCCGCAGGTCGAAATGGTCGAAGGATCCGTTCCGGAAGCCCAGGGGACGGCGGTGCCGGAGTTCCGCCCGGTGGAACAGGCCGACGAAAGCTCAGAGCCCCGTCCGGATTCGGCGGCCGATCCACAGGCCGACTCACAAACGGATCCACAGTCGGACGAAAGCAGCCGGGAGATCTCGGAGGTCCAGGACCCTGTCGACGAGACTATGGCTGACGCGACCGCGGCTGACGCGTCCTCCGCCGAGGCGACCTCCGCTGACGCGCCCCCCGCTGACGCGCCCCCCGCTGACGCGCCCCCCGCTGACGCGCCCCCGACGGAAGTCTTTCGTCCCAGCCGTACTTCGACGCCACCCGGTGAAACGTGGACTCCTCCGGGCAACAGCGACATTCGTCAGGAGCGATCCGCCTCTCCCGGCAGCAACGCCGACCTGCCCGGCGACATCAGCCTCAACACGACAGCTTGGGACTGGGCCCCTTGGTTGGGCGAGTTTCGAAGGAAGCTACTCGGAAACTGGTCGGCGCCGATCGGCTACCGACTGGGAATGACTCACGGCTTTACCGTCATGCGACTGACCATCAACCCCGACGGCACTCTGGAGCAGTTGGACGTTCTGGATGAGAGGGGACACGAGGCGCTCAAGCGATCGAGTCTGGATGCCGTTGGTCGCACCCGTCCTTTCCAGCCCCTGCCGGTGGACTTTCCCGAAGAGCACCTGATACTGACGCTGACGCTCTCCTACCCGGAGGCGTCGAGGTATGGTCGTTAACGGAGATCTTACATGCTCGAGTTCCTGAAAAGCGGCGGTCCGCTCATCTATCCGTTGGTTCTGTGCAGTCTGATTGCAGCGACGATCGCGGTCGAACGCGTCTTTGCCCTACGGCGAAGCCGTGTCCTTCCCGCAGAAATCCTGCAGGTCGTCGGTGCCGTTCGCCCAGGTCGGGACCTTTCTCTGGCCTTGGAAGTTTGCCGGGCGAATCCAGGGGTCTTCTCCGACGTCGTTCGCGCCGGACTCGAGCACGCTGAAGAACCGTGGGAAGTCCTGCGTGACAGCATTCAGGACGTCGGTCGGCAGAAGGCCGCTGTGCTCGAGCGTCATCTCGTCTGGCTTCAAACGATCGCGCAGGCCGCGCCACTTCTGGGTCTCTTGGGAACGGTGTTTGGAATGATTCGGATGTTCAGTTCGATCTCGTTGGCGGGTCTTGGGGATCCGCAGGCGCTTTCCGGGGGAATCAGTGAGGCCATGATCACGACTGCGATCGGCCTGGCGGTGGGGATTCCGACGCTGGTCGCGCACAACCTGCTCGCGTCGAAGTCCGAAACTCTTCTCAACGAGATCGAACACCATGCTACCGAACTCGCGGCAAAGTTGCGTCGCGGACGGCAGGGAAGTGAAGGTCTGATCGCGGGAGGGCCCTGGGAAGGCGCATCCGGAAGCGTTTCGCGAGGAGTTTCGGGAACCGTTCCGGGAACCGTTCCGGGAGCCGTTCCGGGAAGTGCTTCCGGAGGTGCTCCGGGCAGCGGACCGGCGGGTGTCACGGAATGACGGCGATCGCATTTCGTCCCCGCAAGAGCCGGAAAGAGACGACTCTTTCCATTACGCCGCTGATCGACGTCCTCTTCCTTCTCATCATCTTTTTCATGATGACCGGAACCTTCAAACGGGTGGGTGAACTCGAGCTGCAGCTACCTTCCTCTTCGTCGTCGCAGGCCGCAGGATCTCCCGAGGAACAGGCGGAGATCGAGATTGTGGTTCTGGAGAACGGTGACGTTCAACTCGGTGGGGTCCCGGTGTCTGTGGACGCCCTTCCCGCCGCGCTCAAAGAACTTCACACGGAGACTCCCGATCAACGCGTGCTTCTCAAGGCCGAAGACGCGGTTCCTCATGGCACCATCGTCCAGATTCTCGATGCCGTTCGGAACTCCGGATTCCAGGGAGTTGGGATCGGAACGCACATGAGCCCGGCTTCGGTGACCGAAGGCGCCGACGCACCTTAACGAACTGCAGACGTCGCTGGGAACGAGGCGGCTGCGTGGACTACACTCTGACCTTCGTCCGCAAAACGAGTGAGGAATGGAAATGATCCGACCGACTCTCTACGCTGGAGTTCTCCTCATCCTTCTCGGAGTTGGAAGCTACTTCGGGACTGGGCGGGCCAGCTTTACGGCCTTGATTCCGGCAATCATCGGCGCGCTTTTCGCGATCCTGGCGATGTGGGGACAGCAGCAGAGCCGTCGAAAGGCCGCGATGCATGTGGTCATGGTCCTTGCGCTCCTTGGAGTGCTCGGCTCCTCCCGTGGACTGGCGCCGTTCGCTCAGATGTTGTCCGGCGGAGAGGTCGAACGCCCGGTCGCAGTCGTTGCCCAGGTCGTGACCTCCGTCGTCTGCCTGGCGCTGCTCCTGGCCGGGATCAAATCGTTCGTCGATGCCCGAAGAAAGGGGTGATGTCATGAGTTTGCAGGAAGGAGATATCGCACCGGACTGGACACTTCCCGGTTCCGATGGAAAGACCTACCGACTGGCTGACTATCGCGGGAGTGAGACGGTCGTTGTCTCCTGGTTTCCCAGCGCCTTTACGGGCGGCTGAACCGCCCAGTGCAAGTCTCTCCGTGAGAGAGGCGATGCCATCCGCAAGTTCGAAGTCGCCTACTTCGGCGCCAGCTGCGACGACGAGGACACCAACCGCAAGTTCGCCGAGTCCCTCGAACTCGACTTTCCGATCCTCAGTGATCCGGGAAAGGAAGTGGCGGACGCCTACGGGATTCTCATTCCGGTGGTTCGCAAACCGAAGAGACGCACGTTCTATGTCGACCTCGAGGGAAAGATCGCGTTCATCGACGACGAAGTCGATGCGGGCAAGGCGGGAGATGACGTGGCAGCCCGGCTGAAGCACCTCGGCGTGGCCGTCCGGAGTTGAGGTGGTAGTCCAAGCCGTGGCAGTGACAGAGGCCGTGGCAGTGTGACAGAGAACGCTGGCTGCGGGCAGAGTTCGTCACCGCGGTAGACCTTCATGTATGAATCGGGCTAGGGACCCTTCGGGCGTTCGAGCTCAAAGAGGGCGGAAGGAATGGCGTCGACGTAGTAGTCGCCGCCCATTCTTCCGATCAGGCGAATGGCATCCGGATCCGGAAGACCGTCCTTGCCCAACCACTCCTCCCGAATCCGCACCAGATGAATCTCCCCGATGATGTAGTTGCCGGCCAGCGGGCCCGGACCATGGGTCACAATCTCGAAGAGTTCCATCTCCATCGAGATCGGGGACTCCGCGACACGCGGCGGACGGACTCGCGTCGACGCCTCCGGAGTGAAGCCCGCGACCTCGAACTCGTTGACGTCGTGCGGGAAGTTTGCCGAGGTCTCGTTCATGGCCTCGGCCATTTCCCGGGTCACCACATTGATGACGTACTCCTTCGTTTCCTCGATGTTGCGAAGGGTGTCTTTCATCCTGCCCTTGCGATCGTTGACCGGACAGAAGACGGCGGACGGCGGTTGGAGGCCGCCGAGGCTGAAGTAGCTGAACGGAGCAAGATTCAGCTCACCGTCTCCGGATCGGGTGCTGACGAAGGCAATCGGTCGGGGCGCTACGATCCGGGTCAGAAGGTGATAGAGCGCGGCGGTCTCCATGGTCGCGGGTTCGAAATGCATGGGCGGTTCCCTCATTGTTTTCGGGCCAGAGCCTACAAATTCGGGTCAGAGCCTGCAAACGAAGAACGCCGGCCCGGGGACCGGCGTTCCTGGTCGTTGGACCGAGTCGGACCGAACGCGATTCGAGTCCGACGCGGATCGAGGTCCTACTTCATCAGTGTGATCGTGCTGGAAACACGCGTACCCTCGGTCTCCAGGACGTAGAGGTAAATCCCCGCCGGAACCTCGTGGCCCCGATCATCGCGACCGTTCCAAACCGCCTCATGAGTACCGCCGGCCTTGAGGGCCCGGTCCGCGAGAACCCGCACGACTTTTCCGGCAACGTCGTAGATCCGCAGCGTGACTTCGCTTTCCGCCGGCAGCTGATAACCGAGCATCGTTTCCCCGTGGAACGGGTTCGGCATCGTCGGAAGAAGGCGAGCCTTGGACGGGAGTCCGTTCTCACCCGGGGCGTCGGCCGTGAAGCACGGCTCGCCCGAACAGTCCGTTTCGAGCATCTTCCAGGTTCCGGCCGCGTTGCGACAGTCATCCTGGGTCATGAGCATGCAATCCTCGCCAAGGCAGCATGCACGCTGCGGCTGCGGACACGGATTGGGGTCACAGGGAGAATCCGACCACACGCCGGTTGCGCAGTCTTCCTCGATGGTGAGCTGGCAGTTTCCGCCGGGGTAACAGCAGGAACCGTTGGCCGTGTTCGTGACGGCAAGGACGGCAAGGTCGGCCCGGAGAAGACCGTGGCCGTGCTGGTTGTCGTAGCCGTTCGGGCCGAGGTCGGTACACGCGCCTTGAAGGACGGCCCGCAGTTCTTCATTGGTCAGGGTCGGGTCCTGCGACCAGACGAGGGCGCCGATGCCTGCCGCCTGCGGCGTTGCGGAGGACGTGCCGTTGAAGGTCGCCATGTAGTCACCGTTCGAGTACCCGGCGCCGCCCAAACGGTCGGTCGTGTAGATCCGGGTTCCCGGGGTCAGGAAGTCGATACCCGTTCCGTAGCTGGACGCCCACCAATTCTCTCCGTCACAGCTGGAAGTCGTCTTGCGCTCGAAGCAGGGAGAGCAGGCGCCGACGGCGATCGTGTTGCTGTACTGGGCCGGGTAGATCATCGTGCTGCTGCCCGAGTTGCCGGACGCACAGAAGAGAGCGCAACCGAAAGACACCGCGTAATCGCATGCATTTTCCAACGTGTTGTTTCCGCCCGAACCGCCGAGGCTGATCGACTGGATGCGGGCGCCGTTGTCGGCGGCGTATTCGATTCCTGCGGCGACGTCACCCCAGGTGCCGCTTCCGCCGGAGTTCAGGACCTTGATCGGCATGAGCTTGACGTTCCAGGCGACGCCGGCTACGCCCTGGCCGTTGTTTCCCTCGGCGAGAACGATTCCGGCACAGGACGTACCGTGGTTTCCATCGTCCGATGGGTTGTTGTCGTTGTTGACGAAGTCATAACCCTGGACGAGACGCCCGTTGTACTCCGGGTGATTGAGGTCACAGCCGGTATCGATGACGGCAACGACCAGGTTCGGGTCCCCAGTCTGCAGGTCCCACGCCAGATCCGTGTTGGTGTCGCAGTCCGGGGTACCCACCGTTCCGCCACCGAATCGACTGGCCTGGCCGAAATTGTCGTGTGCCCACTGCGATGCGTAGTGCGTGTCGTTGGGGGAGACCATGGCCCGGCAGGTCCCGTTCGTCTCTCCGAACTCGGTTTCGAAGAGAGCGTCGAGCGCGGCAGCGGCGAACTCAGGCGATTGGCTGCCGGAGTAGCTGGCGATGAAGAAACGGTCCATGCCGCGCTCTCTCTTGATGTCTCCGTTGACCGCCATGTTGAAGACCGGGCGGACTTCGCTGGCAGCGAGAGACGCCAGTGCCTGGTCGACCGCGTCCAGTCCCGTCCGGCCCTGCGATCCGAGATCGGCACGGAAGTCGTCCGAGGCCATGGCATCGGGGGTTAGCTTAAAGATGACCTCACCCGGTGCCGGAGGATCGACATAGTCGAGCCCCGCAGCAGAGTCGAGCGCGGAACCGAAACTCGTCGCGGAACAAAGACCGGCCATGAGCAGGGCCAGTCCGAAAGCGCGAGTACTGTTGGAGTGGTGCATACAGGTACTTCCGTTGGTTGCTTACCTCCTGACGCGCTCTGGATGAATGCGTAGGAGGCAAAGTTCCATGTCACTGGAGGCCGGGACTTTGCTGGCAGCGTCGTCCCGACATCCTCCTCGATCCTCGAGGACCGGGTCCCAAAGAAGAACGGGCTCCATCAAGCGATGAGGAGCCCGTTCCGTCGCGGCGAAGCCGCGATTTCGAATCCGGGCCGTGAGGGGACAGTGCATACCTCACGGCGCCGGTTTCGTAGTCGGCTGATCTGCGGTCCGATCAGTTGATCCGAATCATCTGATTGGACTGAACCTCGTCCCCAATCGTCAGCTTGTACATGTAGACACCGGCCGGCATGTCACGAAGGTCATAGTCCGTGCCATCCCATGCGCGGGAGTACTCGCCCGGCTGGAGAACGTTGTCGGCCAGAGTCGCGACCTCACGGCCATCGGTCGTGTAGACGTGCAGCGTCACCTTGGACGTCTCCTGGACGCGGAAACGAATCCGGGTGATGTCGTTGAATGGGTTCGGCTGGTTGCTGACCAAAGAGGAGGCGGAGAGAACAGTGTCGTCGACCTCAGTCGGGTCGCTCTCGATCTCGAAGTCCTCATTCGAAATGTCGAAGAAGATATTGTCCGCAGCTTCGACCTTGACGCGAGCGTTCGACGTCACGATGCCCGGAACGGTCACGTTGGCCGACCCATCGTTCGGAGTGTTCGTCAGCAGCGTGTACGGATAGGTGAAACCACCGTCATCGGAGAGAAGGATGTTGACGTTGGCACAGTTCACACCGTTCGCGTTGGTTCCGGCCACGTCCCAGGTCACGGTCTCGGTCGTGCCCGCGTTCCACACTTCCGAACCGGTGTTCGGACCGGTGACAAGGAACGGTCCCGCTGCATTCTCGACCGTGGTCGTCTGGGCAAAGGCATAGTTCACGCCACCCAGTCCGTCACGCAGGGTCAGGCTGAAGCGCAGCAGGCGGTCGTAGGTCGGCAGGATCTCGCCGCGGATCTGGACGTTGTTGACGATGTCCAGGATCTTCGGGAAGACGCGCGTCGGTGAATCCGTCGGCAGGAAGGAACGGAAGATCGGAGCGTTGCCGGACGGCGTCTGCGGGTTGCCTTCCGGACCGAGGTCGCGCTCTTCCCAGCAGTAGGTGAAGTCGTCACCGTTTGGATCGCTGCCCGAGCCGGTGATCTGAAGCGGCGTCGAGATTGGCACCGTGTAGGGACCGCCGAAGTCGGCGTCCGGCAGCGGAGCATCGTTGCCCGTGGCCGTCAGAGCCGGACAGTTGCTTCCGGTTCCCGCTTCGGTGTAGGAGCGGATCTGCTGGAAGCTGATGTTGTGGAAGTAATCGTCGGAGAAGTTCTGGATGTTGTGGCTTCCGCAGATTCCCGCATAGGCCATGACCGTCGAACCGCTACCGGGCTCGTAGGCCGTGCCCGCCGTCCGGTTGCCACAGCAGCAGCTGCCGGCGTTCCCGTTGAACGTGTGCGTGGCGCCGTACTGGTGACCGATCTCGTGAGCGACGTAGTCAATGTAGAAACGGTCACCGATCGGGGAGCCGAGTCCGGTTACGCCGCCGGCCTTGTTGTTGCCGCATACGACGCCCAGAAACGCGATTCCGCCGCCGCCCGTGCTGAAGACGTGGCCGAGGTCGAAGTTCGCGCTTCCGATGACGGCATTCAGGTTGTTGATGTTCTGGCCGAGCATCTGGGAGCCGTTGTTGTTGTTGTAGGGGTCGGTTCCACCGTTCGTGTAGACGATGTCGTCATTGTTCGGGATCAACTCGAGGAAGATGGAAAGGTCCAGCTGGTAGACCTCATTAACCCGGTTGATCGCGGTGACGATGGCGGCCATACCCGCGGCGACCGTGCCGCCGTGGAACGAAGTGTACTCACCGGTGGCCGCGACGGCCGTGCGGTAGGTGCGGAGCTCCGGTCCGACGGACGTACTGCCTCGCTCATTCGTGAAGTTGACGAGATCGGCGATCGTCTGCTCGGCGACCGGGTCGGTCTCGTAACCGCAGGTGAACGACGGTGCGGCGAATTCGCCAGCACGGCGATAGTGACGCGAGGTGGTAGCGACGACATGCTGGATGTCATTGGTCTGGTACGGATCGATCCAAACCTTGCCTTCGCTCGTACGAATGACGCCGTGGAAGCCCTTCGGCGTAATGCTGAAGCGCGTGAACATGGTGTTGTCTTCGACCGCCCGTCCTTCGAAGGTCTGCAGCTCGGGGTAGCGGGCAGCCAGGTCCGGATGCATAACCGGGGAGTTCCAAACGTAGAACTCGGTCATCATGCCGTCAGCGAGCGGAAGTTCGACGACGACTGGATCGACGCCGTGATCGACCCGGGCAATCGGGGCCAGAGCCAGATCGTTGGAGAGCTGGGTCAGGTCGACGTTGAAGGCGGTGAAGTACTCGGGATCGTTCAGGCGTTCACCCGTCGAGGCGATCGCCGAAGGATCGACCTGGGTGAAGGACGCCGCGAAAGCCGAGGTGCCGACGGCCAGTCCGATCACGGCCGTCCCCGCCGCAGTGAACAGGTTGAGTGGAATTCGATTCCTCATGGATTTGCTACTCCAAGATCGTTTATGAGTGCATGGATGGCCGCGCCGTGGGCACGAGCTTCTTTGTGGACCGACTTGGCATTCTGTCTGCGGCAGTGCACCGAAATCGGAACGAACGGTCGCCCCTCCGAGCCCAATCGAGAGGACTCGACGAGTATATCACGGAAGCCATCCGACACGTCTTGCAGACTTGACAAGGTGAATGGATGGCTAACTGGTTAACGGGCCAACGCTTGCGGCGATCCGGCAGGCTAGGGACGGTAGGAGGAACCAGAACGAGTGTCCGAACTTGACCGAGGGGCGGAAGAGCACCAGCTTCCCTGGGAGCCATTGGCGCCGGAGCGTCTTGTCGAACTCTTTGGGGAGACCGGGGGCGCGTGGTTTCTCGCCGGTGGACGCGCACTGTCCCGATTTGTCGGACGATCCTACCGAGACCACGAGGACACCGATGTCGTCCTCTTCCGCACCCAGTTGGCTGAGGCCCGCCGTCGACTGGGCGGATGGGAACTCTTTGCTGCGGATCCTCCGGGAAGGCTGCGTCCCTGGGATGAGGGAGAGAGTCTTCCGTCCCGAGTTCATGATATCTGGTGTCGAAGAGCCGGAGAGAGAGTCTGGCGGTTTCAGATCATGGTCGCCCCCCTCGAGGCGAACCCGGATTCCGCGGCGACCTGGGTCTACCGACGCGACTCCCGCATCCGCGGACCCTTGCGAAAGTTCGGATCGGTCTTGCAAGGTTTGCCGTGCCTTCGTCCCGAGATTCAGTTGCTCTACAAATCAAAGGAACCCCGGCCCAAAGACGAACTCGACTTTGAAATGTGTCTTCCACTTCTCGGTCCGGAACCGAAAGAGGATCTCGCTCGCTGGCTCGTGCTGCTCTACGGATCTGGCGCGCACCCATGGCAGGCACGACTGGAGAGTGCGGCCGAGGCTGAACTCCGCGAGCTGTCCGATGCGGATGAACCGGCATTCCGAGAAATGGCGGAAGAGTTCGAGAGCGAGGGCGAGCCTCGTTTTCGACAAGGTCTGGCCGATTGGCCACGCTACCTCAGGCATCTCGACAAGATGGCCCATCCTTCCCAACCTGAAGGCCGAGTTCCATCGAAGTCCTTCTTTCTCTGGCAGGGAGATCAGATCGTGGGCGCCTGCCGGCTCCGATTAGCTCTGAACGATGCATTGATGGAGGAAGGGGGACACATCGGGTATCAAGTCCGTCCCGGGCGACGCGGACAGGGCTTCGGTCGCGAGATTCTCCGGTTGGCCTTGGAGAAGTCCGCCGAGCATGGAATTCATCGAGTGCGCATCACCTGTGACGACGACAACATACGGTCGTCGCGCGTTATCGAAGGACAGGGCGGTGTTCTCGACGACAAAGGGACTTCGCCCGAATCAGGCAAACTCGTCCGAAGGTATTGGATCGAGCGGAGCGGTCTGTCGTAGAAGTTTCGCCGTCAGGTGGCGCTGCAGGATGGGTTCGGGCGTCGTCTTCGTTGCCATTTCAACGGCGTAACTAAGCTCGGACCCGCGCAGCGTGAACTTCCGCGCGGTCGAGACAAGACGATCGTCGTGTCCCAGATGAACGCTCTCGAGAACCAAAGCAAACTCAGCGTCGTCGACGTCCTGAAGTCTGCCGGACAGAACCTCGACCCGGCCACCGTCCTGTGCGTTGGAGACCTCGACGGTACCGCATGGCAAGGGACGGATGACGCCCGCCTCCCAATGCCCCGCTTCGCCGTTACCGAGGACGGTTTGCTGTTCGTAGCGGAGAAACGGATAGCGAGGGTCGTACTCGAAAGTCAGAACCTCTTCATAGGCGAAGGACTCGATGGTGGGGTAGTGGCCGGAGCCACTTCCTTCCCATCGTCCGTGCAGTCGCCGAAGTCGGCGCAGGTCGGCGTCTCGCGGCTTCGTGTCAGGACTCCACCGCGTTGAGCCAACTCTTCCAATAGTCACCGTCTTCGATACCGACGGCGGTCTCGGCGACATTGAGCGGGCGGAAAGTGTCGACCATGACTGCGAGCTCGTCCGTCGACTTCGCACCGAGGTTGGCTTCGACCGCTCCGGGCTGCGGCCCGTGCGCGATTCCGTCCGGATGGTGCGTGATCGATCCGTACTCGATTCCGCGGCGGCTCATGAACTCGGAACTCGCGTAGTAGATGACCTCATCGGACTGTGCGTTCGTGTGGTTGTAGGGGACGGCGATCGCCTGCTCGTCGAAGTCATAGAGACGGGGACAGAAGTTGCAGACGACGAAGTTGTCGCCCTCGAAGACCTGATGGACCGGCGGCGGCTGATGAATGCGGCCGACCAACGGCTCGAAGTCGTGGATGCTGAAGGACCAGGGGAAGTAGAAGCCGTCCCAACCGACGACGTCGAAGGGATGCTTGGCGTAGATGTAGCGGTGAAGTCCGCCCCGTTGCTTGACCCGGACCTCGAACTCGCCGACCTCGTCGACCGTGATCAGCTCTTCCGGAGTGCGGAAGTCGCGCTCGGAGAAGGGCGCGCCCTCGATGTGCTGTCCGTACTTGTTGCGGTAGCGCTTGGGCGTCCGAATGACACCCCGGGACTCGGTGATGAAGTGCCGATGGTCTCCCGAATCCAACTTGAGGCGGTAGACGATCCCACGCGGGATGATCAGATAGTCGCCGTCCTTGAAGGAGAGATTGCCGAAGACGGATTCCAGGGTTCCCTTTCCTTCGCAGATGTAGATGAGTTCGTCAGCCTGTCCGTTCCGATAGTAGTAGTCAGAAGTCTCGGTCGGGCGGGCGTGGGAGAGGGTGACGTCGTCATTGAAAAGAAGAACCTTCCGCCCCGAAACGGGATCTCCTCCCGGCGCCAGATCGTTCGTACGGAAGTGACGGTGGCGAATGCTGGGGTCGTCCGAGGCCAGGATCCTCTCCGGCTCGATGACCCCCGCGTGCCGGACGATGGTCGGCGGCGCGATGTGGTAGAGCAGCGAGGACATTCCGGAGAAGCCTTCGTTGCCGATCAGTTCTTCGTGGTAGAGCTCACCGCTCGGACTGCGGAAAATGATGTGCCGCTTCTTCGGAAGCTTGCCCATCTGAGTGTAGAAGACCATCAACGTTCCTTTCCTGTCGGCTTCCTCGCCGAGCACTCGGCAGGTCGCCGCAACCTGCTAGAGGTTGCCGCGCCGCGCCTGCTCTCTCTCGATGGCTTCGAAGAGCGCCTTGAAGTTTCCTTTTCCGAATCCCTGGCACCCGCGCCGCTGAATGACTTCGAAAAAGAGCGTCGGACGGTCCTCGACCGGCTTCGTAAAGAGCTGGAGGAGGTATCCGTCATCATCCTTGTCGACCAGGATCTTCAGTCTGCGAAGCTCGTCGATGTCCTCTTTGATCTCGCCGACCCGTTCGGTCAGCGTGTCGTAGTAGGCGTCCGGAACCTCCAGGAACTCGACCCCACGTTCACGCAGGTTCTGGATCGCGGAGATAATGTCGCCGGTGATGAGAGCGACGTGCTGTACGCCGGCTCCGCGGTTGAAGTCGATGTACTCCTGGATCTGCGACTTGCGGCGTCCGTCGGCGGGTTCGTTGATCGGGAATTTGACCCGTCGGTTCTCGCTCGCCATGACCTTGGAGCGAAGGGCGCTGTACTCGGTCGAGATGTCCTTGTCATCGAAGGTGATGAAGTTCTCGAACCCGAAGACGGACTCGTAGAAATCGACCCAGCAGTTCATCTTTCCGTCTTCGACGTTGCCGACGATGTGATCGATCGCTTTGAGAAACTGATTGCCGCCCTTCTTGTCGACCGGCATGAAGCCGGGGAGGAGGGGACCCTCGTAGCCGTTCTTCTCGACCAGGGAGTGAATGGTGTCGCCGTAGGTCTGGATGGCGGCCTTCTTGATCGCGCCCGTTTCATCCTTCAGTTCCATCGGCTCATGAACGGACGGAGCTCCGCGTTCCGTTGCGGCTTTGTAGGCGCGCTCGGCGTCGTCGACGCGAAGGGCGATGTCGTAGACGCCGTCACCGTGCTGCATGATCTTCTTTGCGGAGTCGGATTCCGGAGTCAGAGGGGTCGTCAGGACGAAGCGAATGTGTCCCTGCTGCAGCAGGTAGCTGGCATGGTCCCGGACGCCGGTCTCCGGTCCGGCATAGCCGACCAGATCGAAGCCGAAGAGCAGTCGATAGTACTCTGCGGCCTGCTTGGCGTTTCCGACGAAGAACTCGACATGGTCGATGTCCTTGATCGGAAGCGGCGTGTTCGTCTCAGCCATCGAGATCATCTCCTTCCGCCACCCGGCGGATGTTCGAATGGTGCTGGGAGGGCGCGGATGGCTCGCCGCGGTCCCGTCGGACGGTTTCGTCTCGCTCCCAACCGATCCAGACTAACAAAGGAATTCTGCGCGTCTCAAGCTTTGTGGAGTCCGGGAAGTCAGCTACCCGTCGAGTCGGTGAGGTTGGGGCCTGCTGGAGGTTGGCAGGCGCGTAAGGATGGAGTGGAGAACAAGTTTCGCGGTTGACCTCCAGTCACGCGGCAACCGAAACTGACGCCCGAGGCATCGCTCTGCGGGCACATCCTGCGGAGACTTCGCGGACACATCGCGGACACATCGCGGACACATACGGAATCGGGCTGCGATGGAGCTTTCGCGGCCAGGGGAGGCGTCGTTGAGTCGTCTACGCCATGCCTTTCATCTGGCCAAACTCGCCATTCGCGGGCGACTGGTCACGGGTCTGGTCGTCATCGTCCCGATCGGGGTGACGGCCTGGGTCGTTTGGTTTCTCTTCCTACGAATCGACGGTTTGCTGCAGCCGCTGCTCGTCGAGTTTCTCGGACGGCGGATTCCCGGCGCCGGAGTCCTTGCGACTCTTCTTCTACTCTACTTCGTCGGACTCATCGTCCAGACCCTCGGCGGACGAACTCTTCTCTACTGGGCCGAGCGAGTTCTGCTGAAGCTTCCGTTCCTGAAGGATATCTACGGATCCAGCAAGACGATCGTCGAGACCTTCACCAAGCCGGCCGGGGTCGGCTTCAAACGAGTCGTGTCGTTCGAGTATCCCCGTCGCGGCACGCGAGCCTTCGGTTTCGTCACCAACGAAATGGTCCTGCCCGACGGAACGAAAGAGGTGGCGGTGTTCCTTCCGACAACGCCGAATCCGACATCGGGGTATCTGCTTTTCTTTCCCGAGGACGAGATCGAGGAGACGGCCATGTCGGTGGATGAGGCGGTGAAGTTGATCGTGTCGGGGGGAGTGATTCAGTCCCGGCCGTTTGCGCAGATGGTGCCGAATGCGCGCGCATTGAAAGAACCGGACGGATCGCCTCGCGGAATGGTCGGGGAGGTGGAGACACCGGACCCGCCAAACGATCCTTCTTCCGGGAGCGGCTGAGCGGCTGTAGGGCGAGACATCGTGGAAGCGAGGACCTGTGACCCGTTCGGCGGAGTGCGAGAGGTTCCTGGCTCCTTCGCCCGAGGTGCCGGCACTCCGTCTACGGATTCGAGGCGATTCCGCTTTCCAGTAGAGGGAGGCGGGCGATCGCCGCTTCCTTGGGCACTCCGATCGCCTTGGCAAAAGCGTCCAAGTGACGCCCCGCTTTGTCCGGGTCCGGCAGATGCTCGCGATAGATCCGCGCCAACTTCCCATGAATGAGAAGGGGAATCCCCCCGCGCACCCGAGCCGAATCCAGAAGGGCGGCGGCACCGACGAAGTCACCCCGTGTCGTCGCGACGTCGGCCAGCCCTTCCCAGGCATCCGGCGAACTCGGTAGAAGCTCCCGGGCTTCTTCAAATGCGACCGCAGCACTGTCGGTCTTGCCTGACTGAAGGAATGCCCGTCCCAGGCCGTTCCAGGCACGAGGCGTGCGGGGTTGCAGTGCGATCGCATCCATGTAGGAAGCTGCTGCCTTGCCCGGCTGCTGGTCGCGCCGATATGCGGACGCCAGAAACACGTGGATGGCGGGGTTGGCGGGATCGATCTCCCTGGCGGACTCAAACGCACGGATTGCTTCCGCCGTCTTTCCTGCATGCAATAGACTCTTGGCCCGCTGAAAACTCTCGCGAAAGAAACGGATCTGTCGCTTCGGATCGGGAAGGTCCCTGTGGTCGATGTCGGGTCGCGGTCCACCACCCAGGTACCCGAGCGAACGCAACCGCTCCAGTTCTTCCTCGTTGGCCTCGCGCTCGGCTTGAACGTTACCGCCGCTCGTGAACTGCGAAAGGGCCTGCTCCCACTGCTGGATCGCGTCAGGTCGTGCTGCGGCCAGATTGTTCTCTTCGAAAGGGTCGCTGACGAGGTCATAAAGTTCGGGTATGGGAGCGCGCACGTACTTCCACTGCAGCGACCGAACTCCTTCGAGCGGAGCCCATCCGTAGCTGACGTACGGACTCCAGGTTTCGACATAGACGACCCGGTCGGGATCCGGTTCGCCACGCATTTGCGGGACCAAACTCTTCCCATCCGTTTCGAATGGGATCGGCAGCCCGAGTAGGTCGGCCAGCGTCGAGGGAACGTCGACCAGGCTCGCTACGTCTTCGATCTGACGGCGCGTATCTCCGGCCTCGTAGAAACCCGAAGGGCTGGGTAGGCGAAGCAGAGATACGACGCGTTGCGTCGCTTCGTAGACGAAAAGCGAATGCGTGTCCTCTCCGTGCGCGCCCAAGGATTCGCCGTGATCGCTTACCACCCAGATCAACGTGCGCTCGGCCAGTCCCTCTGCTTCCAAACGGTCCAGGACCAGGCCGAGACATGCGTCCTGATAGGCCAACTCCCCGGCATAGGGATCGGAAGCAAACTGCGAGCGATACGGCGCGGGAGCTGCGTAGGGAGCGTGAGCGTCGAAGAAATGGGCAAAGAGAAAAAAGGGCCTCTCTTCGCGTCCGTCTCGCAAGCCTTCGGCATAGTCGCCGATCCATTGTCCGATCCGTGTCGCCGTGACCGCGGCCGGCAGCTCGACGGATCCGAATCGCAGGCCCTGCTCGGGTCCCGACATCTCGTCCGAGTAGTCATGGAAGCCCTGGGCCAAACCGAAGCGTTGGTCGAGTACAAAAGCCGAGACGAAAGCCTGGGTCAGATAGCCGGCGTCTCGCAAGTGTTCCGCCAGGGTGTTCGCGCTGCCGGGGAGGGCGTACTCGGTGTTCTCCCGAACCCCGTGGCGATTTGGGTTCAGTCCGGTGAAGAGACTGGCGTGTGAAGGCAAAGTGACCGGCGCTGGGGAGACCATCGACGTGAAGAGAAATCCGTCACCCCTCACTCGATTGAGCGAAGGCGTGGCCACCGGTGCGGGCCGGCCTCCGCCGTCAGGAGAGGCGGAGGGGGCGCCGCCGTTGCCGAGGTCACCAATCGCGAGCGGGCCCGCTTCCGCGGTCGCGGCCATGAGATCGGGCCGCGTCGTGTCCAGGCTGACCAGCACCACGTTCCAAGGTGAGTTTGGCCGCTCGGCGTCCGTGAAGGGACGTTCCGGGTTCTGACGAAGAAAGAGAAAAACTCCCAATCCGCCCAGAACCGCGATGCATCCAAGCAGGACGAGGTGGAGCCTGGATCCGGCACGAGATCCGATGTCGGCCGGGACTCCGCCGCGATCTCGACGTCCACGTCCCCGGGAGGCGGCGCCTTTGCCAGACTTGATGCTCATAAGTACGGACGGTAGCACCGCTTATTCGCAGGGGCCACCTACGAGACCTCGCCGCTCCTATGGTAGAATGAGAGGCGAGATGACGACACTCGACATGGAAGCAGAAGCGGCGCTCCTGGACAGAGCCAAAACGGGAGACCGCGAGGCGTTCTGGGAGTTGGCCGCCGGCAGCGTGGACCCGATCTACCGCCTGGCCCTCCGCCTCATGAAGCGGGAGGAAGACGCCGAGGATGTCGTCCAGGAGTCTTTCCTCAAGGCTCTCGACAAGATCGGCGAGTTTCAGGGTAAGAGCCGTTTCAATACCTGGCTCCATCGCATCGCCGTCAATCAGGGCCTGATGAAGCTTCGCAAGCGGCGGTCCGATGTGTTCTCTATGGATGCTCCGGTTGGCGGCGGCGAAGAGGGCGACGCCCACTTCATGGAATTGGCCGACTTCGGAAGCTCGGCCCTCGAAGACCTGGAGTCGAGTGAAGCCGCCACGGTTCTCGAATCTGCGCTCGAAGAGTTGCCCATCGACCTTAGGACCATCGTCGTCATGCGGGACGTGAACCGCATGTCCAACGACGAGGTCGCGCAGGCCCTCGAGCTGCCCCTGGGCGCGGTCAAGTGGCGCCTGCACCGGGCCCGGACCATCCTTCGCGACCGACTGGGTGAGTACTTCGCCGAGAGAGTGTGCCGTACGGGGGAGACAGGTTGACCATGAAGTGTTCCGAAGTTCTGGCCTGCATCTCGGAGTATGTCGACAAGGAAGTTTGTCCCGACAGCTGTAGCGCCATCGAAGAGCATTTGGCCAAGTGCAGCCACTGCCGGGCGCAAGTCCAGACGATCACGCAGACGGTGACGCTGGTCCGCCGCATGAAGAACTGCTGCGCGCAGAAAGACATGGTCATCCGGTTGCAGCGCCGCATCGTTCGCATCGACCGCGGTAAACTTTGACCCCGCCTGACGACTCTCAGCAATCTACGATTCGGATCCTCTTCGCCGGCACGACCTTTGTCGTCGGCGGCGCTGAGATCGTCTTTGCGCACCTGTTGCGCGGGTTCCGCAAGCCTCCCTATGAAGTCGAACTCCTCGCCTTGCGAGAGCTCGGACCGATCGGTGAGCAGCTGAAAGAAGAAGGAGTGCCGACTCACTCCGAATTCACCGGCTCCGGCCGACTCGATCCCTTTCTGATTCCAAAGCTTCGCGGCGTGTTCACGAGTGGTCGCTACGACGTCATCTACTTCCTCGATCATGCCCACGCCGTTTTCTACGGAACCCTGGCCTCTTTCGGCAGAGGGGTGAAAGTACGCCTGATGCCGGTGCACACGACACGACAGGCGGATGGGCAGCCGAGTTTGAAGAAGCCGATCCGCCTGGTGAAGAACCACCTCGACCGAATCATCTCGATCGCCGAAGCGCAGAAGCAGTATCTCGTCGAGACCGAAGGATGGAACCCGGATGTGATCACGGTGATCCACAACGGCGTGCCCATTCTTTCACCGGACGAATCCACGCGATTGCGTTTGCGTGACGAGGTCAGAGCAGAGATCCGAGGTACGGTAACGCTGGGGGTACCGGACGTGTCGGGCGTGCCGGACGCGCCGAACACGTCGGACGTTCCGGTGGTCGGGATCACCGCCGTGCTGCGGCCGGAAAAGAATCACGAGTTGCTGTTACGCGCCTTTGCTCGCGTACTGAAGTCCGGTCCCGCCGAACTCTGGGTCGTGGGAGACGGTCCCCGCCGTTCCGCGTTGGAGTCCATGACTCGCGAGCTTGGAATCGAGGCCTCCGTACGCTTCCTCGGGCAACGCTCCGACGCCCGTCACATCATGAGCGGTTTCGATGTGGCCGTGCTGTCCAGTCACCCTCTCGTCGAGACCCAGCCGCTTTCATTGATCGAGGCGATGGACGCAGGCAATGCCGTGGTTGCGACCCGGGTCGGCGCGCTTGCCGAAATGGTCGAGGAAGGGGAGAACGGACTCCTGGTCGATCCCGGAGATGAAGCCGGTCTCGCCGCCGCGATCGACTCGGTGATTCGTGATCCGGGACGAGCACGGAGGATGGGAGAGCGGGGTCAGGAGATCGCGAAGACCGACTATTCGGTCGAGACGATGGTCCGTCGGACCGAAGAGCTGATCAAAGAGGTGCTGGCAGGCAAGTCCTAACTGGACCAGGTGCGAAGGAGCGGGCCGCCCCGGCCCGGACTACGTGCTCCGCTTCCTACTCCGCTTCGGCATCTTCGACTTGTCCCGGTGGTAGGTCAGGGCAGCCTCGATGCAGACGGAGAGCGGCCCCAGCGGGACAACTTCATCTTCGGCGAAGACGATTCGCCGGTTCCCGTCGAACCGAAACTCCTTGGGAAACCAACTTCGAAACGTTTCCACCAGGTTCGTCTGACAGTGAAGGCAAATCGCATACTCTTCCGGGCGGGATTCCTTCCAGTCGAGTCGAATCGGGCTTCCCGTCCTGCTTTGCGGCGTCGCGTAAGCCGGCTGACCCCATTTCAAGGACTCCTCGATCGGCCCCACACCTTCGGTGGCGTCTGCCGTGTCGAGGATGAGCTTCCGCAGGCCCATCATTCTGCCTCGGTACCTCGGCGGGTAGCCCCTGAAGACCGCAGCGACCCCCGGATCCGTGATCTGATTCACCGCTGCCAAGATGATACTCCCGCTAAGAACGCAATCCCGCTAGAAGACGCACTCCCGCCAAAAGACGCACTTCCGCTGGCCAAATGCGTCGCCGTTCCCAGTCCTCAAAGAACACCCAGGCACCAAAGCCCCGGGGGCGTTCAGCTGCAGCCCGCCGTCACGCGCTTGGAACAAGCGCCGTGACGCCGGGCTGTCTGCTGCAACGCCCGGCACCAACCCCTCACCTCCGCACCCAAACCCCAACACTCTTGAATGCTGGGGTGCCCGAAGAGGGATCCACGACCTGGGGAACGAGAATGTTCGCCTCCGGATAGTACATTGCGGCATTCCCTGCCCGAATGGAGACGATCGCGATCTGGACCTTCATGGACCCCGTCTCGTTCCAAACTTCCACCGGGTCCCCTTCACCGACGCCGAAGCGTTCGGCGTCCTCCGCTGAAATCATGATGACATTGCGGTGTTCGTTTCCCCGGTAGAGATCCTCTTCGTCGTAGACGACGGAGTTGAACTGTCCTTCCGAACGGATCGTCATGACGCGAAGATCCGGGCCCGACGACGGATCGTGTGGCTGCCGCTTCGCCTCCGGGCGTGAGCCGAAGGTATCGCTGTCGGTTCTGATTCTTCCGTCCTGGGTACGCGAGTCCATGGACGGCAGCGAGACCGAATGGAAGTGAGCCTTTCCGTTCTCTGTCCCGAATTTCGGTTCGTGGAAGGTCCGGCCTTCGATCTGAAACTCGCTCTTGGCATCCTTTAGCTGTGCGAGAGCCGCGTACCCGGGAACCGTCTTGGCGATGGCCGCACGCAGAGCATCGTGGGATCGAAGTTCGTTCCAATCGAACCGCCCCGGCGGCAGGACCCGTTCGGCGAAGGATGCGATGATGTCGACTTCCGATCGCATCTCGCCCTCGACGGCAGGCTCGCCTCCCTCCGAGAGTCGAACGTAGTTGAACATCGACTCCTGCGACGTGGCCTGGGGTTCTTCGTCCCGGGTCAGCGGTGGAAGGATCCAGGTTTCATCTCCCATTCCGTGGACGTGACCTTCATTGAGCTTGGTCGAGATGAAGCATTTGAACGGCACCTGCGAGAGCGCTCGGGCAGACCAGGCCCGGTCGGGATTGCTTCCGAACAGGTTGCCGCCGAGAAGGAGTGCGGCGCGCATTTTTCCGGCTTCCGCAGCGTTCATCGATCCGTACGTGTCGGTTCCGCCTTCGGCGCCTTCGATTCCATAGAGCTCCCGCAAGCGGGCCGCGAAGGCTTTCTTCATTCCGGGCGAGACGCCGACGGATCCGACCCCTTGCACATTCGAATGTCCGCGAATGGGGAGGAGCCCGGCTCCCGGTCGTCCCAACCAACCGCGAGCCAAAGCGAGGTTGGCCAACGCGAGAATGTTGTCGACACCGTGTGCGTGGTGGGTCAGTCCCATCGCCCAACAGAAGATTCCGTTCCTGGCCTTCGCGATGAGTTGCGCCGTTTCCTCGATCTCCGTTCGGGTGACTCCGGATCGACGTTCGATCTCGTCCCAATCGAGCGAATCGACGGTCCGTTCGACCGCGTCCCAGCCCTCGGTGTGATTGCGGATGAACTCGACGTCCAGTGACACTGCGTTTCCATTCCGGGAGGCTTCGATCAATGCCTTGAGCAGCCCGCTGAAAAGAGCGATATCGCCACCGATGTGCGGCTTGAGATAGACGTCCGAGATCTGCGAACCGAAAAGGAGACTCCGCACATCCGAAGGCACGCGGAAGCGGACGAGTCCGAGCTCCTCGAGAGGGTTGACGATGACGACCTTGCCCCCGCGCCGCTTGAGTTCCATGAGTTGCGTAATGAGTCGAGGGTGGTTGCTGGCCGGGTTCGCTCCCGCGATGAGAACGAAGTCGGCCTTGCCGATGTCGTCCAGGACGATGGAGGCGGTGCCGGAGCCGTAGACCTGGCTGAGGGCCACCCCGGATGCGGAGTGGCAATAGTAGGAACAGTTGTGGATATGGGGTGTGCCGTAGGCCCGACCGACGAGCTGAAAGAGGAACGCGGCCTCATTGCTCGACCTTCCCGATGAGTAGAGGAACGTTTCGTCCGGGCTACCCTCGCCGAATGCTCGCTCCAGCGCTCCCAGGGCGTCGTCCCAGCTGGCCCGCGTGAAGTGGGAGTCCCCCTTCCGAGCCACCATGGGGAAGGCGATGCGGCCCATTTTCTCGAGGTCGCGGGGAGTCATCCTCTGGAGCTGCGCGATGGAGGTCCGGCGCACCCGGCTGTCGCTGAGCGCTTCTCCCATGTCGCCGGCCTGGGCCTGCACGGACTTTTTGCAGACCTCGGGGAAGTGCCCGGCCTCGTTGACCATGCCGCCGCGGGCGCCTCCCATCCCCAACGCACAGGTCTTACAGGCGTTCCGCGACCGAAGTCGCTTGTAGAGCTTCCAGGGCCCGCCGGCCTCGCGGGCCTTTTTCCAAACATAGAACAGGGCGGGGAAGCCGCCGGCGGCGTCGACTTTGGGTTTGGCCATGCCCGGAGCGTAGGCGGTGACCCCGAGGTTGGCAATTCCGAGAGTTGTCAGCGAGATTGGAACGGATCGGTCGGTTAGGTTGATTTGATCGAGGTCAGACATACCGAAATGGGCCGGATTTGCCTGCTGCAGAGTCAAAGACGCTCGTCTAAACTAGTAAATCGCTGCAGTGCATTGTCTGGGGCTCGTCCAGACACCCGTTGCCGGGCTGCTTCCGGTGACACCAAACCACTCGCCCCCCAAAAGGGAGGATTTCGAAGCATGGCGGTACGCCACCCTCTCCGTGTGCTCTTTTTCGTTTGCCTTGTTCTGGCCTCTGCTGCCGCTGCCATGGCGCAGAGCGACAACGTCAATCTCATCGTCAACGTGGACCAGTACGGGACCTACAACGACATCTGGGGCTACTCGGCTCCAGACGGGACCGAACTGGCCATCATCGGAGTCTCCAACGGGACCTCTTTCGTCGACGTGACCAATCCGGCGTCGCCTCAGGAAGTTCTCTGGGTGCCGGGCGGGGGAAGCATCTGGCGCGACATCAAGACGTTTGGGACGTTTGCCTACATCGTCGACGATCAGGGCGGGGACGGACTTGTCGTCGTCGACATGTCAGACCCTCTGAATCCGTTCGAGGTACGGCGGCGGACGAACGAGTTCTTCACCTCGCACAACATCTTCATCGACATGGATCTGGGGTACGCCTTCTGTTGCGGCGGAGGCTTTGATTCGCCACGGACCTGGATCTACGATCTCAACGTCGATCCTTCGGACCCGCAGCCGATCTACAACTTCGACGACTTCTACGTCCATGACCTCATGACTCAGGACGGGGTCGCGTATCTGTCGGCGATCTATGCCGGCGTTCTCGCGACGGCGGACATCACGGCGCTTCCGTCCGCGATGCCCGTGCTGGGAGTGATCCCGACCGACGACAATTTCACTCACAATGTGTGGGTGACGGAGGACGGCAGCTACGCCGCCACGACCGATGAGGTTTCGGGCGGCCATCTCACCATCATCGACGTTTCCGATCCGAGCAGCATGTTCAAGGTCGGCGAGTACAACCACCCGACCGACACGGATGCCATCGTCCACAACGTTTGCATCGAAGATGGTCTGGCGCACGTCTCCTGGTACCGCAACGGCTACGAAGTGGTGGACATCTCCGTTCCGTCGTCGCCGGAGCGGGCCGGCTACTACGATACGTTCCCCGGCGGGGGGAGCGGGTTCGATGGAGCTTGGGGCGTCTATCCGTATGCAGACAACGGCTACATCTACATCGCCGACATCAACTCCGGCCTTTATGTCTTCGAGTTCGTTCCGGACTACGGTTCTCTCGAAGGAATCGTCACCGACGCAACGAGCGGGAACCCGGTCGTCGGCGCGACGGTGTCGATCGACGGCGAGACGCGGACGACGAACAATGACGGTGTCTACAAGTTCAATCTCGATCCGGGTGCCTATCTCGTCGAGATCGAGGCCTACGGGTATGCGACTGGCAGCTTCAATACGAGTCTGACCGCGGGAACGACGACCAACGGTGACTTTGCTCTCACGCGTCTTCCGAACGCACCTTTGAGCGGAAACGTATCGAGCCTGACGCCGGCTCCGCTGGCTGGCGCCGAAGTCGAGATTCTGGGTACGCCTCTGGTTGCGACGACGGACTCCAACGGCGACTACGCCTTCGATTTCGTTCCGGCGGGAAGCTATGACGTTCGCGTCGGACTCTTTGGCTTCGGTGCGGCCGAGGGACAGGTCGTCATCACCGCAAACCAACCGGCGACTCGCAACTTCACTCTCAACGCCTCCTTCTTCGTGGACGAGGCCGAAGCCAACAACGGTTGGAGTTTCGGCGGGACCGGGGACACGGGCGAGTGGACGCGTGACGATCCGAACGGCTCTGGTGGTGGTGTCATCCAACCTGAGGACGATCACACGCCGGACCCGGGCACGGAGTGCTATTTCACCGGGCAAGCCGCCCCGGGAGATGGAATCGGCACCAACGACATCGACGGCGGTACGCAAATTCTCTTCACTCCGGTGTTCGACCTGACCGAGGTCGAGGACCCGACCATTCGCTACCACCGTTGGTACGTCAACGACGGCAACTCCGCCGTTGACGATGAATTCGTCATCGACATCTCGAGCGATGGCGGTTCGAACTGGACCAACGTCGAGATCTTGTCGACGTCACGTGCGTTCTGGGAGAAGGCGGAGTTCAAGGTCGCCGACTTCGTCACCGTGACCGATCAGATCCAGGTTCGTTTTACGGCTGCCGACGAGGGCGACGGTTCCATCGTCGAGGCTGCAATCGACGACTTCGAGATCTTTGGCGTCACAGAAACGACCGACGCCCCGACCGAAGGGCTTCCGAAGTTGACCCAACTTCTCAGCGCAACGCCGAACCCGATCTCTTCCGAGATGGGCGGCGTGCTTCGATTCCAGCTCGCGCAGTCGGAGCGGGTCGAGCTGACCCTGGTCGACGTGCAGGGCCGACGTGTGGCCACGGTCGTTGACGGAGAGCTGGACGCCGGCGCCCACTCCATCGCCTGGGATGGTCGCAGCGACCTTGGGACGCGGGTTCCGGGGGGAATCTACTTCCAGGTGCTTCGCACGGAGGACCGGGTTCTCAGCGAGAAAACTCTGGTCCTGCAGTAGCCGGAGCAATGACGGGATCATCCCGCCCGGTTTCTTCGGGCGGGCCCTGAGAGCGTGAGAGAAGTCGGGCCCGGATTTTCGGGCCCGATTCCATTTCTCGCGTCTCCCTGCTCACCTCTTCACGCCTTGCCTTCCCTCGTCTGCGCCTCACGCTTCACGTCACACCTCACGTCACGTCACACCTCACGTCACGCCTCACGCCTCACGTCTCGCCTCTCGTGCCGTGTGTTTTGCGTCTGGCGTTTCGCTACCTCATCTCTGGGACTCGACACCAGATCGGCGTTCCGCAGGTGACATTGAGGTGACATTCCAGGTCATTCGCCCGATGCAATCCTCCGGTAGGATCCGAGTTCATCGTCGTTTCAAACGGTCCGCTTTGTGGGAGGTCGAGATGTCGAACCGGGAAGGACTTTTTCGACGAGCTGTGCTCGTCCTTCTTCTGAGTCTGGTGTTGGCCTGCGGTAGCGATGATGACGACGACGGGGGCAACGGAGGTACCGGTCCTGACGACGAGAAGGGGCATCCGCCCGCAGCCATGGTGGATTCCTGGCTCTTCCAGTCGGCGACACTGAATGGTACGTCCGTGTCCCTGTCCGACGTTCTCGAATGGGTTCCGGACGCGGTTGAAGCGCATCTCATGGTCATGGAGAACGGCGCCTACGTCTATGAAGAGGTCGACGTTCGCGGCGGCCAGCTTTGGTTCGAGTCCGGTTGGGTGTTTGTCGACCCGAAAGGTGGGCTCATCGAAGTCCATACCCAGTTCGACGGGGACGGGTCGGTCAACGAGACCTCGGAACTGACCTACACGTTGCAGAGCAGCGTATTGACGCTTCGGGAGGAGGACGAGGGAGTCGTCGTCGTCTTCACTCTCGTACCGAGGAAGTAGAGCCGCTATAGTTCATGGTGTCGGGCATCGGGCGGGGCCGATTGACCACGTTTGATGAACGGAGCCACCTTGCGCAGCTTCCTCCACTCTATCTTTGTCTCTCTGGTTTGGATCCTATGGCTCGGACTGGCCGGATCGTGTCGTGCGGGGGCGACCTCCGAGAACGTGACCCGGTTCGCGACCCTTCATCAGTATCCAGCTTGTAGTGACCTTTGGGCCTACCAGGCGCCGGATGGAACCGAGATCGTCATCCTGGCCGCCTTGAATGGGGTGGCCTTCATCGATGTGACCGATCCCAGCCAGCCGACGGAAGTGGCCTTTTTCCCGGGCGGCCCTACGCTGCGGGACATCAAGACCTTCGGTCACTACGCCTACGTCGTCGAAGACATGTCCGATTACACGTTCTTCATCTACGACCTTTCCGACCCTCTGCAGCCGGTTCTCGTCAACCAGTTCCTCGGTGAGTGGGAGGGAGCGCACAACCTTTGGATCGATGAAGAGCTCGGCCTCGCTTTCGCGAACCCGGCGGGAGGACGCCGGCAGACCTACGTTTACGATCTGAACCCCGATCCGACACAGCCGGTCTACGTGCGCACGTTCGGAGACTGGCGCATTCATGACATGGTGACGAGGGACGGCCTGGCCTACATGGCGGGAGTCGCTGAGGGTCGCCTCTACATCTACGACATCAGCGACATTTACGCCGGGATGCCTCCGGTCGGCTCGGCCTCGACTCCTCTTTCCCGTGCCCACAACGTCTGGTTGACCGAAGACGGAACCCACGCGGTTTGCACGGATGAGACGGCCGGCGGCGCGCTCAGCATCTTCGACGTTTCGGATCCGAGCCAACCGCGCATGGTCTCGACGTACGCCCACCCGGACAACCCGTCGGCCATCGTTCACAACGCAACGGTGAACGGGGACTTCGGATACATCGCCTGGTACACGAACGGGTTCGAAGTCGTCGATTTGCGCGTCCCGACCCATCCCGAACGCGTGGCCTTCGACGACTTTCATCCCAGCACGGGTGCGACGTTTGATGGCGGATGGGGAGCGTACCCTTTCAGCCCGTCGGGCAAGATCTTTGTCACGGGGAACGCCGAGGGGCTGTGGATCTTTGACGTGGATCCGAACTTCGCCTCTCTCGAGGGAGTCATTACGGACGCGACTTCCGGGCAACCGCTTGCAGGCGCCGCACTGCAGGTCTTGTCGTTGGGAATCGAGGCGACGACCGACGAGAGTGGCTTCTTCAAATTCAATGTTGATCCGGGTAGCTATGAACTGTCGGTGTCTGCTTTCGGCTATCAGACGGCCGTTGTTCCGATCAGTGTTTCCGACGGCGATGTCTCCGATCAAAGCCGCGGTCTCGCTCGCGCTCCCGGCGCAGCCCTACAAGGTCGGGTCATTCGATGGCTGAACGGAGCCGCCGTTTCCGGGGCAACCGTCGAAGTTCTCGGGTCAGGGGCAACGACCTTGCAGACCGCCGAGACCAACCTGGTCGGAGACTACGTCTTCCCTCATCTACCGGCAGGGACGCACACCGTTCGCGTGAGTCATCCCGGACTGGGTGAGGTGGAGGAATCGGTGAGCATTGGAAGCGGTGGCCCATCGACGCTCGATGTCGGACTCTCGGACTCGGCCATCTTCCACGACTTCGAGTCCGCGAGCGGATGGGGCACGCAGGGCGACGGAACGACCGGCGCCTGGGAGCGAGTCGACCCGAACGGGACGGTCGACGGACTCGTCCAACCCGAACACGATCATTCGCCAAACCCGGGCTCGCGCTGCTTCGTTACCGGACAGTCCGATCCCGGCGCCACCGTCAGCAACAACGATGTCGATGAAGGAACGCAAACGCTCATCAGCCCCGTCCTGGACTTGAGCGGGTACACGGACGCTCATCTCTCCTTCTACCTGTGGTACGTCAACAATCTCGGGTCGGCCACGGATGACGACCTTTGGATCGAAGCGTCCACCAACGGGGGCACGGATTGGACTCGCCTGGAAACAGTCGCGGAAACCAACGCGCATTGGCAGCGGAAGAGATACCGGCTCGAGGACCACGTCTCCGTCAGCTCCGCGATGCGGTTTCGGATCGTCGCCCAGGACCTGGGAGAGCCGACGATCGTCGAAGCGGCCGTCGATGACTTCGAGATCTTCGGACCAAACGAGACCACGGACGTGGGGGGAGGCCACAGTGGGCCTGACGGCACGGCGTTGTTCGAGGATCCGGTTTCTCTTTCCATGATCCGGCCGAACCCGGTTCCTCCCGGACAAGGTTGTCAGGTGGCGCTGCGTCTCATCGAACCTCGCCACGGCACGGTTTCCATCGTCGACATTCACGGGAGGCGTCTTCGCGATCTGGGCAACCACCATTGGGGGGCGGGGGCACACGAAGTTCGTTGGGACGGGCGGGATGACCGCGGACGCCAGGCGCCCCGCGGTGTTTACAACTTCGTCCTGCGGATCGCCCCTGACACGCAACGCGAGCTGTCAGGCACAACCCGTTCGCGTAAGTTCCATTTGCAATGAAGTACGGGCCCGGGATCTCGAGGTGACGGATCGGGCCTGACTTGCTATTCTTCCCAACAGCCGGGGTGGGAATCACGAAAACATGCCGGGGCGTCGGCAGGAGAACCCAAGATGTTCACTCGGGCGCTTTCCCTTGACCTCGCTTCGAGGTCCTCGATCGCTGTCCTCATTTTCGCATTCGCGCTGAGCTGGATTCCGCTGCGCAGCGCGTTCGGCCAGGCGAGCGAAGTTACGCTCCTCAGTAACTTCGGCCTCGGCGATACCTACAACGATGTGTGGGGATACTCGGCTCCGGATGGCACGGAGTTGGCGATCCTGGGAACCCGCAACGGCACCGCGTTCGTGGATGTCACCCGCCCGCAGTCGCCGAATCTGGTCGGGTTCGTCGACGGACAACCCAGCACTTGGCGGGACATGAAGACGTACTCGCACTTCGCCTACTCGGTCAACGAGAATGGAGGCGGGCTGCAGATCATCAATCTCGTCGACCCGCTCTCGCCGCAGTTCGTCAATGCGATCACCCGGGACTTTCAGACGGCACACAATATCTTCGTGGACGAGGGCGCTGGTACCTTGTGGGCCGTGGGGACTCGCGGCGGCACGTACGTCTACGACCTCACCCAGAACCCGGCCAGCCCCCGTCTCATCACGCAGTGGAATGGGGACTATCTTCACGACATCTATGTTCGCGACGGCCTCGCCTACGGCGCTGCCATCAACAGCGCGACGCTGACGATACTCGACGTTTCCAACCTTCCCCAGATCGCGGTTCTTTCGGCCACGAGCTATCCAGGCGCCTTCACCCACAACACCTGGCTCACCGAGGATGGCAAGTACTGCCTGACGACCGACGAACTCGCGGCGGGCCACATCAACATCTGGAACGTCGAAAACCCGGCAGCGCCGTATCGGGTTTCGGGCTGGGCGAACCCCGAGGAGCCGAATTCGATCGTTCACAACGTTCACATCCGCGGCGACTTTGCCTACGTGTCGTGGTACACGACCGGGCTGCAGGTGCTGGACCTTCGCGATCCCGCAAACCCCGTTCGGGCGGGCTACTACGATACGTTTCCAGGTGCGGGCGGCGGTTTCCAGGGAGCTTGGGGCGCCTATCCCTTCGCCAAGAGCGGCAACATCTACGTCAGTGACATCAACTCGGGTCTCTACGTCCTACGCTTCGAAGGCAACCGCGGCAACGTGGCCGGAATCATTCGAGATGGATCGTCAGGCGATCCACTCCCCGGTGTTCACGTCGCATTGAACGGAAGCGGAGAGGAGACGACCACAGCGTTGGATGGATCCTTCCGCCTCAGCGTCCTCCCGGGCGACTACACCCTGCGGGTCGAGGCCTTTGGGTATGAGGTGCTGGAACAGGACGTCTCACTTTCGATCGGACAGGACCTGGAGCAGGGTTTCGAGCTGGTTCGCAATCCAAGGGGCGGCATCTTTGGTCTGGTCGAGGACCTGAACGGTGCGACGGTGGCGGGGGCGAGGGTTACACTCCTCGATACGCCGCTCGAGACCTTTACGGACGAACTCGGTCGCTTCATGTTTGCGGACGTTCCGGTGGGCACCTACGAACTGGATGCCCGATCCTTCGGCTTCCTGTCGGAACAGAAGACGGTTCTCGTCGAGGCCGGGTCGGAAACGGAGGCGCGGGTCGTGGCCTTTGGTTCGTACTTCGCCGATGACTTCGAGTACGACAAGGGCTGGACCGTGGGGAGCGCCGCCGATCTCGCCACGGGCGGAGTGTGGGAACGGGCCGACCCGCATGCGACGGGCTCCGGGTACGTTCAACCGGAAGACGACCACACGGCAGATGGAGTGTTCGCCTACGTCACGGCTGCGGGCTCGGCCGGCGCCTCGGTAGGGGACAACGATGTCGATGGTGGACCGACGACTCTCTACAGCCCGGTTCTCGACCTGTCCTCTCTCAGCAACCCGGTTTTCTCGTATCACCGTTGGTACGTCAACGATGCCGGCGCCAACCCGGATGATGACCTGATCGTCGAAGCCAGTCCGGATGGGGGAGTGACTTGGACCGAGATCGATCGCCTCGAAGCTTCGCGCGCAGAATGGGAACGGGTCGACGTTCCACTCAAGGACCTCGTCGCTCCCAGCTCCCAGATGCAGTTCCGCTTTGTCGCCACGGATGAAGAAGGCCCCTCCATTGTCGAGGCGGCCATCGATGACGTGGAGATCTTCGACCTGCTGGCCCGACTCGAAGGCCGGGTCACCGACAGTGCCACCGGTCTTCCACTGGAGTCGGCTTCCGTCCGCATTGTGGACGGCCCTGCGGCAACGGAGGTCGACGGTGACGGTCGCTACGATCTCGTCGTTTCATCTGGGACCGTCACCCTACGGATCACCGCCTTCGGCTACCGAACCGTGGAACAACAAATCGATCTGCAAGCCAGGCGGACGCAGGTCGTAGATGCGGCCTTGGAAGCACTCGACCGCAAGTCCATTGCAGGTCGGGTCGTCGGGGGTGTCGGGGGCGGGCCGCTCGCTGGCGCTGCGGTCGAACTGGTCGGTACGCCCTTCTCCACGAACACGGACGCGGCCGGTGACTTCCGGATCGACGGTGTCCCCGTCGGCCACTACAAGATTCGAGTTGCCCACGAGTTCTTCAAAGAAGTGAGCGAGAACCTGGAAGTGGGGGAGAACACCCCCTCTCCGGAGTACGTGCTCGAACCGACCTTTGAAAACGGTGTGCAGGCGCCCTACCCAAATCCCAGCGGCACGTTCACGAACCTGAGCTATCAACTGGTCCGTCCATCCCTTGTCGAGGTCGCGGTCTTCGACGCGGGCGGGCGTCGCGTGCGGGACCTGCTGAGCGAAACGCGAGGCGTCGGCCAGCACACGGTTTCGTGGGACGGCAGGGACGATGAAGGAACCGAGGCTCCTTCCGGAATCTACTACCTGCGATTCCTGGCGGACGGGATGTCACGGGTAGACCGCGTCGTTCGAGTCCAGTAGTGGCCCTTCGCGGAGCGGACCCGACGCCGCGGTAGACGTTCAGGAATCGTTCGGGCTAGAGTCGTCGCTACGGCCGAAACGGATGCACCGTAGCGGCTCGAGAATCCAGCAAACAGCGCTCGGTCGGTCGTCGGCCGAGTCGCTGCGGCGAGGAGCGACCATCTTGATGCGGATTGTTTCGCGGCAGCGGTCTGCCGCGTTTTTGTTGGGCTTCGTCCTGGCCACTCTGTGTTGTTTCGAAACCGTCCAGGCCCAGGACGATCCTCGCAACGTCCGGCGTATCGGGCATCTCGACGAGATCGACGAGGACTACTCCGACATATGGGGTTATGACGCCCCGGACGGCACCGCACTGGCCATCGTCGGGACGCTCAACGGGACCTGGTTCGTGGACGTTACCGAGCCGGATACGCCCGAGGCCGTTTCCTGGGTGCGGGGGACGCTCAGTATCTGGCGGGATATCAAGACCGCAGGTGAGTACGCTTTCGTCGTCGTCGACCAGTTCTCCGAGGGCGCCGCGCTCCAGGTCTTCGACCTTTCGAATCCGCGCCTTCCCCGACTCGCGCTGGAGACCTCAGAGTTCTTCAATCGTTGCCACAACATCTTCATCGAAGGAAACCGGCTTTATTGTGTCGGGACCGGCAGCGATGACATGACGATTCTCGATATCAGTAATCCGGAGGCTCCGGTCGAACTGGGACGCTTCGGTGAGTTCTACATCCACGACATCTTCGTGCAGAACGACATCGCCTACGGCGGTGCGTTTTTTGGCGTCTATCTCGGCATTCTCGACTGCTCGGACCCGGCGAACATCACGGTTCTTTCCCGAACGGGTTACCCGGGGGCGGCAACCCACAACACCTGGGTGACCGAGGACGGCGCTTACTGCCTGACCACGGACGAGACCGAATCCGGCCACATCAACGTGTTCGATGTGCGCGACCCGACGAACCCGGAACGGATCGGCGAGTGGATCCTGGAGAGCGATCCCCTGGCCAGCGTCCACAACGTCACGATCGATGGGAGTCTGGCCTACGTCTCCTGGTATACGAATGGCCTTCAGGTCCTGGACATCCGCAATCCGGATTTCCCCCAAAACGTGGCTGCTTACGACACTCACCCCACGTCCGGAGTTTTCGCGTTCGACGGAGCCTGGGGAGTTTACCCCTACGCCAATAGCGGGCTCGTCTACGTCAGTGACATCCAGACCGGGCTCTACGTCTTCGAGGTGACACCGCAAAACGGAAGCATCGAGGGCCGAGTCGTTCGAGGCGGAACCGACGAGGTTCAGGGGGACATCGAGATCTCCATCGACACGGCCCCCGAGGTCTACACCACGAAGGGAGACGGATCGTACGAGTTCATCTCCCCGCCGGGATCCGTGACCGTTCAGGCCACGGGTTTCGGCTTCGAGGACTTCACCGCAACGGTCGACGTTCTTCTGGATGAGCGAACGGAGTTCGACATCGAGTTGGTTCCTCTGCCGTCCGGTTCGCTGGCGGGAACGTTGGAGAACGAAGGGCAGCCGATCCAGGGTGCGGTTGTCGAGGTCCTTGGAACGCCGCTGAAGACCACAACCGACGCGACCGGCGGTTTCCTACTTCAGTTGATCCCGGAAGGGACCTGGGAAATCGTCGTGGATCGATTCGGATTCTACCGGCAGGTCGAGTCCGTCGAGATCATCGCAGAGACGGAACTCGCCTTGGAGTTGGAGTTGGTTCCGGCGACCTACGCGGATGACTTCGAGACCGATCAGGGTTGGACGGTCGGTGCGGCCGATGACGATGCCAGCGCCGGACAGTGGGTACGTACTGATCCGGTAGGAACCGGTGTCGGACAGTTTCAGGCCGAAGATGACCGCAGCGTCGAAGGGACCCAGGCATTCGTTACCGGGAACTCGGAAACCCGCTCCATCAATGACGCGGATGTTGACGCCGGCACCACGAGTCTGATCAGTCCGGCCTACGACCTGACGGGTCTGGAGTCACCTGTCGTTACCTATTACCGGTGGTTCGTTTCCACGGACATTTCCCGGACACCGGAAGACGGACTCGAGGTGTCGGTTTCGAGCGACGGTGGAGCCTCTTGGCGAGTCCTGGAGGATGTGACCGACTCGGATCCGAACTGGAATCTTGCCGAGTTCGGTCTGCGGTCCTACATCGAGCCCACGGCGGATGTGCGGTTCCGGTTCCGCGCTTCGGATCTCGGTCCGGCCACGATCGTGGAAGCGGGCCTCGATGATTTCCAGATTTTCGACGTCGAGTTTGGCGGCGGGCCGGGACCTCTTCCCGAAGGAGCCCGGTTCCGGTTGCTGGCGTTACCGAATCCCGTCCGTGAGGAAGCATCACTCTCGTTGCAGTTGACCCAGTCCGAACGGGTGAAGTTGCGAATCGTCGACGTCCAGGGGCGCCGGACCCGATCACTGTTCGACGGGGAACTTCCGGCCGGGCCGCATCAAATCCTGTGGGACGGAAAGGACGTCAACGGGGAGCCGGCGCCGTCGGGGGTCTACTTTCTGCAACTCGATCTAAGCGGCACGCAAGCGAGCCAACGCCTGCTCAAGGTTCGGTAAGCCACCTTCCATTCCAAGGAAACGAGCGCCGGGAGATCCGTAGGCGAAGCCGGGGAAACGCCGGTTGACCGTTTGTTTGGCTGTGCTAATGTGACGCGTCGCCAATACTTTGAGAAATTTTTCTCAAAGTCGCCCAGCCGACCGTCTACGATGGCCCATCGTTGATGTCGTGACTGGCAATCTCCTCGAGAGGTGCAAACGGTGGACTGGTCGTACACGCCCCTGCTCTTCGTACTGCCACTGGCCCTGATGATTCCGATCGTCATGTTGGTCCTCACCAATGTGCTTGGACCGAAGAATCCCAGCGCGGCCAAGAGCGTTCCCTATGAATCGGGAATTGCGCCGCCCACATCAGCCGAACAACGATTTCCCGTCCGCTTCTATTTGGTCGCGGTGAGCTTTCTGCTCTTCGATGTCGAGGCCGTCTTTCTCTTTCCCTGGGCGGTCCGCTTCAAGGAGTTGGGCTGGTTCGGCTTTGGCGTGATGAGCATATTCCTGGCGATTCTCGTCCTCGGTTTGGTCTATGAATGGCGAAAGGGAGGTTTGGAATGGGACTAAAGGGTGAAGACACCCCGGCCAGCCCGGCCACTCCGGATACGCCGGGCATGGACTCACCGAAGGCCAACCAGATCGTCTATCCGCGGCAGGCCAACCTCTCCCGGCCCGGAGATGCGGACGTGGACATGCTGGGGGACGCCGTCACCATCACTCGTATGGAAGAGGTTGTCGCCTGGGGACGGAAGAACTCCCTTTGGCCGATCCCCTTCGGAACGGCCTGCTGCGCCATCGAATTCATGGGCACAGTCTCCAGCGTGTTCGACATTTCCCGTTTTGGCGCCGAGCTCGTGCGGTTCTCGCCCCGGCAGGCCGACCTCATGATCGTGGCCGGCACCATCACCTATAAGATGGTGCCGATCCTCAAGCGGATCTACGACCAGATGTGCGAGCCCAAGTACGTTCTGTCGATGGGCGTGTGCGCATCCAGCGGTGGTTTCTACGACAACTACTGCACACTTCAGGGCATCGACAAGGTCATCCCCGTCGACTACTACATCGCAGGCTGCCCACCGCGACCGGAATCGGTGCTCCAAGCCATCGTCGAGCTGCAGAACCGCATGTCACGCACGGGGAAGTGAGGAAGACGTGGTGACGACAAGCACGGGGATCGACTTCTCGAAGCTTCGGCAAAGGATCGGGGACGGCCTTCTCGAAGAAACGGTGCTGCTCCCGATGCCCTGTGTCCGCGTCAAGCGGGCGGCCTTGGCCGAAACCTTGCAGTTTCTCCGTGACGACCCGGAGTTCAGGCTCCACCAGCTCAGCGAACTGACCGTCGTCGACATGCTCTACCTGCGCGAGGACGACCGGTTCGACGTCGTCTACCTGCTTCGCAACATCCCCAATGAGCTGCGGGTGGCCGTCAAGTGCGCCATCCCCGAGGAGGATGCCTGGGTCCCGACCGCGGTCGGGCTGTGGGCAGCGGCGGACTGGGGCGAGAGGGAAGCGTTCGATCAGTACGGCGTCCGCTTCGAGGGTCATCCCAACCTCAAACGGATTCTCAATCACCACGAGTTCGTCGGACATCCGTTGCGCAAGGATTACGACATCTACCGCGGCCACTGGTGTTCCGAGGCCGAGACCCTTCTCGACGAACTTGAACTTCGTCGGCGCCGGTTCCCGGAACGCCGCAATCGCACGGACGAAGATCCCGGCGAGACGATGATTCTCAACATCGGGCCGTCGCACCCCGCGTCTCACGGAACGCTCAGGAATCTGGTCGAGCTGGATGGGGAGCGAATCCTCTATTCGATTCCGGAGATCGGCTACCTCCATCGCGGGTTCGAGAAGTCGGCGGAGACGCACGAATACAACCAGGTCGTTCCTTACACCGACCGACTGAACTATCTGTCGGCGATTTCGAACAACGTCGGCTACATCAAGGCTGTCGAGGAACTGTGCGGGATCGAGGTCCCGCCGCGCTGTCAGGCCATTCGGGTCATTCTGTGCGAGCTCTCGCGCATCATGGATCACCTCGTCTGCAACGGCGCCAACATCGTCGACCTGGGAGCGCTGACGAACTTCTGGTACCTCTTCAACCTGCGCGAGAAGATCTACAACGTCATCGAGGGAGTGACCGGAGCCCGTCTGACCAACAGCTACACCCGGGTCGGGGGACTTTGGAACGACATCAATGACGACTTTGTCGAGCAGACGCGCGCCGTCCTTGCAGAGATCCCTCAGCATGTCGACGACACGCTGAAGTTGGTGGCGCGAAACCGGATCTTCCTCGATCGAACGGTGGGCGTCGGCAAGATCTCGCTCGACGACGCTATCTCCTATGGGTGGGTCGGTCCCTGTCTGCGGGGCTGCGGTCTCGATCACGACCTGCGCAAGTCCGACCCGTACTACGGTTACGAGCAGTATGACTTCGAAGTGCCGGTTGGCCATCAGGGAGACAGCTACGACCGGATCATGATTCGGTTCGAGGAGATCAAGCAGAGCGCGCGAATCGTGGAGCAGGCTCTCGACAATCTTCCGGACGGACCGTTCCGGGCCGATCATCCGATGGCCTATCTGCCGGACAAGCAGTCGAAGACCTATGCCAACATCGAAGGTCTGGTCAATCACTTCAAGATCGTCATGCACGGAATCACTCCGCCACAGGGGGAGGTCTACTCCTGGACGGAGGCTCCAAACGGTGAGCTGGGCTTCTACATCGTCAGCGACGGCGGCATGAAGCCCTACAAATGCAAGGTGCGCCCACCTTGTTTCTACATCTACAGCGCGTTTCCGCACATCGTCGAAGGAGAGATGATCGCGGACGCGGTGGCTATTCTGGGAAGTTTGAACATCGTGGCCGGAGAACTCGATCGGTAGAGGCCGTTCGTGGCCATTTCGGGTGTCGACCGACACGGACGCTGACTTCACTCGACCCTGTCACGTTTGTCGAAGTGAGCGGTGCAGGGACAGCGGCGGCCGGCAAGGCAGGAGCTTAGATAGATGCAGCCATATCAGAACCCGAACCTCGACATCGCCGGTCGCGATGCCTGTCCCGTCGAGAGTATGGGCCACGCCGTTCGCTTCTCGGACGAGAACCAGAAGCGGTTCGCGGAACTCCTGACCCGCTATCCCACGAAACAGGCGGCCGTGCTTCCGACCTTGTGGATGGCTCAGGAAGAGTTTGGTTGGTGCAGTACCGAAGTCATCGAGTACGTGGCCGAGTTGCTCGATCTGCCGCCGTCCCACGTCTACGGAGTCGTCAGTTTCTATACGATGTACTACCGCCGCCCGATGGGGAAGTACCACATCCAGCTGTGCACGAACATCTCCTGCATGCTCATGGGAGGCGAGACCATTCTCGAGTGCCTGCGGGAGAAGCTGGGGATCGGGCTGGGAGAAACGACTCCGGACGGCCTCATCTCCCTTGACGAAGTCGAGTGTCTGGCCGCCTGCGACATTGCTCCCATGTGTCAGATGAATGATGAGTACCACGGTCCGTTCACACCCGAGAGTGTCGGCCAGTTCGTGGACCAGCTCCGCGCCCGAGGCAAGTAATGGAAGTCAAACTCCTCACCCAACGCTACGACAACCCGGAGTCCTGGACTCTGGCCGCCTACGAAAAGGCGGGTGGTTATCAGGTCTTCAAGAAGGCCTTCGCCATGGACCCAGAGCAGATCATCAACGTGGTCAAAGAGTCCGGGCTTCGCGGTCGTGGGGGAGCGGGTTTCCCCACCGGGATGAAGTGGGGCTTCGTGCCGAAAGAGACGGACAAGCCGAAGTATCTCTGCGTGAATGCGGACGAGTCCGAGCCCGGCACCTTCAAGGACCGCGACCTTCTGACGAAGGATCCACACGCACTGATCGAAGGCATCATCATCACCGGTTGGGCCGTCGGAATCTCTCACGCCTACATCTACATCCGGGGTGAGTTCGGCGTCCCGTACTACCGGATCCGTGATGCGGTCAAGGAGGCCTATGAGAAGGGCTACCTCGGTCGTGACATCAACGGTAAGGGCTACAGCCTGGACGTTACGGTCCACCGTGGCGCCGGCGCGTATATCTGCGGGGAAGAGACCGGCCTCATCGAGTCGTTGGAAGGAAAGAAGGGACAGCCTCGCCTGAAGCCGCCATTTCCGGCTGTCGTCGGAGTCTTCGGCTGTCCAACGGTGGTCAACAACGTAGAAACGATCCAGGCGGTTCCTTGGATCCTCGAACATGGCGCAGAGGCTTACCGGAAGTACGGAACGGAAAAATCGCCGGGCACCAAGCTCTTCAGCGTGAGCGGGCACGTCAATCGTCCTGGAAACTACGAGATCGAGTTGGGACTGCCCTGCAAGACGCTGGTCCACGACCTTTGCGGCGGGATCCGGGACGGGAAGAGGCAGAAGGCCAACATCGTCGGGGGTTCCTCCGTTCCCGTTCTGACGGGAGAAGAGGCCGACGCCGTCCATCTCGATTACGAAAGCTGCGTGGAAGCCGGAACGATGCTCGGATCCGGCGGCATGATCGTCATGGACGAAGACACCTGCATGGTCTGGGCTCTGGCCGTCATTCTGAAGTTCTATGCGCACGAGTCCTGCGGCCAGTGCTCTCCCTGTCGTGAAGGCACGGCCTGGATTCGCAATCTCGTGTTCCGTCTGGAATCCGGACACGGAACGTCCGCGGATCTCGACAAGCTGCTTTCCATCTGCGACAACATGATGGGGACGACGATCTGCGTGCTCTCGGACGCCGCGGCCATGCCGACCGAGAGTTTCATCCGGAAGTTCCGGACCGAGTTCGAAGCCCATGTCGGCGCCGGGCGCTGTCCGATTCGCGGGAAGTCATCACACTTCCTCGAGTCCGTTCACTAGAGGGGTCTTCATGGCGAAGGTCACGATCCAAATCAACGGACAGGAAGTCCAGGCGGAAGAGGGACTCAACCTCATCGAAGCCGCGCGTGCCGCCGGTGTCGAGATTCCTCACTTCTGCTACCACCCCGGGCTGGGAGTCGACGGTAACTGCCGTCAATGCCTCATCGAGATCGAAGGCGTTTCCAAGCTGCAGATCGCGTGCAATTCCTTCGTCAAAGAAGGGCTGGCCTTCCGTACCGACAGCGACCGGGTCAAGCAGATGCAGGCCGGAGTTCTGGAGTTTCTCTTCCTCAACCACCCGCTCGACTGTCCGATTTGTGACCAGTCCGGAGAGTGCCTTCTTCAGGATTACTACATGAGCAATGGGAAGTACGAGAGTCGTCTCGATCTTCCCAAACACCACAAGCGCAAGGCCGTTCCGGTCGGCCCCCGCGTCATGCTGGACGCCGAACGTTGCGTCCTCTGCACGCGTTGCACCCGCTTTTGCGACCAGGTCACGAAGACCGGTGAGTTACGAATCGTCAACCGGGGATACCGCGCCGAGATCACGACCTTCCCGGGCCGGGAGCTGGACAACGATTACTCCCTGAACACGGTCGATATCTGTCCGGTCGGCGCGCTGACTTCCCGCGACTTCCGATTCCAGAAGCGTGTCTGGCACTTGCGGACGGCCAAGTCGTTGTGTACGGGCTGTGCCCGGGGCTGCAACACCTATCTCGAATTCGACGACGGAAAGGCTTATCGCTACCGTCCTCGGGAAAACATGGCGGTCAATGACTTCTGGATGTGTGATCCCGGCCGCGTGACCTACAAAGAACTGAATGACAACCGCCTCGATGTCGCGATCGTCGAGGGGCAGGAGCGCCCGTTCCACGAAGCTCTGGAACTGGCCGGTTCGTGGATCAACGAAGCGGTCGGGTCCGGAAAGGGATCGGACGCGGTCGTACTCGTGTCACCACAGTGTTCGACGGAAGTGCTCTACGCCGCCAAGAAGTTCGCACTCGATGTGTTGGGAACGACGCGGGTGGGGGGCGGCAACGTCCGTCCGGCCGGGGTCGAGGACGAAATCCTTCGCCGGGCCGACACCAATCCGAACAGCCGCGGACTGGAGGCTTTGGGGCTGACCAGGAATCCCGCGGACCTTCTTTCCGACGGCGGCTCGGTTCTTCTGATCTTCGGAGACGACCCCATCGGATTCCAAAAGGATCTCGCGGACGGGATCCAGACCTTTCAGCGGGTCATCTACGTGGGCAGCAACGAGAACAGCACGAGCGGGGCCGCGGGACTGGCTCTGCCGATGGCGCCGCACAGCGAGTGCGACGGCACGTTCGTCAACTTCGAGGGACGAGTCCAACGTTTCCGCAAGGCGTTCACGCCGCGTGGGGACGCGCTGTGGGGCCCGAACCTCCTGGCTCGAATCGCAGAGTTTACCGGTGACGAATTCGGTTGGAACGGACCCAAGGATCTCTGGCAGGAACTCACCTCCAACGAGCCGACGTTCGCCAACCTGGAGTACGCGCAGGTTGGGGACGAAGGTCGGCTTCTTGACGCCGGACAGGACGCCGGCCGGGATGCCGGAGTTACCGCGCCGGCAAGCGGTCGATGAGGTCCCGGGCCAAACAGTGCACTCTTCGTGGACGGATTCACGAAGAGGAAACGGAGTAGAAAAGGGAAGATGCCACCCGCAGCCGAACTTGCCATATCCGCCGGGCGTGCCGTCCTCGTATGGGGCCTGCAGCTGAGCATGATTCCGCTCATGATCTGGTTCGAGCGGAAAGTCTCCGCCTACATCGCGGATCGAACGGGGCCGAACCGGGCCAATGTGCTCGGAATCCGTATGGCCGGGTTCATCCACAACATCGCCGACGTTCTCAAGCTCCTCATGAAAGAGGACATCACTCCGGCAGGCGTGCACAGGTTCTACTTCCTGATTGCGCCGTTCATCGCGATGATGATCTCCCTCATGACCTTCGCGGTCGTGCCCTTCGCGGACACTTTGCAGATCGGCGACCACGCCATCCGCATGCAGGCGCTCAACCTGAACGTGGGCATCCTCTGGGTCTTCGCCATTGCCTCCTTTGGCGTTTTCGGCATCATCTTTGCGGGCTACGGAGCCAACAACAAGTACTCGATCCTGGGCGGACTGCGTGCCTCTGCACAGATGATCTCCTACGAACTCTCGCTGTCGCTCTCGATCATTGGTCTCATCATGATGTTCGGGACGCTCGACCTGAATGCGATCGCACAGCAGCAGGGTGAATTCTGGGGACCCACCCTACAGCTCGGCTTCCTCACGCTCGGGCTTCCCAAGTGGGGCTTCATCATCCAGCCGGTGGGCGCCATCCTTTTCATGACCGCGGTGATTGCCGAGACGAACCGAAACCCGTTTGATCTTCCGGAAGCGGAATCGGAGATCGTCGGCTATCACGTCGAGTACTCCAGCGTGAAGTTCGCGCTCTTCTTCATGGCGGAGTATGTGAACATTCTGGTGGCGTCGGCCGTGACGGTGACCCTTTTCTTTGGTGGATGGCAGGTGCCGTTCGTTCCGACGGAGTCCCTGATCACGCACGCCAACACCGTCGTCTTGGTGCTGCTCGCCAAGATCGCGATTCTTTCGATTCTGCTCATTCTTCCGGCGCGGAAATGGCACCGCACGCTGCAGCGTCTCTACACCGACAAGCGGAAACACGAAGCGAACTTCTGGACCGCCGTCCTGGGACTGCAGGCTTTGGCCTGCCTCGGCGGACTGGCTTTCTTTGCGGCCAGCCCCCTGGACGGAACCGGATCGAGCGTCGCCGCCGCCGTCATCCAGTTCCTGACCTTTTGCGGCAAGCTCACCTTCTTCGGGTTTGCGTTCGTCTGGGTCCGTTGGACTCTGCCCCGGTTCCGCTATGACCAGCTCATGGGATTGGGATGGAAGGGCATGTTGCCGCTTGCCATCGCCAATCTCTTCATCACGGCAATTCTCGTCCTGCTCTTCGACCTGTAGGAGGTTTCGACCGCGTGGCCCTCAAGGTACAAAGCCCCAAGCTCTCCTTCTGGGAGAGGATCTACGTCGCCGAAGTGTTTCGCGGCCTGGGCGTGACCCTGAAGCACCTGGCCAAGAACACGGTGCAGCAGGATGCGATGCCGACGTACCAGTACCCCGAGGAAAAGAAGCCGCTGGCGGTGCGTCATCGCAGTCGTCATCGACTCACCGTGAGGGAGAACGGGGCTCCGAAGTGTGTGGCCTGCATGTGTTGCGAAACCGCCTGTCCCGCGCACTGCATCCACATCGTGGCCGAGGAGTCCGATGAGGTCTGGATCGAGAAGCGGGCCAAGATCTTCGAGATCGACCTGCTGCGTTGCGTCTTCTGCGGTTATTGCGTCGAGGCCTGCCCCGAGGACGCCATTCGCATGGACACCGACGAGGTCGTTCTTGTCGGAGAGCGTAGAGAGGACTTCATCGTCGATCGCGAGTTCCTCATGCGCGGACAGGGCGAAGAATGGAAGCAGGGCAGGCCGGCCGAGGGGCCGTCGCCGAGACAGGGTGAGATCGAAGCGCCTCCGGCCACTCCGAGCGACGATGAAGGATGGGAAGCGGGCGCTCCGCGGACTCCGATCAAGATTCCCGCCGGTTGGCGCACTCCTTCGAAGGAGGTTTGAGTTTGAACCCGATCCTCTTTTGGATTCTGGCGGCGACGACGGTCGTCTCCGCACTCTTCGTTGTCGGGAAGAGGAGTCCGCTCGCCGGAGCCCTGGCGCTGGCCGTCAACCTTGCGGCTCTGGCCGGAATCTTTGCCGGGCTCGCTGCGCCCTTCCTCTTCATCGTGCAGATTCTGGTCTATGCTGGCGCGGTCATCGTTCTCATCGTTTTCGTCATCATGCTTCTCAACCTGAGAGACGAGGAGCTGAAGGCCCAGTCGATTCAGCGGGGCAAGTTCGGCGTCTCGGCCGTGCTCTGTGCCCTGGCTCTCGCCATCATTCTTCGTTTCACTGGCCGGGGAGCGGATTCCAACGTGGCCAGTGTCGCTCCGGATTTCGGCAGCATCGAGCAGTTCGGCGGGGAACTACTGACCCGTTACGTGCTGCCGCTGGAAATCGTCGCCGTGATTCTCCTGGTTGGGATTCTCGGGGCCGTCGTCCTGGCCAAGAGGGGGGAGTGAGATGGGCGAGATCACGACCAATCACTATCTGATCCTGGCCAGCGTCCTCTTCTTCATCGGCACCCTGGGTGTCCTTGGGCGTCGCGGTGCGCTGACCGTTCTGATGTCGGTCGAACTCATGCTCAATGCCGTCAACCTGATCCTGGTCGCCGGTTCGCGACAGCACGGGAACCTCGACGGTCAGATGATCGCCTTCTTCGTCATTGCGATCGCCGCCGTCGAGGCCGCGGTCGGACTGGCCATTCTCATGGCCATCTTCCGGTCCAAGGAATCCATCAACCTAGACGAGCTCTCGGCGCTCAACGAGTGAACGAATGAATCAAGCCACCTACCTCGCGCTCATTCCGCTCTTTCCGCTGTTGGGGAGCCTGATCGCCGGGCTCGCCACCCTGATGACGTCCCATCGGCAGAGTGGTCCGCCCAAGATCATTGGTTGGATCAGCAGCCTCGCGGTGGCCGCTTCTTTCGGAGTGACCGCGCTCGGCTTCAATGCGCTTCGGAACCTCGATCCGGCAGAGAGATACCTCGAGCAGAGTCTCTTCACATGGATGGACATCGGGAGGCTCGACCTTTCCGTCGGCTTCCTGCTTGATCCGTTGTCTTCGACGATGCTGCTCTTCATCACCGGCATCGGGTTTCTCATCCACGTCTATTCCATTGGCTACATGTCCCACGACCGTGGATTCAGCCGCTTCTTCGCCTACCTGAACCTGTTCATGTTCGCGATGATCCTTCTCGTTCTCGGAGACAATCTCATCGTCCTCTTCGTCGGTTGGGAAGGGGTGGGACTGTGTTCCTACCTACTAATCGGTTTCTGGCACGAAGAGGCGGCCAATGCCGTGGCCGGAATGAAGGCGTTCGTGGTCAACCGCATCGGCGACCTCGGTTTTCTCCTTGGAATGTTCGTCATCTTCTGGACGCTCTACCAGCAGGGCGGAAGCGCCACCTTCGACTACCGGCTGATGGAGTCTCAAGCTGCGCTGATTCCCGCGGGCGCCGCAGCCCTCGCCGGAATTCTGCTTTTCGTCGGCGCCACGGGTAAGTCTGCTCAGATCCCACTGTTCGTTTGGCTTCCCGATGCCATGGCCGGTCCGACTCCGGTGTCGGCTCTCATTCATGCTGCGACCATGGTCACCTCCGGCGTCTATATGGTGGCGCGGATGAACTGGCTCTACGAGATCACGCCGTTGCCGCTCACCATCATCGCCATCGTGGCCGCGCTGACCGCGCTGGTCGCCGCGACGATCGGACTCACGCAGTTCGACATCAAGAAGGTGCTGGCCTACTCCACGGTCAGTCAGCTCGGCTACATGTTCCTGGCCTGCGGCGTTGGAGCCTACGCCGTGGGGATCTTTCACGTCTTCACCCACGCGTTCTTCAAAGCTCTCATGTTCCTCGGGTCGGGCAGCGTCATTCACGCCCTTCACGAAGAGCAGGACATGCGAAAGATGGGGGGGCTCTTCAGGAAGATCCCGATCACGGCATGGACCTTCCTTGCGGGTTGGTTGGCGATCTGCGGCATCGTTCCCTTCGCCGGGTTCTTCTCCAAGGACGAAATCCTCTGGAAGGCCTGGAGCTCGCAGAATGCGCTCTTGCCGTGGTTGCCGAAAGCGTTGTGGTTCGTGGCCTTTCTCACCGCGGGAATCACCGCGATCTACATGACTCGACTCGTCGTACTCACGTTCTTCGGCAAGAGTCGGGTGGAACCCCAGAAAGAGGCTCACATTCACGAGTCTCCCGCGACCATGACGTTCCCTCTGGTCGTCCTGGCCATCGGATCTCTCCTGGTTGGTTTTTGGGGAACACCGGAGTTCCTGGGCCTGGGACCGAACCGGTTCCATGACTGGCTGGATCCCGTCTTCCACGGCCAGCTTTACGGGGAGCAGGACTCGGCTCACTCAGCGGCGACCGCGCCCGGCGACCCTCACGGAATCTCTCACGGAATCTCTCACGGAAGCTCTCACGAAAGCTCTCACGGGGCCGACCACGCTCACCATGACACCACGATCGAATGGATCCTCATGGGAGCGTCGCTTCTCATGGCCGCGGCGGGCATCGGCGTCGGCTTCCTCTTCTATCTGAAGAACCCGGCTCTTCCGACCAACATTGCCGCCGGCCTGGGTGGCCTGTACCGCCTGGTGCGGGACAAGTACCGCGTCGACGAACTCTACGATGCGACCGTGGTGCGACCTTTGGTCGGCCTGTCGCGTTCCTTTCTCTGGAAAGTCATCGACGTCCGGATCATCGACTTCATCGTCAACTTCGTTGGGATGTTGGCCAAGGGCCTGAGCTTCGCCTTCCGCATCCTGCAACGCGGCTACGTCCAGACCTACGCATTCGTCATTCTTCTGGGCCTGGCCTTCATCCTCTTCCGAGCGATGTAACGGGGGACACTCGGTTTGGACTCTTTACTTTCCATCGTCGTCTTCCTGCCCGCCGCGGCAGCGGCGCTGCTCATGATGGTGCCGAAGGAGCAGCACGGGCTCTTTCGCAACGGAGCCCTTGCGGCCATGGTTGCGACGCTCCTGGCTTCGATTCCTCTGCTCACGGGATTCCAGACCCATGCGGAGATGCAGTTCGTGACCAAGGCCGCGTGGATCGAAGACTTTGGAATCCAGTATTACATCGGGTTGGATGGGATCTCGCTCTTCCTGGTGCTCCTGACCAACGTACTGGGACCTCTCGTCGTGCTGTCGGCCTTCAAAGCGGTCGACACCCGGGTCAAAGAGTTCTACATCCTCCTGCTCATCCTCCAGACCGGAATGCTCGGCGCGTTTGTCGCTCTCGACCTCTTTCTCTTCTACTTCTTCTGGGAAGTCATGCTTCTGCCGATGTATCTGCTCATCGGTGTCTGGGGAGGCCAGGAGAGGGTATACGCGGCGGTCAAGTTTGTCCTCTACACCATCGTCGGTTCGTTGCTCATGTTGGTTGCCATCCTCGCGCTCTACTTCATTCACCACGCGCAGACGGGGATCTACACTTTTGACCTGATGGCATTGATGCAAACCGACGTTCCGCTCAACACGCAGATCTGGCTCTTCCTCGCTTTCGGATTGGCGTTTGCGATCAAGGTCCCGCTGTGGCCGCTTCACACCTGGCTTCCGGACGCACACGTTCAGGCTCCGACGGCAGGCTCCGTCGTTCTGGCCGGTGTGCTTCTCAAGATGGGTACCTACGGTTTCCTGCGCTTCGCCATCCCGCTCTTTCCGGAAGCCGCCGTTCAGATGCAGAAGCCGATCCTGATCCTTTCCGTGATCGGGATCGTCTACGGCGCTCTGGTGGCGATGGTGCAAACGGACATCAAGAAGCTGGTCGCCTACTCCTCGGTCAGCCACCTCGGCTACGTGGTCCTCGGGCTCTTCAGCTTCAACATGTTGGGGGCTTCAGGCTCGCTCTATCAAATGCTCGGCCACGGCCTCTCTACGGGAGCGCTCTTCCTGTTGGTCGGGATCATCTACGAACGACGCCATACGCGCGAGATCTCCGCCTTCGGTGGCCTGGCCAAGGGACTTCCGTTTTTCACGTTCGCTTTCGTCTTTACGACGCTCTCGTCGATCGGCCTTCCGGGCCTCAACGGTTTTGTCGGGGAGTTCCTCGTACTGCTCGGCGCATTCGGAGAGAGTCCGTGGATCGGAGCCATCGCCGCGAGCGGCGTCGTTCTTGGAGCGGCGTATATGCTCTGGCTGGTCCGACGCTTCCTCTTCGGCGCCAACGACAACCCAGAGAATCAAGACTTGGCGGACCTTTCGGGCCGGGAGTGGCTCGTACTGGCGCCGCTCATGATTCTCATGGTCTACATGGGTGTGCAGCCGAAACCCTTCCTCGACCGGATGGAACCGGCGCTGGAGAAGGCATACGCTCCGGTTCTCGAAGTTCGAGCATCGGGCAACTATTCGTCCGCTGCCGACCTCCTTGCACCGTTCCTTGCAGAGAGAGAGGAAGTCGAACCCGTCATGGAAAACACGGAAGACCCGGCCCACCAGATCGGTGGAGGAGTTCGCTAGATGCTGGCCATTCCTGAAATCGGTTGGAGCGATCTGACACCACTCCTGCCGTTCCTCATCCTGTGCGTAGGAGGACTCGTCCTGGTTCTCATTGACGCGCTCATTCGAGGCAGGGCCGGATTCCCCTGGGCGCCGGTTACAGCGCTCCTTCCTGCAGCGGCACTCGTTGCCTACGCCGCCCGCTGGGGAGATGCGGTGGGTGAAACGGTCTTCGGAACGATGTTCATCGAGGACTCCTTCGGCAGCACGGTCGGCGTGCTCATCTGCATCGCGACGTTGCTCGCCGTTTTTCTTTCCGGCTCCTATCTCGACAAAGTGGGTCGAACGCGCGGGGAGTACTACGCGCTTATCGCCTTCTCCGCCTCCGGACTCGTTCTCTTCGCCTCTACCACGGAACTACTCAGCCTCTTTCTCGGCCTGGAACTCCTATCCATTCCGGTCTATGTGCTTTCGGGCTACCTACGAAAGAACCCGCTCAGCCTGGAAGCCGGCATGAAGTACTTCCTGCTCGGGGCTTTTTCGTCCGCGGTGTTTCTCTTCGGGGGCGCCCTCATTTACGTGACCACCGGCACGACGGATCTGGTCGAGGGCCTCCGCCTGGGTGCGGGAAGCCCGCTCGCGCAGCTTGGATTCCTCATCCTTCTGAGCGGACTCCTCTTCAAGGCCGCAACCGTTCCCTTCCACATGTGGACACCGGACGTCTACCAGGGCGCGCCGACCGCGGTGACCGCGTTCATGGCCACGGCCGTCAAGGCGGCGGCTTTCGGAGCCCTGGCCCGCGTGGTTGCTGCCGGTTCACCGCTTTGGGACAACATCCCTCTGACGCAGGTGCTTTGGTGGGTCGCGGTCCTGACGATGACGGTTGGGAACCTGGCGGCGCTGACCCAAACCAACGTCAAGCGGATGCTGGCCTATTCCTCGATCGCGCACGCCGGATACCTCCTCATCGGCCTGGTCGTCTTCTCCCAAACCGGGGATCACGACGCGCTTTCGGGCATGCTCTACTACCTCCTGGCCTACACGGTGATGAACATCGGCGCTTTCGGTGTCGTCATCTACTGGGCGAATCACGAACGCGAGCACCTCGAGATTCCACAGTACGCGGGTCTGGGTTGGCGCACTCCTGCTTTGGGACTGGCGATGTCCGTCTTCATGATTTCTTTGGCCGGGATCCCACCGACCGCCGGATTCTTCGGCAAGTACTACATCTTCCGGAGCGCTATCGAGCACGGGTTCCATTCGCTGATCATCATCGCCGTCCTCAACAGCGCACTCTCCGTCTACTACTACCTGCGGGTCATGGTTGCGCTCTACATGCGCAAGCCGGTCGCGACGCTGGAACTCGGTCGATCGACCGTGGTCGGAGCCGTCGTCGCCGTCTGTGCCGTGGCCACTTTCTGGATCGGCTTTGCCCCGGATGCCTTTTCCTTCGTGCCGGGGGTTCCCTCGATCGTGGAATGGGTCCAGGGAGCCGCTATCGCTGCGCGCTGATGATCCACTGGATCTTCTGGGACATCGGCAACGTCATCATGAATGACGACCCGGTCATGACCTACCTCTACCGGCTGCTCTACGACGAGCTGCAAAGTCGGGGCGAAACGATTTCTATGGAGGAACTCTTTCGTCAGAGAGAGGAAGTGCTGCGTGAGCATGGTTCCGGACACTGGTCCGTGTTGACGCGACGGCTGGTTGGAGACGGGAAACACGACGAGCTTGCGGAACGCTCCAAGGAGCACTTGCGGAAGAACTACATGGCGTACCACAACGTTCTTCCGGGTATGCGCGAAGTGCTGGAGTCGCTCGGCGCCGACTACGAGATGGGTGTCATCGCGAATCAGATGTCCGAGGCAGAGACTGCACTCGAGGAGGAGTCTCTCCGTCATTACTTCCGGTTCCTTGCCCTGAGTGAGGCGATTGGCCTGAACAAGCCGGACCCGGACATCTTCCAGTGGGCTTTGGAACGTGCCGGGTGTGCTCCCGAAGAAGCCGTCATGATCGGCGATCGCATCGACGCAGACATTGCTCCCGCTCGGTCGTTGGGACTCCGGACGATCTGGTTCCGGGTCGATCCGGATGACAAGGGCTGGGAGCTTGTCGACGACTTCTCACGTGCCTACCGGGCCAGTCAGAAGAAGGCATCGGCATCGGCCTTGCCGCCGAGTGCGGACGAAGACAATCCGGACTGTGTCGTTCACTCGCCCCAGGAACTCGTAGCCGCGGTACGCTCCCTCGACCAACGTCAGCTCTAGCCGGAACGATTCATGAAGGTCGACAGCGGTGGCGAATCTGACGACAGTGGTTCCTGGACCGCGGAAAATCCAACAACGAGCCGGAAGTCGGGGTACTATCCAGCCAAGGTCAGCTTTCGACCCGCCGGGGTGACTGGGAGTTGTGTATGTTTCGGATCGCGCCCGGACTCGCCTCTGGTTTTTCCATTCTCGGGTTCTTCCTCGTCCTCTGCGGTTGCGGCAGTGGTGGTGGAGGGTCCCAACCCGAGGACATCGGGAACCAGTCCCCAAACATCGCCCTGATCGACTTCATCGATGAGAAGATCCACGCCTCGGAGAACGTCGGTGTCCAGGCACTTGCGGAGGATCCGGACGGCGATGGTTTGGCTTATCTGTGGTCAACGACCCGTGGAACCTTTCCCAATGGTCGGTCCGGCCCGCGCGTAGTTTGGCGGACTCCTGAACTCAAGGGGATGGACACGCTGACGGTACGCGTGACCGACTTCCAGGACACCGTCTTTGCCTCTGTCGTTTCCGAGATGGTGCTTCCCGATCCGCCGGAGAGCCTGTGGTCGGTGGCGTTTTCGAATCAAGCCGACGTCGAGTGGCTTCCATCTATCGACGAGAAGATCGAACACTGGCAGGGGTATCTCGTCTACGCGGCAGAAAAGAGCTTGGCCGGCATTCCCGAAGACCAGCTCGCTCCGTACCGGATCACGCCGGCGCCCATCACACGCAGAGCCATTCGTTTTCTCGATCTGGAGATCGGCCGCAAGTACTTCTTCCACGTCCGCGGCGTTCGCGAGTACGGCAGCACGTTCGAACAGACGCCGATGGGTATGGAGATCGACATGTCTCCGCGTCCGGAAGGGAATCTCAGCCAGTTTCTCGAGATCGCAAGCGGAGCTCCGGTTGCTTTTGACATTTCCCGCGGGAGGGTCGAAGTCTTTGACCCGGCCAATGACGATCGAAAGGAGCTGCGCGATCTGATCCTCGATCGCTCCACGAACGACCGGGAAAGTCCTCTCATCCTCCGGAGTGTGTCGCATCTTTCCGAGTTCGACGACGAGTGGTTGGAACGTCCCGTCGTCATCAAGTCCCTGGGGTTCGATTGGGAAATCTCCAGCACTGACATCAAGACGGGATGGGTTTCCGAATCCACGTTCGAAGAGCTGGAAGTGTTTGCCATCCGAACTCCGGACGGTCACTACGGCAAGTTTCAGGTTACGAACATCACGGGATTTGCCCCGCGCCGGATTATCTGGTTGCGATGGGCTTACCAAACGATTCCCGACTACCCGCGTTTTTGAGGCTCGCCGTGGCCGAAGTTGCGATCCCCTTTGCCAAAGCCGTTCTTCTTTCCGAGACCGGACGTCTACTCATTCAGAGACGAACCAAACCGGGGGACCTCTACTCGGGCTTCTGGGAATTGCCGGGCGGCCGGATCGAGAGGGGAGAGGGCCTTCTGCAGGCGCTGGAACGAGAAGTCCGCGAAGAGACCGGAATCCCATTGGTAACGTGGCTCGGCCAACCGACGACAACGGAGACCGACCGCTTCGGAGGAGAAGCGCGGCTTCTGATTCCGCTCGTGACCGTGGAGGTCGCTGGAAAATCGGCTCCGATCCACGGTCAGTACTTCGCCGGCCGGGTTTCGGATACTGCTGCGGAAACCATGGAAACGGCCGAGGCCGGGGAGCACCGCTGGATCTCGTGGAGCCAACTTCGTCGCGAGTTTCTGGTCGTCGATTCTGAGTCTCGGAACCTCACCACCGTGGACGCCCTGGCCCTGCGCATCGCGCTCGAGGGGCCGCTCCTACCGTGGGTGACGGAGCCGGAATAACTGCTCTAGCGGATCAAAGTGAGAGGCGTGGTCGCTTCTTCCTGCCCGGACCGCGTTCGTGCGAAGTACTTTCCGGCAGGAAGGGCAAGACCGTCGGCATCCCGTCCATCCCAAAACCAGCTTGAAACTCCCCGAGGCAGGTTCCTGCGATCCAGGTGAAAGACGCGGCGACCGCCAGCGTCGAAGATGTTCAGGCCAGCAGTCCAGGGCTCCGCGGAAAAGACCGTGATCTCCGTCTGTCCCCGGAAAGGATTGGGTTGGGCGACGATGAATGCGCCCCGGCCGGGGAGATGTCGGCCCGAGGCAATTCGAGTCAGTCGCAGTTGCCCGTCCTCGGTGGATTCCAGACGGAAGCGCTCACCAGCGCGAAAGAGGCTTTCGTGATCATGAGTTCCTTCAAAACCACGGGTTCCGGTCCAGGCAAGTTCCTCCGCGTTCCAATCGACGAACTCGAACGGTCCCACCGCCTGAAGTCCGCCGCCGCTCCAAGCCGGGTCCAAGGCTTCCGGATGACTGACTTCCAGGATCGTCCACTCCAGAACCCCGGTGTCCGTTTCCCATTCCATCGCCGCTCTTAGTTTCGCGGGGCCCTTCGACCAGACGAGTTCCACGTCGAGGCGGGATCCGGTCAGCATCCACTCTCCGCCCAGACGCAGATCCTCCGAGACTTCTGCCGGAGCCAACGGAACGATCCACGGCGACAGTGAAGACGAACGTTGGTTGGGAGCCTCGAACTGGAAGACGCCTTCGCCCGTCAAACGCAGTCGCTCCACCGGATGACCCACGCATTGCACGACGCCGGCGAGGTCGACGCGCAGCGTATCGGTGGGAGCGAGGTCGAGAGAGATCTCCTGTGCGAGAAAGCCGCGCCAGACCAGAATCGGCTCGACGTCTTCGCCGACGCCCAGGCGGTAGGCTGCCTGCAGCAGTCCCATCGCGGCTTCTTCCCAACTCGAGTCCGTCGACTGATGAAAGAATGCGGTCAGAGCAAGTACATCTGCGGTCTCCGGGCCCAACACTTTGCGCGCTTCCCAAAGAATCGAACTCCAGAGTCTTCCGTCCTTGTGAGCGTTTCCGATGAGGGAATTCGGGAAGCGCATGTCCTCGTCGGCGCGGCGCAGGCAGGGAGGGCCGTAGGTCGTCGCATCCCAGTCTCCGACGCAGGCGTGTCCGGTCAGGGACGCGGCCCAGTAGTCGGAGAACCCTTCGCTAATGGCACGCGTATCACCGGAACCGAAGCCCGGAACGAGAGCGTCATGGATGGCGTGTCCTGTTTCGTGAAGGATGATGTCGGCATCTTCGGCATCGTCGACGCCACCGCTTCCGAAAACGATCTGGCGAGTGACGGGCGAATACCAGGAGTTGTCGAGGCGGCTTCCGTGAACACGCAGAGATCGCGGCCCGTCCATCACGCCGGTGAAGCCGAGGTCGGGGAGTCGTTGGAAGGAACGGTCGCCATGGTAGTAGGCCATTGCCTGCTCGAAACGCGGATCGGTCGAGCGGTAGACGAACTCACGAAACGGTTCCAGGGCAAGGGGAGGAACATCCGTGTAGGCCTCGACCCACTCTCCTCGGAGAGTGCCGTCGTTTCTCAATCTCTCGAGATCCCGCCACACTCGGTAGCTCTCGACGGGGTCGCCGTCCCGCAGGGTTGGATTCCCGCTCTCCGCAACCGGGTTTGGATCGAAGATCAGCGCGCGGCCCTGAGCGTGACGGCGTAGGTCTTCGATTTCGACCCCGACTCCGGACTCGGCTTCGAAGCGAATGGAGATGGGGACGGGCGCATCGATCTCATTCAGTGTCGGATGGGTCGAGAGGAGGTGCGCCACCTGGGACCGAAGAGCCTGACCGGCGTTGGATGAGGCCGCATTCCCGGACGGGTTCGGCTTCTCCCCGCGGGATAGAGCCGGGTTCCACGTGCCTTCGACGTGAAAGGTGTGGCCCGACCGACTGACCCGGATCACGCGCCTGGCCCCGTCGAGAGCGCTCGTGAGGGCGTCAAAGTCGGTCAGGCCTTCAAAGCGGATGGCTTCACGCTGAAGCCGGGCCCAGTCGGCGAACGGACGGAACTCCACGCGATCTTCGACCTCGATGGTCTGACCGCGGACTCCGACGATGGCGTTCGCACGGTGGGGGAGCATCCAGGTCTCCCCGGAATGACCGGTGACGCGTTCCATCTGGCGCACGTCCACACCTCGGAACTCGACATCGCCGTGGAAGGGGCGGAAGCGTTGATGCCGGCCGACGGGGGATTCGATGTCGACCACGACTTGCCAGTCGAGTCCGGTCTCTTCGAACCAGTCCGAGAGGGGCCGGTCTTCCTGCACGTCGGCCGGTTCGTGGGAAGGGGTGCGTGCAACCAGGGCCGCGAGTACGAAGACACCCACGGCCAGAGAAGGTCCGATCCAACGTTTGACGGAGTTTGGAAGCACGTGACACCGATCTGGGTGCCCGGGCCGCATCTTCGAGGAATGCTTACGGAATAGTGTACAGACAAGAAGTCGTGATCACAAGGATCCAAATGAGGGAAACACCCGCGACACACGTCAAAGTCCCCGGAAGCGGGGTGATCTGATTTTCCGAAGATATAGGCGGAAAACTATTTGCGCCGATTCGGGTCTGTTTGTACTGTTCCCAGCCTCGGGGAACTCTGGCGCCTGGAAACCCGAGGCCGGGTGCCATGAGACTGCCTCGGGGAGCTCCGCTGGGGGATCTCTTGAAGAGCCGAAGAGGTCCGGAGCTTAAGGGCAGGGGAAGCCAGGAAACACACCGGAGGTGTCGCATGCAGCTCTCCCCGTTGGACATCCGGAAGCAGACCTTCAAACGCACTTTGCGTGGGGTCGATCCGGAAGAGGTGCGGATGTTTCTCGAACTCGTTGCGTCGGAGTTCGAGCGCGTCGTGCAGGACAATGCCATGATGGCTGAGAAGCTCAGTTATCAGGAAGAAAGACTGGAAGAGTACCGCGACTTGGAAAAGAGCCTGCGGAACTCTCTTGTTACCGCGGAGCGGATTGCCAGCGAGTCGAAGGAAGCTTCGGATCGTGAGGCCGCCCGTATCATTCAGGATGCCAATGCACGCGCGGAGCGCATTCTGGAAGACTCGCGTGAACGCCTGCAGCGGCTGGTCAACGAGGTCGAGACGCTTCGCAGCAAGAAGGAAACCTACGTCCGTCGGTTCCGGACGATGCTCGAGGGACAGCTCAGTATCCTGTCCGAGCACGAGAATCAGGTTTCCGAAATCGACGCAATCGAGGACGACGCCCATGACGCGCTCATCCGGGCGGGCGCACGCGACCAGGCGAGTTCAGCCGGGTTCGGATCGATCGAGGGTATGGTTGCCCAGTCCGCAATGGGGCGAAATGCATCCGCGGCCGTCGGATCGCGCGTCGACACCGTTTCCGTCGACGACCGAGATGACGTGCACGGTCACGAGCAGCACGAGGATCTCGATCTTCCATCTTCCGTGGGGTCCTTCAGCATGGTCGATCACGGAACCTTTTCTGCAGGGCCGGATCCGGATCTGACCGAGCGCATCGGTGAATCTTTTGCTGCGGAGGACTGGAACGACAACGGACTTCCGTTTGAAGAGCAGGAAGCGTTTCGATCGGCGCCGACCGAGGATTCGGCCGGCGGTGACGCGGATGCCTTCTTCGAAGTGCAGGAACGACGGGAAGGATTCTTCCAGGTCGACGCCAGTCGGGAGAGCGATCTGGATCGCTAGGAGTGAATGTATGGGTCGAGCCGCCCCAGGGTTCGGTCGATACGAAAAGACGAATAGGGCCGGGACTTCTCGTGGAGCTGCGGAAGCCCGGCCTCGCTGTTCATAGCCAGGTCGTTCATAGCCAGCTTGTTCGTAGTCAAACAGAAGGTGATCGCGAAGTGTCAGAACTCAAGGAGCGCATCGACGAGGCTTGCGCATTCATCCGCAGCCGTTGGAGCGAGACTCCGGAGTTCGGCTTCGTTCTCGGAACCGGCCTCGGCGCTGTGTCCGAGGAAATGGACGTGCAGGCTCGGATCCCCTACGGCGAGATTCCCCACTTTCCGACCTCGACGGCGGAGAGCCACGCGGGGGTTCTCGAATGCGGTTTGCTCGCCGGCCATCCGCTGGTCGTCATGAGCGGACGCGTTCACTATTACGAAGGCTATTCCATGGAGGAGGTGACCTTTCCCATCCGCGTACTGCGCGGCCTGGGAGTGGAGCGGCTCGTCCTTACGAATGCCGTCGGCGGAATGGATCCCGGACAGAAACCGGGAGACCTCTTTCTCACGACCGACCATATCAATCTGATGGGTGACAACCCGCTCATCGGCCCGAATGACGACAGTCTCGGGCCGCGCTTCCCGGACATGTCCGAACCTTACGATCTGGAGATGGCAGAGCGGGTGGAGCGCCTCGCTCTCGAAGAGCAGATCACGCTGCGCAAAGGGGTCTTCGTTGCGGTGGCCGGACCCAACTTGGAGACGCGGGCCGAGTACCGCTTTCTGCGCTGGATCGGTGGCGACGTCGTCGGCATGTCGCTCGTCCCCGAAAACCTCGTCGCCGTCCACGGTGGAATGAAGGTTTGTGCCCTGGCAGCGATTACCGACATGGGACTTCCGGACGCATTGGAACCGGTCGACATTCCGAAGATTCTGGCGCACGCTGCCAAGGCGGCCCCGAAGATGACTCGACTTCTCGTCCGTCTGGTCTCGTCCTACAAGGACACCACGAGAGTTTCCTCATCCGATTCGGACTCGTCGCCGGGTTCGAACTAAAGAACGGGGAACCGGACCATGATGCGACTCTTCTTCCCGGTTGCGGCCTTCGTCCTCATCTGCGACATCATCACGAAGCAGATCGTGTATCGCAACATGGACCTGTATCAGTCCATTCCCGTTTTCGGTGACTGGTTCCACTGGACCTACATTCACAATTACGGCGCGGCCTTCGGCCTCTTCGAAGGAAACCGTTGGGTCTTCGTTGCGGTTTCCATTCTGTCGGTGTTCGTCTTGTTCGGGCTCGCCCGCTCTCCCCGTTACCAGCGACCGTGGACCCTGATTGCCCTTGGTCTGATTCTGGGCGGCGCCATCGGAAACCTGATCGACCGCCTTTGGTTGGGCAAGGTCATCGACTTCATCAACATTGGGATTGGCGACAATCGTTGGCCGTATTTCAACATTGCGGACTCCGGCATCTCCGTCGGAGTCGTGCTTCTTGCTTTGCAAATGCTTCGCGAAGGTTCTCCCGAAGAGACTTCGGATTCGGAAAACGGACCGAATTCCGTATCGGAGTCCGGCCGTTCGTTGCCGGCCGACTAGACTGAGGGCTGTGATGAGTGAGAGCCCGGAACAGGAAAAGGTCTTTGCCGTGGCTCCGACGGAAGCCGGCGAAAGGCTCGATCGCTGGCTGACCGAGCAGCTGGACGACGTCTCCCGTTCTCAGGTGCAGTCCTGGATCAAGGCCGGCCGTGTTCATGTCGACGGTGAGACGCTCCCGGCAAGGCACACCGTCACGCAGGGTCAGACGGTCACGGTTCGACTTCCGAATCTCACCATTCCCGACCTCGTTCCCGTACCCGTCGATTTCGGCGTGGTGGGGGAGTCGGATGAGTGGGTGGTCGTGGACAAACCGTCCGGCTTGCAAGTCCATCCGGGTTCGGGGCCCCAGCGCGACACGCTCGTCCACGGTCTCCTTCACAGGTACAAGGATTGGCAGGCTCCCGGTCCGCCCAACCGCCCTGGGATCGTGCACCGTCTCGACCGCCTGACTTCCGGGCTTCTCGTCGTGGCCCGGACTCCGGGGGCCTTCCTTTCGCTTGGGAGTCAGATTCGAGAGCGGACGGCCTCGCGGCGATACATCGCTCTCGTTTGGGGAGAGCCCACGGCGGAGGCCGGGCGGATCGACGCTCCGATTGGCCGAAGCACCCAGGACCGGACACGGATGGTGGTTCGTCGCAGTGGGCGCCCGGCGGCGACATCCTGGCGGGTCATTGGTCGTTTCGAGCATCTTTCTCTGCTCGAAGTGACCCTGGAGACTGGGCGGACCCACCAGATTCGGGTCCACATGAAGCACATCGGACACCCGATTTTTGCGGACCCGACCTACGGAAGGGACGCATTCTGGCTGGAGAGGGTCACGGAGGCGGACCGCCCTTTCTACAACCGGTGGGCGCGTCGGTTGAATCGACAAGCCCTTCATGCCTATCATCTTTCCTTCAGTCGCCCGGAGGACGATCAGCGGGTCCGGTTCGAGGCCCCCGTTCCGCAGGATATGGACGAAGTATTGTTACGCCTCACGGAGAGGGGAATGTCGGTATGAAGATCAAGCAGGAAGCCATCGGTGACGTCTACGTAGTTCGGCTGTCCGGACAGCTCATGGGTGGTCCGGATGCGGATGCGGTACGGGAGACCATTCTCTCCGCTCTCAACCAGGGCTACCGGAACATCCTCATCGATCTCAAGGACGTCTCCTGGGTCAACTCGACGGGGCTGGGCATCCTCATGTCCGCGCACATCACGGCCACGCAGAACGGTGGCAAGGTGAAGCTGATGCGAATCTCCAGCCGGATCGATTCCATCTTCATGGTGACGCGCCTGAATACCGTATTCCAGGTATTCGATAAAGAAGACGAAGCTCTCGCCAGCTTCGAAGGGGAAACGTCCGAAGGTCAGAAGAGCTGATCGTCCCCATGTCGAGTCCGCGTGACTATCCCCAGGACCGGGTCATCGAGTTCAGCATGCCGAGCCGTCTCGAACTGCTCGTCGTGCTTGACGGCCTCGTGCAATCCATTTGTTCTGAGATGGACTTCGAACAGGCCGACGTGGACGCCATTGCCAACTCCGTCATCGAAGCGGCGAGCAACGCAGTTCAGCACGCTCATGAGCAGAACCCGGGAGTTCCCGTTCACTTTCGATTCGTGCTCGGCGAAGACGAATTGGTCGTGGAGGTCAACGATGCGGGGGAAGGCTTCGACATCGACCAGGCGATGGCTCTGGATCCCACCGGACCGGAAGGAATCCTCAAGAGCCGCGGCCGCGGAATTTTCATCATGCGGGCCATGATGGATTCGGTCGACTTCGACATCCGGATGGGGAAGGGAACCCTCGTCCGCATGACCAAGTCCCGGTCAACCGAGGCGGAAGCGGAGGCCTGAGCCTCTGGTCTCGAAGTCTCCCATCGAAGCGACGACAGGACCTGTGTTGGCTTTGGACTACGGCTCGGTACGGACGGGCCTGGCCTGCTCTGATGTCGGTCGCGTCCTTGCCACCGGTATTCCCACGTTTGTGAGTGGAGTGGGGAAATCTCTGCGTCGCCATGTCCAGCAGGTCGCCCAGGACCGGGAAGTCACCGGTGTCGTCATCGGGATTCCCGTGCCCGACGCGCAACACTCGGCAGACGGCATTGCGAGTTCGAACCCGATTCCGACTTCCACCTCGGCCCCGTCGACGCCCATTTCGGCGACTTCGAACTCGATCCCAACAACGTCCCCGGTCCCATCTCCGTTTGTGCTCGAGATCTTTGCTCTCGCGAAGTGGCTCGATCAGAATCTCGGACTCCCGGTGGCTTTGTGGGATGAAACGATGACCAGCCGCGAAGCAGAGGAGCGACTCAGAGTCGCGCCGAAGAAAGTGCGAATGGACAAAGGAGCTGTCGACCGTCTGGCGGCAGAGGTTTTGCTTCAGGAATTCCTGGAGGCCGGTTGTCCATTTGAAACCCAAGCCTACGAACGCTGGCAACGGCAAATGACCCCGGACCTGGGCCGACAGGACTGAACAAACATATGCGTCGTGTCTTTCTCTTTTTTCTTTTCCTCATCGGTGTCGCCGTCTTCGCAGTCGCCGGAGCCTGGTTTGCCCGGGAACGTTTTCTGCACACCGAGGTTTCGGTCGCGTCCGGAGAGGAACTCTTCGAAATCCGAAGCGGAGAGGGATTCAGCTCCGTCGCCCGCCGGCTCGAGGCCGAAGGTTGGATTCCCAACGCGCTCCACGCCCGTCTCGAAGCGCGATTCCAGGGTTGGGACCGGCGGGTCTTCCCGGGTTTCTATGCACCGCGACCGGGCGAGACCGTGGAGGAACTGCTGCGTCGCTTGTCGTCCGGGGAAATCGAGGACGTCCTCGTGACGATTCCCGAAGGCCGGCGGCTCCACCAGATCCTGCCTCTGCTCGCCGAGCGGTCGCAGCAACCGTTGGAACCGTTCGAAGCTTTGGCCAAAGACGACGCGTGGCTGAAACAGCAAGGCGTTCCCGGCCCGGGTCTCGAAGGGTGGTTTCTGCCCGAGAGCTATCGCGTCCCAATCGGTCAGGAACCCTCTCGCACCTTGCAACAGATCATCGAGCCCGGCGTTCGGCTCTGGGAGGATTCCCTTCGTGTCGAGGCCGAGGCCCGCGGTCTGGACCGCAGTCGGCTGTGGGCTCTCGCGTCCGTGATCGAGGCTGAGGCGGCCGTCCCGGAAGAACGGAGGCGGATCTCAGCCGTTTTTTGGAATCGGATCGATCGGGGAATGAAGCTCGAGTCCGACCCCACGGTGCTCTTTGCTCTGGGGCGTCCCCCGGGCCGCCTTCTTTACCGGGATCTGGAGATCGACTCGCCGTACAACACCTACAAGTATCCTGGTATCCCTCCTGGGCCAATCTGCGCCCCTGGGCGAGCGGCTCTGTGGGCGGCTGTCAATCCACTATCCGGGGTCGAGGAACTCTTCTTCGTCGCTCGCGGCGACGGAACTCATGTATTCTCCAAGACTTTGGCTCAGCACAATCGTGCAAAACGTGAAGTGCGCAAAGGGCGAAACTAGTGTCGTGGCTTCGGGTTTTTACGTTTGCCGCCATCGTCGTTTGGGTTCGAGGGCACCGCGAAAGGGGAGCGTCTCCCATGAACCGTCCGTTCACTCGTCATCCTGCGGCAACGGCATCGTTGCGGTTCGTCCGGGCATGCGAACTCCGCTCGGGTAGGGCATTCGTGCTCAGCGCGGCGGCGGTGATGCTGGCTCTCGCGTTGACGATCCCGTCGTCGAGTTTCGCCCAGACGCAGTTTGGCGGACCCACCCACGAGGGCGTTGCCTACGTCCTTTCCTACGCGAGCGAACTTCCCGAGGGCACCCTCGTCGGGGACTGCCTGACTTTCCCGCGTCCGACCGCCGGTGACTACGAAGTGAGTTTCGAGGCCGACGGGGTTCCCCGGATCTTCGTCTTGTATGCCGTCCTTCCCGACGGCGAGCCGATGGACTTGGCCGGTGCGACCTTCGGAATCGAGTACAGCGAGACCGTCGAACTGAAAGGGTGGGGTTACTGCCACGGAAACGGAGTCGTCATTCCGACACCGGAGTATCCCGCCTCCGGTGCGGGTATCGCCCTTTCGTTCCGTCCCCGCTACGAAGAGAGCCCGGCTCCCATTGCCTGGTTCGTCTTGTCGTCGAAGGAGGACGGGTACTTCGCCGTCGAGCCGCACCCCATACCGAGGCAGGCGGCACGAGTGGGAAACTTCGACGCCAAACCGCATCTGGAACCGGTCGTGGGCTTCGGCCGAATCGGTTTCGGTAACGAGCAAGGTCACGTTCCCGAGGTGGGTCAGGACGTAAAGCGCGGGGTTTGCTGTCTTGACGAATGCCTCCTCCTGACGGAGTTCGAATGCGCCCACTACGCCGGACTCTTCCTTGGCGAGGGCGTCTGCGATCCGGGCGTCTGCACCGCCGAAACACCGGGCGCGTGCTGTGTCGCCGAAGGGTGCGAGGTTCTGACCCGGGCCCAGTGCTACTCCGCCGTCGGCGAGTTCCTGGGCGAAGGAGTGACCTGCACTCCCGATGTGTGCGCCGACCGGGATTCCTCGAAGTGACCGCTGAAGTCCAGCGGTCCTCGGTTGGTTGCGGCGTGCCGGCGCAGAAGATCGAAGCCTTGAGGAACGCACTCGCCGGGATGCTGCCCCTCGCCGTTGCCTGTTCCGGCGGGGTCGACAGCAGCTTTCTCTTGGCAGCGGCGGTCTTTGCCCGACGGGCGATCCCGAACGGGGGAGAGGTCCACGCATGGATCGCAGTCTCTCCGGCCCTGAGTGCGGAATCACTACGTCGGGCACGGGGCATCGCCCGGCAGCTGGGTGTGACCCTCGAGGAGATTCCGACTCGGGAGTTGGAGAACCCGGGATACCGGGCCAACGGCCCCGACCGCTGTTTTCACTGCAAGAGCGTCCTGTATCAGGCCTTCCTGAAGAAGGCGGGGGACGGCATGACGTTGGTGGACGGTACACAGGCGTCCGACGTTGGGGACTGGCGCCCGGGTCGGCAGGCGGCGCGTGACCTCGGCGTCCGGTCTCCGCTCTTTGAACTCGGCTGGAGGAAGTCCGAGATTCGAGCCGTCAGCCGTTACTGGGGACTCTCCACCGCAGAGCTTGCCGGGAGTCCGTGCCTGAGCTCCCGGGTACCGACTGGGACGGCGATCACGGAATCGGCCCTCCGTCGTATCGAACGAGCCGAGGACGGGCTCCGTCGCCTGGGGTTTCCGGATGTGCGGGTGCGAGATCATGGGGAGTTGGCCCGAGTCGAGGTGGCTCCGGAGTGGATCGAACGAATCCTGCAGGTTCGGGAGCCAGTGGTGGACACCGTGGCTGCGGCCGGGTACAAGGAAGTGACGTTGGATTTGCGCGGGTACCGTCCTTCGGGAGATCCGAATCGGGACCGACCCACCACCGGAGACGCGGAGTAGCCTTAATGGCCGGACCCAGCCCAAAACGACAGGCGAAGAGAGCACGAGCGGCTGCCACCTCGGAAGGGGTCCGTTTTCAGAGCCTCGACTTCGGCCGCAAGAATTGGATCCTGGTAGGGGCGGGGCTGGGCTGCATCGTAGCTGGGTTTCTCCTCCTCGCCGGGGGAGAGATCACTCTTGCTCCGATCCTCCTCGTTGCCGGGTACCTCGGGCTGATCCCGTGGGCCCTGATCGCCAAGTCGTCCGACGCAAAGCGGGTCGAACATGCTGAGGAAGAGGCGGAGGTGTCCTCCCGGGAAGAAAGATGACAAACTGTTTTGACGAGGGCGAGTAGCTCAGCTGGTTAGAGCACCTGCCTTACAAGCAGGGGGTCACAGGTTCGAATCCTGTTTCGCCCAATCCGATTGCGGCGCGCCCATATCCGGGTGCGCCGCATCGCTTTCCGTCGGACCTACCACTTCTCCCGGGCCTTCCGGATCCCGGTGTCGCCACATCCGATTTCCCCAAATCCTTGCCATTTTGTCCCTTTGAAGAACAGGATCTTTGCTGATATAATGGCAATCGTGCAAGCTGGCGGTGGAATTGTGTGCCTCAGGGGCCGTCCCTGCGGGGACGTTCGCTGCCGGTACGACATCGCGAATAGACATACGGGAAACCTTCTGGATATTCGCATCAAGATAATCACCCATTTCTGGGAGGTCAGACTCGATGAAAAAAGTGCTGTTCTCGCTCATGGGACTCGCACTTTGCAGCACGGCTGCTCTCGCTGATGTGCCGGTTTCGGCCAACTGCGAAGCTCAGCCGGCGGACGCGCTCAATGGTTTGGTTCTGGCTCCGCTGGATCCGACCCCGGTCCCGGCTTCGATCAATACGATCACGGTCCGGAACGGTTCGAACAGTCCGATCGCTTCTGCCGGTGTGGAAGTCATTGTTTCGTCCAGCAACATCCTCTGTGGTGCTACCGTCCTGACGGGAACCACGGACGCGGCTGGCGAAGTGGTGATCACCCTCGGTGGTGGTGGCTGCTCCCACAACACGGCCCTTTCCGGGCTGATCAAGGCGAATGGTGTTACCATCCGGTCTTTCGACAATGTCAAGAGCCCGGACTATGATGGTGGTGCTGGTGACCTCGTCATCAACCTGTCGGATCTCGTCGACTTCTCGAACGAGTTCCTGGGTTCCGCCACGTCGGACTGTCATGACTATGACAACACCGGCGCGACGGACCTTTCCGACCTCATCATCTTTTCGCCGACGTTCGTCAATCCGAACAGCTGCACTCCGTAAGGAACGCCTGTTCGGAATTTTGTTACCGTGGTGGATTCGTTTCGATGATTCCACTAAACTGTGTGTGAAGAAGAGTTCGTTTCAGCCTCCAACCTTAATCTAGTAAATCCTCAAAACTGGGGTGGTGGCGGTGGTGGGAATCACTATAGAGGTGATTCAATGACTGATCTGTTCACAGCTACGCTTGACAGAAGTCAAGGAGGTTCGAAGCAAATGAAGAAAGTGCTTCTGGCTGCAGCAGCTGTCGCCGTTATGGGCGGTACTGCAATTGCCGGCCCGAATGCTGGTGGTACCCTTGTGGCTACCCTGGCTGACGGGGTTGTGTTTACGTTCGATGAAGAGACGTACTGCGGTGCGGGCGCCACGGACTGTGGCACGGCTATCGGTCGTTATGACAACACCGACACTGCCGTGATCAACGTTCTTGCCGCTTTCCCGGGTACGTCGCGTCTTGCTGGTGTCACCTTCGGTGTTGCCTACAATGACGCTGAGGTTTTCCTGGCTGCTTGGGGTGCCTGTGGTGACTTCGAGCTCGGAACCGGCGGCTGGCCGGGTTCGGGTGAGGGTACCGCTGTTACCTTCTCCGCCGCTCAGGAAGCTAGCCTGGTCGACGTTTACTGGTTCGCCGCGTACAACTACTACGGCAACGCCAATACGTTTGACCTGATCCCTCACCCGTCTCAGGGTGCCAACTTCGCTGACGACAGCGTTCCGTCCGAGCTCGATGCGATCGCAGCTCTCGGTTCGTTCGGTTTCGCGACGGATGGCAACGTTCCGTGTCCGCAGGGTGACGCTCCGGGCGCATGCTGCTTCATGGACGGTTCCTGTACGGTCGTCCCTGAGGCTGACTGCCAGGGTGACTTCCAGGGTCCGGACACCAACTGTGATCCGAACCCGTGTCCTCCGCCTCCGACCGGCGCTTGCTGCGACGACGAAGGCAACTGCACCATCCGTACGCGGATGGAGTGTGGTGACGAGGGTTACCAGGGTGACGACACCGGTTGTGATCCGAATCCTTGTGACGTCGTTCCGACCGTCGAGACGAGCTGGGGTGCTGTCAAGGGCATCTACCGCTAAGCCTAGCTTCGCGATAGTTCGTTCGTAGGAATGAAGGCCGGATCCTCTGGGTCCGGCCTTCGTCCGTTTTTGTCGCGCACGGGGTGTCTTCGTTCGATGCCATAGCGTAAATAAACGTTGACGTTTCTCCGATATCTTGGATACGATGAAGTCGTTCTCGGTTCGATCGTGGTGATCGACCGGACGCGTCAGGCCCCAAGTTGTTCTCTGGCGCGGACTTGAAAGATCCGTCTCCACGGGAGGATTACCCAGCGATGAAGCAAACTCTACTGGTGGCCGCTGCCCTGGCCTGCGTTTCCGGTACTGCAATGGCGGGCCCCAATGCCAATGGAACTCTGATCGTCGCACTCAGCGACGGCGTGGTCTTCACCTTCGATGAGGATACCTACTGCGGCTCGCATGCTCTCGACAGCTGCGACGCGGCAATCGGGCGGTACGACAACTCCGATACGGCCGTTCTCAACGTTCTGGCCGCGTTCTCCGGGGCCGCCAGTCCGCGCCTGGCCGGAGTCACTTTCGGTGTCGCCTACAACGACTCGGAGATCTTCTTCCAGAGCTGGGGTTCGTGCGGTGACTTCGAGTTGGCCACCGGCGGATGGCCCGCCCCGAACGAAGGGACGGCCGTTACCTACTCCGTTGCCCAGGAGAGCTCGCTTACCGACGTCTACTGGTTCGCGGCCTACAATTACTACGGCAACGCCAACTCCTTCGACTTGGTGGCGCACCCGGGGCAGGGCGCGAACTTCGCAGACGATGACGTCCCATCCAACCTCGATCCGATCTCGGCCTTGGGTTCGTTCGGATTCAGCACGGACGGCAACGTTCCCTGTCCGCAGGACGACGATCTGCCGGGTGCATGCTGCTTTGCTGACGGCTCCTGCCAGATTCTCCTCGAAGCGGAGTGCAGCGGCGCCGGCGGGGATTTCCAGGGATCCGGCACGGACTGTGACACTGCGGACTGCCCTCAGCCAGCCACCGGAGCCTGCTGCATCGACGCCGCCTGCTCGATTCGGACCGAGTCTGAATGTCTGGATGCCGGCGGCGACTACCTCGGTGACGACACGAGTTGTGACGGCGACCCCTGTGTCGTTCCCACGATCGAGTCCAGCTGGGGCGAGATCAAGGGCATCTACCGCTAGTTGACGGCCACGGGAGGAACCTTTCCAGGTTCCTCGAGTCCCCCTTCCGTGGACGGGGCGTTCCAACTGGGACGCCCCGTTTTCTTTGGCCCGTTCGGATCCCGCTAGTTCCCTCCACAATCCCTATTTATGCTTGCGCCCCGCCGGTCGGGCGAGCTACTTTTCCCGGAAGGTTCGCGCCACTGCCCGATTCTGTCTGCCGCGGGGTTTCTCTGGCAGCGGTGGTTAAAAATAGGGATTTTGGATACCGCAGGGAATGCCCGCGGACACGTCATGTCTCCGAGGAGGTTTGAGATCGATGAAAGTTGCTAGTTGGATCGTCTGCGCCAGCCTTTTGGTGGGTACCGCAGGGATAGCCGATGCAGGGCCGAACGTTCGGGGATTCCTGACCTTCCACACAGATGACTCTGTGATTTACACGTCGGACGACGAGCCTTACTGCATGCCGAGCGGGCTCGACTGCCCGGTGGACTTTGACTACACCGACAACGGTGGTGGCTATGAGTACGAGGACCAATGCCAAGCCTCACTCCTCAACATCAACCCGACGTCGGGCCTCGGTATCGCTCCTGCGGTCGGATGGGTGATCGCTGCCTTCCTCCCGAATAACTCCCAGGACATGGCGGAGCCGCGCCTGACCGGTGTGACCTTCGGAATGAGCTGGTCCGGGAATGACCTCACTATCGTTTCCCACGGTGGCTGCGGTGACTTCCAGCTCGACGAGCCGAGCTGGCCGGACACGCCGTTCTCCGGGACGGCCGTTACCTGGAGTTCAGCAAAGACCACACAGGCCACGTCCGTGTATTGGATCGCCGCATATTCTTACTACGGGCCGCTTGAGGTGGAGCTGATCGCCCACCCGACGCAGGGTGGTAAGTTCGCCGACGACTCCGTTCCTGCGGTTCTGGATGACATTGAAGAGTACGGGACGCTGGGTCTCAACGGTGCGACCGGTTTTGACCCGTACGTGCCGGCGACCCCTACGATCGAGACCAGCTGGGGTGAGGTCAAGGCACTCTTCGGCCGCGAGGATTAGCTCGAGCGGGAACCACGCTAGAGCAAGGTTTGTTTAGGAGAACGGGCGGCTTCGTGTCGCCCGTTCTTCGTTTGGGGCTGAACTTTCGGCGGCGTGTGCGGTTCGTATCCGTGCGAGCCGAGAGAGACGGAGGGAGAGAGGGATGATGGAGTCTCGGCCGGGGTGTGAAGGGTCGGAGTCCAGCCGGTTGGCGAAAAGGGGAAGACTTCTGCTGACGAAAGCCCGCGCGCTGCTGTTCCTGGGACTGTTCGCCGTGGCAACTTCCCTGGGTGTCCTTTCGTGCGGCGGTGGTCCGGGACCGCAGCTGGTCGTCATCGGACTCGACGGTGCGACTTGGGAGGTGCTGGACCCTTGGCTCGAAGCGGGCAAGCTTCCAAACCTCAAAGCTCTTCGCGATGCCTCGTCCTACGGGACTCTGAACTCGATCCTTCCGACGCTTTCCCCGCCCGCCTGGACGACGGCCGTGACCGGAGTCAACCCGGGCCGTCACGCGATCTATGACTTCCAAAAGAAGCTTTCCGGTGAGACATCGATCGTGTCCGAGACGGCGAACAGCCGCCGCTCCGAACCGATTTGGAATTACCTGAAGGGGAAGGGGCTTCGCACCTGCGTCGTCAACGTTCCCATGACCGATCCGCCCGACGAGGTCGACGGCGTCATGGTCGCGGGCTTTCCTCACGTCGATGACTTCAACTTTGTCTATCCGCGGGAACGTCAGAAAGACGTCGAGGCCATGGGGTACCTGCGAGATCGCATGGAGATGAAGCTTCCAACGGGGGAAGAACAAACCGTACTGGACTCATTGCTGCTCGTGCAGGAAAGGCGATTCGAGCTCGCGGAGAAACTCTTTGCTGAAGAACGTTGGGATCTCTTCTGGGTTGTTTTCACTCAGACCGACCGTGTCCAACATTTGTATTGGAAGTTCAGTGATCCGGAGCATCCGGACTACAACGAGGCCGATGCCCGCAGATACGGTGATGCTATCGAACAGGTATGGACGCGATGTGACGCACTCCTGGGTCGATTCCTTCAGATCATTCCGGAGGACGCTTGGATCCTCGTGCTCTCCGACCACGGGTTTGGACCCATCCATCGGGAAGTTCGCTTGGGGAACCTGCTCCGTGATCCGGACTACGGCTTCACCGAAGAGGAAGCCTTCGACGTTTTCTCTCTCGATCGCTCCGACGCGTCCCGAATCTACATTCGGCAGAAGCTCATGGACTCGCAGGCAAAACGTTCACCAGAGAGCGCAAAGAGGCTGCAAGCCAAGATCAAAGACGTCCTCGAGCGACTCCAGGATCCGGAGACGGGAGAGGATCCGATCCAGGCGGTCTATGAACGAAGTTCGATCTTTGCGGGAAGCGAACTTGAAAAGGCGCCCAACCTGACCGTGCAAACGAAGCGCGGCTGGTTCGTCAGTTTGGGTGACGTTGAAGATGACTTCCAAATGCCGGTGTTTGGAGATCCGCAGAGTTCGCTGTCGGGTTGGCATCTTCTCAACGGAGTCTTCATGCTGCGCGGGCCGGGTGCCGCCGTGGGATCCCGACCGGCTTCCGAAATCTACTCTTTGCTCGACATCGTACCGACCTGTCTGTACGTGATGGACCAGACCGTCCCGGAAGACTTGGACGGGGATGTCATGACTGGTGCGGTGACTCCTGCATTTCTCTCTCAGCAAGAAGTGAAGATGGGTGGCTTCATCGCCAGCGAAGACCGACGTCTCACCAAGGAAGAAGAAGAGCAGATTCGAAACGTGCCGTACATCGGCCAATGAGGCCGCCGAAGATCCTGGCCCGATCTATACATGAAGGTCGTCACTGCAGTAGATCCTGTAGTAGACCCTCGTGAATAGTTAAGTTAGGGCTACGGAGCTGTCGGCGGCGCCTGCGGGTTCAACAGGTTCTCTTTGATCTGCGAATACACTCCCTTGAAGTCCGGCTCCGCAGGACTCTCTTCGCATTCGTCGAGTACCCGGATGGCCTCATCCCGACGTCCTACTCGCAACAGCTGTGAGGCCAGCTGTTCGACGACCGCAGGCCGGCACGGCGCGAGTTCGTTGCACCGACGCAACGTTCGGATAGCGCCCTCCGTGTCTCCCACGCGATCGTAGTAGCCGGCACGCATCCAGAGTGGAACGACATTGTCGGGCTTGGCCCGTTCTGCTTCTGCGAGCAGACTGTCCGCAGTGGCGAAGTCTTCGGACAACATTGCGTTCATGGCTTCCCCGAAGAGATCCTTCACCGGGTCATCCGAAGCGATTCTCATGTCGGACGGATAGATGTTCCGCTCCGTCCGCATTTCGATGTCCGTCGCCAATGCGAGATTCTGCTGGGCCACGGAATAGTCGGGTTTGATCTCGAGGGCGCGGATGAAGAAGTTCTTTGAGATGTCCCATCGGCCGCTTTGCAGCAGCATGCGTCCCAGTTCATTCAGGTAGAGCGGATTGTTCGGTCGCGAGTTGACCAGTCGGGACATCATCCGCAGCGCGCGGTCCGCATTGCCCTTGGCCTGCTCCAGGTTGGAGAGGGCGAGAAGGGTCGCGGCGTGCGTGGAGTCGGCGGCGTACGCCGTCTCCAGCTCCTGTGTGGCACGCTCGATGGATCCTTCCCCTTGATAGAGCCGGGCAAGTGAGGCTCGGGCCTCCAGGTTTTCGGCGTCGGCCCGAACGGCCTCCTCGAGATTGCGGACGGCGCCGCGAGCGTCTCCCTCGCGGGAAGACAGGGTCGCCTCGAGGCGAAGATCCTCGGACGGATTGGTCAGGCTCGACGTCGGCGACACTTGGGCCAGGAGCACGGAACCGGCAAGACCGGCGACGAGGAGTCCCAGTGGCAACGGGCGGAGCAGGCTCTTGGGTTGCGCCAGTGCGGAACCGGCCAGGATGGCGAGAACCAGCAGGCCGGGCTGCCGGGCAGCGGCGGACGTCGGACCAAGGAGGCAGGCGGCGGCAACGGCGATCAGTCCCCAGCGAAGTCGGTGTCGCTCGGGGGAGGGCGACGCGGCGAAGAGCCCGGCCAGCCCCAGTCCCAAAAGGAGAGCAAAGGACCAGTTTCCGTAGACGAGAAACGAAGGGCCCCGGTCGAATGCGAAAACGGGGCTTGGCCCATTGTCCGGAAGGGGAGTGGCACCGAGAGTGGCGGCGGCCTTGACGAGGATCACTCCAATCGTCTCGACGGGCTTCTCCACGATCCGCTGCAGACCTCGGGAGAAGTAGTAGGTGTAGACGTCGTAACGGGTGCCTTCCCGAGCCAGCGATTCCCAGACATCGGTCTGTACGGAAAGGTCGCTGCCCCAGGATGGGGCTTCGAGTTGGCGAGCCGTGCCTCCGGTGGCTGGGTTGGTCGACTGGTAGACGGACAGCCCGGAGCCCCATGAGAGGGTCGGGCCTCCCTGGGCCTTCCCGGAGTTGCTCAGAATGATGAGGGCTGCCGCGGCGACCAGAGGAACCAGGGTAAGGGCTGCGCCGACCCACCGGCCGGCACTCGCCGCCGATGGCGCCGATGCTCCCGACGGCGCCGACGTGCCCGACGCACCCGACTTGGAGCCCGTTTCCGTCCCGCCGGCTTCGGATGTCGCGCCTTCGAAGCCGTCATCCGGTCCGTTGGCTCCACGCTCGTAGAAGCCGAGGAAGGCCACGACAGTGAAGAGCAGGGGGCTGAAGGCAAAGCCTAGTGCGCAGAACAGTCCGAAAATGGCTGCGCCTCCCGGGCCCGCTCGAAGACTTCCGACGGGTCCGTTCCAGAAAACGAGAGCCAGGGCAAAGAGAGGAAGCGTCCAGGAAAGGGGAGTCAACCGGGCCGCGAAGAACGCGCCCAGCGGGTCCAATGCGTAGATCGCCATGCCGACCAGGGCGGCGGCTGTGCCCCAACGTCGGGACGCCCAAGCTCCCAGGATCAGCACGGCCAACCCGTCGAGAACGGACTGGACGATACCGAGCGTGCCGAACTCACCGCTGGCGACCCCCGGGATCGATGCGGAGATTCGCGGATAGAAGGCCGATCCACGCGGCAGCAGATCCGGTCCGCGGCCGATGGCCGACTCGGACTGGACCTCGGCGAAGTAGGTCGCGTCCTCCAGAACGGGCGGCGTGATCTGGGGGGCGTCCGACTGGAGAGCCAAGGCCAGAAAGACTCGGAGTGCGATGACGACAAGAGCCCCGATTCCGACGACGGGGGAGATCCGTGCCCCGTTCTTCTGTGCGCGCCTGCGCTTTGCGTTCACCGCTTCCTCCTCCGTCCCGCTGTTACGAGCCGCACTCGTCGGTCCACTTCTTTTCCAGATCCCCGAATATCTCACTGCCGAGGCGTTCGCGCCACTCATCGAGCCAACTTCGGGCGTCATCGCACCCTCGGGCTCGGATCCGGGCCACCAACCAGGTATCGGCGCTGTTGGCGTCCTGGAGTCGCTGAAATGCCTGCTCAGCCAGCCGCAGCGCCTCGTCCAGAGTTTCACCCTCTCCGGTCTGGGCCAGGAACCAGGCGAGCTCGTTCATGGTCGCGCCGTCGTCGGGCAACGCAGCGAGCAGCCTCCGATACTCCGCTTCGGCTTGGTCCAGGTCGCCATCCTGCCAAAGCACGTAGGCCAGACGCTGTCGGAACCGAAGCTCGCCCGGCTTGACCGAAACGGCCTTCTGCCAATACTCGCGCGATTCCGACCAACGTCCCTGCAGAGCGAACGCGGAGGCCATCCCGACCATCCAACGTTCGTCGGGCGGGCCGGGACGATCGGAAACGCGGTCCATCACCGTCCGGAACTCGGCCTCGGCGGCCCTGCCGTCTTGCAGCAGAAGGTGCGCGTTGCCCAGCTCGAGCAAAGCGGTGATTCCGCGCCGCCCCGGCATCTGCCGGTGAGGTTCCAGAATGGCCATGGCGGCCTCCGGTTCACCGGTCTGATTGAGGATGGACGCCTTCGCCTGTTGAGCCGCCACGTAGTCCGGGTCCAACGCGAGGGCGCGTTCTGCGGCCACCATCCCCTCCTCGAAAAGGTTGGCCTTGCTGCGGGCCAGAGAAAGATTGGTCCAGGCCTTCGTCGAGTTCGGGACGGCTTCGACGGCGTTGCCGAAAAGCGTCAGATCGGACTTCCAGTCCGGACCCTTGGCAAAACTCCGGGCGCCGAGCGCAGCTGCGAGGAGGATGGTGACTGCGAGGGGGAGGGCCGCCGGGACCGGGCGGTTTCGAAAGAGCCAGGCCGTGCCCGCGACCAGGACCCAGATTGAGCCGAGGGACGGGAGGTACTGCAGTCGCTCGCCGTAGACGGTCCCAATGGGGAAGGGAACGTTGGAGGTCAGAAGTCCGGTCCCAGTGGCGAAGACCAGGCCCCAGAGCAGCCGTGACTGCTTTCCGCGAACGGCCAGGAAGAACGCCGCCAGGAGCGCCGCGAGGAACGCCCATCCCCATGCCTGGAGGGCAGGCGTTGGCACGATCTGCGGGTAGCTGTAGTCGGGACTCAAGCTCGCTGGCCAGACCAGTTGGCCCAAAGCGACGAGCTGGATGTAGAGCGCGGTTCCGATTCGCTCGATGGTTCCGGCTTCGAAAAGCGGGTTGTCCATACGGGTGACGTGTCCCAGTCCGAAGAGCGAGCCCAGGATGTTGATGCGCAGGAGCAGAAAGACGCTCAGTGCTGCAAACCAGAATCCGCCGAGGCCGAACACGGTCCTGACATCGTCGGACGCGCCACGGGAACGGACCGACCACAAATGGAAAAGCAGCACGGAGAAGATTCCGACCGCGCTTTCTTTGCCGCACAGGCCGACGAAGAGTACCGCGGCGGATGCGATGCCCCAGGGCGCTCCGCGCCCTCGAAGGAACTCCAGTCCCAGGCGGTAGGCTCCAACGGCTCCCAAAGCGGCCAGAAGTTCGGCCCGTCCCACGATGCCAATGACGGCTTCGCTGTGAAGTGGATGTACGGCGAACAGGATCGCGGTCGCCGCCGAGGTCCGCGCGGCTCGAGGGAAGAGAGCCCGAAGCAGGGAAAGGACGAGAAGCGAAACGCAAAGGTGAAGGAAGAGGTTGGTCAGGATGAATGGCCGCGGATTCTCTCCGGCGAGATTCGCGTTCAGCCAAAAGGAAACCGTGGTCAGCGGGCGGTACAGACCGGCGTCCTTCGAGTCCGGCCAGTAGCGACTGTTCCAGGCCGGTCCGGGACCGTCCGCCCACACGGCAGGATGCTCGACGATCAGTCCACGGTCATCGAAGACGAAGCCGTTGTCCCAGGCGGACAGAAACGGGAGCACGGCAAGCAGGGCCACGACGAGGTAGAGCCAGCGGTTGTTCATCGGACGGACTCGGTCATGGGGACGTTTCGATTTTCCTCAGCTCTTCGGGGTCGATCCAGGACTCGCGGGGAATGGAGAGCAGCGCTCGCTGTCCGCCGACCCAGTCCTGAAGGTAGCGCGCCTCCAGTTTCACCGGCTCGAGACCCACGAGGGTATAGACCAGAACACTCATTGGGTAGCGTAGGTCGTTCGCGGTCAACGTTTCTCCTGCATGGACCTCGAGTGATGCCCGAGGAGGCGGAGGCGATGCTTCGGCCTCGGCCGCGGGAATGGCGACGATGTACACCGACCTCAGGCTCGCGGATTCCCACGTGGCCCGCAGCTGCTTGGCCTCGCTTTCGTACTCCGAGAGGCTCTCGAGCGGAGTGGGGAAGACCGCTGCGGGGTTCTCGTCCAACAGCATCGGAAAGGCCTGCACTCCGCCGCTCTCATCCCACCAGCCCTGCCTGCGGGCATAGTACTCCAGGCTGGGGCGTCCGAGGGCGGGAACGACCACCGGCTCGCCGTCCCCCAGGTGCTCCGCCAGCCATTCGGCCACGGCGCGGTCGGATCCCTTCGGGTTGGTCGAAGGACGCGTCACGGTCACAAGACCGGTCAGGACCCAGATGGCGAGGCAGACCCAGCCCAGTCGCTTGGGAAGACTGGACCAGCCGACGGCCAGAAGGACGACGAAGGGGAGAAAGGCGAAGGTATCGGTACGCCCGAGTACGTAGGCGGGTCCGGAGATCCAGTAGGTCAGGGCGAGCCCGGCGAATGCGGCCAGGACGAGGATCCAGGAGGTGCGAACGATGAGAGGTTCCCTCCCGCCGTCCTCGGCTGCGTTGCCGTTGTCGGCGTCGCCCTCGTCAACGCGATTCACTTTGGTTTGCCGGAGTTGGCGAAGCGAGCTGAGAAGCCCTGCGGCGACCGCTGCCCACACGAGAATGGCGGCGAGCTGCCAATTCGTTTCCATCCCGGGCAGCGGCACGGGAGGACGGACCCAGGGAGCCGTACCGTTGCTGAAGACCCCGAAAGAGTAGAGCGGCCCCAATGCGGTCGGCCGCGTCTCCCACCAGCCGCCCATCCAGGCATTCAATTCCCGGTGGACTCCAAGTTGACTGAGAACCTGAAGCAGCCACGGGATGGATCCCACGACGACAACAGCGAGCAGCGTTCCCGCCGCCTTGCCCGGCCGGAGACGAATCAACGCAAGCAAAGTAAAGGCCGCGACCATCCAGACGGACAGGTTATGGGTGTAGAGAAGCGCGAGCAGGACAAGGCCGAGAGCGACCAGAAGCGAAGGACGGTACGATCCCGATCCCGATCCCGATCCCGATCCCGATCCCGACTTCGGTCCTGATGAGTCTGCATTTCCGTTCGAAGTCCTTCCACCCACGCCGGGCGTTGCGCCGCGCGCAACGATCCGTGACCACACAAACATCGCGACGAGGATCAGGAAGTGGATCCACGCGTAACTCCGCGCCTGTTGCGCATAGAAGATGGAAAGCGTCGATGTGGACCAGGCCAGGACGAAGTAGGGAAGAGCGCGCGGAACGGTCCCGCGGAACCAGTGCCATCCGAGGATCAGCGTGCCGACCGACGAGGCGAGCGACAATGCTCGCGCCGCCAGTTCGGACGAGCCGAATGCACCGAGGATGAGCTTCTGTAGGACGTAGTAGAGCGGTGGAGCGTCGTCCGCTTTCAACTGCGCCATGAGGTCGGACCAGGGAAGGCTCGAGGTCAGGACGGTGTAGGCTTCGTCGACCCACAGCCCGGCTTCGCGAGCCGGACCGATTCGAAGAACGACGGCCAGGACCAGGCCCGCCGCCAACCACAGAAACGATGTCCTCGAGGAGAAGCTCATGGCTGCGGCTTCCTGCCCACGGCAAGCACGCTGAGCCCGAACGGGAGCCGACCGAACCGTAGCCAGAATCGCTCGACGGCGAGAGCCGCGGTGAGCGTGGCGTTGATGGGGCCCGGAAGGGGACGGACGTCGCTCTCAGGAGGAGGTCCGTCCTTCTCCACGTCTTTCCGGCGCAGCCAGCGGACGGCGGCGAGGGCGGGAAAGAGGAATCCGTTCCAGTAGTCGACGCGCACCGGCTCCAGGCCGGCCTGGCGAAGCAGTTCCTCGACACCACTACGGCGATAGCGCCGGGCGGTGTGGATCGCGCGATCGTGTGAAGAGCGGAGGGCTTCGAACGCCGGCAGGTTGAGAACGAGGCACCCGCCGGGTCGCAGTGTTCTTGCCAGCTCCCGAACGGCTCCGGCGTCGCTGGTTACCCCTGCGTGATAGAGCACGTCCAGGGAGACGACGAGGTCAAAGCGATCGCTCGCAGCCGGAACGGCTTCGACGCTGCCCCGACAGAGCCGGGTCGTCGGCTCCGTAACGTGGGCGTGGGCGAGAGCGTGCGGGCTGAAGTCGATCCCCATCATTGCGGCCTCGGGAAGGCGACTCCGAAGGCGACGCAGCATGCCTCCGGTGCCGCAACCGGCGTCCAGGACCTGCGCCTGTCCGTCGGGCCGACCGAAACGAAAGACGCGATCGAGAACGATGGCGTGGAGGCCGCGGTACCACCAGAAGTGGTCCTCGAGACGTCTGAGGGTGGCGTATTCCTGCGCTTCCATCTTCCGGCTCGATCAGGAACGAGAGACGAGAATGACTCCAACGACGATGATGAGAACACCGATCCATCGCGTCAAACCGACCGACTCGTGGAGAAAGATCGAAGAAAAGAGAAGGACGAGGATGTAGCCCAGGGAGAGCATCGGGTAGGCCCAGGAAAGGTCGGCCCGACTGAGAGCCGCCAACCAGAAGACGGCGCCGACGCCGATGCTGCCGAAGCCGATAAGGATTTTCGGATGAGTCATCATACGGCCGACGACGCTGAAGAAGTTGTGCAGAGAAAGCACGCCGACGTCGTTCATCCCCGCCTTGAGCAGAAGCTCGCCCGTGACCGAAAAACAAACGGCAATGGCGACGCTGATGAAGGCAATCATGCTGACTCCTCGTCCGGGTGGGGCTCTCCTGCCAGAACCTTCGTCACCGCCTCGATGACCTGCTCGACCTGATCGTCCGTCATCTCCGGATAAAGCGGCAGACTGGCGATTTGCGTCGATCGTTTTTCGGCGACGGGAAAGCGGCCCGTCCCGTGTCCGAGACTGGCAAAAGCTTCCTGCAGATGAATCGGAATCGGGTAGTGAATCTGGGTGCCCACACCAAGTGCTTCCAGTTCGTCCCGAAAGCGGTCGCGCCGGGCCACTCGTACGACGAATAGATGCTCGACGGAGCGCACACTCTCGGGATCGGAAGCGAATTCGACGGGCAGCGAGGTCAATGCTTGGCGGTACCGGGAGGCGATCGCTCTTCGCCGCTCGTTCCAATTCGACAGATGCGGCAGCTTGGCCCGAAGGATGGCCGCCTGCATCTCGTCGAGGCGGCTGTTGAATCCGAGTTCGACGTGCTCGTAGCGGTTGCGTTGTCCGTAGTTGCGAAGTCGGCGCAGTCGTTCGGCGATCTCCGGATCGGTCGTCGTGACCGCTCCTCCGTCGCCGAGTGCGCCCAGGTTCTTGCTCGGGTAAAAACTGAAGCAGGAAGCTTGGCCCATCGTACCGACAGGCTCGCCGTTCCAGGTGGCGCCGTGGGCCTGGGCGGCGTCTTCGATCACGGGAATGCCCCACTTACGTCCAAGTTCCCGAACCCGGTCCATCGGCGCGGAGCGACCGTAGAGTTGGACGACGACAATGGCTCGCACGGAAGTGTCCAGTTCTTCCGCCATCGACGCGGGGTCGAGCAGTCCGTATTCCGGATCCACGTCGGCGAAACACGGGACAGCGCCCGCCTCGATGATTCCGCACGCGGTTGGGACAGCCGAGTTGGGAGCGGTCAGGACCTTGTCTCCGGCTTTGATCCCCACGGCCCGCAGAGCGAGATGAATGGCGTCCGTCCCCGAAGCGACGCCGACGCAGTGGACTTCCGATGGACCTTTTTCCGGACGGTCGGCTTCCTCTCCGGCGCGTGCGATCCAAGCCGCGAACTCTGTTTCGAACTCCGCGCACTCGCGGCCGAGCACAAACCATCCGCTGTCCAGCACGCGGGCGATGGCCGCATCCAACTCGGCCCGGTGCTGCGCCACTTGCGCAGACAGATCGCAAACGGGGATCACGATCGCAATGCCTCACGGATAAAGATCATTGGGCGTAGGCCTCGAAACGGTCACGGTAGTAGTCGAGCGTTCGGGACAGCCCTTCCTCGAGGTCGAACTTGGGAACCCATCCGATGGCGTTCCGTATCCGCTCGAAGCTGCCGTAGTAGTCGCCGATGTCGATGCGCTTGCTCTCGGGCGGGAACGGAACGAGACGATAGCTGCCCTGGCCCGCCAGTCGAACCAAAGTCTCCGTGAAGTCGCGGAGCCGAATCACTTCGGTGTGGCCGAGGTTGTAGATCTCGCCATAGGTCTCCGGTTTCGGTGCGACCAGGAGCAGCGCGTCGACGACATCGTCGACGTAGTTCATGTCCCGCTTCTGTTCTCCGTCTCCGAAGATCTGAATCTCTTTCCCCTCCAGAGCCAACCGCGTGAACCACGGAATGAATCCCTGGCGCGAATGCTTGAGCAGCATGCGCGGACCGTAGGTGTTGGTCAGCCGCAGCGATGTCGTACGGATGTCATACGTGTTGTTGTAGAGGATGTGGTACCACTCGCCGGCCATCTTGTTGATGCCGTTGACGTCGACCGGACGGCTGAGGTGATTCTCGTCAACGGGGAGATAGTCGGGTCGGCCGTACTGCTGCCGGGTTCCCGCGAAGACGATCCGGATCTCCGGATTGTTCTGTCGGCAGGCTTCGAGAATGGAAAGTTGCGCGCGACAGTTGATGTCCAGATCCGTAAACGGATCCTCCATCGAATCGATGTGGCTGACCTGTCCGGCCAGGTTGAAAAGAAAGTCCTGGTCCTGCACCAGGATCTTCATCGAGTGGGGATCCCGAACGTCCGCGATGTTGACGTGAAGGCGATCGTCGAAACCGCGGATATTCTCGAGGTTGCCGCCGTAGTTCGGGTTCAGCGAGTCGACGACCGTGACCTTCGCCTCCAGATCGACCAGGCGCTTGGCCAGGTTCGACCCGATGAAGCCGAGCCCTCCGGTGATCAGGACCTTGCGCCCGCGAAAGGCCTCTTCCGTCTCATCCGAGCGTGGATCCGTCGCGCGACTCATCGACCGCCCTCCGGGGCGCGTCCGGCGACGGTTCCGATCGTGCCGGCGCTTCGGGCCGTGGCGTCCGCGCCCGAGGCGTCTGCGTCCGTACCTTCCGAGCCCGAGCCCGAGCCCGAGCCCGAGCCCTCCGAGCCTGCGCCGCTTCGACCGACGTCACTGTTCCGAAACGTCGACGGATCAGCCTTGGGGAGATTCCCCTTTTGGTCCACGAAGACCTTCCACCAAAAACCCAGCATGCCGAAGAGAACCCGCGCCACCCGGGGGATGTTGAAGAACTGCGAGGATCCGTGCATTCGGTGAAAATGATGGACCGGAACCTGTTCGATACGGAACCCGGCACGATGAATCCGTGTCATCAGTTCGACGCAGATCAGTCCCGAGTCGTATTCGAGTTGGACGATGTCGAAGACGTAGCGGCGGATGAGGCGGAAGTCACAGTCCACGTCCTTGACCGGAAGCCGGAAGATGAAGCGTGTGAAGTGATGGTAGGACTTTCCGACGAGAATTCGGTGGAACGGATCCGAACGTTTGATCTTGTAGCCGTTGACGAGATCCGCCTTGGCCCGCTTCGCCCACAACAGTTCCAGTTCGCGGACGTCGTACTGGGCGTCACCGTCCGTGTAGAAGACGAAGTCCTTGGTCGCGGCCGCGAAGCCGCTCTTCAGCGCTCCGCCGTAGCCCTTGTTCCGGGCGTGGGTGACGACGCGAAGAGTGTCCGGATAGACCCGCTGCATCTCTTCAAGGACTTCGGCGACGTGGTCCGGAGACGCATCGTTGATGACGATGACCTCGAAGTCGTCGGTCAGCTTCCGGGCAGTTCGGTGGGCAATGGCCACCATGGTGGCGATGGTGCCCCAGTCGCCGTAGGCCGGGAAGAAGATGGAAAGACTGTCCTGACGAGCGGATGGCAATCGAACGATTTCCTCGAGACTGGGGTTCGGGGGCCACAGATGGGGGACAATACCCCAACCTTCGGCTTAGGATCCCGCCTGCAATGACTTACGGCTGAAACGGACGGTTCCTTGACCCGCTCCTCTGCTTCGGTATGCTGAAGGCTTGGCAACGGAAGCGTACCACGGGGCGGCCCTGGAGCCGATAGGGGGAGGAAGAGGAACCATGAAGTTTCCGCTCAGAGCGGCCGTGGCCGGTCTTTTTGTGGTGGGGTGTGCGGGCAGCACATCGGGTCCGGTTCTGACGGTGGGCGACCGAACGATGAACTCGGACGAGTTTCTTCATCTCTTCGAGTCCTCGGCCCGTTCCGACACGACGCTGGCCCCGGACTATGCCGGTTTCGAAAAGTTCGCCAAGGAAATGGCGGACCAGCTCATCCTGGAGAAGCTCTTCCTCGAGACGGAGAAGGAGCTGGAGCCGGCTCGCCAGGATCGTTTCGACGATTTCCGTGAACGGCGGATGGTCGAGCACCTGCGCGACCTGGAAATCGGCCCGGCCTACGAGGTTTCCGAGGCCGAGCTCAAGCGCGGCTATGACCTTCTTTCGACCCGACGACATCTCAGGCGGATGGTTCTGCCGTCCGTGGCCGAAGCCCACCAGATTCGGCGCGCGATCCGGGAGGGAGGGCTTTTTGACCGGATCGCCATGACCCAGTCTCTCGACGACCGGACAAAGGAAACGGGCGGCGACCTCGGTTGGATCGTCTACACCGACTTGCCGCCCCACGAGCGGGACGCGGTCTTCCGACTGGAGGCGGGCGAGATCTCCGAGCCGCTTTCCATGGGTGGTTACGCGTCTCTGTACCAGTGCGTCGAGGTGGATCAAAACCACAGTCGCGGAACCCTCGAACAGGAACGGGATGCACTCGCCCTCGGGATCCAGCAGCGGCAGGTTGTGGAGACGACTCAGGCGTACCACAAGCGGCTGCTCGACGAATCCGGATTCAAGCTCAATCCCGCCGAGGTGGCCTGGCTCACCGTCCATATGCGCGAAAAGACGCAGGGTGCGGTTCGCGGCGCCGACGTCATCGACGCGGAAACGACCGAGGAGCGGGACGGCATTTTGTACTCCCGGGGCGGTCTCCCGTGGACCGGCATGCCGGTCCTTCCGGCGGACACCTCGCGGGTCGTCGCTACCTATTCCGACAGCGAAGTGGGACCGCTTCTCGTTTTCGACCAACTGATGACGATTCCGACTCCGACCTGGCCGACGTTCGCTCAGAGTTCCGACGTCGAGGAACTCGTGCACGACATCGTGCTCGAGCGACTGGAGCAGGCGGAAGCCTACCGTCGAAACCTGAATGAAGCGCCGGTCGTGCTTTGGGACGTGAGTGCCCGACTTCGGGAAATTCGGGGTCGCCAGTACATTCGCAACGTTCTGCGGACTCCCAACATTCCTGACGAAGATGTGATTCGGGCCGAGTACGAGAAGAACATCGAGGACTACACCAGTCCGGAAGCCCGCCGTTTCTTCGTCGTCAATCTGGCCAGCTGGCGCGCAGCGAAGGAAGCCTCCGAGATGATGAAGGATGGCGCCGACTTTGAAGAAGTTCGGGACGCCTTCGAGCCTGCGGACAACTTCCGCGGCCAGGACGCGACACCGCCCATGGTGCGGCAGACGGGACCCTTGGAGGACGTCATCTTCGGTATGGAAGAAGGCGAGGTTTCCGAGCCCATCGACGTTGGGGGCACCTACACCGTGGCCAAAGTCCTCGAGGTCATTCCGGCTCTTGTCGACCCGTTTGAAGATGTCCAGCTCGACATCCAAGTCGAACTCGTCGACCAAATCGCAGATCGAAAGAAGAAGGAAGAGATGGACGCGGCCCGGGAACGTCATCCGGTCACGATCGACGCGGCGGCGCTGAGAGAGCTCGAATCGAAGATGTAGACCTGACGATTCAGGAGGGTCGCCAAAGCAGCTGACCGTCGTGAGTCGTCCGGACTACGCTCCGCCGCCGTTCAGCGCTGTCTGCAGCCAGCCTCGCCAGGTCGGGGCCAGCAGCCACTTCAGAACGATGTCGAGAAGGAAGAGGGCAAAGCTGGATGCCATGAGCCGGCCGAAGGCGCGGCCGTTCCATTCCACCCTCTTCAGGATTCGTCCGAAGAAGACGTAGGCCATGGCGATGGCTCCGCAGATGAATCCGGCCACGCGGACCATCGACCAGACCGGCCACCCGATCAGGCTTCCCATCTGCGGCTCGGCCCCCATGAGGATGAGCGAACCGACGTAGTAGTTCATGTAGTCCAGCAACATCGTCCCCAGAAAAAGTCCGCCTGCCCCGCCGGTGATCAGCGAGAGGACGAGTGTGATTCCGTAGTGGGTGATGTGCTGCGGAATGAACTGTCGAGGACTTCCTTCCGCGCCGACGCCGGTCTCGATGTAGGTGAACATCTCTTCCCGGTACGGTTCGCCGTTAAAAATCGTGGCCGCCGCAGTGTCATGGGCACGGATCGAGATCTGAACGGTCATGACCGAGACGATGAGAGCCCAGAAGAGCATATGGCGGACCGCCGCCCCCAGGTCCGCCCGCTCGAGGTCTTTGTAGAGAACGAAGTAGGCTGCGCCGGCCTGGACCACGGGAACGAGCCAGGTGTTTCCGACCAGGACGAGGCTGGTACTCAGAATCGCTGCGACGGCCAGGAAACCGTATGCGCGCGGCCCCTCCACGTCAGGCCCAACCCAGATACTTGGCCAGGTACGAGGCCATGAACGCGATCTGAGCCGCAAACATCATCAGGTACATGTGTCTCCAGGAGACGTGGTTCTCCGTGCGGGCCAACTCTTCTGGATCCCGGAGGATGAGGCTGACCGTGTAGGCGCCCCAGGCTGCGAGCCCGAATCCGACGGCGTAGAGCATCCACGGGACTCCGGTCAGCCATCCCTGGAAGGCGCCAAGCGGAATGAGGAGAAACGGGAAGACGAAGAAGGGGGAGATCATCCAGGCCGCCTTCGTCGGACCGTACTTGATCGGAAGGGTGATGCAGCCTCCGGCCTCGTCTCCCTTCATGTCGGCGAAGTCCTTGGTCGTCGAGGCCCCAAGGAGGAAGAGCCCGAAGATCATTCCGATGTACCAGGCCTCGCCGTCCGCTTCGAGAATGCTGCGCGCAGAGGACCAACCGGCGACCTTGAGCAGGACGCCTCGGGGGATCGCGATGGTCAGATTGGCCAGAATGGCGTTGGCCTTGGTCCGGATCGGGGGCACGGAGTAGATGACGGTCAGGAACGCGGCTGCCGAGGCGATGAGGAAGCATTCCAGATTGACGGCGAGGGCCAGTCCCAGGGCGATCAGATACAGGACCAGCGTGACCCAGCCGGCTTCCCGAATCGACATTCGACCGGAGGGAATCGGACGACCGGGCTTGTTCACACGATCGACGTCCAGATCGTAGATCTGGTTGATGGCGTTGGACGCGCCGTTGAGGACGGCCGCCATCAGAGTCCCAAGGATGATGTCGAGAATCCGGTATGGAGTGACGGTGACGGGTTCGCCGGCGCCCAGGGCCGTCAGGCCGCCGGACAGCATGCCCAATGCCGGCGCAATCAGCGTGAACGGTCGAGTAAATTCCCAGTAGAGCGGTAGTCGTTGGATCATATGGCTTTCCGGAAAAGCGAAGCGTCAACGCTAGCACAGACAGGACAGCGGTCCAAGTTTCTGGACCGGAACACACAAGAACCTAAGGTGTATGACGGCCACAGGGCGCCCCACCTTGACAATCTCGGAGAGCAGGTGACACCCTCGGCACCAGTTCCGCACCTCATCCGAGATGAAACTTGCCTGATTCGGTCTCCCATGGAGCGATGAATGAACGCTTGGTTAGTACTTTCGAAGCGCCGGATGACGCTTGGACGGGCGTGCCCGTCGGAGGCGTTGACGATCCTTACGGCTGTCTTGTGGCTTCTCGGCGCCCCCCCAGCCTCGGCCGAAGTGACTCTGGTCAGCAGTGACACCGACGGGGCCACTTTCGAGCTCGAGGTCCCCGATCCGCGGATCGACGCGGTACCAGGTCGGAGTGAGGTCGAGATCGAGATCGTAGGCTGGGGAAGCAGCGATGTCGTGGGCGCCCCCGCGACCCCCGAAAGAACCGTTTATCTCGGTGTGCCGGACGGAGTTCAGGTAGAACTCGAAATCGTCGGTCTGAAGACCCGCTTCGTTCCGGGCGCCATACCGCTGGCGGCCCCGGCGCGAACGTTCAAGGATGCTGTCGATTCCGAGCTTCCGGAATACGAAGAGGACTTCACCCGCGACGCGGAACTCTATGCTTCCGTGTTCCCGCCCGAGGGATGGGCCACCGTCGAACCCCAGGTTCGCCTGCGCCATCTCCCCATGCGCCCGGTCCGGGTCAACGGGGCCCGGTGGATCCCCTCCCGAGGCGGAGTCGAGATTCTGGAATCCATCGAGATTCGACTTCACTTCCGGACGCCGCCGGCTCTCCGGAGTGCCGCGCGCACCGAGCGCCCCCGTCGTTCCGACCTTTGGGACGCCCGATACTCCAGCGTGGTTGCCAACTGGGACCAGGCCCAGGACTTTCTGAGACTTCCCCCGCAGACCTCCACCCAGGCCCTTCGACGGGGCGGAGGTACGGGGACTGCGTTCCGGCTCGATGTGGAGTCGACCGACATCTACGGCATTTCCTACGAAGAACTCGAAGAAGAAGGCTGGGACTTCGGCCAGGTCCCCGTCGACGAGCTGGTCCTCGAGGAACGATTCCATGATCCGGACACCGGGGAGACGGACGCGCAACCGGTCCCGATCTGGATCCGCGACTACGAAGATGACGGACTCTTCGGGGAAGGTGATGAAGTCCTTTTCTACGGCCAAACTATCTGGGACCGGCTCGACCTTCCGGCCCGGGACCGTCGATACGGTCGGGGCCACAGCTACTTCCTGTTTCTCGATGACGAAGGCGGAGCTCGAATGGCCGAGGAGTCGTCATCTCTTGGACGCAACGATCTCTCGACAGTTCCGACCTGTGATTGGACCGAGCGGCAAGAGGGTGACGGCCTCTACATGGACTCCCGGACCTCCATCGAATCGAGCGGCCCACTCGAGCAGGGAATCCTCAACATCCAAAGCGATCACTTCTACTGGGTCGGGCAGAATCCGGCCACGGAAGGCCGGGAGCACGTCATCAACTTCGATCTTCCCGGCTTCGTCTCCCTCGATGCATTCACCTGCGGAGCGCAGGGTGTCGTCGTAACTCCTACACGGCTTCCGGCGGACGTGACTTTGCGGATTGGCGCCTCCACCGACAACCTGACCGAACTACCCATGTTTACGGTGCCGGTGAAGCAGGCCTTCGTCTTCGACGCGCCGATGGAAACTCTTTCCGGCGTCGAGTTGGCGGACGCGAACAATGTGCTTCACATGTTGATGCCGAACACGCGCTATGGCGCGGCCATCGACTACCTGGTCTGGGACTATCAGAGAGCGACGCGGGCGCTCGGGAATACGCTTCGGTTCGATACGGACGATCTCACCGGCCCGCAGCAGTACGTGCTCTCGCAGTTCTCCGGACAGGACATCCTTTTGTTCGATGTGACCGACCCGAACGCGACGGTCCGATTCGACATCGACCCCTCCCAGATCAGCGGACGGAACCCGAGCGAGGCGCAGGTGCAGTTCGATCTGGGGGACTCCGCTGTCGAGCGCACGTTCATTGCCGTCGAGGGTGCGAGTGTGAAACGGCCGCTCCGGGTGGAGCCCGCCTTTGAAACGGACTTGCGTACGGTTACAGGTGATCCTGAAATCATTGCCATTGCCCACCCGACCTTTCTCGACGGGATGGCGCCTTGGGTTCAGCACCGGGAGTCGCAAGGTTGGGACGTCGAGTTGGTTTCGGTTCAGGACGTGTTCGATCAGTTCGGTGGCGGGCGAGGCTGGCCCACCGCAATTCGTACCTACCTGCGCCATCTTTTCCGCACGTCGACCGCGCCCCCGTCGTTTGTGGTGCTCGTCGGCGACGCGAGTGAAGACTTTGCCAATGTGCTCGACAGCAGCGGTCCGAACTTCGTTCCGACACAGATGATTCTCAGTCACGCGTTCTCGACGCAGGGCTCCGAGCTGGTGGGTTCGGATCCGTGGTTCGCCGACAACCTGACCGGAGAGGGCGAGGTCCTGGACTTCTTTCCCGACCTACATCTGGGAAGGCTTCCCGTCGGTAGCACCGACGAACTCGACATCCTCGTTCAAAAGATCATTTCGTACGAGAACTTCAGAGACAATGACGCTTGGCGCAATCGGGGTCTCTTCGTCTGTGACGATGAGTTCTCGAGTCGCATCAGCTTCGCGGACGATTACCGTTTCCGCGGCGACTCCAACCGCGACAACCCCAGGAACAGTGAGTCGATCTTCCGCTACGCCGGGCGAGAGGCCACGAAGATCATCCATGAAGAGGCCGGGTTCCACGATTTCGGGATCGACAGCTTCTATGTTGCGGAGTACCTCGACTCTGTGGCGTGCCTTGACCGATGTATTCCCGTCGATCCGGTCCCCGAGTGCGACAACCAGATCTGCACTCGGGACGGCGCCGGCAACATCTGGCCGCTCAATACCGACGCGATCGACTCGGCCGCACAGGTGGACTATCTCCTGTTGGAGTACCCGTTCCACGAACAGCTCTGGAACAAGATGAGCCGGGGCCATCTCTTCGTCATGTTCAACAGCCACGCCAACCGGTCGTTGGCCGCGCACGAGTTGATGTGGCAGGACCAGCCGTTCACGGGTCGTCGAGATGCCGATCGGTTGTCGAATGTGGAGAAGCCGTTCATGTTCTTCGGGTTCGGTTGTCACATGGCGGAGTTCGAGAACTTCGGTGAGTCCGACAGTCGACAGGGGGACTGCATCTCGGAACGAATGATGATCCAGCCGGAAGGGGCCGGAGCCGTCGCCGCCGTCGCTTCGACCGCCTACGAGTGGCTGGGCTCGAACGACCTACTGCAACTCGGGCTCGCACGATCCTGGTTCATCAACACGCCCACCGATGGAGCCGGATCCGACGATTATCCGGACGGACACTCGAGGTGGTTGCTGGGCGATCTTGTCGACGGTGGCAAATTCCAGGTGCTCATGGACGGCTTCTCGGACACGCGAAAGGCTCAGACGCATACCTACGTACTGCTCGGGGATCCGTCCATGGTCGTGGACGCCGCACCTCCCAGGGCCGACCTCGTCGAGGTCAACGGAGCTACGTGGGAGGATGACGTCCTGCGCTCCCTGGACGATTCCGACCAAGCGGAGATCCGGGTCACCCTCCGGGACGAGGTTTGGATCGAGAACATCACCGTGGAACGGGACGGATCTGTCGTCGATCCGAGCGAGTACCAGGTCGAGTTCCCGCTGTTGCCGGACTCGAGCCTGTCCGACCGCAACGCCGTTCTCACCTATCAGCCGGTCCTGGACGTACCGACCTCGGACTACGAGATCGTCATTCGTGCCGGCGACCGTGCCGGTCGTGCCCGTGTCCTCAACTTCCCGGTGTCGCTTCACGTCGGCTTGGAACGTTTCGAGAACGGAGCGTTCGTACCGTTGAAGGCCGGAGGCTTCGTTCAGAAGGACGATCAGATTCGCGCGACGATCGAGTCACCGGTCCGTCTCGAAGCCTCCGATATCGAGCTTCTCGCGGGCGGTGTTTCCATCGCGGCCGATGCGGAGCCGGCGACTCAGGGAGCCACGACAGATTGGGTCTGGACTTTGACCGGGGAGTTGAGTGTTGCGTCGGCCGGCGACTTCGAGGTCGGCGTCCGCGTCCGTGGACGATCCGGCTCGCCGACGATACGGACCGTCTCCTTGGTCGGCGCCAATGATGGGGGAGACGTCTCTCTTCTCTCGCTCTACAACTTTCCGAACCCGTTCGCGCAGGAGACAGAGTTCTACTACACGCTCGATGGGCCGGTTCGAAGTGCCAAGGTCACCGTCTATTCCCTACGCGGTCGGCGCGTCTGGGAAGGGGACGGAAGTACCCGCGCCGGTGAGAACGTCATTGTTTGGGACGGTCTCGATCGCGAAGGCGATCAGGTCGGGAACGGCGTCTACTTCTACAAGCTTGTCGTCGAAACACTGGGCGGGGAAAAGATCGACCGAATCGAACGAGCGGCCCGCATCCGCTAACGAGCGGGCCCCTTATCCGAAAAGTTGTGGCCTGAGGATTGGTGACCAGCAATCTACAGGCCACAACCTATCCGAAGGAGACGCGGTTCTTGCCGGCTTCCTTGGCGCGCAGAACCTCGCGGTTTGCGACGGTCCAAAGGGCGTGCGGTGTCTCGCCCGCTTTCGGATAAAGGGCGCCGCCCATCGACACGGTCACCCGGGTCTCGACCGAGCGGCCTTCGAGATCGGGGATGACGTAGAGCTCGTCGGCCACGGTTTTCCGCAGACGTTCGGCGATCATCGAGGCTTCCTCCGGTGAAACAGGCGGCGCCAGGATGATGACGAATTCTTCTCCGCCATAACGAGCCAGGGTGTCGGTGCCGCGAAGCGCGGACTTCAGGATCATGGCGGTGGTCGCGAGAACGCGGTCGCCGCCTTCGTATCCGAAACGCGTGTTGAAGGCCTTGAAGGAATCGATATCGACGAGCAGAAGCGCCATCGACTCCTTGCGACGTCGCGCCATCTGGATTTCCCGGTCGATCTGGTCCTCGTAGTACGAGCGGTTGTAGATCCCGGTGAGAAAGTCGTAAAAGATCAAACCCTGAAGACGGATGACCGTCGAGATGAGTCGGGAGAAGTGGTGCACCGCGGACAGGATGATCGCTCGCCGGGGCTCCTCGATCGACTCATTCGAGGTCAGCAGAAGGCACCCGCTCCAACCGGCCAGGTCGTCGCCCATTCCGATCAGAAGGTGATGCGCTCCGTCGTGCCATTCGAGCATGTGTTCGCGGTGGAGGGCCAGTTCCCGCATTTCCCCGACCGACAGAGGGAGACCGTTCGGTTTGGGGGAGTCAAACCCATTCGACCCTGGAAGCTCCAGTGGATGAAAGTCTGCGGCCGCACATGGCACATGCTCGACGAAGAATGCCTCCAGCCGGGTGATGACTTCCTTCGGGCCGAGAATGCGGTCATAGCTGACTAGCTGACCGGGAAGGGCGAGGAGCGGTTCGATGAGAGGATCGAGTCGCGGTGTGCCGGACGGCAGCGGAACGGGCTGCGGTCGGCTCGGGGCGTCGTTCGGAACATCTTTCGGCACGTCGCCCTGCACGGCTACGGGCACGTCGCCCCGCACGGTTGTGGTTACGTCGCCCCGCACGTCGCCCGGAGCGTCAATCGAAGTGTCGTTCGGAGCGGCGATCGGGTCGGCGGCACCTGCGTCGTCGCCCGTCTCGGCGCCCACGTCATCGAGGAACGCACGCCGGATCCGGTAACGCTCCTTCCGGTCCCTGTCCTCGACGACGAGAAACCCGGGAGAGTCCGCCGGTTCGTCCGCGAGGCGCCAGCATCCCCGGCGGATGAGGCCGCGAATGACCTCAGGAACCACCCGTTCAGGGTCGCCCAGTCGTCCGTCGAGGACCTCCTGGATCCGGTTTCGCTCGTCGCTTCGAAGGTCGGACGTGAGGATACGCTCGAGGAACTCTCGTCCGGTAAGGGAGTTAGGGGCCAAGGGTCGGACCTGTGGTTTCGTTATGGGCTGCTAGGTTGCGATTTGTCGGCCATCGATACCTGAAAGGATATCAATGCGCGATATCCCGTCACAACCGGATCGAACAACCTTTAGCCCGCCGAGTCGGAACTCTTGACGAACGGCGAAGTTGCCGATTAGTATCAGTAATATCCGGGGTTGCGGATCCATGTACACGGTCCGGTCAGGAGGCGACATTTATGAACCGTCGCATGCAGCAAAGACTCTCTAGGGTCCTCGCGGCCTTGGTCCTTTCGTTTATCCTCGCGGCCAGCGCCAGCTCGGCCCCCCTCGATAGTGATCCCGATCCGAACTACAAGCCCAACGGCGGAACCGGCGACGGTCCTCCTCCGGGGGATGGTGGTGAAGGCGGTGATGCGGACGAGATCCTCATTCGGGCACGTCCGGGACAGGGACCTGCGTTCCCTGGCATCGACGCTCAAATCGAAAAGGATCAAGGGGACACGGACTTTCCCTCTTGGTTGGAACGGCTCCTCGACAAAGTTCGAGGCTCGTTCTAACTCGGCACCAAGAAACGCCTGAGGGGAGGGGGCTCACGCTCCCGCCCCGAACAAGGGGGAAGGCGATGGACCACATTCGTATTGATTCGGATGGAACTCCCGTCTCGGATGGGACTCGAGCTTCTGTCCAGGCTCGTTTGGACGCCGGCGATCTCTACAGCCGGGTCGGAGACTTTTCACAGGCCCTGGCCACATATCTTGCCGTGTGGCATCGGGCGCCGGCGGAACTGCAACTGCCGCTCTCCCGGAGGGTGGCCTACTGCCAGTCGAGGCTTGGCCGGCACACCGAAGTCATCGCTCTGCTCGAGCCCGTGTTGGGCGATCTCGATGATCCGGAACTCCTCTCGGATGAAGACCGGAATGAGGCCGGGCGCTGCTACAACGAAATCGGCAACGCCTACCTCGTCGCCGGGAAACTGCCGCAGGCGCAGGAGTCCGGGCTGACCGCACTCCGCCACTTCGGAAAGGGTCGCAGCGCCGACGCGGGTACGGCTGAGAACATTCTCGGGGCCGTCGCGGCTCGTTCCGGTGAGATCGACCTGGCTCGCACCCATTTCCGTTCCGCTCTCGAGCACTTCCGGTCCGTCGGTGATGTGACCAGTCTCGCCTTTGCGTACAACAACCTCGGCCACGTCTACAAGTCCGGCTGCGAGTGGGACCGCGCGCTGGAGCACTACCAGGCTGCGTACTACTTGGTGGCGACCGAGGGTGAGTACCAGGATCAAAGCGCCTTCAATCAAAACCTGGCCATCGTTCTGATGAAGGTCGGCCGCTTCAACGAGGCCCTCGATCATCTGGAGCGCGGACTGGCCAGAGCACTGGAGTTGGGCGACTCGGGGCGTGCCTTCCGCGCCCGTCTCAACCTGCTTCGGTGGGCGCGGGAAACCGGGGAAGTGAGCCTGGCGCGGAAGCGTCTCACCGAATGCCGGAAGCACCTCGACGATGCTGCGGGTCCCAGGGATGTCGTCCTTCTCGGCCTGGAAGAGGCTCGGCTCGATCTCTTCGAGGGTCGATGCGAGACGATCCGTGGCCGCATCGCAGGGTTGCGTCGAGAAGCCGAGATGGTTTCCCCGACGGGAGACCTGGTTGTCGAGGTCCTGCTTCTGCAGGCTGAGGTGGCCCTGGTCGAAGATTCACTCGACGAAGCCGATGTCGCTTTGGAAGCCGTTTCGACCTGCGACTCCGACCGCGAACAGAAGAACCGGACAAGTACCCTGCAGATGCGTTTGCTGCTGGCGCAGGGGAATGGCTCTGAAGCCCAGTCTCTGTTCAACGACCAGATTCGTTGTTCCGGCGACCGCGGGGAACGTCCTCGGGAGGCTCGCCTACACGAACACGCCGCGCTTTCGGCCCGTCGTTCCGGCGACGCCGACAAGGCGTTCTCCCACTATGAAACCGCCAAGGAGCTCTACCAGAGAGTCGGGCTCAATCTTCTTGCCGACCGCGTCGAGATCCGTCTCATCGATTGCCTCGTCGAGAAGGGGCGAACGGTCGAGGCGGCCTCGCGTCTGGAGACCGTGCGAGACCGTGTCTCGGTTTCCTCACCGGACCTTCAGGACTTCGTCGACGGATTGGCCGGACGGCTGGAAAGCCACCTGCTTCGCGAGAACGAGACGGGAATCGATGGTGGCCGGGTCCTGGTTCGTCTCGAAGAAATCTTCGCGTGGGACGCTCAGGTCTCGGAGATGCTGCGAGCCTCGGTCGTCCTCTTGGCGGAAGCGCTGGGTGCGCACGGAGCGTTCCTTGCTCAAGTCGGAGTGTCGGATGACGCACCGCTCGAGTTGCTGACTTCGCTTTCGATGGGACGCCTGGGTGGACGCCGGACCATCGACGCGACCACTCTTGGCATCGAAGACCCAAGGCAGCCGCGGGTTTTCGAGACGTTGGTCGAGGGAGAGCGCGCCGGCGTGCTCGCCATCCCGGTTCGTATCCACAACCGGTCCCACCTGCTCTACCTGGAGCGGAGAGAGGGTGAGCCCCGTCGGTATTCCAAGACCGACCTCGACTACGCGACCGTTCTTTCCGCCGTCGTCGCCCGGTCCGTTCCGATCGAAGCGCCGGGCGCGGACATGGCCGAGATTCCGGAGATGGAGCAGATCCGCAACGGTCTCTATGTCGCGGACATCATCACGCAGGACCCCCAGATGCTTTCCATCCTGTCGCTCGTTCGTCGGGTCGCCGGAAGCAATCTCACGGTCCTCTTGCAGGGTGAGACCGGGACCGGGAAGAAGCTGGTCGCACAGGCCATTCATCGGGTCAGCGACCGGCGCGACCGGGCCTTCGTGACCGTAGATTGCGCGGCGCTTCCGGATACCCTGCTCGAGAGTGAACTCTTCGGGCATCGCAAGGGTGCGTTTACGGGTGCGACGCAGGATCGCCTCGGGCTCCTCGAAGAAGCGAACGGCGGGACGATCTTCCTCGACGAAATCGACAAAGCCGGGTTGGCCGTGCAGCGTCGGTTCCTGCACTTGCTGGATTCCGGCGAGATCCGCGCGGTCGGTGACACCGGTTACCGTCCCCTTGACGTACGTGTCGTTTGCGCCACGAGCTGTCCCGACCTTCGCACCGAAGTCGAGGACGGGAAGTTCATCAAGGACCTCTACTACCGCCTCAATGACATCGCGATTCAGATCCCGGCTCTACGGGATCGTCCTTCGGATGTCCCTCTGCTGACGGAGTGCTTCATCGAACGCTTCGCGGACGAGGCCGGCAAGAACCTGGGCGGAGTCTCCGAGACCTTCCATTCCGCGATCCGGTCCCACGACTGGCCCGGAAACGTTCGTGAGTTGGAGAAGGCCGTCCGGCGGGCCGTGACCCTGGTCGAGGATGGAGCCGTACTTTCGGCAGAAGATCTTCCTCCGACGGTGACGATGGAGGACTTGAACACGAGCCACAGCCTGGTCCTCAAGGAGCGTCTCGAGTCTTTGGAGAAAGAGATGCTGCTCGAGTCTCTGCGCCGGCACCGCTGGAACAAGAGCCGGGCCGCGGCCGAACTCGGTCTTTCGCGAAAAGGCCTGAAAGGAAAGTTGGAGCGCTACGACCTCGACCGTCGTCGAACCCGACGCGCCTAGTCACGAACAACCCACCGTCGGACGACCGTCGGTGTGGGTGACAGGTCCGGGTCGGGCAAACTTGACAGTCGGTTGCGGTTTGCTAGCATGCCCCCTGTTTCGGGTCGATCGAAAGGTCGACCCACTTTCTTGTCTGGAGTAGCACGCTTGGCGAAATGGCGCGCCCAGCGCGCCACTTTCGCCCTCCGGAGGAACGTGCCGCTCCGCTGCGCCGTTCCGCACCCTTGTAGAGTGTGCCGGGGATTCTTCTCGATGATTCTCCTTTCTGATCTCATACGCCCCGAGCTGATACGCCTCGATGTTGATGCGAAGAGCAAGGAACAGCTCTTCGACCAGGGGATCGATTGCCTGGCGGCCGCCGGCCGGGTCGAGGACATTCCGAAGATTCGACAGGCGTTGGTCGACCGTGAAGAGGTGATGAGCACCGGGATCGGTCGGGGGGTGGCTGTACCCCACGCGCAGTGTCCGGCCGCGCCAGATCTTTCCGTCTGTCTGCTTCGGCTGCGCGAGCCGCTCGACTACGAGTCCGTCGACGACCAGCCGGTTCGTCTCGTCTTCCTCGTGACCGGCCCGGCCGCCCGGGGAGGATTCATTCGGGTCCTGGCCCGGATTTCGCGAGTCCTCTGCTCTGAAGACCTGCACCAGGACCTGCTCGGGGTCGAGGAACCGGAGTCGGCGCTCACGGCCATCCGCAACGTCGAGGCCCGACTCTGAGAATGATCGGGCGGTTCCTGCGGGCCTGGCTTCCCGTCCTGCTGTTCGAAGCAACCGTGCTTTTCCTGTCCTCGCGTCCCGGGGGTGGGCTGCCCGCTCTGGATATCCCTCATCTGGACAAGGTCGCACATTTCGGTGAATATGCCGCCTTGGGCTGGCTCCTCTACCGGGCCCTGAGGATGAGCGGTGGCCGTCGCGCCGAGGCCGCGTGGGGAACGATCGGAATGATCGCCCTTCTCGGACTGGGCGACGAAACTCTGCAGAGTCGGATACCCGGCCGAACCTCGAGCGTCGGTGATTGGCTGGCGGATGTCTGTGGAGGTAGTTTCGGCACCTTCGTGGGTGCCCGATGGGAATCGAGAGTTCCCGGATTGGCCCGCAGGCAGAATTCCTGAACATACCAACCCGGGGCCCGGTGAATCGCCGAGTCGAAGGGGGACAAAGTGAAGCTCGACCATCTGGCAGAGTGGCGACGATCGCATACCTGCGGCGAACTCGGCCGCGACAACGTCGGGGAAACAGTACATCTGGCCGGCTGGGTCTACCGGACTCGGGACCACGGCGGAGTTCTCTTCATCGACTTACGAGACCGGCATGGTCTGACTCAGGTCGTCTTTCATCCGGCGGAGGGTGGAGCCGAAGCCGAGCTGGCCGAGCGCGCAAGAACACTGCGCAGCGAGTTTGTCATTGGGATCGACGGCCGAGTCGATGCGCGGCCGGACGAGATGGTCAACGACAAGCTCGCGACCGGCGCAATCGAAGTCGCCGCCACGTCACTGCGGATACTCAACGATTCGAAGACGCCGCCCTTCGTTCTCGACGAGGCGGACTCGGTCGGGGAAGACCTGCGGCTCGAGTACCGCTTTCTCGATCTGCGCCGTCCCTGGCTCAGCGAAATGATGGGTCTGCGGCACCGGGTCTCTCTGGCCATCCGTACCTTCCTCAACGGGGAGGGTTTCTGGGAGATCGAGACTCCGATGCTGGTGCGACCGACTCCGGAAGGTGCGCGCGATTACGTTGTGCCGAGCCGCGTCCACCCAGGGGACTTCTACGCGCTGCCGCAGTCGCCGCAGCTCTACAAGCAGATCCTCATGGTCTCGGGGATGGATCGCTACTACCAGTTGGCCCGCTGCCTGAGGGACGAGGACCTTCGCGCAGACCGCCAGCCCGAACACACCCAGATCGACCTGGAGATGAGCTTCGTCGGGGAAGAGGATGTTTTCCGCATCATCGAAGGACTGATCTCCTCGGTTTGGAAGAAAGAGTTCGATATCGATCTCGAGACGCCGTTTCCGCGAATGCAGTATGCGGACGCCATGAACCGTTTTGGTTCGGACAAGCCGGACCTGCGCTTCGACTTCGAACTCGTCGACCTCTCGGAGGCCGTCACCGGATCCGGGTTCAAAGTCTTTGATGACACGGTCACCGGCGGCGGCGTCGTTCACGGGATGCGCATTCCCGGAGGGGCCGCTCTCAGTCGCAAGCAGCAGGACGAACTCGAAGCGCTGGTCAAGAGGTACGGTGCGAAGGGTCTGGCCCGGGCCAAGGTAGCGGACGGCAAACTCGACACGGGCATTGCCAAGTTCCTGAATGAAGAGACTCAGCAGAAACTGATCCGCGCCACGGGAGCGGAGGACGGGGACCTTTTGGCGATGGTTGCCGACCGTCAGACGACGGCTTGGCGCAGCATGGGGGCGCTACGTTCCAGGATCGGCAACGACTGGCTCGCCGAAAACCCGGACGCGGCTTTGCCGTGGCGTTTCCTCTGGGTCAATGAATTCCCGATCTTCGAGGAAGACCCGGACACGGGACAGATGACCCCTGCCCACCACATGTTCACGATGCCGATGGATGAGGACATCGAGTATCTCGAGTCCGATCCGAAACGTGTGCGGGGGCAGCTCTATGACCTCGTGCTGAACGGCATTGAACTCGGTTCCGGTTCGGTCCGAATCCACCGCCGCGATATCCAGGAAGCGATCATGCGCGTCATCGGAGTGACCGACGAAGAAGCGGAGAAGAAGTTCGGGTTTCTTCTCAAAGCGTTCCAGTACGGGGCGCCGCCGCACGGCGGGATCGCGCTGGGGCTCGACCGGATCATCATGCTGATGGGACGCCGCAGTTCCCTGCGCGACACCATCGCGTTTCCGAAGACGACTTCGGCATCCTCCCTTATGGACGGCGCGCCGTCCGCGCTGGAGGACAACGAACTGACCGAGCTTCACATTCGTAGAGAGCTTCCCAAGGCAGAGGCGGACCAGAACGCATGAACTCAAAACCCCAGTCTGAAGCCCGAATTGCGCTCTTCGCAGACTTCGAGAACATCGCTCTGGGTCTCAAAGGCAACAAGAAGAAGGAATTCAAGATCGATATCGTCCTGAGCCGCCTTCTGGAAAAAGGACGGATCATCGTCAAAAGGGCCTACGCCGATTGGACGCGATACTCGGAGTTCCGCGAGGATCTCCATGAGTCGGCCATCGAGTTGATCGAGATACCCAAGCGGAGCCAGGCCGGCAAGAACTCGGCGGACGTGCGGCTGGTCGTCGACGCGCTCGATCTTTGCTACACGAAGGATCACCTCGATACCTTCGTGATCTTCTCCGGGGACAGCGACTTTTCACCCTTGGTTTCCAAGCTCAAGGAAAACAACAAGAGCGTCATCGGAATCGGACTCAGCGGATCGACCTCGAAACTGCTTTCCGAGAACTGCGACGAGTTTCTGTACTACGAAGAACTGATTCCGGAGCGGAAGACGTCGAGGAAGCGCTCCGGTCGAGGAACGAAGAAGGCGTCGAAGCAGGACGAGGCTTTCGAGCTGTTGCTCGACGCCATCGAGGCTCTTCTTCGGGAGAATCGGGACATCCTTTGGAGTTCTGCCATCAAGGATACGATCAAGCGGAAGCGTCCGAGTTTCAACGAGGGCGCCTTCGGCTATCGTACCTTCAGTGCATTGCTGGAGGATGCTGCGGAGAAGGGTCTGATCACGATCACCCGGGACGATCAGTCCGGCGGGACCTACGTTGTCACGGAGGTCCGTTTCTCCTAGCGGGTGCTATGCTAGACTTCGCGGGATCCGGGCTTCAGTAGGCCGGGACTGGACACGGGGAGGACCGCGAAAGTGCGGTTCGAGGCCGTGCGAAGAGAGGGAGGACGACTGTTGAAGAAGAAGGACTTGTGGTTCGCGGCCGCAGCGATCCTGGTTGCAGGATCCGGGTGTACCAGTGCCGTGCGTCCGTGCATGACCATTCCGGCCCAGATCGAGCTGGCCGAGTCGAAGCGGGATCAGGCCAAGGACGCCTATGATCAGAAGATGGAAGAGGTGACGCGGTCCCTCAACAATCTGGACGTTTCCCGCGGACGGCTCGAGCGTTTGGTTGAAGAACGGGATGAACTCAAAGCCCTGCTCGGCGAGGAGGGTTGATGACGATGCCAACGTTTTCCGCACGCAAAGTCCTGACCTCGGTGGCGTTCCTGTTTCCTCTGATCCTCGTCGTCGTCGCTTGTGCCGGCGGTTCCGAAGATCTCGATCGGAACCCACGTGAGGGCCAGTTCTACTCCAACGAAGAGATCATGAATCTCTCCAAGGGCGCCCGGGATGCCTATTGCAACGAGCTCAACGCGTACCTGGCGGACCTGCGGAAGGAAACTGCGGACTTCACGGCCCGCCTCGACACACTGGCCACGATGGGGGACACCCTCCGGACGCAGACGATCGAACTCTCCTCGGAGATCCGCGAGGTCAATTCTGAGCTTCGTGAGCTCAGGCTGCGACGGAAGTCATTGACGGAATACAAAGTCAAAGAAGGGGATACCCTCCGCCAGATTGCGAAACTGCTCTACGGGGACGCGCTGAAGTGGAAGGACATCTACGAAGCGAACAAGGCGAAGATCGGCGCGGAGGACGCACCGCTGAAGGCCGGCGCCGCACTCAAGATTCCCCGATGAACCTCGACTAGCGGGCTGCCGAGATTTCTCCAGCCTGCTGGGACCAGCAACTGCGGGCGCCGCCCGGGAGTCGACAAGACAAAGCCTATGAGTCTGTCCGAGCACCGTGTCGTCTTACCTCTCGAGGGGATCGACCCTCTTCCTCTTTTTGGGCAGGCAGACTCGAACCTGCGGGCGATCGAAGATCACTGGGACGTTCGCATCAGTAGTCGTCGCGGTGAACTTTCCGTCCAGGGTCCGGAGCCGGCCGTCGCCGGCGCGGTCAAGATGATCGAAGTCCTGATGGACCGGGCCCGACGAGGTCGTCCGATCACCAAGGAAGACCTGGAGTACTTCTTTTCCGCCTCCGCCGCGGCCGACGACGAGGATTCCGCTCTCCCTTCCCGCGACGGCGTCGTCCTTCTCGGTGACAAGAAGGTCATCAAAGTTCGAACGGTCACCCAGGCGCGGTACGTCGAGGCATTGCTGACACGGGACGTCGTCTTCGGAATCGGTCCGGCCGGAACGGGGAAGACGTACCTCGCCGTGGCGATCGCTGTCCGCATGCTCAAGGAGAAGCGAGTCGACAAGATCGTCCTGGCCCGTCCTGCCGTCGAAGCGGGCGAGCGGCTGGGATATCTTCCGGGTGACCTTCAGGACAAGGTCGATCCCTACCTGCGGCCTTTGTATGACGCTCTCAACGACATGATCTCCCTGGAGAAGCTGCAGCGTTTCCTCCAGCTTGGTGTGATCGAAGTCGTGCCCCTGGCCTATATGCGGGGCCGGACGCTGGCCAACGCTTTCGTCATTCTGGACGAAGCGCAGAACGCCACGCTGACACAGATGAAGATGTTCCTGACCCGCCTTGGCCCGAACTCGAAAGCGGCGGTCACCGGCGACGTCACGCAGATCGATCTCGACGATCCGGCAGACTCCGGTCTGGTTCGGATCCAATCGATTCTTCGGCGAGTCGAAGAAATCCGCTTCGTCTATTTCAATGACGGGGACGTCGTCCGGCACCGGCTCGTCCGTGAGATCATTCGGGCTTTCGACCAGGAGTCCCGTCCCCGGACCGGCCCTGCGTCCGCCGAAGACCTGGGTACGCCCGCTGCGCCCCGCGTCCGAAGCGTGCCGAGCTGGAACGACGACGAACCATCGGGACCGGAGTCCGACGACTCTTGAGACCGCGCCATCGTTGCGTCGTTTCCTCGCGAGGCGGTGATGGCAACCCGGGTCGCGGCCAACTCGGTGAGCCGGGATCACCCCGATCTCCCTTTCGATCGACCTTCCGACTTCGACACGGCCCCCCGTGGAGGGCTCAGGGGTGAACTGGCGCCTCCCCGAGTACGTCCCGATCCGCGGAACCCATCGGGGTTTTCGCATTCATCGGGCACGACTCCGGGAAATCGTGGCCGCATGCCTCGAAGCCGAGAAGGCTCCGCCGGGTGCGGTCCTTGGGGTTCTCCTTTGTGGTGACCGCCAGATGCGCCGTCTCAATCGGGAGTTCCGTGGGAAGGACCGAACGACGGACGTCCTCTCTTTTTCTGACACAGATTCCGATTCGGATTCTGTGGACGCGGCGCCGCCGATTCCGGACGGGGAACCTCCGATGCTGGGAGAGATCGCCATCTCGCTTCCACAGTGCGCACGTCAAGCCGACGAACAGGGTGTACCCTATGGGCGGGAGTTGCTACGGCTGGTCGTCCACGGGGTTCTTCACGTTCTCGGATACGATCACATCGAGGCTGCGGACCGGGCCCGTATGGAGCCGAGGGAGCGGGACTTGCGGCTAAGGTGTCGGCGTCGCGGGTTTGAGGTCGAACTGATGGAAAGGCGGGAATCTTGAGCGCGTTTTGGATCCTCATGGCGACGGGGCTGTTGCTTCCGTTCGTCGTGAGACGGCTCCGACCGCGGGGATGGTGGGCCATGGGCTGGCCCAACGCGATTCTCCTTCCTCTCTGCGCCCTGCCCTGGGTGGTGCTGGCCGTTTGGGTGAGCCGCCCGTCCGGGGAGAGTGGGAGTCTGCAGCTGGGCCCCTTCTTCGGAGTCCTCGTGGCCGGCGCGATCTGGACCGAGCTGGCGCTGTTGCTTCGACGACGCTCGACCCCGGATTCGCCGGAAGCCGAAGGCGAGGATGAAGAGGACGTCGGCCCGACGCCCTCCGGGACGACTCCGTTGTCCGAAGACGCGACCGCGCTCCTGCGTCGCGCACTCAGCCTCGAGGATACCGACGTCCAAACGTTGATGACGGCGCGGGACGATGTGATCGTGGCCGGTGGCGGCGCGACGGCCGGTGAGGTTCTCGATTCGATGCGCGAGTCGGGGAGGACCCGGGTCGTGATCGTCGAGGGCTCCCTCGACCGGATCCTGGGGATCGCCCATGCGAAGGATCTGACCCCGTTGGCGCTGGAGGGGGGAGCGAGTGAGCCTGTGCGCCGTCACCTTCGCCGTCTGCTCCGCGTCCCTCGTCGACTGTCGACCCGGCGACTCGTCGAGGAGTTTCGGCGCAACCGGGTCACCATCGGTGCGGTGGCCGACGTTCGGGGCCGCACCCTTGGCGTGGTGACACTGTCCGATGTCTTCCGATTCCTGGCCTCACGGGAAAGCGCTGCTAGCAGGGAGGAGACGCCGTGAGCCTCCTTCCGGTCCTGGGGCTGCTGCTTTCCAGTTGGATTCTGTGGCTTCTGGTGTGGGAAGCCGCCGTGCCCGCGGAAGCTCGGCGACTTCGTCTTCAGCGCGGCCTCCAACTCCAGGTGGGGTTCTGGCTCTACCTGGCGGGGGCGTCTCTCAGTCTGGCCGCGATGTTCGGGCTTCGGTCGTTGAACCCGGGCCAGATCGTCCTCGGGGCGGCCCTTGTCGCGGCGATCGGCTCGGTTCTGGTGGGGGGGGCACGAACCTGGGGCCGCAACCAGCCGTTTCCTCGCCGGTGGACCTGGTTTCTGGCGCCGGTTCGGGGACTCGCACTTTGGACGTTGCTGGCCTACGAGGCAGTGGACGCGCGTCTGCACAAACCTGCGGAGAACCGGACGTCCAACAACGGCGCGGAGCCCACGAGTCCGGACTCTCTCCTGGAGTCGGCCCGCGATCTCGACGATCTGACTCTCGAGGAAGTGATGGTGCCTCGTTCCCAGGTCGTCGCGCTTGCCGGCGACCTTACGCCGCGCGAAGCGTTACCTCGGATCCGGCACTATCGCCACTCGCACTACCCCGTTTTCGACGAGGACGTGGACAAGATCCTCGGCATGGTGCGGATGGTCGACCTCTCCCGGCCGGATGCGTTGGATCGACCGATTCGCGAGCTGGCGCAGACAGCGCCGCTCTTCCCGGAGACCCTGCCCGGAGTCGCCGTCCTGGAACAGTTGGCCGACTCGAAGATGCACTCCGGTTTGGTGGTCGACGAGTTCGGCAGCCATGCCGGCCTCGTCACGATGGAAGACCTGGTCGAGGTCCTCATCGGCGATCTGGCGGGAGAACACGACATCGTTCGGAAGCGAATCCGCCGGCTTTCTGCCGGGGTCTACATGGTCGACGGCGTTTGCAAAGTCGAAGAATTCAATGAATTCGAGGACATCGCCGAGCTCGGGGAAAACTTCCTTCCCGAAGGAGAATACGAGACCGTGGCCGGCCTCTTCCTGGAGAAAGCGGGACGCATCCCGCAGGTCGGCGACGAGGTGGCGCTGACGAAGTCCATGCTCGAAGTCGAGAAGGCGACGGACCGGCGGATCCTGTCTCTGCGGGTTACCGTCCCGCAGCTTGCCCCAACGACCGCGGATGCCGAGCTGGCGACGCGATGAGTTCGCGCATCGTTCGGACGGAAGGGTTGGTGCTCCGCAACCTTCGGTACGGGGACACCAGCCGGGTGGCGACCCTCCTGACCCGGGAGCTGGGCAAGATCTCCGTCATCGGAAAGGGTGTGCGAGAGCCGAAGAGTCCTCTCGGCGCCAGCCTGGAGCTCTTCACCCGGTCAGAGTTCGTCGTCTACTTCCGTTCCGGGCGCAACCTGCAGATGGTGAAAAGTGGGGACGTCATCGAGGAGTACCGCGGCGTCCTTTTGCGTGGCGATCGTTTTCAGTACGGATGCGGCCTGCTCGAGTTTCTGGACCGGATGGTGCTCGAGGAGGAACCCTCCGACTCGCTCTACCTGACGGCCTGCCGGGCGCTCTCCCGAATGTCCCGCGTCGGTTTGGGAGAGGCGGGAGAGTTGTTTCGCGCGTTCCAACTTCGCGCCGCAAGTCTGCTCGGCTATGCCCCGCTGCTCGACGCCTGCCTCCACTGCGGTACCTCGCTGGACGAAGCGGCCCTCACTACGGAGACCGCGAGCCGGGTCTGGCTCTTTCGGCCTGCGGAAGGGGGCGCTCTTTGCGGAAACTGTGCCGGTTCGGGGGAGTTCGGCCAGCCGATGACGGTACGGGCGCTTCTGCGCGTGCGTTCGATGGTGACGCCCCGGGAGCTTCCGACCGCCGCCACCCTGGACGCGGCAACCGCCGAATCAGGTGGCGAGCCGGATGCCGGGGCACGCGTGGGAGAGGTGACTGAGGCCTACGTCCGACGAGATCCGGCCATCCGGCCCGCGGACAACGGCGACAGCCTCCGGCGCTGGTCCGGAGCTTTGGAGCGCGTCGTTGAAGACTTCCTGCGCTACCACGTGGAGCGCTATCGCGGGCTCCGCTCGATCGAGTCCTCTGGGACCTTGACCCCTCCTTCGACTTCATAGGATCCTGCCGACATGCGTACGTTCCTCGCCATGCTGTTTCTTGTCCTGCTCACGACGTCCTGCTCCCAGGAGGAGACCTTCGAGGTCGATCCGGCCATGCTCGCCCCGTTTGAGCGGGACGAGACACTGGGTCTGAGATTCCATCCTCCCGCCGGGTTCCAGGCGGCGGGGCGTTCCTTTCTCGAAGAGGCGCGGGGCGCCCTGGCCAATGCCGAGGGTTCCGACGGGCTCTATTTCACCGTCCCCAGGATGCTCTTCGCCATTCCGTCGACGCAGGCGCGGATCTTTGTCGGTGAGTTCCCCAATGACGGTATGGGCCCGATCGACGAAGCCTGGTGGGACGGCTATCTGGCGGCGGCCAGAGAGAAGGCGGGCAACTTCGCGGTCAAGGACAAGGAAATAACGCTGGGCGACCTCCCGGTCCGTAAGCTGCGGATCGAGGGCGCCGGGTGGACCAACGACCGGCTGGTCTTCGTGACGCCGGCGGGCCGCCGGGTGCAGATCGATTATCTGATTCCGGAAGACATGGCGGAGCGCCTGGATCCGGCCGTTCGGTCTTCGATCGGAGCCCTTGAGGTCTACTGAAGTCGTGACAGCGGCCGTCAGCTGTTCGACCGGAGCGCTCTATTGGGCTGAGTTGCGCCGGGCTTTCCGGATCGGCGGCCGATTCCGCTGGCGCTCCCGTGTCCTGGGTTGCTAGATTCCCGCGAACGCGTCGGGAGATCCGAGAAGTGACTCCCGTCGAAGCGTCCTCGAGCCGGGTTGCCCCGACTCCGCTTCGCCCACAAATCCGCCTTTAACTTGATCCCGCGAGATCAGGAAGGAGAGGATGCATGCCTCGACACGTCCGTGTCCGAGTTCCAACTGAACCACGACGTTTCCATCCGTCCACTCGTAGTGTGGAAATCCGACTACGGGGGACCGGTCACGAACTTGCCGGAGGATGAATCTCATGAACCTCAAGCAGAAGGCTTTCATCGTCAACGCCGACGAGATGCGTCGTGCGGTCGCGCGCATCTCCCACGAGATCGTGGAACGGAATCGGGGGACGGAAGACCTGGTCCTGGTCGGGATCCGGCGCCGCGGTGTCCCTTTGGCGGAGCGCATTCAGGACAACATTCGCCGCTTCGAAGACGCGGAGGTGCCGCTCGGCATCCTCGACATCACCTTCTACCGGGACGATCTGCAGAAAGTGGCGCAGCAGCCGGTGGCGCGGACGACGGAGATCTCGCACGATCTCGAGAACAAGATCGTCGTCCTCGTCGATGACGTCCTTTTCACCGGGCGGACAGTCCGGGCGGCGCTGGATGCGCTGATGGACTTCGGCCGGCCGCGGGCGATCCAACTCGCGGTCCTCGTCGATCGCGGTCACCGTGAACTTCCCATTCGCGCCGACTACGTCGGGAAGAACGTCCCTACGTCACGCCGTGAGGTCATTCACGTCCATCTCAAAGAGATCGACGACGAAGACGGCATTCGTATCGACGAACTCGACGGCAACATTCCGCGGGAGGTCACCGAGTGACGGATACCTCGGACGGCGCCTTTCGCCGGAAGCACCTTCTCGGACTCGAAGAGCTTTCCCGCGAGGAAGTCGAGAACATCCTCGATACGGCAAAGTCGTTTCGCGAGGTCATCGGGCGACAGGTCAAGAAGGTTCCCAGTCTGCGCGGTGTCACAATCTGCAATGCCTTCTTTGAACCGTCGACCCGCACGCGGCTGAGTTTCGAGCTTGCCGAGAAGCGTCTTTCCGGAGACGTCATCAACTTCTCTGCCAGCGGTTCCAGCGTCTCCAAAGGTGAGACGTTGAAGGACACGATCCGGAACATCGAAGCGATGGCCGTCGACATGGTCGTTCTTCGGCACGGCGCGTCCGGGGCGCCGCACTACGTCGCGGAACATGTCGATGCCTGCGTCATCAACGCCGGAGACGGTTTCCATGAGCATCCGACGCAGGGACTTCTCGACATCTACACGATGCGTGCGCACAAGGGTAAGTTGGACGGTCTTCGCGTCGCCATCGTCGGAGACGTGGCCCACAGTCGCGTCGCACGTTCCAATATCTGGGGTTTGAAAAAGTTCGACGCGGACATCACGCTCGTCGGCCCTCAGACCCTGATGCCCCGTGAAATCGAGCGCATGGGTGTTCGCGTGACGCATCTTCTCGACGAAGCGCTGGAGGCGTGCGATGTCGTCGTCGTTCTCCGGTTGCAGCTCGAGCGGATGGAGAGCGGGTTCCTTCCGTCGATTCGCGAGTACGCGAGAACCTTTGGATTGGAACGCCGCCACATCGTGAAGAACCCGAACCTCCTCGTGATGCACCCGGGACCCATCAACCGTGGTGTGGAGATGGAGGCGGCGGTAGCGGACGGACCGGAGTCGGTCATCCTCGAGCAGGTCGCAAACGGAGTGGCCGTACGAATGGCGGTTTGCTTTCTGACCTGGCGGGCCAACGGAATCGAGATGGCGGCGGCTCTACCCGGCGCGTAGCCGGACGCCTGGCGAAAGGAGGGTATGTGAACGAGTCGAATCGGGGACTGGAACTCATTCTTCGCGGAGTCGAAATCGTCGATCCCCTGGTCGACGGGCCCAGCGGACCGGTTTGCATACGGGTCGAGCGCGGACTGATCACGGAGATCGGTTCTGAAGTCCATGCCGAGAACGTGCCGGTTCTCGACCTGGAGGGACACACGGTCGTCCCGGGGCTTCTGGACCTGAGTGCGAACCTGGGTGAGCCCGGTGCTGAAGATACAGAGACGATCGAGACGGCCGCTCTGGCTGCGGCGGCCGGCGGGTTCACCGGGATCGCGTCGATGCCGAATACGCCGACCCCGAACGACAGTCGAGCCGTTACCGACCTCATCCGGGATCGTGCGCGCGCCGCCTGCGGCACCCGAGTTCATCCGGTCGGTGCGCTGACTCGCAACGACGAGGGAAAGCAGCTGACCGAGATGTGGGAACTGGCCGACGGGGGAGCGGTTGCGGTTTCGGATATCGGGGGCGCGACGGAGTCCAATGACGTCATGCGGCGCGGCATGGAGTACGCGCGCATGTGCGACCTGCCGGTCTTCGTCCACTGCGACGAGCGCGGTCTCCGCGGCCGGGGCGTCATGCACGAAGGATTCCTCTCGACGACGCTGGGACTACGCGGGATTCCCGCCCCGGCGGAGGAAATCCACATCGCTCGCAGCCTTTCGTTGGCCGCACACACCGGTTGCCGCCTGCACGTCCAGCATCTTTCAACAGCCCGGGGCGTCGAGTTGGTTCGACGGGCCAAGATTCGTGGGTTGCCGGTGACGGCCGAGGTGAGCCCGCATCACCTCGTCTTCACCGACGAGGCGGTTCGAGGGTACGACACCCGGTTCAAGACGAACCCTCCCCTCCGGTCCGCCGATGATCGCGCCGCCCTGCGCGCGGGGCTTCTGGACGGGACGATCGACGTCATCGCTTCGAATCACCATCCGCACTCCCAAGTGGTGACCGATGTCGAGTTCGACCGTGCGCCTTTCGGGGTTACCGGTCTGGAAACCTCGTTCTCGGCCGGGTACCAGGCCATGGTCATCGAGGAGGGCATGGACCTCAGGCGCTTTCTCGAGCTCTACACCTGCCGTCCCCGCGGCGTCCTGCGGCTGCCCGAGTCGAAAGTAGCCCGGAGTGAAGTGGCGGATTTCACCGTTCTCGACCTGCGAGCACGGAGAAAAATCGTCGCTTCGGAGTTCAAGTCTTTGGCGTCCAATTGTCCGTTCGTCGGGACGGAACTTCCGGTGCGTACGAGGTTGACAGTGGCGGGCGGACGCCTGACCTTCGACACGAGACAGGCGACCGGAACGCCGGATCCCACGGCGCTCACCATGGGGGAGGACCTGCGCTGAATCAGAGCGAAAGCGGATCGTGGCTGCGATTGCGACACACAGCCTGGATGCTTGCCCTTTTCCTTGTGGGCACGACGTCTGCCTGTGCGTACTACAACACGTTCTACTTCGCCAAGAAGCACTTCGCGCAGGCCGAAACGCTCCGTGAGGCGTCTGAGACCGACCTCGTTCCTCCAGAAGCGGTCAAACGCTATGACGACTCCATCCTGCAGTGTAAGAAGGTCCTGAACTTCCACGCCGGTAGTCGCTGGACAGACGACGCCATCTATCTCATGGGCGCGTCGTACTACGGGAAAGCGGCCTACGACAGTTCCCTCATCACACTGGACGGACTTCTGGAAAACTTTCCGGACTCCGACTTCGTGCCCCAGGCCCACTTTCTTCGGGGCTTGTCCTTCCACGAGCGCGGGCTCTACGAGGAAATGAACGACGCCTTCGAGAGTGCGTTGGCCGAGGACCCCGAGATGGAGGAAAAGGCCGACATCTTCTATACGAGAGCGGCCAGTGCAGAGAAGCAGGGCGAGCGCGGCCGGGCCATTCAGGGGTATCGCGAACTCGTCGACACCTTTCCCGAATCGGAACGAGGGGAGGAGGGACTGCTCGAGATCGGTCGGCTCTACTTCGAGGAGGGCATCTATGACAGTGCGCTCTACGCCTTCCGTGAATTGGCAGACCAGACCAAAGTCCAGGAGCGTTACGAAACGTCGCAGATCCAGATGGCGCAGTCGTTGATTCGGCTCGGTCGTTCCGGCGAAGCCATTGAGCGACTGGAACGCCAGCTTCCGAAGGAGGAGGCGACGGCGGATCGAAGGCAACGCAACGAGTACCCGTCGCGTGTCCGGCTCGGAATGGCCCAGGCCCACAACCGCCTGCAGCAACACGAGCGAGCCGTCGAAATCCTGCGCGACATCGTCGAGTTGGATCCCGGGTCGGGTTCGGCATCCGAGGCCCAGTACCAGATCGGGTACACCTACGAGACCTACCTCGACTCTCTCGACGCTGCAGAGACGGCGTACGAGGAAGCTGCCAAGACCAGCTCACGTTCTACCTTCCGCGACCTCGCGCGAACCCGTCTGACCAATCTGAAGAAATTTCGTTCGTTGGCGAAGGAAGCCGGTTCGGAGACCGAGAATTCCGGCGAGGAGAAGAGGGCGGAAGCCGGACTCAAGATTGCCGAGCTGTACTACTACTCGCAGCGGGACGTTGCGGCCGCGCTGGCACAGTACACCAAGGTTCGGAATGACTTTCCGGACACGGAGAACGCCGCCAGGGCCGCGTACGCGCTGGCCTGGATCCATGTGGAGGAAGACAGCCTCGACGACATCGTCGGGTTCGATCTCTTTCGCGAGGTCGTGAATGAGTACCCGGCCTCGTCGCAAGCCCGGTCCGCCATCGACTTTCTCTACGCCGCAGACGAGGACACCTCCGGACTGTCGGCTCTGCTCGTCGAGCCGGAACCGGAACCCGAGCCGGAGCCGGAAGTCGGGGAGGGAACGAACGGGGACGGCGTCCTCTCGTCCGAAGAGGGTGAGGCTTCGACCCAGCCGGGCAGGAATCGATTCGGTCTCGGACCGAACCCGCCGGGCCACGCTGTGGACGACTCGCTCGGAATCTCCGTCCTGTCGGATTCACTCGGTATCTCCGTATTGTCGGATTCGCTCGGTATCCCGACACTGTCTGACTCGATGGGAACGCCGCTTCCCGTCGGAGCGGATTCGTCGGCGGGAACTCCGTCACCCGACGCCCCGACGTCGAAACTCCCGCTTCCCGGCCCGCGCGGACGTACTCCCCGGTTCGTGGAAATCGATTCGCTTGGCATCGCCCCTGAGTCGGTGCCGGACACCATGGAAGCGGATCCCACTCCGGATCCGGATGAGGAGGAGTGACAGGAGTGACCTCGGTTCCCCAATCCGCCCCCGCACGTGTCGTCAGCAATCGTCGCCTCAATCCCGAGATCCATGAGTTGGTCCTGAGACTCCCTGCCGAGTGGGGGCCCCCGGAACCGGGCCAGTTCGTCCAGGTGGAATGCCTTCCGGCGAATCCGTTCATACTCAAGCGTCCTTTCTCGATTGCCCGATCCCGGCTCGGCGACCTGGGGATGGAACTGCACCTGGTGTACGGCGCCATCGGACCCGGAACCGAAGCGCTGACCCGTCGGCGGCCCGGAGAGATGTTGGATGTGATCGGACCACTCGGACACGGTTTCCGGCCGGTTCCCGGTCGTCGTCCTGTGTTGATCGGTGGTGGGCGCGGTGTCGCGCCGATGATCGCGCTGGCAGATGGGCTGGCGCCCAACTACGAGGACGGCATCCTGATTTTCGGCGCCCGCGGTTCGGCCCAACTCTACGAACTCGAGGAGGTGCCCTACCCGGTCACGATTGCCACCGACGATGGGAGTGTCGGTTTTCACGGCAATGTCATTCAGCTCCTGGAACAGCTCCGTGGACGCGGCGAGCTGCGTCCGGAGGAGAACGCGCTTTACTCCTGCGGACCGAATCCGATGCTTCACGCGCTCTCCGACTGGGCGGGAGAACACGGTTTTCCATGCCAGGTCTCGTTGGAGACGATTTTCGGGTGCGGGTTCGGCATCTGTGCCGGGTGCGCTGTGCCCGTTCACGCCGCCGAGGGAGAGGAGTCCGATGAGTTTGGACACTACCGGTTCGCCTGCGTCGAGGGCCCGGTCTTCGAAGGCCATCGGGTGGACTGGGAAGGGGTGAAAGAATGAGCGAGCGTCCCGACCTGTCCGTAAAGGTCGGATCCCTGACCTTTCCGACCCCCATCCTCGTCGCTTCGGGGACCTTCGGTTACGGTACCGAATCACCGGAGCTGACCGGGGCCCGGGAGCTCGGCGGAATTGTTACCAAAACTCTGACCATCGAACCGCGCCGCGGGAATGCACCCATCCGCCTTCACGAAACTCCGGCCGGACTGCTGAACTCGATCGGGCTCCAGAATGTCGGAGTCCAGCGCTTTCGTGACGAGAAGCTGCCCAAACTACGCGAACTCGGGGTTCCCATCGTCGCGTCGATCGGTGGAAAGGCGCCGGAAGACTTCGTCCAGGCTGCGGAGCACCTTCGGGACGTTCCCGGAATTGCAGCGCTCGAGATCAACGTCTCCTGTCCCAACGTCAAAGAGGGCGGCATCGAATTCTGCCAGCGTCCCGACTCGGCGGCTGCGGTCATTCGGGCGGTCCGGGACGTCGCGACCGTTCCTTTGTGGGCCAAGCTCAGCCCAAATGTCAGCCACATCGGAGAGGTCGGGCGCGTTTGTCGGGACGCCGGGGCCGAAGCCCTGACGGCGGTCAACACGTTCGTCGGCATGTCGGTCGACCCGAGGACCCGCCAGCCGCATCTGCCCGGAGGAACGGGCGGGCTGAGCGGACCGGCCATTCGGCCTCTGGCCCTCGCCAAGGTCTGGGAAACGGTCAGGGTGACGGGAGCGCCCGTGGTCGGCTGCGGAGGGATTGCGACGGCGGAAGATGCGCTGCAGTTCCTGGTTGTTGGAGCCCGAGCCGTCCAGGTCGGAACCGTCTCGTTTCGCATCCCGGATGCGGCTCGCCGGATCCGTCAGGGGATCGAGGAGTTTCTGTCACGCGAAGGCCTGCCCGGAATCGAGTCCTTGATCGGTACCTACCAGCCCCCGCAATAGCGTCGAGAGGCCTGGGTACGGCATTCGGTCCGGCTGGGTCGCGCAGCTGGAGCGATGGGACGGGAAGCCCGGGCAGAAATCCAGATTCAGAATACAGACTCAACAGGGAGGGAATTGTCCATGGAGACGAATGAAGCGCCAATGCGCCCGGCCGGGCCCCGCGAAAGGCTGATCGTAGCCTTGGACTTTCCTACCCGCGAAGAGGCGTTTCGGCTGGTCGACGATCTGGGGGATGCCGTTACCTGGTACAAGATCGGGATGGAACTGTTCTACGCGGAAGGGCCGAAGGTCGTTCAGGACCTGCGAGCCCGGGGGAAACGCGTCTTCTTGGACCTCAAACTCCACGACATTCCCAACACCATGGCCGGTGCTGTGCGTAGCATCGGCCGCCTGGGCGTTGGGCTGCTGACCGTTCACGCTCCGGCCGGCGCCGAGGCCCTGGCCGCCTGTGCTTCCGCCGCTCGCGAAGTCGGGCAGGGAGCGGATCGCCCGCAGCTCATCGGCGTGACCCGCCTGACCAGCCTGGCGGCGCCCAATCCGGATCGTCCCTGGGACGACGTCGTGGCCCTGGCCGGCACTGCGGTCGAAGCCGGCCTGGACGGTTGGGTCGCTCCCGTGCAAGCCGCCTCCCCCCTCCGCGCAGCCCACGGATCCAGCCCGATTCTGGTCTGCCCCGGCATCCGGCTCCCCGACGGCGACGTCGGAGACCAGGTCTCGGTCGGAACCCCCGAAGGCGCCGTCTCCGGCGGAGCCGACTGGATCGTCGTCGGCCGCCCCATCACCCGCGCCGATGAACCCAAAGCCCAAGCGGAGAGAATTGTGACGAGGATGCTGCATGGATGCGGAGATGGCGCCCCGTAGGGGCGCATCTCCTCCGGAGGGCGACATGGATGCGGAGATGGCGCCCCGTGGGGGCGCATCTCCTCCGGAGGGCGAAGCGGCGCGCGTAGGCGCGCCGAATCGCCGGCGTGCGGTTTAGGAGGGTGTGCTGGAGTGGGGTGGGCTACATGGATGCGGAGATGGCGCCCCGTGGGGGCGCGACGAATCGCCAGCGTGCTGATTGAGGAATGTGTGCCAGGCCGGTTCGTGGGAATGGGAGAGATTTGCCTTAGTGCGCGCGCCACAGGCCGCGAAACACTTGAAGTCCTGCAGATGGCGATTCGGCGCGCGTTGGCGCGCCGCTTCGCCTTCCGGAGGAGATGGCGCCCCTTCGGGGCGCTCATCTCCGCATCAACGTTGACCCGGGATCCGGCGAGCGCCTAGGATTCCGCCTTTCTGTGTCGGACCCAAGCGGAGGATGGAATGGAGAAAATCGCGATCCTGGGAACGGGATACGTCGGTCTCGTCACCGGGGCCGGTCTTGCCGACTTTGGCAACCACGTGACCTGCGTCGATCTGGACGAGAGCAAGATCGAGACGCTGCGTAGCGGGAAGATCCCTTTCTACGAGTTCTCTCTCGGCGAAGTCGTCGAGCGGAACGTTCGGGAGAAGCGTCTGTCCTTTACCTCGGACCTGCAGAAGGCGATCAAGGGTGCGCGAACCATCCTCATCGCTGTAGGAACTCCGCCGGGCAAGGGAGGGGAAGCGGACCTTTCCCAGGTCTTCGGCGCCGCACGTACCATCGCGGAGCAGATGACGTCCTACAAACTCGTCGTCCAGAAGAGCACCGTCCCGGTCGGGACCGGAGAGAAGGTGCACAAGCTGATCGCCGAGGTCCTGAAGAAGCGTGGCAAGAACACGCCGTTCGACGTTGCCAGTAATCCGGAGTTTCTCCGTGAGGGTTCGGCCGTCGAAGACTTCATGCGTCCGGATCGGGTAGTCATCGGAACGTGGTCGAAGAAGGCGGAGCAGATTCTCTCCGAGATCTATCGTCCGCTTTATCTTTCCGAGACGCCGATGATCAAGACGAACGTGCAGACGGCGGAGCTCATCAAGTACGCATCGAACGCGTTTCTTGCCACCAAGATTTCCTTCATCAACGAAATGGCCAACATCTGCGAAGCCGTCGGCGGCAATGTCCGTACGGTCGCTCGCGGGATGGGACTGGACGGACGTATCGGCCCGAAGTTCCTCCACGCCGGTCCGGGATACGGTGGCTCCTGCTTCCCGAAGGACACGTTGGCCCTGGCTGACTTTAGTAAGAAGATCGGGGTTCCGAGCAAGATCGTCGGCGCAACGATCGACGTGAACAAGCGTCAGCGCCTGAAGATGCAGGAGAAGGTCGAGTCGCTGGTCGGCAATCTCAAAGGCAAAGAGATTGCGGTCCTCGGGCTCTCCTTCAAGCCGCAGACGGATGACGTTCGTGACTCCGTTGCCATCGAGATGATCAAGGGCATGCAGCGCAAGGGCGCTACCATCCGCGCCTTCGATCCGATCGCCATGGAGACGGCGGCCAAGGAAGTTCGGAACGTCGAGTTCAGCGAGGACGCCTACGCTGCGGCCAAGGGAGCGGACGCACTCGTCATTGCGACGGAGTGGAATGAGTTCCGGCAGCTCGACATGAACAAGATCAAGAAGCTGCTCAGGTCCCCGAAGGTCGTCGACTGTCGCAATATCTATGATCCGGAAAAGATGCGTGCGGCCGGCTTCCAGTACCTAAGCGTGGGACGCGCGATGAACGAAGGGTTCAGCGGTTCTTCCGAAGCGAAGAAGCCTGCACGTAAGAAGAAGAAGTAGACCAGCCGGCGTTTGGCTCGTTGGCCGGTCGGCCGGCGAGCTGTGCTCTTGGAAGCGACCCGCAAGGCGGGCAAGACAACGGGGGAGGCAGCGGTGATCGAAGGTGTCGTCATCAAGAAGCTCAACGTCATTCCCGACGAGCGGGGATATCTCATGGAGATTCTTCGTGACGACGACGACTTCTATGAAAAGTTTGGGCAGGCCTACATCACCGCGGTTTATCCGGGCGTGGTCAAGGGTTGGCACTTTCACAAGAAGCAGGTCGATCACTTCTGTGTCGTCAAGGGCATGGTCAAGGTCGTGCTTTACGATGGACGCGAGGGGTCTCCGACCCACGGAGAGGTCAACGAGTTCTTCATGGGTGAGAAGAACCCCATCGTTCTTCGCATACCGACCCACGTCCTTCACGGGATGAAGGGCGTCGGGACCGAGACCGGAGTCCTCCTCAACATTCCCACGGAACACTACCGCTACGATGACCCGGACGAGTTCCGCGTCGATCCGCATGACAACGATGTGCCCTATGACTGGGCGCGAAAGGACAGCTAGCTTGGCCAATCACAACCGGCCGGTCGAGACCGGCCGCTATCTCGTCACGGGTGGGGCGGGCTTCATCGGTGCGAACTTCGTGCACCTGCTCATGGAGCGATATCCTCAGGCCAAGGTCACGGTCCTCGACAAACTGACCTACGCCGGCAATCCGAAAAATCTCGATCCTGTTCGGGACAAAGCCGGTTTCCGATTCGTTCAGGGGGACATCTCCGACGAGTCTCTGGTCACTCCGTTGATCGCCGAAGGCTTCGACTTCGTCATCAACTTCGCGGCCGAAACCCACGTCGACCGTTCCATCGGAGACCCGGCGTCTTTCGTCACTACAGACGTCTTCGGTGTCTACCGACTCCTTGAAGCGGTCAAGGCGCACCCGGTTTCTCTTTTCGTCCAGATCTCGACCGACGAAGTCTACGGAGAGGTCATGGAGGGGGCATCGACCGAGGAAGCGCCGCTCATGCCGCGCAACCCCTACGCCGCCTCGAAGGCCGGGGGAGACCGGCTGGCCTATTCCTACTACGCGACCTACGGAATCCCGGTCGTGGTCACGCGTTGCAGCAACAACTACGGGCCATATCAGTACCCGGAGAAGTTGATGCCGCTCTTCATCACCAACGCCATCGATGATGAACCCCTGCCGGTCTACGGATCGGGGAAGAACACGCGGGACTGGATTCACGTACGCGATCACGCGGCGGCCATCCTCACGATCTGCGGGGCCGATGGGGTCGAGGGTGAGATCTACAACATTGGAGCCGACACCGAGAAGAACGTCCTCGAGGTTGCGGACCGTCTGCTGCACCACACAGGTAAGCCGGCCTCGCTGCTCAAGCAGGTCGTCGACCGTCCGGGACACGATCGGCGCTACCAGGTCGATTGGACGAAGCTCAACCGGGCGACGGGCTGGAAGCCGGAAGTCGAATTCGAGGCCGGCGTCCAACAGACGGTCGAGTGGTATCAGGCTCACGAGGACTGGTGGCGGCCGCTGAAGAGCGGTGAGTTCCTCGACTACTACAAGAAGAACTACAAGTTCCTACCGGAAGAGAAGGGCAAGTAGCCGGAACGCGCCGGAACGCGCCGGGACGTCGCTGTTTCGTCCCGGCCTTGGCCTTCCGCATCGGCGCCCCCTGGTCGGTAAGGTCCTTCAGCGCTGCGATCTGCCCACGTGCGGCTGGAATCCGCCGCCACGGTCTGAAGAATCCGCGGTTGACCTCACCGGGAACTCTTTGTAGCGTCACAAGTAATGAGAACTAGACTGGTCTTTGGACCAGGCTGTCCCGGGTTGGCCCCGCCTCTGCGCGAAGGCCCGGGCTTCCGTCCGATTTCTCCAAGCGAGGGTCAAGACTCTGGAAAACAAAGTCCTGGTGACCGGTGGCGCCGGCTTCATCGGATCCCATCTCGTGGAAGAACTGGTCCGCCGGGGCCGGACGGTTCGGATCCTTGACAACTTCTCGACAGGAAGCCGAGACAATCTTTCGGCGGTCGCGGACTCCTCTGCCGTAGACATACGGGTGGGAGACGCGGCGGACCCCGAAGCGGTTCGCTCCGCGCTTGCCGGTTGCGACACGATCTTCCACCTGGCCGCATCGGTCGGTGTGGGAACGGTGACGGACGATCCGCTCGGAAGTCTCGAAAACAACATCGACAGCGTTCGGACACTCTTTGGCCTGCTGAGATCGGGTTCGCCGGTGTCCCGGGTCGTCTACTTCTCGAGCTCAGAGGTCTACGGCAAGAGTTCGACGGAGCGGCTGGAAGAGACCTCACCCTTCATCATTGGGCCGGCCGACGCGCCGAGATGGTCCTATGCGGCAGCCAAGATCACCGGCGAGTATCTCGCCCTCGGCAGCTCCCGGCAGCATGGAGTCCCGACAACGGTCGTTCGTTGTTTCAACACGGCAGGTCCCAGGCAGGTTGACACCTACGGGATGGTCATCCCCCGATTCTTCCGGCAGGCCCTTGCGGGCGAGCCGCTGACCGTTTACGGCGACGGATCGCAGACCCGGTGCTTCTCCTTCGTCGGAGACGTCGTCGCCAGCGTGCTCGATCTTGCTCAGCATCCCGGGGCGGTGGGCGAAGTCTTCAACGTCGGGTCCGATGAGGCCGTTTCCGTCCTCGAGTTGGCCCATCAGATTCGTTCGATGACCGGATCCAGGTCCGAGATTTCCTTCGTGCCGTTCGAAACGGCCTACGGCCCGGGCTTCGAAGAGTCTCCCCATCGCCGTCCGAGTCTCTCCAAGCTTCGTTCCTTCACGAATCGAAACGACCAGACGCCGCTCGAGGAGATCCTGTCCTCGATCCACGGTTGGTTGACCCAGCGGGCAGACGCCGGCGGTGACGCGACGGCCGACGTAGCGGCGGAAGCGGGGGGCACAGCGGACTCGGCATGCGCAGACGATTCGGCACGGACAGCCGACTCGGCAAGCACGGCGGACTCGGACTTGACGGACTCGCGAACGGGTGCTCCGGTCGAGCGCGCCGCCAGGCTGGGTCTGCGCACCTCCGCCGGCTCCTCTCCCGCGGTCTAGTCCGTAGCCGGTGTCATCGCTCTCCGGCTTTCTCGCGATGACTGTGGCCGCCACCTTCGGTTCGGTCTTTCTGTGGAACCGCCTTCTTCGGCGTCCACCCTGGATCGACGCTCCTCGCCGGGATCGACACAGTTCCCGAACCGTTCCCCGAACGGGCGGGCCGGCCTGGCTCTCCGGTTGGCTGCTCGGCTTGGGTGTCGTCTCGATCAGTGTCGGCAGCGTCAACTGGGACCGGTCCACTCTGGCCGCCGTACTTGCTGTGATCGGAGCTTTCGTTCTCGGCTACATCGATGACCGGGGTTGGATTCGATCGGGGTGGAAGGGGCGACTCCAGGCCGGACTCCTGGGTGTTTTCGTCTTCTCGGGGGCCTGGCGGCCGGCTCTGTCGATGGAAGCCGCCCTGGTCTTCGTCCTGGTGTTGGCTCTGCTGATCGCGCTGCAGATCTTCGACAACATCGACGGCGCCCTCGGTACGGTCTCCGCTTGCGGCTTCGCCGTCTTGGGCGCGCTACCCGGAGACCCGGGCGCCCGTACCCTGGCTTGGTTCGGCGCCGCCGCGTCGGTGGGCTTCCTCATCCAGAATCGGCCTCCTGCCCGGGTCTTCTTCGGGAATGCGGGAAGCCAGGCCGTCTCCATGCTGGCAGCGGGGTTGGTCGGAAGAAACCTGCTGTCGGGCGATGCGACTCTCGGTGCCGGCTCCGGGCTCGGTTCTGGCTCCGGATTCGGGCTCGGTTGGGGATCCGGCTCCGGCTGGGGATCCGGCCCAACCTCCGGGCTCGAGGCCTGGGCCGTCGTTCTGCCCTTCACCTGGCCACTGTTCGATCTTCTCTTCGTCACCGTACGTCGATTCGCCGCCGGAAGAGCCCCCTGGAAGGGGGGACGGGACCACACCACCCACGTCCTGGCCCGGGCCCTGGGGCGGGACGAGGCGGTCTTTGCGCTCCTCATTGCATCGTCGATCCTTCTTGCCTGGCTGGCCCTCCGGGTGGGAACCGTTCCGGGGGAGGCGACACCCGCAAGTGCTACACTCAACGTTCTTTGACGGCTGTTCGGGGGTGTGCTAGCGTGGCAGATCGTTTGTTTCAATTCTCTGCGGTGAAGGACGGGCGGTAGGCGTGGCTCAGAGAAATCTTCCTCTTCTTCTCAAGACCTATCTCATCGTCGGAGCCCTGCTTCTCGTCACGGCAGGCGTTCTTTACACCAATCGCCAGATCAGCAAGCTCAACGAGCAGTCCCGCGACGTCGCGACGTTGGTCGCCCGCTTCACGGCCGAGGCGACGCTTCCGGCGATCGAGAACCCCCAGGTGCGGCGGATCTACGAGGAAGTGGTCAACGAGGCCGACGTTCCGGTCATTCTGACGGACGCCGAGGGCCGGCCGTTCGTCTGGCGGCTGGTCGACAAGAAGTTCGATGCCATCGACCTCGACACCAGCGCCCAGATGGATCCGGAGAATCCCCCTACGGAAGGGCTTCTCGCCGAGCTTCTCGCGATTCGCGACGAGTATGCGGCGCACAATGAGCCCGTTCGCATCCTCACCCCAAGCGGAGAGCAAACCTTCGGCTACGTCTACTACGGCGAGACCGCACTTGTCCGCGAATTGCGCTGGATTCCTCTTCTACAGTTCGCCGGCATCCTTCTCTTCATCGGGCTGGGCTACCTCGGCTATCGCAGCATTCAGACCAGTGAGCAGCGTGCGATTTGGATCGGCCTGGCCAAAGAGACGGCCCATCAGCTCGGGACGCCGATCTCTTCGCTTCTGGGTTGGGTAGAGCTCCTTCGCGAGCGGCAACTCGAAAACGACGAGGACAAGGACACGATCGAGCTTCCGAAGGAGTTCTTCGGCGAGATGCTCGACGAGATGGAGTCCGACGCTGAACGTCTGCAAAAGGTGGCGACCCGCTTCGGTCAGGTCGGATCGATGCCGCGTCTGGAAATCGCCGACGTGGCTCCCATCGTTTCCGAGGCGGTGCGCTATTTCCGGCGACGGATTCCTCATCTCGGCAAGGACATCGAGATTCGCGAACGGTATGACCTCGTTCCTCCGGTCAGCATCAACAAGGAACTCATCGAGTGGGTCGTAGAGAACGTGCTCAAGAACGGAGTCGACGCCACAGACGACCGGCGCGGTTCGATCGATGTCGATGTCGTCTATCGGAAGGACATCGAGTCGGTGATGGTGCGAATCACCGACCGCGGACGCGGCATGACTTCGAAGGAAGCACGGCAAATCTTTAGTCCCGGCTTCACGACCAAGACCCGCGGTTGGGGATTGGGCCTGACGCTGGCCAAGCGCATCGTCGAGGACTACCACGGCGGCAAGATCTGGGTCGAGAAGTCGGCGCCGGGCCGTGGAACGACAATGGCGATCTCTTTCCCTACGTAGCCCGTTGAACCGGAAGTCGACGAACCCCAATCCGAATTCGTCTACGACCTCGAACCCGAGGCCGTCTCGAGATGTGTTCTCCGGGATCTATTCCGAGAAGGCGTGGACCGATGGAAGCGACCAGGCTTCCCGCAGCGGCCCCGGTTCCGATCCGGCCAATACGCAGGAATACCGCGAGACATTGACCCGACTCCTGCGGGAGAAGGAGGTCCGTTCCGTCGTCGACCTCGGTTGCGGGGATTGGGCCTCGAGTCGACTCATTGACTGGGGAGACGTGAACTACACCGGGATCGACATCGTCCCAAGCGTGGTCGAGTCATTGAACGCGGAGTTTGGCGGCCCTCGGCGAAGGTTTCTCTGCGCCGATTTTTCCCGCGAAGACTGGCCGGATGCCGAACTTGTCATCATCAAGGATGTTCTGCAGCACTGGCCTTCCGACTGGATCCACCGGTTTGGAACTCGCTTACACCGTCACGACTGGGCACTGATCACCAACGATTGGAAGAAGCTCTACAAGGGCGGCCCCCGGCGCCTCTGGCGATGGCATGAGCGGTACCCCGCCAACGGAGAAATCCAAGTCGGTGAGTCCCGTCCGCTGCGGCTGACCGAGCCGCCGTTTTCCTGGGACGCTCAGTGCCTGGGGCGGTATGAACATCAGGTTGGACGGACGCGGTTCATCAAAGAAATGCTCTTGGTCAGCGGCGGCGGGTAGCCACCGGGTAGCCACCGAGGCTGACGCGAGATAGCCGCGGTCATGGCGCTCGTGGGGTATGTGATCCTCTAGCCGCCCACCGGGGCGCACGGTGATGGACGGTCCGGCGTCGGCCGCATGGCTCCGTTTGCCGACCGATTCGCGCCCGATCGCTGCAATAGTCGGGAACGCTCGTCGGCCCGCTGTGTATCAAAGTGTGAATCGCAGTTCGCGGCCCCGCCCTCTCCATTTCTTCAAAGACTTTCCATGTTTGCGACAGGAGCTGACCTTGCCTACTCTCCAAGCTACCGGTATGACGCACGGAGGCGCGGTGACGACGAAGAGCCAACGAATTCTATGGGCCGACGACGAAATCGATATGTTGCGTCCCCACATCCTCTACCTGAAGGGGAAGGGGTACGAAGTGATTCCGGTGGCGAACGGGGCCGATGCCGTCGAGAAGACGGACGAGGAACTGTTCGACATCGTTCTTCTCGATGAAATGATGCCGGGAATGGGTGGCCTGGAAGCCCTGGAGAAGATCAAGGAAAGCCACCCGAACCTGCCCGTCATCATGATCACCAAGTCCGAAGAAGAGAACATCATGGACATGGCTCTGGGGCGGCAGATCTCCGACTATCTGACCAAGCCGGTCAATCCATCGCAGATTCACCTCGCGATCAAGAAAGTCTTCGAAAGCGAAGCTCTCATGCGCAGCCAGCGCACCCGTGACTATGTCGCAGAGTTCAATCGCGTTCTCTCCGTCCGCCATGGCGATCTTGGATGGGATGGTTGGACCGAACTCTACGAGCGTGTCATCGGATGGGATCTGGAACTCGGCCGCATCGAGGAGGACAGCCTCCGTCAGTCCCATCTCGATCAGAAGACCGAACTCAACCGCGAGTTCTCCCGCTTCATCGAGGATCGCTACAGCGACTGGGTGCTCGGCCCCACCGACCAGCGTCCGCCGCTTTCACACGACATCTTTTCACGCTGGGTTCACCCGCATCTGTCCGAGGGCAAGCGCGTCGCACTGGTCATCGTCGACTGCATGCGTCTGGATCAGTGGAGGGTGCTCGAACCCCTTCTGGGCCCCTACTTCGACATCCAAACGGACTTGTTCTGTTCGCTGCTGCCGACGGCAACGCCGTACAGTCGTAACGCCATCTTTGCCGGCTTGACTCCCAAAGAGATCGCCGAGAGGTATCCGAAGTGGTGGAAGGAGGACGCGCCGAAGGAAGAGGGGCGAAACCTCTTCGAGAAAGAGCTGATGGATGAACAGCTTGCCCGGCACGGCGTGGCGGATCCCTCGCACAAGTACATCAAGATTCTGAACCCCCAGGAGAGCAACAACCTTCGCAAGAAGATCGGGACGTTGGGAGAACATCGCTTTCTCTCCATCGTCTTCAACTTCCTGGACATGCTGGCCCACGGGCGATCGGAATCGGCACTGATGGAGGAGTTGGCCCCGGACGAGTCGGCGCTACGCGACGTCCTTCAGAGTTGGTTCACGCACTCTTCGCTCTTTGAAATCCTCAAGGTTCTCTCGCGACAGGACACGACGGTCGTGGTGACGAGCGACCACGGGGTCGTCCAGTGCAAACGGGCTTCGGAGATCAAGGGCAACCGTGACGCCGCAACTTCGATCCGCTACAAGTACGGCGACAATCTGGCCGTGGACGGGCGCGAAGCGATTCACGTGAAGAAGCCGGAGGACTATGCGTTGCCTGGGGGAAGCGTGATCAAGCACTACGTGTTTGCGAAAGAAAACTACTACTTCGTCTATCCGACCAATTTCCACAAGTTCGAGCGTCAGTACCGGAACAGCTTTCAGCACGGTGGCGTCTCGCTCGAAGAAATGGTCTTGCCGGTCGCGACCCTTTCACCCAAGAAGTAGTCGTCCCATGAGTCATCCGGTGGTGAGACGACAATGGCGGACTCGTTCCGAAGAGGAAACCATCGAACTCGGACGCCGCTTGGCCGCAGCACTGCGTCCGCCTCTGTGGGTCGGACTTTCCGGGCCCATGGGCGCGGGGAAGACACGGCTCGCACAGGGTCTGGCTCAGGGATTGGGTTACCAGGGACGGGTTCGCAGTCCCACGTTCATCCTGGAGAATCGGTACCGGGGTGACGTGTCCATTCTTCATCAGGACCTCTACCGTCTGGACGGGGGTGACGAATCCATCGAAGCCGGTTGGGCCGAGAATCGGGACGCGATCATTCTCGTGGAATGGCCGGAACGGGCGGAGGACTTTCCGGATCGACAGTTGCGCTTGTCGGTGGTGGTGGTGGATGACTCGACGCGGGAGTTCAAATTGGAATGTGAAGCCGACTTCCTCGACGAGTCGATGCTTCCGGATGAAGAATCGCCACCGCTGTAGACTTCGCGAACTGATCTTCAGAGACGAATCCCGAACTCCGACTCGAGCCGTTCCTCGAACTCCGAGTCGTCCGGAACATCCACTTCGACTCTTCTTCCGGTCCAGTCCGTTTGGATCCACTTCCTGTCAGTCAAAGTCGAGCGACCCGACGGTGTCCACTGCGAGCAAAGCCGCTTCTGAGTGAAGTGGGTTTCAGGCGATGTCTGCATGTAGTGACAGGCCGCGTCGTAGTCGTTCAGCTCGTGGGCCCGATCGTAGAAGCGATACGCGACATGCATGTCCGGCGCACCCAGTTCCCGACAGTGAAAGAGCGTGTGCGCAGCGTTTTCCCCGGCCACCGCACCACCCACGAGAGCTGGGTCTTGCCCGACGACTTCCAGGCGGAAGAGCCCCGCATCCTGTTCTTGAACTTCAGTGGAATCCAAGGGCAACGGATCGATGAAGCTCGCGCCGAAGCCGACATCGGCCAGCACGTCTCCTTCTTCCAGTCCGACGATCAGGGCCATATGGTTCATCGGAATGCCGAAGTCCTTTCGCTCCGCGGAATAGACGTTGGCCTCTACACGACGGACTCGGAAGCCGAGACCGGAGAGGACATCGTGGAAGAGCCCGTTTTGTTCGAAGCAGAACCCGCCGCGCCTTCGGTCGATGATCTTTTCCCGAAGTGCTTCCGGACGCAGCACGATCGGCCGCGGAACGTGGATGTCGAGGTTCTCGAAGGGGACGGCAAAGAGATGCGCCCGGTGGAGGCGAAAGAGCGTTTCTCGTGTGGGAGGCGCCGGATCGCTTACACCAATACGATCCAGGTAGTGTTTGATCCAGTCCGGTGTGCCCATGGTTTACCTCCGCAGCCAACTTCGTTGAGATGGCTGCGGAGGTGCAAACGTTACCAGAGTGTGGCCCCAAATCGGACGAGCCCGAACCATGACCTTTACGAATGGATCGGGCTGCCGACTTGGCCGGCTACTGCAAACGAATGAGCTTCGACGATCCTTCGAAGTCTCCGGCCCGGAACCGTGCCCAGTACACTCCACTGGGCAGGGATTGTCCGTCTTCATCCGTCCCGTCCCAGGTTACCTGGTGAGCCCCGGCTCCCTGGACGCCGTCGAAGAGGGTTCGGACTCTCCTTCCCGAAGCATCATAGATGTCGAGCCGGGCCTCGCCCTCTGTGGCCAGGGAGAAACGCAGCTGTGTTCGCGGGTTGAACGGGTTGGGGGAACTGGATTGAAGCCCGGTGACCGCCCGTCCCACCAACACGCCGTCATCGTCGACGTCGGAACTGGCGCAGGAGTCCTGGCAGAGATCGTCGAGCTCTGTGAAACCCGCGCCGAAAGCCCACTCGAAGATGGCCCGAAGTTCATTCGTCGTCGCATCGATCGTGCTTTGCAGGTCCGACGTGCATTCTTCGACTGGATCCCGCATCGATCGGCTGCTCCAGGAGACCCCGTCGACGATGACGTGGTTGCGCCCGGAGGTCCCGGCTTCGATCGCGATCTGCGAATAGCCGGTCTCGAGACCGAGATCGACGTCTTTGTAGACGCGATTCCCAACACCGGCTCCGATCGGAGCGAGGACGTCGAAGTCAAAGTCCATCGGGAAGCCGGAGCCGAAGGCATCGATGTCATAGTCGCCAAGCGAATGAGACGTGTCGAAGAGGTTGCTCGACGACGAAGGGGCTTCCAGCTGCACGCAGTAGTTCCCATCTCCACTGAATTCCCGGTAGGAGTCGTCGAGGTGCGACGCACCTGCATAGGACAGGAGCGCGGAACCGTTGACGCGCATGGAATTGGAAACCCCGTTTCCGGCGAAGACCATGAGTTGGCCCGAACTGAGACCGGAGCACACCGACGCAGTCAGCCAGTCGAAGAACATGCTGTAGTCATCCGGCCACATCTGGGGAAAACTATTCGTCGTTCCGGTTCCGACGAGAATGGCCTTGTACCCCAGTAGCTGGTAGAGAGTGCAACCGTTGTTCGATCCTGCCGAGGGATGACGAGCCATCGGGGCTCTCCAGCTGCTCAGTGCATCGAGGTAGTCGTACCGGTCGTGCACGATTCCCAGTTCGTCCAACGCCGACTGGACGATGAATTGTTCACCATCGTTCGCGACGTCGATGTAGAGAGTGCAGGGGTACTTCAGGACCCCGCCGTCGTCCCGCCAGGACGGGAGGATCTCGAACTCGAGCCAGTTGCCTCCCGCCGTGTCCGGCAGCAGGAAACTCTGTGGACTTCCGATGTAGTTGCTCGAGACGAAGTACTCGACCTGGGTTCCGGGAAAGAGCACCCCGTCGGCAATGATCTCGTTTTGATCGGAGAGGTCACCGCTGCCAGGGTCGAAGTCGTCGTCGTCCTCCCGGAAGTAGGAGACGAACTTGTTGTTGGCCTGGTTCGGTCCAACTTCGAAAGAGTCCATGAAGGCGAAGGTGAACTCGACCGGACCACCGCCCGCGAGCAGGGGATCGATGTTCTTGCCGTCGGCAACCCGGTCACGCCAATCGGTGTAGCGCGCGTCCGCAGAAGGACCGACCCGGGGGACACGGAACCACAGCTTGGACTCCCACTGAGTCGCGGGATCACTGTTGGGGAGAGGACCACTCACGTAAAGCGAGTCCCCCAAGATGATCGGAGGGGTGTTGCCGAAGTTGCGGTTTCGGGTCACGTCGGCATTCCCGGGTTGGTGGGGAAGGTTGATGATCGTGCCCTGACTGAACCCGTCCTGATACCGGAGTCCATTGTCGAAACTGATCGCCGGAGCGTCCGGTCGAAGTGTGAACCGGATCTGAACGTTGTCGATCAGCGGAGTGAAGTTCGTCATGTCCGTGCAGACCGTCTCTGAGATCGAGAACGCATCACAACTGGCGTAGACCTCGTAAACGAACCGTACCTGCTCGGCATCGGGGGGAATCGGGACGTCTACGGTCGATCCGATGTTGAGGTTCTCCGTGCAGGCCGGATCTTCGCCGACAAAGAAGAAAGAGTTCTGACCGATTCGGTTGGTCCAGCCGTCGTTGCCCGTCAGTTCGCAGATCCGGGGATAGTACATCCACCCGGGGCGATAGAAGACTCCGTTGGCCTGCGGCAGGATGGAGTATTGAGACCACTCGGCAAGGACGGCGGGAATCCCGTCTTCACCGCCGAAGTAGGGGGTTACGTCGCTCAGGACGTCGACTCTCGGGCTCACGGCCAGTTCGCGCTGTCCGTTGTCGTGCTCGAGGTCCTCGTTGTGGAGTCCCATGACGTTGCCCGAGATGCTGCAGTAGAGCGCTTCTTCGATGGAGTACGACGCCAGCGGAGCGACGCCCAGGAAGGACCCGGCTCCCGCACAGGGTTCGGCCGTCCAGCCCTCGAGGTCGGTCTCGAACTCGAAGAGCACGGACGCCGTTCCATCCGGTCCGATCCCGCTGAGGGCTACGTTGTCGAAGGCGGCGGGACCGTACTCGGTCGTGTACAAACCGTCGGAGTCCGCCCATCCGCCGTCGGATGTCATTTCGAAGACGATCCGAAACTCGCTGTTTCCGTCAAATTCGGCGGCGGTGAGTGTTTCTCCGTCCGCCATCCCCGGTGGAGGGACATTCGGATGATCGGGATCCGTCCCGACCAGGTCCGCGTAACGCCGGAGTTCCGTTCGCAGGCCGGTCTCGGGTTCGAGATAGATGAGCGTGTAGTCGAAGTCCTCTTCCGTGTCGTTGAAATGGACCCAGTTGATGTCGACCGGCGTCGTTCCGTCGTGCTCGAAGAGCGGGGAGACGAGCCGTTGGCACCACATGTTTCCATAGCCCAGTCCGCCCTCCCAGCAGAGGTCGAGCGACTCGGTTCCGAAAGCGCCGACCCAGGCCGAGCCGTTGCCGCGGAGAACCGGCACCGCGACCGTGTGTTCGGGGTCGGCGTTCCAGGACGCGGCGTCGATGTGACGCCAGTAGGCCGCTGACTGGGCGGTCACGTCCGCGGAGTACCAACCCTCGAGAGGATCGGACGCGCCGTGATCGAATGACCAGATGTCACCGAGGACAGCGAAGCCGTCTCCGTCGACATAACCGAAGCTCAGGGTGTCGGCGGCACGGTACGAGGGGGCTAGGGGTTCAGCTGCCGGTAGGTCCGGACGTTCGAACTCCATCGGTTGAGTGCGGGAGTCCTGAGCTTGCTGGGCGAGCGGGGCTTCGATGCCCTCGCGGGACCGGGCCGAATCGAACGTAAGGCCCAATCCAAGGAAGACCAACAGAACAAAGGGCCAATGGCTGCGACCGGAATAGGTCTTTGGCGGGAATCCGGATTCCGAACCCGGATGAGCAAACTTCGAAGTCGTTCGGTCACCGCGCAGGACTTTATCCCGCCTTGTAAGGGTGACTTGAAACTTGGTGGCTGGGTTTGGCATGGAGTTCTCCCTCTTTGCCGGTGTGCCAAGAGAAATCGCTGGGGAGAGGGAAACCCAGACTTGAGTCTAGCACGAACCGTTCCCATCCGGCACGACTTTGGCGAAGGTAAAGGGACTCCTGGTTTGAGGGAAACTCAGGTTCCGCCCTCCGGGAACGAACGCGCTACAATGCGAGGATGTCGGAAGTCCCCCACATTCGTAATGACGAGGAAGGCTCGGAGTTCATTTCCGAACCCGTTCTGGCTTTTGAGACCAGCGGACGTTTGACCGGTGTCGCCCTCATGCGCGATGGGCGTCTGGTCGCGGAGAGTTCCGTCGACGTTGGGGCGGGCAGGGAAGAGTCATTGCTCGATCTTGCCGACACGACCCTGCGCCGCCACGCGCTGGGCGTTCGCGACTTGGCGCGGATCGCCGTCTCCATCGGCCCCGGTTCCTTTACCGGCATTCGCGTGGGGGTTGCTGCGGCCCAGCATTTGGCCTTCGGGGCGGATCTCGCGATCGCTCCGGTCTCTTCCCATCATGCCCTGGCCCTTCCGTTCCGGGCGGCGCCCGGTCGGGTCATCATCCTGACCGGCGTTCGCAAGGGACAGGTCTTCACGGAGGTCGGGAAGTGGTGTGGCCATGACTGGGTCAGCGAGTTTGCGAACCAGAGCATTCCCGTCGAAGAGCTTCCGACTGTCCTCGAGAGAACGGATTCCTCCACGATCTTCGCCGGGGAGGCCGTGTCGCAACTGGCAGAGCGATTCCCGGAAGTCTTCGCGAAGGGAAGCTGCGCAAAGGGGCCTCTCGACTTGGCCCGTCGGCCCGGGCCGGTCGCGGTCCTGGGGGCTCGCCGCTCGCAGCCGCTGAAGCGGGGACTGGACGTCGATCAGTTGGAGCCTCTTTACCTGAGAGCGGCGGACGCGAAAAAGCCGACCCTGCGAACTGCGTCAGGGAAGCTTGTCGAAAGGGCGGCCCCATGAACACGCGTTGTCCGGACGACTATCTCATCCGACCCATGCGTCCCGAGGACCTGGACGAGGTCGTTGCGCTGGAGGAAGTCTGCTTCCAGGACCCGTGGCCGCGCTCGGCCTTCCTCCCCGAGGTCGAAGAGCGCCGCGGAAACTTCTCCCACGTGGTCCGACATGAGGACGGGGATCTGGCCGCGTTCATGGTGGCCTGGGTCGTCGGAGACGAGGCTCACCTCGGAGACATCGCGGTCTCGCCGGACCATCGCGGGAAGAAGCTGGGTCAGGTCCTGGTCGAGCTCTTGAAAGAAGGCGGGTGGATGTCGGGAGCTGTTCAGGTCGTGCTCGAAGTTCGGGTCAGCAATGACAGCGCGATCCAGCTTTACGAGAAACTCGGTTTTCGCAAGGTCGCGATCCGCAAGGCGTACTATGCCGATGACGGCGAGGACGCGCTGATCATGATCTGCAGTATCGAGGGTGGAACGGACAATCCTTCGACCCCGGTAGAATCCCCGATGCATCCGGCCTAGAATCCACTTCTCCGCTGCGACCGGAAAGGGTCGAGGGAGATGCGCCCATCGCCGGCTCGACGGCGGGGACGCCGACTCCAGGAAAGGGAACAGACATGGCGGACAAGCCGACTCCAGCCCCGAACGTGAAGAAGAAAGAGATGCCCGACGGCATCTGGCTGAAGTGCCCCGACTGCGGCGAGATCCTCTACCGCAAAGAGGTCAATCGCAACTTCTGGATCTGTCCCAAGTGTACGCATCACTTCCGAATCTCTGCAGACGAGTACATCGAGTTGCTTGTCGATCCTGGGTCTTTCAAAGAGCACTTTCGAACCGTAGCTCCGGTGGACGCCCTCGGTTTCAAGGACACGAAGAAGTACGCCGACCGCATCAAGGCGGCAACGGCCAACGCTCCCGGTCGTGAAGCCGTTCGCACCGGGAAGGCGATGATCGATGGGAACGAGCTTTGCCTCGCCGTCATGGACTTCTCCTTTCTCGGCGGATCCATGGGTTCGGTCGTCGGCGAAAAGTTGGCGCGTTTGGCGGAGACTTCGCTTCAGGGGGAGATCCCTCTTCTCATCGTCTCCTGTTCGGGAGGCGCGCGGATGCAGGAAGGCATTCTCTCCCTGATGCAGATGGCGAAGACCAGCGCGCAGCTCGCGCGGTTGGCGGAACGCCGGATTCCTTTCATTTCTCTTCTGACTCATCCGACGACGGGCGGAGTCTCCGCCAGCTTCGCCACGCTGGGCGATGTCATCCTGGCCGAGCCGCGGGCGCTGATCGGCTTCGCCGGACCGCGCGTCATCGAGCAGACCATCAACCAGGAACTGCCGGAGGGATTCCAAAAGTCGGAGTTCCTTCTCGCGCATGGGATGGTGGATCGGATCGTTCCGAGAAACGAGATCCGTTCGACGCTGGCCACCTTGCTCAAGCTGTTCGCCGACGCTCGTCTGAACCGCCAGTTCTCCTGAAACCGAAGGTAGCTGAACACCGGTGACGCCGAACGACGCGCATTCCTATCTGCTTTCGCTTCAGAGTCGGGGAATCAAACTCGACCTTTCCCGAATGCGACGCTCCCTTGTCGAGTTGGGACACCCGGAGCGTCAGTTCCCGATCGTTCTCGTTGCCGGAACCAACGGGAAGGGTTCGACGGCGAGTGCGCTCGCGTCGATCCTGAAGGCATCCGGCCAACGGGTCGGGCTGTTCACCTCGCCGCACCTGGTCGACTATCGGGAACGGATCCGCATCGATGGGCGCATGATCACGCCGGAGCATCTCGCGGATGAGGTCGAGGCGTCGAAGGCCGTTTGGGAACAGAACGATCTGACCTTCTTCGAGTGCGCCGTGGCGCTGGCCCTGACCTCGTTCCGAACGTCCGGCGTCGACCTGGCCGTACTCGAGATCGGGCTCGGCGGACGTCTCGACGCGACGAACACGACGGAGCCCTGTCTGTCGGTCGTGACCGCGATCGGCTATGACCACATGCACATCCTGGGCGACACCCTGCCCCGCATCGCCGCCGAGAAAGCCGGCATCTTCCGGCGTGGAGTTCCTGTCGCGATTCAGGGCGGTTACGCGCAGGCGCGGATGAAGCTCGAGGAGCGGGCGCGTCGATTCGCCTGCCCGCTCTACGTGCGGTCGCAATCGCTCTACGTGCGGGACATTCATCCGGTCGCCGGAGAATTGCGCACGGGTTTCCACGTTGCGGCCCGCGATGAGACTGCAGCGGGGCTGGGCATCCCGACCGGCGGACTGGACTTCGAGATTCCGATGTGGGGTCGGCACCAGGTTTCCAATGCCGCGTTGGCCGCGATGGCGGCTCGGATCCCCGGCGGAATTCCAACACGGCCGAGTTGGTCCGACGTGGCGGAAGGGCTTTCCCGTTGGACCTGGCCGGGTCGATTTCTGCGGCCGGACCCGGAGAAAGCGCTCCTCTTTGATGCCGGTCACAATCGTCAGGCCGGACGGCAACTCTCGCGTGCTCTTCTCGACTACGCCGGTGATCGGCCGGTCGAGTTGGTCGTCGGAATGGTGGCGAAGAAGGATCACTACGGGTATCTGCGGTCCCTGCGTCGCGTCTCGTCGAAGATCCGATTGGTCTTGCCGGATACCCCGAGGGCCGCGGAGCGGTCCGAGCTGGAGGAGGCGGCACGGCGCGCCGACTTTCAGGATATCGAGTGGTCGGAGTCCGTGGGGGAGGGGCTGCAGCGTGCTCTGGAGGTCGCAAGAGATCCGGATGGACCGCTGGCCGTCCTCGCCGGGTCGCTCTTCGTTCTCGATGAAGGCTACCGGCATCTTGGGCTGACGCCTCCCGAACAACTCTGGGCGGAGCTTCCGGCTCCCGTCGGCTGATCACCGGGACGAAAGAGCGAATGGATACGCTGGGTTTCGACATCGGGGGCACGGACGTCAAGGCGGGACGGATGGGCCCGAATGGAGAGGTACGCGAGGAGACCCGATTCTCCACGCCGGTCGACCAGCCTCCTGAGGAACTCGTCTCCCAGATCGCGAACGCCGTCAGGAAACTCGGTTCGTCGCTACCGGTCGGGGTCGCCTGCGCCGGAATCATCCGAGCCCGGGACGGGTTCGTGGCGGCGTCTCCCAATCTGCCTCAGCTCCGCGGCTTTCCGCTACGAAGTGCACTCGAGCAGGAACTCTCCCGCGCCGTTGCGGTGTTGAATGATGCGAACGCGTTCGTCCTCGCGGAAGTCCGGACCGGCGCCGGCCGGGGCTTTCACGACGTCATTGGATTGACCATCGGAACAGGAGTCGGCGGCGGGATCGTGTTGCAAGGGAAGCTACACACGGGCCGCAGTGGGTACGGCGGTGAACTCGGCCACGTCATCCTCGATGCGAGCGGTCGGCTTTGTGCCTGCGGTAACCGCGGGTGTCTCGAAGCTCTGGTTTGCCGGGCGGCCATTCTCGAAGAGTACGCAGCCCAGGGAGGCAGGAACGCGGCCGACCCGGAAACGGTTGCCCATCGTGCAGCAGCCGGAGAGTCTGCTGCCATTCGCACCTGGGACGCGATCGGCGCCCGACTGGGACTCGGTCTCGGTTCGTTGGCCAACATATTCGACCCGGAGCTCTTCATTGTCGGGGGCGGAATCTCCAAGGCCAACGAGCTTCTGTTGAAACCGGCCCGCGTGACGCTGGAAGATGCGGCGCTAGCCCCCACCGACCAACTGCCGGAGGTCCGCGTCGCGGAGCTGAGTAACGCTGCAGGCTGGATCGGCGCTGCAGCCCAGGCCCGGGAGATCGAGTGATCGTCCGTCGCAAAAACGTCTCTCTTCGACATCTTCCCGTCGGTGCGGGGGCGCTCCTCTTCCTACTTCTTCTCTTCGCTCAGGCCTCGGATCCTCAGGCCCAAGGGCCCGTCAGTCTGGAGCCTTGGGTCGTTCTCGGGGACAGCCTGTGGGGCTCGCGGGAAACAGGAAGTGAGATCGAGCGTCCCAACATTCGCCACGGCGATCTTCGGGTTCGGGCACTACGTGGACGGATCAACTCCGACCGGACGCTTCTTGTCCTCATCGGAAGTGTCGAAATCGAAGACAGCCTGGGGCGCGTCACCGCCAACCAGGGCGTCTACCGCAGACTGGATCGCGTTCTGGACATGGCCGGACAGGTTCGGGGGAACGGACCGGAGGGAAAGTTTCGCGCCCGCGAACTGACCTATGACCGTCGTTACGAGGTGGTCGATTTGCGCGGTCGGCCGGAAATCGCCGACACCACCCGCATCATCTGGGCCGATCGGGTCCGGTTCGAAAACGGCACCGGCCGCGGTGAGGCGCATGGAGATGTCCGCGTTCTGCTGCTTGCCGACTCGACCTGGGTCAACGGCGAACACGCCCACTACGATCGCACGACCGGAGACGTCTGGATCTACGGCAATCCATGGCTCTTCCGGCCCGGCCTCACTCCGGAGCAGGATCTGACGGTTTGGGCGGATACCCTGTCCATGAACGAGCCCCGTCGGCAGGGAGTGGCTTATGGGAACGTTCGCATCCAGCGCGGAAACGTTCAGGCTATCGGGGAAGAGGCCATCTTTGAACTCGTTCGGAATCGAACACTCCTGACCGGTAACCCCGTCGCCTGGGATCTGGAAGGCGAGATTCGGGCGGACACGATGGACATCCGGCTCCGCTCCGGGTCGGACGATGTACTGCGGGCCTACGGCAACGTCAGCGTGGACTACCGGTCGCGGGAGAACCCCGGTGAGACGCAGTTCGTCCTCGGGGACACCCTCGACGCGGTGATTTCCGGCGGGCGAGTCACCGGGCTCGATGTGACCGGGCAGGCCCACAGCCTTTACACCCCCAATCTCGACGAGATGAGGCGAGGGACGGGCAAGAACCTGACGAACGCGCGCCGAATCGAGCTCACGCTGAGAGACGGCGGAGTCGATCGAGTCGACTTCATCGAACAAGCGTCGGGCGAGTACCGCTATCCGAGTCCCGCATCCCTGCGAAAGTTGAGAGACCCCGCCTACGTCGACTCCATTTCCCCGGCCGGCGGAGGCCGGGTCTTCGGGGACCTCCCGGGTGCAGGGGCAGAGTCGGAAATGGGCTCGGGGTCGGACCCGGAGACGGATTCGGAAACGGATTCGGGCTCGGACTCGGACTCGGACTCAAACTCGGACTCAAACTCGGACTCAAACTCGGACTCAGAGTCAGACCCGGACCCGGACCCGGACCCGGACCCGGACTCAGACCCGGACCCGGACTCGGTCGGCGAACAACGCGAACAACAAGGACAGCGCGAACACGGCGAACGATTGGAGGAGATCGACGAGGGGCCGAGAATCCGTGCCCGAATGCCGCGTCGGGATGTCGAGTCCATCGTGACCGAAGCGGCGCCGGACTCGAACTGGCTTTCACCCCAGCAAAGCGTCGTCGACTCCCTGGCCGACCTCGAGGCCGCCGCGTACCGGGATGAACGGTCGCGGATTCCCGACGAGTTCGCCCCGCCCCGACCTGCGATGAACGTCGAGCGCAAGCCCATCGATCCGCGTTTGGACTACTTCCGAAGTAACCGGACGCTCGAACTTCCCGACAGCCTGGACACTCCCTTCGAAGCTCTCTACGACGAGATCGTCGTTTATTCCGGAGATACGATTCGCTTTCACACGGCGGACGATCAGCTTTCGATCCGCGGCGCCGGAAAGCTGGACTACGGACAAAACGAGTTGGAGTCGGAGTCGATCGACTTTCTCGCAGATCAGGATCTGGTCATTGCGGAGGGCGCACCCACCTTGCGCGACGACGGCAGCGAGGTAATCGGCGAGCGCATGACCTACCGGACGGACTCCAAAGAAGGAATGGTCTACCAGGGCAAGACGGAGTACGACGGCGGCTTCTACTACGGCAAGGCGATCAAGAAACTCGAAGATGACATCCTCCTCGTTCAGGAAGGGGACTACACGACCTGCTCGCACGACCCGCCGCACTATCACTTCCATTCGAAGCGAATGAAGCTGATCCTCGACGACAAGGCGGTGGCGCGCCCGGTCGTGCTTCACATTCGGAACATCCCGATATTCGCCATTCCCTACTACTTCTTCCCCATCAACAAGGGACGCAATTCCGGCTTCCTGTTCCCGGACATCGAATTCGGTTTCAGCAACCGAGGCCGCTTCATTGAGAACCTCGGCTACTACTGGGCCATCAATGACTACATGGACGCCAAGGCATGGATGGACTACTTCGATGAGGGGCCCGAGGTCGAGTTGAGCGGAGAGTTTCGATACCGAAAACGCTATCTACTCAATGGAAACCTCTCGGCCAGCTATCTGGATGAAAGTAGTAACAATGGAGGACGGCGGCGCTGGAGCGTTGACGGTTCGCATGTCCAGGAACTGTCCGACCGATCCGACCTTCGCGTCCGGGCGGATTTCCGGAGTGACAAGAACTTCATCGAAGACTACGACATTGGCGCGGGAGTGGACGAGCGGCTGAACCGGCAGCTCGATTCCTCCGTGGCCTACCAGAACTCGTGGGACTTCCTCGGGCTTTCCTTGAGTGCGGACGCCTCGCGTACGCAGTACCTGGATGAACAGGCGGGGGGTGGGCTCGAGCGCATCGAAAACTTCCCCTCGGTTCGATTGAGCATGAGTCAGATTGCTCTCGGTCAGGTGCCGGACGAGATCGGCAGGGGAGGTCGGCTTCCTTTCCTGGCCACCACCTACTTCAGAAACTCACTTCAGTACCGGCGCGTCTTCCGCAAGTCGTTCGCTACGGTCGAGGACTCGACCTTCGTCCCGGCGATGAAGGAAGAGAACTCCGCCGCCGCCAGCGACTGGTCCCTGACGGACAATCGCAATCTGGGACCCTACCTCACGGTCTCGCCCTCGATCTCGGGGCGAGTCGCCTGGTTCCGTGAAGACAACCGGGGTCGGAAGAATCAGGTTGGAGCTACCTGGACGTCCTCACTTACGGCCAGAAACAATCTCTACGGAACGCTTCCCTGGGAGGTCGGGCCCCTGGTCGGTCTTCGGCACGTCATCAACCCCAGCGTCGGTGTCAGCTACTCTCCGGAGTTCGAAAGTCTCACTTATGACGAATTCCAGGTGATCAACGATTCGACGACGGTCTTGCTCGAGGACCAGTCCACTTTCCCCAGTGTCGGGGGCATCGGGTTGTCTGGAAGGAAGTCGGCGCGACTCAACCTTTCCGTGGGCCAAAGCATCCACACGAAGTGGCAGTTGGGCGAGCAGGTCGTGAAGAAGGAGAACGTGGTTTCGGTCAACAGCTCGACCAGCTACGACTTCCTGGCAGACGAGGATCCGTGGAGTTCGATCAGCAACACCGTTCAGTTCCGACCGTTCCGCACGTTCGATTCCAGCTACTCCTTCACTGTCGATCCCTACAAGTGGGTAGCCACCAACTACAGCGTGCGGACCAATCTCTCGATCACGAGCTCGATGTTCCAGCGCAAGGCCGCGTCCGACAGCACGGAGACGGACGGATTGGAGTACGGTGAGTTCGGTCAGGCGGAACTCAAAGGAACCGACATCGGAAACCGGGAGCTCGAACAGTCGGGCGGGGCGTCGATCCCGTGGAATCTCCGCCTGTCCCACAGCTACAGCGGGCGACGCGGTTCCGACAGCAAGGACAACCGCCTGAACGCGTCCCTGGGATTCACTCCAACCGCGAACTGGCGGGTGACCTCGAGCGCGTATTACGATCTGGCGGAGAAAGACTTCATTTCCCACTCCTTCTCCCTGGAGCGGAGCCTCCACTGCTGGCAGTTCCGATTTGAGAGGCGGTCCTCGGGGAACTACCTGTTCCGGATCTACATTACCGACATCCCCGAGGTCGAGTACAAGAGTCAGAACTAAGGCGAACAGATGATTGGTGAAATCCTGGCTCTGGAAGTTGGAACTTTCAGGCGATAAAGTGGTAACCGAAGCGGCGCTTGGTCGAAAATGAGCGCCCACCAAGAGTTTCGGAGGAGAGTCTTCTATATGAACGCTGCTCGTTTGATGTCCGCGGTCGGGGCCCTCGGCCTCTTTGCCGCTTTCGTCGTCGGCTGTGCCAGCACCCCCCAGCAAGGGGACAAGCGCTTGAGCAACGCCGATGTTTCTCTCATTTCATTCGGCTCGCTTCACGGCGAAGTCGCGCCCTGTGGGTGAAAGTCCGGCCGTAAAGGCGGACTCGCCCGGCGGGCGACATATGTTGATTCACTGAGAAACGAGAACGTCCCGTTCATTCACGTCGATCTCGGCAACTTCGCGAGCAATCGTGCTCACGTCGACGAGCCGACGACGCGATTTATCTGGGACATGATGAACGAGTTCGAGCTCGATGCGTGCACCCCGGGTCCCCGGGAACTGCAGTATTGGGATCTGCTCACGGAGTTCCGGGACGAGGGATCGATCCCGTTCGTCTCCTCGAACCTGGCGTACGTTGAGAACGGGGAAGAAAAGCCGCTCGGTGAACGCTATGTGATCATCGAGAAGAACGGCGTGAAGGTCGCGCTTTTCGCTCTGATGGGCGGAAGCCAGTTCAGCAGTGCGCGGATTCCGGATGAGGTCAAAGTCATCTTCGAAGATCCGTTCAAGACGGCGCAGGAACTGGTCCCGCAACTTCAGGACGAGGCGGACCTCGTGGTCCTGATGTCCCAAATGACGACTCCGGATACGAACCGGCTGCTCGAAGAGTTGGATGGCATCGATGCCGCGCTCTACGGCAACCTGGCTTCGTGGGTTCAGAGTTGTTCCAAGGTCGGGCACGCTGTCGTCAACCAGACGGGGACGCGTGGGCAGTACCTGGGACACCTCGTCATGATCGTGGACCCGGAGGGTAATGTCATCGATTGGGGCTCCAAGAACATGAAGATGGCGGAAAACGTACCTGAGCGTCCGGACATCGCTGACCTCGTGGCCGCCCACGAGGACGAGATGAAGAAGGTCACCGAGGAGAAGGCGAACGTCCGTCGGGGGACTCTGACGGACGAGTCGTCGGAAGAGTCGAATGAGTAGACTCCGACTCGGACGGTAGCCGGTATCACAGCAAGGTCGGGCCATCGCGGCCCGGCCTTTGCTCGTCGTCCCGATTGTGGCCTTCGGACCGAGGCTGGTAGACTGAACCTTTGAGCCGATTTTCAGAGGAGATGCTCGTGCAAGCACCAAGATGGAGGGTGATCGCCCTTCTTATCGCACCGTGGGTCGCTTTGGCGTGGGGATGCGCCGGTCCGATGTTTTCCGGGGGCTCCTCCGGTAAGCGACCCTCGAACGCCGAGGTCGTCCTCGTATCTTTCGGGTCTGTTCAGGGCGAATTGTTGGAGTGTGGGTGAAAGAGCGGACGTAAAGGCGGGCTGGCCCGGCGGGCTGCCCTCATCGATTCACTCAACGCATCGCGGACCCCACACCTCCATCTGGACCTGGGCAACTTCATCAGTACCCAGGACTTTTCCAAGAAGCAGCGCTCGCAGTTTCTCTGGACGGAAATGGCGCGCATGGGCGTCGATGCGACAACTCCCGGTCCGCGCGAGATCGAGGAGTGGGACCTCTTCAACGAGCTTGTCGCAGATGGTCGGATTCCGGTCGTTTCCTCCAATCTCTATCGTGAGGTCGAGGGGGAGCGAATTCCTCTTTGGCAGCGACACCTCATTCTGGATGTCGACGGCGTTCGCGTCGGTCTGTTCGGTCTGATCGGTGGCACCGAGTTTGCCGGCGCGGCCGTGCCCGTCGAGTCAGGAGTCCGGTTCCAGGACGCAGAAGAAGCGATGGAGGAAATGATCGAAGAGCTGCGTCCGCAGGTCGATCTGGTGGTCATGATGGCGCAGATGTCATCGCGTACCGCGAATGATCTTCTGACTCGGATTCCCGGGGTGGATGTCGCTCTCTACGGGAACCGCCCCTCCTTCAAGCCGGAAGCTCAATGGGTCGGGGAAACCCTCGTCAACCAGACCGGATCCCGAGGGCAGTACATGGGTTCGGTCACGGTCATCGTCGACCCGGATGGAAACGTCATCGACTCCGGCTCGTTCAACAAGCCCCTGCTCGATCCAATACCGAAGCAGCCGGAGATGTTGGCCCGCGCGGAAGAGGCCGATGATATCTCCAAGGAGCTGCGTCGAACCGGCACGGTGGAGGCGGACCGGCAGGAGCAGGCCGCCCTCGCGACGGTGAAGTATCTGGGCGCGGAGACCTGCCGGCGTTGCCACGCGGCAGAATACGACCACTGGAAGACGACTCCGCACGCAGGTGCGTTCGCAACGTTGAGTTCTGACCACGGGATGGAGCGGACCCCGGAATGCACCGGCTGCCATGTTACGGGGTGGGAGCAAACGGGTGGATACGTGGCCGGAAACAACAAGCCGGACTTGACGAACGTCCAGTGTGAAGCTTGTCATGGTCCCGGAACGGAACACGTCCGGACCGGCGGCTCGACACCGATGGCCGAAGCGACGTGTACGGGATGCCATAGCGGCGAGTTTGCCAAGGATTGGGACTTCGGGACTTACTACGAATTGGTGCGCCACGACAAGTAGGCGCGCGAAGAGGGGACTTGGGATGGGCATCGGTACCGACGCCATTCACGGCGGTCAATCACCGGACAAGGAGACGGGAGCGATTTCGGTCCCGATCTATCAGACTTCGACGTACAAGCAGGATGCGATTGGTCAGCACCGCGGCTACGAGTACGCGCGGACGCACAATCCGACCCGCGCCGCGTGGGAGCGATGCCTCGCTGTCCTCGAAAAGGCGGACGAAGCGGTGGCTTTCTCGTCCGGCCTGGCCACGACCTCGGCCATTCTCAAGAACCTGAAGGCGGGTGACCACGTCGTCGCCGGCAACAACATGTACGGTGGGACCTATCGTCTCTTCGAGCAGATCTACCGGCGGCTCGGACTGGAATTCGACTATGTCGACACCTCGGATCTCGACGCACTGCGGGAGGCGATGCGACCCGCCACACGAATGGTCTTCGTCGAAACCCCAACCAATCCGCTGATGAACGTCAGCGACATCGCTGCGGTTGCGGACCTGACTCACGATCAGGGGGCATTCCTCGTCGTCGACAACACGTTCCTCACGCCATTCTTTCAGTCTCCTCTGGAACTCGGAGCCGACGTCGTCATGCACTCCACGACCAAGTACCTGGGCGGACATGCGGATGTCGTCGGGGGAATCGCGGCCAGCCGTAATGCCGAGATCCTCGAACGGCTCCGTTTCGTCCAGAACGCAGAAGGTGCGGTTCCCGGTCCGCAGGACTGTTTCCTCGCACTGCGGGGTGTGAAGACCCTCGCAGTCCGCATGCCGCGGCATGAGGAGAACGCGCGCAAGGTCGTCGAGTTCCTGCAGAGCCAGAACAAGGTGAAGCGTGTTTTCTACCCGGGGCTGGAAACTCACTCCGGATATGAGATCAGCCGCAGGCAGACGCGGGGGGCGGGCGGAATGGTCTCCTTCGATCTTGAGAGTTTCGGAGCGGCCCAGGAGTTTGCGAAGCGGGTTCGGGTCTTCACCCTGGCCGAAAGCCTGGGCGGAATCGAGTCCCTGCTCTGCCATCCGTCAAGCATGACCCATGCCGCCGTCCCCAAGGAGGAGCGTGAGCGGATCGGTTTCACGGACTCTCTTCTTCGGCTGTCCGTTGGGATCGAGGACGCCGATGATCTGGTTGAGGACTTGAGGCAGGCCCTGGCCTGAGCACGGAGCCCATGACCCGAGCACATTTCTTCGTCCGACTGGTTTGGGTCGGGATCCTGATCTTCGTCCTGGGAGCTACCGCCCGGGCGGACGAAGTCCGGGTCCCGAATCTTCTACTCGTTGACGACTCGGCCGACCCGTTGCGAGTCGGTGAGGACCGCGGGGCCGTGTTCGCGATCCGGTACCTTGCTCCCGCAGCCGCCATTGCCTCGATCGCGGATGGATTCGTCCGGCCCGTCGAGACGGTGCTGCTTCCGGACCGACGACTCTACGTACTGGACGAAGCTGCGGACCCGCTTGGGTTGGGCAGGGAAACCGGTGCCGTCTTCCTCGTCAATCCGAGCGACGTCCTGCGGCAGGCCGTCGCCGAGCCGGTCCTCAGTTCGGCGCTCTTCTTCAACCCAACCGACTTGGCCGTCGACGACTTTGGACGCATTCTCGTCCTCGATGCGGACTCCGATCCCTTCGGACTCGGAACGCGTCCGGGAGGTCTCTTTCGGGGAGATCCGGAGACGGGGAACTTCGACGTCATCGCCTCGACTTCGGCCTTTCGTCAGCCCATCAGCATGGCCCTCGATTCAGACGGTTCCTATGTCATTCTCGATCGACTCGCCGATCCTTTGGGGCAAGGGGGGATTCCGGGAGCCGTCTTCAGGGTGGACGCGAACTCCGGCGACGTGGCGGTCGTCAAAGCGTTTGGCCCGGACGACCCGGTCGTCACGCCGGAGTCGATCATTCTGCTGCCGGACGGCGACTATGCGATCGCGGATCCGGAAGCCGATCCCAGTGGTTTCGAGGACGGGAATGGTGCGGTCTTCCGCCTCGACCGAGAGTCCGGAGCGTTGACCACGCTCTTGGACGATCCTCTCTTCGTCGATCCGATCGACCTGACCTTGGGGGAGGAAGGGCAGCTTTGGGTGCTGGACCGGACGGCGAATCCGGACAACTCGCCCCTGACCACCGGCGCCTTGTTTCAGTTCAACCTTCCGACCCGCCTTCGCACCTTCATCTACAATCCCCCGTCCACGGCGAATCCGCGTTCCCTGAGTTTCGCCGGAGGTCCGGACGTCGACGATTCCACAGTCGAGTGGGTCGACGAAACGCCGGGTGCTGTTGAGCGCGGCAACGTGTTGACGGTTCGCGCGACCATTCGTTCGAACGGGACCGAGCCTCCGCTCGGTGTGACCCTCAGTGACACTCTCGACGCCGGCCTCAACTTCATTGCCGGAACCGATTCCACGGGGACGGGCACCTTCTCGTACGACCCGACGAATCGGATCCTGCGGTGGAAGGGAGATCTGGATCTCTTCGGAGAAGAAACGGTCCGCTATCAGTTGCGGGTCGCGCGAGACGTCGAGGTCGGGCAGGACATCGAGGATCGTGTGTACATTGGGGTCGATCCGATCTTCGAGGAATTCACCTTCGAGTCCGAAGTGGGCGAGTCCTTCACACCCGGCACCATTGTATTCGTCGATCAGACCCGGCTTTCCGACGGTGACAACGGGATCATCTATGCGGTCAACCCCGAGGACACCGCCCCTACGCTGATCCACTTGGGTGCTCCACTCGTTCAACCGGTCGACACCGCGTTCCTGGAAGACGGTCGGCTCGCCATTCTGGATGCGGGCGCCGAGCCCGAGCCGGGATTCGGAGAGGGTGCGATCTTTCTCTACGATCGAAGCTCGGCAGACTTCCAGTTGCTTTGGTCGAAGGAGATCGACGACGCCCCTGTCGACCCCGTCGGCATTTCCTTGTCCGCGGATGGGGGACTTCTGTTGGTGGACCGGGAAGCAAACCCATTCGAGCTGGACTACGAACCGGATATTCTTTCCCGCGACTTCGGTCCCGGCGCCGTATTCTCGGTCTCGATGACGGACGGAACTCTGACCACGGTATTCAGCGACGCCAGAATGCGAGAGCCGCTCGATGTTGCCGTCGCGCCCGACGGAGTGATCGTAGCCGTCGACGTCAAGGGGACGGATGGGATCGGGGATCTGTGGGAGTTCGATCCGGTCGAAGAGGTTTTGTCGAGGCGCGCGCTTCGGGACAACTGGTTCCGGGACCCGACCGGGCTGGCCATCGATGCGGAGGGCACGGCCTACATCACGGATCCGACGTTCTTCGAAGACGAGAACGAAGATCCGGTCATCGACAATGGTGGTGTCTTTCAGGTGGTGCGGGGTGAAGAGACGTTTTACGGCATTACGAGTCGAAACGCCCTACTCGTCGACCCTGCCGATGTCTTCCTCGCCGAGAACAAAGTCCTGTACGTCACGGACCGGGACGCGAACCCGCTGCGTCTGGACGTGACGAATCCGGGAGCGGTTTTTCGGATCGACCTCGAAACCGGCGGGTTCTCGATCGCTGCGGCCTCTCCGGGTGTTCGCCGGCCGGATGGTCCCTCCGGGCTCAGCGCGGCCGCTCCGGTTCTCAGTACCGTGAGTCTGGTCGGCGGCGCCGTCAACGTCAGTATCGGAGACACGCTGACCTACAGCCTCCGCGTCTTCAACCCGTCGACCCAGGCCGTGCCCGAACTCTATCTGGATCTCGAGTTCTCCGAAGGGCTCGAGTACCTGACCGGATCTGCGGAGTTCGGACAGCTGCTTTCTGCCCCGGATATCCGGCGTGCGACGTGGTTGGGGCGTCTCGACTCCGGCGACACACTCAGCGTTGCCGGTTCGGTTCGGGTTCGGGAAGGAATCGGTTTCGGAGGGGATGTGTTTGTTCGGGCCACCGCGGAAGGCGGGGGCGCATTGATCGAACGGGAAGGACGTCGTCGGGTGGCAGCTCCGTTTCGGGCGGGGACACTCATCCTTTCCGACGAGTCCGCCGATCCGACGGACATCGGTATCGGTGCGGGTACCATCTTTTCGGTCGGCGGTCGATCGCAGGACGCGGAGGTCACCCTCACCGGCTTCCCGATCGAGGACCCTGCAGCACTGGAACTGACGGGAGACGGGGATCTCCTCATCGCGGATCGACTGGGATCCGATCCGGGAAGGGTTTTCCGGCTGCAGACGTCAACGGGATCCGTGACCCCGTTGGTCGGATCGGATGCGGGACTTCTCACGCCCGTCGATCTCTTCTGGAGTCCGGCCGGGGACCTCTACATCCTCGATCGCGACGGCGACTCGGACCCCGATGCGGACGGGAAAGGGATGATCTACCGTCTCCCCGGAGGCGAAGGCGAAGTCGAGGTCTTCTCCGAACAGTCGGACTTCCGCTTTCTTTCCGAGGGAATCTTCTCGGGATCCGGACGCCTTTTCGTGACCGACCGGCAAGCTGATGTCGGCGGCGTCGGCGGGAACACCGCGACCATTTTCGAACTGAACACGTCGACCGGGGCCATCGTCGACGCATGGCAGTTCCCGGAGATTCGGGAACCCACCGGGATTACGGAACTCGCGGACGGCACGCTCGTCATCACGGACTTTGTCGCGATACAGCAAGGCGGAAACGGATCTGGGGGACTCTTCACCTTCGATCCGGACGTCGGCACGATCGAGACATACCTTGCCGCAGGTTCCTTCCGACGTCCGTACCGGACCTATCCGCAGAATGGCGGAAGCCTCCTCATCCTGGATCAGGCGGCCTCGTCGTCCGGGCAGACGGGATCGCCGGGCCTGGTCTTTGAATACAACCCGGTCGGCCGCACGGTGACGGAGTATGCCATTTCGGACTCCTTCTCGGTGCTTTCCGACCTGGCCCAGTTGCCGGCTTCCCTCTTGGATTTCACGTCCTACGAAGTCGTCGATGAGGACGGCGGCGCCCTTATGCCGTCGGACCAGCTGGACATTTCGGTTCGTCTCGAGAACATCGGGACCGCCGCGGGTGCGATGACGTTTGTGGACTCTCTGGACGCGGCCGTCGTTCTCCTGCCCGAAACGGTGAATGCCGACCTCGGTGAGGTCGACCTCGATGACGGCATCGTTCGATGGACGGGTTCGATCGGTTCCGGCGAGGTTGTGAACCTGACGTACTCGGTCCAACTCGATCCGATTCGATCACGGGGTCAGCTCCTGGAGTTTCGGCCACAGGCCAGCGGCCCGGTTGCGGGAACGATCGAACGCGAGTTCAAAGTCGCAACCTTCGTCGCGGTCGATCTTGGTCACTTCTACGTCGTCGACAGCGATGCCGATCCCTACGAAACTCGCCGCAGTCCCGGAGCGGTCCTCAAGGTTCAGCAACAAACGGGAACGACGACGCCCTACCTGTCCGACCCGACTTGGAGACGCCCGGTGGGTATTGCCGCACTGGGAGACGGCACACCCAACCTCTACGTCGTCGACCAGGTCGTTTTTCCGGAAGGGGGAGGTCGTGGCGCTCTCTACGAGATCGATCCGAGCGATCAGAGCTGGCGGGTCGCGGTTGCAGACTCGACGTGGGGGCAGCTCGAGGTGGTCAATGCCTACGACTCCGGCTCCCTCATCCTCGTGGATTCCTGGGCCGACCCGTTCGAGTTCGATCCACAGATCGGACCAGGCGCACTCTATCGCGTCGAACCGACGTCGGGGACGAGTACGGTCCTCATGTCCGATACGACCTGGGTACGGCTCCGAGACATCGCCCAGAGTCCGGTTACGGGGCGTTGGCTTCTGTTGGACTCCGATGTGGAGCTGAATGGAGAAGAGGGAGGCCGCGGCGCCGTGTACTCCATCGACTTCGAAGCCGAGTCCATGGAGCTGATGGCCACCTCCGAGTTCTGGGAAACGCCGGTCGCGATCGACGTGGCGCCCAACGGGACGGTTTACGTGCTTGATCAGACGGCCACCCCGAGCGGAGGCGGGGTCGGATCACTTTGGAGCTTCCGGGAAGAGATCGGAGCCACGCCACAGCTGGCTGCGGTCAACAATGCGTTCGCGCGGCCGCATGACGTTTTCCTGGTCGGCGACGGGCAGGTCATCATCGTGGACGGTCAGGCCACCCCAGGTGACCCGAGCCTGACCCGCGGGGCCATCTTTGCCGAGATCGGAGGGCTCTTCCTGCCCTTCGCAGCCACCACGGCCATGCTCGAACCCCGCCGGATCACGTTGGTCGGCGACGTCACGCCCATCGTCGATGTGGGACTTCAGGTCTCGGAGGACGAGCGTGGCGTCCGCGTGCGTTGGCGAGGCTTCTCTGACCGTAGCGACACACGGTACCTGATCTATCGTCGACAGGTCGAAGGCCCGGGCGGGGAAGAGGAACTGGACCTCGAGGACTTTGAACTCCTTCCTGTCGCGGAGCGGTTCGTCGGGCCTGGGGACTACGACTTCGTCGACGAAACGGTCGAAGCGGGCGCCTGGTACGCCTACCTGATCGTCGTTCTCTCGAGCGATGGTCATTTCGACAACTCGCGGCCGCAAACCGCGCGATCGGGTTTGGCTCCACTTCGTTTCGAGTTGCGGCCGTCCCTACCCAACCCGTTTGCGGCCAAGGCGACGCTGAGCTTTTCCATCCCCAGAACCGGGGCTGTCCGCCTCGAAGTGTTCGACGTATCCGGGCGCAGAGTCCGTACGTTGCTCGACAGCGAGGTCGAAGCGGGGATTCACGTCGCGGAGTGGGATGGTCGCTCCAACCGTGGACACAGTGTTTCCTCGGGAATCTACTTCGCCCGGCTCCGCTGGGACGGCCGGGAGGCGGCGGAACGACTCGTCCGAATCCGCTGACCCGAATCCGCTGACCTCCTGCGACGGAGCGTTCCATCCGGGACAAAGACTGTCCCCACCGGTCCGCCATGCTGGCAGGTACCAGGTTCCGGGCTTACGAGTCCACTGCAACAAAGACGCCCAAGTGGTTGATAGGGAGCGCGTTGTTGCGGTGGCTCGTTGGGTGGCACGGCGGTTACATAACCAACATGGGCATGAACGAGAATCCGGCGCCGTCCAAGGTCGGTGCCGCGATCTCCGATAACACGAGGAGAGGTGGGGACCCCTCAGAATTGGCCCTGGCGGTGGGATACCCGCCGGAGTCCCAAACGGAGGCCATAGGATCATGAAGCGCTTCTTTCCATTCACAACCGAACGGGTGAGCCAACTTACCGTGCTCGGCGCCGTCACCTTGGCACTCGTTGCCGGAGTCGGTTGCTCCGACGACGCGAGCCAGCCGACCAACCCGGAGACCTCGCAGGATGACTTTGGCGGCTACGAGGCGACCAGCGAAGCTCCCGGCTTCGGCGATGCCGAGTTGCTGTCTGCCACCGAAGACGAAGTCGACGTTACGGACGAAGTCGGGACCGATCCCGAGACCAAAGAACTCGAAGACGATCCCGGGACCAAGACCTACGCCATGACACTGCGTTGGGGTGACCTCGACCGCGATCCGGCCGGCGGAATCGGCGGTGGGGGCGATCTCATCGACTGGAGCGGCTCCCTTCGGGTTTCCACCGGTCGTCTCGTCCTCACTCGCGTACTTGGGTTCGAGCCGGGGGACCACACCATCGCTCCGCGCCAGGATCCCCAGATCCTGGAGTGGGTCAGTGAGACCCAGGGTGGATCCGACGGGCTGACCGTCCTCATTCACATCCCGGAAGATGAGCTGGACACGGCGGGAGACGTCGTCTTTCTGGAGACCGCAGCCATCGACCTCTCCTGGGACTTGTCCGAACTCGAGGAATGGGAAGAGATCTACGAGGCCGGTGAGACCGGTGGACTGCTCCGGATGAATTCCATGGAGGCCCGGGCGGTGGCGTCGATCCGCGGCTGGCTCAACGGTCGCTGGGAGTACGACGAGGATGCCGAGCGCGGTGAGTTCCGCGGACACTGGGTCCACCCTCGTTCCGGCGTCCAGGGCTTCGTGCGCGGCCACTTTGCGGAACGCAAGAGCGATGAAGCCGGCGGACTCGGCGGCAACGAGGCCGCGGAAATCGCCTTCTACGGGAAGTACATTGACCGTACCGGCAACTTCCAGGGATTCCTGCGCGGAGTCGTCGAGGTCCAGAACGGTGACCTCGCCGACGGCGCCGGCGTGTTCCGTGGCGGCTGGTTCGATGAAGACGCGGACGCTCGCGGATCGGTTCGAGGCCGTTGGGCGACCGGTGACGCCGGTTCCGGGCCCGCTGATGTCGATGGTTTCTTCTCCGGAGCGTGGTGTCTGGGATGTGCACCGGAGGCCGGCGACTAATTGGAAACGTGGAGGTCGGCTCGCGCCCCGGGTCGGCCTCTCGAGGCGGGAGAAGCGGAAGGATACCGCTTCTCCCGTCTTCGTTTTTGGTTGGGCTCCGTGAATGGGCGAGGCGACCCCACTTCCGACGACAGCGTTTGCCTTTCCCGCGGGGTATGCTGAATGCATGAGCCCTCGCAATCCGCTTCTCCAAACACCCTCCCGGTATCGTTGGATCGTCGACGGGCACAACTTCATCTTCGCGGTGCCCCGGTGGGAGCGGCTGCAACTGGAGGACCGCGGCAAAGAGGCTCGCGAAGGTCTGGTCCAGTGGCTGGAGGATTTGGGGCGCGCCCTCGGAGTCCAAATTTGGCTGGCGTTCGATGGCCGGGTCACGCCGGAGGGCTCCTCCTCCGGGGCTCAGGATCGGCCGAACCTTCGAGTGGCCTACTCAATTCCGCCGGAAGAAGCCGACGACCGCATTCGCACATGGGCCAACTCGGCCCTGGCTTCCGGGGAGACCCCCTGTGTCGTCACCTCTGATCGGCGGACTCTGGCCGACCATCTTCCTCCCGGTGTCGTCACCCTTTCACCATCCGCGTTGGTTGCCCTGCACGCCCAGGTTGTTCGGGTGCCGGAGAAGTGGATGCCGGCCGAAGACTTGGAGGACGTCGAACGTCATTTCCTCAAGGAATCTCCCTTCGAGTCCGATCGGGAGGCGGGTCAGGAGATGGACGAGGATTCCGGCGACCTCACCTGACCCGGCCGCGTTCCATACTTGGGCCTTCCTCCGCCGGCGAGATCGAAGCTACAGTCCCGTTTGGCGATCCAAGAACTACGGAGGAAACATGACGCTCAACTCGCTCGACCGGCACCGTCCCGAGGATGACCTCGTCCTCGACCTGACCAACGTGCTCGACGATGTGCTCGGAACGACCCACGGTCTTTCCACCCGCGAGATGGAAGAGTGGCTTCCGCGGCTCCGCGAGGCCGTGGCTGCGGTGGAAGAGGCGAATTACGGCTTCCTCGACCTACCCGAGCGTCGGGACCTCATGGCCCAGGTCGAGCGTGTCTGCACGCGTTCCCTGGAAGGCAAGGACACCGTCGTCGTCCTTGGGATCGGCGGTTCCGCGCTGGGTCCCCGAGCGATTTTCGAAACTGCATGGGGTCCATACGGAATGGGCGAGGTGGGCGCCCCGGGCGGTCCGTCCCGCCGGCTGCTTATTGCCGACAACATCGATCCCGATGGGTTTGCTCAGCTCATGCAGCAGCTCGATCCGAAGAAGACTCTGTTCAACGTCATCAGCAAGTCGGGTTCGACGGTCGAGACGATGGCTCAGCTCACCATTGCCTGGCGTAAGATCAGTGACGCCGTCGGGGCCGACAACACGCCTCAGCACTTTGCCTTCACCACCGATCCGATTCGCGGCTTTCTACGTGAGACCGCCAATCGCTACGACGTTCCTGTCATGGACATTCCCGACAACGTGGGCGGACGCTTCAGCGTGCTGACGCCGGTCGGGCTCTTTCCGGCCATGGCAACGGGCATCGATCCAAAGCTCCTTCTCGGGGGAGCGGCGGCTATGAACGCGCGATGCCGCGGTGTCGAGGTCGAGTCGAACCCGGCGGCTGTACTGGCGCTGGTTCACTTCCTCATGGACCGGCTCAAGGGAAAGACGATCTCCGTGCTCATGCCGTACTCCGATCGTTTGCGGACCTTCGCCGAATGGTTCGGACAGCTCTGGGCCGAGAGCCTGGGCAAGAACAAGAGTTCTTCGGGAGAGGACCGGGCTCCGGTCGGCCAGACTCCGGTCCGGGCGCTCGGGACGACCGACCAGCACTCGCAGATTCAGCTCTACACGGAAGGACCGAACGACAAACTCCTCACGTTGATTCGCGTGGAAGACCCGGGTGTGGATATCGAGTTGGGCGCGCCCGGACTGACGGACGGGGATTCGACGCTGGCCTATCTTCAGGGACACACGCTGGGCGAGGTTTTTCGCATTGAGCAAACCGCGACCGAGATGGCCCTCGTGCGGGCGGAACGGCCGACGCTTACCTGGAAGAGTCGAACCGTCGGACCGCACGTTCTCGGGCAGCTGTTTCAGGTCTACGAGTTGGCCACCGCCATTGCGGGCGAACTCTACAACGTGAATGCGTTCGATCAGCCGGGAGTCGAGGAAGGAAAGAATCTGACCTACGGTGCGCTCGGCCGTTCCGGTTACGATGAAAAGGGAGAAGAGTTGGCTGCCTATCAGTCCCGCACCGAAGCGTGGGTTCTGGGTGGCGGCAAGTGATGAGTGTTGGAGTGTTGAGTCTGCAAGTGATGAGTCTGAATAGAAAATCTCGAATGATCCGAACGAAACCTTGTCGTGCCGGGGCGACGTGGATCCTGGCTCTGGTCGCTTGCTTTGTTGTGGCCGCGTCCACGCCGGTCTTCGCGCAGAGCGGTGCATCATCCAACCCCACCGAAGATGCGTCTGCGACCGAGACCGACCTTCGGGCGCGGTTGGCCCAGAACCCGAAGGACGTCGAGGCGTCCTTTGAACTGGCCATGCTCTTCTACAACGCGGGGCGCCGCTCGGACGCCGAGGATCAGTTTGAAGCTACGCTGGCGTTGGATCCGAAACACGACGGCGCCCGCATCAATCTCGGCGTCGTCAAGAATGAGTCCGGCCGGTCCCGCGAAGCCATTGCCGAGTTCGACATGGTCCTGGCCGAGGATCCCGATCACGTCAACGCCCTCTGCAACCGGGGCCGAGCCCTTTATGCGCTGCGTCAGTACAGCGACGCGTTCGACCACTATCAGCGCGCCGCGGAAATCGATCCGCAGTCGCAACTTGCCGCTTATCTCATCGGGGTCTCGTTCGCCGACGCGGGAATCTACCGCGAAGCCGTCGCCGAGTGGAAGAAGGTGGTCCGAATCGATCCGGAGTCCGAGATCGGGCTGGCAGCGAAGGACGGCGTCGAAGTGCTGGAATCGCTCCTCCGGGGAGGCGGGAACTAGACCCCTTTCTGTTCGGTATTAGAAGTGGGTGAGTTTGCCGACCGGGACGTTGGAGCCACAGTCCTAACTGAAAGTCGCAGATTGGGTTCACTCGTTCGCCGACGGATGGGCTCGGTTGACGAAGGTGGACCCCGATGCTAGTCTGCGAGCAGGGTTGGGCGGATATCAAATCTGCGTCGCGGCGCCATGCCCGTTCTTCGGGACCTAGAATCCACGCCGCAGGGGAGAAACCTACGTAAATGCGAAAGATCATGTGCTTCGCGCTCTGCGGAATCTTCATGGCCGGACTCGTCATGCCGGACGACGCGGACGCTCAGCGGGGTCGGAAGAAGAAGACCGACAAGAAGACCTTCAACGTCGAGGAACTCTGCAACCGGCAGTACGCCTCCGGTCTCGAGTTCAAGAAGAACTCCCGTTTCGTCGACGCCAAAGACGCGTTCAACACGGTCATCGAAGCGTGCCCGGAGTATCGCAAGGCGTTCGTTCAGCTCGGCAATCTGGCTCTTCAGTTGCGCGACTGGGACGAGGCCGTCAAGAACTACGAGAAAGCGCTCGAGCTTGACGACGACGACATGGAAGCCAAGGAAGCCTTGGCCTTCGCCTACCAGTCTTCCGGCCGCAACGACGAAGCCGTCGACATCTTCGCGGGCATCCTCGAACAGGATCCCACCCGCATCAGTGCCATTCAGTACATGGCGGTCGCCTATGAGCAGGACGGCAAGAAGACGGAAGCCTTCAATCTCTATCAGCAGGCCTTTCAGATCGACCAGACCATCGAAGGTCTCGAAGAGAAGCTGACAAACCTGTCTCTCGACATGAAGCAGTGGGAACAGGCCTATCTCTTCACGCGTCGGCAGGTCGACCGCGCCCCGGACAACGTTGGCTTGAAGCGGAAGCTCGCCTTCTTCCACTACAAGGCGGAAGACTGGGATACCGCAGTCGAACTGTACCAGGCACTCACTGCAGATCACCCGGATGATCCGGGAACGCTGGGCGACTATCAGTTGCTTGGGTACTGCTTGCGCCAGGCGGGTCGGGTTGAAGATGCCTTCCCCGTCTACGAGTACATCATCGAGAAGGACGAGAGTCCGGAAGAGAACACGTACTACTTCTACGCGATCGCTCTCATGGATTCCGGTCGCCTGACCGAGGCCATTCGCATTGCCGACAAAGGACTCGCGGTCGACGGAAGTTGGGGTTGTCTGGCGTACACGAAGGGCGAGGCACTCTCGAAGCGAGGAGACTCCCGGGCCGAGCAGAAGAACTGGGAAGGAGCCCGCGGTGATTACAAGTCCGCGAAGGCTGCGTTCGCTGGTGTGGCTTCCGCTTCACGCTGCTTCGACAGTTCCATTGCGCAGCAGGATCGACAGGACCAACTTCTCGACCGCCTCAACAAGCTGGAGGCCAAGGCCGCACAGTCCGGCGAGTAGTCGAGTCCAAAACTGTCGGTGGCCCAGTGAGTGCACCGAAGACGTTTGATTGCGATCCCTTCCGTCGACGACGCGAAGGGATCGCTTCTTTATCAACCGCAGGATCGAAGTTCAAGTCCAAGGCAAGGTGATGGAAGCAGATCAGACCAAAGACAAACGCGTACTGGTCGCCATGAGCGGTGGTGTCGACTCGTCCGTCGCCGTCGGCCTGCTACGCGACCAGGGATGGGATGTCGCCGGCGTTACCTTCAAACTCTTCTGCTACGGCGAAGAGGGAAGAACGTCCAAGGCCTGTTGCGGACTCGAAGGCGTGCGCGACGCGCAGTCCGTGGCGCGCCGACTTGGGATTCCCCACACGGTTCTCGATCTGGAAGAACTCTTTCGCAAGACGGTCATGGACGACTTCAGCCGCGAGTACGGACGCGGACGAACCCCCAATCCCTGCGTCCAGTGCAACACCCACGTCAAGTTCGGCCCGCTTCTCAGTTGGGCCCGCCAGAACGGCTACGAGTGGATTGCGACCGGTCACTACGTGCGGTCGGTTCGGACCGAGGTTGGGGGAGAGAGTCGTGTTCTTCTCGAGCGCGCGTCCGACCGGAACAAGGACCAGACCTACGTTCTTTGGGGTGTCGATTCCGAGGTGTTGGAGCGGACCCTCTTTCCGCTGGGCGATCTCGACAAGACGGCGGCCCGCTCGGTGGCCCGCGAGCTCGACCTGCCGGTCTGGGACAAGGAAGAGTCCCAGGACATCTGCTTCGTCGAAGGGCGGAGCTATGTCGACGTCCTGAAAGAATCGTGGAAGCCGGATCACCCGTTCTTTCAACCGGGTCCGATCGAGAACACGGAAGGCGAGGTGCTGGGGACGCATCCCGGGTTGGCCCACTTCACGGTGGGGCAGCGCCGTGGGTTGGGACTGACTCATCCGACCCCACTTCACGTCGTCCGCCTCGATCCTCGCCGGAACACCCTGGTCGTGGGGGAGTCGGCGGCCCTTCTCAAATCCGGTTGCGAGGTCGAAGACGTAAACCTTTTCGCGCCGACCTCGTACATCGAAGAGGGTTTGGTGGACGTGAAGATCCGGTATCGGCACGAGCCGGCTCCGGCTCGGGTCCAGTTCCGAGACCATGGTTTCGATGTCGAGTTTGTCGAGCCCCAGATGTCCATTGCGCCCGGGCAGTCCTGTGTCATTTACCGGGACGACCGGATGCTGGGCGGGGGACGAATTCGGGTTTCTTCCATGGTTTCGGTGTCTTGACCGATTTTATCCGGACTGGTACCGTGCGCGATCACGGAGGGATGGCCGAGTGGTTGAAGGCGGCGGTCTTGAAAACCGTTTGGTGAAAGCCACGCGGGTTCGAATCCTGCTCCCTCCGCCAGAATCGGATTTGGTCGGAGAGGTGGCCGAGTGGCTTAAGGCGGCACATTGCTAATGTGTTGAGGGTTTATAGCTCTCCGGGGGTTCGAATCCCCCCCTCTCCGCATACAGAGAATCAGCGCCCGTAGCTCAATTGGATAGAGCGTCTGACTACGGATCAGAAGGTTGGGGGTTCGACTCCTCCCGGGCGCGCCACTTCTTTTCTTCACGAACCCGCCGCCAAACCTCGTAGTAGAGTGAACTGGATCTACCGGATGAATATCGATCCGAGTCGCGCCACGGCCCGTCGTGGCGCTCTGCAAGGAGGATTCGTCATGGGACGACGAGCATTTTGGTTGCTGGTCGGCATCGCGGCGTTTGCCGTGGCCGCGAACACCGGTTGCGGAAACAAGAAGACCCGCCAGGGTGACAAGAAGACCCAGGTCTACATCAGCGACCAGTGGGAAGAGATGGACATCAAGAGCCTGGCCTACATCGGGCTTCGGGCCACCAACACCGATGGCCAGTCGATGGAAGCCGCCGAGCGAATCGTCTCCGGACAAATCCGAGGAAACCAGGACCGCTTCATCGTCATCGGTGAGAAGACGATCGGGGACCGCGCGGAAAAGGCGGGGAAGTCGGACGTCCTGAGTCGGATCCAAAAGGTCTGGAAGGATGATCAGACCGTCGATCAGTTCCTGGCCAAGGAACTCGCCGAGGCGATCGCTGTTGACGCCCTTCTCTTTGCTGAAGTCAACGACTGGACCGAGTACCAGCTGGAGTCGACGCAGGAAGGGACGTCCTGGTCACGCGTTGGTATCGGTCTCTACATCTACAGCGGGAAATCGGGGCAGATCGCCTGGGGAGCGGATCAGGCCAAGCGGAAGGACTCGCTGCCGTATCGTCCGACCACAGGTAACGAGCAACTCCGTCAGGGAGGCAACGCCGCCGAATCGCAACGGGCATCCCGTGTCGAGAACAAGCTCGATTCCGCACCGAGTCCGCCGCCTATCGATGAAGTCGCCGCGGCCGTCATGATGGAACTGCTCGGTGAGCTGCCTTCGTAGTGGAGTCGGAGTTCGCCGATTGCAGGTCGCTTCGTTCTGAGTAGAATACGGTGCTGGATTCGACAGTAGATCACGAGCTTTGGATGCGGGCGGCGCTGGATCAGGCCGCGCAGGCCTATGAGTCGGGAGAGGTCCCGGTCGGGTGCGTCATCGTCCAGGGTCGCCGCATCGTCGGGCGTGGTTACAATCGGGTCGAGGCCTTGGGCGAAGCCACGGGGCATGCTGAAATGGTCGCCATCTCCGCGGCATCGGCCACGATCGGGGATTGGAGACTGGAAGGAACGACAGCCTACGTCACTTTGGAGCCTTGCTTCATGTGTGCCGGGGCTCTTCTTCTGGCCCGCGTCGACCGTGTGGTCTATGGTGCCAGGGAGCCGAAGTTCGGGGCTTTGGGTTCCCGGACGGACTTGGCAACCGTCGAAGGTTTGAACCACCGCTACGAGGTAGTCGGTGGGGTCCTGGCCGAGGAAGCCGGGACGATGATGAAGGAGTTCTTCAAGAGTTTGCGGAGAGATGCGAGAGTGGTTGAATCGGGCGGTCTCGAAAACCGCTGTGGGGGTAACTCCACCGAGGGTTCGAATCCCTCTCTCTCCGCCAGTTTGGACGATCCGGGCCCGGATGAAGCGGATTCCCTTTGAACCTTGAGCCGTTGTGCCGGGTTTCTTAGAATCACGGTTCTCTTTGATTCCACCGCCGACAGCGCGGTCGGATGACGAGGCTACGGTGGCCTGGGCGCCGAAAGTTCGCCGGAGAGGTGTCCGAGTGGCTTAAGGAGCACGCCTGGAAAGCGTGTATAGGGAAACCTATCGAGGGTTCGAATCCCTCTCTCTCCGCCAGATTCGTAGAAGACGGGTTTCGGTCCGTTTGGGGATGTAGCTCAGTTGGGAGAGCGCCTCGTTCGCAACGAGGAGGTCGGCGGTTCGATTCCGCTCATCTCCACATGATGAAACGATCGGCAAGCGTGCCTGCTTGCCGATCGACGTTTCGGCCGGGACGCAGAGGTTGGTGGACCAGGTCCCACACGACGAGGTCCTGCCAACCCCGTCAGGACCGGAAGGTAGCAGCGGTACGCAGTTTCGCCTCGGGCGTCGTGGATCGCCTGGTCCACCAACCTCTGCACCGTTTCGGCCCGAAACCAGAAATGCGGTAAGCCGCGTGGAGAGCAAAGATGAGCTACCGGGTTCTGGCTCTGAAATGGCGCCCGCAACGCTTCGAAGACGTTGCCGGCCAGGCTCACGTCTCCCGCACGCTCTCCAATGCTTTACGGTCCGGACGGACCGCTCATGCCTACCTCTTCACAGGGCCGCGCGGAGTCGGGAAGACGACGTCGGCTCGTATCCTTGCCAAAGCGATCAACTGTGAGAAGGATCCGGAGACGGCTCCCTGCGGCGAGTGCAATGCCTGCGTCGAGATCACCGAAGGTCGCGCTCTCGATGTCATCGAAATCGACGGCGCCAGCAATCGCGGGATCGATGACATTCGCGAACTGCGCGAAGCGGTTCGCTACACCCCGGCGCGACTGACGCACAAGGTCTACATCATCGACGAGGTGCATATGTTGACGCAGGACGCGTTCAACGCACTTCTCAAGACCTTGGAGGAACCGCCGTCCCACGTCGTCTTCATCCTGGCCACGACGGAAGTCCTGAAAGTTCCGCAAACGATTCTGTCCCGTTGCCAGCGATTCGACTTCGCACGCCTGCGTACGAGCGAAGCGACGGCCCGTCTCGAGCAGATCTGTGAAGCCGAAGGTATGGCGGCTGAGCGCGATGCTCTTTCGTTGATCGCGTTGAAGGGCGAGGGATCGATGCGGGACGCGTTGACCCTGCTCGATCAGGTTGCGGCCACCGGGGTGGAACCGATGACGGCCGATCTCGTGCGCGAGACCTTGGGCATCGCGGGTCGCGAACTTTTCTTCGACTGGAGCGCTGCCATCGGAAGCGGAGACACTCCAGCGGTGTTGTCTTCGTACGCCAAGGCCGTCGAATCCGGTTCCAACCTGCAGGAACTGGCCGAGCAGTTCCTCGATCACCTCCGCAACCTGATGGTCGTGGCGACGAACCCCGAGTTGCTGGAGCAGGTCGAGGGAACGGACGACGAACGCGCTCTCTACGCGGAGCAAGGTCAAAGCTTCGAGGCCGGCGACCTGCTTCGGTTCTGTCGCCTGCAGATGGACGCGATCACGCAGATGAGGCGAAGCGCCTATCCAAGGGTTCACCAGGAGGTCGTGCTTGCAGAGATGTGCACACTTCCGCGCGCCCTGGACCTCAAGCGGTTCGTCTCGGCCGCGCGCGCGCGATTCGGTGACGGCGAAGATACAGAGGACGCCCCCCGCCCAAAAGCCCACCCGCCCCTGCCCGCGCCGGTCGCCGGGAGGGGTGAGGAAAGTTCAGGCTCCGTAGCGGTCGCCGGGAGGGGGAAGGGAAGTTCAGGTCCCGCCGCTGTCGACGGGAGTGGGCAGGACAGGTCAGGTCCCGCGACTGTCCAAGGCAGTCGAAGTGAGGGCGCAGTGCCAGCGCCGGCCACGCTCCCGGATTCGCCCAAGGCACCCTCTTCGCCTCCCGAACCGATGGGTTCGCCACGGCACTCCTCCGCCGTTCCCACAACCACTTCCGGGAAGCCACGTCCTACGCATCCCTCGTCAACAACAGGGTCCACCCAGATAGATTCAGGCACTGCCCGGAAGCGAGAGGTCGCGGCGGGACCCATGGGCAACGGAAGCACTGAGGCGACGACGCCTCGGCGGGACGACCCAACCGTGAAGACGGCGCCGCCCGCGCCCGCCGACTCGGCATCCAGTCCGGAGAAGGCGGTGGCCGCGGACTCTGCACCCAGTCCTGAGAAGGCCGAGCGCGCGGATTCTGCACCCAGTCCGGAGGAGGCCGAGCCGTGGGGTGAGGTCGTGGAAGGGATTCGCAAGAAGAAGCCGGCGATCCAGGGTTTCCTGTCTTCGGCGCGGGCAGTCGTCGAAAACGACTCCATCCTTCGGATCGAGATTCCGGCCGGGCAGAAGGTCGCGGTCAATCTCTTGGATTCGGCCGAGAACAAGCGGATCCTGGTCGAACTGGTTTCCAAGGCATGGAAGAAGCCGTTGGGCGTAAAATTCGTCGCTGTGGAGGGCTTGGAGCCGCCGAAACCGAAGCGTCCGAAGGTGGAAAGAACGGATGGCGCCAACAACGCGCAAAAGATCCAACGACTGGTAGAATTCTTTGACGGGGACGTGGTCGGTCCCGCCTGATTTCAAGGAGACGAAGTCATGAACGATATGAAGAAGTTGATGAAGCAGGCGCAGAAGATGCAGGCCCAGATGGCCGACATGCAGGCGCGTCTGGAAGAGGAAACCATGACGGGAACGTCGGGCGGGGGGATGGTCACTGCCGTCGTCAACGGTCGCCATGACCTCCTGTCGCTGAAGATCAAGCCGGATGCCGTCGACCCGGACGATGTCGAGATGCTCGAGGACCTGGTCCAGACTGCGATCAACGAGGCCAACCGCAAGGTCTCCGAGCACATGCAGCAGGAGATGTCCAAGGTCACGGGCGGAATGGGAATCCCGGGCTTCTAGTCCGGACGAAGGTCGCTTTCGTGCAGTACAGCTCCCGCTATCTGGAAGAGCTCATCGAGCATCTTTCCCGGCTCCCGACCATCGGGAAGAAGACGGCCCAGAGACTGGCCTTCTATCTTCTGCGATGCGACGAACAGGAAGCTCTCGATCTTTCCCGGGCGATTCACCGAATTCGCCAGGAAGTCGGGACCTGTGAGCGTTGCGGAAACATCGCCGAGACCCAGCCCTGCTACCTGTGCTCGGACGTTCGCCGCGAAGCCGGCATCCTCTGCGTCGTCGAGCAGCCGGGTGACGTCGTCGCAGTCGAAAAGAGCGGCGCCTTTCGGGGTCACTACCATGTCCTTCGGGGTGCACTTTCTCCTTTGGACGGGGTTGGGCCCGACGACCTTCGGATTCGCGAACTCTACCAGCGCGTTCAGGACGAAGACGTTCGGGAGGTTATCCTCGCCACGAATCCGACCGCGCAGGGTGAGGCCACCGCGCATTTTCTTCATCAGAACCTCGTCGACCGGGGAGTCCAGGTCACACGGATCGCACGGGGTGTTCCCGTCGGGGCCGATCTGGAACTCTCCGACCAGGTCACCCTGGCCCGGGCGCTCGAAGGCCGCAAGGAAATGTAGTTTCGGCTAACCCAAACTCTTGTCCGCCGAACATTGGTGTGGTAGCCTGCTCGTCCAATGAGGACGCTACGGACTGACGGCACGAATTCCGCAGGGGAGGGGAGTAGGGTGACGATGCGTCGAACGCGATACCCGGAACGCCCCACCGCGATCCGTGCGTTTCTGGCCATTCTGTTGCCTGAGGTCATGGTCCGTGAGGCGACCCGAATTCAGTCGCGCTTGCAGCGCGAGTGGGGCGGGTCTTCGGTTCGGTGGGTCGATCCCGCGAACTTTCATCTCACGCTCCGCTTCTTCGGCAATCTCGAGCCGGATGAGGCGGAAGAGGCCAGGTACCTCGTTCAGTCGATGGTGTTCGAACCGATGCCGGTGCGGTTTACGGAGGTTTCGGCCTTTCCGAATCGGCGTCGACCGGCGGTGATCTGGTTGGGTTTGCGGGAGGACTCGAGTCCTCCAGGTACTTTGGGAGCGTTCGTCCGTGGCGTCGAAGAGTCACTGCAGAACAGTGGCTTCGGTCCGTCGGACAAACCATGGAAGGCGCACTTGACGTTGGGAAGGGTAGCCCGCAACGCGCACTGGCGGGCCCGCCCGGATGACTTCGGTCCGGTCGACTCGGCGGGATCGTTCGTTCTCGATGAAGTTGCGCTGATGCGAAGTGAGTTGCGCCCGTCCGGACCCCGGTACTCCCGTGTCGAGACGGTCCGAGCCAAGCTTTGATATCCTCAGATGAAACGGTGACAAGGAGATGAAACCGATGAAAGACGACTCCAAGGAGAAAGAGAAAGCGTTCGCCCTCGCGGTCTCTCAGATCGAGAAGCAGTTCGGCAAGGGCGCGATCATGAATCTTGGAGACGACAAGTCCAAGATCGACATCCCGGTCTATCAGACGGGCTCGTTGGGACTGGACCTCGCTCTCGGAGTCGGCGGCGTTCCGCGCGGTCGGATCGTCGAGATCTTCGGTCCGGAATCCTCCGGAAAGACGACGCTGACGCTCAGCGTCATTGCGCAGGTGCAAAAGGTCGGAGGCAATGCCGTCTTCATCGATGCGGAGCATGCTCTTCAGCCGTCGTACGCGAAGATGCTCGGTGTCGACATCGACAAGCTGCACGTTTCGCAGCCGGATCATGGGGAAGAGGCTCTCGAAATTGCGGATCAGCTCGTTCGTTCCGGGGCCGTCGACGTCATCGTCATCGACTCGGTGGCCGCCCTTGTGCCGAAGGCGGAAATCGAAGGAGAGATGGGGGACACCCACGTCGGTCTGCAGGCCCGACTCATGTCGCAGGCGCTGCGTAAGCTCACCGGTTCCATCAACCGTTCGAACTGCGTCGTCATCTTCATCAACCAGATCCGGATGAAGATCGGGGTCATGTTCGGAAACCCCGAAACGACCAGCGGTGGAAACGCGCTCAAGTTCTACTCGTCGGTTCGTCTCGACATTCGCCGGATCGCGAGCATCAAGGACGGCGACAAGGTCATCGGCAATCGGACCCGGGTCCGCGTGGTCAAGAACAAGGTCGCGGCACCGTTCCGTAACGCCGAGTTCGACATCCTCTACGACGAGGGGATTTCCAAGACGGGTGAACTCATCGATCTCGGTTTGGATGGGGGCCTTCTGCAGAAGTCCGGAACGTGGCTCTCCTACGGAGAGAACCGACTGGGCCAGGGACGGGAGAACGCGAGGCGGACGCTTCGTGAGAACCCGGACATGATGAACCGTCTCGAAGATCAGGTTCGGGTCACCGTGGGTCTCAAGCCTCTTCACGGGACCGTCGTCGAAACCAAAGAAGAGCCGGCGGCGGACGCATCCGACGAAGACTCCAAGAGCAGTGACAAGAAAGCCAAGCCGTCGGCCAATGGAGCGGCCGCCCCGAAAGCGGCGGCCAAGGTCAAGGGCTAGAGGCGTTGAGATCCGACTACGTTCGTGAGGCATCCGGAGACGAATCCGATCCGGATGCCTCAGACGTTGCCGCAGCTTACCGCAGCGGACTCCGTTCTCTCACAGCTCACGAGTCGTCTCGATCCAACCTTGCGACAAAACTCCGCCGTAAGGGCTACTCGGCTTCGGGTGTGGAAGAAGCCGTCTCGCGACTCGAAGCGGAGGGATGGCTAAACGACACCCGGTTCGCGGTGATGTTTCTTCGTTACCGGATTCGCTCGAAGCCGGCTCCGCTGTTCGTACTGCGTCGAGAGTTGCGACAGAAAGGTTGCGACGAGGAAACGGTCGAGACCGCGCTCCAAAGAATCGAAGACGAAGAGGATACATCCGACGAGGCCATGGCCCTTCGGGCCGTTCAGCGCAAACGGTCTTTGTTGCAACGCAACCCGGATCGGCTACTTCGCCACCTGGCCCGACTCGGATTCTCAGCGTCGACCGCCCGTACCGCGATGGAAGAGGTGACGGCAGAAGAGAACTCTCCGTAGGCGACGCCGAACTAGTCATCAGCACCAGTCATCAGCCCTAGTCATCAGCCCTGTCGAACCCGTACCATCGTCAGAGGTCCTTGAGGGACCGTAGACGAAGGCGGGGTATCACAGTTGCAACATAGAGTTCTCCTCATCGGAGGCGAGGGCCTGCTCGGAAGGGCACTTCTTCGACACCGACCGGAAAGTGTCGAGGTTTTTGCGCCTCCGTATCCCGGGTTGGCTCTCGAAGACTCGGACGCTTTGGAAGCGCACTTCGATGCTCACGAGATCACCCATACCTTGGTCGCAGCGGCATGGACTGCCGTCGACGACTGTGAGTCCGATCCGGAAAAGGCCTACTTCATCAACGGAACGGCTCCGGGGGAAGCGGCCCGTCGCGCAGAACGACGTGGACAAGGATTTACCTTCATCAGTACCGACTACGTCTTTTCGGGCGAGTCGCAAACTCCCTATCACGAAGACGACGAAGTCGGGCCCAAGAGCGTCTACGGCGAAAGCAAGTGGCGCGGGGAAAGCGCCGTCCGAGAGGCTACGCCGGACCACCGAATCATTCGCACGAGTGGTCTTTACGGGCAGGGCGGGAAGGACTTTCTCACCGCGATCGTTCCGAGGATTCGCCGGGGAGAGGTGGGAATCGTCACCGATCAGTATCTGGCCCCGACCTGGGTCGATGCTTTGGCGCCGGTCGTCTGGGGTTTGGTCACCGGTTCCGAAACCGGCACGTTTCACGCCACCTGCTCCGGAGAAACGACGTGGTTCGACTTTGCAAGGCGGGCTGCCGAACTCCTGGACCTCGACGCGAACCGGGTTCGACCGATTCGAACGGAAGACCTGGGGCGCCCGGCGCCGCGTCCTGCCTACTCGGTGCTTTCCGGCGATTCGCTGAAAGCGCGCACCGGCCTCGAACTGCCCTCATGGGACACCGCACTTCGGGAACGGTTGAGTGTTCCGGATCCGGCCCTGGGAGGTAGCGTTCCGGAATGACGCTAGGATCCCTACTCCGACAGATCCGGATTCGTCAGTGGACGAAGAACCTCGTCCTCTTTGCCGGTGTCATTTTCAGTAATCACTTCCTGGAGGTCCCGGAGCTTCTTCGGGCCTCTCTCGGTTTCCTGTCCTTCTCCTGCTTTGCCTCGGCCGTCTACGTCCTCAACGACATCCAGGACCGTGAAAAGGATCGGGTGCATCCGAAGAAACGGTTCCGCCCGATCGCGGCCGGTGAGATCGGGGTGCCCACGGCCTGGGTCATCATGTTTCTCCTGCTGGCAACGGGGGCGACCATCGGCTACCGACTGGGGACGTCCTTCCTCATTCTGGAAGTGAGCTACTTCGTCCTGAACGTGGCGTACTCGCTTCGACTCAAGCACGTCGTCATCCTCGACGTCATGATCATCGCGATGGGGTTCGTCCTGCGAGCCGTGGCCGGGGTCGAGCTGCTCACGGCAAAGGAAGAGATCTCTCCCTGGCTTATGATCTGTGCGCTCTTCCTGGCACTCTTCCTGGCGGTTTGCAAGAGACGGCAGGAACGCGTCCTGCTGGCGGACTCGGCCGAAGCGCACCGGGCGACGCTTCATGAGTATCCGCCCGAGCTCATCGATCAAATGCTCCCGGTGGTCACGGCCGCGACGGTGATCTCGTACGCCATCTACACGGTGAGCCCGGCCACGATCGCAAACTTTGGAACGGGAGCCCTCGTTTACACGATTCCGTTCGTGGTCTTCGGAGTCTTCCGCTATCTCTACCTCGTCTACCGAAAACAGCGGGGAGGCTCGCCCTCGGAGATCCTTCTGACGGATGGGCCGACGCTGGTCAATGTCGTCCTTTGGGTCGGCACAGTCATTCTGATCCTGACGACCGGGATCGGCGAAGTCGGCTAGGTGCGGAGGACACGAGTGCCCCCGCAACGAACATCTGACGGAGCGCGGGGGCGGCCGTTCGTCCGGGTTTGGGCTCCGGCCAAGATCAACCTCGGACTCGAGGTCCTGGGGCGGCGCGACGACGGCTACCACGATCTGATCACTCTCTTCCAAGCGGTCCACCTGGGGGACACGCTCGACCTTCGGCTTCGCGAGCAACCCGGGGTCGACCTTCGGGTTCGGTCCGAGATTGCGCGGGGCTTCTCCGGGGCAACGTCCCCGCTCGAACTGGGGCCTGTCGAGAGCAACCTCGTCGTCCGAGCCGCGAAACGGCTGTTGCCCTCCGAGGGACGTTGGCGAGGGGTCGAGGCATCCCTGGTCAAACGGATCCCTGTCGGCGCGGGATTGGGCGGGGGATCGGCCGATGCCGCCGCGACCCTCCTCGGCCTGTCCGAACTGCTGAAGCCCGGCCTGCCAAAGCCCGGCCTGCCAAAGCCCGACCCGCGAAGCCCCGGAACACTGAAGCGGGATGGAAGCCGCGCGCCGGCAGATCTCCAGGAAATCGCCCTCAGCCTCGGCGCGGACGTCCCCTTCCCGCTGGTGGGTGGCACGAAGCTCGGCGAAGGGGTGGGAGAGCGCCTTCGGCCGTTCCCGGAAATGCCCCGCCGCCGCATCGTGCTCGTCTGGCCAAATGTATTTCTCTCTACGAGTTCGGTCTTTCGGGCCTTGAGTTCGCCGTTGACACCCCAGGGACCCCTGGCTAGGATGGCCGAGCTTGAAATTCCGCGAGGCTTTTGGGGCGGTGACTGGTTCAGTCTTCGGAATGATCTCCAGCCTGGGGTCGAGGCCGTATGTCCCCCCGTCCGATCAGTTCTCGAGAGTTTTGAACAACTCGGTTCGACATTCACCCGGATGACCGGCAGTGGGTCATCCGTGTTTGGTCTGGCCCGAAGTGGTTCCGAAGCGGACCACTGGGTAAACCGGTTTCGTAGCCAAGGATTTTGGGCTCGGGCCGTGTTTCCCTTCCGGGGAGGATGTCGAGTTCGACAGATCGAGCGCGGTCGCCGGGCCGATTAGAAGGCGCACGCGGCTCGAACCCGGTTCGCCAGGGAACCCTGCGCTGGGGCACGCACGGAAGGCGGTGGGTCCATGCAGATTCGCATCACGGAGATTCGTGTCTCCCTGCGGGACGATGAGAAGCTCAAGGCGTTCGTCACGATCACCTTGGAAGAATGCTTCGTCATCCGCGGTATGAAGATCATCAAGGGCAATCAGGGGATGTTCGTCGCCATGCCGAGCCGGCGGAAGCCGGACGGTCAGTATCAGGACATCTGCCACCCGATCAACCAGAGCACGCGCGAAGAGATCGAGGCGCAAATCCTCGAGAAGTATCGCGAGGAGTTGGAGAACAACGCCCTCGTCCAGTAATCTTCCGCCTTCGGACGGCCCGCGACCCTCGCGGCCTTCACGAGATTGCTGGGGCGTCGCCAAGTGGTAAGGCACCGGGTTTTGGTCCCGGCATTCGCAGGTTCGAATCCTGCCGCCCCAGCCAACTACCTTCCGTACAGATTCTTCCCAAGAGAGAACGGATCGTGTACACTCCCGGTTTTGCGTCCTAACGGCATGTTTTCGGGCAGCCCGCCCCGAACCTTGGGAAGTACAAGTCTTGGATTCACTTAGAGTCTTCACCGGGAACGCTCACCCGGAGCTGGCGAAGCGGATTTGTTCTTACCTGGGAGTGGACCCGGGCGCGGCGGAGGTCGAGGCGTTTCCGGACGGCGAGATTCACGTCAAGATCGACGAGAACGTCCGGGGCTGTGACATCTTCATCGTCCAACCGACGGGTGCGCCGGCGGAAAACCTGCTCGAACTCCTGATCATGGTCGACGCGATGAAGCGGGCTTCGGCCCGTCGCGTCACGGCGGTGATTCCGTACTTCGGGTATGCCCGGCAGGATCGCAAAGACCAGCCTCGAGTTCCGATCTCTTCGAAGCTCGTGGCCAATCTGATTACGACGGCGGGAGCGGAACGGGTGCTGACGATGGACCTGCACTCGAGCCAGATCCAGGGATTCTTCGACATTCCCCTGGATCACCTTTTTGCCGCACCGGTTTTGATCGAGTACTTCCAGAGCAAGGAGATCACGGATCTCACGGTCGTCGCTCCGGATGTCGGTTCCTTGAAGATGGCACGCGCCTACTCCAAGCGACTGGGGGCCACACTCGCCCTCGTCGACAAGAGGCGGACGCGGGCGGACCAGACGGAGGTCATGAACCTGATCGGAGAGGTCGAAGGGCGCAACGTCGTCATCTTCGACGACATTATCTCCACCGGTTCGACCATCGCCCGTGCGGCCGTAGAGCTCAAGAAGCGAGGAGCCGCCAGTATCCGGGTCGGAGTGACCCACGCCGGATTCGCTCCGGCGGCACAGGAAGTCTTGGGACAGGCCCCGATCGAAGAGGTCGTGGTCACCGATTCGCTTCCACCCAAGGATATTGACCTGGGTGGGAAGCTCCGGGTCCTCACCGTCAGTGGAATTCTCGGCGAAGCGATTCGCCGGATCCACGAGGAGAGGTCCCTCAGTTCCCTCTTCGTGTAGAGGGGAAGTGTGAGAGACGTGCCGTTCCGGAAGGGAACGGATGAACGTGGAGGAAAGCATGCATACGACGGAGATTGCGGTCTCTACACGGGAGGCCAACGGCAAGAGCGGCGCCCGCAAGGCGCGTCGCGACGGCCGTGTTCCGGGCATTCTCTATAGCAAGAGTGAGAACATGCCACTGTCCGTTTCCATGGCGGAGCTGAGCAAGGTCCTGCGCCATGTCTCGGCGGGAAACGCCGTCCTCGATGTCAAAGTCGACGATGGAAGCGGAATGAAAGCGCTGATCAAAGAGATCCAGCGAGATCCGATCACCGGTAGCCCACTGCACTTTGACTTCATCCACATCGAGATGGATCACAAGGTCAAGGTTCGGGTCCCGATTCACTTTGTCGGTACCTCGCCGGGAGTGAAGATGGGTGGAAGCATCCAGCAGGTCATCCGCGAACTCCATGTCGAGTGCGTGGCCTCGGAGATTCCGGACTCGATCGACATCGATATCAGCCATCTCAACGCCAACGAGTCCATTCACGTCAAGGACGTGAATCAGGAAGGGATTCGCGTCCTCACCCGGCCCGAGCTCGTCATCATGACGATCGTGGCCAAGAAGAAGGACATCGAGGCGGCTGAAGGTGCGGAGGCTGCCGAGGGCGGCGGTGAAGGTGACGCGCCGGCCGAGGGAGGCTCCGAGGGCTAACCTCGAGGTCGTTCCAAGTTGGTTTCGTCTCCGGTAAGCGTGATCGTTGGGCTCGGGAATCCCGGCGTCCGCTACGAGATGACCCGTCACAACGTGGGTTTTCTTGTCTTGGATGCGCTTCAACAGGATGCGCGCCGGAAGTGGGAAAGCTTCGGAGACTGGGACGAAACCTGGATGGTTCACGGGGAGCGCGAGATTCGTCTCGTTCGTCCCCGGACCTTCATGAACCGGAGTGGTTTGGCCGTCGAACGCGTCTTCGAGCTGCAACCATACCAACCGGAAGAAATGCTGGTCGTCTATGACGACATCGATCTGCCCTGCGGGCGTCTGCGGCTACGGCGCAACGGAGGTCCTGGGGGGCATCGGGGGATGGAGTCGATCGTCGAGCACATCGAGTCGACGTCGTTTCCCCGACTGAGAATCGGAGTGGGGCAGCCGCCCGGCGGTCAGCCTCTGGAAGAGTTCGTGCTCGAAACCCTGACCGGTGATGTCCGGGATGAGTTCGAGTCGATCGTGAAGAGCGCGGCGGAGGCCGTGCGTCTTCTTCTGAAACGTGGAATCGGGGCGGCCATGAACGAGGTCAACCCGGTCCGCGAAACGAAAAACGAGCAAGGCCGGTCCGAGTCTTCGGGCGACGAAACGTCGCCCGGCGATGAGAACGGTGGAGGGTCGAGACACGATGGGTGAATTGCCGTTGGGGGTCATGGTGGCATTGGGGGGAGGAGTCCTGGGTCTCCTCTTCGCCGTCTACCTGGCGAACGTGAAGGTGCTTCCTCAAGATCAGGGAAACGACCGGATGAAGGAAATATCCGGTTACATCCGTGAAGGCGCCATGGCCTTCCTCAACCGTGAGTATCGGAACATCGCGATCTTCGTTCTCTCGATGGTCGTTCTCCTCATGGTGGGTGGACTCGGGTGGCAAACGTCAGTCGCCTTCCTCCTGGGAGCGAGCTGCTCCATGGTCGCCGGATTCGTTGGAATGCGAATCGCGACCGCAGCCAACGCCCGAACGGCTGCGGCGGCCCGGACGAGCTTCAACGACGCTCTGGGCGTGGCCTTCCCGGGAGGGGCCGTCATGGGAATGACGGTGGCCGGTCTCGGGCTTCTGGGTCTGACCGCGATTCTCGCAGTTTTCTGGCTGCAGCACGGACTGACCAGCGCGGCCGCTGACATTGCCGGATTCTCCATGGGTGCGTCCTCGGTCGCCCTCTTCGCCCGCGTCGGCGGAGGAATCTACACCAAGGCCGCGGACGTCGGCGCTGACCTCGTCGGAAAGGTCGAAGCCGGAATTCCGGAAGACGATCCGCGAAACCCGGGCGTCATCGCGGACAACGTCGGCGACAACGTCGGTGACGTCGCCGGGCTGGGCGCCGACCTCTTCGAGAGTTTTGTCGGCGCGATCATCTCCGCGATCGTCATCGCGGTCAGCGATCTCGGGACCGATGCCAACGACGCGATTTCCTTCGCGCTGCTTCTGGCGGCGGTCGGAATCGTCGCCTCCATCGTCGGCGTCTTCTTCGTCCGAATGAAGGAGGGCGGCAACCCGCAGAACGCGCTGCGCAACGGAACGGTGGCCTCGGGGATTCTCTACGGAGTCGGCGCCGCCGGGGTCTCCTTCGGGATGTTCCCGGACTTTGGAATGAACTACTTCCTGGCCACGGTCGGCGGACTGGTCGCCGGTATGATCGTCGGTTTCGTTGCGGAGTACTTCACGTCCGGTAAGTCGGTCGAGAGGATTGCCGACGCGTCGCAGACCGGAAGCGCCACCAACATCATTGCCGGATTCGGGACGGGAATGCGCTCGGCGGTTCTCCCCGTCGTCCTCATCGCCCTGGCCATTCTTCTGGCCTACACCTTGGCCGGATCCTTCGGCATCGCCCTGGCTGCTCTCGGAATGCTCGCAACCACGGGTATGACGGTCGCGGTCGACGCTTACGGTCCGATCGCCGACAACGCCGGTGGTATCGCCGAGATGGCCCACCTTCCGCCGGACGTGCGTCGTCGCACCGACTCCCTGGACGCGGCCGGAAACACGACCGCTGCCATCGGAAAGGGATTCGCCATCGGTTCCGCGGCCCTGACCGCACTTGCGCTGTTCACGGCCTACAAGGCGGCTGTCTCCAAGGCCATGGGAATCGAGAACCTGGCCATTGACGTGACCAACGTCTACGTCCTCATCGGTCTCTTCGTCGGTGGTGTCGTTCCGTACATCTTCGCCGCGGACACGATGAACGCCGTCGGTCGCGCCGCCATGGGCGTGGTCAACGAAGTTCGCCGTCAGTTCAAGGAGATCCCCGGACTGCTCGAGGGGAAGGCCGAGGCCAAGGCGGACTATGCCCGCTGCGTTGACATCACGACGAAGGCGGCCCTCAAGGAAATGGTCGTTCCGGGCATCATGGCCGTGATCATTCCGCTCTTCATGGGTATCGTTTTCGGTCCCGAGACCCTGGCCGGAGTGCTGGCCGGTTCTCTGATCAGCGGTGTGCCGCTGGCCCTGCTGCTTGCCAATGCCGGCGGTGCTTGGGACAATGCCAAGAAGCACGTGGAGGAAGGACACTTCGGCGGTAAGGGTAGTGAAACCCACAAGGCCGCTGTCGTCGGGGACACGGTGGGCGATCCGTTCAAGGACACGTCCGGTCCGGCCCTCAACATTCTTCTGAAGCTCATGGCCATCGTTTCGCTGGTCTTTGCTCCGTTGATCATCAAGCTTCACGACTGGGTGGGCGGCCTTTTCTAGGCTCCACTCCGGTCGTTCCATCGGCCGCTGCGCGCGCGGGACGCAGCGGTCGGAAGCTGAATCCAACATCCCGCCGCGTCTCGGTCGAGACGCTGGGTCTCCGGAAGCGGGGACGGAGGAGTGCACGTGAAAGAGTACGAAACCACGATCTGCGTCCGGGTGGACCTCGACGAGGCCGGCCAGGCGCAGGAAGTGAAGAACGTCGAAGAGATCATCACCTCCAAGGGGGGTGAGGTCGTCATTGTCGACTCGTGGGGCCGGCGCCGTCTGGCTTATGAAGTCAACAAGCAGTGGGACGGCGTCTACACGCTGATCCGCTACATGGGCAATGACGATATCCTCGCTGAACTCGAAAAGCGGTTCCGGGTCAACGAGAACCTCGTCCGCCATCTGACCATCGTGGCCGACACGCCGCGACCGTCGGAACAAACGGAAGAAGAGGCGACCGCAGGAGAGGGTGCCGCCGAAGGCGCTCCTGCTGCGGGCGCACCGGCAGAACCTGCTGCGGCTACGGAAGGTTCGAACGACGCTTGACCCGGAGGTTTGCGGGAGACTCTCGGTTCTTCCGCAAGCCGACTCGGTTCGCAATGACCGCGAATCGAAGAGACGGCGCGAAGAGAGCGCCCGGAGGATGTGATCGATGGAAGTCATTCTTCTCGAGAAGGTGGAGGGAGTCGGCGACCGCGGCCAGCAGGTCAAGGTCGAGCGCGGCTACGCAAGGAACTACCTGCTGCCTCGAAAACTGGCCCTCGAAGCGACGGGAGCCGGAGCACGTCAGTTCCAGGAGCACGAGCGGGTCCGCGCACAGCGTGAGGACAAGCTCCGGATCGACGCGGTGAAGAGAGCTGAGAAGCTCAACAAACTCACCATTCACATGAAGGTTCAGGCCGGCGACGACGGTAAGCTCTTCGGTTCGGTGACGAGCAACGACATTGCGACGGCCATTGGCGCTGAGGGGCATACCATTGACAAGCGTACGGTCGACCTCGCGGAACCGTTGCGCGAACTCGGTGTGTATCACGTGCCAATCAAGATCTTCAAAGACGTCGAGGCGAAGGTGCGGGTCCTGGTCACGAAGGACTGATGACGAGGGTCTTCTCCTCGTCCTCGTTCGTGGTTCGTTCGCATCCCGCGCGGTTTGGATCGAAGCGGAACCGCCGAGGTCTCCTCGGCGGAATCACGCTTCCCGGCCTACTCGACTCTCTGGCTGGTAGCACGTCAGGGACCGGAGGGTATTCATGACTTCACTCTCGAAGCGAATGTGGTCGGGGGCGAATCCTTGGACCGTTGCCTCCGCAGCGGTTTTCTTTTGTGGGGTCCTCGTCGCCTGTTCCGGGGAGACGACCCTGTCCGACGTCGAGTCTCCGGACTCCGGCCATTCCGAGGACGATCTCGTCATTGCCCGCGTCGGTGACCGCGAGATCAAGGTTCGCGACCTCCATCACAAGATCAAGATTCAGCTGCCGGCGATGGCGGGAGCGGGAGGCGCCTCCGACATTTCCCAGAAGCGTCAGGTTCTGCAGCAGATGCTCGACCAGTACTGCTGGGTGGACGTCGCGGAGCAGGCGGGTTGGGACCAGGATCAGGAGTTCCTGGCCGTCCTGGAGCTTTCCAGGAAGTACATCCTTGCCAACCACGCCTCGAACAAGTCGGTGTACACGAAGGCCGAACCGACCGACGAGGAAATCCGCGAATACTACGAGGAGAATCCGGACGAGTTCCGGACCGTTGCGCGTTGCAAGGCTCAGCAGATCGTCGTTCCCACCCGGGAGGAGGCTGACGCGGCGCGGCGCCGTGTGCTCGGTGGGGAGGACTTCACCGAAGTGGTCAAGGAAGTCTCGATCGACCGCACCGCTTCCGGCGGCGGGTGGGTCGGTACGGTCGCTCGCGGGATCGCAGCCAAGGGTTACAACAACCGTCTCGACATCAACGACATCATTCTGTCTCTGGGAGAAAATGGAATCTCCGAGCCGGTGCAGCTGTCGAACGGCTGGGCCGTTTTTCGGGCGTATGAGTTCCAGGCTCCGGAGGTCCAGCCGCTCGAGACGGTCAAACACCTGATCCAGGAAACGATCTACAAGAAGCGTTCAAACGAACTCTTTGCCCGGTCTCTGGATGAAGCCCGCGCCCGAACGGGTGCGGCGGTGGATCCGGTGAACTTCGCCCGGTACGCGACGACGATTCTGGGTGACGTCGAAACCATCGCGTTCGCGGCAAAGGAAACGGACCCTGCGACCAAGCTCGTCTACTACAGAGCTCTTCCGGAGCGACACCCGGCCAGCGTGCTTGCCCCTCAAGGGCGGTTCATGGCGGGATTCGTGCTTGCCGAGGACTTGAAAGACTTCGGCCAGGCTCGGCAGGAGTTTCAAAAGGTCATCGACAACTATCCCAATGACGAGCTTGTACCTTCTGCCCAGTGGATGATCGAAAACATGGAGCGGGGGATCGAAGGCGATCCGGAGTTGACGCGAATCCGTGAACTCGCTCGAAAGAAGCGGAAAGGCAAGGGGCAGTGATCGAGGTCAAGGTCCTTCACCTCGCTTTGGACGACAAGAACCAGTTTCCGGTCGTCATTCTGGAAAGCCTGGACCGACAACGTCGTCTTCCGATTTGGATCGGCCCGCCCGAAGCGAACGCGATCGCGATGGAGCTTCAAAAGAAGAAGTTCCAGCGTCCACTGACCCACGACCTCATTCTCGCTCTCTTTTCCGGTTTCGACATCAAAGTGTCCCGGATCGAGATCACCGACCTTCGCGACAACACCTTCTTCGCCAAGATCTACATGAAGAAGGGGGACGAGATCGTGGCTGTGGATGCGCGGCCAAGTGACTCCCTGGCCATTGCTCTGAAATCCAAGGCCAAGATCTTCGTCAACGAGAAGCTCTTTACCGACGAGCTCGATCGGCTCGTCAGTCCGCAACCGGACGAGAGCGAGATGTCGGCCGAAGAGCGTGCCCGCCGCGTGAAAGAGTACCTTCAGGAACTTTCTCCACGGGACTTTGGAAAGTTCGAGTTTTGAGCGCGGCTCCATCCCGACCTCCGCTCGTCGCGGCGGATGCCCGACTTCTCGACTACGAGGGCGTCTCTCCCCGGCTGGACGCGGGCGCATTTCTCGCTTCGGGAGCCCAGGTCATCGGGCAGGTCGAGATCGGCGCCGAGAGCAGCGTCTGGTACAACACCGTCGTTCGTGGTGACGTTCATTCCATCACGATCGGACGGCGCACCAATCTTCAGGATCTGGTCATGGTTCATGTGACGGGAGGAACCCATCCCACCGTCATCGGCGACCGCGTCACGGTAGGGCACCGCGCCATCATTCACGGCTGCACCTTGGAAGACGGTTGCCTCATCGGAATGGGGGCCATCGTTCTGGACGGCGCCGTCGTTTCCGAAGGAGCACAGGTCGGCGCCGGGGCCGTGGTTTCCCCAGGTACGGTCATTCCCGCCGGGAAGCTCGCACTGGGTGTTCCCGCCCGAGTCGTCCGCGATCTGACGAAGGACGAAGCCGGATACCTGGCCAAGGCGTCGGATCTGTACGTGGGGTACGCCGTGCAGCACGCCAGGGAGCTCGACATTCCCGGAGCGTGAGCTTCCGAGTCATCGCAACGACGATCGTGTTTCGACGATCGACGGAGTCTTCCCACTCTCCATTCTAGGGTGTCGATTCTCAGCCGATGATGCTGAAGCGGAACGGCACGACGACCCGGAAGGCCTTCGGCTGGTCTCCAAGCAGAAGGGGCTGAAACTCCCAGAGCAGGAGGGCCCGGTACGCGGCCATGGTCAGGCGACTGTCCGGCGTTTCCAGTACGTTGATGGCCAGGACCCGGCCCGAGATCCCGACCTCGGCTTCCAGCCGAACCAGCCCCTCGATGTCGTCCTCCACCGCCATCCGCGGATACTCCGGCCGCACGACGTGCAGGGTGCGGATCTTGTCCGAGAGCGCGGCAGCCTGTGAGGTGGCGGCCACTGTGAAGTCCTCTCGGAGTTCGATGATGACGGGTTCGTCTGCGGCGATGATCGGCGGGGGGGCTTCGAACACCAGTAGGGCGGGCGCCGGACTTTCGACCTTGGGTTCGGGCTTCCGTTCCGTTCGCTCCACTTCAGAGTCCACCTCGGTCGTGATCGCGACCAGTGCCCCCGATTTTCGGCGAGTCCGAGCCAATTCATCCTGGGCATCGGTGGGGTCCACCGGAGTGATTTCCATGACCTGGATGGGACCTTCATACCCGATGACCGACCGGGGGAGATCGACGGGACTTCGTTCCGGAAAGCTGACCAACAGGACGATGTGGCACAGGCCGGCCAGGACCAGACCGAACAGCAACAGCCGTCGATGATCCCGCTTGAGGAATCGGATCCGCTCGAGGACAAGATTTCCTCCGGCCCCTCGGGATCGAAACACCGGATCCGGTTTTTGGAAGGGGCGCGGGTAGGGCGGGCGGTACAGTCCCAATCCTCCATGGTCGGTTCCCGGCAGGTGTTGGGTCGAGATTAGCAGATCCGCGCCGACGTTGGACCAGACTCGGGAAACGGTTCCGATGTCGGACGAGACGGAATCCTTTCGAGGTGATACCCTTATCTCTTCCGTGCCGATGGGGCCAGGTCAGAGCCCGGCCGACGCTGTAGGCTCGAAGCTTCATGCCCCCGGGCTGCGCGCCGCCGAGGCAGGTCCGCCGATATCGGCATGAGCGCCGGAAGCAAAGCCGGCAAACGACTCAGGCAAACCGCAAGCAAGAGCGTACGCCCGTGGCGTATGCACGAGAACGCGAGTAGAGGAAGCAACGGAGACATGTCCGGCAAGAAGAGCCCCATAGAGAAGCTCCGCAACATCGGCATCATCGCGCACATCGATGCCGGAAAGACGACGACTTCAGAACGGATCCTGTACTACGCGGGCGTCTCGCATTCTCTGGGTGAGGTCGACGACGGATCGACCCAGATGGACTGGATGGACCAGGAGCGGGAGCGCGGGATCACCATCGTCTCCGCAGCGACGCGTCTGGAGTGGAACGGTCACGACATCAATCTCATCGACACCCCGGGCCACGTCGACTTCACGGCCGAAGTCGAAAGAGCATTGCGTGTGCTCGACGGTTCCGTCGTCGTTCTCTGCGCAGTCGGTGGCGTGGAGCCGCAGTCGGAAATGGTCTGGCACCAGGCGACGCGGTATCAGATTCCGCGGATCATCTTCGTGAACAAGATGGACCGCCTTGGGGCGAGCTTCGAGTCGGTTCTCGACGATGTGCGGAACAAGCTCGCGGCCACTCCCGTCGTCGTCAACTTCCCGGTCGGTACCGAGAGTGACTTCCAGGGAATCGTCGATGTCGTTCGCGGCAAGTTTCTCGTCTGGAACAACGAGACGAAGGGCGCAGAGTACGACGTGGAGGAGATCCCCGATTCGGAGCGGGATCGCTACGAGGAGTACCGTGGCGAGTTGTTGGAGGCTATCGCCGGCGAGGACGAGGAGATCCTGCAGAAGTACCTCGAGAACGAGGAGATCACCGAAGAAGAGATTCATGCCGCGTTGCGTAAGGCCACACTCAAGCGCAGCTTTTTCCCGGTGTTTTCCGGAGCGAGCCTTCGCAACATCGGCATCCAGCCGTTGCTCGACGCCATCGTCGAGTACCTGCCGTCTCCGCTCGACATTCCCAGTCCCGTGGCCGTTGCGGTCAAGGGAGAGGAACGCATCGTCCGCGAGCCGAAGAACAACCAACCGTTCCTCGGTCTCGTCTTCAAGACGCAAACGCAGAGAGATCGCGGGCGGACGAGTTACGTTCGCATTTACTCGGGCAAAGTGACGGAAGGCATGACTGTCGAGGTGCCTCGTCTGGGAGAGAAGGAACGCCTGGCCCGGCTCTTCCGCATGCATGCGGACAAACGCAAAAACCTGAAGGAAGCGGTGGCCGGAGACATCGTCGCGGTGACTGGGCTCAAGCTGGCCGCGACCGGTGACACGCTCTGTGAAGGAGAGCCTGTCCTTCTGGAAGGAATCGAGTTTCCGAAGCCGGTGGTTTCTGCGGCTTTGGAGGCCAAGAGTTCCGGCGACGAGGAGAAGTTGCAGACGGCGCTCAACAAACTGTCGGATGACGATCCCACGTTTCGGGTCCGCATGGACGAGAACACGGGTCAGACTTTGATCTCCGGAATGGGCGAGCTTCATCTGGACATCCTGGCCCAACGCATTCGCCGGGAGTTCAATGTCGAAATCCGACTGGGACGTCCGCAGGTCACGTACCGGGAAACCATCTCGAAGGACGTGGCGGCCGAGGCCGAGTACGATCGCTTTACCGGCGGGAACGAAAACTTCGCCAAGGTCTCACTGACGGTCTCTCCTTTGGGACGGGACGAAGGTATCCAGTTCGCGGACAAGTCTCCCGCAGAGCAGTTGCCGCCGGAGATCGTCGCGCTCATCGAGCGTGCCATTCGTGAAGCGACCGAGTCCGGGATCCAGTACGGGTATCCGGTGGTCGACGTCAAAGTGACGTTGCAGAGCGGTGTCTACGAAGAGGGGCGTTCGACGGAGTTGGCGTTCCGCAATGCGGCCATCGCGGCGTTTCGGGATGCCTGTCGACACGGCGAGCCCGTCCTCCTCGAGCCCATCATGTCTCTCGAGATCGTGACGCCCAAGGAGTTCCTGGGCGGGGTCATGAACGGTCTGGCTCAGCGCCACGGCCGGGTCACGGCCAACGAGCCACGCGACTCCGTACAGGTTCTTCGAGGGGAAGCTCCGCTCAGCCAGATGTTTGGATACGCCACCGATCTGCGATCGGCTTCGCAGGGACGGGCCACCTATTCGATGATCTTTTCGCATTTCGACACGGCGGTCCGGACCGACCAATTCGTGGGTTGACCGCCAAAGTGAGCAAGAACTAGGTTCGCGCTAACTCTTTTCATACGTTACGCCGATTCGCAGCACCTGCCGAACCCTTCGTTCGGACCAAACGAATGTACACAAACCGCCTGAACCGACTTCCGGGTGCGTCCGCATGACCGATATCGATCGCATTGCGGCTCAGTACCGTGAACTTCCCTCCGTCGACCGCTTCCTCGAGGAAGAGGGCTTGGCGGATGATGTGCCGCGCGTGCTCCTACGCTCGTGGATCCGTGACGCCTTGGCGGAAGCCCGCGAGACGCTCGACGCGGCGCGGACGGCGGCTTCACGTGGGGAGGCGGCCACGATCCCGGCCGAGGGCCGCGAGTCCTGGACGGACTGGGTGCGCCAACGGATCGGGGACCGAGCCACTCAGCGCGATCATGGAGTCCTCCGGCGGGTCATCAACGCGACTGGCATCCTCATTCACACGAACCTGGGCCGGGCGCCGCTTGCGCCCCCGGCGCGGGATGCCTACCTGGAGTCGGCGACGGGTTACTGCAATCTCGAGATGGATCTGGTCTCCGGAAAGCGCAGCAGCCGGCTCGGGCCCATCATGGACCTGATTCCAAAGGTGACCGGCGCGGAGGCAGGGTTCGCCGTTCACAACACCGCCGCCGCCGTCTTTCTGACTCTTTCCGCGTTGGCCCGCGGGCGCGAAGTCGTGGTCTCCCGAGCGCATCTCGTCGAAATCGGGGGGAGCTTCCGGTTGCCCGACATCATGGAGGCCGCTGGTGTCCGTTTGGTTGAAGTGGGCGCGACAAACCGCACCCGCATTTCCGATTACGCGGACCGAATCGGGCCGGATACGGCGCTGATCCTCAAAGTGCACCCCAGCAATTTCAAGATGGTCGGGTTCACCGAGGAGGCGTCTTCCGAAGATCTGGCCGCCCTGGGAAGGGAACACGGCGTTCCGTTTTTCGAGGATCTGGGGAGCGGAGCCCTGGACCAGCACGGAGAACTGACGTTCGGCGAGCCTCGGGTTCAGGATTCACTTCGGGCCGGCGCCGACATTGCGGCCTTCAGCGGGGACAAACTCCTGGGTGCCCCTCAGGGCGGAATCCTGGTAGGGAAGAAGACGTGGATCGATCGACTGCGTTCGCATCCGGTCGCCCGGGTCGTTCGCCTCGACAAAACGGCCCTGGCCGCATTGGAACGGACTCTGGAGATGTTCCTGCTGCCGCCGGAGGAGCTTCGTCGTAAAGTCCCCCTGGTTCGGATGTTGGCCGCGGAACCCGCGACTCTCGAGAACGCAGCGATGCGGCTGAGAGATCGGCTTCGAAGCACCCTGGGGCAGGATTGGACGGTAGACGTGGTGAAAAGCGTGGCCGAGGTCGGCGGCGGCTCACTTCCGGGACAGGAACTGGAATCACGCGCGGTGTCCGTGGTGGGGCCGCTCCGTCCTGATGACCTGTCTTTGCGTCTGCGCACAGGAACCCCTTCCATCGTCGGCCGGATCGAGGGAGGACGGTTCCTCCTGGATGTCCGAACCCTGCTGGAGGGAGACGAGGACGATCTCGTCGCAGCGATGGAGGGACTCCGGTGAGTTACTTCCGAACCGCTGAGGACGCTGCCCAGCGCCTGGGACTTGAACTCCTGGGCCAGGCGGAGCCGGATGCGCGCGCGCTCGTTCGGCACACGCGACTTGCCGCCTGCGCCGCGGGTCCCGTCCCGTCGGGTTCCGCGTGGAGCCGAATCTCGGCCCATCTCGGATCCTCGTCCCAACACAGCGTCATTTGGTTTGCAGCCCCCTATGGAGGCATGGAGCAACTTCCCTGGGCTGTCGGCATCGCCGAGTTATTGGCCCGTGGCGGTGGAGAGGTCCTCCTTGGCGGACCGCAGATCGGGGCGCTTCTTCCTCCGCAGGGAAGTGCGCGGACCTACGCGCTTCCCAAAGTTGCTCGGGAGCGATTGGGAGATCGAATCGGTCCCAACGACGTCGCCGTTTCGACCGACCTGGAAGGTGTCCGACTGGTCGTGCCCCGCTCCGGTTCCATGTCAGCGCCCGAGGAGTCGATTGGAGGGGACTGGACCTTTCTTTGGGTGGAGTCCCTCCCTGAAGAACTGGGTGCAGCCCTTCCTCGTGAGAAGACGTTCGACGGCGTGGCCTTCGTTGCGTCTTTCCGGGATCACTCTCCGTTCGAGTTGGAGGCGTGTACACGACAGCTTCAGGGCGCGGGCCATCCGCTCCTCGGAATCATCGCCATCGGACCGGTCACCGGTTCGGACGGCGCCAGAGCGGAGTCTTTGTCCAACAAGCCGCGCCCGGCGGCGCCGGCGCCCTCTTCCGCCCGTGCGCCGGGCGGGCGCAGCAAGCCGGGATCGATCTGGGCAGATTCCAAGGCGAGTTCCGGGGCCAAGATTCGTGCTGCGGTCCCACCACCGACACGGCCTCCCGTCATTTCGGAGGACGATGGGGACTCGCAGGAACGTCATGAAGTTGTCGACCCAGAACGCGAAGTGACGCAGACCAGTTGGGCTCATCTCAGCGTGAAGTCGCCGACGAGCCCGTATCAGAAGGGAAGCGGAGCCCCGCAGAACGGCGAAGCGACCAGGCGCGGAAACGAGTCTGGGACGAACTCGCATGCGACGGATTCCGGCGGGGAACCGGGGACGCAGCCGAACGCACAACCGAACGCACAACCGAACGCACAACCGAACGTGCAGCCGAACGTGCTGCCAAACGTGCAGCCCGATACTTCGCGAGACCCTGCGATCGCAGGGGGAAGCCGTTCCACCGCGTCCGATGACTCCTCAAAGAGAAAGCGGAGCCGGAAAGACAAGAAGCGGAAGAAGAAGGGGCGCCGTACGGACGGGGCGACGCCGGCGACCGCTGTTGCCGCTACATCCGCGGGCGGCGACTCCAACGGATCGGAGCGAGCCGGCTCCCGCGCCGACGAAGTCGGATCGGGCTCCGACGGCCCGGACCCTCGTGAGGTCGACTTGGACCTCGCCGCTGTTTCCCGCCCCATTGCCGACCTCGATCTCGGGGCGGTGTCTCGTTCGGAAACGGGTGCCGAGGCCCCGTCTGCAGACGAGGTCAAGCCGGTCTCAGATACCGAACCGTCAGCCGACGCCGAGCTCCGGAAAGCTGTCGCTCCAACTTCGCAGGAAACGGCCACTCCCGAAGAGAACAGCCCATTCGAGTCTGCCGAAGCCTCTACGATCGCGGAGTCGGATCTTGATGACGACGATGATTGGGACGAGCCGGACTGGTACGAAGACGAAGACGATCCGGATGACGACGTTTCTTCGTTCCAGGACGATTCTGACGAGGACGAGGGCGAGTACGGGGACGAGGACATCGAGTCGGATTCGGGTTCTGCTGCCGTGGACGACAGCTGGCGCGTTCCGGCAAATGAGGATTCCGATTGGAAGTCCCGTGTGGCGACGCCGTCATCCCGACCGGCCGCCGATCCCGAGCCCGAACTCGATTCCGAACTCGAGCCGGCGGCAGGTTTCGTTTCGATTGACGAACTGACCGCAGAACCGGAGGAGCCGATCTCTCCGGCCGCCGCGGCAGGGGAACGGGTCGTTCCCCTCATGACGATGTGGGAACGGGAGCAGCATCGAAAGAACAACGGTCGCGTCGTCGTCCAGATCTTCAGCGTGGCTGCGGCAATTCTCGCGTTGTCCACGCTTTTCTGGTTTGCCACCGGTCGAACGGTCGAGGACTTCAAGGTTCTGGTCGGGCTCAGCCCCGCCGAAACGCAAACGACGAATTCGCCCGCCACTCAAGACGCCCCGGGTGGTTTGGAGGAGACCGGCGAGACTTCGGATCCGGCGGGAAGCGATCCGAACGGTACCGATGCCTCGGCTCCGGACACCGACGGGAACAGGGACTCCGGTTCCATGAACTCGGGTGCCTCTATCGGGAATGGACTGTTGGCCCAGGACGTCGAGACAGCGGCAAGCCTGGAAGACGATCGCGTCCTTGAAGACTCGCGCTTCGTTTCCCAGCCGCGCACCTATGGGGGCTCTGACGCAACGCCGGAACGGCCGTCGATTCCGGGCGCCGATCCGGTCGGATCTGTGACCGCAATTTCGGATGAAGAGCCGGTCGGATCGATGACCGCACCGTCGGATGAAGAGTCGGTCGGATCGATGACCGGGCTGTCGGACGAAGAAGAGACTTCGGACGAAGAAGAGAACGGATCGATGGTCGCCGCGACGGAAGACGTCCCGGCGAATTCCATGAGCGCGATTTCTGAAGCTGTGGGCGCTCCCACGTCGACCTCATCCATGGATGACGATCGCGTCGCAACCTCGAACGGATCTGCGGCTCGCCCGGTAGAATCCGGGACCGGCTTCGTCATCCAACTCAGTTCGTTTCAGACGCAGGAACGCGCCGACACGGAAGTGGCGCGACTGCGTGACCGCGGCCTCGATGTACATATCGTCGAAGTCGACATTCCAAGACGCGGGAAATGGTTTCGGGTCGTGACGGGGCAGTTCGCCACGTCACAGGAGGCCCGCGCGCACGCACTCGGCAGGATGGTCGAGTGGGGAATTCGCCAAGCCTACGTGGCCGGCAGGGGTGGCCTCGGCAACCCTCTTCCCGTTGCGCTACCGGACGCCAACTCTGACTCACGTTAGTGGGTGTAACCGAGGAATCGATCGTGCCTGAAAAACGCGTATCGGTGACGACCTGCTAGTAAGCGGAGGCCAAAAGTTTGTACGTAGAGAAACTCGAGTTGTACGGCTTCAAGTCGTTCCCCAACCGAACGGAGATCCCCTTCGCCCGTGGGATTACGGCCATCGTCGGACCGAACGGTTGCGGCAAGAGCAACGTCTCCGATGCTTTTCGGTGGGTCATCGGTGAGTCCAACGTCCGCAACCTTCGTGGTGAGCGAGTCCAGGACGTCATCTTCAAAGGGACGCGAGCGGTCAAGCCGATGGGGATGGCCGAAGTCACCCTGACCATGCGAAACGACGAGGGTCGCCTTCCCGTCGAGTACACCCAGGTGGGCGTGGCGCGGCGCATTTTCCGATCCGGCGACACGCAGTACACGATCAACAAGAACGCCTGCCGGCTTCGTGACATTCGCGAACTCTTCTCGGGAACGGGGCTGGGAAGCCACGGCTATTCCGTGATCGAACGTTCCATGATCGATCAGGTCCTGTCCGACAAGGACGAGGCCCGTCGCTTCCTGTTCGAGGAGGCCGCCGGGATCGTTCTTTACAAACAACGTCGCAAGGACGCGTCCCGAAAGCTGCAGGCGGTCGAAGGCGACCTTGTTCGCATCGAGGACATGATTCGCGAGATCGAGCGCGAAGTCCGAAGCCTGGCCCGCCAGGCGGGGAAGGTTCGGCGTTGGAGAGTCTTTCGGGACGAGTTGGATCGCCTGGAAGTGAGACATGCCCTCGAACGTTGGCGCGCTCTCACCGAAGAGACGGAAGCGGTGGCCGCGATCCGCAAGCAGAACGAGGAGCAGAAGCAGGAACTCGATGCCACCATCGCAGTCCTCGAAGCGAAGCATGGCGAGAGCCGGCAGATCTTCGTTCAGCTCGGTGATCAGCTCACGGAGCGCCAACGCGACCTCAACGAGGCCAGCCAGGCCGTCTCGTCCGCGCACGAGGAAATGCAGGTCCTTGCGACTCGCAATGAGTCCTGGACCCGCGAGGAGGCGGATCTACGGCAGCGTCTGGAGAGAGACCGGGTCCGGCTTCATGAAGTTCGCGAAGAACGCATCGAGCTTCGTCCGCGCCACGTCGAGATGGAGAAGCGACTGACTTCGTCCCGCCGGCGCTTCGAAGAGGCGCTGGGTCTGCAACGCGAAGCCGAGAACGACTTGCGGCAGCATCGCGAGCAGCTGGAAGAAGTCCAGCAGATGAATCTCGACCTCAAGTCGAGCCACAGTGAGACGCGAAAAGAACTCGAAGGCCGGGAGTCGCGCCGCGTCGAAAACGAGCGGCGCCTGGCGGCCCTGGCCGGTCATCTGGAAGCGTTTGTCCTTCGACGCGAAAAGAGCGGCGCCGAGCTGGGAGAACTGGAAACGGAGTCGGAGTCCCTCGATACGAGGTTGGAAGAACTCCGCACGGAGCGTTCGAGGCTGGAAGGTGCCCGCGCCGAAGCTGAAGAGACGGGGGAGTCCTGGGAGGATCGGCGGAACGGTTTGGAACGAGACCGCGCCGGAGTCGCCAGCCGCTTGGCCGTGCTCGAAGAACAGCACGAACGCCACGAAGGATTCGACGCGACCGTCCGTTGGATGCTGGAGAATCGGGAAGACCTTCCGGGCTTCGTCGGAGTCGTCGGGGAAGAAGTCCGACTGCGCGGCGATGGGCAGGATCTGGGTCGCGCACTCCTCGGTGACCGCGTTTCGTGGGTTCTGGTCGAAGACGAAGCGCAGGCCATTGCCATCATCGGCCGGCTTCGCGAAGAACAGTTGGGCGGCGTCACCTTCTTCCCTTTGGCCGAGGCCGGGGAGGACGAAGACGGGGATGCCGACGTCGAAGCTCTCTTTGACGCGAGCGACGCAGCCGCGCCGTTCGTTCGTTACCTTTCGGCGACGAGCCAGGTCTCCGGTGACGCCGAGGCTGCGCGGATGGACCGAAAGGGTCGTCGCGTCGCCTCGCCGGAAGGTCTGCTCTTCGAAGCCGACGGCGCGATTCACCTCAGCGGAACCCGGACCCGGGAAGCGGCCATCCTCAGCCGCGAGCAGGAGATCCCAGCGCTGACGGAACGGCTCGTCAAACTGGACGAGGAGCTGACGAGTCTTTCGCAGCAACAGGAAGAGTTGGAAGCCTCTCTCAGGACCCTGGTCTCGGAGTACGAAACCGTTTCCGCGGAAATGCAGACCGCACAGTCTCGTCGATCCGAAGTGGGAGAGCGCTCGAGCTCGCTGCGCACCGAACTCAAGATGCTCGACGAGGAGCAGGCCCGACTCGATCAGGAACAGTCCGATCTCTCAGTCGAACTCTCTCGTGTCGCGGAAGAGATCACGAGCCTGACCGCCGCGGTGGCGCAGTCCGGTGAAGACTCCACCGAAGTGCAGGAGCGGTTCAATATCCTGCGCGGGAAGGTCGCCGAACTCGAGACCGAGAAGGACCTCAAAGTTCGGGAAGCGACCGAGCGGGAAATGGAAGCGCTCCGGCTCGAGAACGACCTCCGCGAGCTGCAGTCTCTCGAAGAACGGCTGGAGAAGGAGGAAGGGGAGAAAGGCGAGTCGGTTTCCGAGATCGAACGACTCATCGAAGAGCGGACGAAAGAAGCGTCGGCCGCGGACTCCCGCATCGAGGAACTCCGATCGAGTTTGGAGGAACTGCAAGGTCGCCGGCGAGAAATCGAGGACCAGGTCCGCGGCACCCGCGACGAGCATGCGGAGTCTCAGGTTCTGATCGCGGATCTGGAAGACCAGCTCAAGTCCGAGCGATCCCGCCTTCACGAAATCGTTCAGGGACTGCACCAGGACGAAATGGCCCGCGTCGAAGCCCGAGCTGAAGCCGACCAGATTCGGAAGCGGGTGCAGGAAGAACATCGGGTCGACCTGGCCGCATGGACGAAGGAAGACGGTTTTCCTGAGCCCGAGCCGGAAACCGTTTCCGACGCCGACCTCGACGACGACGACGACGAGGATGCGGACGACGATGCAACGGACACGACGACGACCCACCGGACTCCGGCTGACGGAGCCGAGCCCAAGGAATCCGAGAACGCCGCTGCCGTCGTCGCGAGCGCGGAGACGGCGACCGCACCGTCCGGCGATGGGGAAGAGGGTGACGCCCCGCGCATCGATCCCGACACCGGTGAGCCCATCGCTTCGAAGCGGGTTGCGGCCAAGCCCCGTCCGGTTGTGCAACTGACCGACGAGGATGCGGCACTCGGAGAGGAAGAACGGGTTCTTCGCATGGACTTCCTGCGCAAGAAGATCGCGGGAATGGGAATGCTGAACTACCTCGCCGAGGAAGAGTACGAAACGCAGAAAGAGCGTCTCGACTTCTTCTCCAAGCAAGCGCGGGACCTTCACGATTCTCGGAACAATCTGCTCGAAACGATCCGCCAGATCAATGTGACGGCCGGAGAGATGTTCCAGCAGACCTTCGACGAAGTGCAGCGTCTCTTCATCGACGTGTTTCAGGAATTGTTCCCCGGTGGTGAGGCGTCCTTGCGTCTGGTCGGCGACGACCCGCTGGAGAGTGACGTCGAGATCAGCGCGCGTCCGAAGGGCAAGCGCCTGGAGTCGGTGCGTCTTCTTTCGACCGGTGAACGGTCCTTGACGGCGATCGCGCTGCTCTTCTCGCTCTACATGTTCAAGCCGAGTCCGGTTTGCCTGCTCGACGAGGTCGACGCGCCGCTCGACGACGCCAACCTCGATCGTTTCCTGACCATGCTCAGCCACATGGCGAAGAAGACTCAGTTCATCATGATTACGCACAACAAGAAGACGATGAAGGTCGCGGAGAACCTCTTTGGTGTCACCATGGAAGAACCGGGTGTCTCCAAGATCGTCTCCGTTCGTCTCAACGAGAACGACCTCGATCTAGCCACGGATGCGCCGCCCGCCGGTCGGAGCGCCGTTGACGAGCCCACGGATCACGCATAAGGCGATCAACCCGGAGTGAAACGCCTCCTCTCGAAGGTTCGCGGGCCGGAAGAAAAGGAGATGCCCTTCCTCGAGCACCTCGAGGAGTTGCGTCGGGCTCTCTTTGCGGTCTTTGCCGCGGTCATGGTCAGTGCGCTGGTGGCCTATGCCTTTTCGGGGCAGGTCGTCGACTACGTAGTCGTTCGGCATGTAACCGAGGCGCAGGCCATCAAGCCGATGGAGGCGTTCTTCGTCCGCATCAAGGTCTCGCTGCTCCTCGGACTTCTGGCCAGCCTGCCCTTCGTCATGTTCCAGATCTGGAACTTCATCGTGCCCGGACTGCTCGAGCAGGAACGAAAGCTCGTCCTGCCAATGGTCGTCTTCTCGACTTTGTTGTTCATCGTCGGGACCGCCTTCAGTTATCTCGTCCTGACCCCGACCATGGTCAAGATGCTCCTGGCCTTCGCCACCGAGCACGTGCGTCCGATCATGTCGGTCGACTATCTCTTCGACTTCATCATCAAACTGGCGGTTGCCTGCGGCATTCTCTTTCAGCTCCCGCTGGTCGTCGCTCTGCTGACGGTGGTCCGCATCGTCACGCCCTCCTTTCTCATTTCGAAGTGGCGTCATGCCATCGTGGGGATTCTTATCGTCGCCGCGGTGGCGACGCCGGGAGACGGGCCGTCGCAGATCATCCTGGCGGCGCCGATCGTCGCTCTTTACTTCATCTCGATCCTTATCTCTCTCGCCATTGTTCGGGGGCGCGGCGAGGAAGAGTCTGATGCAGGCGATCCCAACGACCCGAATGACGTACCCCCGAGCGACGTACCCCCGAGCGACGAACCTCCGAGCGACGAACCTCCGAGCGACGAACCTCCGAACGACGAACCTCCGAACGACGTAGTTCCGAGCGATGTCCTTGCGAACGACGTACCTCCAAACGACGACCCGGAGTCGGCCAACCAGGACTCCGATCCACGGGACGACGCGACGCCCAAAGCACCTCCTGCCTCGCCCGTCCCCGGAGGCAACGAATGGGAGCGCGAAGCTGATTGGTCGACTCTGTCCGAGGACTGGGATGACGAAGGCGGACTTTCCGAGCCGCCGTCCAGTCCGCGTCGCTTCGTCGAGCAGGGAGAAGATCCGCGGGCCCGGTTCGGCCCTCCGGCCGACGGCGACCGCGACCGCAAACGTGACGGCGGCGTCGACAGCGACGAGAGCGACGAGAGCGACCAGAGCGACGGCAGCGACCGCCAACCTGACGGCGGCGACGCCAGCGACGGTGATCGCGACGGCGGCAGCGCCACGGGTTCTGGGAGTGCCGATGAAAGCCCCAAAAAGGAAGGAGGTCCGAAATGACGGGTGAGCGACCCGGCGGGATGGCCGTCAACATTGGGAACACCCGCATTGCCCTCGGCGTCTACCGGGAGCAGACCCTTGTCCACAGCTTTCGCCTCTCCTCGCGGCAAGAGCGGACGGAGGACGAGATCCGAGCCCTCCTCGACGGTGTCCTGAGTCCGTTCTCCGACGTCGTCGACGGCGGCTGGGCGGCTCTCTCCTCGGTCGTCCCGGCGAGGACCAACACGTTCATCCGGCTTCTGCGGGACTGGACCGGGACCGAACCTCTGGTCGTCACCGGCGAGAACGTTCCGGGGCTCACGATCGACGTTCCCGAGCCGGCCATGGTGGGATCGGACCGGATCGTCAATGCCGTGGCGGCCGCCGAAATCAGCCGTCTGCCCTGCATCGTCGTCGACCTGGGTACGGCCACGAACATCGAAGTGGTGGGAGAGGGACCACGCTATCTCGGCGGAATCATCGCTCCCGGAATCGTCACGGCTGCGGAAGCGCTGTTTCAGGGAACGGCCCGACTGGGAGCCGTGGAACTCAACCGCCCCGACCGCGTCATCGGAAAGACGACGCGGGAGTGCCTGCAGTCCGGCGTCGTCCTAGGGGCCGTCGCCCAGATCGACGGGCTGGTGGCTGCCATCCGCAAGGAACTCGGATCGACCGCCGGTGTCATTGGAACCGGTGGCCTGGCCGCCGTACTGGGGCCGGAGTCCAAGACGATCCGCAAGGTCGTGCCCGAGCTGACCCTCGAAGGCCTCCGCATCGTCGCCGAACGTTCCCCGATCCGGCCGCGACGCCGCTAGGCTGAGCCAGGGCCAGAGCGAGGGCAAGGGCCAGGGCCAGGGCCAGGGCCAAGTCCAAGCCCAAGCCCAAGCCCTGAAGACCTGCGATCAAGGTTCAGAGATCCCTCAGAAGCAATCCGGCTCCGCCGATGAACCAAAGGGGCCGCGGCACGGCCCCTTTAGGAGGTGGGTGATTTGGCCAAGATGCTTCGCTTCGATGACATGGCTCGCATGGCCCTGAAACGTGGGGTGGACCAGGTGGCGGACGCCGTCAAGGTGACCTTGGGGCCACGCGGTCGCAACGTTATCCTCAACGGACCCAACGAGGTCCCCGTCCTGACCAACGACGGGATCACCATCGCCCGCCGGATCGACCTTGCCGATCCCTACGAAAATCTCGGCGCCCAGCTGCTCCGGGAAGTCGCCACGAAGACCCAGGAGACGGCGGGAGACGGGACGACCACGGCCACGCTGCTGGCCCAGGCTATCGTTTCCGAGGGCTTGATGGCGGTCAGTGCGGGCGAGAATCCGATCCGTCTTCGCCGTGGAATCGAGCGCGCCGTCGACTTTGTCATCGACGTCCTCCGTTCCGAAGCGCTCGTGGTGGAAGACCGCGAAGAACTCGAGCGGATCGCGACCTTGGCCTCGAAGCAGGCGAAGCCGGTGGCCACTCACGTCGCCCACGCCCTCTCCGAGGTCGGTAGTTACGGCATCGTTCGTGTCGAACGAGGTGTGGGCCGTCAGAGCCGGCTCCGGTGGTCGCGCGGTTTCGAGTTCGATCGGGGTTATCTCTCTCCCTATTTCGTCACCGAGCCTGGCGGCATGCAGTCGGTGCTCGACGACCCCCGAATCCTTCTCTGTGATTTCAAGATCACAGACCTGGTTCCGCTGATCCCGATTCTCGAGGAGGTGGCCGCTCACAAGGCTCCGTTCCTCATCGTGGCAGAAGATATCGAGGGCGAAGCCCTGGCGACCCTGGTCATGAATCGACTTCGCGGCGCGCTGGACGTGGTCGCGGTCAAGGCGCCTGCTTTCGGTGAGCGGCGGACGCAGATCCTCGAAGACATGGCCGTGGCGACCGGAGCTCAACTCGTCTCGCGAATCCAGGGAATGAAGCTCGAAAACGTGACCTTCGAAGACCTGGGGCGGGCGGCCCGGGCCGTCGTGACCCGGGATGGGACGACTATCATCGAGGGCGGCGGAGCGCACGAAACTGTCGAAGAGCGCAAGCTGGGTCTCGAGTCCCTCCTGGGAGAGAGCGGCTCGGAATACGAGCGGGAGCGGGTCCTGGAGCGTCTGGCCCGCCTGACCGGCCGCATTGCCGTCCTCGAACTCGGAGGAACCACCGACCTGGAGATCGAAGATCACGTCTTCCGCGCCCAGGACGCGCTGGCCTCGACCCGGGCGGCCATGGAGGAGGGTGTCGTTCCCGGCGGCGGTGTCTCCGTGCTGCGTGCCGGAGCTGCCCTGTCCACGCTGAAGGCGGAGGACGAGGCCGAACAGGCCGGGATCGAGATCGTCCGCAAGGCTCTGGAGGCCCCGCTCTTCACCATTGCCGAGAACGCGGGTTACGATGGCCGGTCCGTCGTCGACCAGGTGCTTTCCGGCCAGGGAGACTTCGGCTTCGATGCTGAAACGGGGGCTTTGGGTTCTCTGTCGGAAGTGGGTATTCTCGACGCTCTCAAGGTGGTGCGGACTGGGCTTCAGAACGCAGCCTCCATTGGATCACTCATTCTGACGACCGAGACTCTGGTCGCGGATCGCCCCGATAGCGAAGAGGGGGGCGGAAAGGAGAGCTGACGTTTGGATCGTCTCACTCTGTCGGAGATGATTCTCTTTCCCCGGTTGGGGGTCACGGAGTGGGAGAAGAAGGGCGTCAACAAAGTCGCCATCGATCTGGACATCTACCTCGACCTGACTGAAGCCGCTCGGGAAGATCGCGTCTCCGCCACCGTCGACTACTCCGAAGTCTACAGCGTCGTCGAGGCGGTCAGCAAAAGCCGGAAGTTCCATCTCATCGAGTCTTTGACCCACGAGATCGTCACGGCGGTCTTTGCGGAATTCCCGCCCATCCACCGCATCACCGCGCGCCTCCGGAAGAAGAGCCTTCCTTTCGATGCCAATCTCGATCACGTCGAGGTGGCCCTGGATCGGACCCGATGAACCCAGTCTGGATCGGTCTCGGCAGCAATGTTCCGGATCCGGCGGCCTGGCTTTCCGCCGCCGTCCAAAAGCTCGGGCAGGCGGGTCTCGTTCCCGTCCGCGTGTCACATCTCTACGAAACCCGTCCCGTCGGCACGGGCTTCGGCGCCAACTTCCTCAACGCTGTCCTTCAATCGGAGTCATCGCAAACCCCGCAGGAGATCCTGGCCGTGCTCCAGGCCATCGAGACGGAGATGGGCCGGCCGGACGTCGGGGATCCGGACCGGGATGGTGACCGCGTCGTCGACCTCGACCTGCTGGCGGTCGGCGAAACGGTCCTCGAAACCGAGGAGCTGACGCTGCCTCACCCCAGAATGTCAGAACGCGCCTTCGTCCTCGTTCCGCTCTGCGAGATCGATCCGCACTGGCGGCATCCTGTGCTCGGCCGTTCCGCAGCCGCGCTGCTGACCAACTTGCAAGTGGGGCCCGGAGACGTTCGACTCTACGGTCCGTTCACCGGTGAAGACGGCCTGACGTGCAGCGAGTACCCGTGGCGCCATCTTCCCGCCAACCGGGAGCCCGTCTGATGGCAGGTGGTCAGTTCATCGCCATCGAGGGCGTCATCGGAGTTGGAAAGACGACCCTGACGCAGATGCTCAGCCGGCGTCTGCAGGCAACGCCGGTGCTGGAAGTTGTGGAGGAGAATCCGTTCCTGGCCTCCTTCTACGAAGACCGCGTCCGGTTCGCGTTCCAGACGCAGCTCTTCTTTCTGCTCTCGCGTTACCGGCAACAGTCGGCGCTCGTGCAGCGGGATCTCTTCCAGTCCGCGGTCGTTTCCGACTATCTGTTTCAGAAGGACCGCATCTTCGCTTCGATCAACCTGGCTGATGCAGAGATGGAACTCTACGACCAGATCCTTCCTCTGCTCGAGCGGGACCTGCCGCGGCCGGACCGGGTGGTCTACCTGCGCGCCGAGCTTCCGACCATCCTGAAGAGAATCGAAAAGCGGGGACGGGACTTCGAGCGCAACATCGATCCCGATTACCTGGAAACCTTGCGGGAAGCCTACGACTACTTCTTCTTTCACTACCAGGACGCGCCCGTTTTGGTCGTCAACACGAACGAGATCGATGTCGTGGCGGAAGAGTCGCAGCGTGAGGAACTGATTCAGAGGATCCTTTCGCACGACAAGGGGACCGCGTACTACAATCCCGCTGGATAGCCGCAAAAACGGTCGCAAGAATGCGGCGGAAGGGAGCGTGCCCATGAGATGGACCACACGCGACATTCGGCAGATGAAGGGCCGGGACAAGATCCCGATGCTCACCTGCTACGACTACACAATGTCCAAGCTTCTCGATCAGGCGGGCGTGCCTCTCTATTTGGTTGGTGACAGTCTGGGTAACGTCGTCCTGGGATACGAGACGACCGTGCCGGTCACCCTTCAGCACATGATTCACCACGCCAGCGCCGTCATGCGCGCCAAGCCGAAAGCGCTGGTCGTGGTCGACATGCCATTTCTCTCCTTTCAGATCAGCCCGGCCCGGGCGCTCGAGTCGGCGGGGCGCATCGTCAAAGAGTCGGGCGCCGATGCCGTCAAACTCGAGGGAGGAGAACGGAGTGCGGCCGCCATTCGTCGCATCGTCGAAGCCGGCATTCCCGTAGTTGGACATCTGGGACTGACGCCGCAGTCCGTCCTCGCGCTTGGCGGGTATCCGCTGCAAGGGAAGGGGAAGGAAGGAGACCGCCTTTTGGAGGAAGCCAGGATCCTCGAGGACGCTGGTTGCTTCCTGCTCGTTCTGGAGAAGGTTCCGTCCGAGCTGGCGGCTCGGGTTACGGCGGCCGCTTCCATTCCGACCATCGGGATCGGAGCCGGGGCTGGTTGTGACGGTCAGGTCCTGGTCATCAACGATCTGCTCGGGTTGGACCCTGACTTTGCTCCGCGTTTCGTCAAACGATTCGCCCACGTCGGCAAGACGATCGTCGAAGCCGCCGCGAAGTACTGCGCGGAGGTCCGCCAGGGCAAGTTCCCCGCCTCGGAGCACGAGTACCGGGATACGTCCAGCAAGACGACCTCGTCGACGGCGTCCCCGTCTTCGTCCGCATCCTCGTCGACCCGGACGAAAGCGACTCGGGCGAAAACGACACGGACGAAGAAGGCGAGCCGGAAGTCCCCAAGCCGGGGAAAGAAGAGTTGAAACGAATTCGTTCGGCCCGGCGGCTTCAGTCGGCGGTTCGCTCCGCCCGTTCCAAAGGAGAATCCGTCGGGTTCGTCCCGACGATGGGCTTTCTCCACGAAGGCCATCTTTCTTTGGTTCGTCGGGCTCGCCGCGACAACGACGTTGTCGTGGCCAGCATTTTCGTCAACCCGCTGCAGTTCGGGCCGGGAGAGGACTTCGAGTCCTATCCGCGTGACCTGGCGCGGGACCGTCGACTCCTCCGGAGCGAAGGGGTCGACTTTGTCTACGAGCCCGCTGCGGCCGACCTCTATCCCCGGGAGTTTGCGACCCGCGTCGTCGTCGATGGACTCGATCAGGCGCTGTGCGGAACGCGTCGGCCGGGTCACTTCGCCGGAGTGACGACCATCGTGACCAAGTTGCTGAATGCCGCCGGACCGGATCGGCTCTATCTGGGTCAGAAGGACTTCCAGCAGGCGGTGATCCTGACGAGGATGGTCGAAGACCTGGATTTTGCGGTCAAAGTCGTCGTCTGTCCGACGGTTCGGGAAGCAGACGGGCTGGCCATGAGTTCGCGAAACAGTTATCTCACGACGGAAGAGCGCGCCTTTGCGCCGGAACTGTTTCGCGCGCTCTCCAAAGTTCGAAAGTTGGTTCAGGCCGGTGAAATCAAGACGGCCGCGAGTGCGGTCAAACGGGTCGAGTCGTTGCTGAAGGATGGCCCGGGCCGGATCGACTACATCGAGATTCTTTCCCGGGAGGATCTGGGCCGCGTTCGAAAGCTTTCCGGCAAGCTCGTCCTTGCCGTGGCTTACTACCTGGGCAAAGCTCGCCTGATAGACAACGTTTGGATCCAGGCACCGAAAGGAAGTTGAGTTGAAGCAGAACTGGACCTCACTCATTCTCGCCGCGGGCAAGGGCACGCGGATGAAGTCCGACCTGGCCAAGGTTCTTCATCCGATGGAAGGACGACCGCTCCTGACCCACGTCGTCGACACTTCGCGTCGGCTCGGGATCGACCACACCATCGTGGTTGTCGGGCACCAGGCCGAGGCGGTTAAAGAGGCCCATGCCGACAAGGGCCTTGCCTACGCGCTGCAGGAGCCGCAGCTGGGCACGGGTCACGCCGTCATCTGCGCGCGCGAACACTTGGAATCCCGGGACGGTTCTCTTCTCGTGCTCTATGGCGACGTTCCTTTGCTCCGTCCGTCGACACTTAGACAACTCATGGAACGACATGAACTCGGTGACCACGGCGTGACCGTGCTGACAGCGAGGTTGAAAGATCCCAGCGGGTACGGGCGCGTCTTCCGCGACGACGCCGGCGGCTTTCTTCGCATCATCGAGGACAAGGACCTGGCCGCGGATCAGCGCGCCAACAACGAGATCAACTCCGGGATCTATGCGTTCAAGCTGGGCCCGCTTCTCGACGCGCTCGCGCAGCTCAAGAACGACAATGCCCAGGGTGAGTACTATCTCACCGACACGCTGGAGATGATTCGGGAGGCGGGACTCCCTGCCCGCATCATGGAGATCGAAGATCCGGAAGAGATCTCCGGAATCAATACGCCGGAGCAGTTGGCTGATGCCGCCGCCGTCCATCGCGGACGGCGGGAAGCCGGAGAAGGGGAGTGGGGTTCCACGGTTCTCGACGCCTTGGAGAACCGCCGCGACGAACTGGTTCTTCTGGAACGCGACGAGATGATTGTGGCGCTCGCTCCGCACCCCTACAATTCCGGGCATCTTTGGATCACGCCGAAGGAACCGACCGTGTTCTTCGAGTCACTGGACGACCGGGGGCGCGAGTCTCTGTTCCGACTGGGCCGGGAAGCCGAGGGATGGCTTCGTCAGGCGTACGATCCGGAAGGAATCAACCTGGGCTTCGACTCCGGGGATCCGTCGGGACAACTCGTGCTGCACGCCATTCCGCGTTGGGCGGGAGACAGCAGCTTCATGCCGCTGGTGGCAAAGGTCAACGTCCTCCCCGAGTCTTTGGAGCAAACGAAAGAGCGCCTGCTGGGGGTCATTCGGTCCTAGTGTCCTACTGACGCAGGACACCAAGAGCCGGCGCCGCCGTTCACGCTGAGGTGGGTCGAGGTGGGGCGCAAGGATCGCGCTGAAACTCGCTGGCGCCGACCGTCGCACGCAAAGGAGTTGCGGAAGATGGCACGACGTAAGAAAAGTACACGCCGTCGCAAGGGCAAGCGATCGCCCGGAAAAGCCTTCGAAGGAATGGCGGCACTTGTGCTGCTGCTCGTCATTCTTACGTTCGGGCTTTCTATCGCCAGTCGATTCTCGGATCGGGACAACTCGCCGGAGATTCCGATCAGCGGACCCCCGACCGAGCTCTCCCAGCCGATGGATCCACCGGATGCCCCGATTCCAGCGCCGTCCTTCGGCAATGAGTTTCCCGTCGACCGGATCGCAGTGGTTATCGAGAACGGGTGTGGTGTCGACGGGTTGGCTCGGAACTTCGCGACGGAACTCCGCGGGGAGCGCTTCGATGTGCTGGATTACCGTGATGCCGATGGCTACGATTATGCCGAGACGGTGATTCTGGCCCACAGCGACGATCATGAAGCCGCGCGGGAGGTTTTCCTCCACCTGTGGGACCGGTATCAGGTTGGGAAGATCCAGCTTGGCGACGAGCGGGTCTCGGGCGGAGACGTTCGGGTCGTCCTCGGAACCGACCTGGCCGATAGAATGACCCGGGAGGGGTCGGAACCCTAAGGCGGCTTCCTGCGTCCTTAGGTATGGTTCACTTGGCGGGGGAGACGTTTTGAAAGGCGCGGTGACCCGCGACGACTCCGGGACAGTCACCAAAGAGCTGAAGTCGTCTCTCTACTGTTCGGGTCAAGTCGCCATGTGATAAAGGTTTAGTCTCATCGGTCCTGGGCCTTGCGGCGAAGGGTCGATCCTCGAAGGAGAAACGCATGGGCCCCGTGGGCATTCGTGAGATTCTGGTCATCTTCCTGATCATCCTGGTCCTTTTCGGCGCGAAGAGGATTCCGGAGCTGGCCAGGGGAATGGGGCAGGGAATTCGGGAGTTCAAGAACTCGGTCAAGGACGAGGTTCCGGAGAGGACCGAGGATGACCGGGAAACCAAGAGTTCCGTCTGATCCGCGAGGGTGTGACCCGTCGCGACCCGACCTCATCCCTGAGAGCGTACCCAGGTCCAGATGAGAAGTGCCAGGCCGGTGATCACGACCACGGCCACGGTCGGCCACAGCCAGGTCGGCCGGCCCCCCGCACTCTGAGCTTCGTCCAGACCGGCCAATTCGGCCAGACGTCGTTGCCGCTCGGCGTCGTCACCTTCTTCCGTCGGTGATCCATGAACACCATCGAGACCCGACGCAGCGCGTGGGTAGGCGTCCGCTTCCTCGGATCCGGAGTGCGCCGCGCTTGCCGTCTCGGGCACGGGGAGAATCCCGGGGTCGGTGGGGAGTTGGTCATCCGCCACCGCCTGAACTTTTTGGAGAGGTGGACTCGGCGTCCCCTCGCCGATCATCTCGAAGACGATCGCCGTGATGTTGTCCGGGCCGCCTTCCAGGTTGGCTTCCGCGACCAGCATCTCGGCCGCTTCCTGAAGGTCGGACATTCCGACGATCGTCCGGATCCGGGTGTCATTGACCGGTCCGTAGAGCCCGTCGCTGCAAAGGACATAACGATCCCCGTCCTGCCACTCCAGTTCCTCGACTTGAACGTCGAGTTCGCGGTCTACGCCCAGTGCCTGCGTGAGAAGGTTTCGCTGCGGATGGTGCGCGGCTTGCTCTTCGGTCAGAAGCCCGCGACGTCTTTGTTCCTGCGCAAAGGAATGGTCGAGGCTCAGCTGTTCAAAGTCCCCGCTACGGAGCCGGTACAGTCGCGAGTCGCCGACGTGCGCGAAGACCAGGTGTCCGGAGATGATGGAAACGAGAGTCGCGGTGCTTCCCATTCCGCGGCTGGCGCCGCGCTCTTCGGCCAATCCCTGTAGGGAGGTGCTGACGCCGGAAAACCACTTCGGAAGCGCGGAGAACACTTGGTCAGTGATAAACGTGCGGTCGGTGGCGATGGCGCGCTCGAGTTCGGAAACGACGAAGCGGCTCGCGACGTCACCCGCGTCGTGGCCGCCCATTCCGTCCGCGACCAGAAAGACAGCCTCGGCCTGGCGTTCGTCCTCTTCGTCGGCCACCCAAACCAGGTAGGAGTCCTCATTGCGACCCCGAACCTGTCCGACGTGTGACGCCGCCCCGTAGCGAACCGAGTTCGCTGCCATTCTGCTTTCCCTTTCTTCCAAACTACCTCCGGGTCGCCGTTCCTTCGGCGATCCTCCAGTCCCCATCCACCGGGACGAGCCACCAATCGTAGTGGACCTCGATGGTCTCGTTTTCGGTCACTGCGCCTCGTTTCTCCCGCGTGAGACGCAGAGTCTGACCAAAGCGGACACGTGCCCGAGGACCCGGTTCGAACACCGTCGGCTTCATATCCGAGCTCTCTCCCGAGAGCGAGCGATAGTCTCCCAGAATCGCTGCCAGCTCCTCTGCGAGATCCGGACCGGTGTCGGCAAGAATACGGGAAGAGAGTGCCTCATGTGGGCCGGACCTTTCGAGATCCGTCGCAAAACCCGCGAGCAGGCGGAAGATCTTTGCCGAGGCGAGGCGTCGTTCCTCGGCGGAGAGAGATTTGGCGGAAGAACCGTCGCCTGGCGTTGGTGTCCCGGCAGGGCTCTGCCGGACAGAGTCGGGGTTTGAGGTCGGGTTTTCGACCTGTGGTGGAACGGAGACCGGGCTGCCCTCCGCCCCGTCGGGCGAACCAGTGGGGAGGGAGGATTCTGCCGAGGCTGGGCCTTCCGGCCCGCTTTCCTCTCCGGATGGGAGCAAACGCAGTCCCAGCGCGACGGCCAACGCGAGAATCGCGATCGTCGGTATCCAGAGTCTCGGCGGAAAACCACGTGGAGCGTGGGTCGGCGGTGTACCCGGGCGGCGCTGGGCCGGCGGAGCGCCTCCTGCATCTGCACCCGCACCCGCCCCGGCAGCGGAGCGCACACCCGGATCGGAACGCACGCCCGGATCGGAGCGTGCGCCCCGATCGGAACGCGCACCCGGATCGGAGAGATGCTCCGTCTCCGCTTCAGCGGCGTGCTTCTCTTCCGGTGTTGTCTCTGGTCGGGAGACGCGGCCTTCCGTGCCTTCGGGAGTCGCCGCGGCGAACGTGGGAAACACGTCCCGGAGCGCCTTCCCAGGCGGCGGATTCAAAGACAAGGACTCCAGCTCGGCCACCAGGGTCGGTCCGTCGGCGATACGTTCTTCTGCCGACTTGGCCAGGCAGGCGTCGACGAGCTTGGCAAAGGGCTCGGTCAACTGAGGCACCTTCTGCCGAATCTCGGGCGCTTCCTCCTGCAGGTGCTTGAGGTAGAGGTCGACCGCATTTCTCCCGGAGAAAGGACGTTCCCCGGCCAGCATTTCGAAAAGAAGAACCCCCATCGAGTAGATGTCCGACGTTTGCGTGGCTCGCTCTCCCCGGGCCTGCTCCGGCGAGATGTAGTGAGGGGTGCCCAGAAGGGAGCCAGTCTGTGTTTCGAGATGCGCATCGTCGGCGCGGGCGATGCCGAAGTCCGTCAGCTTCGGCCGTCCGCTCGAGCTGAAGAGGATGTTGTCCGGCTTGATGTCACGGTGGACGATGCCCTGCACGTGCGCCGCAGCCAGTCCACGGGCAACACCGAGGGCGACATCACGGGCTACGGCAGGATCGAGTTTCGTTTGCTGCCGCAGGATTCTGCCCAGCGACGGTCCGTCGACCAGCTCCATGATGATGAAGTGGTTCCCGTCCAGCTCTTCGATGTCGTAGACATGGACGACGTTCTCGTGGCTGAGCCGGGCCAGGGTCTCCGCCTCACGGCGAAAGCGCGCCAACATGTCGGTGGTGGCGGCGAAGGCCAGCGGGAGCATCTTTACGGCGACCATTCGGTTGAGCGTGGTTTGGGTGGCCCGGTAGACGATGCCCATTCCGCCGCGACCGATCTCGCCTGTGATTTCGTAACGGCCGATGCGCCGTCCGATCATGCTCGTCAATCCGCCTCCTTGACTGGGGGATCTTAGTCCGAGACCATCGGGCGGACCACCCTCTCACCGTTACGAATCAAATCGCTGAAATCCTTTCAGCGGACTCCGACGCGGACTCTTCTAGTTCCGCAACCGTTGGGGTTGCGGACTACGATCGGAGGTTTTCCATGTGGCTCCCCTCGTGCGCGAAACGGCTTCTTCCACTTCTTGCTGTTGGTGTTTTGGTTTTTGGTGATGACGGCTTCGCTGCCGTGATCGTCCGAGTCGCGCCGGACGGAACTGGGGACTATCTCACGATCCAAGCGGCCGTGGACGACGTCGAGACCGGATCGACGATTTTCGTCGCTCCCGGAATCTACGACGAAACCGTCGACCTCTTGGACAAGCAGCTGACGATCGAATCTGAGAACGGGCCGGATGTGACAATTATTGAACCGACGGACGGTACCGGGTTTGTGCTCCAGGATGGGCAGGGTTTGGCTACTGTTCTCGCGGGGTTCACCATCCGCAACGGGACGGGGTACGACGTCGCGGGTGACCGCCGAGGAGGCGCGATCTATCTTCTCAACACGACGCCAACCATCCGGGACTGCCGGTTCATCGACAACTGGGCGAACTACGCGGCGGCTATCTACCTCGAGTCGGGCGTGATCGTTGTTGAAGACTGTGAATTCATCGGGAACGAAGCCGAACGCTACGGAGGCGCGATCGCAGGTGCATCGAGCGGCGTCAAGTTGTTCCGGTCTCACTTCGAAAACAACCGGGCTGGGACGGGCGACGGAGTTCTCCATCTGGCGCTCGGAAGCGTAATCCAAGATTGTTCATTCATCGGTAACTCAAGTCGCGCGGGTGCTGCCATCAATGCCGGCGGGTTCGGAGCCGACTTTACTGTTGTCCGGTCTGTCTTTATCGACAACCGTGCAACAGGAAGACATGGTGGTGCCATCCGTGTTCACGAAGCAGACCTCATTGCGAATGAGTGCCTGTTCGTCCGCAACTCCGCAGCCCTCGATGGCGGTGCCATTCACGTCATTGACGGCGGAAGCGCGAGGGTTCAGAACTCGACACTCGTGGGCAACTGGGCAGACCGGTTTGGTGATGCCGCTTCGTCCTATTCGTCTATCGAGTTGGAGAAGTGCATCGTCGTTGGTTCTCCTTCGAGTCCGGCCATTTACTGTGCGGGACAGGTGAATGTGGAATGCTCCACGTTCTGGGACAACCCGTTCGGTGTGACGGATGGCTGCTTGAGCCCCGTTGGGGCCGACGGAAACTTTGTCGACGACCCTCTCTTCTGTGCGGCCGAGTCCGATGACTACTCACTATTGGACAGCTCGCCCTGCCTCCCGGGGAATCATCCGGATGATGAAACATGCGGTCGGATCGGGGCTTTCGACGTTGGGTGTACGGCGGCGGATGTGACCGGACCCGAGGTTGCCCAAACTGCCTTGCTACGGTTGGGTTCGATTGCTCCGAACCCCGCCAGCGATGCCTTCACTCTGTCGTTCGAGATCGCGACTCCGGGCTTCGTCGACTTCACAGCTTTCGCTATTGATGGTCGAAGGTTTGACCTGGGACGCGCCTGGTACGAATCGGGACAGCATGTCTCGGAGTTCCAGGACCCGAGGCTGCCGAACGGCGTTTACGCCGTCCGTATCAGCTCTCCTGCGGGGAGTTCATCGAAGAAACTCGTGATTCGATAGCGGCTCGTGCAGCTGCTGAATGCAGCCGGAAACTCCTAGAGCCACCGCGCGGGCTACTCCTGCACGGTGGCTCTTTCTTGAAAGATCGCGAGAGATGCCGTAGCGTCTTTCGTCATGTCAGAAGTTGCCGAACAAACCCGACCACGGGCCCATCCTTGCCCGCTCTGCCAGTCCCTCGACCACCGAAGACTTCCGTTTTATTACGCTTTCAAGGGTCGGAAACTCTACGGCGTCCGGTGCGACCAATGTGGTCTGACCTTCGTTTCTCCTCGTCCTTCGGACCGGGAGATTGTGGAGATGTACAGCGAGGAGTACTTCAACTCCTCCGAGTCCGACTACGGGGCACACGGTCCGAAGTCGTACATGGCCATGGCCCAAGAGGGGGAAGGACTGCGGACAGACGGGGCGCGTCGATTGGACGAAACGCTCCGAGATGTCCGTCCCGACCGTGGTCTTCTGCTCGAAGTGGGCTGTGGTCCGGGATTCCTGCTCAAAGAGATGCAAGAGTTAGGGTGGTCGGTGCGCGGTTTGGAACTGTCCGAGTACGCTGTTCAGTTCGCTCGGACTGAACTGGGTCTCGATGTCAGCCAGGGAGCGATTCGCCAGGAGGAGTTTCCGCAGGGGACGGCCGACGCCGTTTTTCTCGGAGATGTCTTGGAACACCTTCCGGAACCGGTCGAATCCCTAAGGGTCATTCACTCGTGGTTACGCCCCGGGGGAGCGATCGCTGTCGCAGTTCCATCCACGATGAGTCTGTGGTCTGCTCGTCTGGGCCTGCAGGCCTACGCGACCTTGGGCAGGGAAAAGTGCCTACGAATCCCGCCCTACCACCTGATGGAGTTTGTTCCGGCCACATTGAAGAAGACCATGGAGGCCGCCGGCTTCGATGTCCGCACCGTCCGAGTCGGGGCCGTTCCAATATCCAAGATGGGACTGCGCGGGAGTCCAGTGGAGAACGCAGGGAAGGTCGCACTCCAACTTGCAGCCCACACGACGAGCCGGCTCCTCAACCGATGGGGAGACCGAATTCTGGCTGTAGGCGCACGCCGCGGCTGACCTCGCGACTCGCTCAATACTCCGGCTCGTCCTGTCGACACCACCACACGCACCAGCCGTAGAAGATGAGGACGGGGATCGCATAGAACACGTGGTGCAGCAGCCACCAGTACGGTGGCCAGGTGTCCATCGGGACCTGCGCGAAGAACTGCGGGTCGACGAAGTTCAGTGACGGCAGAGCCAACCAGACGAGGATGAGCCAGGGCCAGATCGAACGGGAAGTCAGGATCCCCGCCAGAATGGCCGGGATGAGCATGAAGTGATGGTTCTCCCAGACGTCCTTGAAGACGAGGAAGAACGCGACGGACCAAAGCGCGAAGAAGCGCTCGAGCGGAACGCGACGCGCGTGCGTCCAGGTGACCCACGCGGTAAGCAGCCCCACGCCAAGTACCCAGATGTAGATCGGGATATGAAAGAGCGGCGAAGACTTGAGGATCAAGTCTACGGGTTGGTGTGCGTTCTCGCCGAGAGCTTTGATCACGAGTAGATGCACGACGGCGATCGGTCCGTAACGAACGGGACTGATCTGCGGCGGGGTCGGTCGCAGGTTCAGGCGCAGGAATTCTTTTAGCTCGGCCGGATGCAGCGCAAAGTGAAGTCCGCAGACGACGGCGACCAGGCCGAAGCTCAGAAGAACCGGCTTCCAGTGGCCGCGCCGAATCATCGGAAGCGCGTAGAGGGCGGAAAACGACTTCAGCACGAGAGAACCGGTCCATCCCCAGAAGCCGCCGTTCGTGAACCACCGGCCCACACTTCGAACCTTGTCCGCACCGACGGCGTAGGCCTCCGGCCGCAGCAGCACATCGCGGAAGGCCAGCCACAGAAAGAGCGTCATGACCACGGAGTACTGTCCCATCCACTGCTCGAGGTAGAAGGGAGTGAAGCCGAGGAGGACGCCGATGAGCAGATTGCGTGTCGAGGAGGGAAGGCCGGGGTACCTCGCGACGGACGCGAGAAACAGAAGCAGAACGATCTCGTTGATGACCACCCAGACCCAATAGCCCGTCCAGGGGGAAAAGGCGGCGCCGTAGGCAGCGGAGAGATAGGCCGTGGGCGGAAGGTAGCGATAGAAGTAGAAGTACGGAACGACGAGGTCTGCTTCGCCTTGAAAGTGGTGCGAATCGTAGATGGAGTTTCCGTCACGGAGGTTCTGGCCAGCTTGATGGATTCCGAAGTAGTCGGCGGCCTGACCGTATGCGGTCTCTGCCTCCAGAAAGAAACGGTCGGCCCATCCGGTGATCAAACTCGAGAACAGAGCCACGTGAATGAGAAAGCCGATGACGAGGACCACGCGGCCCAGGGAGTCGGGGGCCGTTCGTCCGCGCCAGTTTTCAGTTCCGAGGCTCACGGTCGTTCCTACTTTTCTGCGGCGAGCAGGACCTTGCGAACGCCGTCGACGACGTCCCGAACATCGCTTTCAGCCAGCTTCGAGGAAAAGGGAAGGCTGATCGTGCGCTCACTGATGTAGTGGGTGTTTGGAATCGACTCCGGCTCATATCCGAAACGTTCGGCGTAGTAGGGATGGAGATGAACTCCCCGGTAGTGGATTCCGGTTCCGATGTTCTCCCGGTGCAGTGCCTGCTGGACCTCGTCACGGCTCATGCGAAGTCGATCCGTGTCGAGAACGAGGATGAACAAGTGGTAGGCATGCTTGTCGCCGGTCGGGACCGGGGCCGGTAGGAACACCGGGAGGTCACGGAAGGCCTCCATGTAGGTCTTCCACAGTTGCTCTCGCTTCTTCCAACACTCCTCGACCCGGGCCAGTTGATGAATCCCGAGCGCGGCCTGGATGTCGGTCATGTTGTATTTGAATCCCGGAAATCCGATCTGATAGTGACGGAAACCGTCGTCGGAGTAGCGCTTCCAGGCGTCCTTGCTCATTCCGTGAAGTCCGGCCACCTTGATCCACGCCGCGACCTCCTCGTCCTCCGTCGTCACCATTCCGCCCTCGCCGGTGACGACGTTCTTGGTCACGTAGAAACTGAAGGCCGTGCAGTCGCCGATCGTCCCGACCTTTCGCCCGCGATAGATCGTCTCCGTTGCATGGGCGGCGTCCTCGAGAATGCGTAGATCGTGTTCCTTCGCGAGGGCGAGCAACGCATCCATCTCTGCCGCGCGGCCCGCGAAGTGAACGGGAACGATGACCTTGGTCCGTTCTGTGATGGCGGCGCGGACCGCTTCCGGATCGATGTTGTGCGTGTCGCGGTCGCAGTCGACGAGAACCGGCGTGGCGCCGACGTGGCAGACGGAGTTTGCCGTGGCGGCGAAGGTCATGCTCGGAACGATGACCTCGTCCCCGGGCCGGACGCCGAGAGCGATAAGAGAGAGGTGAAGCCCGGCTGTACACGAACCGAGTGCGACCGCGTGCGGCGCGCCGACGTAGGAGGCGAAGTCCGATTCGAACCGATGGACCCGGGGCCCGGTTCCGATCCAACCACTCCGGAGGACGTCCGTCACTTCGGCAATCTCCGGCTCGCGCAGGTCAGGAGAACCGAAGATGAGGTAGTCGTCCCGGATGGGAGAGCCCCCGTCGATCGCCAGAGGCTCACGTGATCGATCCGTCAAGCGTGGTTCCTTTCGTGTGGCCGATTGCGGCAAGAGTCCCTTTGGGATTTGTTTCCGTGCTCCGCCGGCTGCTTCTTGGGCTTCAGATGATTTTACCAGAGTCGAAGACGACGATCGATCAACGCCCGCGTCCACGGCGAAGAGAGTGCACGACCTGGTGGGCCAAGGACGACTTTTCGTGAACGGGGAAGGGGATGCGGGCCCCGCCGAATCCTTCCTTGAACGCCTCCACGGGCGGGTTGCCTCCGCTCGGGAGGAAGTCGTAGATGCGGTAACCCCCCGCAATGGAGTGACGGATGCTGTCGATCTGAAGCAGGACGTTGGCCCGGAGGTTTCGGAACTCGGCGTCGATGTATCCGGCCAGGTAGTGGACCTTCCCGGCGTAGCGAAGAGCCATGACACCCCCGATCGTGCGGCCTTCCCATCGGGCAACGGTAAACCGGGTCCAGCCTTTCGGTAGCTCCCCGAGTCTTCCGTAGTACGCCTCCGGATGAACGAAGGCGGGGCGGCCGCCCCAACGGTCGAAGGACTCGAGGTACAGCCGGTAGAGATCCGGTACGTCCTCCGGCTTTCCGTCCTCGAGGAGGAGTCCCTTCTTCGTCATTCGGCGGACGTCGTTGCGACGGCCGGGTTTCAGCTCGTCGTCCCAGAAGGCGCTGTCCGTTTCCGGAAGGCTTCGCAGGTGGGTGTAGTCCTCGGACACCGTCCAGCCGTTGGGAAGGGTGCCGTTCGTTGCTGCGACAGTCCCAAAGGGGTTCCCGGCAATTCGAAACGAAGCCTGTCTTTGTCCCAATCGTTCCAGCACCCGCGGAAGAACCGGATCTCCGGCGGCGTCCACTGCAGGAATCGGCCCGCCGTACTGAAACGGAAACGAGGACTGTTCCGTGGTCAGTAACCCACGGGCACGAACCCATGCGAACAGCGGAAGGACGTGCTGAGAAACACCGGACGAGGACTGGACTTCGAACAGGAAGGAACGGTCCTCGAGTTGGGGGAAGGCCGAAGCGACGTGACGGCCCCATTCCCGGGTGTGAAAAATCGTGGCTTCCTCCGGATGCGCGTCGAGGATCCGGGCCCACAACCGGGAACCGTCGCTGCCCGACTCCTGGAGTTCTTTCGTGTCGTGCAGCGTTTTCCAGTTCGAAGCCATCAGGTACGCGTCCACTTTGGCAAGGGCTGCCGTCGGCCCGCCGCTTCGTAAAGCCGAAGCTCGAAGTCGAGCCGCTCTTCTCTGGTGACCAGCAACTCCCGGATACGGCGTGCAGCCTGGTGTCCGACTCTTCGAAGCTCGCTCGGTGTTTCCAGAAGGTCGGCAATCCGCGAGGGCAGTTCGTGCATCCGCTCGGGGGAGAGAAGCCAACCGCTTTCCCCGTCCTCGACGACTTCGCTCGTCGAACCGGTGTCGAGAGCGAGGACCGGAAGCCCGCAGGCCATGGCTTCAAAGACCGGGTTGCTCGCATTCGTTCGATCCAAAATGGAAACGAGGAGTTGGGAGCTGCGGCAGTAGTCGGCGATGGCGTCCTGTGTGACTGCGCCGGGAAATAGAACGCGGTCAGTCAGGTCGAGGGCCCGGGCCTGCTCCTCCAAGTGTGGGCGGTCCTCTCCGTCGCCGACCATGACGAGGGTGGCTTCGGGAATGCGGGAGAGAACCTGCGGAAACGCATCGATGACCCGTTCGAGTTTCTTTTCCTGCGAGAGGCGGGTCGCGGTCATGACCATCGGCTGATTCGGACCGAGACCGAGTTCCGCGCGCACGTTGCGCTCGGGCGGGCCGGGCTGGAAGCGTTCGAAGTCGAGCCCGTTCCGAAGGAAATAGAACCGGTCCTGCGGTACGCCGAGGAGCCGCGCGGAAACGTCTCCCTGCGATCCGTCATTCGTCACCAGGTAGGCCGTGGCGGGGGCTCGGTATCCGGCAATGGTCGGAAAGTTGGCGTAGAACTTCGCGTTCTTGCGGTTGGGCAGCCAGTCTCCGTAGAAGCGCGTGACGTTGGGTTTGTCGAACTGCTGCGCCAGGGCGCTCGCGACCGGAGCCTCGAAGTCACCGAGGGCGATGAAGAGGTCCGGCTTCAACTCCTTGGCCAGGCGTGCGCCCTCCTCCTTGGCCCAGTTCTGGTAGCGACGCCATACGGAGTAGCGTTCCCAGAGTCGGTGGGGAAGGGGAAGTCGCGCGCGCGGGATCATTCGTCCGGGCGCGCGTCGAAAGTGAAGCCGGGCTCCGTGGTACTCGTCTTCGCGGTCCGGCTCTCCGTCCGGCGAAGGCAGGAAAACGTGAACGCCATGCCCGCGTCGGTGCAGGATCTCCAGGGTCTTCGAGAACGCGATCGCTCCCTTGCCCTCACCCATGGACCAGAAGACGGACTGCGCGTAGACGAGCAGCACCGTCAGCGGCCCGTCGGCGCCTGTCTCCTCCGAACTCCCAGGCTGGCTGGTGCCGTCAATTGCGCCCGGAACCCGGCGCCTAGAAGACACCGGTCCGGTAGTCCTGGACGGTGGCTCCTTCGGTGACTGCCTGAACCCAGGAAGAGATGGCCTGTCCCTGCTTCTGGCTGGCCACCTGCTCGCGCAGAGCCGACTTCTGGGAGTCGAACTCGGCACGGTCGGCCGGCGTTTTTTCGTCGACGCGAATGATGAAGGCGCCGCGGGCGGCGCTGAGAACCCGGTCGATGAGACCCGCTTCCGAAGCGAAGACAGGGCCCAGGATCTCGGGATCGTTGCCCACACCCCGGCTGAAGCCCAGCCGCGTGATGTCTTCGACGGTTTCGAAGCTGGCCAGCGAGTCGGACTCGGCCACGGCCTGCATCTCTTCTCCCGCGCGAATCCGGCCGAGGAGTCTTTCCGCGGCGGCTTTGGCCTGATCGAGACGTTTCTGAGTCGCCGTTTCCCGGCGGACGCGGTCGGCAACTTCGGCCAGGTCCTGAATCCGCTCGTCCGTCCGATCCACGAGTTCGGCGATCAGAAAATCACCCGGGCGCTCCACCGGGACGGAAACGTCGCCGACGTCGGCGGTGAAGGAGAACTGCATGACCTGTGCGGAAGGACCGACTCCCGGAATGAAGGCGCCGCGCGTGAAGGGCGGGGTCGAACTCAGGGTCAGGCCGTTCTCCTCGGCCTTGGCGGCCAATTCACCCGGGCCCGTATCGAGTCGGAACTGGCGTGCGGCATCGAACGCTGCCTGCAGAGAGGCCTGCGAGGCGCGAAGGGGCACGTAGAGATCGCTGATTTTGATCTGCTTGCCGGCCGTCTCGTCCTCACGCTCTTCCTCGACGCGAACGACGTGAAAACCGCTTGGTTCGATGATGACGTCGCTGACCTGACCGACCGGCAGTCCGGCTACGACGGCCCGAACCTGCGGCTTGAGAATGGTCGGGGAGATAAAGGTGGCCGTGGTCCCGCCCTTCTGCGTCGGGGGCGCCTCGGAGTAGGCCATGATGTCTTCCATCGTCGAACGGTCGGACTTGAAGTCGTCGAGCAGACCCGCGATCAGGTTGTAGGCCTCGAGCGAGTCGGTCACCGAGTGGCGCTTTGGGAAAAGGACGTAGTTGATCTTGGCCTGAGGCGCGATCTTGTAGTTGTCCTTGTGCGCTTCGTAGTACGCCTCGATGTCCGTCTGGTCGATTCCCGCCTCGTTGACCGTGAAATTGCCGGACGGAACCAGAACGTAGCTGATCTTCACCTTCTCGTTCTGCATCCGGTAGCGATTCCAAAGCTCGTTCTCGGAGACCACGGCCGTGCCCATGATGCGCTGCTGTAGCTTCTCGAGGGGGAGGTTGCGCCGGAACTGGGCCTCCAGTGCGATGGTGTCGAAGGAGGGACTCCGGAGCAGGGCCTGGTACTTGGCCAGATCGAACTGGCCGTCCGTCTGAAACTGCGGAAGTTGGGCCAGCTCGGCCGGGGGCTGGTTCATGACGGCGTAGACGACTTCGGGGTCGGTCGCCTGAATTTCCCGCTTGCGGGCTTCCTTGCGCAGCGCCGTTTCCTGAACCAGGCTCTGCCAGACCTGATCCTGAATCGCGACCTGGGCCTGGGCGTCGGGCGCCTGGCCGGTCTGCTGGGAGCGACTCTGGACGGTGGTCGCCACGAGTCGCTGGTAGTCCAGCATGGATATGGGCTCACCGTCGACCTTGCCGGCTTCGCCGGGGGCGGCGACGCCCCCTCCGGCTTGACGGCCGAGCTGGAAGTCGGCGCCCCAGGCCAGGAAGATGAGGCCCACGAAGGCGATAACCACGACCCAGATCAACATTTTCGTATTGTTGCGAAGCTCGGCGAACATCTAGCTGGTCCCTCTGTGATTCAAACCGGAGTTTCTACCGAAACCGGCAGTCTATCGATTTCTTTGGTGGGGGACAACGGCCTGGAATCACGGGTAGGATAGAGGCTGAAAGGGGAACCAATCCTCCGACTCCATGTTGGATACCCAGCTTCCGACTCTCATCGTCCTCCTCCTACTCTCGGCGTTCTTTTCCGGGGTCGAGGCGGCTTTCTTTTCGCTCGACCGCGTCCAGCTTCGTCGGCTGGAGCGGGACAGCCGTCCCACGTCTGCGCAAATTGTCGATCAACTCTCCCGACCCAGTCGGTTGCTGACCTCCCTGCTGGTCGGCAACACCCTGGTCAACATCGCTCTTTCCGCTCTGACGACCAGTCTCTTCCTGCGGCTCTTCGACGATGGCGGCGTCGAGATCTCGATTCTCGTGACGACGGTGGCCGTCCTTCTGGTGGGAGAGGTCACGCCCAAGTCGATTGCCGTCAACAATCCCGAAACCGTCAGCCGTTTGGCCGTGCGGCCCGTGGTGTTCCTTCAGGTCGTTCTGGCGCCGCTCATCGGTGTGGCTTCTTTTCTCAGTGACGGAGTCCTGCGCCTGCTCCGTTTGGAGAACGCGGGGATGGAGCCGACCCCGGTCCTTTCCCGTGGAGAACTGGGCAGCCTGCTCGAAGGCGCCGACCAGGAAGGCGTCATCAGCGAGCGGGAGACCTGGCTGGCACAGAACATCATGGAGTTCTCTTCGACGAGAGCGGAGGAAGTGATGACTCCGCGGGTCGACATGGTGGCGGCCTCCGTCGAGATGGACCGGCAGGAACTCGAGGAGATCGTCATCGAAGCCCGGCATGCGCGCATCCCGATCTACGAAGACACGATCGATCAGGTCATCGGGTATCTGCCGACGCGGGAGTTCCTGCTGCACCCGGAGACCAAGATTGCCGAACTCGTGCGCCCCATTGCCATCTTTCCGGAGCGAGCCTTCATCTCCCGCATCTTCTACGAGACGCAGAAGTCGCGCACCTCGGTCACGGTGCTGGTCAACGAATACGGCGAGACCGTGGGAATGGTCACCCGTGAGGACCTTCTCGAGGAACTGGTCGGAGAGATCCACGACGAGTTCCGTGCCGACTCTGAAGATGATGACGACATCGAGGAGATCGACCTCGGGATCTACTCCGTGTCCGGCCAGGCGAACATCGAGGAACTGAACGAAATGACCGGGCTGAAGCTGCCGGAAGATGACGCGGTCACGCTGAACGGCTTTCTTTCCGCGATTCACCGGGGGATTCCGCACAAGGGCGCCGAGATCGTCTGGAACGACGTCGTCTTCAAGGTGCTGGAGACGAGTCGCCACCGCGTCGTTCGCGTCCGGCTGGAGATTCCCGAGTCCCTTCGCCGTCGGCACACCCCAAGGGTCATACCCGGTTTCGGCTCGGCCGGTCGCTCTTTCGAAATCGACCCGGACCACCCGGAAAGCCAACACTAGGGTGGACCACGAATGAGCGAACTGATCTATCCGATTCTCATCGTGCTCGGCGTGGCCGGTTCGGCCTACTTCTCAGCCGTCGAGATCTCGATCATCTCGGCCAACCGGTTGACTCTGCGGCAGTGGGCGAAGCACGGTCGGGGAGGAGCCAAGCTGGCGCTCGAACTCCTGCGCGAACAGGAGCAGGTGCTGGCCACGATGCTGATCGGCCTCAATCTTTTCAATCTGGCCACGGCGGCCTTCGCCACGTCACTCGTCGAACAGTGGCTCGGGATCGGTTGGCGGGCGACGGCCTTCGCCACTTTCGTCACGACCCTGGCCATTCTCGTCCTCGGTGAGATCGTTCCCAAGGTGTACGGGTCGCAAAACGCCGACCGCTTCATCGCGAAGAACGCGAGGGCCATTCAGGCCACCGAGCAGCTCTTCCTGCCTGCGACCGCAGCCATTCGGCTCGTCCTTCGGGCCGTGCTTCGGGTCGTCAAGGGAGCCAAGAACGAGCCGCAGGTGACGCGGGAGGATCTCAAGCACATCGTGCGCGACGTGTCCGGGGACACCGGGCACGGGCTCAAAGAAAAGAAGATGCTGGGATCCCTTCTGGCCTTCCGGGAAACGACGGCTCGCGAGGTCATGGTTCCAATCGCCGACGTCGTGGCCATCGAAAAGAACAGCTCCATCTCCGTGGCCAAGGCGCTCTCCAAGCGCCACAACTACACCCGACTGGCCGTCTATGAACGGCGGATCGACAAGATCTTCGGCGTCGTCAACATGAAGGACATCCTGTTCGATCGCGAGCCCCGGGATGAACTCGAACACTACGTACGTCCGGCCCTCCTCGTTCCGGAGACCAAGCGGGTCGACCGACTGCTGGTCGAGCTTCAGAGAGGACAACAGACGATGGCCGTAGTCGTCTCGGAATTCGGCTCTTGCGTCGGCGTCGTCACCCTCGAGGACATCGTGGAGGAGATCGTGGGTGAAATGGCCGAAGAGCATGAGGTAGGGGGGCGTAAGATCCGGGAGATCTCGCCGGGCACCTATGTGGTGGATGCCCTCACGGATCTGGACGACATCAACGAAGAGCTGGGCCTGGATCTGCCCAAGGGTCGATTCGACACCCTGGCCGGTCTTCTGCTCAAACACTTCGGCCGCATCCCGCAGGAGGGAGAGGTATGTACGATTCGAGACATCGAAATGAAGATCGTCGATGCCCACCAGTTTGGAATCGGTTCGGTCACCCTGCAGGTGCCGGTGGTGGCGACGGAAGCCGAAACTTCGGACGACGGCTGAGAGCCGGAATGACCGGCGGATTCCTGGCCGGCTTGGGTGGCCTTATCCTATCGGGGCTGGCTTTCGCCCAAACGGACTTCTACGGCGTGGCCGGCAATCAGAGTGCGGCCGTCATTGCCGCGGAGAATGCGATCTGGTTTGCCTCGGCGACACACCGGGATTGGGAACCCGCCTCGGGCACCGAAGGGGGGCGCAACTACACGGCGGTCGTGGCTGTCAACGACGGCTTCTTCGTCGTCGTCGCCGATGACGGAACCGTGTGGCGTTCCGCCAGCGCGGAGGCCTCTGCATTCGTCGAAAGAGCCGACACGACCGTCCCGCTCCGCGGCGTGACACAAACCGGGTCCCAGCTCGTGGCCGTCGGGGACGCTGGGGCCATCCTTCGATCCGTCAACCGGGAGGCTGGGAATTGGGTCACGGTGACCAGCCCGACGACGGAAGACCTCTTTGCCGTCGCGACGAACGGCGTGACCTCGACGGTTGCAGTCGGAGCCAACGGCACGATCCTTCGCGGCGGGTTGAACGGAACGACCTGGTCCGTCGTCGACGTCGGAGAGACGCGCGATCTCCAAGCGGTGACGACGGACAGCAACGGACGATTTCTCGCCGTGGGCGCAGGCGGAGCCGCCTGGATCGGTGAGGCCGGCGGCACGGTCTGGACCGCTCTCGATCTCGGGACGGAGTCGGACCTTCATGGAGCATCACGCGCCGGCACGGTGACGGTCGTCGTCGGGGCCGGTCCGGTCGCCTTCTACTCAGCGGCCAACTTCTCGGCATGGCAGTCCGTTGCGACCCCCGAGATCACGGGAGTCGAGTACGGTCTGAACGACGTCGCCTACACAGAAAGCGACTTTGTCGCGGTCGGTGATTCGCGCGTGGCTCTCTGGAGCGCCCTGGGACTCGAATGGTCGACCGGGACGGTGACGCCGATCGAAGAGACGAGTTGGGGAACTCTGAAGACGCTCTTCGCTCCGAAGAAAGAGACGACCAAGGAGTGACCTCGCTTCGGATGTAGCTCCGGATGCAGGCTCCGGATGCAGGCTTCGGATGTAGAAGTCCCGGCGAGACCGCTTTCGCGATTACCGAGGAGTTCTGGATCCGACCGTCAGCGTCGCGTCGCTCTCCAATCGATGAAGGCCGGATCCTCCCGCAACGTCTGAAACTCCGGAGCCACCAGGAGCTTCGAGAAGTCCAGCTGTCCGGCCGACTCCAGTCCGTCCAGAACCTGAAGGGCCTCTTCCATCCGTCCGAGTTCCGCCAAAGTGCGGATGCGTGCGTGTTCCCGCTCCAGGGTCGCGGGCAGGGCTTCGTAGGCCTGAAGAGCTGCAGTCCATTGTCCGGTCTCTGCGAGGAGCCGGGCTTCCAACGGTTGCAGAGGCGACGTATCGACGCCCGCGGCCTGGAGTGAGGCCAAGGCCTCCAACGCCAGCGCGGGGCGACGCGACTCGGCGTAGAGCCGGGCCAGGTACTCCAAACGTTTCGCTTCGGCCTCGGCCGGTTGAACCGGCGTCTGCAGCCAACGGACGGCTTCGGCGGTGATGCCGACGGCGGCGGATGCGAGGGCGCGATCCAGAACCTCGGGGCCGGTGACCGCAGAGGGATCGGCGTCGGGAGCGATCCTGGCCGAAACGGCCGCGTCCCGGGACAGTCGGCCTTCGAAGTCGCGCCAGAAGCCCGCGTCCTCCGGCCGGCCTGCGTAGCGTTGCAAGAGTTCTCGGGCTTCGGCGCTCCGGCCAAGCCGGTGCAGGCAGGTCACGATCCGTGACGGAACGTGCCGCGTTCCGAGAGAAGGATCCGCCTCCGCCAACCTGTAGAGCTCCAGCGCTCCCTGATAGTCAAACAGTCCGAAGGCCGCGTCGGCGAGCGCGGCCTGCACCGTCGTGTTGCGCGGACGAGCCTCCAGCGCCGGCCCTAGGACGTCTTTCGCCTCCTCGTACTCCGAGATGCGGACGAGGGCCGTTCCCAGTCCCAGCCGGGCGGTGTGGTTCTCCGGATTGTGTTCCAGGACCGTCCGGAAATGAGGGACGGCGTCGGCGAAGCGGGTCTCGTCCATGGCCTTCTTGGCCGCTTCGTAGTCTTCGTGAATGGCAATCATGTCCTTAGGGTCGGGACGCGGTCCGGAGTCGTCGATCTCGGAACCACCGGAGAGGTAGCCGAGCGAACGCAGACGCTCTTCGGCCTCGGGACTGAGATCCTGCGGCGCTTGCGAGGGGAGTTCCGGGAAGCCGGCGACGAAACGGGCCAGCCGGTCGCCTAAGGAACGAGCGTCGTCAGGACGCGACTCCCTCAGATTGATCGTCTCCAGCGGATCGTTCGCATGGTCGAAGAGTTCCGGACGGGGAGCGTCGATCCACTTCCACTGCTGCGAACGGAACGCGGTCAGGGGGGCCCAACCGAAGTTCTCCTCAGGATAGACCGTCTCCATGTAGATCCCACGACGTTGCGGAGGAGTTCCGGTTTCGATGAGCGGGAGAAGCGATGCGCCGTCGATCTCTTCCGCCGGTGAGGTCGTGGAACCAGAGCGGGCCGGAACGGACGTGATTTCGAGCAGGGTCGGAAAGATGTCGGCGGTGGCGACGGGCTCGGTCACCGTCTTTCCGCCGTGCGCACCTTCCGGAAGGTGAAGCAGGAAGGGGACCCTCATGGTTTCCGGATAGAGAAAGATTCCGTGTTCGAATTCCCCGTGATCGTTGAGCCCCTCTCCATGGTCGCCGACGACGACCACGGTCGTGTTTTCCAGATCGGAACCGAGGGCCTGCAGCAGGTCACCGACACAACGGTCGGCTTCGGCGATCTCACGGTCGTAGTCATCGGGCAGGTCCAGCTCGCGAGACCACTCCGGTGGCGTCCACGGCAGATGCGGATCGAAGAGATGCACCCAAAGGAAGAACGGTCGGCCGCCGTCTCTATCCGCCAACCATCGTAGAGCACGTTCCGTCGTTTCGGCCCCGGTCCGTTCGTTGAAGAGCTCGTCGTCATAGGTAGAGAAACCCTGGCCGGTCCCGAAGCTTTGGTCGAGGACGTAGGCGCTGACAAAGCCGGCCGTCTCGTATCCATGTTCTGAGAACACCTCGGCCAAAGTGCGGCGATCCGCTCGCAGGGAATAGCTGCCGTTGTTGCGGACTCCGTGACGCAGGGGGTACTGCCCGGTGAGGATCGTCGAGTGGGCAGGAAGGGTGACGGGGACCGCGGTCAGGGCTTCGTCGAAGCGAACGGAGGAGGCCGCCAGTTCGTCGAGGTGCGGCGTGTGAGCCGCATCGTAACCGAAGCATCCGAGCCGGTCGGCGCGCGTCGTGTCCAAAGTGATGAGAAGAACGTTCGAACTCGGAGCGTCCGGGCTGCAAGCGACGAAACTGAGGACGAAGGGTAGGGCGATCGTCGGGAAGAGCACAGTCGAACGGACTCCGGCCGGAAACAGTCGGGCAGAAAACAGTGGGGCCGAAAAGACTCCGGTCGGACGAAGCCGTGCGCGGATGCGGAAGGCCGCGCGGATCGCGGCCTTCAACGGCAGAGTCAAAGTGGCCGCGAGCCGGCCTGTCGCCGTTGTTCTATTCGGCGAGATGGGCGGCATGAGACGCTGCGCCATCCGGCAGGGACGGCGCACGGTGGGGAGTGAACTCGCTGCGCGATCCTGTCGTCGTCCGCAGGGCACTCGGTCGGCGGAACGACGTCGTCGCGTCCTCCGCTGTCTCGTCGGCCGTGACCGCGCCGAGCAGGTACGGAGACGGATCAAAAGTCGTTCGACCGGCCTGGTCGAAGAAATCATCCCGTCCGGAACTGACCGAGTAGACGCCCCAGGCAAAGCCGCCGAAGACTCCGATGACCAGTCCCCATCGCAGAGCGTCGTCCCGGTCCTTGTCCTTGACCAGAGCGACGGCGCCGCCGAGGAGTAGGCCCAATGCGCCACCGTAGAGCGAGCTCTTGGCAACGCGAACGATCTCGGAGTCTGCACGAGCCCGATCGACGGTCGCGGGAGCGACGGTGCTGAGCAGCAGTGCCGCCGTGACGACAGCGGTGACGCCTCGGCGTAAAGCAACGGTAAGGGTGTCGAGTCCAGACGAACGACCGTCGCTACAGGCCGCCTTCCGGATCGGACGTGGATGGTAAACGGTCGGGTCCGACGGTTCGAATCCGACGGCAGCCACTCGAGAGTTGGTACGCATCACGACGAGATTCCTCCTTGGGGGTTCGTCACTTGCCGTTCGTGGCTTGGTTCCCCGGTAACGGCTTTCAAAACTAGAAGATCGACCCACCTGTATCAACCGAACGTCTAACGCAGCCTGCGGCGAAAGGGGCTGCCGAAAGTGATGACGAAGTCTTGAAACAGGACACTCAAACTCTGCCTCATGATAGGGTGTCAACACCAAAGGTAGGGGACTTCACCTATAAATCAATGCAGCACCTTCGTTTGAGGGGATCTGAGCTTGCCCGCTCCATTCATTCACCTGCATACGCATTCTCACTACAGCCTTCTTTACGGAGCCTGCCGGATTCCGGACCTTCTCGACGCCTGCGAAGAGATGGAGATGGACGCCCTGGCCCTGACCGACCGCGGAAACATCTTCGGCGCCGTCGAGTTCTTCGAGCAGGCCACGGCCAAGGGGATTCGTCCGATCCTGGGCACCGAGGTGCTGCTGCGCCGGGAGCCGGTCCCGGAACGACAAAAGGCCTGGGACGAGTTGCGCTTCCGCCTCCATCTCCATGACTCGGTCGTTCTTCTGGCCCGCAATGACCATGGCTACGGCCAACTCATGAAACTTTCGAGCGAAGGATATCTCGGAGACCACGAGTACCGCCCGGAAGTCACATGGGAAGATTTGCAGAAACACCGCGAAGGACTCATTGCCATTTCCGGTGGGCTCTTTGGTCCGGTCGCGCGGGCGCTGCAGGCGGACGACTTCCCGCGGGCGCGGGAGGCTGCCGAGCGGCTGCGTGGGATCTACGGCGAGGATTGTTATCTCGAACTCGTCGATCACGGTCTGCCCGATCATCGTCAGTGGGTGCGGCGCACCGCAGACCTTGGCCGCGAGCTTGGAATCGAGCTGGTGGCGTCGAATCACGTCCACTATCTGCGGGAAGACCACGCGGAAGCCCACGACGCTCTTCTTTGCATTGGTACCGCCGGTCAGAAGATGGACGAGAAGCGATTCCGCTTCGAGACGCGGGAGATGTACTTCAAGAGTCCCGATCAGATGCGGGACCTTTTCGAGGACTATCCGGAAGCCATCGAAAACACGCGGAAGATCGCGGACCAGTGCCATGTCGAGATGGAGTTCGGCAAGCTGAAGCTGCCGCCCTTTCCCGTTCCTCCGGAGTTCGAAGACCTCGACGCCTACCTGGCTCACGTCTGTCATGAAGGTCTGAAAGACCGTTACGCCGAGATCACGCCGGAGATCACGGAACGACTCGACTTCGAACTCGGCATCATCAAACAGATGGGGTACTCGGGTTACTTCCTCATCGTCATGGACTTCATCCGGTATGCGCGGTCGATCAACGTCCCTGTCGGGCCGGGGCGCGGCAGTGCCGCCGGCAGCCTCGTCGCCTACTCGACCGGGATCACGAACATCGATCCCATGCAGTACCAGCTTCTTTTCGAACGCTTTCTCAATCCCGAACGCGTTTCGATGCCGGATATCGATGTCGACTTCTCCGACCGCGGACGCGGTCGCGTGATTCAGTACGTCGTGGAGAAGTACGGGGCCGAGACCGTCTGTCAGATCATCACCTTCGGAACCATGGCCGCGCGGGCTGCGGTTCGCGACGTCGGTCGCGTCATGGGGATGGGTCCGCAGGACGTGGACCGTCTGGCCAAGATGGTTCCCGAGGAAATCGGAATCAAGCTTGCCAAGGCCCTCGAGCAGTCTCCCGATCTCAAACAACGTTTCGAGAGTGATCCACAGGTTCGCGAACTGATCGACACCGCCCTGGTCATCGAAGGGCTGTCCCGCCACGCCTCGACGCATGCGGCCGGCGTCATCATCACGCCGTCCAATCTGACCGAGTACGTTCCTTTGCACTGCGCGGGACACGACGAAATCACGACGCAGTTCGACATGGTGGCCTGCGAGAAGATCGGTCTTCTCAAGATGGACTTCCTCGGGTTGCGCACGCTGACCGTCCTCGAAGATTGCCTGGCCATGTTGGCCGAGCGGGGGATCGAGATCGATCTCGACGAGTTGCCGCTGACCGACGAGGCTACGTTCCAGCTCTTTTCAGACGGTGGGACCGTCGGCGTTTTCCAGTTCGAGTCTTCGGGGATGGTCGAGTACCTGCGCAAGCTGAAGCCAGAGGTTCTGGACGACCTCATCGCGATGAACGCGCTCTACCGTCCGGGTCCGCTCGGTTCGGGCATGGTCGACGACTTCATCCTGCGCAAGCAGGGAGAGAAGAAGATCAAGTACGAGCACGCCGTGCTCGAGCCGATTCTCAAAGATACCTACGGCGTCATCGTCTATCAGGAACAGGTCATGCAGATCGCCTCTGCGATGGCCGGATATTCGTTGGGCGAAGCCGACCTTCTCCGTCGCGCCATGGGCAAGAAGAAGAAGTCGGTCATGGACGAGCAGCGCGTGAACTTCGTGGCCGGCGCGACCGAGAAGGGGATCCAGGAAAAGACGTCGACCTCTGTCTTTGATCTGATGGCGCACTTCGCGGGATACGGTTTCAACAAGTCGCACTCCGCAGGCTATGCGCTGGTCGCCTACCAGACGGGATACCTGAAAGCGCATTACCCCGTCGAGTTCATGGCGGCAGCGCTCACGTCCGAAATGAACAAGCCGGATCGGCTTCTCATTCTTTTGGCCGAAGCCCGGCGGATGAAGATCGAGGTCCTTCCGCCCTCGATCAATGCTTCGCAGGAAGGGTTCCGTGCGGCCGGTGACAAGATTCGTTTCGGACTGGGAGCAGTCAAAGGGGTTGGGCGTTCGGCGGTGCTCGCGTTGACGGACAACCGGACCGCCAACGGTCCGTTCCAGGATCTTTATGACCTGGCCGAGCGCGCCGACGGCGGATCGGTCAACAAGAAGTGCTTCGAGGCACTGATCTGGGCTGGAGCCCTGGATGAGTTGGGAGAAACGCGGTCGGTGCTCGCCGAATCTCTGGCCAATGTTCTGGAGTGGGCGGGCCGGCGACGGCGGGAGCGCGAGATGGGGCAGGTGTCGCTCTTCGGCGGCGGCAACGCGGCCGAAGCTCCGCGCCCGAGAATGGCCGACATTCCGCCCTGGGATCCGCTGGACCGACTCGAGAAGGAAAAACTCGCGCTCGGCTTCTACGTCAGTGGGCACCCCGTCGACGAGTACCGCACCGTGGGGCAGGGACTGGGATCGATCACTTGTGCCGACTGCCTGACCAAAGACAATGGGACCGAGGTCAAGATCCTGGGACTTCCGGTTGGACTCAAGATTTCACAGGATCGCAAGGGCCGGACCATGGCTTTCTTCGCACTCGAGGACGCGAGTGGTGTCGTCGAGGCACTCTGCTTCGAGGAGCCCTTGGAAAGAGCTCGTGTTGCGTTGGAGCACGGCGGTCCGGTTCTGGCGAAAGGACGGTACTCGAAACGCAAGGAACAGAGTCCCAAACTGATTCTGGAAGAGGCTTCGGCGCTGGCGCGGCAGATGGAACTGGGGCGCCTCTCCCTGCATGTCGCTGTCCGCACGGATCAGCCGGAGGATCATCTCGAAAAGATTCGAGAGTGTTTGCAGGCACATCCCGGCGCTTGTCCCGTCTATCTGCACGTGAATCATCGCGACCTGGACGGCGTCATCGCAAAGACGAGATCGATCCGCGTTCTGCCCGGAAGCGATCTCGTGGCGAAGCTGAAGACCCTGTGTGGTGATCACGTGGTGCGCGTGACCGCAGGAGAGAAGGGCGGATTCCGCAGTCTCGACGTCTTCGGTCAGGAACCGCGCCGGATCCCTCCGACCCAAAGTCCGACGACGTCAGCGTCACCGGATTCTGCGCCAGGCTCATCCGCGACACCGGGGCCGGCGCCGAGCTCCAATCCGACGCGGGATTCGGCGGCCGAGTCGAGCCATGAATCCGGGCACGCAGCCGCCTCCCGCCCAGGCGCCGGAGTGGCCCATTCGACCGGGACGGCCGGGGCGCAGGCGGGGTGACCCGAATGGCCGGTCGCATCGACCTACATCTTCACACCCACTACTCGGACGGACTCCATCCGCCCGAGCACATCGTCGGTCTCCTCGCCGACGCCGGGGTGACAACGGCCGCCATTACCGATCACGACACGATCGAAGCTTGGCCCGAGGCGAACGCTGCTGCCGCGGAGCGAGGCATCCGGTTGATTTGCGCCACCGAACTCAGCGTGTACGAGAACGGACAGGACCTGCATCTGCTCGCGTACTTCCTCGATCCGGAGTCGAAGACGCTCGGAAACCTCTTACGGGGTATCCGCGACTCGCGCCTCCGGCGGCTTGGGCGCATCGTGGACCGGTTGCAGTTGCTGGGGATGCCCGTGGACGTGGAGCGGATCCGACGGAGGGCCGAACAGGGCAATGTGGGCCGGGTCCACATCGCCCGCGAGCTGGCCGAAAACGGCTGGGTTTCGTCTTATCTCGTCGCGTTCCGGGACTACCTGGGGGATGGAGGACCGGCCTGCGTTCCGAAGGAGACCGTCTCATTGGAGGAGTCGTTCAAGGTGATTCTGGAAGCGGGAGGGGTGCCTGTTCTGGCCCATCCGGGAATCTACCGTCTGGACGGTCTCCTCGAGGTCATGGTTTCGTTGGGATTGGCAGGTCTCGAGGTACATCATCCTTCCCACGACCCGGCTACAGTCCGTAAACTGCAGGGTTTGGCCGAACGGTGGGGACTCGAACAAACCGGTGGGACCGACTACCATGGGGGACGGGATGAGGAGTGGATGCCCGGTTCGATGGACCTCGACGAAGACATTGTTGTACGTCTGGAAGCACGCAGGCCGTGAACCGCGCAAGCCCGCTGCGTCACAAGCAGACCTTGAAAGCAAGGAGCCGATCGAATCATGAATACTGACACCGCTTCCACGAATACGGCAAAAGCCAGTCGATTTCGTTTCCTCATCGGGCTCGTGATCGTTGCCGCCGCCGTCGGTGTCCTCGTGGCCCGGGGCGCCAAGGACGCCATGGTCTACTACATCTCGCCGACCGAACTTGCGGCCAAGGGTCGCGGCGCCGACGTCTCAGGCCTCCGGGTCAAAGGAAACGTCGTTCCGGGAACGATCGAGCGGAACGAACTGACGCTCGAGTTCAAGATGACCGACGGAGTGACGGTCGTCCCGGTCGTCTACTCCGGCATCGTTCCCGATACCTTCGCGGAGAATGGTGAGGTTGTCGTCGAGGGAACCCTGGCCAGCCAAGGCTCCTTCGAGGCGGACTTCCTCATGGCCAAGTGCCCGTCCAAGTACGAGGCCGAGATGGAAGAGGGTGACGTTCCTACCGCCGAGTCGACGGGAGTCTGATTCGAATCGTCCGCAGGATTGAACTGGGAGCGATAACGGATGATCGAACTTGGTTACTACTCGATGTGTGCGGCCCTGGGCTGTGGCGCGTTGGCGATGGTTCTGGCCGTGCTGGCATATCGAGGTCGGCGTGAAGACCTTCACGACTCGGCCCGGCATGCCGTCTGGGGAACCGCCTTCTTCACGTCCCTGGCCTGCGCCGGCATCGTTTATGCCTTTGTCGTCGGTGACTACCAGATGGAGTACGTCTGGGGGAACAGCGACCGGGACATGCCGCTCTTCTTCAAGCTCGGGGCGCTGTGGGGTGGACAGTCGGGTTCACTCTTGTTCTGGGGCTGGCTCGTCTCGATGTACAGCGCATTGGTCGCACTGCGTCACCGAAGGGACGGCGTCACGCTGATGGGGCCGGTCCTGGCCACCCTCATGGTGGTGCAGGTCTTCTTCCTCGCCATCGTCATCTTCGGTTCCGATCCGTTCCGACGGGCCGATTTCATTCCGCCGGACGGTGTGGGCCTGAATCCTCTTCTGCAGCATCCGGCCATGGTCATCCACCCGCCTTGCCTCTATCTGGGCATGATCGGGTTCACCGTTCCATTCGCGTTTGCCGTGGGCGCGCTCATCTCTGGCCAACTCGACAACGCCTGGCTGAAGAAGGCACGCATGTGGGCCATCGTCGGCTGGATCTTCCTCGGCGCCGGAAACGTGCTCGGCGGTTGGTGGGCCTACCTCGAACTGGGTTGGGGAGGCTACTGGGCCTGGGACCCGGTCGAGAATGCCTCCTTCATGCCGTGGTTGGCAGGGACCGCCTACATTCATTCCGCGATGATCCAAGAGCGGAAGCAGATGCTGAAGATCTGGAACATGGTCCTCATTCTGACCACGTTCATCCTGACCATCTTTGGAACGTTCATCACCCGAAGCGGGCTCATCTCGTCGGTGCACTCGTTCGCGCAGTCGAACATCGGCTACTACTTCGGCGCGTTTCTCATCCTGACCATCGTCGTGAGCGCAGGACTGCTCATCTGGCGGCGCAATGATCTCAAGAGTGAGAATCATCTCGACTCCTACCTGTCCAGAGAGTCGGCGTTCCTTTTCGGCAATCTCATCCTGCTCGGGGGGGCGTTCGCAGTCCTCTATGGAACCGTGCACCCGATGTTCGCCGAGATGGTGACCGGAAAGCGCATCAGCCTGGGTCCGCCGTTCTTCAACCAGTTCATGATTCCGATCGGGCTGGGCATCCTGCTGCTGATGGGGATCGGGCCCCTCATTCCATGGCGGCGCGCCTCCTGGTCGGCATTGGGACGGATCTTCTCCGTTCCGGTCGGACTTATGGTTGGAGCGGTGCTCGTCCTGCTCGCCTTCGGGGTCGTTCACTCCTATGCGCTGGTCACCTTCGGCTTGTGCGTCTTCGTCACCGGAACCGTTCTCATCGAGTTCTGGAGAGGGATTCGCGCGCGCATGTCGGCGCACGGCGAGAATCCGGTCCTGGCTTTCTTCCGCCTGTTTGGCAAGGGACAACGCAGATACGGCGGGTACATCGTTCACATCGGGGTCGTCATCATCTTCATCGGTTTCGCCGGGGCAGCCTTCACGCAGGAAGCGGAAACCACGTTGGCCCGCGGCGAGACATGGAGCTTCCGCAACTACGATCTGACCTATCGTGGGCTTCACTACGAGCGCACGCCTTCGGTCGAGAAGGTCGCGGCCGACGTCCTGCTGAGGGAGAACGACGTCGACGTGGCGGTGATGATGCCGCGCAAAGACTGGTACATGAAGAACAAGCAGCTCGCGTCGGAAGTGGCGATTCATGCGACGGTCGGATCGGATCTCTATCTCATCCTTGCGACCATTGACGAAGAGACCGAACGGGCCAGCCTCAAGCTCTACTGGAATCCGTTGGTCAGCTGGTACTGGATCGGAGCCATCGTCATGGTCCTGGGCGGTGTACTCGTCCTGCTGCCGACACGTCGTCGAAAGGTGGCCGCGTGATGAGTATCAAGTTTCTGAAGCCGCTTCCTGCGTGTCGCCTTCGGGTGTCCGCCTGGGTGGGCTGCGTGGCCTTGGTGGGCGTTGCCGCGCTGTGCCTCTCCTGGATGGGCCCGGCATGGTCGCAATCGGCGGAATCGTCGAGTGCGTTGGCACAGGGACAGGAACAGGGACGAGCAGAGGCGCAGCCGTCGCCGCAGGTAGATTTCGCCAAGCTCGAAGCAGCGCTCATGAATCCCTGCGAGAACTGCGGAGGAAAGCCTCTCTCCGGCTCCTACTGCGGCGGCGCGACCGAAGCGAAGACGAAGATGCGGCGGTATGCGGCCGAGGGGCAGAACGAGGAGCAGATCGTTGCGTCCTTCGTTGCCGAGTACGGTGAGTGGATCCTGGCCGTCCCGGAGAAAACGGGATTCAACGTGCTGGCCTGGGCGGTGCCGATCGGAGCCCTCCTCGTAGGGGGCGGACTTCTTTCCGGCTTTCTTCGACAGTCCAACCGGGCCCGCGTTGCAGCGGGAGGTTCCGCCCCGGCGGGTGGCGCCGGTTCCGTCCCTTCCGGAGGCTCTGCCCCGGGTTCATCACCTCGATCGGAAACTGCGGACCGACCTCGCCTGAACCTGCGGCGGGAAGACATTGGAGATCCGGGCCCGGCGGTCATCGAAGACTTTCTGGCGGACATCGAGGATGAGGACACGCACCCGCAGCCGGGTCAGGTCCAGTCGGCGGCAGCGGGTCGTCCATCCGGATCGGATCTCAGCCGTCCTTCGGCCTCAACCGGATCACCGGTCGCCGATGTCGCCGATCCGGACGAGCGTCGACACATCCTGCGCGAACGTTTGGCCCGTGAACTGGAGGACGACTGAAAGTGAGTGCGAGTAGTGTCGCCGCGATCGTAGTCTTCGCCATTCTTGCCGCCCTGGTCGTCCTCTCGGTTCTGTCGCCTATCGGTTCCCGGGCGGCTCGGGAACACGCCAGGGAGCAGAGCCGCCGCCTTCGGCTCGAGGAGGAGCGTCTGACCCTGGTGCAGCTGCTGCGGGATCTGCGTTTCGACAAACGGACGGGCAAACTGACCGAGGAAGACTTCCACATTGCCTACTCCGAGGCGGAAGCACGAGTTCTCTCCATCATGGAAGAGTTGGAAGCCAAAGACCGCTGGACGTCCGAGTCCATTGAAGAGGAAATCGCACGGATGCGACGCCGGTTGGAGCGGGAGGCGCCCGTTGCCTAAACCTGATGCGTCCAACTGCCGACTTCGAATCTACCCCGTACTTGTCCTGTCATTCGCCCTTGTCCTGATGGCGGGGGGGCCGGCCGTGGCGGCCGATGGCGTCCTCAAAGGCCAGCTCTTTACCGCACAGCACCCGGACTCGTTGGCGGGTGGCGCCGAAGTGACATTGGTTTTTCGGGACGACACCAATGAGCTCACCCACAAGAGCACGGTCGCGACGCCCCGGGGTGAGTACGAGTTCACCGGACTGAAGACCGATCCGGGGTATCAGTACGTCGTCCGCGTGGCCTACTTCGATCGGGACTTCCTCGGTCCGCCGATCTCTTTCGAGGACGGGCAGACGGAAGTCGAGTTCAACTTCCTCGTCGCCCGCAACGCGGCGCCTCTTCCACCGATGGAAGGGGATGTGCACCAACACCAGCCAACGACGACCCGGCCCCCGATGGGTTCGCCGGTTCCGCCGAACCCTGCGGCGATGGTCGCGATCACGGCCACGATTCTTGCCCTCTTCCTTCTTCCCATCCTCAATGCCTACCGCCGGGATCGCCTCTCGGTGAACGGTTCGGAAGGGGCCGCTCGTCCGCGAGCGGTGGATGCCCTTTTGCGGGATATCGCCGCGCTCGATCTGCGGTACTCCGACCGCGATATCGAAGAAGGGGACTATCGCTCTGTCCGTCGAAGCCTTCTTCAGAAACTGCACACGCTGACTGGAGTCGTACCCACCGAGTCGTCCGAGACCCCGCGAACGTGAGCCAAGACGTGTTGCTGGAAGTGAGCGGGGTTCGCCATGACTTTGGTGGACCCGAAGTCCTGCGTGGTGTCGACCTGTCTCTGCAGTCCGGGGACGGGTTCGCTCTTCTCGGCCCGAACGGCGCAGGCAAATCGACGCTGATTCGCCTTCTGGCCGGCCTGGCCCGGCCGCGGCGCGGAGAGATCCGTCTTATCGGCCGCTCGGTGCGGGAATCTCGGGCCCGGATCGGATTGGTGGCCCACGAGAGCATGGTCTACGAAGGCCTGAGTGCCGCCGAGAATCTGGCGCTGACGGCCCGACTCTACGGACTGGACCGGGTCGAGCAGCGGGTCCGTCAGGGTCTGGAGGAGATTCGCCTCGACTGGACAGGGGAGAAGCCGGTTGGCGATTTCAGCCGCGGGATGACCCAACGTCTGTCCCTGGCTCGAGCCCTCTTGCCGGAGCCTCGCCTGCTGCTGCTGGACGAGCCCTTTTCCGGACTGGATCCGGATGGAGTCCGAATTCTGTCCGATCTGCTCGTCCGCCGCCGGGAAGCCGGCGTGACGATCTTTCTGACCACGCATGACCTGCCGCACCTGGCTCGGGTCGCCAATCAAATCGGCTGGCTGGAAAAAGGAAAGGTGCGGTTGTCGGACCTCGATCCGGGCCGTCCCGACCAGGTCCACGAGGCCTATTGCGAGATCTTTGCCGGCGCCGATCGGACCCGGTCCCGGGAGAGCCGGCGGTGAGACATTTCTGGGGCACCGTCGCGGCTCTGATCGCCAAGGACCTGCGGCTGGAATGGCGTCGCCGGGAGAACGTCACCTCGATGGCGCTCTTCTCACTGCTTCTCGTCGTGGTCATCGGTTTTGCCTTTCAGGCTCGCCAGATGGACCCTGGAGTGGAGGCGCCGGGCTTCCTCTGGATTGCCTTCACGTTTACCGGGGTTTTGGCGCTTCATCGGACGATGGCTGTGGAGCGTCAAAACGCGTGCCTGGCCGCGCTCTTTCTCGCCCCCGTCGACCGGAGCGCAATCTACCTCTCCAAGTTCGTCGTCAACCTGCTGCTGTTGCTGACGATGGAAGCGATGACGATCCCCGTCTTTTCCATTCTTCTTCGGGTCACGGTGCTCCCTTGTCTGCCTGAGTTGGCATTGATAGCATTCGCCGGAACGGTCGGTTTTGCAGCCGTGGGTACGCTTTTGGCCACGATCTCGAGCGGCAGTCGACTGCGGGAGGTTCTACTTCCGATCCTGCTCTATCCGATTTGGGTACCGATCGTCGTGGCCAGTGTGGAGTTGACAGGTTTTGCCCTGACCGGGCGTCCGATGTCGGAGGGATCCGACTGGTGGACGCTGATTCTCGTCTTCGACGTCGTGTTCGTCGTCGCGGGTACGCTGCTTTTCGACGTCATGCTCGAGGAGTAGATCCCGGCGCGCGCGTGGAATGAACGGGCGTGGAGGGACTCCACCGGGACCGAAGGGAACTTGGAAGAGGGAAGATGAACAAGCTGCTCACCCTGGCCCGCGTCGCGGACATTCTTGTCCTGCCGGGCGTAATCTTCGCGCTCTACATGGCGTTCGTCTACGCCCCCAGAGAAGCCACGATGGGTGACGTCCAACGAATCTTCTACTTCCACGTCCCCTTCGCGCTGGGCTCTTTCCTGGCGTTTGGCGTCGTTCTCATCGGCTCGGTCGGCTATCTCGTCCGGCGGGACGGTTCGTGGGACCGGGTCTCCCATGCGGCGGTCGAGGTCGGCTTCCTCTACTGCACACTGGTTCTTCTGACCGGCCCGGTCTGGGCCAAGGCGGCCTGGGGCGTGTGGTGGACCTGGGACGCGCGGCTGACCAGCACCTTGATGCTCTGGTTGATCTTCGCTTCGTATCTCTTCCTGAGGACGTATCTTGCGGGGGACCCGCGACTACCGCGGTTCGCTGCCGTCCTTGGAATCCTGGGCGCGCTCAACGTGCCCATCGTCTACTACTCCGCGCACTGGTTCAACGTCCACCATCCGAAACCGACCGTCCTACGGGGAGGTCTGGATCCGCAGATGGAAGTCGCCTTTCAGGTTTCGATGCTGGTACTGACCCTGCTGCTCTTCAGCCTCATCGTGAAGCGGTGGAGCCTGGCTTGCGCCGAAGCCGATTTGGATTCCGCGGAAGCGGAGCTGCAAACGAGAGGAACGCTGTGACATCGATGCAGTACCTGATGCTGGCCTACGGCCTCATCTGGCTGGTCCTGGGCTTCTATCTGTTTCGGATGGGAGGCCGGCTGGGAACGGTTCAAGCCGAGATCGCCCGGATCAAATCCCGCCTCAACGATGACGGAGGATCGAGATGACCCGTCGCCAGACCCGCTTGGCCAACCCGATGGGTTTCCGCTGGGAGCGACGGTGTTGGAGCAGATGAAGATCGCGAAGCGTTTCGGAGTGGCGCTTGCGCGACTCTTCGATACGGCGCATTTCCCTTTGCTCCATGAGCTGCAGGGGACGGCCTTTGTGGATGCGATTGTAAAGTCCGACAAGCCGCTCGAGGGATGGACGGGACAGGACGAGACGACCGGATTCCTTGGTATCGATGAACCAGGTTTCCGTCTGCTCGTCGTAGCCGAGAAGGTCTTGGCTGCGCGTGTCTTCGGATTCCATCATTTGCCTGTCCTAGCGACGGAGGAGAACCGCCGTTGATTCGCCCAGCCTATCACACCGACGTCCCACACAAGGAATCAGAGATCGTGCGGCGTGTTTGGAGCTTCCTAGTCCTATGTACCGTCTCCGTTGCGATCTCGTTCCCTTCGATTTCGACGGCGGAAGAACCGGTGGATCTTTCCGTTCCCGCGAGTCCGAAGGCCGAAGCGAGCCACGTCGGGGCGACGGTGTCGGCGGTCCCGTTTGAGCTGGGAACCCACCCTGACGCTCTTCTCTATCGGCAGCCCTTCGGGGCTGCTGAAGGAGTCGTCTTCCTTAGCGGAAGTGCGGACGTCGGAACTGTCCTTGTCGCGGAGTGGTTCGACGAAGGGATGACGGTTCTGGTCCTGCCGGAACAGACTTCGCCCGATGCGATGTTGTCCTGGGCCCGGTCCGGATTCTCGGCGCTGCAGAATGAACTCGGTGTCGGTGCAGAAATCGCCGTCGTCGGCGTCGGCCCGACCGCATCGGTGGCACTTCGGGTCGCCGAAGAAAGAGGAGCCGGAGCTTCGATCCTGATCGATCCCCGCGCACCGCTCGCGCCGACTCGTTCGACTCCGGCCCTCGTCCTGATCGATGAGACCGAAGTCACGGCCGTCGAGTACGGCCGCGATTTGTATCTCGACTCGGAAGATCGCGGCGCACTCTGGCTTTTCGATCTCTCGGGAGCCAAATGGAGCGAACTCCTCTCCCGGAGTGACTTGGCTCTCGACTTGGCGACCTGGACGAGCGAGATGCTCGATCGGACGCGGGCCGCCCGCAGCGTCCCCGTTGCCGGCGGAGCCCAGTGAGAGGGCGCGCTCCCAGATCGAAGCTTTCTGTCGTCATCGCGGCTTCCCTGATCGCGCTCGTTTCGATCGTGACTTCCGCCGTGGCCCGGGACGTGGACCCGCGTCAGGCCGGCGTCGATCTTCTTCGCTTGAAGGAATGGTCCCGGGCGCAGGCCGTCTTCGACAGTCTGCTGGTCAAAGACCTGTCCGATCTCGGAGCCGGGTACATGGCGGCATGGGCCGAAGCCGAGCAGGGTCGGGTCGAAAGGGCGCGCTGTCGTTTCCACGAAGTCGAGGCCGCCGGCGGGGACGATGATGTCGGCGTTCTTTCCGTCCTGCGTCGCCGCGAATTCGAACGGACCAGGGCCGACGCCCAGTACCAGCGGTGGCGGCAAGGATCGACCGAGGCGACGGGGGGACCGGCTGGACTGGTTCTGCTGCCGTTGGAGCCACTCGGTGCGACGACTGGAGGAGAGTTCTACGGCCTGGCCTGGTCCTACCTTCTCTACGACTACCTCAAAGGCAGTTCCGTTTGTCCGGCATCGATGGCGTCGACGCTCCTCGCTCTCGATACCGTCGACGGAAGGGACGGCGTTCGTCTTCCGCGCAGCGTCGGAGCGCAGCCGATCAACACAACGGTCGGGTTGTCCGGCCGGCTGCGCCTCCTGCCGGAAGCGGTCGGTGGATCGGACATCACCGAACCGGCCCAGGCCATCGTCTTCTTTCAGCGCAATCAGGGACTGTATGAGAGCGGTCAGGCGGACCTGGCCACACTTCGTCGTCTGGAGAACGTGGTCCGCGAGTGGATGGCGACTCCTCCTCCTCCGCTGACCCCGGACGGCGTACCCGAGTTGTTGTCGCGACTGGGCGCAAAGCGCGCGCTTCGGGGCACCTACCGGATCGACGAGTCGCAGGTCTCGATTCAGATGAGTCTGGTCGACGCGCGGGGCCTTCCGGTTCACGACCGCCCGATCGAGTTCGACTTTCCCCTCAACCGAACCTCGGCCGCGGCCGCCCGCGCGGCGTCCGAGATCGTCGCCGTGGGACGAGGCCGGCTCAGTCCCTGGTCCTCCCGTGTTCCGGAGTTGGGGCTGGGTAGTTGGAACGCGGCGGCCCGGACCCGGCTGCTCTATGACCGCGGACTCGGTCGTATCGATTCGAAGACCTGGGACGAGATGCCAACCCAGGTCCTGGACTGGCCGATGCTTTCCCTCCTTCATGCGACGCAGGACCGAACCGGTCGCGAGCAGTTGGAGGCCGACTGGTTGCAGTCCTGGCTGCGGACGCCGACCCTCGATCCCAAGGCGTCTCTTCTCAGGCTTCGTCAGGGACTGGCGTCTCCGGGTTTCGGTGCGCGCAATGCAACGCAGGCTGTCGGGTCGAGGGGACGTTTGATCATCCGGGGCGTCGAGCAATGAGCGCGCCGGGTCCCATCCGGGCATTCGTGGTCGGCGCGGCCACCCTTGCGACCGCCGGGGCGACGGTCGGAGGAACGGTCGGTTCCGCGTCCGCGCAAATTCGAACCGAAGCCGGCGCCATCGTCCGGTCGTGGACCTACGAAACCTATATCGAAGAGGTCGGCGTCGACCAGACCGTTATCCCCATCCGTGCGGAAGCAGACTTCGAGCCGTGGCAGTTCGACCTTTCCCTCGACTTCGCAAAGTCGGAAGTGTCGGACGACGCAGGCACCCACGAACTTTCCGGGCTCTCCCGTTTCGGCATCGGCGCGTCCCGCTTTGCCTGGGACAACCGTTTCCGCTTCGAGGTCGGTGCCGACTGGATCCTGGAACAGGGACCGTATGAACTGGACGAAACGCGCGTCCTTTCGCGCGTCGCCGAGCCGGTCCTCAACCTGCCCGCAAGCTATTTGGGAACGGGACACCGTTTCCATGCCGCGGCCCAGGGCGTTGTCTTCGAACAGAGAGGACTGATCGGCGTGGCCGGGGCCCACGTCGCAAGTTCCGGCGCCTACGATCTTCGCGACGACGGCCTCGACGCGTCCGGGGGGATGGCGGCGGGACTCGCGTTCGGACTGGATCAGGCCACCTCTCTGGCCCTCTTCCATCACCAGGTCTGGTGGCAGTCCGGTCGCAGCGAGGATGTGGGCGGATCACCGGCTTTCGATCTCGGCTCCGAGGTCGGCGTGGGTTCCGACGCGCGGCTGGCTCTGGCCACAGGCGATCTTTCCGTCGGCCTGGAAATGCTCTTCGTCTCTGCGGGAAGCGTCGACCCGGATCTTCTTCTCGAGCCCGGTTTCGTTCGCGGAGGGAACCGTTTCCGTTGGCAGCTGGGATGGGCCGTGGAAGACATTTGGAGCTGGAGGGTCGGACTCGGTGGCACCCATCACCGTGGCTTTTCGTCCGCCCTCGGGCGTTCCGACTGGATCACGCCTTCAGCCGGGATCGGTTGGAGTGTCGGCGCCAGCGACGTTTCTGTGGGTGTTGAGTACTCCGCCGGACAGGTGCGGGAAGGGCGAGACATTTCCGGATTCGGGCTCTCTGCATCGTGGTCGCAGGAATGGACCCGATGAGGCGCTTGATGGCAATGAGGCGCCTGATAGTGATCGGGGGGCTGATGCTCCTCGCACTGTCGACGATGCAGTGCAGCGAGGACGCCGGTCGAAACGGCGCCGGCGACGTGGATCTGACCTGGCGTGTCGATGAGCGTGCTCCGTTCCCGGGACTGCTGGATTCGTTGCATCTTCTCGTCGAGGGACCGGAGCTTCGGATTCGCGAGCGTCGACCCTTACTCGTCGACGATGATCTTGAGTTCGACCTTCGGCTCGAAGAAACGGACGATCTCAGCGTCGCTTTGTGGATCGATTCGCAGGGGGAGAGAGCCCGCGGACTGACGGCCCTGGGAGAGGTAGACGGTGTCGAGGTTCGCGCGGCTCGTACCAGTCGGGTCGAGGTGGCGCTGACCAACACCGTTCCCGCGTTACATCCGATTACGGCCATGCCCGGCGACCTCGACTACGAGGTGTCGTGGACTCCGATCCCCGGTGCGTTGGGCTACGAAGTCCTGGAAGAAATCGGGGAGGAAAGCCAAACCTACAGCAGCGCCGATACCTCCTTTACGTTTCAGCTACGCGGGGGAAGGGAGCGGTCCTTCGCGGCCGGTGGCGAACCGTTGATCTACAGAGTGCGGGCCGAGTTGGTTCGGGGTTGGTCGCGCCACAGCGAACCGAGGGCCTTTCTTGCCGAGGACGTTCGCGACCTGCCGTTCATCGTGTCGACCGAACCGCCCGACGAGGCCTCCGCCGTTGGTGACACGGTTCAACCCCGTATCGAGTTCGACCGGAACATGAACTGGCCGACTTTGTCGGACGAGACCGTCCGCCTGCTCGAGCTGCCGTTGGAAGATCCCGTCGCTATCGACAGACGCGGCGACGCCACGCTCCTGACGCTCGAGCCCGAGGCGCCGCTCCGCCGGGGCCGCCGGTACCGTGTCGAGATCGATCCTGGGGTGGAAGATGTTCTGGGCCGCCCCTTCGATCAGGACGCCGAGGAGCCGGGACTTCAGGGCTACGCGTTCGAGTTTGCGGTCCAGGACTACGACCCTCTCCTCGTCTTGTCGGTGGATCCCGAATCCGGGGAAGCATCGGTCCCGATCGGCTCAGAAGTCCAGATCCGGTTCAATCGGGAGATCGACGAAAGCACGGTGACGAACGAGTCGGTCGTGCTCGAGACGGAGACCGGCTCCGATGTGGCCGTGACCCGGAGTTTCGACGCGCAGACCGCAACCCTGACCTTGGTTCCAACCGTGCCCCTCGGCTACGAGACCAACTATGCCGTCGAAGTCACGACAGACGTACTGGACTTGTTCGGGGAACCGCTCGACCAGGATCCCCTGACGGAGATCCCGATCTTCGAACCTTTCACGTCTTCCTTCCGGACGGAAGACCAGCCGGCTGGCGCACGGATCGTCGATGCCGTTCCCGCACCTGACGAGCGGAACCATCCGACCTTCGACAATGTCGTCGTGACGTTTGATCGGGAGATGAATCCTTCGACCGTCGTCAGCCAAACCACGTTCCGTGTGCGCAAGCTGCCGGTGGGGGCCAGCATCAACGGAGTCATCACCGTGCAGCCGGGCAATCGGGTGTTCACCTTTGTGCCGGCCAGCCGATTCGAACAGGGAACAGAATACGAGTTGGAGTTGACGACAGGGATCCTCGATGCCGAGGGTATCCCTCTCGATCAGGACCCGGACACTCCGGGATTCCAGCGTTGGTTCTCCAAGTTTCGCGCGGAGGAGAACCTACAGGTCGTCGGCGTCACGCCCCGCAACAACGAAGGCCGGGTCGAACCCACCGCAGAAATTGCCATCGAGTTCAATCTCGCGGCGGATCCGACGAGTGTGACCGAAGGCTCGGCTCAACTCCTGGCGGGTGGTGAGCCCATCTCGGTGCTGCGTTTGCTTTCCGGCAACGGACGGACACTCACTCTGGATCCCGTCGAGGATCTCGATGTCTTCACCGAGTACACCGTCCGCCTCAACGAAGGCGTGCGCACGGTGGAGGGGAGTGTTCTCGATCAGAACCTCAATCTGATCGGACGACAGGCTTTCCAAAGCATCTTCACGACTCGGCCGGATTCGATTCCCCCACAGGTGGCGAGTGTCGAGCCTGCGCCGGATGCGACCGGCGTGGATCCGGAATCGATCGTGCAGGTCCGGTTCACGAAGGAAGTCCTTCCGAGTTCGGTCAACGTCGAGACGTTCCTGGTACGACCCTTGGGTGGCGATCCGCTGATTGGCCGTCTGGATGTCGACCCGGATCGACAGGGCGCCACCTTCACTCCAGTGGAAGCTTTCACTCTTTTGCGCACGTACGAGGTCGAAATCACGACTTGGGTCGTCGACGACTTCGACGTCCGTCTCGATCAGGATCCCGACCTGCCGAAACGGCAGGGATGGAAGAGCACGTTCACCATCGACCACGAGCGTGTTTCGCCTTCGGTCGTCGCCGTCAGTCCCGCCGACGGCGAAGAGGACGTGTCCGCTGCGACCTCGATCGAAGTGCTTTTCGACGAAGCGATGAATCCGGCGTCCATCCCGGGAGCGATCACCCTACGCGATGAGATGGCTCTTCCGGTCGATGGAATGGTCGTGGTGGCTGCAGACAGCGCGCGCGCGACCTTCACTCCGAACGCGGTCCTGGAGCAGGACCGGGTCTTCCTTCTGCAAGTCGCGACCACGGCCACCGACCGATGGGGGAATCCGTTGGACCAGAACCGGTCGACGTCGGAGCTCGAACCGTTCCAGTCGAGCTTCCGGACGGAAAGGGACCGCGTCGGACCCGCCGTCGTTTCGGTGTCCCCGGAAGACGGCGCCGTCGACGTCGAGCCGGAGGTGCAACCCACCGTCGTGCTCGACGAAGCTGTGGCAGATGCGAGTCTCGGCGGTGTTCGCCTCTTCCGCGGCGACGATGTCGAAGTCGCGCTGAGCGGACGTACACGAACATCTCCGGCAGAAGTGCGTCTCGAGCCGGCGGAGCCCCTCCTGACCTCGACCTTGTACCGGGTGGTCGTCGACTCGGTGCTGACGGACACTCTGGGCAATCCCTTCGATCAGATTCCCGACACCGATGAGCTGGACTCCTACGTGTCGCAGTTCACGGTGCGAGACGAGAACGTCCCGCCGACGGTCCTGAACACGGTCTTCGAGGACGAGCCGGTTCCACAGGACACGCAGCCGCGGATCGTGTTCAGCGAGGCGATCGACCCGGGCTCGTTGGAGGCCGGGGATCTGCGTCTGTTCGAGATCGGCGGAGAAGAAGTGTCCGTGAGTACGAGCTGGGTCGCTCCCGAGACGCTTCTCGTCAACCCGGATGTGTTGCTGCTGCCTTCGACCGACTACCGGATGGAGCTAGACGGGGTCACGGACCTCTTCGGCAACGTTTTCGACCAGATCCCCGAGACGGGCGAAGTGGACTCCTACGTCCGGGAGTTCGTGACGGCGGACGACACAATGCCGCCGATGGTCGTGAGCGTGTTCCCGGAGAACGGCGCCGAGGGCGTCGTGCCGGAGGTCGTCATCAGTCTCGGGTTCAACGAACCGATGATGACGTCCACGTTCAACGACCTTCACTTCTCGGTTTCCCGCGTCGAGGGCAGTCTCGAATATCCGGGGGATGGCGAGATCACCTGGGACGATGAGGCCCGAACGTTCTTCTTTACCCCGACGAGTCCGTTGCAACCCGGCTTCGAGTACCGCGTGCGCGCAGACTTCTTCCTGCAGGACCTGGCCGGCAATCCGCTCGATCAGGATCCGGACACTCCGGACAACGAGTCGTTCGAGTCTTCCTTCCTGGTCGGCGACTTTCCCGATGTGGAGCTCGGCCCTTCGGTTTGCGCGGACACGACCTGGGTCACGTTCGATGCCTCGGGAACGGTGGATCCGGACGGGGTCATCGAAACCCTCTGGTTCCAGTGGGGAGATGGCACCGAGACGTTCATCGAGAACCCGGAGCCGGCCGATTACGTCCAGTCCCACGGCTATCCCTGCCTCGACTTTGCCGGTTGCGACGGGATCGACAACGACGGGGACGGCCTCATGGACGCGGAGGATTGCAACGAGTCCTACCGGGTCATTCTCATGGCCAGGGACGATGACACGCTTTGGAGTGCGGACACCTCCGGTGTCTCGTTCTGCGCCCTCGGCGTGCTTGGGTCAGAACCCGCAAATGGAGCCTCGAACGTCGACACTTTGTTGACGGAGGTCGTCATCGACCTGACACGCGCCATTCCGGACAGCACCCTCAGCACCGACTACTTCCGGCTCCGCCTCGGCGGGCTCATTCCCGTGGACCTGTCCGACATCCGCTTCGGGGAGTCGGACTCGCAGGTCATCCTCGAACTGGGCCAGGCTCTGACGCCGGACCGTTTCTACACCATCGACGTCCTCGAGGGCCTGGTCGATACCAACGGCCGGCCGTTCGACCAGGATCCCTGTACCCCGGAGATTGACCGCTATCGGGCCACGTTCACCACAGTGGAAGCGCCCCCTCGTCCGCAGGAGTGAAGCGCCCCCTCGTCCGCGGGAATGAATTGCCCCCTCGTCCGGGGGCGGCCAGCCCAACCTCAAGAACCGTTCCCTGAGGGTCGACAGTCAGATTGCGGGAAGAAAGTCAGGGTACTTGGAGGTAGCAGACCTTGCGGTTTGTTGGGTTCATCATCGTGCTCGGCGCGGTCGCCGGCGGTTTCGTCCTGTCCGGCGGACACCTGGAAATCCTCATCCAGCCCTACGAAGTCCTGGTCATCTTCGGAGCGGCCACCGGCGCGACCCTCATCATGGCGCTGCCGCATCAGTTCAAGAAGCTGGCCGGGCGGGCCATGGCGCCGCTCAAGGGGTCCTCCTACAGTGCAAAGTACGCTCAGGAAGTGCTGGTCTGCCTCTTCCAGCTGGCTCTTCTCGTCAAGAAGGAGGGAGTCATCGCGCTGGAGAGTCACATCACTGAGCCCAAGAGCAGCGACATCTTTTCCAACTATCCGAAGATTCTCAAAGACAAACACATGCTCCATTTCCTCACCGACGCACTCCGACTTCAGGTTGACGGTGCGGTCACCCCCGAAGAGTTGAGCACGATGCTCGATCGAGAGTTGGAAGCTCATCACCAGGAAGAGCACGCCTTTCCGCACATCCTCCACATTGTGGCCGACTCCCTTCCCGGTCTCGGTATCGTCGCGGCCGTTTTGGGAATCATCATCACCATGGGACACCTCGACGGAAGCCCCGAGGAAATTGGGCACCATGTCGCCGTGGCCCTAGTTGGTACGTTTCTGGGAATCCTCGTTTCGTACGGCTTCGCCCAGCCTGTGGTCATCGCCATGGAGCAGGAGCAGCATGACATGGGCAACTTCTACGGAGCGATCAAGCACGGGATCGTGGCCTTCGCCGAAGGAAAGGCCCCAGTCGTCGTCGTCGAGACCTCGAGGCGGGCTCTCTTCTCGTATCTCCGTCCCGAACGGGATTCGGTGGAAGACGCCTGCAAGCAGCTCCGCGCAGCCTAGCGGGCTGAGACAAACCCGTCGGTGACCGCGAGAGCGGCGGGTCAGACCCGGCGGAGAGTCGGGCGGCGGTCAGGAGAGATCGATCAGGATGGCAACGCATCACGGTGGAGCATGGAAGGTCGCCTTTGCCGACTTCGTCACAGCGCTCATGGCGTTGTTCATCGTCCTTTGGCTCCTGAGTTCCAGCGAAGAGACGAAGGCTGCGGTGGCCGCCTACTTCAACAATCCCAGCATCTTTCCCGGTGAAGGCCGCGGATTCCTTTCCGCCGAGGGTGCGATCGCCCTTCAGGAGCGCCTGGCCCAGATCGAGGCCAAGCGAGAGCTGCAGGGCGGAGGGGACGAGGAGTCGAGCGGCACGGAAAGCGAGCAGCGGGAAATGGAGGAGGAGTTCTTCATGCGTTCCGCCCAGGCGATCCAAGCTGCCATCGATCAGGATGAGACGCTGAGTGAGTTCGACGGCCAGGTTTCGATCGAACTCTCGAATGAGGGGCTGCGTATCCAGATTCACGACGAGGAGCACACCCCGCTCTTCCTCACGGGTTCGGAAGAGGCCACCGACAAGACGAAGAAGCTTCTGGGGTCGATCTCCCAGGTCCTGGCCGATCTACCAAACGAAGTGATCGTCGAAGGCCACACGGACGCGCGTCCTTTTGCCGGCGGGACCACGACGAACTGGGAACTGAGTGCGCGCCGCGCCAACTCGGCGCGTCGGGTTCTGGAAGCGGGCGGAGTCGACCCAACCCGCATTGCTCGCGTCGTCGGTTATGCGGATCGCAACCTGCTCGACAAGGAACGCCCCTTCAGCACGCGCAATCGCCGCATCTCGATCGTCGTTCGCTACCAGGGCCAGTGAGCTAGCGGGCTTCCCTGCCGGGGAATTCGAACAATCCCAGGGCATCCGTGTCCACGTCCGGTGCGTTGGGATCGATGAGGCCGATGAGGAATCCCTGTGACGGCGGGAGCGCTTCCGAGTCCAAAGGATCCAGCCAGAGCTCCCGTCCGAGGTCCACGTGGAGAAGGACGCGATCCAGTTGGTCCGGGCAGGCGACCTTTTCGTCCCAAACTCCGGCCTTGGTCCGGACCATCGTGGGTTGCGCATCGATGCCGGCGGCACGGAGCATGGCCAGAAGAAGCATCGACTTGTCGATGGGAGTGCCTGCCTCGCTGGCGAGGACGTCACGGCAGGGTAGAGGTCGCATTCCGGTGATGGCGGTGGAAATGTCGAGAGTTCGGATCTCCTTTTGAACGAACTCCTCGAGGACGCGAGCCCGCTCGATCATGTCGTCCTTACCTTCGATGAGGTCTCCGACAGTCCGGTTGAGCTCGCCTCCGTCCTCGGCCAGGATGAAACCCCACTGTCTCCCGATGTACTTGCTGAGATAGTGCCAGCCCGTACTGGAGACGACGATGCTTCCGGTGCTGTCCCCGAGTGCCGGGTTTCGTTGCACTCTTCCAAAGAGGGCTTCCTCGACGCCTCCGTCTACGGGCGCCAGATGTCCGTTGAGCCATTCCCTGCGGAAGAACCCTCCGTCGGCATAGCGTGTACTGGGCACCCTCGGCCCGACGGTCGTGATGTCGGGCTTCAGTGCATTGGGAGCCCGCAGTCGCAGCTGTTGTTCGATCACCGGGTCGTTCGCACCAAAGGAATGAACGAGCCACTGCACGCTGAAGTCCCCGCCTCGGGGGCGCTTCCGTTTCTCGAGAACGATCTCGACGACGTCATTGGGTTCGAGTTCTCCGAAGTCGACCTGGAGCCGGCGAAGTGCGGAGTAGGGTTCGATTCCTTCGACAAGAGGAGAAGCGACGAAGGTCACGGACTCTTTGGGCAGCGCGATGGCCTCGTCCGGTGACTTGTAAATCGATGCCTTCCGCACGACAACGGCCTGGTTCTCGGACCAGTAGTCGATCGTGAACGGTCCGAATTGCTCCCGGCCCCATGCCGGGTCGAAGACACGGGCCAGAAGATGGGTCCGGCCGACCATTCCGCCGCCGCCGTCGATCGTGATTTCGTCCAGCCTTGCCATCCAAACGCCCCCGGCCCCCGGGTAGTCCTCCGGAGAGACCTGGTTACGGACGATGGCCCGAACTTCGACATCCTCAAAGGCCGAAGCCGTTCCCATGGGCAGAAGCGCCGCCACTACGACGCTGCAGACGAACGAAGCGAAAAACCTCACTGAAGGGACTCCTCGAAGCACGGCTACGTTTTAGGGGGTGACGACTTCGATCCGAATCGAACCGAAGGCCGCCAGCTCCCGAAACAGCTGAACCGGGTCATCCCGGTCCGGCGAAGAAACCACCATGGGAACATATCTGGCATCCGTGGGGAAGCGGTTGAGCGCGGCGTCGAGCCCGAACCATGCCCCATCGATATACACCTCATTCCACAAATGGTATCCCATCGAATTGTCGATCCCGACCCATCCGGCGACGAAACGGGTGGGAAGGCCGGAGGCACGCGCCAGTGCCGCCAGGACCACCGCGAACTCTGTGCAGTCCCCGTGACCTTGAAGGAGCGCGGTCGAGGCCTTTGCAAAATGGGATCCGGCACTCGGGCGGAGTTTTTGGTGCACAAGTTGGACGAGACGCCCTGCATGAATCCACGGCTCGGCATTGGCATCGGGATCGGAATCGGAATCGGAATCGGAATCGATTCCGGCCAACAGGGGACGAAAGACCGGGTGGTCATAATCCACCCATTCGGTCGCAGCGAGCGCCTCATGGCCCGGGCGCCCCTCTTCGGCAGAGCCCGTGTCACCGACTCTTGGAGTGTCCGCCCTAGGCAGCGCCAGTGCGTGGACCGAGACGTCGGTCACGTCTCCACTCGCTCCGGCGGACCCGGATTGGGCCCTGATTGTGGGGTGCGGTGGGAGGGTGGGGCTCCCCTCGGATCGTTGGATTCGGTAGACGAGCTTCGGGTAGGTCGCTCGGGGGAGAAAACGAAAACCGACGGTCGGCTCCCGGTCGCGACGGGCCAACTGGGCGGGAGTCTCCGGGACTGCGGGGCGCGTCGGGGTCCGCTCTGCGGACCACCCGGAACTCTGGCTCTCCCATCGTAGAAGCCGGCCGGACTCGTCACGCCATTCCCGCGTGTCCAGGTGGGGGGCGTCGACGACGCTCAGATTCCACGCACCGGCCGCGGTCCCGTTTGGCCGGGGGACTTCCTGTTCTGCGCGGATCCGGACCACGGTTTCCAGCTCCGGTAGCAATCGATGAAAGCCAAGCTCGGCCGGCCGTGTGGCTGTCGCTTGTGCGGCCCGGAGAAACTCGGCTTCCCGCTCGTCCGGAAGAAGCAGCGACTCCGGGCGCGTGATGACTTTCAGGGCCCGACCGTTCCCGTCGAAGATGCGAACGGAGTCGGGAGCGAAGAGTGCGCTCCGTCGCAACGTGTCGCCCGGCGCCAGGACAAACTGCCAATCCAGCCGAGGCAGGGCAGTGGCGGTGAACGTCTCTTCCTGCGACAGGGCCAACGCTTCGCCGTCGCGCTCGATGAGAAGAACAGAAACGGAGTGATACCCGTTGCGGGTCGTTCTCTTCTCCTGGAACCCGGCGTCTTTTCCATGAAGTTGCAGGCGGAACCACTCAACCGACGGGTCCGTAGTTGTCGTTGCCGACGCGGATGTGAAGTGCCCGGCGAGGATGGTTGCGAGGACGCATGCGAGGGCGCACGAGACGGCGCACACGACGGCGCAGACGAGGACGGGCCCTTCGGCCTGCGGACTGATCTTCCAAACCAAGATTGGCTCTCCCATGTCGCCTAGAATGGACGGCCGTCGTCGGTCAAGTACGTACAATAGGAACTTCCCGGATCGACTCGCGAGAAGAGAATCTTTGTCTTGACAGTTTTGGGGGGGGAACCGAAAACTCCTCGCCACAGTCGATAAGAAGCTTGAGACCCGGCGTCTGAGGAGGGTTTGAGTCCATGTCGAGGCAGTGGTTTGAGAAAGAGACGTCGTCTTCCTGGTCCGATGACGATCCGGATGATGAATGGGACGACGACGATCTGGATGACGATGGAGAGGACGACGACTGGGACGACGATGACGATTGGGACGAGGACGACTCCGACGACGACGACTCGGACGATGATGACGACGAGGACTGGGGTGCCGGGGGCGATCTCGATGACGAAGACTGGGATGACGATGACGAAGAGGATTTCGACTAACATCCCCCGCACATAAGGGCTAGTATCGAAAACCCCGGCGGCTCCGTCGGGGTTTTTGGCTGAAGTTCAGTCTCGGCTGACGGCGGGATGAAAACTCATGGGCGCCCCGAGGTCGTATTGAAACTAGAGATCCACGCGAGAACTCACGTCGGCAAGGTCCGCGAGAAGAACGAAGACGCGTTCAAGGTTTGGACACCGACCGGCGAGATGACGGACGACGCGTCCATCATCGCCATCGCAGACGGAATGGGCGGGCATCCCGGTGGGGAAGTCGCCAGCCGACTGGCGGTCGAAGGCGTGATCGAACTGGGCGTTCTCATCTTCGATGATGACACTGCAGAAGGGCGAATTCGCCGCGTCTTCGAAGAAGCGCGAAACGCGATTCATCTGCATTGTCGCGAAAAGCCGGAACTTCAGGAGATGGGTACGACGCTGACCGCCGTCGAAGTTCGCGACGACATGGTGCACCTTGGTCATGTCGGCGACACTCGCCTCTACTGGTTTCGGAAGGGCATCTGGTCCCAGGTCACCATCGACCACACCGTGGCCCAGGAACTCGTCAAGGAAGGACGTCTCGATCCGGAGGAAGCCGAGGAGCATCCGACGAGCAACGTCCTGACACGCTGCGTGGGTGTCTGTCCGAAGCAGCATCCGGACATCCTCTACGGGTACCTTCGACTGCAACCCGATGATTGCATCCTTCTGGTCACGGATGGTTTGACCAAGACGGTCCACGACGAGACCCTGGCCGAAATGGTCACGGAGTCCGAGCCGGAGAAGGCGGTCGATTGGATGATCCAGGCCGCGCTGGCCGCCGGCGCACCGGACAATGTCACCGTTGTTCTGGGCAAGGCCGTCGGAGAGCCGTCAGACGCCTATGAGAGGCCGGACACGCGGTTCTACGACCTGGCTCCGGGCTGGGCTCCCCGCTGGGAGCCGTTCCACTAGATCTCCCAGCGGCAGTAGATCGGGCTAGGAACGGATCGCGGCGTCCCAGCGGCGCAGCGTCTCGAAGACCGCAATCCCGAAGCTGACTGCGACGTTCAACGAGTTCTTCCGTCCGTGCATCGGAAGGGCAGCCACCGCGTCTACGATCTTCAACACCTCCGGATCGACTCCTGCGACCTCATGCCCGAAGACGAGTGCGAGCGGTGCATCGAGGTCGAGTTCATAGATGGGAGTGGCGTCTTCCCGCAACTCGAGAGCCACGACCGTAACTCCCGAGGCTTGGAGGGATCGAACCGCATCCCGGGTGTGGAGGTGATGCGTCCACGGCACGCGGAACGAGGTGCCGAGTGCGGTCTTCTCCAACTGTTCGTGCGGGGGACTCGCGGTGATTCCACAAAGGTGGAGGTGATCCAACCGCGCGGCCTCGGACGTTCGGAAGATCGAGCCGACATTGAACGCGCTTCGAATGTTGTCGAGGACGGCGTGCAGAGGAAAAGGGTCCGGCGAAAGCGGACCCTCTTCGGGAGTTCGATCGCGGCTGCGCGGCTCTTCGACCACCGTTCGACGGGACCCTAGAGCAGGGACTTCAGTGTGGTCACGACGCGGTCGACCTGCGCCTCGGTCATCTCCGGGAAGATCGGGAGTGAGAGGATCTCCTTTGCCACTTTCTCCGTGACCGGAAGCGATCCTTCCTCGTATCCGAGATAGCGGTAGGCCGGCTGCAGATGCAGGGGAACCGGATAGTGAACGCCCGCGTCGATGCCAGAGTCGCGCAGGCCCTGCAGAACGCGATCGCGTTCCGGTACCCGAATCACGTAGAGGTGCCAGACCGGATTGGCAAACGATGCGACCTTGGGAGCGATGACTCCGCTCAAACCGGAAAGCCGTTCCTGATAGAGGGCGGCGACCCGGCGACGTTCTTCGGTCCACGAGGACAGGTGGCGTAGTTTGATCCGAAGAATGGCCGCCTGCAGCGCATCGAGCCGGAAGTTGTATCCCTCCTCGTCGTGCAGGTACTTGTCGGCCCGACCATGGTTGGCCAGACGGTTCATCCGATCCGCCACCGCGGCGTCCTTTGCGAGGATGGCGCCGGCGTCTCCGTACGCGCCCAGGTTCTTTCCCGGATAGAAGCTGAAGGTGGCCAGAGCGCCCATCGATCCGCAGACGCGCTCTCCCTTGTAGACCGCGCCGTGGGCCTGGGCTGCGTCCTCGATGACAGTCAGATCGTGCTTCTCCGCGATCTCGAGGATCGGATCCATGTCGACCGGTTGTCCGTAGAGGTGAACCGGAAGCAGGATCTTCGTCTTTTCGGTGATCGCGTTCTCGATCTGCGAGACGTCCATGTTGTAGGTGTCTTCGTCAATGTCGACGAATCGCACTTTGCCACCGAGCGGGGCGATCGGTTCCGCGGTTGCGATGAAGGTGTGGGAGACGGTGATGACTTCGTCTCCCGGTTCCATCCCCGCTCCGATGAAGGCAAGGTGAAGTGCGGCCGTTCCTGATGCGACCCCGACGCAGTGCGGGCTCTGCGAAAACTCGGCGAACTCCTTTTCGAAGCCGCTGACCTCAGGACCGCCGATGTAGCGGGTGGAAGCGATGACCTCGCGGACTTTCGGGTCGACCTCATCCGCGATCGAGGCGTACTGGGCTTTCAGGTCGCACAAAGGGATATCCAAGGGAAGACCTCCTACCGACCGCCCAAGAGGGGGTCGAGGGAATGTGTGTCAGTTCGGCTGCTGTTCCTGAGAGAGCCCGAGGCGTCCGCGACGCGGTTCGAAGCGGAGAAAGACTTCCCGCCCGGTTTCCATGGACTCGTAGATGGCGTTGATGACTTCGAGCGACTTGCGTCCTTCGATTCCGTCGATGAGTGCGTGCCGGCCCTTCTCGATCGTTTCGACGACGTCGAGATAGAACTCCCGGTGGCTGTAGGCGAAGACGTCAGGGTTGCGACCCCACTCGTCCTTGACCATTGCGTCTCCCGGATCCTCGTCGATGAACTCCCATGTGCGCAGCTCGTTCGCGGCGAATCCACCGATCTCGATGGTCCCGCGATCTCCATAGAGAAGAACCGAACCTTCCAGGTCCCGAGGTTGGATGCAGGTCGAGGCCTGAACGGTCCCCAGTCCTCCGCGGCGAAACTTCAGAAGGACGACACCGGTGTCTTCGACCTCGATGTCGTGGGCGACCGTACGGCCCTTGGCGTAGACAGACTCGACATCGCCCATCATCCAGATGAGCAGATCGATGTGATGGCTGGCCTGGTTGGTGAGGACGCCTCCGTCCATGGCCCAGGTTCCGCGCCACGGCTCCGCGTCGTAGTACTCCTGCGTGCGTCGCCAGAGGACACGAACTTCACCAAGGAAGATTCGCCCGATGCGGCCGCTCTCGACCGCTTCCCGCGCCTTGCGCACGGGGCGGTTGTAGCGATTCTGTTTGACGACGAAGAGTTTGACCCCGAAGCGGTCGCAGACTTCGATGAGTTCGTCCGCCTGTTCCAGCCGCAGGGCCATCGGCTTCTCGACGACGACGTGCTTGCCGGCCCGGGCGAGCAGGCCGCCATGCTCTGCGTGGAGTCCGCTCGGTGTGCAAACGACACCGATGGAGACGTCATCGGCCCGGCGGATCTCGTCGAGTCCCGAGAGGACGCGGCAACCCTCCTCGGTGTCGGCGATGGAGCGGGCCCGCGATTCGTCGACGTCATAGACCGCCGCCAGACGGAGGTGATCGATCGAGCGAATGACCTCGACGTGCTTTTTCGTGATCTTGCCGCACCCGATCAGGGCCACGCCCAAGGGTTCTTCTGCCATCGCCGCCTCCATCCTCCGAGATTGGACAACCCCCGAAGTGTACGGACCCACTTCCAAGCAAACAAGGGAAGCTTCCCGCACGGGACACGGTCGGGCGATTCACAAGGGCCAGGCCCTCGGTTACGGCCCACTAGGAGGCGGAGCCATGCTGCCCTATACTTCGCGACCGACTACCGAAGGAAGGAGCCCAGGTCGTTTGAATTCGACAACGAGATCGGCCCGACACGTCGGGATCGCGGTCGCCGTCCTCATCCTGGCGCCCCTTCTGTTCTACGCGACGATGGTCTTTCGCGGCTGGGAGCCGCCGGCGCCGGACACGGTCGCACACAGCCCTGTCGGGGATTGGGCCCTCTCGACCGAGGCTGAACTCGGAACCCGCCCGGAGTGGTTTCCCCACATCCTCTCTGGAATGCCCGCCTACGGCAGCTTCCTCTACATCCCGAGGCCGGACAGCAACGTCCTCGGTCAGTTTCTGGTTCTTTTCTCCGGGAATCGCGGTATTCGCTACGTGATTCTGTTCGGATTGGCCGGGGTCCTAACCCTCGCGTTTCTCCTGCGGCAGGGGTTCTCCGTGCCCGCGGCCGCCGCCGGAGCCTTGCTCTATTCCATGACGCCGTACTTTCCGGGACTGGTCGCGGCGGGGCATTCGACCAAACTCGAAGCGCTCGCCATCGCGCCGGGAGTGCTGTGGGCGTTTGATTGGCTTCTCTCTCGGCCCGGACCGTTGCCGGCTCTTTTTCTAGGTTATCTCGGTGCTCTGCTGGCCTGGGCCAATCATCCGCAGATCGCCTACTACGTGGCCATGATTTGCCTGGTCTACTTCATCGGACGGGCCATTCTCGATGCCCGAACCCGGTGGTTGGGAATGACGGGGATTCGCATCCTCGCCTACGGTGTGCTGGCGGCGATTCTGGCTTTGGCTTTGGTGGCCGAGCCGTACCTGGAAATCCAGGAATACATGCACCACTCCATTCGCGGCGCCGCGAGTGTGCTCTCCGCGGAAGGTGAGGCCGGAGGAAGTACCGGTTGGGAGTACGCGACGAACTGGTCTTTCCCGCCCCGGGAGTGGATCACGTTCTTCTTCCCGGCGTGGTACGGACTGGAGGGCGCGACCTATTGGGGCCGCCTGCCTTTCACTCAGTCGAGCCATTACTTCGGAATCCTCGCCCTGCTGCTCTCGGCGCTCGGTTTGTGGAAAGGGCGCCGCCGCGAGCGTTGGATTTGGTTCGCGGTCAGTGTCCTTCTTCTCCTCATCGGTTTCGGGCGGAATTTCGCGGCTCTCTACCGACCGCTCTATGACTTCCTCCCGCTCTTCGATCGCTTCCGCGTGCCCTCCATGATCTACAGCCTGATCCCGCTGACCCTGGCCTATCTCATCGCCAGCGGGATCGAAACGGTCGGGCAATGGGCGACGATCTCCAGCGGAAGAAGCGGAGGGGAACCGGCGTCCGGAGCGGCCGCGAACGACTCCGGCCCATCCAGGAAGAAACGGCGTGACGAAAGGAAGCACGGATCTCCGCCGGTCTCGGCCTGGCTCAGTCCGGCTCGGCTCGGCCTGGTCGTGGGCGGTCTGGTTGCTCTCTGGGTGCTGATTCTGCTCGTCACCCGCGGGATCTACGGAGACCCCTCGGCGATGGTACGGCCGGGGGAGGCAGAGCGGTTTGCAGGGTCGTTGGCGCAACTCAAGGCGCAGCGGATGAGCCTGCTGAGCGGGACTTTGGCTCACGGGTTCCTCTTCGTCCTGTTCGCCGTCGTGGCGGTTTGGGGAACGATCAAGGCGGCGCCGCCGCGGTTTCGTTCCCTCGGCGCGGCGCTCGCGGTCGGCTTTCTCGCTGTTCTCGACGTCTGGATCGTCGACTTGGATTTCTATGATCCGCAGCCCAAGATCACGGCCGAGCAGCTGATCCCACTCCCGGGAGCGAGCCGCTTTCTCGCCGAGCAGCCCGGGCCGTTCCGAATCTTTCCCGTGAATCCTCATTTCAGATCCAACAGCTTCACCACGGCTGGCCTGGAATCGGTCGGCGGCTATCAGCCGGCCAAACTTCGCCGCTATGACGACCTCATCGAGTCCGGGATCCTGACCGCCCCCGGCGTTCTCAGCATGCTCAACGTGCAGTACCTGGTCGCGCCGCAGCCTGTGCAGGTCGGTGCCGAGCCGGTTTACTCCGGGGGAGGGCGGGACGGTTTCGTCTATCCGCTTCCGCCGACGCCCGGTTCCGCCTGGTCGGCCGCCCGGGCCGTTCACGAAAGCGACGGACGGTCCGTTCTAACAAGACTGGGCGACGCCACGTTCGATCCTCGCGCGGTGGCCTACTTCTCCGGCGAATCCGTTCCCAAGGAAGGAGACTACGCCCCGGCGCGCGTCGAGCTCCTGGAACGGGGAGTGCATCGGCTACGTTGGAATGTCGAGGCCGAGGGGCAGTCGCTCATCGTCATGAGCGAAACCTTCTACGAACCCGGCTGGCACGCGACCCTGGACGGCGCGGAAGTCCCGATCTATCCGGCCAATCACGTCCTGCGATCAGTAGTCGTTCCGGAGGGGAGCCACTTGTTGGAACTCAACTTCCGCAGCGAAGCTCGCACCCAGGCCGCGACCCTCGTCCGCGCAGGCTGGGGGCTCTTTCTCGGATTGCTTGCGCTGACGTTGATCCAGCACCTGCGTCGCCGAAGAGAGACCAGCCACGAGGGCGCTGCGGGAGAGCCGTCCCAAAGCTGACCGCGCGAAGTCCCGGCAGGTTCGGCGCGAAACGGAGTATCCCCCGGCCCCGGTCGGTTCCCTCACGGCCGCAGCCGCGCCAACCACTCCCGCGCGGAACGTCGTTCGCCTTCGGGAGTCGTCAGCCACGCTGTGATCGGAAGAATCGTCCATACTCCCAACCGAGCCACCACCGGCAGGTTGGCCCAGAGTACGACCGACCCCAGGACTACCGAGAGGATGAGCAGACCGACCAGCCGACTCCATTCGTAGGGGATCGGATACCAGCGGCGGGCGCGAATGAGAACGATGGCATTCATCGTCACATAGGCGAGGAGAGTGGCGACTCCCGCCCCGACCATCCCGTAACGAGGAACCAGTACGGCGTTGAGTCCGATGTTGACCGCGGCGGCAATCAAGAACGACGAGGCCAAAGAAGGCGTGTGATCGGTCACGGCGACGCCGACCTGAAAGTGTCGGTAGAGTCCGAAGAGGACCTGACATCCGAGAAGGAGGGGCACGACCGTGATCGCCCCGGCGTACTCGGGTGGTCCGCCGATTCGCAACGCTTCCGGGGCCAGGAGCCAGAGTCCGAGTCCGACGGCAATCAGGACGAAGGCATAGTATGTGAGCAGGCGGGCATAGATCCTTTTCGCCTCAACTTCATCGTTTTCCTTTGCGATCCGAAAGCTCATCGGTCCCCAGACCAGCGTGAAGGGACTGAGTACCGTCACACTGAGAATGGATGCGACCTTGCCGCCCAGGGAGTAGATCCCGGCTTCGTCCAATTGATCGAGACCGGCCAGGAAAAGCTTGTCGACGGCGACGAGGGCGAATGAGCCCAAGTTGGAGACCGAATAGGGCCAGCCGAAGCTCAAGTAGGTCGAAAAGTCAGGCCTTTGCCGCAACGAGAGGTTTCCCAGAATACGCGGCAAGAGCAAGAGCAACGCGAACACAGAGCCGACCACGTCTCCGATGATGACTCCCCGGATTCCCATGTCTCGCGCCAGGAGCAAGTAGAGAATGGCTCCGGTCGAAACGAGCAAACGCAGGATACTCACCGCTGCATAGGAGCGTGCGCGGTCCTCGATACGAAGCAGAGTCATGGGCAGTTCGGTGATGGCCCTTGCGGTGATTCCGATCCAAAGCAGACGGAGCAGCCCTTCCGATTCTCTCGAGGTCAGGAAGCGTTCTGCCAGCCACCCGAGGGCGGGTGCACTGAGCAGTCCGACAACGATGACCGTTGGAATCACCAGAAGCAGGACTCCGGTGAAAATGCGTTTTCGTTCGTCATCGGAATCGGCGTTGGTGTAGTGGCGAAGCAGGGTTCCGACCTGGCCGAGTCCCAGAACCATGACTCCCAGGGTCTGGAACAGAAACAGAACCATCAACTCACCGAAGACGGACTCTTCGAAGCTTCGCGTATAGAAGGGGATGAGGAAGAAGCCGGCGATCTTCCCGACGAAGTCGGCCACTCCGTAGATGGCGGAGTGTCTTACGATCTTTTGAAGGTTGTCGCGGACGCTCACGTTGCTTGCAATGACTCGTAGACACCGAGAAGAGCCGCCTCGGTGTCCTTCCAGTTGTACCTCTCCAGAACGGCGCGGCGGCCCCGTTCTCCCATCCCCGCGCGCAGGTCGTCGTCCCGTAGTTGTCGAACGACCCGGGCCAGAGCGTCGGCGTCTCCGCTTGGATAGACGAGACCCGCTTCGGTCTCACGCAGTACACGCTCCAGCGGTGCGCAGTTCGAAGAAACGACCGGTCGTTCCAGCAACATGTAGTGGAAGAGCTTGTGCGGGATGGTTGTGTCCGTGTGCTCGGTCTTCAGATGAGGAATGAGGCAGACCCGGCAAGATGCTACATAGGAACGGAATCGGCGAAACGGCTGCCAGCCCGCGAACGATACCCGGTCCGCGATTCCGAGAGCTTGAACCCGTTCCTCCAGGGACCTGCGCGTCGCGCCGTCACCCACCAACAGGAGGTGATAGTCCGGGGCCTGTGCGGCGAGCTTCGCCATGGCATCGACCGCCGTCTCCAGCCCGCGGTGCCGATCGAACCCTCCGAGATAACCGATCGTGAACCGGGATCCGAATTCTTCCTCGACCGCCGGGTCCCGATCGAAGCCCTCGAATTCGTCGACGTTGACGGTGTTGGAAACGACGGTGATGCGCTCGGCCGGGACTCTTTCCAGCAGCCGTTCGTTGGCTTCGGGCACGACGGTGATGACGTGGTCGGCCCTGGGAACGGCCTCGGCTTCGTATCGCCTCCATTGGTCGATAGAGATGAGCCACCGACCTGGCCACCGGTGTGCGTAGTCATAGAGTGCGACAGCAGCTGGATAATTCTCATGGAGGTCGGTCACGACCGGAATCCTCCGCCGGTTTCCGATTTCCAGCCCGACGCGGAGAAGCGGGAGATCGTGAACGTGGATCGCGTCGGCCTGAATCTCCTCGACGATTGGGGCGAACCCATTTCGAAAGAACCGGTGGTAGAACGGCAGCCGAAGGACCAGCGCACTCATCTTCTTGTAGAAGTTGCGGTCGATCGGCAAGCGGTGGACGGTGGTTCCTTCCCAGGCTTCCCGCAGTGGCCGGCTTCGATCGACTTCCGGCGCGACGAGGTGCACTTCGTGACCGCCCTGAGCGAGCGACCGCATCTCATTCGCCACCCGGGGATCGGGGGGGAAGGGTTTGTCGAGAAGCATCGCGATCCGCATATCAACGGGGCCGGACGCGAGATGGCGCGCCGTTCGCCCACCAGGCGCCGATGGTTTCAACGATGCGGGATCCGGCGTGTCCGTCCCACAGGGCAGGCACGCGGTTCGGGACTTCGACCCGCCCCGCGACGAAGCGACGAAGGATCTCTATGTGGTCCTCCGCGTGGTCACTGACCAGAAGGTTGGTCCCACTCGTTACCGTGACAGGACGCTCGGTGTTTGGGCGCAGCGTCAGGCAGGGGACACCGAGTGCAGTCGTCTCCTCCTGCACGCCTCCACTGTCCGTGAGGACGAGACGGGCGCCCGCGGTCAGGGACAGGAAGTCGAGATAGCCCAGCGCCGGAAGAATCCGGATGCCCGGAATCGACTCGAGGTCTGCCTGAAGCCCGGTTTCCTTCAGCCGGTTTCTCGTGCGTGGATGCAGGGGCAACAGAACGGGGAGGTGCTCTGCGGCCTCTCGCAGGAGCCGAACGACGTCTCGCAGTCGATCTTCCGCATCGACGTTCGAAGGACGGTGCAGGGTGACCAGGAGGTACTCGGCCATTTCCACGTCGTATTGGCCCCAGGCCTCGCGATCCCTGGCCCCGGCCTCATGCCGGCGCAGGGAATCGATCATGGAGTTGCCGACGAAGTGAATGTCTTCCGGCCGGGCGCCCTCCCGTAGCAGGTGGGTCTCGGCGTCCTCGGACGTGATGAAGAGTAGGTCCGAGATGGAGTCGGTGAGGATGCGGTTGATCTCTTCGGGCATGGTCCGGTCACCGCTGCGAAGTCCGGCCTCGATGTGCCCAACCGGGATCCACAGTTTGACCGCAGCCAACGCGCAGGCGACGGTCGAGTTGACGTCACCCGCGACGAGCACGAGATCCGGTCGTTCTTCCTGCAGCACCGCCTCGAACCGTTCGAGGATGCGTGCGGTTTGCGCTCCATGGGAACCGGAACCCACTTCGAGGTGGCGATCGGGTTGGGGCATTCCGAGGTCGGCGAAGAAGGCGTCGGAGAGCGCCGGATCGTAATGCTGCCCGGTATGAACGAGTCGAGGCTCGAGGCCGGGATGTTCGCCGAGAGCACGGAGGACCGGAGCCATTTTCATGAAGTTGGGTCGGGCTCCCACGACGCAAAGCACCCTGGCTGCCTTTGTGTCGGAGTTCGCCTTTGCGCCGGGCTCCGCCTTTGCGTCGGGCTTCACGACGTCGCTCCTCGTCTGTCGCCGTCGCTTCGAAACCACGGCAGAAGGCGCTCGTAGACGGTATCCAGCTCGTCCGGCCGGGTTTGCGGGATGGGCTGGGACGCCTCGAAGTGGGGAACGAGATGAAGGTGAATGTGACCGGCGACGCCCGCGCCGGCCGCGCGTCCAAGGTTCACGCCCTGGTGGACTCGTTCCGTACCAAACTCTACCCGCAGTGCCCGAGAGGCTTGCTGCGCCCACCGGGACATCGCCAACCAGTCAGACTCTTCGAGGTCCGTCGACCGCCCGACGTGCTTCTGTGCCACGACCATGAGATGACCCAGAGCATAGGGATAGATATTGAGTACGACGTAGGCCGCGTCGTCGCGAGCCAGGACGTAACGATGATTCTCGCTGTCGTCACGAACGTCACAGAGGACACAACCGCCCGCGTCCTTGTCTGAAACGACGTAGGAGTAGCGCCACGGTGTGTAGATCTCTTCGAGCAAGTGCGAACCTCCATCCGCAAGTCTGTCGTCGCGCCCCGGCCGTACGTCGTCGCGGTCGTCCTGCACCTTCGTCGCCGCGCAGTCGTCGACGGCCATCGTCATGGTCAAGGTCGTGGTCAAGGTCGTGGTCAAGGTCGTCGCACATAGTCGCCGCGTTGCCGCGTTGCCGCGAACTTTGCACCGGGACCGCGAGAGAATCTATCACGAAGACGTCTCTGACCCCAATTCGCGCTGGACACGATGCGACACCTTAACTAGCGTTCCCAAGTAAGCCGCAGACGTTTCGAGTTTCCAAAGCGAAGCAAGGGAGTGCTTGGTGACGGCCATCGTCGATCTCGTCATTCGTGGCGGTTGGTTGATGATCCCCATTGTGCTTTGTTCGATCGTGGGTTTGGGGATCTTCATCAATCGCTGGATTCGACTCCGTCGTTTCACCAAGGAGAACCAGGCTTTTCTCGCGAAGATCCGGGGCAACATCCGGGTGGGAAAGATCGAGGACTCGATCGAGATCTGCAAGCAGAGCGATGCGCCGCTGTCGCGCATCTTCCTTGCAGGTCTCCGTCGCATCTCCGACGGCGAGACGGCGACCAAGGAAGCGATCGAGGATGCAGGCCGGGAAGAGATTTCCGAACTCCAGCGCCACCTCGGCGGCTTGGCCACCATCGCCGGCGGAGCGCCGCTTCTCGGGTTTCTGGGAACCGTGCTCGGCATGATCAGCGCGTTCCAGCAGGTGGAAAGGTTGGGCGGTGGGGTCAATGCGAGTGTGCTTGCCGGCGGCATCTGGCAGGCGCTCCTGACGACAGCGGCAGGATTGGCCGTGGCCGTGCCCGCGTTCTTCGCCCACAACTTTCTCCATGACAGGATCCAGCGGGAAGTGCACAGCATGGAGGGTCGCTCCCGCGACCTGATGATGCTTCTCGTGACCGGCGACGAGTCGATCCTGAATGATTGAGGTGCTTCGTGAACTTCGGTGGTGAGAAAGAGTACCTGCACAAGATCGAGTCGACCGCGATGGCCGACATCGTCTTCATCCTTCTCATCTTCTTCCTTCTTTCGTCCAATTTCATGGTCCAGACCGGAATCGATCTCGAGCTTCCCAAGACGGTGGATGCCAGCCCGATGGAAAACCGTGAGGTCGTCGTCACGATCGGCGCGGACGGGGAGCTCATCGTGGGCGAGACTCCGGTGACGATGGAGGAGGTCGAGACCACCCTCGCGGCCGCGCTCGAAGAAGCTGCGGACAACCTCGTCGTCATTCGTGCCGATGCCCGGTCCGAGTTCGGGCTCGCCGTCGAGGTCATGGACATCGGTCGGCGACTGGGCGCCCAACTGGCCGTCGCGACCGAACCCAAGGACGCGGGAAGCCAACAGCGTTGACGTCTCAGGGAGGGGACGATCGATGAACACGGCCATTCAAGGTTCAGAGCAACTCTCGCAACACATCGTCGACAGCCTCGACTTCGGGGTCCTCGCGCTCGACTCCGAACACCGGATTCTCCTTCTCAACCGCAAAGCCCAGGAAATCCTGGACGCTCCGCCCAAGGATGTACTCGGCCAGGGAATCGGCGACGTCATTCTGTCGAGGACACCGGGTTTTTCCCTCTGGCCCGATGTGCCCGATCCGGCGCCCGGAGAATCGCGCGAAGTCATGCTCGAGTTTCAGGGACGGGAGCTCCTCGTACATCTTCGGTGGCTCGAAGCGTCGGCGGCGGAGTCCGAGGTTTCCGCCATTCTCGCGTTCGAAGACGTCACCGAAACGATGGGCGAGATGGAATTCCAACGGACCGTGGACCGCTTTGCATCCGTCGGAGAACTCTCCGCCGTCATCGCCCACGAGATTCGAAATCCCCTCACGGGCATTCGTACGACCATCCAGTACGTGGCGAGCAAGATGACGGATGGGGACAATCTTCGTTCGGACCTTCGTGACTCGATCAAGGAACTCGACCGGATCGAACAGTTCACGACGGACCTTCTCCAGTTTGCGCGCCCCAAGTCCATGGTTCTGGAATCCGAGGACCTGACCCCGATTCTGACGCAGGTGCTGGACAACCTGGATCAGCACTTCAAGTCGGCGGGGATCACGGTGAAGAGGGATCTGGCCGATGGCCTGCCGCCGATTCCGTTGGACGCCGACGCCGTCCAGCAGGTCTTCCTCAACATGATTCTCAATGCCATCGAAGCCATGCCGGACGGGGGGCAGTTCCGGGTATCCTCCAGTGCGCGTCGCTACCGTTCGAAGCAGGCGGTCGAGGTTGCCTTCCATGACACCGGTTGCGGGATCCCCGAGGAGGTCCTGGACAAGATCTTCGACCCGTTCTTCACGACTCGGCCCAACGGTACGGGTCTCGGACTGAGCATCAGCCTTCAGATCATCAAAGAGCACGGGGCGCGGATCAATATGCGTAATCGTGCCGGCGGCGGGGCAACCTTCCGCCTGTCTTTTCCGGTGCCGGTGGAAGGTGAGAAGAAGGCATGAAGGTTCGCGTCCTCGTCATCGACGATGAGCCTTCGATTTCTCGTTCGTTGACCCGAATCCTTACGGACAAGGGCTACGAGGTGTCCTGCGCCGAGACGGCAGCCGATGGCTTGGCCCGGGCCGAGGAGATCCGGCCCCACTTCGTGCTTTTGGACGTACGCCTTCCGGACGGGAGCGGACTCGACCTCATTCCGAGGCTTCATCAGATCGAGGCCGAGACGCAAATCGTCGTCGTGACCGCGGTAGGAGACACATCCTCGGTCGTACGCGCGGTCAAGCTTGGCGCGATTGAGTACCTGCGTAAGCCGTACGACATGGAAGAGCTGCTTCTCATCCTGGAGAAGGCCGCGCGCAGCGGCGCTGATCGAACCACGCTTTCCGGTTTTCGCGAGAAGGATCGAAGCCACTACAGCCGAAACGAGCTGCGATTCCGCGGCCCCGAAATGACAGCCGTCTGGGAACTGATCCAGAAACTGGCCAAGTCCGATGCTACGAGCGTCCTCATCACCGGGGAGAGCGGAACCGGCAAGGAACTGGTGGCGCGCGCCATCCATTTCGAGAGCGAGCGGCGAGAAGCGCCCTTCATGGAGATCAATTGCGCCAACTTTCAGGAGAACCTGCTCGAGAATGAACTCTTCGGTCATGAGCGCGGCGCCTTCACCGGCGCATCGCGACTGAAGCGGGGCCTCGCCGAGCTTGCCGACGGAGGAACCCTGTTCCTCGATGAGGTCGGAGAAATGCCCTTCGGTACGCAGGCCAAGCTTCTCCGATTCCTGGAGTCGCGGAGTTTTCGCCGAGTCGGTGGGGGACATGACATCGGAATCGACATCCGGGTCGTCGCGGCGACCAACGTCGATCTCGAGGACCGGATCGAAAGGGGACTCTTTCGAAAGGACCTCTTCTACCGTCTGCAGGTGATCTCCGTCCAGCTCCCGCCCTTGCGGGATCGGCGTGAAGACATTGACCTGCTGGCGGAGCACTTTCTGGGACGCTACTCCTCAGAGTTGAAGAAGGGCTTCGAGGCCATCGACGCGCAGGCGCTGACGTGTCTCCGCAACTACGCCTGGCCGGGAAACGTTCGAGAGCTTCAAAACCTCATCGAACGGATCGTCATCATCGAGGATGAAGCGACGCTCACACCTGCGCATCTCCCCGATGCGATGCGTCGTGACTGCGAGGTGTCCCGTTCGAGGTCGAAAGATCCCGAGGACACGGCCCTGGTTCCAGCCTCCAGCTCTGAGGTCCGGGACCGTGAGGCGGGGGCTCGGTATGCGTCGAAGAGCCTCTCCGAGAATCAGACCCGTCCGACCCTTCGCGAGATCGAGGATGCCTACATTGCGGAGGTTCTCGAAGAGTGCGAGGGCAACAAGAGTCAGACAGCCCGCGTCCTCGGGCTTTCCCGCCAGGGCCTCATCGATCGCATCAAGCGAATGGGGTCGACCAAGTCACCCGCCCGCCGTTCCTGACCGTTTTCCCTGTCTGTAGATTGGGCAGGTTGTCTAATTTGTGTACAGTACGTTTGTCTTGAGGCTAAGTCACTAAAGGGCATAGTATTAACGCGCTTTGACGGTGGCTTCTGTCTGAAAATCGTACACCCATTCTATGCTCGGCCGACCTGTCGTTCTTTGTGATGCGTTTGGCGTAATGGATTGCCGGATAACGCCTTGAGCGTTTTGTGTCTCTTGTGGCACACAGTTTGCTGTGTAGGAGCCCGACCATGAAGGCTTCTAAAGACGTGAACCCTACGGTCTTCATCATGGATGACGAGACCCTCCTCTTGCGGACGCTGTCCAATGCGCTCCGAGATGAGGGCTTTCATGTTCTTTCGTCACAACGCGTGACAGAGGGCGGAACGGTGCTCAAGGGAGCGGAGGTCGACCTTATGGTACTCGACGTCAAACTCCCGGACGGAACTGGTCTCGACCTTTTGGAAGAGCGTCGAAAGCAAGGGTACACGGGTCCCGTGATCATGATGACCGCGTTCGACAATCCGGATTCGGAGCGTCGTTGTCGTCAGTTGTCCGTGGATCACTATCTTCGAAAGCCGTTCGATCTGGATGAGATGCTGGGCCTGATCCAGGAACTCACCCGCGGGAATGGAATCCGTCTAGGAGCAGATGGAACTGGATCGCACTAAGTTGCGAGAAGGGGGTACCGAGAGTGGCAGTCGCCAAGAAAGCTACGAAGAAGAAGACCACCAAGCGCAAGGCCGCGAAGAAGAAGACGACCAAGCGCAAGGTGACTCGGAAGAAGGTGGCCAAGAAGAAGACCGCTAAGAAGAAGACGAAGCGGAAGGTCGCCAAGAAGAAGACGACCAAGCGGAAGACCGCAAAGAAGAAGACCGCAAAGAAGAAGACCAAGCGGAAGGTAGCCAAGAAGAAGGCCACCAAGCGGAAGACGGCCAAGAAGAAGACCGCCAAGAAGAAGACGAAGCGGAAGGTAGCCAAGAAGAAGGCCACCAAGCGCAAGACGGCCAAGAAGAAGACCGCTAAGAAGAAGACCACGAAGCGGAAGGCCGCCAAGAAGAAGACGACCAAGCGGAAGACCACGAAGCGGAAGACGACCAAGCGTCGCTAGTCCGCCCCTCCGGTCCATCTTCTATCGTCTAAAGACTGAAGCCGCCTCGGTAAACCCGGGGCGGCTTCGTCTTGTAGCGGCCAAAACTGGATTCCCCGCGGACAACGTTCGAGAACCCCCATGGTACCCCAAGAAAGCCTGCTACATTAGGATTGGGGAGGGAGTCCCCTGATTGCGTTGGCACAGGGAATCCGAAATTTGATACGGCATATGGTACAGCTGCCGTGGAATGTCGTCAAGAAGAATTCATATATGGCGTAAGCGCCACTAATGACGCCCGGACGATCCGGAACGTCGCGGTCGGGCTCGGCGAGCCGGCCAATCTAACGGGAAGGACGGTTCATGACGATTCTGGTGACGGGGGGAGCAGGCTACATCGGAAGTGCGATGGTCGAACGCCTCCGTGCGGAAGGAATGGACGTTGTCGTAGTCGACAATCTTTCGCGAGGACACCGCGACGCCGTGCCTTCCGAGGTTCCGCTGCTCGTGGGTGATGTTTCGGACGAAGCATTCGTTTCCTCGGTCTTCGCCGAGCGGGAGATCCAGGCGGTCTTTCATTTTGCTGCCGAAAGCCTGGTTGGCGAGTCGATGGAGAATCCGGGAAAGTACTTTCGGAACAATGTCGGCGGAGTGCTCACGCTATTGCAGGCGATGAGCGCGCAAGGCGTCCGCCGGTTTGTCCTCAGCTCGACGGCAGCCACCTACGGCGATCCCGATACGGTGCCGATCGTAGAGACCGCGCCGAACGCCCCGACCAATCCCTACGGCCAATCCAAGATCATGTGCGAGCAGCTGCTCCGGTGGTTCGGAGAGATCCACGGGATACGTTGGACTGCCCTGCGCTACTTCAATGCAGCCGGCGCGACAGCTTCCTGCGGAGAAGATCACGATCCCGAAACCCACCTCATTCCGTTGGCGCTGGACGCGGCCTACGGCCGTCGCGGAGCTCTCAAAGTCTTCGGGAACGACTATCCCACGCCGGACGGCACCTGCGTTCGGGACTACATTCACATCGCCGATCTCGCGGAAGCCCACCTGCTGGCTCTGCGCTATCTCGAGACCGAGGAGTTCGGAATCTTCAATCTCGGCAACGGGAAGGGATTTTCGGTGCTCGAGGTCTTGGATGTGGCGGGACGCGTCGCGGGAAAGCCGGTACCGTTCGAGCATGCTCCGAGGCGGCCGGGAGATCCCCCGACCCTGGTCGCATCGAGCGAGAAGGCCCGCAAAGTCCTGGGTTGGGAGCCGAAGTACGCCACGCTCGAGAGTATTGTCGAGTCGGCGGTTCGGTGGAGTGAGTCGCACCCCAACGGCTATGAGAAGTAGAGACCGGGACCCCGAACAGCTTCCTCTTGGAGGCGGGCTTCCAGATTCGGAGGCCGTTCCGCCGCAGGCCGACGCCGACGCCGACGCCGACGCCGAAGACGAAGACGATGGCGATTCAGATCACGCACCGCTGGCGGAAAGACTGCGACCCGCCGACCTCGAGGACGTTGTCGGCCAACCTCACCTGACTGGAGAGAAGGGCGTCTTCCGTCGACTGCTGCAATCGGATCGCCTGCCCTCCATCGTCCTCTGGGGCCCGCCGGGAACAGGGAAGACGACGCTGGCCCGAGTTCTCGGGACGCATCCGGGCTACCTGTGGCGACAGTTCAGCGCGGTGCTTTCCGGAGTGGCGCAGGTTCGACAAGCCGTGGCCGAAGCGGAAGCGCGCCTCACCGCCGATGGAAGGCGGACCCTTCTGTTCGTCGACGAGATCCACCGCTTCAACAAGTCCCAGCAGGACGCGTTTCTTCCGCATGTCGAAGCGGGAACGATCACCCTTCTTGGAGCCACGACGGAGAATCCTTCGTTCCATGTCAATCCGGCGCTCCTCTCCCGGTGTCGCGTCTATGTCCTTCGGGAGTTGGACGACGAAGCCCTGCGCCTCTTGGGACAGCGAGCGCTCTCCCGACTCGATCGCGATCGAGAGACGCCTCTGCTCCTGGACGAGACGGCTTGGACGCCGATTCTCCGGCAGGCCGAGGGTGACGCGCGCCGACTCCTCGTTTCCCTGGAAACCCTGGCTCAACTTGCCGGGAGGGAAACCGTCGACGCGGACGCGGTCGCAGCCCTGCTTCAGTCGGGCGCGGCCCGCAACCTCGGGGCTGAGGATCACTTCAATTGGGTGTCCGCTCTGCAAAAGTCGATTCGCGGCAGCGACCCTCATGCTGCCGTCTACTGGTTGACGCAGATGATCGAAGGCGGCGAGGACCCGCGATATGTCGCTCGTCGGCTCGTGCGAACGGCGTCCGAGGATATCGGACTGGCAGAGCCGGGCGCATTGCAGGTCGCACTATCCGCGCGCCAGGCGTATGAGCAGCTGGGGTCGCCAGAGGGGCATCTCGCGCTTGCTCAGTGCGCGATCTACCTGGCTCTTTGTCCGAAGAGCAACTCGGTGACTCGGGCCTACGGCGAGGCGGCCTCCCGCATCAAGGAGACCGGTGGCCGCCCCGTTCCGAATCGACTGCGCAATGCGCCGACAGCCCTGATGAAGGGACTAGGGTACGGACGCGGCTACCAGTACGCGCATGAAGTCCCGGAAGGCTTCATCCCCGAGAGTTTTCTTCCGGAAGGGGGAGAGGACGAGGCCTACTACGCTCCGGGAGACCAGGGCAGGGAAGGGCGCATGGTCGAGGACCACAGGCGCCGGACTCACGATTTCTTCAAGCTGGGGAAGCGGTCAACGGACGATAGCTGAAATCCATCGGCGTTTGGTACAATCCCTCCAGGGCTCGTCGCGGTTGCTCCCTCTCTGCCGGAAGCGACCAGGCCTACGACCACACCCAAACAGAAAGGCTCCCACTCCAAATGCCGAAGCGTTTCGCACCACTCGTAGCGGTGGGCGCGTTGATCTTTGCTGCCTCCACATCTACAGCGCAGATCACCGGCCAGCCCGAAACCGCACGTGATCTCATCCACCAGATGAGTGAGTACTACGACGCCAAGTTCCCCAATCCGACCCGTGAAGCGACCCGCAGTTCCGGCTACAAGCCGTTCAAGCGTTACGAGCACTTCATGGGAAAAAGGCTCGGTTCCGCCGCCGACATTCCGGCCGGCGCCCGCACGGCTGCGTTTCAGCAGCTGAAGGATCTCGAGGCGACCTCGGATCGCGGTGGCTTCCCGACCTGGTTCAACCTCGGCCCGACGAACGTCGGGGGCCGTTGCCTCGCTCTGGCGGTGGACCCCACGGACAGTGATGTCTGTTATGCGGGTTTTGCCAGTGGCGGTATCTGGAAGACGGCCGATGGCGGAAACACCTGGACGCCTCTTGGTGACAACCTGCCGACGATGTCCGTCAGCGCCATCCAAATCGACGAGAGCAATCCGTCGACGATCTACATCGGAACGGGCGAAGGCTGGGGGAACATCGACGCCATCCACGGTGTCGGCGTCCTCAAGTCGACGGACGGCGGTGTCGTCTGGAACACGACCGGAATCACGGAGCCCATCGCCAACGGACGCGACGTGTTCATGATGGAGTACGAAGAAACCACGGGCGTTCTTCTCGTTGCGATGGACAACGGTCTCTACCGGTCCACCGATGGCGCAGACACCTTCGTCGAGGTCATGGAGTCCGGCGACTGGCGGGACGTCAAACTGAAGCCGGGGACGACCGACACCTACTACGCAATCAGCCGTGGTTGGAGTGGTCAGGGTGGCTACCGGTCGACGGACGAGGGACAGACCTGGACGCGGATGGAAAACGGCGCGCCCATTACCGGTCTCGCCAACGGACGCATCTCCGTAACTCCGGCGAACCCCGAGTACGTCTACTGGTCGAATGACGTTCAGGGGAACGGCACGCTCGCCGTCTATCGGACCACTGATGGCGGTGACAGCTGGACGCTGCGCTCCACGCCCAACCAGGACAACGGCCAGGGTTGGTATGACCTCGTCATCACGGCCAACCCGCTCGATGAAGAGCAGGTCTGGAGCGGCGCCGTCGCGATGTACCGTTCGGACAACGGCGGATCGTCCTGGACGCAGACCGCGGCCGGCGTTCACGTCGATCATCACGCGGCGGTTTTCGATCCCAGCGATCCCCAGATCATGTGGATCGGTTGCGACGGCGGTGTCTACAAGAGCACCAACAACGGCCAGAGCTTCTTCAGCCGGAACAGTGGACTGGTCACGACACAGTTCTATGCCATGAACCAGTCGATGACCGGGGCCAATCTCGCCTTCGGCGGAACGCAGGACAACGGGACCTGGCGTTGGACCGGAAGCACGAACATGGTTCAGGTCTTGGGAGCCGACGGTTTCGAGTGCGAGGTCAGTAACGACAACCTGATCATCCTCGCGGAGATCCAGAACGGCAGCCACTACCGCAGCACGAACGGCGGCTCCGGCTTCCAGCCCATCAACAATGGACTGAGCGAGAGCGGGCCGTGGCAGACGCCGACCCACATGGACTACACCAACTCCAACGTGGTGGTCACCGGGCACAACACCTCGATCTTCCGCACGACGAACGCCGGATCAAATTGGGTCAACGTCATGAACGGAGGTTTGGGCGGCGGACGCTCCATCGAGCAGTCCTGGAATGACACGAACGTCTTCTGGTGCGTCGCCGGCGTCCGCGCATTCGTCTCGACGGACAACGGACTCAACTGGACGCAGACGGCGACGACGCCCATCTCGGGCGGCGCCATCAACGACATCACGGTCCATCCCGACGACGGCAACACCGCCATCATCTGTTTGGGCACCTACAATCCGGCGTTGGACAAGGTCCAGATCACAACGGACGGCGGCGCGACCTGGAACGATCTCACCAACAACCTCCCGGGCGAGGGCGCGCAGTCGATCACCTACGACTTCGACAATCCGTCGACGATCTTCCTCGGCACCGACCTCGGTTGTTATGTCTCCTTCGACAGCGGCAGCAATTGGCAGCCGTTCAATGTCGGGTTGCCCTACGTCATCTGTGACGACCTTCGCTGGCATCCGGACGGATTCCTCCGCGTGGCGACTCACGGTCGAGGCATCTGGGAAGTCGACATCAGTGACATCACCCCGACCGATGTCGGCGAGAACCCGAGCGCACCGAAGATCGAGCCGCTGACCATGCGGGTCCTGGGATCTCCGGCGGGCGAGGGAGTGGAAACCTCGCTCCGGTTCGGTCTCCGGGAAGCCGGTCGCGCCCGGATCGACCTCTTTGATGCGAACGGCCGTCTCGTCCGCAACCTCCTGGACCGTGAGGTTCCGGCCGAAGTCGACTTCGTCATCGTGGACACCGAGGCGTTGTCTTCGGGGATCTACTTCGCCCGTCTCGAGTCGGGCGGACACTCGGTCTCCAAGAAGTTGGTCGTGGAGTAGACCGGGTTCGCCGGTGTCCGCACGGGGTTGACAAGACCCCGGGCCGGGCACTAGCGTTCCCTTTCGGCGTTGAGTCCCCATCGTCTAGTTGGTTAGGACACCACCCTTTCAAGGTGGCGACACGGGTTCGAATCCCGTTGGGGATGCCAATTGAGCGGGCGCAGGTCGGGTTACGACCTAGCGCCCGTTTTCTCAACGGTCAGGTTTGCTGCCGCGAGGACAGGACTGCAAGATTGGGGCGTCACCAATGAGCGACGACGTACGCGAGAAGCCGGGAACGAAAGCCGCCGATGGGGCGGAGGACGAAGTTCGTCTCGACTTCATTCGCCAGATCGTGAGCGACGACCTGGCCTCCGGGAAGCATGACGAGGTCGTGACCCGGTTTCCTCCCGAGCCCAACGGATTCCTCCACATCGGGCACGCCAAAGCCTTCTTCCTCAACTTCAGCCTTCCCGTCGAGTATCGCGGCCGCTGCCATCTCCGCTTCGACGACACGAATCCGACCAAGGAAGAAACGAAGTTCGTCGAGTCGATCCAGGCGGACATCCGTTGGCTCGGCTTCGACTGGGGCGACCATCTCTACTTCGCGTCCGACTACTTCGAGCGCCTGTATCACAATGCCGAGCAGCTCATCGAGAAGGGCCTGGCCTACGTCGACAGTCTGACTGCGGAAGAGATTCGCGAGCATCGCGGAACGCTGAAGGAGCCGGGGAAGAACAGTCCCTATCGGGACCGGTCCGCCGAGGAGAGTCTTGACCTCTTCCGGCGAATGAAGGCCGGTGAGTTCGAAGACGGCGCCCATGTTCTTCGGGCACGCATCGACATGGCCTCTCCCAACATCAACATGCGCGATCCCGTTCTCTACCGGATCCTCAACGCAACGCATCACCGAACCGGGGATACGTGGCACATCTATCCGATGTACGACTACACGCACCCTCTCTCGGACGCCTACGAAGAGATTACCCATTCGCTGTGCTCGTTGGAGTTTCAGGATCACCGACCCCTTTACGACTGGGTCGTCGCGAACTCCGACGTGCCTGCGACACCGCGACAGATCGAGTTCGCCAAGCTCTTCCTCGATCACACGATGATGGGCAAGCGTTACATGCGCCAGCTGGTCGACGAAGGGCGCGTGCACGGTTGGGATGATCCGCGCATGCCCACGCTTTCCGGGCTGCGCCGCCGCGGGTATCAGCCGGAGGGGATCCACAATTTCCTGCGCGCGATCGGTATGGCCAAGACCAACAGCGAAGTCGAGTACTCCTATCTGGAATACTTCCAGCGTGAGTACCTGAACAAAGTAGCTCTTCGGGTCATGGCCGTGCTGCGTCCGCTCAAGGTCACGATCACGAACTACCCGGAAGGTCAGACCGAAGAGTTCGAAGCGGTGAACAATCCGGAGGACGAAAGCGCCGGGACCCGCATGGTTCCCTTCTCACGCACGCTCTACATCGAGGAGGAGGATTTCATGGAGGATCCTCCGAAGAAGTTCTTCCGATTGGCGCCGGGGCGCGAGATCCGACTCAAGCACGCGTACTACATCACCTGCCAGGAAGTCATCAAGAACGACGCGGGCGAGATCGTGGAGTTGCTATGCACGTACGATCCGGAGTCCCGGGGTGGGACGACGCCCGACGGCCGACGCGTCAAGGGAACGAGTCATTGGGTGTCGGCGGAGCATGCCCTCGATGCCGAGGTTCGTCTCTACTCACACCTCTACGACAGCGCGCAGCCCGGTTCCGCCACCGGCAATCACCTCGATGATCTGAATCCGGAGTCCCTGACCGTTCTCGAGCATTCCAAAGTCGAACCGGGACTGGCCGCGGCCCAGGCCGGTGAGGTTTTTCAGTTCATGCGACAGGGGTACTTCGCTGTCGATCCGGAATCGACGGCCGAACGACTCGTCTTCAACCGCACCGTGACCCTCAAGGACAGCTGGGCGAAGATCTCGAAGAAGGGCTGAAGCCACCCGTGCGCCGGCTCGCAAGGCGGCGCGGGGTAGGGCGCAGTCGGGACCGCGGTCCGACGAAGAAAGTGGGGCGCAGGCATGGATAACCTCGCCGTCCTCCTCTGGGGTCTGGTCACGGTGGCCGTTGGGCTGCTTCTCCTTCGCCTGCTCCACCCGCTCGTACTGCTCGGTCATGAACTGGGCCACGCCATTCCTGCGCTCATCTTGACGCCCTCAGGTGTCGATGTACGTCTGGGGGATGTCCCCGGCAAGGTGGCGGAGGCCCCCGACCCGAACGCGGAGAAAGCTCCCGACTCAAGGGCGGCGAAAGCCCCGGATACGGGCGCTGCGGTTCCGAAGATCGTGTCGGCCGGGGGAGGGAAGAGCCTGAGAATCTCCGGGGACTGGCGGGCCCGGGTCGCGACGACGTCCTACGACGGTTCGAGCCTGGGGCGATGGGGCCGGACTGGAATCGTCCTCGGTGGACCTTTGGCGACGCTTTTGGGGTTGGTCCTGGGTGGGGCCGCCGCCGCATCCGGCCAGCTTCACTTCGGACTCCGCTTCCTGGGACTGGTTCTGGCCTGGGCGAATCTCAGGTTGCTGATCTACGTCCTCTGGCCGGGATCCGGAGACGAGAGTGCCCGAGGGGGAGATGCGCGGGACCTGGCCGACATTTGGAGCGGTGGGGCCGCGAAATGAGCGGGCCAAGGCCCCGATCGGCGCTGGACTCAGGGCCGCTGATGTATTTGAATAGCCAAAGCATCTAAGTCTTCTGTGGTGGCGAAACTTATAGTCGAGACGGAGTCACCCACTAAACCAAAGGAAAAGGACCTCATGGTAACTGCGACCACGCCTTTCGAGTACAAGGTAGCCGACCTGGCCGACGCCGAGTGGGGCCGCCGCGAGATCGATCTTGCGGAGCAGGAGATGCCCGGGCTCATGGCCGTGCGGAAGGAATTCGCCGGTGAGCAGCCCCTGAAGGGCCTCAAAATCACAGGCTCGCTCCACATGACGGTGCAGACCGCCGTTCTCATCGAGACTCTCGTCGACCTCGGCGCAGACGTCCGGTGGGCCTCCTGCAACATTTTCTCGACGCAGGACCATGCTGCCGCCGCCGTTGTGGTCGGAAAGGACGGAACGCCGTCCGACCCGAAGGGCGTGCCGGTCTTCGCCTGGAAGGGCGAGACGCTGAAGGAGTACTGGCAGTGCACCGAGCGGGCCCTGGACTTCGGTGACGGCCGGGGACCGGACCAGATCGTCGACGACGGCGGTGACGCCACGATGATGATCATGAAGGGTGCTGACTTTGAGGCCGCCGGTGGCGTCCCTGAGACCCCGGCAGGCGCTTCCGAGGACTACACCGAGCTGCTCGGTGTGCTACGCAGCCTACCGCAGGGGGGCAAGCGTTGGACCGAGGCGGTCAAAGTCCTGCGCGGGGTCACGGAAGAGACGACAACCGGGGTTCACCGCCTCTATGAATTGGCTCGCGAGGGCAAGCTTCCCTTCCCGGCCATCAACGTCAACGACTCGGTGACGAAGAGCAAGTTCGACAACCTCTACGGCTGCCGTCACTCCCTGGTCGACGGAATCATGCGCGCCAGCGACGTCATGCTCTCCGGCAAGGTCTGCGTCGTCGCCGGGTATGGTGACGTCGGCAAGGGCTGTGCGCAGTCGCTGAAAGGCCAGGGAGCGCGCGTCGTCATCACCGAGATCGATCCGATCTGTGCGCTGCAGGCGGCCATGGAGGGCTTCGAGGTCCTGACCATGGACGACGTCCTGCCGTACGCCGATGTCTTCATCACCGCGACCGGCAACTACAACGTCATCACCGCGGCCCACATGGCGAAGATGAAGGACAAGGCCATCGTAGGAAACATCGGCCACTTCGACAACGAGATCGACATGGCCGGCCTCGCCGGTATGCCGGGCATCCAGCGGACCCAGATCAAGCCGCAGTACGACATGTGGACGTTCCCCGACGGCCACAGCGTTCTCGTCCTCGCGGAGGGACGTCTGCTCAATCTGGGTTGCGCCACCGGGCATCCGAGCTTCGTCATGAGCAACAGTTTCACGAACCAGGTGTTGGCCCAGATCGAGCTGGCCCGCCACGTGGAGAAGTACAAGAACCAGGTCTACACGCTTCCGAAGAAGCTGGACGAGAAGGTCGCCCGGCTCCATCTGGAGAAGCTGGGTGTGAAGCTGACGGAGCTGAGCTCGGATCAGGCCGAGTACATCGGCGTCCCGGTCGACGGTCCCTACAAGCCGGATCACTACCGGTACTAAGAGGCCTGAATGAAAGACTCCTCCCCGACCGCGAGAGCGGGCAGGGAGGAATGGTTTCAGCTGAGAAGCACATGCAAAAGGCGCGGTCGATGCTCTCGATCGCGTCTTTTGCTCTGGATATCGTTTCGGATCTGACGACGCATTGTCGCGGAAAACAATGAGGACAGAGCACGATGGCCGACCGGATTTCCGTCGAGGACTTCTTTCGCAAGCCTGAACGGGCAGCGGTACACCTTTCTCCCGACGGGTCGAAGATTGCCTATCTCGCGCCCTACGAGCGGCGCCTCAACATTCACGTTCAGGACCTTGCCAATGGCGAGATCACTCGCGTGACGGCGGTGACGGAACGAGACCTGGCCGGATTCACCTGGGTCGGGGAAGACCGACTGCTCTACGCCAGGGACAACGGGGGAGACGAAAACTATCGGCTCTATTCGGTCGGGGCCGACGGCGGGAACCCGCTCGACCTGACGCCGTTCGACGAGGTCCAGTGCTCACTGGTCGATGACTTGGAAGACATCGACGACATGGTCCTCTTCCAGATGAATCGTCGGGATCCGGAGCGGTTCGACGTCTACCGCCTGAACACGGCGACGGGCGAGATGGAAATGGTCGCCGAGAACCCCGGAAACGTGCAGGCCTGGGTCACCGACCATGCCGGTCGACTCCGTGTGGCTGTGACGACCGACGGGGTCAATACGAGTCTCCTCTACCGCAAGGACGAATCGGACGAGTGGAACGAAGTCGCCAGGTACACGTTCAAGGAGTCTGCGTCGCCGCTGCTCTTTTCTTTCGACGACGACGAGGTCCTCTACGTCGCATCCAACGTTGGGCGCGACCGGACAGTAATCGCGACTCTCGACCTGCGAACGGGAGAGGAGACCGGAGTCCTCTTCGAGCACCCACGGGTCGACGTCTCCCGTCTACTCCACTCCCGCCACCGGCGCGTCGTCACGGGCGTTTCCTTCGAAGAGGAGCGGCCTGCCTATCATTTCTTTGACGAGACACGTGCGGCCCTGCAGAAACGACTCGACGAGAAGTTCCCAGACTCGATCAACGGTCCCACCTCATGGACGAAAGACGAGACCGTTTGGGTCGTCGTGCAGACCGGGGCGACCCGGCGCGCCCGCTACCATCTGTATGACACGCGGACCGATGAGTTCACGTTTCTCTTCGATTCTGCTCCCTGGCTGAACGATCGGGGCCTCGTCGAGATGCATCCGATCCGGTACTCGAGTCGTGATGGACTCGAGATTCATGGGTACCTCACGGTTCCGGATGGCGTGGAGACGACCGTGGGTGACGACGGCGCCGTTGTACCGAGTACGCCGCTTCCACTCGTTCTTGTCGTACATGGAGGTCCCTGGGTGCGGGATTCCTACGGTTACGATCCGGAAGCTCAGATCCTGGCCAACCGTGGCTACGCGGTCCTTCAGGTGAACTACCGTGGATCCACCGGTTACGGGCGCAAGTTCTGGGAAGCGAGCTTCGGACAGTGGGGGCTCGCCATGCAGGACGACCTTACCGATGCCGTCCGCTGGGCCGTCGATCAAGGCATTACCGGAGCCGACACGGTGGCGATCTATGGTGGAAGCTACGGCGGGTACGCGGCTCTATCCGGCGTGACAAAGACGCCGGATCTGTTCCGCTGCGGAGTCAGCTACGTCGGTCTCTCCAACCTCTTCACCTGGATGGACGCGTTTCCGCCGTACTGGAAGCCGATGTTGGAGATGGTTCACGAGATGGTCGGTCATCCGGAAAAGGACAAGGAGCGGATGCGCAAGGTCTCTCCGCTCTTCAACGCCGACAAGATCCAGGTCCCGCTCTTTGTTGCGCAGGGGGCGAATGATCCCCGGGTGCGGAAAGAAGAATCGGATCAAATCGTCACCGCCCTCCGCGACCGCGGAGTCCCCGTTCAGTACATGGTCAAAGAGAACGAAGGGCACGGCTTCAGCAACGAAGAGAACTCGATCGAGTTCTATCACGCGCTGGAGGCGTTTCTCCTCGAACACCTGCCTCCGGGGAACTGAAGATGGGGGAGTCGGTGCTTCCGGCGACAGGTCAATTCGTCAGCACCAGGCGTGAAGGTTGAAGCGGTTCATGTAGAGAGGCAGAACCGGGAGGCCGACCAACAGTGTCGGTCGATCTCCCGGTTCGGTTTTGCATGATCTATCGTCCGGTCGAGGACTCCAGGAAGCGGAAGAACTCTCCGTCGGTCGACAACAGCAGTCGGCTCTCGGCGTCGATCGTGTTCTCCAGCGTCTCCATCGACTTCAGGAACTGGTAGAAGTCCCGAGTGTCCGCCGAGCGGTTGTAGGCCGCAGCGTAGATGTCGGTGGCCAATGCGTCGGCGTCACCCCGAATCTCCCGGGCTTCCCGATACGCTTCGGACTGGATTCGCTTGAGCTCCCTGTCTTTCTCACCGGCGATCCGCGACGCCTCTCCCTGTCCCTCAGAACGGAACCGTTCGGCGATCCTCTTTCGCTCGGAGATCATTCGGGAGTAAACCGTCTGGCGAACCTCGTCGACGTAGTTGATGCGCTTGAACTGAACGTCAAGGATCTCGATTCCCAGGTCGTCCGTTCGTTTCTGGGCGTTCTCGAGAACGATCTGACGGATGACTTCGCGTCCCCGGTCGATCGGCTCCAAGGTGATCTCGTCCTCTTCCAGAAGCTCGCCTCGCAACGGTTCCCGATTCGTCGAACGGATGACCTCGACGAGATTGGAGTTGGCGATAGCGTTGCGCGTCTCACCATCCAGGATGTCGTCGAGACGGGTCCGCGCGCCTCTTTCGTCGCGTAGCCGCTGGAAGAACTTGAGCGGATCGGTGATGTGCCAGCGGGCATAGGTATCGACCCAGATGAAGCGCTTGTCCTTGGTCGGAAGCTGATTGGCGGCGCCGTCCCACTCCAGAAATCGCTTCTCGAAACGGTGCACGGTTTGCCAGGGCAGCTTGAACTTGAGTCCCGGATCCACGATCGGATCGCCGATGGGCTCGCCGAACTGCGTGATGATGATTTGCTCCTGCTCTTCGACGACGAAGAACGGAGAGAACCGAACCACGACGAAAAGGAGAATGGCCAGACCGATGAGTAGTCCGCGTGGCATGACTAGTTTCCTCCCTTGCCGTCGAGATTGAGCAGCGGGAGAACCCCGCGCAGGTCATCGTCGATGACGATCTTGTCCTTCACCTCCGGAAGGATCTGACCCATCGTTTCGAGATAGATGCGGGTACGCGTCACTTCCGGCGCGCGCCGATAGGACTCGTAGAGTGCTACGAAGCGGGCCGAGTCACCGCGAGCGTTGTTGACGCGTTCCAACGCGTAACCTTCCGACTGCTGAATGACCTGAAGCGCTTCTCCCCGAGCGCGCGGGACGACGCGGTTGTATTCGGACTGTGCCTCGTTGATCAGGCGTTCCTTTTCCTGCTGGGCGGTGTTGACCTCGTTGAACGAGGGCTTTACCGGCTCGGGAGGATTCACGTCCTGAAGGACGACCTGCTCGACCTCGATGCCCGTTTCGTACTGGTCGCACAGGGACTGCAGGTTCTGCTCGACGAGGTCGGCGATCTCCTGACGGCCGACGGTCAGGACCTCGTTCACGGTCCGGTCACCAACGACTTGCCGCATGACCGCTTCGGCCATGGCCGCGAAGGTCGTCGGGACGTCCCGAACCTTGAAGAGATACTCGTAGGGGTCGACGATCCGGTACTGCACGACCCACTCGACGTCGGCCGCGTTGAGGTCGCCGGTCAGCATCAGGGATTCACCTTCGTAGCCGCGCTTCTGGTACTGCGTGCGGCTCGTTCCCGAAGATGCGGACAACGTGCGGAAGCCGAACTCCTGCTTCAGCTGCCGTTGAACGGGTACCTTGCGTACCGTCTCGATTCCGAACGGAGCCCGGAAGTGCAGGCCCGGGTCCGTCGTTCGGACGAACTGGCCGAACCTCAGGACAACGCCAATCTCCTCGGGGCCGACCGTAAAGATCGAAGAGAGTACGAGAATGGCGGCCAGCACCAGGACAACCACACCCCGAAGCAGATTTGCCGGGGGGCGGGGTACCTTGATCTGGGGGATTTGAATCTCGTCACCGAAGGGGTCTCGGTTCATTTTCCTCGGGCCTCCTTTCCCAAGCACCAACGCCTGCCGATCACGATGGACCTTGTCTGAGCCACCATGTCACGCGTCGGGCCGGAACCGATGGATCTTACCGGCACGCCGCAACGGACGGAACCATTGTTGTTCGAATGGATACCGGTTGCAGACGCGCTTGATTCACGCGGGGTTGACACCCTGCTGCTACGCATTCTGCCGAACGGTTCATGGAGTCGATTGTCGAATGCGAGGCGCCGGGCCGAAGTAGGCCGGCCCCGAGCGCGAGTTTCCGGACGCCGTCTTCCGGACGCCGTGTTCCAGAAACGAAGAAGGCCGCCGGAAAAAACCGGCGGCCTTCTGAGGCTCGTCGCAGCCCGGGGGCTACGAAAAGGACTCTCCTTAGTCGAGAACGATGACGGAACCGCCGGCGCTCGCGCCCAGGGCGTTCAGACGATAGTAGAAGACACCGGAACCGACGCGGTCACCCAGGTCGTTCTTGGCATCCCACTCGATCGCGTGCGGGCCGGCCGCCATCGTGCCGGAGACCAGCGTGCGAACGAGACGTCCACTGGCGTCGTAGACCTCGAGGTTGGCGCTACCCGCTTCCGGCATCTCGAAGGAGATGTTGGTCGCGGTGGTCAGCGGGTTCGGGCTCGTCCGCAGCTGCAGCTGCGTGGCCGTCACTTCGACGCTGGCCGGGTTGAAGCCAGGGATCTTCGTCGTGACGTCGATGCTCGTGGCAAGGTCGCCAGAGCTGATCTCCGCGTCGCCATCATTCGGCATGGCATCGGCGGTGAAACGGAAGTTGAACATCTGACCGTAGCCGATCGTGTAGGACGAAGCCGTCCAGGTGATCACGCCGCCATCGATGCTGGCCGTCCAGTCGTCGAGGTCGTTCAGGTTCGGATCGTTGAATCCGATGTTCGAGATCGACGCGGTGCCGACCGGGATGCTGAAAGAACCAATGTTCTCGTCCGCGTCGAAGTTCATCAGCGCGTACTCGTACTGGTAATCACCACCACCGATGTCGGTGACCTTGACGGAAAGGATGACCTCACCGCTGCCCGGGAAGGTGCCGCGGTTGCTCTCGTCACCCCAGGTCTCGATCAGCGGACCTTCGTTGACCGGGTAGCCGGCGCTGGAGTTGCCCGGGACACCGTCACGGAACGTGTAGGAGTCACCGTTGCGGGTGTACCAGGTCGGACGCCAGCCGATGTTGTTGATCTTGTTCATGTCGTCGCGGACGACATAGTAGGCCTCGAAGAAGTAGTCGAGGTCCGGATCCACGAGATCGGCGTCGCGAACTTCCAGACGATGCTCGGTCGAGCCGTGACCACTGCTACCGTGATTCCGGTTGCAGTTGTTCTGTCCGGCGGCGAAGTGGCTGGCATTGCAGGTCCAGGTGCCCGGGAAGGACTCCCACTCGTCGCGCGGGGCGAGCCAGTTGCGATCGGAATTGTTTCCGGCGCCGTAGGTGTCGGAACACCCAACGCCCAGGAACGTACCGTTGGACGGGTTCTGGCAGGACGTGCACTGGCTGCTCGACAGAGCGAAGAAGCCGTGCTTGATGTTGCTGATCCCGATCTGCTCGAGAACGCCGTCGGCGTCTTCGCGGTACAGGTGCATGGCGATGCCGGGGTGATCCTCCTGCATCGGTGCGTACCACTCGACGTCGCAGTTACCGACGTTGCAGGAAGTCGTGGCCATGGAGAGGCCGACGACGCCGGTCGGGTAGGAACCCGTACGGCTGCGGTAGTCCATGTCGTCGAGGATTCCGAGGGCAACGTCACGGAAATCACAACCGCCACGCTCGTTCGGGCCGGCCGGAATTCCGGTGTACTCACCGGCGATCCACTCGGCATCGGCGTAGATCTCGCCCAAACCGATGGTCTTGCGGGCAAGTTCCGGGCGGTTGATCTCGTTGGCCAATTCGGGGCTCAGCTTGAGGTCGAAGTTGACGACCCGGAAGACGTCATCGCCGCGAACGTAGGCGATGCCGCCATAAACGAGATCGAAGAGCGGCGTAGCGCCCTCTTCCTGCATCTCGAAGACGGTGCGGGCGCCAATGGCGGTCTGCTCCGTCGCCGGGACGATCTCGAAGTCCATCATGGTGTACAGCGCACCCGTGGCCTTGTCCCGAACGGCGAAACCGCCCTCATGAAGGACGCGTCCGCTCAGCGGGGTCGCCGAGTGGTAGACGCCATTGTCGACCTCGAAGGAGAGGTCGCTGAGAGCGGAGTGTTGGAAGTGCCAGTGCGGCCCCTCCATCGGGACGATCGACGCCGGCGCAGAGCTGGTCTCCTCCACGCCGGTCAACGAAAGCCCGAGCTGCTCCATCAACGCGGTATCGAAGTGAAACGTGGTCCGGCCGGGCTTGACCGTCCAGGTTTCCGCGGCGTCGACGCTTCCTGCGAAGGCCAGAGAGCCAATCGCAACCAAAGCGCCAAGACGGCGTGCAATCTGCATGATCCAGTTCCCCTACTTTCTTTGATAACGGAAAAGTGAGTGGATTGAAGGGTTGCCCCACGAGTCTAAAGGATGGAAACCGTTTCAGCAAGCCGGGATAGCGTACGGAACAGGCCCGTACCGTGCGGTGGGGACATCCGCGGCATCATCGGGCCCCGACCCGGCTTGAATCGTAGGTTAAATCAGAGGCTGAAGCGGATGGATCGGTCTGGATCTAAAGCATTGATTTTCCGAGAGTACGGCCAGCGACTTTCGTTTCCAGGCCATCGCCAAGCCGCGTTGACTATACCTTCGCTTGTTCGGACAAGCAAAACTGCGGTAGGATATTAGCCGCACGGTGCAAGCCTGGCTCGGAGGTGGGTTACCACGGCAGTCTGGCATTGCTGCACGTTTCCGCAATTTAGACTCGGAACAGCTACTTTTTCTCGACCACTGGAGAAAGGGGACAGAACGTCCATGAAGCGTACGCATCGTAAGGGTCTTGCGACTCTGGCGGTGGCTGGAATGGCGATGAGCGCGGTATCGGCCGCCTTTGCTTTCCAACCGACCGGTCAAGAGTCCTACGAGATCTCGATCCCAACCTTCGCCGGGAAGTACGAGACGGCAGGAAGCCAGCAAGCCTCCAACGCCGTCTCACACGCTTTGGGTAGCCAGTATGGCGGGCAATGGTCCGTTCATACTTGGAATCCGGCCACGCAGACGCCCAGTCAGATCATCGGAACGGGCGCTGTCGTCGCGGCCGGTCTGGCCAATGACTTCGACGTCGAGGAAGCGGCCCGTCAGGTCGCCGTCGACAATGCCGGAGTCCTCGGTCTCAACCCGGAGCAGCTCGAGCTGCACAAGGTGACGCGCGGTCTCGGTAAGGCTGCCGGTCACTTCAAGCAGGTTTGGGAAGGCTACGAGGTCATGGGTGGTCGCTACCACTCCACCTTCCTGGAGGAGACCGGGCGAGTCTTCGTCATGAGTTCGGACTTCTACTCCGGTATCGATCTGGATCCGGTCCCGGCCGTCAGCGAGAGCGAAGCCATCGAGATCGCCAAGGCCGGCGTCGACTTTGACCCGACCGAGGACCGCATCGAGGGTGACGTCGAGATCAAGGTCCTGCCGATCACTCCGAAGGTCGATCAGGTCGAGTATCACCTCGTCTACATCGTCAACGTGCAGACCATGAACCCACTGGGTGAGTGGATCAGCCACGTCGACGCCCACACGGGTGAGATCGTCTACCGCTACAACGACGTGCATTTCTACAGCGGCACGACGGTCGGTGACGTCCAGTTCAGCACCTACTGTAATGGCGAAACCGACAACGATCCTATGGCCTACATGGACGTGACGGTTTCCGGTCAGGGCACGACCACTTCGGACGAGAACGGCGAATGGTCGATCGGTCCGAACAGCGGTTCGGCCACGGTCACGGCTCAGTTCTTCGGTCCGTACTGCAACGTCAACCGGGCTTCCGGTGGTTCCGACGCTCAGTTCAACGGCACGGCCGACGGTGCCACTCCGTTCGAGATCGAGTGGAACGATGCCAACTCCCGTCAGGATGAGCGTGACGTCTTCGATAGCGTCAGCGACGTTCATGACTTCATCGAGACGATCGATCCGGGCTTCGGCTACAGCAATGTCCGCATCAACGCCAACGTTGGCGTCAGCGGAACCTGCAACGCTTTCTGGAACGGTACGATCAACTTCTACAACGCAGGCGGTGGCTGTGCGAACACCGGTGAGATCGCCGGCGTCGTCCATCATGAGTTTGGCCACGGCGTCCAGGACTTCATCCTCGGCTTCCAGGGCAACCAGGGCCTCGGTGAAGGTAACGCGGACATCCTTGCCAACTTCATCACCGACGAGTCCATCATTGGTCGTGGCTTCTTCTCGGGCAACTGCTCCAGTGGAATCCGCAACTCCGATAACAACCTCGTCTATCCGGACGATCTGACCGGTCAGGTCCACTCTGACGGAACGGTTCTCGCGGGAGCCGTCTGGGCCGTCCGTGGCAACCTCGAGGCTTCTCTGGGTGCTGCTGCCGGTGAATTCCGTTGTGCTGAGCTTTGGCACTTCGGTCGTACGCTCGAGCAGCCGACCAATCAGCCGAACCAGATTCTCTCCATGTTCATTGCCGACGATGATGACGGAAACCTCGGAAACGGAACGCCGAACTACGCGGCGATTTGTGACGCCGTGACGCCGCGCGGTCACGATTGTCCGCTCATCATCGAAGGTGTGTTCATCACGCATACGCCTCCGGCCTCGCCGGCCACGCCTGGACCGACGGCGATCGTTGCCGACGTCGAGACGACCATCGGCGGCGCCGATATCGTCGACGCTACGGTCGTTCTGAGCTACACCGTCAACGACGGTCCGGCCACCAACGTGGTCATGTCGCCCGACGGAGGCCCGACGTACAGCGCGATGGTCGACGTCCCGGACAACAGTGAAGTCGCGTACTTCATCTCTGCCCAGGACACCGAAGGCAACGAGGGCACCTCGCCTCTCAACGCGCCGGTCAACCGTCACACCGTGGACACTCCGACCGTCTACGATGACATCGAGGCCGATGCGGGCTGGACGGTCAATCCTGACGGAACCGACGATGCGACCACCGGTGCGTGGGAGCGTGCGGACCCTCAGTCCACGTCCTCCCAGCCGGGTGACGATCACACTCCGGATCCAGGTGTGAACTGTTGGATCACCGAGGCCGCCGCCGGTAGCGGTGACGGCAGCTTCGATATCGACAACGGAACGACGACGCTCCAGTCGGTTGCCTATGACCTGACGGGCGCTTCGCGGGCCAAGGTGAAGTACTTCCGCTGGTACTCGAACGACCAGGGCGCCGATCCGAACAACGACATCTGGATCGTTCAGGCTCGGAACGACGGTGGTTCCTGGGTCGACATCGAGAACACTCAGGGCAACCAGAACACCTGGTTCGAGGTCAGTGCGGACCTCATCGCACTCTTCCCGACTCCGGGAATGGTCGAGTTCCGCTTCATCGCCAGCGACCTCAGCGACGGTTCTCTGGTCGAGGCCGGCGTCGACGACTTCTCTCTCTTCTTCGAGGGAAGCTCGGCTGACGCTCCGGAGCTGGACGGCGCCGCGAAGTTCGCCTTCTATGGCGCACGTCCGAACCCGATCGCTGGAAGCGGTTCCATCGCCTTCCAGGTTCCGAACCGTTCCGACGTCAGGATCTCCGTCTATGACGTCTCCGGTCGCCAGGTTCGCGCTCTCGCCAACGAGAACTTCAGTGCTGGTATCCACAACGTCGAGTTCGATGGTAAGGACGACCGCGGCAACCACCTCGGTTCTGGTGTCTACTTCGTGCGCATGAATGCGGGCGAGTACGAAGGCACGCGTTCGATCACCGTCAAGTAAGACGATGTCTTGAGAAAGACCGGGGTTTTTCCGGTTCGGAATGCCCGGTTCCCACGTAGGGAACCGGGCTTTTTCGCGGGCCCTCGAATGCGAGTTCGACTAGGAGCATGAATTGGCTTGAAAGTAAGTAAGTGGTTACTTACAATATGGTTCATGGGAGCCGGGATCCGGATGAAGCGTTCTGAGCGCCGATTCCAAATCGCTGACGCCGTTTTACGCATCATCGGAGAGCGTGGTTTGACTTCGCTTTCTACTTCGACAATCGCCGAGGAGGTCGGACTGACGACCGGAGCGCTCTATCGTCATTTTGAGTCGATAGACGAAATCCTCGTTTCAGCAGCCCTCTATGGAGTCGAACAGCTGGAAGCCACGTTCCCCGACCCGAAACTGCCGCCGCTCGAACGAATCGTCGTTCTGGCGAGGAATCGGATCGATTTGCTCCATTCGCGGCCGGGGATCAACTGGTTGCTTCGCTCGGAGCAGGCATTTCTGACTCTGCCGCCGAATGCGACCGGCCCCCTGCACGATGTGGCGGTCAAGAGCCGGAAGTACTTTCTTGCTGCCGTCCGTGAGGGGGTTCGCGATGGTTACATCCGCGATGACATTGAACCCGAGACCCTCGTCGTCACGGTCATGGGGACCGTTCACGCTATGATCGGGAACCAGGACCGTGCCCAGATGGATCGTGTTTTTGATGCGTTGCCGAAACTGCTCGCATCTCCACGACCGAGCCGAACGTTGGTCACCAGAAAGGACAGGCCGACGAAATCATGATCACAGGTGCGTTTCATCGACGGACCTTGAACCATGAGCGAAGTCGGCGATTGGAGGAACTCATGAACTCGCAGATCAAGATCACGGATACGGTTGGGAATATCGCGACTGAATTCCCACTTGCAACTAGGGTCTTTGCCCGGTACCAGATCGACTTCTGTTGTGGGGGAGGTCTGCCTTTGGGCGAGCTTTGCGATCGCCTCGAACTGGATCCAAACGCCATCCTTGCTGAGATCGAGGGCGAACTCTCGGAAGACGACGGGGACTCTGTTCGTTGGGACGAGGTGGAGCCCGAGATCCTCATCGACCACATTCTCACGGCGTATCACGAGCCGTTGAAGGAAGAACTCCCTCGCCTGGAGTCCATGGCCGCCAAGGTGGCGGACGTTCACGGTGATGGTTACCCTGAGACCCTCCCGCCCTTGCTCTCGGTCTTCCGAGAGCTGGAGGCCGAACTCCTGCAGCACATGGAGAAGGAAGAGAGGGTTCTCTTCCCCATGATAAAGAACGGACAGGGAGAAATGGCCGCTGGCCCAGTCGCCTGCATGGAGGACGAACACAGATCCGCCGGAGATGCGCTCTCGGAAATTCGGAGACTGACGAATGACTTCCGCGTTCCGGAGGAGGCCTGCACGACCTGGAGGGCATTGTGGCATGGCCTGGCTGCGCTCGAAACTGCGATGCACCGCCACATCCATCTCGAAAACAACATCCTGTTTCCGCGCGCGTTGCATGGTCCGACGTCGTGAGGGGGACCTTGGAGCGTAAACGAGGCTCGAGCGTAGCGTAGAGTTTGTTGACGAAAGAGGTGGCTCTACGGGGGTTGCGAGTCGATCTCCGGCAGGTCTGCGATTGGCGCTTCGAGACCGTCGTCACGGCCTGATCGCGGTAGGATGTTAGGTAGAGTCTATGCGTCGAGTAGTGACCATCCACCACATCTTCATTTCCGATGGCCACAACTTCTTTGGCCACCATGGACAACCACCCGGAAAACACGCCGTTCGAGACGTCGAAGAAGTCGAGTGTGTGGCGGGGAAGGGGCTAAAGGGGGACCGCTTCTTCGAGCACAAAGACGGCTACAAGGGGCAGATTACCTTTTTCGCCCTCGAAGTCTTCGACGAGCTACGGAGCGCCCTCGGAATCGATGACCTGAGTCCGGGTTCGGTTCGGCGCAACGTGATCGTGTCCGGTCTCGAACTGAACGACCTTGTCGGCAAAGAGTTCGAGGTCCAAGGCGTGCGGTTCTTCGGAGTCGAAGAGTGCAAGCCGTGCTACTGGATGGACGTTGCTTTGTCGGACGGAGCCCGCGACCTCATGACCGGGCGCGGTGGGCTCAGATGCCGCATCCTGACAGACGGCCCCCTTCGCGTAGGGAAGTACGGAGTTCGAGTATGAGGGGCCTGATCAGCAACACGTAGGGCTATTGGCGGTAGTCCCTGGGTCACGGCGCCCCGATATTCCTGCCTCTGGTCGTCACAACGCGGTCCGAAACGCGCTGTCTCAGCGATGGACGTATGTCGAGATGCGGTCAACCCTCGTCGCTTCGGGCTCGCTGAAGAACCGGGATGGCGAATTTGAGAGCAATAGTGTAGACCATCAGGCCGAACGCCCAGATTCCGGCGGAGATCTTCCACTCGACCAGACTCGGCGTGTATTCGACGATCTCGTGCAGCGTACTGGGGACGAAGCCAGGGATGATCAATCCCATCCCCTTCTCGATCCACCCGCCGACGAACGCCAGGATGCAGGCCAGTATCAGGATCCGTCGCTGCTTCAGGGCCGCGGGCGTAAGAAACAGAACTGCCGCCAACACCGTCATTGCGACGGCTGTCCAGATCCAAGGTACGAGAGCGTCGTGTCCGTGGAGACCGAGAAACAAGTAGCGGGCCGACGCCGTGTGAGCTCCACCCGAGTAGAACTCGGTGAAGATTTCCGACACCAGCATGAGCAAGCTGATGAGAATCGTGACTCGGATAATTCTGACGAGCGTCTGGATCGGCCCGGTCGGAATGCGAATGCCGGCGAAACGCCGCAGCGCGAGCATCGTCACGATGATGAACGCAGGACCGGAAACGAACGCGGAGGCCAAAAAACGCGGTGCCAGGACTGCGCTGTTCCAGAAAGGGCGCCCCCCGAGTCCACAGTAGAGAAAGGCCGTTACCGTGTGAATGGAGATCGCCCAGACGATCGAGAGCATGACGAAGGGGACATACCAGCGTGGGTTGGGCGGTTTGCCGAGAAACCGCATGTAGAGCAGATAACCGCAAACGTGCAGGTTGAGGAGCAGATAGACGTTCAGGACGATCACGTCCCACGTAAGCATCGACACGGGAAAATTGAATCGACCGAGTCCGGGGATCAAGTGCCAGAATCTGTCCGGGCGTCCTAAATCCACGGTGACGAAGAGCAGGCACACCACGATCGCGGCGATTGCCAACAACTCGCCGACAATCACGACGTCGTGCATTTCTTCGTCGTGGTACAGGTAGGCCGGAATGACCATCATCACGCCCCCGGCCGCGACGCCGACGAAGAACGTGAAGTTGGCGATGTACAGGCCCCAACTGACGTGGTCGGTCATACCGGTCGTGATCATTCCCTGCGTCACCTGGTTGGCCCACGCGTTGGCGCCGACGAGTGCAACAGCGGTCAGCGCCGTCATCCATGCGTAGAATGCGAAGGAACCATCGGTCGCGATCGAAAGGGACCGAAGTAGGAACCTGGGATAACTGATCAGGTGCCGGGGCTCATGGGTTGGCGAACCGTCTGCCACTGTGCCTCACTTGTCGAAGAAGTAGAAGAAACTGGGTTTGGTACCCAGTTCCTCTTTGAGGACGAATACTCGTTTGTTCTCGAGGATCCAACGGATGTCGGAGTCGGGGTCGAGGATGTTTCCAAAGACGCGGGCACCGGTCGGACACGCTTCCAGGCATGCAGGTAGCCGGCCTTCTCGGGTTCTGTGGAGGCAGAAATGACACTTCTCGACGACACCCTGAGGGCGGATACGGTTCGAGAGGTAGCCTTGGTCTGGGTTTACGTCATCAGCGGGGACGACCGGTTTCTCCCAGTTGAAGCGGCGGGCGTGGTAAGGGCAGGCGGCTTCGCAGTAGCGGCATCCGATGCACCAGTTGTAGTCGACAACGACGATCCCGTCGTCCTCTTTCCATGTGGCCTGGACCGGGCAAACGTCGGTGCAGGGAGGCTCATCGCACTGCTGGCACTGGACCGGTAGGTAGAACTTTCCCTTCGCGGGCACAGCGTGGTCGTAGGTCGTGTTTCCCTGCTCCATGTCCATAGTACCGTTCGGCATCTCGAGGACCCGGATGTAGGACTGGTTCGTGGCGCGATCGTGGTTGTTTTCCTGGTGGCATGCTTCAACGCACTTTCCGTTGCCGTTGCAGAGACTGAGGTTGATTGCGTAGACGAAGCGCGTGCCTGGGATCGGCCGGTGGTCCCGAATCTGAACTTCGGCGCCGTACTCCGACCGGGCTTCGGCTTCGAGCCGCTCTATGACTCGTGTCTTTTCATCGTCATCGAGTTCCTGATAGTGCTTCTGGAAAAACTCTTCGGGCGAGACATCCTTGGCCAGATTGCGTAGTGGTGAGATCGCGGCAGCGAAAGCTGTTGCACCGAGTGTGGCTCCGATGCCCTTTAGCGCGTTTCGTCTGGAGACATCTCCCGTCTTCGAGCCAGCCTCCAACGTTGGCTTCTCTTCGTTCATTCGCGCTCCTAGTGTACATGTAACATGGTCAATGGGACGAACCGCCTGCGGCAGTCTCCTCCTTCGGGGACGGGGACGGGGACGGGGACGGGGACAAAAAGCGATCCTTGGGCTTGAAGGTCGGACGGATCTGGGGAATTGCCGGCGCATGTGGTGCGTGGCACGACACGCAGTGATTTCTCGTCCGGGGACCTCTCGACAGGTCCCAGTAGCCCGTCATACCTCCGTGAGCACCATGATCGAAATCCGTTCGTTGGGGACCGTGGCACTGGGAGCACAGGTCGATGAGGTCCTCCTCCGCCACCGGATTGCCATCGGCGAAACGCAACTGAAGGGGAGCCTCGGGGTCATGGCAGGAGTTACAGGTCAGGTTTCCGTGTGCAAACTCGAAGGAGTGATACTCGACGGAGGTCAGTTCCAGGGTCTGGGGTTCGGGTTTCCCCAATAGGGAGTGACAGGTTGCGCAGGCTACCGTCACCAAATGTCCCTGGGCGTCAACTTGACCGGTCGAAACTCCGGAGACTCGCGATGGGCGTCGGATCTCGACGGGGTGTTGGTGGGCGGGAGCGGTGAGGTCGGCTGTCGGCGGCGCGGGCTCTCCGGAATCCGCAGAGTCCGCACCTACCATCGAACCCAAGACTGCGGCGACAACAATCATCCCGAAGAGGATCAATCCGAAACGCAGCATGTGAACCTCCGTTTCCACCGTGCGAACACTCTACGCGATTCAAGGGCAGGTTCAAGTCCTTTGCAGTACGCGCTTGTCTTTCTACCGCGGTTGGATAGGATCGTGTCGATGTCGAAAGGATGATTCATGCCCATCAGCGGATTGGTTCTGACCGTCCCCCAAGGCGCGGACATCGCCCTGCTCCGGCAAGACCTCGCCCGCGATTCCAGGCTGCAGGTCGGTACTCCTCAACAACAGCGACTCCCCATCGTCACCGACACCGGCGACCGGGAAGAGGACCGGCGGCTCTGGGCCGAACTGCAAGCACGGAGCGATGTCTCCAAGATCGACGTCGTCTTCGTTTCGTTCCAGGACGAGGTCCCTGAAACCCATGTCACAACCACAACAGTACTGTCGACGGGCCACAGAGGACCGGAGGCTCGGGAAGAGGAAGGCAAGCCATGAGTATGTCGCGCCCTGTGAGTCGTCGAGACTTCATGAAGACGGCGGCCATGGCTGCGGCGACGGCCGCGGCGGCGGGCGACGCTGGAGCTACTCTGTCGAGCGGCGGAAACAGCCTCAAGTGGGACAAGGCGCCTTGCAGGTTCTGCGGCACCGGATGTCATGTCATGGTCGGCGTGGAGAAGGACAAGGTCGTTGCGATTGCCGGCGATCAGGCCGCGGACGTGAACAAGGGACTGCTTTGCGTAAAGGGCTACCACGTGGGCTCGATCCTCTACGGGGAGGATCGACTCAGACAACCCATGGTCCGACGGGGCGGGCGTCTCGTTCCCACCAGCTGGGACGACGCCATCGACCTGCTTGCGCGGCGAATCATGGCAGCCCCGGAGCGGTTCGCGCTTTACGGTTCAGGCCAGTGGACGATACCTGAAGGCTACGCGTGCCAGAAGTTGATGAAGGGCGGCCTATCGAACAATAACATCGACCCCAACGCTAGGCTGTGCATGGCCTCGGCCGTTACGGGGTTCCTGGCCACCTACGGCGTCGACGAACCGGCAGGATGTTATGACGATCTCGATGCTTGCGATGTCCTGATCACTTGGGGGAACAATCCGGCCGAGATGCATCCCGTCCTCTTCTCCCGGGTCGTGGATCGGCGTCTCAGGGGAGAGGAGGTGCTTCTGATCGACATCTCGACTCGTCGGACGCGCACCTCCGATCAGAGTCAGGAGTATCTGGAGATGAAGCCCCACGGAGATGTCGCCATCGCTCTCGGGATTGCCCATCTTCTGATCAAGAACGACACGTACTCTCATGAGTTCGTGGAGAAGCACTGCGCGTTTCGGGCTCAGGGAGGAACGCCTCAGCTCAGGGGCGAGCCGATCCCTTTCGAGGAGTACAAACAGTCATTGGAACCTTACACCCCCGAGTATGTCGCAGAACTCTCCGGGGTACCGGCGGCCAAGATCCGCATGTTGGCGGATCTCTTCGGGAGGGATGATCTTCGGATCACGAGTCTGTGGTGTATGGGGATGAACCAGCACACCATGGGGACGGCCATTAACTGCCTGGTCCATGGAGTTCACCTGCTCAGCGGTCACTTCGGTAAACCCGGGGACGCACCGACGAGTCTGACCGGACAGCCATCGGCGTGTGGAACCGTTCGCGAAGTCGGAACTCTGGCACACGCTCTACCCGGTGGCCGCGTCGTCGCCAACCCCGAGCACCGGAAACAGGCCGAGCAGTTCTGGAATCTGCCCGAGGGCCGGATCAACGAGAAGCCCGGTCGTCACACCGTGAGCATGTGGGACAGCTTCTGCTCGCCGGACGGAGACATCGACACCATCTGGGTTCAGGTTACCAACCCTGGCCAAACCCTGCCCAACCTGAACAAGCTCTTCGAGCGCAAGCGCGGGATGGAAGACAAGTTCCTCGTCGTTTCGGAGGTCTACCCGACGGCAACGACCGAATTGGCGGACCTCGTTCTGCCGGCGGCCATGTGGGTCGAGAAGAACGGAATCTTCGGGAACTCCGAGAGACGGACCCAACAATGGTTCAGGATGGTGAGTCCTCCCGGAGAGGCAAGGGACGACTGCTGGATGACCATTGCCGTCGCCCACCGGCTCTACGAACTTGGCCATGAGGGGATGAAGGACAAGGATGGGAACTTCATATTCGAGATCCGCGACGAGAACGGCCGTGTAGTTCCCGTCTGGGACTTCGAACGATACTACGATGTAAACGTGGACAAGGCACTCTTCGAGGAGTACAGGCAGTTTACCCGCCTGAAGCACAAAGACCTCGCGCCCTATGAAGAATACGTAGAAGCCCGAGGGCTCCGCTGGCCCGTCGTTCAGCAGGACGATGGCTCCTGGCGAGAAACACGATTCCGCTTTTCTGCGTTCGACGACCCCTACGTTTCCAATGGGGAGGAGTTTGAGTTCTATCACTCGAACACGGGTGATGGTCGAGCCCAAGTCTGGTTCTACGACTATGAACCGCCGGCTGAGCAACCTGATGGAGAGTATCCCTTGTGGCTCACAACGGGACGCGTCCTCGAACACTGGCACACGGGCACGATGACTCGACGTGTTCCGCAACTCAACCGCGCCATGCCCAAGGCCTACGTAGAACTTCACCCCGAGGATGCGAAGGAGTTGGGGGTACGGAGCGGGGAGCCGGTGATCGTGGAGTCGCGGCGGGGACAAACCACACTGCCGGCCTGGGTCGGCGGACGGGGCCGCCCGCCCAAGGGGACCGTTTTCGTTCCGTTCTTCGACGAGACGAAACTCATCAACAAGGTGACGCTGGAAGCACACGACCCGTTCTCAAAACAACCGGACTACAAGAAGAGTGCGGTGAGGGTACGCCGCGCTCAGGACAACCCATGACGACGTCTGAAGACAGGAAGCGAAGACTCACACATCTCCTTTTAGCCGGAGTCATGGGCTGTGCGGTCATTGGCTTCTTCGTAGGTCTCGACTATGGCGTACCAAAGGCAGACCGCGATGAGTTCCAGGAGGAGTTCCGGGAGGAGTCTCACTTCAAAGTCGGGACCGTCGGTCCGGCAGTGAGCTACGATGACCTCGGGAAACGGGGGCCATCTGCCTATGGAGGAGCCGGATACACGGTGTCCGATATCGGAGGAGTGAAGGGAATCCCTTCGGAAGAGATCGAAATCGATCCGTCGGCGAAGCCTCATTCGCTGGTCAAGCGAGCCTCGTTGCGCGCCTACAACGGCGCGCCGCCGACGATTCCGCATTCCACGGACGGGATGAACGATCTTGCGTGTACCAGCTGTCATGAGCAGGGCGTTCAGGTGGGTGACGTTCAGGTACCGAAGATTCCGCATCGCCACTACACGAACTGTCAGCAGTGCCACGTCGCGGAGTCCGACCTTTTCGAACTCGAGTTCGTGGTGCTGAGCGCGTTTGACGGAAAGCCGGCGCCCATGGGGGGGGACAGGGCCTGGCTGGGGGCGCCGCCCGTCATCCCCCATTCGACGTGGATGCGAGAGAACTGCTTGAGTTGTCACGGTCCTTCGGGGCGTGCCGGGCTGCGAACCTCCCACCCGAATCGTACAAACTGCATGCAGTGTCACGCGCGGGACGCAGTTCTGGATCCTTTCGAACCAACGGTCGGAAGGCCCTGGTAGCCGTGGCGGAGGACTCCGGCAAACTGAGCCGTCGCTCGTTTCTCCTTGGGCGATTCCTGGGTGGACGGAGTTCGAAGTCGGGCGAGATAGGCACCGTCGATGGTCCAACGCGCTACCCGGTCGCAGATTCCGGGAGCGGCGGCTCTTCGGGGGCGGGCCGCGGGCAGTCGGCTGGCGGCGCCATTCCGGTGTTTCGGCCGCCCGGCGCGATCGAGGAGCGGGCTTTTCTAGCCTCGTGCGACAGTAACGGCGCCTGTATCGACGCCTGCCCCCACGACTCACTCGTTCTTGCCCCGGAACGGTTTCGCTCCGCGGCGGGCACTCCGATCTTCGATCCCGTTTCACAGCCTTGTTGGTTCTGCGACGACCCGCCTTGCATCCGGTCATGCAGCACGGGAGCGCTTGTTTCTTCTGTCGAGCCTTACATGGGAACTGCACGGATCATCGAGCAGACCTGTCTGGCCCACCAGGGCACCTTCTGCAGTACCTGCATGGACCGGTGTCCAGTCCCGGGGGCAATCGTGATGCAGTCCGGACGGCCGGTCGTGAACGAGTCCCTCTGCGTCGGCTGTGGGGTCTGTCTCTATGTTTGTCCGGCTCCGCAGAACGCAATTCTGCTCATGCCCACGTTTCAAAGGCCGACGCCGGAATCCGGAAACGGATGAACCACAATCCGGAGGGCGGTTCGAAGGGTGCCGACTCACCCGAGGTCTTCAGTGCTGACCTCAGTCACGAGGATCTGGAAAAACTGGCACAGGACCTGGAAGAGTGCGCTGAGGGGTTTGTCGTTCGCGCGCGCGACGGTGACCGAGACCTTTCGGACTCCAGTGAGTTGCGGCCACGTGACCTTCCCGATCTCTTTCGATCGAAGTCCGGACGACTGTCGGTACAGGTTCGGTACCTGTACGAAGGCCGTCGGTGGTGCGACACGCTGACGCTTCTTGGAGAGAGGATTCGTCTCATTCGAATTGATCTCGACTCCGCGTTTCGTACCGACTGATAGCTCCGGTCGACAACAGCCACTGCTACACTGCTACTACCTGGCGGGACCCCATAGAAAGGGCGGCGGCCTGAAGCCGGTTCCGGAACTGGGGGGTCAGAGGTTCTGGAACGGGCCTTGGCCGCCGCCGATAGAGGCGCCGCCGCAATTCCGACGGCAGGAGGCGCGCCGTCTCGGTCTCGCGTCGGCTTTTCGAACGTAGCGCTCCACAGCGCTGAAAAGGGTGGGACCGCATACCCCACGACATCCGGCCTTAGACGTGGGACGAACAAGTCATCCCCGCCAGCAGACCCGATCTCGGCAAGCGAGCAGTCCCAAATCGCTGACATATCTCTATACTCTGGCGCTGCCCCAGGGTTCCAAGTAAGAATCAAAAGATGTCATACGATCTTCACCCGGCGGTCGTCCATTTCCCGATCGCCTGGCTCACCTTGGCCGTTTTCCTTTGCGCAGTGGATGCCGCACGGTCCCGGGTCGGGTCCGGATTCATCGAGGGGTTGCTGCTCCTGACGCTGTTGACCAGCCTGCTGGCGACCTGGAGCGGCGATCAGGCACTGCAAGTGCAACAACTGCGCGGTGCCGCCGCGGATACGGCCCAGGCTCACCAGCAGGCCGGGAATCTCGTACCCTGGCTGGCGGCGGCTTTGCTGGCCCTGCGCCTCTGGGCCCGGCTGGAAGAACGGTCAAAGTCCGGGCACGCTCCAACTCCGCGGTTGCGGTTGCTCCTCTGGGCGTCCTTTGCCGTGTCGGTTCTGGCGGCAGGGGTTGTCCTCCGAACCGGACTTCTCGGGGGAGAACTCGTCCACGAATACGGCGTGACCTCGAAGACGGCGGTCTCTCCGTCCACCCTGGACGATGGGCCCGACGTCTACCGATCCGCCGAACCGGACTGATTCTGCCGGGAGTTCCGGCGGCGGCGAAGAGGGACGCGTCTATCGGCCGCCTTCTGAACCCGCTAGTCTTGACTCAGATGCTTCGGGAGTTCCAGGAAGGAGATTGTGCGAGCCATGGTCGGATTTGCTCTGAACGAAATGCAGCGTGAGCTGCAAAAGCTGGCGAGGGAGTTTGCGGAGAAGGAGATCCAGCCCAAGGCCGCACATCACGACGAGACGGGCGAATTTCCCCGCGAGATTTGTCGGAAGGCTTGGGAACTCGGGCTCATGAACACGCACATCCCGGAGGCCTACGGCGGGCTCGGGCTCGGTGTGCTCGACGGATGCATCATTACCGAGGAGATGGCCTCGGGGTGCTCTGGTATCGCGACGGCGATGGAAGCGAACACTCTGGCCGAGGCGCCGGTCATTGTCGGGGCCTCGGACGAGCAGAAGAAGAAATGGCTCGGTCCCATGTGCGAGGAATTCCGACTCGCCGCCTACTGCGTAACCGAACCCGACGCCGGAAGTGATGTCGCCGGCATGAAGACAACCGCTCGCAAGGTCGGGGATGACTACGTCCTTTCCGGAAACAAGATGTGGATCACGAACGGGGGAGTTGCCGATTGGTTCTTCGTCGTGGCCTACACCGACAAGGATCAGGGCCACCGCGGAATGTCGGCCTTTCTCGTCCCCGCCGGCGCCGACGGAATCGAACTCGGCAAGAAGGAACAAAACATGGGCCAGCGCGCCTCGGACACGCGCGCGGTCAGCTTCAACGACGTCAAGGTGCCTGCTTCAGACCGGGTGGGGGAGGAAGGCCAGGGCTTCCGTCTGGCGATGGCCGCCTTCGATCACACCCGTCCCGTCGTGGCCTCCGGCGCCGTCGGCGTCGCCCGTTCCGCAATGAACCACGCCATCCGTTACTCGACCGAACGCCAAACCTTCGGCAAGCCCATCGCACAACATCAATCTATCCAATTCATGATCGCCGAGATGGCACGGGACGTGGAAGCCGCCCGTCTTCTCGTATGGAAAGCTGCCTGGAAGATCGACAACGGCGAACGAAACACGTTGGAAGCCGCCTACGCCAAACTCTTCGCCGCCGACACGGTCATGCGCGTTACGACCGACGCCGTTCAGGTCTTCGGCGGCTACGGCTTCAGCCGCGAGTACCCCGTCGAGAAACTCATGCGGGACGCAAAGGTCTACCAAATCTACGAAGGAACCAGCCAGATCCAAAGAATGATCATCGCCCGCGAGCTCTACAAGAACCTGGCCCCCTGAGAGGGCCAGGAACCCCGCGTCACGCGGCCCGCGAATCCGCCGAGCGCCTTGTACCGGCGCCCATCCTCCCGACCTCGCTAGTACCTTCGATGGATTATTCGGGCTAGGTCCCCGTCGAGGCGACGAGACGGATCTCACGCCGCACCGTTCGCGACTCCAGGCAACGACCGACGAAGGTGGTCGGCCCGTTTCGCGCCGAGCGAGTTATGCGTCGGGAGGCAAGCCCTCCAGAAACCGAGCCAATCCCACCACCGCGCATCTGTCTGAGCGAACGCGAAATGGGCCGTCCACCCCCGGCACGACGCGGCACGGCACGGCTCGGGATGACGCGGGATGACGCGGCACGGCACGGATGTGGCTCGGCATGAAGCGGCACGGCACGGCGTGGTTGCCCGTGGCCTAGGAGAACCACTCCGGATGCGCCCCCCGACACTCGAGCAAGAACGAGTGCGCCAGCGACCGAAACTGTCCCCAACCGATCCATCCGCTATCGAGATTCTCGAGTTCGAGAATCGTCGCGGGAATCTTGCTCCAGGCGACGGTCCGCCAATCATCAATCTGCTCACCTTCGTCTTCCGGGACGACCTCCCCGGAAGACTCCGGAAAGAGGAAGCCAAAGGAATGAAACCCACGACGTGGAGCACCGGGACGGCCGGGATAGCGCAAGTGAAAGAGAAATCGGGTCGGCTCCAACTCCATCCCCGTCTCCTCCCGGATCTCGCGTCGTGCCGCGTCGAGGATGGGTTCTCCGTCGTCGACACCGCCGGTGGGAAGGCGGTAGACGCCGGACGGATAGAAGCGTTTCGTGTGGAGGAGGATGCCCTCAGGGCGGGGAAGGATCATCACGATCTCGGCAGACCGGTTGAGTCCGTAGGTGTAGACCCCACCGCCTTGGGCACGCGAGGGAACGAGTCGGGCATTTCGGCGCAACGGAACGCCGACGGCCGCTTCCGCCTCTTCGATTCCGACGATTTCCTTCGGTCGGAACAGCTTTTGCAGATCTACAGGCAAACGTCTTCCTGTCGTCGTTTGCGGCCGGTTCGGGGACTTCAGGAGTCGGCCCGGTTCGGCGGGCCGAAGCTCATTTGACGAGACCCGCGCCGAAGGCACGGGTCTTCATCCTCAGCTCGTATCTTAACGTACCCGCTCCGGATCGTATTCGTCCCAGCCCGATCTATTCATGACGGCCGTAGTGAGGGCACGTTCGTCACCGCAATGGACCTTCATGAATGGTTCGGCTTAGGTAGTGGCTTCACTCAGTCGCCTGCGGTTGGGGCGACGGCCCGAGAAGAGCGGATCGCTCACATCCAGCTTCTCGACCTCCATGAGGAATCGCTTCTTCTTGCGGTCGTAGAAGTTCGACCGTTCCGTGTTGTCCTTCTGCTTGTAGCCGTTCGAAAGGCGGCCGCATCGTTCGGCCAGGACTTCTGCGACCCGGTGACGCTGGAAAGGACTGAGATGACCGCTCTGGAATGCCTTCTCCAGGGAGTAGACCCGGTAGCGATCCAGGCTCCAGGGGGTCTTTTCCCGAGCGGCTGCGGCGGACTGGTAGAGGTCGGGAAGGCGGCCGATCTGAAAGCGGGAGCCGAGTCGGAGCCAGAAGTCAAACTCCTCGCAGGAAGGGAGGTTCTCGTCAAATGGGGCGTCCCATCCCAGGCAACTGCGTCGCATGATCGCGCCGGAGATAACGAGTCCCGGCGGCGTGACCGTTTCGTCGAATTCGACGAGGGACGGAACCGGCTTCTTACGCATCGAGGGCTTCTTCGACGGGGTGACCTTCGGGCCGACGAGAGCGTGGAGGTCCCGGTGGGTGTCCATGACGTCGACGGTCAGTTCCACCTTCTTCTTGTGCCAGACGTCGCCCGGGCTCGCGAAGAGAATGTACTCGCCGTTGGTCGAAGCCAGAGCCCGATTTCGGGCTGCACCCACTCCTCGGGAAAGCACCTGGTGGAGGTAGTGGACGAGGACTTCGTCCTTGAGCATCTGAATCGACCGGGTCCCGGTCTCCTCATGAAGTGAATCTTCCCAGACCTGGTTTGCCCTGGAGGCATCTGGACCCAGTTTCTTCAAGATCTCGAGACCGGTCCCATCCGTAGAACCGTCGTCGGCAATGACGAGCTCGAAGTCTCTGAATGTCTGTCCCATGATCGAAGCGATGGTCGTGAGCACCGCTTCCTTCTGGCTTGAGCAAGAAACGACCACGGAAACTTGTGGCATTCGCCGCTCCCTTCCCTGAGTTGAGCCCCAGGACCCGAATCCCCAACCCTACAACAAAGACGGCGTCTACCGCCAACGGCGACAGAACTGGAACGTCATTCCTGCGACCAACAGGGAATCGAGGTCATTGAGTGTTATGAGAATCATCCCATTCGATTTGGGCCGCGGACGGCGGTCCGTGACCCGACTTGCTTCCCTTCGATAGCCGTACGGTCCGTTCCGTGGACCTCCCGGCCGATGCGACCTCGGCAGGGCGACTGACGAATTCCATGGTGGGGCATGCAGAGGGGGGAGACTGCGATGCAGTGAAAAGCACGTAGGTTGACGGGAGACCCTCCTCAACACCAAAGCCCGGACAAAAAATAGCCGGGATCGAGGGATTGGTCAACTACGGGATGGGATATCTTCGTGTGCGCGTGGGTTTTCCACATTTTGGGGGGAGGTTCGGGGTGCATTTGGAACACGAGAAAAGCCCCGGGCGAACCCGGGGCTTCTTCTCAACAGACACTAGAGTCGATCAGCTTACTGATACAGACCCTTGATCTGACCCCACGTGGTCTCAACGGTCGGGACGACGTCGCAGTCGACGAGCTCAGCACCGAGACCGAGAGCCTGGGTCGGGCCCCAAGCGGCGGAGACATTGCCCCAACCGGTCGGGAAGCCGATGCCCGGAGCGTAGTTCGTGTACGGAAGACCACCGAAACCATCGGTGTCAGCACCGACGAACCAGCCAGCAACCTGGTCCGGCCAGTTGGCCCAGTAACCGACCCACGTAGCACCGGACGTACCGCACTGCGCGTCGACGGCGACGGAGTGACGGGAGAGGCTCGGCCAGAAAGCGATGGCGCCCGGATCAGCACCAACGGTCACGCCGAGGACAGCACCCGGAGCGCCGCCTGCATCTTCCCACGCGTAAGCGTCGAGGGTCTGACCGACCTGGTTACCGACCTGGGAGAGGTCCATAACGACAGAACAGACCTTCTGGTTGGCCGTAGCATAACCGTCGGCAAATGCACCGTAATCCGGAGCAACGAGGCCGCCGTACTGCCAGGCATAACCGTTCTCGTAGGTACCGTCAGCGTTGAAAGCGAGCGTACCACAGCTACCGTCGTAAGCATCGAGCAGGACGGTGTTGGCGTTGTAGCCGGTCTCAGCGTTCTCAGCAGCGTTGGCGGAAGCACCCACGACGACGAGGGCAGCAACGGCAAGCAGCGTTGACAACTTCTTCATTTTTTTCAGATCTCCCTGTTGCGAGTTTCTTTTCTCACAGATGTGGAAGCCTTGGTAGTTTGGCTTCCTCTCGTTTCATCTGAGAATAAACCACCCCACCACCACACGAGTCGTTTCAACAGCCTGTTGGTCCCTTTGTTAGCACCTCCTTATTCCAGAAAACCCTCAAACTGATCGTGGGCGTTCGCACCCTGCGCGCTCACTTTGTTCGGTGCCGAGGCCACGCTCGGCTAAATCGGCTCGGGGCGGCAAATTGCGGCCCCTTCAATCTGTCGGTCGCTCAGCCTCAGAGCCTCGCGTCCTTCATAACGAATATAAGAATATCCATGCGTTTCGAGTCTGTCAACAGGGTTCCAGAAAAGTTCGTGCATTTAGGAAGCGACGAGGCCATCTCCGGAAAGCGGGTCAACGGACATTAGCGGCTCCGAGCCCGTGAGCGGGATCGATCCGACGACCCACGGCTGCCACTGGACCGAGACTGCGACGGGGAACTCCGTCGAGTTGGCGCCCGGTCGACTCGCGGGGTGCTTTTGCGCGGCTGGGTGTTGCGATCCCGGCGGACCTCTCGGTCCGGGGTCGACCGAGACCGGTCGCGGGATCGGTTCCAGCCGTCGCGGTCGGTGGCCCGAGACCTGTCTCTGGAGCGGTCGCGGGACCGGTCGGCCCGCTCCCGGTTGACCCGACTGTCGCGGTTCCGGGTGACGTCCCGTCCTTCGCGGCGGCTCCGGTCTCCCCGGTCATAGGCACGGCCCCGCTCATCGCGGTCTCGAGACCAGGACCGGTTTGCCTGGTAGCGATCCCGGTGCTTGTAGTGGTCGTGGTAGTACGAACGGTGGTGGTGGCGATAGTAGTGCGCGTCACAGTAGGAACGGAAGTAGCGCGGCCAGTACCCGTGCCAGCCCCACCAGCGATGGTGGTGCCATCCGGCGTAGTAGAAGCCGACGTCAAAGTTGCGGAATGGGTAGTAGTAGGCGAAGTACGACGGGCTGGCGTACCAGTGGTATCCGAACGGGTCGTAGACGAGGTCGATCCGGACATCGACATTGCTTCGCTCGCGCGGTACCCGGTAGTCGTCTTCGGCGAGGTATTCGTCCGAGTCGTAGCCGGTGTAGTAGTCGGCCGTCCAATCGCCGTCGGACTGTTGGCTCTCTCGTTCTGCCCGACGGGTATCGGTCGCATCGATCAGTCCGCGAAGCAGACGATCCGAGGCGCCGTCCCGTTTGAGATCGAGAATGTCCTCGGTCTCCAGGCGGAACTCCGCTCCTTCTGCCGCGAGCTGCCCGAGGATGACGTCCTCGCCGACTCCTGAATCGAGGAGGTCGAAGACTTCGTCCAGGGTCATGGCGAGAGTCGGCGAAACCAACGTCGCCATGGCCAGTGCCTGGACGGCGAGCCATGTGTGTTTCATCGAGGTTCTCCTTGTCGGTCTGCTCTCTCAGCCCTTGCCACTCGTCCTCAGTATAGGTAAGGGGTCGAGCGGAGAGAGCACATTCTCCATGCGGATCGAAGAAAACCGAGTCGCTGACCTTGGCTGGTTCCCAGGCCCGTCAAGGGTAGGCCGTTGGGACGTGGTGGCCAGGTTCAGAGGTTTTCCGGATGGCTGCCGTTACCGGCCTGACGGGGGCGTCAACTGCCGCCATTCGTTGGCGTCCAGGTCGTAGAGCCAGCAGTCACCCTTATCCGTTTTGAGGAACCCGAATGTCACCATTTCATCGATCCGTGCCGGTTCGACAGGGAGTGGCAGGATTCGAGTCTCACGTCCCTGGTCCCGGAACGCCTCGTCAATGGTCTGCCACTTCCGGCTGGGCGAGTACTGCCACAGGGTCCCGTCCTCCGTCAGGACGCCTCCCACGGCGAAAATCTTGAGTACCCGGCCGGGCTCAGCCGCGGCTTGCGGAGCGAGGGCGCTCATCCAGAGCGCGATGGCGGTCAGCAGCAGCATAGTCTTCTTGAACACGATGCCTCCTCGTAGTCGATCCAGGTCCTTGCACTGTGGAAAGATACACCGATCCGAACGGGTAGATCCTGGAAAGCTCCCGTCCGGGATTGTGGTCCTCCCGCCCGCTGCCTCGGCCATCGTCGGACAGGAGCCCGAAACGGTCGCCACGCATACACCTGTGGCAGCGGGATGGAGAAGAATGCCTATCGTGTGCGGACCAGCCGGAGGACCCGATCGAACCGTCCGGGAACGACGGCCCGGGCCCAGTAGATTCCATTCTCCCGCGGCCGCCAGTCATATATATAGATGCCCGCGGCCACGTCATCGGCGAGTAGCGATTCGACGCGCCGGCCCTGAACGTCAAAGACCTCCACGCGGGCGAAGGACGCCTCGGGCAACTCCAGCTGAAGAGAGACGGTGTCCATGAAGGGGTTGGGGCTGGAAATGCCGAAAGCAAAACGGGTTGGGAGCGGCGGTTGATAGGTTACTTCATACGGGCCAAAGAGAGCTGGATCCGGGAAACCCTGGAAACGGGCCCGGAAGCGGTAGATGTACCGGGACCCGGGGACAACGCCGGAATCGAGTAGGAAGAAGCGGTTTTCCTCATCGGGCTCGAGCTCTCCGTCGTTCAGAATCGTCCAGATCGGGTCGTCTGCAGGACTCCGTTCGATCTGTGCGCCCAGCGGCGTCAGTCCGCGCGGACTGGTGAAGGACACCTCCATCCCGTCGGGTGTCGACCGGAAACTTCGGTCGGCAGGATCGGTCGGGATCGTTCCCTGGACCGTCAGCTCGACCGGAAGTTCGAACTCTCGACGGGAGGGGTCATTCGTCGTGAAGTAGATCAACGCCCTGGAAACCCCGTTTCCGAGGTTACGGGCGTCGAACTCCAGTGAGAACGGCCGCGTGCTCTGGGCGCGGATGACGCCGTGCCGCGGTTCGCGGATCAGCCACTTGGTTCTCGGTAACTCCGGTGCCCGGTCGAAGGGTTCAGAGAGGCGACTCCGGGAGAAGATGACGTTGATGTCCGTGGTAGGGGCGTCGGCCAGTTCCCGGAGCGGCACCGAAAACGAGACGCGGTTTCCGGTCTCTGGAAAGGAACGGTCCGTGAGGGGAACAAGTGTGTCGAGATCCTCGGCGTGAACGAGAAGCGCCGGCACGGGGCTGCCCTGTCCGGTTGCGATGGCCCCGAAGAGGACTCCGGTGTCCCATCCGTGGTTGAGATCCTCGTCCCATCCGAAGACCGTCGGAGAGGGGCGGGTCGCCAGGTTGTCATCGGTATCGAAGAGTAGGATCCCGCCGAAGTCCTCTGCCGCGTTGCCCCAGTTGCTGTGACCGACCAGTTCGACCCGCAACATCGGACCATTGCTTTCCGACTCCCACTTGGACATCCGGACCTCGGCGAGGTCGGGATTCCCGGAGGCGTCAGCGGCGTCGGTGAGGACAACCGTGGGCTTCTCGCTCAACGCTTCGAGGTCGACGCGAATCCGCACGTCGTCGAGTGATTCGCCCTCGTCGAGCAGGTAGGCGTTGTACTCGAGGCGCCCGTTGCCGTCATTGCGGACGGTGAGGGTGATGTCACTCCGTGTCTTTCCGATCAGGCTGAAGGCGACGGACTCCTCCGGAAAGAGCAGCGCTGGTGCCGCAGGTCGAGCGGCAACCGTGATTCCCGGACTCTCGCCGCTTTCGTAAACGGCGTGCAGGCGGTAGTCGTAATCGAGGTCGTTCTGCACGCTTCGATCGGTATAGCGGGTTTCATCCTGCAAGGGGACGAGTGGTTCGTCGGAAAACTCGTCACCGGACAGGCGGCGATAGATGCGGTAACCGAGAAACGTCCCTCCGGTCAGGTCGACGCTGTACGGATCGTCCCACTCGAGCCGTACCTGTTCGCTCTCTCCGCTGACCGCGGTCAGCGAATGGGGAGGAACCTTGGCCTGAACCTGAGACACGCGAAGATCGTCCAGATACCAGCCGGCCGAAGATGTCGCGCCCGTGCTGCGCACTCGGAAACGCAGCCAGAGTTCGTTCGTTGGGAAGATCTGGTCGAGGGCAACCTGGACTTCTTCCCATCCGTCCGTGGAGCCGGTGTAGGCCTCGTCCTGAAACGCTTCGACAAAGCTGCCGGAGTACCCGTCGGCAGGACGAAGGATGCGCCAGCTGGTTCCGTTTCCTGAGACCGCCATCTGGCCGCCGTCGATTCCGTTGACGAAGTCATGGTAGTGCCGGAACTGTAGCTGCGCGGTGCCGGCCGGATTGACCGGGATCGGGCCGACGACCAGAGTGGAGACCGTGCCCGGCGAATAGTTCCCGCCGAGGTTCGTCGCCCAAACCCGGGTGCCGAATGGTGGAAGGGGAGCGCTGGAAGGCTCTCCCCAGGCCCAGTCCCCGGAGCTGGTGAAGCCGCCGTCGTCCGACTCCAGGGGAAACGTTCGTCCTGCCACGACTTGAATCGTGAGTTCCCCTTCGGCGGGGAAGAGGCTCGTGTTCCCGGACAGCGACCCGTCGGTCACCCGGACTCGGTAGTGAACTTCTCTCCCGGCGCCGAGGGTTCCGGTCGGAAGGTATCCCCGGAACGTTCCCGCTCCAGTCAGGGGAATCGACGTGTATCCCGGCTGGTCGTCGATACGAAAGTCCACCGCGACTTCACGGAGAGAGCCGGAGTTGTCCGACGCGACGACCTCGATCGGGAGTTCCGACTGATCACTACTCAAGTATTCGATCGGTTGGTGAGCGAGGACAGGTGGCGTCGTGTCGGGGCCGGCTCGGAAGGTGCTCCATGATTCCGGCGCATCCGGGGGAAACGCCGCCACGGTCCCGGCGGTATCGACGGCGGTCCAGTAGTAGTCAAAGACCGTCTCTTCTGCTGGAGCGGGAATGACCGCTTCGAACTCGCGCAGCCCGGACCCGGTCAGGACCGTTGCTTCGGTGAAGGTCGACTCGTTGGACCGACGGTAGTGGAACCGGACTCCGCCGGCTTCCAGCCCGAGCAGTGAACGAATGGTGACTTGCGCGGGGATGCCTTCGTCCAGGATCTCGGTGTCGGCGATCTCCCCGCCTTCGATCCGCACGGAGTAGTCGCCGATCCCGTGGGGCCGGAACGCAGCGATGATCTCGTCGAAATGCGGAGTTCCGTTTTCGAGGATGCCGTCATCGTCGTCCTCGGCCAACAGATCCAGGAAGAACTGATCGAAGCTGTCGGAAAGACCGTAGCGTGCGAAGTGGAAGAGCGGATCGGCAACTTCCGAGCCTACGAGTTCCCGAAGATCCCATAAGGCGCCGGAAAGGATGAGTCCCTGCAGGTGGGGGATGATGTTTTGATCCTCGGGCCAACGGCGGTCGCTTTCCAGCTCTCGAAAGAAGGTTTCCGGTCCCAGGATTCCGAGCCCGATCTTTGGTCGACCGGTGATCGTCGCCGCGTAGAAGTCGCTGAAGGCCTCGTCCATGTCGCGCGGGATGCGAAACGGCCGGTAGATGCTCGCGGACACGGCGTGGCCGTATTCGTGATGGACGACGTCGGCGATTCGGGCCGTCGATTCGCAGCCTGCGCCGGCGGCGTAGAAGGTCAGTCCGACTCCGTCGAAGAACGCGTTGCAGACGCCTGCGCCGTCGTCGACCCGTATCGGCATCGGCGAGTCGAGCGAGTCCAGCACGGACGAAGGGTCGAGAGTGCGAACGTAGTTGTAGGACTCGTTGGCGTGGAAGAAGGCGTCCCGGGCGGAAGGGCCCGCCAGCTCTTCGGTCCAGGAGAAGTCGATCTGTTCGTTCGTTCCCAGCATGACGGAGAGTTGGGGTGTTTCGAATCCGAGGTTTCCGTCCTGGATCTGGACGCGCGGTCCGGCCAGCTCGGTGCCGACCCAGAGGTCGGAGCCGCCGGAAGTCCCCAACTCGTAGCGTCCGTTTGCGTCGGTCACCGTCTCCTCAACTCGATCACCTTCCGACTCCTGAACGAAGACGTTTGCGAGGGGGAGTGGGAACTCCTCGACGGTGTCGTCGACGGTTCGTGTTTCCACGCGGGCCGTGATCCGGCCCTCGACGTGGGCTCCCAACGGTTCGCGGTACAGGATCTCTTTCGTCTCGGCGTGCAACCACGTCTCCCAAAGCGCGGGGGGGGACCCTACAGCGAGTTCGACACGGATGATGGGAGTGAAGCCGGCGGCCGCCGACACCCACGCCTCCTCGATAGAGCGGACGGCGCCGGGGACGTCAAGTTCCGACGGAGTTCCCGGGTGTAGCGCCAGGGTGGAGGGCGTGTCCAGAATCGGGACCGGACCACGCACCGTTACGCGGTCGGATCGGTTCTCCCAGACGACCGAAATGGGAGACCCGAGAATGGGACGCCCGTCGACCGCCGGCAGCAGGTGGACGTAGGTTCGCTTCGGAGAGCGGATGACCTTCCGAGATTGCCAGCCCAGGCCCAGGCCCGGGGCTACGGCATCCGTCAGCCACATCTCCGTTGTCCGGGCCACTTCGGCCTCTGTGTTGCGATTGGCAATTCCTTGCTGCAAATAGGTTTCAGCGAGTTGCTTCCAGTCGCTTCTGAGCGTCTGTCCTGCGGGTTGGTTGGGTCCCAACCTGGGAGCGGGAACGCGAAAGATCCCTTCCGTCTCGAACGTGTCGTGGGGGCCAGCGTGGGGCGGAGACGGCTCGATCAGGTCGGGAGATTGGACCGCGGAGGCGTCCGGAGCGCAGACCGACAACCACGACAGAACGAGAAGGCACGTGAGAAGCACCCGCCGGGGCGATCCGCTCGCGCATTCCGTGCGCAGCCCGACCCGTCCGGGGACGGTGGGGCAACCGATTTGATCGACATCCTTGCTCAGAGGTCTACGACTCCTTCGTTTTCTTGCAGTGCTGTGCCGCGGCGCGGTACTCGCGTTTTTCGTGGTTTCCGTTCGTGCCCCGCCGCGCGGACGTGGGCTCACTCCATGTAACCCCGATTGTCCGCTTGGATCCGCAGGTCAGTTTGAGACTCGTGCGTGCGCGAGGAACCGCAGTCGGTGCCGGATCTCGAATCTCGCGACCCTGTGAAGCCTCCGTTGCTTTACAGGTTTCTTGCCTGAGGATAGCATCCTAAGTCTTTCCGTACGGCAAGACCCCTTCCCATTGGCGGACACGCAACGTGCGAGCGGGCAGGGGGCCGGATAGATTTGGGAGATAGGAAGCTTGAGTCTGTTCGATCGTGCTGTGGTGGCGACCCTGCCTCTGGTGCCCCGTCCCCTCGTGCGAAAGTTTGCTTCGCGGTACATCGCCGGGGAAACGCTTTCTGATGCCCTTGACACGATCCGCGATCTCAACAAGACGGACATCCGTGCGACGCTCGACGTTCTGGGCGAACACATCTCCCGGATCGAGCAGGCGAACGGACCGCGCGATGCCTACCTCGAGGCGCTGGATGCCATTCGGGACAGCGGAGTGGATTCCAATGTCTCGGTGAAGCTGACCCAGCTGGGTCTCGCCATAGACCCCGAAGCCTGCTACCGGAATATCGAAGCCATCGTCTCCCGAGCCGCCTCTTACGGTATGACCGTACGGTTGGACATGGAGGACTCGACCTGTACCGACCCCACGCTCGACGTGTACCGGCGTCTGCGTCGTGAATACGATAATGTGGGAATCGTGCTGCAGTCGATGCTGCGGCGAAGTCTTCGGGACGTGAAGGCCCTGGCCGAGTACGCTCCATCGGTGCGCGTCTGCAAAGGCATTTACGTCGAACCTTGGGAAGTGGCGTACCAGGAAGATGAGCTCGTCTCGCGCAACTTCGTTTCCGTCCTCGAAGCGGTCATCGAGGCCGGTGGTTTTGCGGCCATTGCGACCCATGACGAGCGGTTGGTGTACGAAGGACTGCGCGTTGTTGAGGAACGGCAGCTCGACCAGAGTCGGTATGAGTTCCAGATGCTCCTCGGGGTGCGCGAGGAACTGCGGGACATCATCGTTCGGGACGGCCATCCGCTGCGTGTCTATGTTCCGTTCGGGCGTCAGTGGTACGCCTACTCGATGCGCCGAATGCGCGAGAATCCCAGGGTAGCAGGACTGGTTGCGAAAGCCGTGCTCGGAATGGGCGAGGAACGTTCGCGAAAGGGCTGACCGCTTTCGACAAACACGACGGGAGGTCGAAGTGAATGCTCCACGAGTCCTCTTCCATACGATTGGACTGATCTGGGCGGTCGCCTTCGTCGCTTCATTCGTGGGAGCGCAGCCTCCGGGCTCTGTCGACCGAACCGCCGAAGCCGGCTCCCCAAACACAGGTCCCGCCCGAGTCCTTCGGGTCACGATCGCGGATGCCATCGGTCCGATCAGCGCGAAGGTCCTTGCGCAGGCTGTGGACGAAGCGGAGGCGGGCGACTTCGACGCGGTTCTTCTCGCACTCGACACTCCAGGTGGTCTCGATGCCTCCATGCGGCTGATGGTGCAGTCCATTCTCGGTTCCGCAGTGCCGGTTTTCGTCTATGTCACTCCTCAGGGCGCCCGTGCCGCCTCGGCCGGGCTCTTCATTACTCTGGCGGCTCCGGTCGCCGCCATGGCGCCGGGAACCGCGATTGGGGCGGCGTCCCCGGTTGGGCTGGGTGGATCCACTCCCGATTCGACGATGGCCAAGAAGGTCACGAATGATGCGGCAGCCTATGCGCGTTCCCTGGCTGAGAAGTGGGGGAGGAACGCAGACTGGGCCGAAGAGGCGGTACGAAACGGAGTGTCCCTGCCCGCGGAAGAAGCGCTGCAGTCTCGCGTCGTCGATTTCGTGGCGGCGGACGTCGATGACCTGTTTCGTCAGGTCGCCGAGGCCGAGCTGCCTTTGGGACCGGACTCAACATCGTTGAACGTGGTGGGTGCCCAGATCGAAGACCTCGACGTCCATTGGCGGGACCGGATCCTGGCCTTCCTTTCGAATCCCAGCCTGGCCTACCTGCTCTTTCTCGGCGGCATTCTGGGAGTCGCCATGGAGCTTTACAACCCGGGCTCGATTCTTCCGGGAACCGTCGGTGGAATCTGCCTTGTGCTGTCGTTCTTTGCTCTTCAGCAACTGCCGATCAATGCGGTCGGGATTCTTCTCATTGTTCTCTCCGTCGTTTTCTTTGCCCTGGAAGTGAAGGTTCCGAGTTACGGTGTTCTTTCGGTGGGCGGTGTGACCAGCCTGGTCCTCGGCTCATTGTTTCTCTTTCCGCGAACGTCGGTCTTTCGTTTGGGGCTGGATGTCATGATTCCAACCGTCATCATCTTCAGCGGGTTCGTGCTCTTCGCCATGTACATGGCCGTTCGGGCGCAAAAGCGTCAGGCGACGACGGGGAGTGAGGGCATGATCGGAGAGGTCGGGGAAGTCGTGGACGCCCTCGCCCCGACGGGTCGGATTCGTGTCCACGGAGAGTACTGGAACGCCATTGCGCCGAACGCGATTCCGGTCGGGTCGAGAGTTCGTATTCGTGCGATCGACGGCCTGACGGTGCAGGTCGAGCTCGTGACTTCGGAGGAGGTGCCCTCGTGAACCCCGCATTCCTGGTTGCTGTCTTTTTGCTCGTCGCGTTGATCGCGAGCGCGGTTCGTGTTCTCAAAGAATATGAGCGTGGCGTCGTCTTTCGACTTGGGCGCGTCATCGGTGTCAAGGGACCGGGCGTGGTCTTCCTCATTCCGATGATCGACCGCATGGTCAAGGTGTCCCTACGGACCCTGGTCATGGACGTGCCGCCTCAGGATGTGATTACCCTCGACAACGTCACGGTAAAGGTCAACGCGGTGATCTACTTCCGAGTCATCGACCCGGAGAAGTCGGTCATCGAAGTCGAGGATTTCCTCTTCGCCACCTCACAGTTGGCGCAGACGACGTTGCGTAGTGTGCTTGGCGAGTCAGCTCTCGACTCTCTTCTTTCCGACCGTGAGCGCATCAACACCGAGCTTCAGAAAATCATCGATCGTCAGACCGATCCGTGGGGAATCAAGGTCTCGTCGGTCGAGGTCAAGGACGTCGAACTGCCCGTCGAAATGCGGCGGGCCATGGCCAAGCAGGCGGAGGCCGAACGTGAACGCCGGGCCAAGATCATTGCCGCGGAAGGTGAATTCCAGGCCGCGGAGAAACTTTCGGATGCGGCCGGAATGATCGAACAGCGTCCGGTGGCCCTACAGCTGCGATATCTCCAGACTCTTGCGGAAATTGCTACGGAGAACAACTCGACGACGGTCTTCCCGATTCCGATCGAACTGTTGCGTGCGTTCGAGAAGAAGGCGTCGGAACCGCGGTCAGATTCGTAGCGGTCGGCTCGCCGGCGCAGGCTGGCGCAACGCTCGTCCCCATGACCCTCATGAACAGTTGTTTTGGGGGGGACCCGGGCGAGAAACGGGTTACCGCTCTTGCTGGTCCTCGTCGCCTGCGGCTTCGAAGGGCGCACGATAGACTTCTTCCAGGTTCGTGTTGCCGAACTCGGAGCCTGGATTGCTGCGGTGCAACTGCTCTGTGACCCAGGCGATGCAGCGCTTGACGCCCGGTGACTTTTCCGGAGAAGAGCGAGGGTGGACGCGGCCGACGGTGACTTCATTCCGTTGGCCGAGGAGGACGAAGAACCCCTGTCGCAGATGTCCTTCGACGACGACGCACTCGACGAGGGCGCTCCGCTGGTCATGCGCGAGAAACGCGACCAACATCTTGATGACGGCAGAGCCTTCTCGAAGAGTCTGCACCTCGAAGTCACGGACGAACGCCGCCAAGTCAACCGAGCCTTTGATTTCCCGATGGGGCATTTCGACGAACTTCTGCGATCTTAGTTGCGTCTGGCTTGGAGAAGTCCGAGCGCGCGACGGGCAGGTTTGAACTTGGGGTGGAACTGCAGGGCCCGACGGTAAAGAGCCTCGGCCTTTTCGTAATCGAAGCGATGTTCCTGAATGCGTCCCAGATTGTAGTAGGGGAGGTGGTAGGACGCGTAGCGGGTGGCCCGTGCCGCGGCTTCCAACCAGGGTTCCGCCTCGGTCCATTGGTTCTTTTCGATCAGATAGGCGCCGAGGTCGTTGTAGGGGTTGCCGAAGGATGGATCGATCTCGATGGCCAGACGGCAGTACCGCATGGCGGCGTCGTACTCACGCCGATAGGCGTGCGTCCAACCCAGGTAGGTGTAGGCCTCAGCCGTCGGATGCGTTTCGATCGACTCGCGATACAAACGCGCCGCATCGTCGAGACGACCTCGCTGTTGCGCCCGATAGGCACGACGAAAAAGGGCTCTCGCCTTCTGCCGTGGTTGGGCTGTTCGATCTGCCTCCGCCATGGGCGGGATTCTCGTTCATGCGGGCGAAGGTGTCAACGCGACCGGACGACGAAAGTGTCGTTGTAGGGCCCGGGTCGGCAAGGTAGCCTGCTTCAATGTTTGGGAGCCACTTCTTGCCGACCTCCTGGATCGGCGCAGTCCTAGCCGTTGTCCTCATCCATTGGACTCCTTTCGATCTGGATGGGTCAGCACCCCTTCTTGGGTTGGCGGTTTCGGCCGACCCTCTGCCGACGAACCCATCGGTTGTTCGCCGTCCGGTTCCGGTCGTCGATGCAGAGGACACGGCCATTCGGATTCAGGAGGCGCTCAGCGCCCTGCGGGCAAACGGCTCGGATCCCCAACCGCACTTTGTTCTGGGGTCGACCTACTACGAGATCGGAAATCTGGTCTCTGCCCGTCATCACCTCGAAGTCTATCTCGATCGGGGTTCGGGACCGGACTCGGTGGAGGCGGCCTACCTTCATGCGCGAACCCTTCTCAAGCTGGGGATGCGCCTTCGGGCCACGCGTGCCTTCCGCGCGCTCAGCAAGGCTCCTCTTTGTCCTCCGGAAGCGCACCACGATCTCTCGCTGCTTCTCCGTGACGACGGCTTTCGGGCGGAAGCGATCATGGCCGGAATGCGCGCCCTCGAACGTGGCGGGTTGCACGAGGAGCGGCTCCGGGAGTCCGCGTACCAGTGGAAGGAAATCCGCCGTCACGATCAGGCGGGGGCGATGTTCCGGCAGCTGGTCGGTCTGGAAGGCGAAGCGCTGGCCGAAGACCACTTTCAACTGGCCTACCTTGCGCATCGGACGAAACGGTATGACGTGGCTGCGACGGAGTACCAGGCCTGTTTGGCCTTGGACCCGACCCATGCTGAGGCGCACTACAACGCGTCGATGGTTTCGGAGCGGGACGACGAGATCGACCGGGCGACCTTCCACCTGGAGCAGGTCCTGCGACTGCGACCGCACTATGAGCCGGCGTACTTTCAGCTGGGACGCTTGTTCCTGGAACACGACCGGTCGACGGAAGCGGCCGACGTCTTCCGGCGTTTTCTGGTCTTTGGCCAGGACTCCCTGGCTCTGGTCGAGGCCCGGCACCTTTTGGACCGGTTGGAAACCCCCGAAACGCCTTAAACGTCGCGATCCTATCGGGCGTCGCGATCCTATCGGGTTTGCGTGGCCGGCCCCGCTGCGGTTTCCGCGAGAAGATCTCCGAGCACGTCCAGAGCGCGCGCAGCCCGGCCGAACGGCGGCATGACGTAGGCGCCGCGGATGCGGGACGAGGATCGTGCCTTGGCGAGCGCTTCCTTCGCAATCTCGACCCCGACGCGTTTGGCCTCGTCACCGCTTCCAGCTTCTTTCATCCTGGCCCGCACATCGTCCGGAACGTCCATCCCCGGGACTTCGTTGTGGAAGAACTCTGCGTTGCGGTGGCTGTTGAGTGGGAGGATTCCGACGAGGATGGGAATGTCGATGTCCTCGGTTCTCTCGAGAAACGTGAAGAGGCGCTTCGGATCGAAGACGGGCTGCGTGTAGGCGCAGTTCGCGCCGGCCTGGACCTTTTGGCGGAAGCGGTCGATCTCGTGATCGAGATTGATGGCGCCGGGGTTGACGCCGACTCCAACGAAGAACGACGTGGGTGCACCGAGTGATTTGGCTCCGAGGTCCAGCCCGTGGTTCAGCCGTTCGACGATCTCGGTCAGTCCGATCGAGTCGACGTCGAAGACCGGCGTTGCCTGCGGGTAGTCGCCCAACTTCGGCGGATCCCCCGTGATGATGATGAGGTTCCGGATTCCCAACGCATGAGTACCCAGTAGGTCGGACTGCATTCCGAGGAGGTTTCGGTCACGACAGCAGTAATGAAGAATGGTCTCGATCCCGACCTGTTGGGTGATGAGCGCCGAAAGGGCCATCGGGCTCATCCGGGCCGAAGCCCGAGGTCCGTCCGGAATGTTGACGGCGTCGACGCCCGCATCCCGCAGCTTGCTGACCGCCGAGAGAACCTTGGTCGGGTCGACGCCGCGGGGGGGAGAGATCTCCACGGAAGTGACGAAGTGTCCCTCGCTCAGACGTCGGGCCAGCCGGCTCCTTTCCGGTAGCGGTACGGCTTCCACCGGCTCGTCGGGACCGGAGTTTTCGTCCGAGCTTTCGACCAGCGTCACTTTCGTCCCCTGAATGGACTTGAGCGCACCATGCATGTTTCGGACATGCTCTGGAGTGGTCCCGCAACACCCACCGACCAACGCGACATCCTCGCTTCGGACGAAGCGGCGGGCGTAGGTACCCATGTACTCCGGAGACGAAAAGTAGATCGCGCGCCCTTCGACGAACTCGGGAGCGCCGGCGTTGGGAAGGGCGGCCAGTAGGAGGTCATCTCCGGCCTTCCGCATCTCTGTGAGAACGTCGAGCATGAGGCGGGGCCCGGTCGAGCAGTTGCAACCGACGACATCCGCGCCCAGGCTGCGCATCCAACGGGCGAGATTGGCCGGAGACTCTCCCTGAACGGTGTGGCCGTCATCCCCGAAGGTCATGAGGGCGACCACCGGCAGGTCGGAATGGTCACGGGCGGCGCCCAAAGCCGCGGCCATTTCTTCCCGACGCGAGATCGTCTCGATAAAGAGGACGTCGATCCCGGCGTCGACGAGAACGCGGATCTGTTCGTCATAGATGTCGCGAAGGGTTCCCAGATCCAGATCGAGGGTGTGCCTCGGATTTCCCATCGGTCCCACGGAGCCTGCGACGAAGGCTTCCTTCTTGGAGTCCTCAACGGCTTGTCGGGCCAGCTCGACACCCTTCCGATTGATGAGTTCGAGGGAGTCTTCGAGCCCGTGGGCGGCCAGCTTGACCCGGTTCGCGCCGAAGGTGTTCGTCTCGATGACCTCGGCCCCTGCGCGCAGGTAGTCGCGATGAACCTCGGTGACCAAAGTCGGCTGGGCGATATTCAATTCGTCGAAGCAGCGGTTGATGTAGACGCCGCGATCGTACAGGACGGTTCCCATCGCCCCGTCGACGAGAGTCGGGCCGCTCTTGAGCCTGTCGAGGAAGAGTTCTCGCTTTCCCACGTCACCCTCCGAGATTCACTAACGAACTATCGCTTCCAGCCTCGTATACTCACCCTTTCTCGACATCGAAGAAAGGAAGTTCCTGAGTTGCGAGGGCCCGTCCGTTCGATCCGTCTGGTGGCTGTGTTGTCCGCCTCTATCATTCTCGTTTTCGTCGCCGGTTGTTCCGAACCCGCGCCCCAGTCCAAACCCAAGGTTCTGCTCGTCGGGCTCGACGGCGCTGACTGGGACGTCATGAAACCGCTCATGGACCGTGGCGAGCTCCCGAACATCTCGTCCCTGGTTGCCCGGGGTGTTCGGGCGCGCATGAAATCGATCCAGCCGATCATTTCTCCCGTCATCTGGACGACGATCGCGACGGGGTACGGCCCGGACGACCACGGTGTCATCGACTTCACCGTCCCTGACCCGACGACGGGGGATCCGATCGTCATCACGAGTCGCCACCGGCTGGCCAAAGCTTTCTGGAATCTGCTCTCGGAACGGGGGCGGGACGTCGGTGTGGTCGGTTGGTGGGCCAGCTGGCCGGCGGAAAAGGTTCGGGGCCAAATCGTCTCGGACCGCGTCCTCGCGCATGCCTTCGTCTCCAACCGGGAAGAGGAGGAGGAACTGACCTATCCCCGGGAATTGGCTGCAGATCTCAGGCCCCAGCTGCTCGAACCCGCCGATGTCACCATCGAGGACGCCGCCCGTTTCATGAAAATCACTCCGGAGGAGTGGAACCGCGCGGACAGCCACGATTTCAACGATCCCATCGGCCATTTTCGGCACATCTACTCCACGATGAAAAACGTGACGACGGCCGGACTTCAGCTGCTCGCCGATCCAACGGACCTGGTTGCCGTCTACTACGAAGGGACCGACACGGCCGGCCACATGTACATGCGCTATGCGCCGCCGTCCTACCCGTACACATCCGAGGAAGAGCACGAGAAGTATGGACAGACCGTCGACTCTTTCCTCCGCCAGGCCGACACGGAGTTGGGACGCCTGCTCGAAGAGCTTCCGGAAGATGCCTACGTCATGATCGTTTCAGACCACGGCTTTCTTGCCGGGGATCAGCGGCCGATGGAAGAAAGGGCGAACCAGGACTACCGTACGGCGGCCCTTTGGCACGACATCGAAGGCGTGTTTCTTCTGGCCGGTCCCGGCGTGCGGGCGGGGGCCTCGTTGCCGGACGTGACGATCTTTGACGTCCTGCCGACGCTGCTCACGCTCTTGGACCTACCGGTGGCCGACGACTTTCGTGGGCGGAGTCGGACCGACGCCTTCATCGAGAGCCCCGAACTCACCACCGTCGCCAGTTATCGTGACCCGGCGTGGTCCGAGGCCCGAAAGAAGCAACTTCTGGAAGCGGCCAACCAGGTCGACGGTGAAATGATGGAGAAGCTGCGCAGCCTGGGCTACGTCGGGGGATCGGAGACCGGCAGCCTGGTCTCTCTGCGCGGCCGACTGGCCTTGGCCCAGTATCACCTCTTTGTCGGGGAGCGGGTTCAGGCAGTCGAAGAGTTACGCGGAGTCATCGCAGATGCGCCGGACTTTTATGAAGCGCACTATCAACTCGGTCAGACCGCGATGCAGTCCGGTGAGCTGGAGGCCGCGGAGCGTTACTTCCGGCGGACGCTCGAGATCGAGTCCGAGCACATTCCGTCTTTCATGAACCTGGCCTTCATTCTCAAACAATCGAATCGGTCCGGCGAAGCCGTGCAGGCTTTGGAAACGGCGACCATGCTCGACCCGTTGGATCCGGGGCCGGTCATCAACCTGGCCATTCTCCTACGCGAGACCGGAAACGGAGAAGCGGCGGTGGAGCGTCTCGACGGAATCCTCGCGCGGCTGCCCCGGCACCGCGTCGCCTGGATCCAGAAGGCGATCACGTTGCACCAGGGCGCACGCTACGAGGATGCGGCTTCTGCTTGGGAAACGGTCCTCAGCATTCAGCCGGACGATGCGCGGGCTCGCGAGTATCTGGAGAGAGCCCGCAACGGACAGGAGATGGGACCCGGATAGTCGTCTTCGCGCAGGAACCGACAAAGGACCGACAACGTGCCGACGGCGTGCCGACGGCGTGCCGACGAGAGGGGGGCTCAGCCGATCCGGTTCCAAACTGCGTCGACTGCCGCGAGCGGGACTTCCAGGCAGATGCTTTCCGCATCTCCTTCGACATCGACGCGCAAGCATCCTTGATGGACGGTGATGCGGACGTATTCGTCTGCGCCGTCGATCCGGACGAGTTCGGCAGAGTCGCACCGATCAATTCCGTCGAGGAACACCTCGATGGCGGCGCTGTGGGGCTCCAGTTCCCTGCGGACTTCGTCCAGGACACGGTCCGGGACGACGTTCAGGCCCAAGCGGACGAAGACGACCGGAACGCGAACCGCCAAGTCGAGCTCGGAGTCGTGAACGGCGACCCGAAGGCTGCGGTCGAAGCCATTTGCTTTCACCCACCCGACGAAGGTCAGACTGATGAGGAAGAGGGCGCTGAAGACGATCCCGATCTTCTTCCAGGACATGGTGGCCTCCCGAAGTTCCGCGCGATCCGTTGAATTCGGCCGCGACTCACGGAAGTGAAATCGCGGCCACGGTTCCCTCTGTCACTACTTCCTTAAAGGTCTTAGCGGTCGCTGTCCGGGTCGTCGTCGATCCAAACGAGCAGCGCGGTGTGGTCATCGTTGACCGTGACGCTGATCTGGTGCCCGTGCTCCTGCAGTGCGTCGAGGCCGGCCAGCAGATCGAGTTCGTCGTCATCGGAGGAGAGAAGAGCGTCCACGACGGGAATGGGAATCTGCAGGTCGACGTACTCGTCATCGTCCCGGTCTTCCGCCCGAACCAACAGGAGGCCGTCCTTCTTGGAGACGCGAACCTCGGCATCATTCGATTCCATGGTCAGGAACTCGCCGTCGTCGGCCTTCCGGATGGCGGACCAGAACTCTCGTAGATCTTCACCGGTGAACTCCCGGTTGTTGATCTTGATCCGGCCTTCGCGAAGCTCCTTCGTCTCGATCATGGGGAGCATCGATTCGACGAGATCGACGGGCATGTTGATGCTGACGCGGTCACCGTCGATGTCTTCGTCAACGATCCGGATGTGAATCCAGCTTTCGCCGGCCAGGGCCGAGGAGCTGAAGACGATGACCGAAACCAGGGTCCAGAAAAGCTGCTTGACCATTTGAGTCCTCCAGTAGGAAAAAGTGGTGCTGTCAGGGACTACGGAGCCGGGATCCGCCGGGTTGCACTTCAGCGGAAACTTAGGATGGGTGCTGGGGAGCGTCGAAGACGAGAACGGACTCGACGTGCCCGGTCTGCGGGAACATGTCGACGATCCGGAGCGCTTTGGGGACGAAGCCGTGCCCGGCCAGCTCGGAGGCGTCGCGGGCCAGGGTCGACGGATTGCACGAGACGTAGATGAGATGCTTCGCCCCGAGGTGGGGAAGAAGGCGCAGAGCCTTCGGGTGCAGGCCCGCCCGCGGCGGATCCACAATGACCGTGTCGAATGTTTCAACGGGTAACCCGTCCGTAGCCTCGGCGCCGCCGGCCTGCGACCCCATAACCGAGTCCGATTCGGTCGCCAGGTTCGATCCCCGACCGGTGCCCCGTGTCCGAAGCCAATCGAGGACGTCTCCGCTTTCGAACGAGGTGTGATCGATTCCGTTCAGACGCGCGTTCTCGCGCGCGTCGGCGACTGCCGCTTCGTTCTGCTCGATGCCCGTGATCCGTTCGAACCGGTCGGCCAGACAAAGACCGAGTGTGCCCGCTCCGCAATAGAGATCGAGAAGATGTTTCCCCTGTGCTTCCGGCCGCTCACGGATGGCTTGGACCAGCGTCTCGGCTCCTTCCGTGTTCGTCTGAAAGAACGACTGGGCCGCGACGCGAAAGAGTCGGCCGCCCAACCGCTCGTGAATGTGGTCGCGGCCGTGCAGCACGATCTCTTCGTCGCCCCGGGCAATGGTGGCTTTGGTCCGATTGACGACGAGGACGACGCCGGTCAGTCCGTCGATCCGTTCGGCCAGGTATGAGCCGAATTCGGCCAAGACGTCGTCGGGCTCACGGACGACGAGACCGACGAGCAACTCTCCGGTGTGGTGGCCCTCCCGGGTGATCAGGTGCCGAAGGAGTCCCGTGTCGTTGCGACTGAAATAGGCGGGGAGTTGGTGGTGACGTGCGAACGCGCGGACATGACGGACGGTTTCGACGACTCGCTGAGAGCAGAGGTGGCAGACCTCCAGGTCGAAGACTCCGTCGAAGCGACCGGGAACGTGGAGCCCGAGCGCCGGGGACGGTAGCTCGCCTTCCGGGGGACCGGCCTCGATCCAGGCGCGATGGGCAAAGGTGAAGTCCATCTTGTTCCGGTAGCGGAACTCCCGCGGAGAGCCGATGGGGGGCGCCCACTCGGGAACCTGAAGATCCCCGATCCGCTGCAAACAATCACGAACCTGCTGAGCTTTGGCCTCGAGTTGACGTGGGTAGTCGAGTTCCTGGGTCGCGCATCCGCCACAGACGGCGACGTGGGAGCAGACGGCGGGCCGCCGGTCAGGCGAGGCGACCTCCACGGAGATGAGCCGGCTTCGGTCGAATTTCTTCCGGCGACCGACGACCTCGACGACGACCTCCTCCCCGGGGAAGGCCCGGGGAACGAAGGCGACTTTGCCGTCGATGCGAGCGACGCCCTTCCCTCCGAAGGCCAGGCTTTCGATCCTGGCCTCGAAACGGCGGGGCTCACGATGTTTCTTCGTTCGGGGCACGTCCGGGTTCTCTGCCCGCAGAGATGACCGGTACGGGACACCACAGCGCGCTCAATTGACCTGAAGTTCAAGGAAACGCTAAGGTTACGCGAATAGAGACGGGGTTGTGAAGTCTCATCGGAAAACGAATCGCATGGCTACGAACAGTAAATCGCAATGGGTCCTGCCCGAGGAACGTCCTCCGGAGGAATGGGACCGTCTCTGCCGGAAATGGGGGGTTCCCACGCCCGTCCTGACCACCCTTTGGAATCGGGGTGTGCGCACCGACGATGGGGTGGAACGCTTCCTGCGTCCACAGGTCGATGATCTCCACGATCCCTTTCTTCTCACCGACATGGATGTCGCCGTCGAGCGTTTGGAGAAGGCCGCGCAGGGTGACGAAAGCGTGGTCGTGTTCGGCGACTACGACGTCGACGGGATTACGTCGACCTCGCTCTTTGCCCGCGTTCTCGGTCGGCGTGGTCTTTCCGTGGAGTGCATGCTCCCCAATCGCCTCGAAGACGGGTATGGCCTCAATGTCGGTGCGGTGGAGCGGACCCATGCCGCCGGATCGCGTCTCATCATCGTCGCGGACTGCGGGACGACCGCGCACGAACCCATCGAAAGAGCGCGGGAGTTGGGCGTCGACGTCATCGTCTGCGACCATCACATGCCGGAAGCCAAACTTCCCCCGGCGACTGCGCTGATCAACCCTCGACGAAGCGGCGACCGCTATCCGTTTGCTGATCTCGCCGCGGTCGGGGTCTGCTTCAAGTTCCTTCAGGGATGGCTCGAGCGACACGGAACGGAGGAGGACCGACGCTTCCTCTTCAATCAGCTCGACCTTGTTGCGTTGGGAACGGTGGCCGACGTCGTCCCGCTCCGGGACGAAAACCGAGTCTTCGCCCACTACGGCATCCGGGTGTTGCGAGTTCGCCGTCGCCCCGCCTTTCAGGCGTTGATCGACGAAGCCAGGTTGACCGACAAGTTGCTCGACTCGAGCCACATTGCCTTTTCCCTCGCGCCGCGCCTCAACGCCGCGGGCCGACTCGGAGACCCGACCTGTGCATTCGAACTTCTGACCTCGGACGACCTGGCGGCCGCGCGGACCCTGGCGCGACAGTTGGAAGAGGTCAACAACGAGAGGAAGGGACTCAACGAACGGGTGCAGCAGGAGTCGATCGATGCGCTCGCCGAACTTCCGGAGCCGCCCGGCTCGAACGCGGTCGTGCTCGGTTCTGCCGAATGGCATCCCGGGGTTCTGGGAATCGCCGCCTCCCGGCTCGTCGGTCAGTACGGGGTGCCGGTCCTTCTCGTTTCGTTGCAGGGGGAGGTGGCCCGCGGATCGGCCCGGGCTCCCGAAGGCGTCAACCTCCTCCCGATTCTCGAGCAGGGAGCGGAGCACCTTTTGGGTTTTGGCGGCCACCGCCGGGCCGCGGGGTTCTCCATGGTTCCGGACGCGTTCCCGGCCTTTCAGGAGGCGGTCGTCTCCAGGTCCCGCTCTCTCGTCGACGGACTCTACGATCCCCGGTTGGACCTGGACGGAGTGCTCGAACCGGGTGAATGCGACATCGAACTGGCGCGCTGGCTCGAGCGCCTGGGTCCGTTCGGCGAAGGCAACGCGGAGCCGCTCTTCACCGGCCGCGCTCTTTGCCGGGGAGCCCGAGTCCTTGCCGAAAGGCACCTGAAACTTCAGGCGTGGACCGGAGGCAACCGGATTGACTGCATCGGATTCGGGCTCGGAGAGTTTGCGGGCTCTGTCCCGTCCCGTGGAGTCAACTTACAGCTGGCCTTCACCCCGACGGTGAACCGATACCGTGGACAGGAGCGCGTTCAGCTGAAACTGCGGGAGATCGACTTTGTCTAAGGACACCGTCAGCCTGGTCGAACTCGAGTCCGAATTCCGGGCCGAGCTTCGCGAGAATCTGGTCCCACCGGGGCCGGATCAGGTTTGGCGTGCCTTTGTCTTTGCGCGCGACGCTCATGAAGGGCAAAAGCGAAAGAGCGGGGAGCCCTACATCACGCATCCGGTGGCGGTGACTCGGATTCTCCTCGACCTCCTGCGCAAACAGGCCGACCCGAAAATCCTCCAGGCCGCGCTTCTTCACGATGCGGTCGAGGACAACCCCGCCATCAACCTGGCGATGGTCGAGAAGGAGTTCGGGGGCGAGGTCGCCCACCTGGTGGACGGCGTGACCAAGATCGGTGGGATTCCTTTCCGCAATCCTCAGGCCGAGCAGTCGGAGAACTTCCGCAAGATGCTGCTCTCGATGGCCAAGGACATTCGGGTCATCCTCATCAAACTGGCCGACCGGCTGCACAACATGCGGACGCTCGACTCGATGAAACCCGAGAAGCGGATCAACATCAGCCGGGAAACGAGGGAGATCTACGCGCCGCTCGCTCACCGTCTGGGAATTGCCACCTTCAAGTGGGAACTCGAAGATCTGGCCTTCAAGCACTCCGACCAGGAGGGCTATCAGAGGGTGGCCCAGCTGGTCGCGACCAAGCGGCAGGAACGCGAGTCCGCGATCGAAGAAATCAAGGGGCCGATTCGGGATCGCATGGATGCCGAACTTATCGAGGGCGAAGTTACGGGTCGTCCCAAGAGCTTTGCCTCGATCTGGAAGAAGATGAACCGGAACGGAACCGGCTTCGATCAGATCTTTGACCTGCTCGGTGTCCGTGTTCTCGTCCGTTCGCGGACCGACTGCTATCGCGTCCTCGGGATCGTTCACGATCTTTTCGTTCCGGTGCAGGACCGATTCAAGGACTACATCGCGACCCCGAAGAGCAACATGTACCAGTCGCTGCACACGACGGTGGTGGGACCGCGCAGGCGCATGGTCGAAATCCAGATCCGAACCGTCGACATGCACCGGACGGCCGAACTCGGAATCGCCGCGCACTACCAGTACAAAGAGAAGGGACGGCTCGACGAAGAGCTGGAACGCAAACTCGGAGAGTCCATCGTTCAGCGGACCACGGAGTGGCATGAAGATGCGGAAAACCCCGAAGACTTCATGGACTTCCTTCGGACCTCGCTCTATGAGAACGAAATCTTCGTCTTCACGCCGAAAGGTGAGCTGAAGCAGCTGCCGCGAGCGGCCACACCCGTCGACTTTGCCTATTCCGTGCACACCGCCGTTGGAAATCACACGGTGGGTGCACGGGTCAACGGGCGTCTTGTTCAGCTCAAACACCGCCTGCGAAACGGCGACACTGTCGAGATCCTCACGTCACCGAATGCCAATCCGTCGGACGGCTGGCTGGGCTTCGTCAAGACGAGCCGGGCCCGCAGCAAGATTCGCCATTGGCTGAAGGCGCAGCGACTGACCGAGTCCGTGGCTTTGGGCCGCGAGATGATTACCCGGGAGCTCAAGAAGTCGCGAAAGAAGATGCCGGACGAAGCGGACCTGCTGGACGTTGCCCAGTCCTTCGGCCTTTCGGATTCCAGCCTGCTCTTGGCCAAGGTTGGGGAGGGGGTTCTTTCGGCGAAAAACGTGGCGCACCGGATCTATCCGGAACTGATCGCGCCGCGCAAAGCCTCACCGGTCGAACGGCTGAAGTCGATCGCACAACGTCCGGTCGGCGGGATCAAGATCCAGGGCATCTCGTCGCTGCTCATCCGAATGGCCAACTGTTGTCACCCGGTGCCGGGTGACCCGGTCGTCGGAGTGATCACGCGCGGTCGCGGCGTCTCCATCCATCGTCAGGACTGTCCCAATGTCCTCGACGACAAGATCGAGCAGGAGAGGGTCCTCGACGTTTCGTGGGACGTCGATCGGGACAAACTCTTTGAAGTGCGGCTCTCGATTTATGGCGACGACCGGGAAAACATGCTGGCCGATGTCGCCCAGGCGATTTCCAAGACCAAGACGAACATCAAACAGGGCATGATGGACGCGGAAGACGATCACGCGATCGGAGACTTCCTCGTTACGGTGAAGAACCTGGCGCACCTGCGCCGGGTCATGCGGGCGATCGAGGGCGTCAAGGGAGTGACGCGCGTCGAACGGCTGCAGGATGACGAAAGCGACGAACTCGCGGGTTGAAACGGGGCGGACCCGCCCACACTCACGTGCTCAAAGGAGGAGCCATGAGGTTTGCATCACGGAAGTCCGCACCCGCGCTTGTGCTGGTGGCGACGTTTTTCATCGCAATGGCCGCGAGCCCGTCGGAAGCCGCGGAGGGCGTTCGTTTCGGAGTGAGAGCGGGATACGCCGAATTGGACGGTAGCTTCTTCAACTCGAATCTCGAGGCCAAGGATCAGAAGCTCTTCGGCATCCAGGCCGTCTTTCCATTTCTCTCGGACCGAATCTCTCTCGAGGTTGCGGGGGAAGGAACGTCCGACGAACTGACATTTACGAGGTCCTCCGTCGACTCTGCGTTTGATGGAGAAGTCGACTGGTCGGACCTCGCCATCTACACATCAGTTCGGGCCGATCTGTTGCCGGTCAGTTTGCTGGGTCTCTATGTGGGGGCAGGCCTCGGTGTCCATTTCACCGAGATCGATCCCGACGCCATTGCCGAGGCGTTCAAGCAGGCCGGCCGGGACCTTCAGGCCGAGTACGAAGGAGAAAGCACCGAACTCGAGTGGCACGGGCTCCTCGGGGCAAACTTTCGCGTCGGTGATTTGCTCGAAGTCTTCGGTGAGGGACGTTTTCGTCGCATCGAGGGAGACTTCGAACGCGACGGATTCGCCGGTTACCTCGGCCTCAATCTGATCCTGGACTGACGTGCTTGCAGTGGTTCAAAGAGTGACGTCCGCCTCCGTGGAAGTGGATGGGGAGATCACAGGTTCGATCGATGCCGGACTCGTCGTGCTGTTGGGTGTTGGGGAGGACGACACGGAACACGATGCGGAGTGGATGGCGCGAAAGTGCGCCGAGCTGCGCATCTTTCGTGACGACGAGGGACGGATGAACCGCATCGTCGAAGACGTTGGCGGCGGTGTGCTTGCCGTGTCTCAGTTCACTCTCTTCGGAAACTGCACCAAAGGACGCCGCCCGAGTTTCACCGGGGCGGCGCCGCCCGATCGGGCGCAACCGCTCTACGAAGAGTTCGTTCGTATCCTTCGCGAGCGCGGGCTTCATGTCGGAACGGGAGTGTTCCAGGCCATGATGAACGTCTCCCTCGTCAACGACGGGCCGGTGACTTTGATTCTCGATTCGCGGGAGTGGAAGGGGAGGCCGTCCACGTCATGACGAAGGAGCTGACCGAGACCGAATCGAAGCGCGGCCTCCAACTGCTCGGGCTGGCCGAGGGACCCTTGGCTCTGGCTTCGCGTTCCCCGCGGCGACGCGAGCTTCTGGAACGGCTTCGGATCCCGCTCTTCTTCGTCGACGTCGACGTGTTGGAGGGAGATCGGGCGACGGACGAACGGCCGGAGGCTTACGTGCAACGGTTGGCGGAGCGCAAACTCGACGCGGCCCTTGACGAAGCCGACCGTCGCGGCGCGTACGCGGTTCTTTCCGCGGACACCGTGGTCGTGGTGGACGGGGATGTCCTGGAGAAGCCTGAGGACGAAGCCGACGCCGCACGACTTCTGGGTCGCATCGGAGGCCGCTGGCATGACGTCTGGACGGGAATGGCTCTGGAGATTATCGGTCGCCGTGAGCGCGCGACCTGCGCGGAACGGTCCCGCGTCTTCTTTGACTTGGAAGACCACGAAGTTCGAGAAACCTACATAGAAACCGGCGAGCCCATGGACAAAGCCGGCGCTTACGGCATTCAAGGTTGGGGAGGCCTTTTCGTACCCAGAATCGAAGGCGACTACTTCAACGTGATGGGATTGCCGCTCTCCCGGTTGAGGCGTCTCTGCCTGGAGCTGGAAGGGAAGGCGGCGCCGTGAGTTTCGTTCAGACCGTCGCGTGGGTGGACGAACAGCTTCGGCTCATCGACCAGACACAGCTTCCGGACAAGGAAGTCTTTCTGGATCTCAGCACGACGGACGAATTGATCGCAGCGATTCGTCGGCTTTCGGTCCGGGGCGCGCCCGCCATTGGTGTTGCCGGCGCCTTCGGCGTGGCGTTGGCGGCTCGGCAAGCAAACGGCGACGAGACGGAGTTTCGGAAGAATGCGGAGTCCGTCCGTGCCTCCCGTCCGACAGCGGTCAACCTGGCCTGGGCCGTCGACCGCACCCTGGCCTTCGCGTTGAACGGTCATGCGGACGATTGGGAACGAAGAGCCGTTGAGGAAGCACAGCGGATTCTCGATGAAGACCTGGATCTTTCACGCCGCATGGCGGAGCACGGACTGACCGTGCTGCCCGATCCGGCGACGGTCCTGACCCACTGCAATACCGGTGGACTTGCCACGGCCGGTGGCGGGACTGCTTTGGGCGTCGTCCTGGAAGCCGGGCGTCGCGGTCGCAGCGTCTCCGTCTTCGTCGATGAAACGCGTCCGCTTCTGCAGGGAGCGCGTCTCAATACCTGGGAGTTGGAGCGCGTCGGCATTCCCTATCAGCTGCAGTGCGACGGTGCAGCCGCATCCACGCTTGCGTCCGGTCGCGTCGACGTTGTCCTGGTCGGCGCCGACCGCATTGCTGCGAACGGAGACGCCGCGAACAAGATCGGAACGTTTGCCGTCGCCTTGGCGGCCCGGCACGCAAACGTTCCCTTCTACGTCGTGGCTCCGCGAAGCACCTTCGACCTGAGTCTCGCGTCAGGGACGGACATTCCGATCGAGCAGCGACCGGCCGAGGAGGTGCGGTCCTTTCGGTCCGCTGCTGCGGCGCCGGCAAACGCTCGGGTCTGGAACCCGGCCTTCGACGTCACGCCGGCAGAGTTCATCACGGGTTGGATCAGCGAACGCGGGGTCGAGCGGCCTCCGTTTCCGACGTAGGCTTCTGATGAACGAAACCCGACACCGACACCGACATCGGCGGAACAGGGAGGTGCGTTGAGCGGAGGGACGAAATCCGATGCGGTTGCGGCGGTGCCCGGCGCCATCGACCGGTTTCCCATTGCCCGCCTCATCACCCGTCTCATCATCGGGGGAGCGCAGGAGAACGCGATTCTCTCGACGGAGCGGATCGGTCCCGAGGAAGGGGTTTTCCCGACGACGCTCCTCTGCGGTTCCGAGACCGGTCCGGAAGGGTCTCTGTGGGAAGACGCACGGAAACGGGGAGTGGAGCCCAGGCCGGTACCGGACCTCATTCGGGAGGTGGATCCGAGGAGGGACTGGGCGGCCGCCCGTTGGCTGCGTGACCGCTTCGAGAAGCACCCTTACAGGATCGTCCATACGCACAGCTCCAAGGCAGGGATTCTCGGCCGCTGGGCGGCGCAAAAGGCCCAGATCCCGCGGGTCGTCCACACCATTCATGGCTGGTCATTTCACGAGGCCCAGCCGGCCCATGTACGCCGTCTCTACATCCATCTCGAGCGGCGGGCGGCCCGTTGGACGGACACGCTGGTGGCGGTTTCGCGGAGAGACATCGAAAAGGGGCTGGCCAACGGGATCGGTCGTCCGGAGCAGTACCGGCTGATCCGTTCCGGGGTCGAGCTGCAGCCGTTCCTGGCCGCCGGTGCGGACCGCAGGGCGGCCCGGGCCTATGCCGGACTGCCGCAAGACGTTCCGGTCGTGGGGGCGGTGACGCGACTCAGCCAGCAAAAGGCGCCCCTCGAGCTGGTAGAGGTGATGTCCCGGGTGCTGACGGCCGAACCTACGGCTTGGGGGTTGATCGTTGGGGACGGCCCTTACCGCGCCGAGGTGCGCGACCGGCTGCGGCCCTTCGCCGATCGGCTGATCCTGACCGGAATTCGGCGGGATGTGGCCCCGTTCATGGCCGCCCTCGACGTTTTCCTGCTCACATCCCACTGGGAGGGCCTGCCCCGAACGCTGCCTCAGGCGATGGCGGCCCGGGCGCCGATCGTGGCCTACGATGTGGATGGAGTGCGGGAGGCCGTGGCCCATGAGCGGACGGGCCTGGTCGTGCCTCCGGGAGACGTCGAATCGGCAGCGGAGGCGACCCTGGCACTCATCCGAAATCCCGACCGGCGGCTTCGAATGGCAGCCGCCGGTCCGGAAATGGCGGACGAGTTCAGTGCCGAACGGATGATTGGTGAGTTGCAGGCCCTCTATCAGGGTTTGATCGCTAAACGATCCTCTGTGAACGCTTGACAGGACTGGACTTCCGAACTAGTCTCGCAACTTTGCGTCCACGTATGGCTGTTGAAGAGGAGTGGAGATGAGCACCTACGCCACCAAGGCGGGGGATGTGCAGCGCCGTTGGTTTTTGATCGATGCCGACGGAGAAACTCTGGGTCGCCTGGCCAGTGAAGTTGCCGGGCTGCTGCGAGGAAAGCACAACCCTATGTACGTCCCGTATCTCGACACGGGCGACCATGTCGTCGTCCTCAACGCGACTCGCGTTCGGGTCACGGGTCGGAAGTTGGAAACGAAATACTATCTGCGTCATTCCGGGTATCCGGGTGGCCAGAAGCGCACGCCCCTGGGCCTGCGCATGTCGAAAGAGCCGGGCGAGGTCATTCGCGACGCCGTGCGCGGAATGCTTCCGAAGGGTCCGCTCGGACGGCAGATGATTCGTAAGCTCAAGATCTACGACGGGGATCAGCACCCGCACGAGGCGCAGAAGCCGGTGGTTTTCGAGTTGGGCAAGGCCGGCAAGGCCATCCCGCAGGAGGGTTGAGGTAGATGGCGACGAAGTCGGTCTATTTGGGTACAGGTCGTCGGAAGTCTTCGGTGGCGCGCGTTCGCGTCAGTCCGGGCTCCGGCCAGCAGACGATCAACGGCCGTCCGCTCGAAGAGTACTTCGCTCGCGACGTGCTCGTTCTGCGCGCGCGTCGTCCTCTTTCCGTCACGGAGATGGAAGACAAGTTGGACATCAGCGCCCGCGTCGACGGCGGCGGCATTGCCGGTCAGGCCGGTGCCATCTCCCTCGGTATTGCCCGCGCCCTCAAAGAGTACGACCTTGCGCACAAAGCAGCGCTCGACAAAGAGAGCCTGCTGACGCGTGACCCCCGAATGAAGGAACGGAAGAAGTACGGACAGCCGGGAGCCCGCAAGCGCTTCCAGTTCTCCAAGCGTTAGTCAGACAAACCAAGCACGTCCCACAGAGTGGTTCCCCGGATCGACCGGGGCCGTGGGGCGGACGTTGAAACTGCTCAGACACGAAGGAGTCAGATAAGCAAGATGGCGATCCCGACGATACGCGACCTACTCGAGGCCGGAGTTCACTTCGGTCACCAGACACGCCGGTGGAACCCTCGGATGAAGTCCTACATCTTCATTGAGAGGAACGGAATCCACATCCTCGACCTCCAGAAGACGCTCCAATCCCTGGAGCAGGCCCGAGGCGTGATTCACAAGGTGACCCGCAACAACGATTCCATCCTCTTTGTCGGGACAAAGAAGCAGGCCCAGGCGGTCATGGCGGAAGAGTCGCAGCGTTGCGGCAACTTCTACGTCACCGAGCGTTGGCTGGGTGGAATGCTCACCAACTTCCAGACGATCAAGATGAGCATTCGCTACCTGCGCAGTCTCGAGCGCATGCGTGATGACGGTACATTCGAGAAGCTCTCGAAGAAGGAAGTCTCCAAGCGCGAGAAAGAGCGCGGCAAGCTCGAGAAGATCTTCAGCGGGATCAAGGAGATGAACCGCCTTCCCGGTTTGATGTTCGTCGTCGATACGAAGAAGGAAAAGATCGCAGTGGCCGAGGCCAACCGTCTCGGTATCCCGGTCATGGGCGTCGTCGATACGAACGCGGATCCGACGGAGATCACGTATCCGATCCCTGGCAATGACGATGCCATTCGTTCTTTGCGACTGTTTTCGCGGTTTGTCAGCGACTCCGTCCTGGAAGCAAAGGCCGGGGGAGGCCAGGACATTCCCGCCTCGTCGCCTTCCGGGGAACAGGCAGCGCCGGCCCCGCAGACGACGGGCGCCTAACAGCCAAGAGTCACCAGAGCCACGGCCCGGGATCGTCCGATGTGTAACGCGGACTTCCCGGGACGCATCACGTACCCGGAAGGATGGCCTTTCGGGTAACTGCTGCACGGGCGAAACGTGCAGACCAAGTCTAGTAGGGAGTAGAGATGTCGATCTCGAGTGAAATGGTAAAGGAGCTCCGGGACAAGACCGGCGCCGGTGTCATGGACTGTAAGAAGGCCCTGCAGGAAGCCGACGGCGACATGAGCAAAGCCGTCGACGAACTTCGCAAGCGGGGCGCCGCAGCGGCGGAGAAGAAGGCCGGGCGTTCCACGGGTGAAGGTTGGATTTACTCCTACATCCACCCGGGAAACCGCGTCGGAGTTCTCCTCGAGGTGAACTGCGAAACGGACTTCGTCGCTCGCACCGAAGACTTCCAGGCGTTCGTCCACGACGTCGCGTTGCACATCGCGGCCGCCGTTCCTGTCTCCGTCTCCCGCGATGATGTGCCGGCGGACAAGATCGCCAAAGAGCGCGAAATCTACACCGCGCAGGCCAAGGAGTCGGGCAAACCGGACAACGTCATCGAGAAGATGATCGAAGGTCGCCTGACCAAGTGGATGGCCGAGAACGTTCTGCTCGAGCAGCCTTTCGTCAAGGACCCGGACAAGAAGGTTCAGGATCTTCTGACCGATCTTGTCGGAAAGCTCGGAGAGAACATCCTCATCAAGCGCTTCACGCGCTACCAGATCGGCATCTACGAGAACGAGTCCGAATAATGACGGACGAGCCTGGCTCGAGTTCCGGACCGATTCCCCGCTGGAAACGGATTCTCCTCAAACTGAGTGGGGAGATTCTGGCTGGTGAGGAAGGCTTCGGACTGGATAGCACCACCCTCCACTCTATAGCCCAACAGGTACAGGAAGTGCGGGGCTTGGGGTGTGAAGTGGCCATTGTGGTGGGGGGTGGTAACTTCTTCCGCGGGCAGAGCCGGGCCGTCTCGGACGGCATGGATCGGATCACCGCCGATCACATGGGCATGCTCGCCACCGTCATCAACTCTCTCGCGCTTCAGGACTACCTGGAACGCGTGGGGCTCTTCACCCGGGTCATGTCCGCGGTCGACATGGAGCAGGTGGCAGAGCCGTTCATCCGTCGCCGCGCCGTTCGACACCTGGAAAAGGGCCGGACGGTCATCTTCGCCGCGGGCACCGGAAACCCCTACTTTACGACCGACACCGCCGCCGTTCTGCGCGCGATCGAGAGTTCGGCCGACGTCCTGCTCAAGGCCACGAAAGTGGACGGAGTCTATGACGACGACCCGGCGAAGAACCCGAACGCAAAGCGCTTCGACGTCCTGACGCATACTCGCGTCCTGGAAGACAATCTGCGCGTCATGGACCTCACGGCCATTACCCTGAGTAAAGAGAACGGGCTTCCGATCGTCGTCTTCGATGTTCAGGAGCCCGGGAACATCCGTCGGATCCTCGAAGGTGAAAACATCGGAACTCTGGTCACGGAGGAATCGTCGTCATGAGCGATGCCATGCTCGCCAGTCACGAAGAAAAAATGAAGAAGAGCGTGGAGTCCCTGAAGCAGGATCTGCACGGGATTCGTACGGGGAAGGCCACACCGGCAGTTCTCGATCCGGTCATGGTCGATGCCTATGGACAGGGCATGCCTCTTTCGCAGGTTGCTTCGGTCTCGGCGCCACAGCCCCGGCTCCTCGTCGTTCAACCCTGGGACAAGGGGCTGCTCCAGGAGATCCTCAAGGCCATCCAGAAGGCCGATCTCGGGCTCAATCCCGCCGACGATGGCGAACTGATCCGTGTGCCCATTCCGGCTTTGACCGAAGAGCGGCGTCTGGAGTTCGTCAAGAAGGCCAAGAAGTTGGGTGAGGACGCCAAGATCTCGATCCGGAACATTCGCCGGGACGCCAACGACGCCGTCAAGAAGGCGGAAAAGGATGGCGAGCTGACCGAGGACGATTCCCGCCGGCTGCAGGGTGAAGTCCAGAAGATCACGGACGCCAACGTGGCCGAGGTCGACGACATTCTCGGGAAGAAGGAGAAGGAGATCCTCGAGGTCTGACCCTCAGGGTGGGTTGACAAAACAGACTCCGGGGCGCAGGTTGGCTGCAGCGAACTGAAGAGGACCCGCGCATGACCCAATCCAAATCTCTGGCCGTCGACTGCCGGGATTTGAAGGCGAAGGGCAATCTCCCGCGCCACATCGCCGTCATCATGGATGGGAACGGCCGATGGGCTACGAAACGGGGTTTGCCGAGGATCGCGGGCCACCACGCCGGACGCCGCTCTGTCCGCGACATCGTCGAGGCATGCCACGAACTGGGCATCGAATGCCTCACCCTCTTTACATTTTCCAGTGAGAACTGGACCCGGCCCAAAGCTGAGGTCAAAGGTCTGATGAGCTTCCTGCGGCAGGTCCTCGTCGACGAAGTCGAGACCCTGCGCAAGAACAACGTCCGCATGTTCACCATCGGACGCACCAAAGAACTTCCCGACGCGGTGCAGAACGAGCTGCAACGCACCATGGACACCCTCAAGGACAACACCGGGCTCCGGCTCGTGCTCGCTCTCTCCTACGGGGGACGGCGGGAACTCGTCGACTGCTTTCAGCGCATCCATGAGGAGATCGAAGCCGGGCGCCTGGATCCGAGCGAGGTCGACGAGAAGGTCATCGACCGGTTTCTCTACACCTCGGACTGGCCGGACCCCGACCTTCTCATTCGCACGAGCGGAGAGATGCGTCTTTCCAATTTCCTCCTCTGGCAACTGGCCTACGCCGAGATCTATGTGACGGATGTGCTCTGGCCCGACTTCCGCCGCCAGGACCTCTACCGCGCGATTGCCGAGTATCAGAAGCGTGATCGTAGATTCGGTGGGGTCCGTTAGTTCGAGCCCGCCCTCCGGCGACTTCGGGAGGCGGACACGGTCGGCGATTCTCTTCGTTACCGTATTTCTCGCAGCCCTTCTCACGGGGCCGTGGCCTTTTGCGGCCTTTCTCGGTCTGGCTGCGGTCGTCGCCGCATGGGAAGGAGGACGCCTTCTTCAGGCCATGGGGACGCCTCTCGGACCGGCCCTCGTGCTTCTGGGACCGCTCTTTCTCGTGGCCGGTCTGCTACTTCCCCCCGAAGCTCTGCTCCCTGCTGTCCTCGCAGGGTATGTGTTGCTCCTCGGCTGGCTGTGGCGTCCCGTCGGATTGAAGGGCATCCCGGGGGCGCCCCTTGCCGCGCTGATCCTGGCTGCAGCCTACGTCGGGCTCTTTCCGTCGTTTCTCATTCGTCTCCATAGCGGACCCTGGGAGGGAGCCGGTCTCGGGCATTGGGAAGTGCTGCTTCTCGTCTTTCTGATCTGGGCGGCCGACACCGGCGCGTATGTCGTCGGAAGTCGGTTCGGCCGGCACCGGCTTTGGCAGGCGGTCTCTCCGAAGAAGTCGTGGGAAGGTCTGGCAGGCGCGGTGATCTTCGCCGTCGGCGTCGGAGTGCTGCTCTCCCGGACCCCGTGGTTTGCCCTCTCGACGGCCCTGGCGGCGCAACTCGGCCTGGTCGCCGCTGTGCTGGCTGCGCTCGGGGACCTGTTCGAGTCCCGGTGGAAGCGGGTGGCCGGGGTCAAGGACTCCGGAACCCTGATTCCGGGGCACGGCGGTGTCCTCGATCGCTTTGATAGCCTTTTCTTTACGGCCCCTCTTTTCTACTACTACCTTCACCAGCTAGCCGGTAGATTCTGATTCGATGGACATGGATGTCAAACCTCGCCGGGTCGTCCTTCTGGGCTCGACCGGATCGATCGGTCAGTCGGCCCTCGACGTCATCTCACGCCTTCCGGACGAGCTTTCGGTCCTTGCGCTGGCCGGCCACCGCAACGTGGCGAGGTTGGCCGAGCAGACCCTGCGCCACCAGCCGTCCCTTGTTTGCCTGAGCGACCCGACGGGCGCTGCTGAGCTTCGGGACCGAATCGGAAACGGATGGCAGGGGAGGCTTTTGGTCGGCCCCGACGCTCTTCCCGAGCTGGCCGCCCATCCGGACGCCGACGTCGTTCTCAATGGCCTGGTCGGGGCGGCCGGACTGACTTCTTCGTGGGCCGCCCTCTGTGCAGGCAAGGCCCTGGCCCTGGCCAACAAAGAATCGTTGGTCATCGCCGGGGAGCTCCTGACGGACCGGGCGCGGGAGTCGGGTGTCCCCATCCTGCCGGTCGACAGTGAGCACAACGCCCTCTTCCAGCTCATGGTCGGTGAGAGGTTCGAAGACGTGCGCGCCATTCGGCTAACGGCTTCCGGGGGCCCCTTTCGGACCCGGGACCTTGGGACCTTTGACACGATCACACCCGCCGAGGCGCTCAAACATCCGACCTGGAGCATGGGCCGGCGAATCACCGTGGACTCGGCGTCGCTTCTCAACAAAGGCTTCGAGGTCATCGAAGCGAAGTGGCTTTTCGATCTCGACCCCGCCCAGATCAAAGTGTGGGTTCATCCCGAATCGATCATCCACGGTTTCATCGAGTGGAAGGACGGCTCGACGACGGCCCAGTTGGCCGAGCCGGACATGCGCGTTCCCATTCAGTATGCACTCTGCTACCCGAAGCGGACGGATTCGCCGGTTCCGCACTGCGACCTGGCGCGAATCGGTGCGCTTCATTTCGAGGATCCCGATTCCCGGCGTTATCCCTGCCTGGACCTGGCCATGGAATGCATGAGGATCGGGGGGACGGCGCCTGCGGTGCTGAACGCAGCGGACGAAGTCGTGGTCGAAGCGTTTCTCGAGGGGGCACTCCGCTTCACCCAGATTGCGCCGAGTCTGGAACGGATTCTGGAAGTCCGGCCCAATGAGAAGGCCACCGATGTCGAGGGTTACCTCCGCGCCGACGCATGGGCGCGTGAAGAGGCCCGGCGTACCATCTCCCAACTGACCTGACCCGGACGATTCATGAGGTCGCAAGCCGGGTTCGCGCCCAAGTCCTGTCCGCGGAGTTTGCTCTGGGCCCTGGCTTGGCTGCTGCTTGCCGCGTGGCCGTCTGCAGCACAGGATCCGTCTCCCCTCATCGACGACATCACCTTCGAGGGAAACGAAGCCATCAGCGACGGTGACCTTCGTGGAGCGATGCGGCTTCGGCAACCGTCGGCTCTGCGTCCGTTGGCGAGGCCGCGCTTTCCCGGGGCTGACTTCCTGGCGGGAGACCTCAACGAGATTCTGTTGCGTTACCGCGACGAAGGTTTCCCGTTGGCTGAGATCGTCGAGGCGGTTGTCGTTTACGAAGAATCCGGGGACCGTGTCGACATTCACATCGTCGTCCGCGAAGGACCGCAGGTGCGACTGCGCTCCCTGGAGGTTCGGACCGAAGCCGAGCGTCGCCGGGATCTCGAGTCGAAGGTTTCGATCGACCGCGGCGATGTTCTGGCTCACGAAAAACTGGAGCAGGGAGAGCAGGCGCTTTCCGACGAGTTCGAAGAACTGGGTCATGCTCTGGTCCGGGTCATACGCGAGGTTCGGATCGAAGGCGACAGTGCCGACGTCGTCTTTCGGGTCGACCCTGGCCCCGAAGTCTACGTCGACTCGATTTACGTCGAGCCGCTCACGCAGACGCGCGAGAAAACCGTCGTCCGCGAGCTGACGCTGGAGCCGGGAGAACTTCTGACTCCGAAGAGGTTGCTCGAAAGCCGTCGCCGTGTTCTGGACAGCGGCGTTTTTCGGTCGGTTCGCATCGTTCCGGACGTCATCGATTCGCTGGACGGTACGGCGGTCATTCGCGTCAGCGCCCGTGAGCGGAAGCGATACTGGGTCGGCGGTGGCGCCGGTTACTCATCGGCCGATCAGCTGCGTTTTCTCGGTGAGTGGGGGATTCGCAACATTTCCGGGCTGGGACGTCGGCTCAGCTGGAACGGCGACCTGTTTTACTCCCTCGACCCGGACTTTCGGGGCGGCGGTGTCAGCTTTCAGGAAGGACAGCTGCGGCTCGACTACTTCGAGCCCCGGATCCTCCGGACGCGTAACCGCGCGACCTTTTCGACCTATCTGCGATGGATTCAGGAAGAGTCCTTCCACGAGCGGATCTTCGGATACTCGGTGGCGTTTCTGCGGGAGATCTCTCTGAACACGCGGGCGACCGTTTCGTTGGAGACGCGCGAGGTGTCGACGACCGAAGAGGGAGTGCAGCCCGACTATTCGACCCGTTTCCTGCGCCTGGGACTGACCGAAGACAGTCGCGAGAATCCATTCGATCCTGACAAGGGACACGTGCTTTTCGGGCAGGCGGAGTACGCGGGCGGACTGCTTGGCGGGACCAACCAGTTCCTGCGCACCATCGGCGGTTGGCAGGGATATCAGTCGTCCGAGCAGGGATTCATCGTCGCGACCAGAATCCGCGGGGGCTTCATCGAACCGGTCAGCTCCGGCGTCGACACCAGCGACTCGCTCCGTGTGGCCCGGATTCCGTGGGAGGAACGGTTTCGCACCGGGGGCAGCAATACCATTCGCGGGTATCCGGAAAACGACGTCGGGCGGGTCAATGATCTGGATGAGGCCATCGGCGGGCTCGCGCTCTTCCTCGCCAACGTCGAGGTTCGCTTTCCGATCTTCTGGATCATCCGAGGCGGGGTTTTCCTCGATATGGGGAACGTGTGGGCCGATCCGGCAGAGTTCAAGCTGTCGCGGTTCGTCGATGGACTGGAACAGAAGGACTACAATCCGCTGAACGTGTTCTACGGTGCCGGGGGAGGTCTTCGTTTCGTCACTCCGGTGGGACCTCTACGCTTCGACTACGGGTTCAAGTTGGGGAGCGGTCGCGCTCCGGGGGAGCCGCAGGGAGAATTGCACGTCGCGTTGGGTCAGGCCTTCTGATCTGCGGGTAGGTATGGATACCGAGTCCGAAAACACTTCAGGGTCGAAGCCTTCCAACGTGCCTGCCGCACGGAGCCGGCGGAAATGGGTCATCGTGCCTGCGTCGGTGGCGCTGCTTCTCGTCGCCCTCGTGCTGGTTGCGCCGCTCCTGCTCGTCCGCCTGGATGGGCCGCGAAACTGGCTGCTCGATCGATCTCTGGAAGGGGTCCTGGCCGAAGGCGTTCGACTGCGCGTCGGCGAGATCGTCGACTTCCGGCCGGGAGAGTTGCGTTTCGATGATCTACGTTTCGAAGAGCAGACCCCCGACGGTTGGCGAGTGTGGGGGCGGATCGATCAGCTTCGCGCCTCCTGGAGTCCGATCGAACTCTTTGGCGGGCGCGTCGAAGTCCATCAGATTCTGATTTCGCGTCCGGAGTTGGACCTCGCACTGCTCCCGGACCGTGTGGGTGCGCCGCGAAAGGCGCCCTCGAGAACGCCTCAGGTCCTGAAGGCCCCGGCGCTGCCCGATCTCTCGTGTCAGGCGTTTCGTGTCGAGGAAGTGAGACTGCTTCGCGAGGGCGAACCGTGGGTCCTGGGTCGGCTGGATCTGACCGATCTCGAGCACGAGTCGGGCAATGTTCATGTGCGGTTGGAACGGGGCAGCCTCCGATCGATTCCGGACTCGATGTCCTTCGCTCTGGAAGGCGGGGTCGTCGCGGGCACTCTCATTCGGTTTCTCGAGGTCGATTCTTTGCGACTGGGAGCGGACGGGATCGACGCACGTCTCTCGGCAACCTTCATTGCCGCGGCGAGCGGCTCGACGGCTGTCTCCCTGGACGGGGCGCTGGAACTGGATCGTGCCGAGTTGTGGGATGTACCCCCGCTTCGCCGTCTGGATCTTCCCTGGGATCCCAACGACCGCGTTCGTGGAACGATTCTCTTTGGCGGGGAGCTGGCGCCGCGGGAAGAGCCGCGGGCCGATCTTATCGTCGGACTGCAGGGACGAGTCTTCGGGACCAGCGTCGACACGCTGAGCATCCTCGCGGACGCGACCCGGCAACGGGCCGAACTGATCGACTTTCGGCTTCGAAGCGGTGGGCAAAGCCTGAGCGGAGAGGGACTCTGGATCCCCGGCGCGCACCACGCGGACGGCCGTGTCGAATTCAGCGGTCTCGATCTTGCAGATCGACCCTTGTCGGTGTTCGTACCCGGTCTGCCGCGTTCTCGTCTCTCGGGAACCTTGGTGGGTGCGGCAGATTCCATCGGCCACGGTGTTCGCTTCGATTCGACGGTCGAACTCGATGCCGGCGTGTTGCGGGACATTTCGATGGAGCGGATCCGGGGACACATCCGGGGAGGACCGGAGTTCGTGCAACTGGACACGCTTTGGGCCGGCGCGCCCGATGCGCCGCAACTCCGGGCCAGTGGAGTGCTGGATCGCACCTCGAAGTCGGTCCGGGTGGCCGGTGACCTCGACGGCTTGCCTTTGGAGACCTGGTTGGAGCCCTGGATCGAGCAGAATCTCAGTGGACAGGTCAGCGGTCCTTTTGCGATCCGTGGAACGCTGGATCGGCCTGAAGTCGACGCCGACTTCAGCGTGCGCGACGGCGGGGTCGTCGACATCACCGTGGACACCCTTCACGTCGGGCCGGTGACGGGGACACTTCGTCCGTTTGCCCTGGAGGCGCCGTTCGATGCGCGCACGATCGACTTCTACGGTTTCAAAGTCGACTCGTTGGAGGCGCAGGGATGGTTTTCGGACACATTGCGCACCGAAGCGCGAGGGTACCGGGACACGACGGACATTCACATGGAGGCCCGCGTTCTTCCGTCGGACCCGGGGCGGGCGTGGATCGATCGACTATTCGTCAAGCCGGGCAGCGCTCCCTATGTCCGACTGGAGGAACCGACGTCTTTTGGATTCTCGACTTCCCGAGTCTGGATCGACAGCGTCAAGGTCATCTCGCCGGCGGGGCGCGCCCGCGGTTGGGCCTGGATTCTTCCGGTCGAAGGAGAGGATGGGACCGAGCCGTTCGAGTTCGAGATTCTGGGGACGGACTTGGATCTCGGGGCGTTCGCCGACTACTTCGGCTTGGATGCCGACACCATCAACGGGGAAGGCGATCTCGAGTTTCGGGGACGTGGACTCGTGGACGCTCCCGGGTTCGACATCGACTTCGATGCGCGAAACACGGAGCTGTGGGGTTGGCTCTGGGAGGAGATCGAACTGCGTGCGCGGGCCGGCGCCATCGGCTCGAACTTCGGCGATGCGCTCCATCTCTTCCGGCCTTCGGATGAAGATCCTTTCTCGTTGATGGTCCGCGACGACCCATCCCTGGATGCGCGTGGACTGCTCCTCGTCGACTCTCTGAAGGCGAAGGCCTACGGTTTCGTCGGCCCGGTTCCTCGTTTGGGTCCGGAGAGGTTTGGACCGGATCCGCCCGGGGCTCCCCTCGAAGTGCAGGCCCGTTCGGTGCGCATGCGTTCGCCCAAGAGTTGGTTCGATTGGTTCGAGGACATGTCGGGGGAAGACCCTCTGGCCAGCTTCGAGGCAGCCGACGTTTCCGGCCGGATCGAGGTCGCCAACGTTCCGCTCGCGCCATGGATCGGTCCCATTCTGTTGCCCCAGGCCAAACAGGGATCACAGGCGACTTTTGCGGTGGAACAGATCGATCCCATGCTGGCCAAGATTCGGATCGAGAAACCGTTCTCCCAGACGTTCCGGTCACGGGGCTTCGCGGGGTTTGCGGATTTGGAATTGGACCTCGGCGGGACGGGAGGCGATCCCGAGTTCGTCCTGACCGCGGAAGCGACCGACGTGCAGGTGTTTCAGGCGCGGGCCGACACCGTGGCCGTTCGCGCGGTCTTCGTTGACTCACTGCTCTATCTCAGTCAGGTCGATTGGCGTTTTCAGGACCGCGGACTTTCGGCGAGGGGACAGGTGCCGGTCGCGCTTTCGGTTGATCCTTCCCACGTCGGTTGGATCGGCAAGCCGATTTGGATCGAAGCGGAAGTGCCGTCCGTGGACTTGGCGCTGGTCTCTTTGGCCACGGCACTGGTCGAGGACCCAACCGGGGATCTTAGGGGGCGGGCCCGGCTCAAGGGCATTCCGCCCAACGTCTACATGGAAGGCAATCTTTCGGTCGAAGACGGCGCCTTCCGGATTCCGTTGCGTGAAGAGCGTCTTTCCGAAGTGCAGGCCGAGTTGCGGCTGGACTCATTGGGCGTTCATATCGAGTCCGCACGAGGTAAGTGGAACGAAACGGGAACGGCCGAGGCCAGCGGATGGTTCCGTGACGAGGCACGGTTCGAGTTGAAGGGAAGCGTGCGCAACGCCACGGTCTTTGAAACCGGCAACTACCACTTCGTCGCCGACGGTGACTTCGAGGCGGCTCCTTTCGCGGTCGGGGATACGACGCGACCGCGTTTGACCGGCGACGTCCTGGTCAATCAGGGAGCGATCACGCTCGACCTGGCCAATCCCGGTCGGGAAAAGGTGCTGGAAACGCCGTGGCTCATCGATCTGGAAGTTCGGGTTCCCTCCAATCTACGTGTCATCCAGCCGACGTCCTCCGTCGACCTGGCCGGAGGGGAGCTGCAGGTTCGCTACGACATGCCCTACTGGAGCCTTGGCGGGTCGTTGGACATCGTGTCCGGGCAGTATCTCGTGTTCAACAAGAGCCTCGAGATCGTCGAGGGGCGCGTCGACTTTCTCGATCAGGGGACGGGGCCGTTTCCGGTCCTGGACGTGCGTGCACAGACGGACGTGGCCGATCCGGACAGCGACGAGACGATCGTCATCGACATCGAAGTGGACGGTTCGCCGTTGCCGGGTGAGGCGATCACGATTCTCGTCAGTAGTCCGACCCATCCGGAGTACGGCCAGGAAGATCTCATCGACCTTCTGACCGTGGGGCAGCTCCGTAGTGCCTCCTTCGCCACCGGCAGCAGCAGCGATCCGGCCCGCGGGTTCCTGACCGGTCAGGTGCTCAACTCCCTCGAGCGCGAACTCATCGCGGAAGCGCCGTGGCTCGACGTCGTCGACGTGCGGGGAGGGACCGACCCCAACGACCCGATCGTCATCTCGTTCCGGGCCATCACGGAGCCCCATTGGAACGTCCGCTATTCGCAGGAGCTGACCTCACGGCCGGGCCGAGAGGTCTCGCTCAGTTACCGCATCAGCAATCTCTTCTTTTTGAACGCGGTCGCGGATCAGGAAGAGGATGATCTGGGCTCGTCGAACGAAACCTATTCGTTGGACTTGCGACTGCGCTACGAGTTCTGAGTCGGTGGAATGCCCGGCGGAGTTCCGCCGAGTGCCAGCGGGATGCCGGCCGAGTGCCAGCCGAGCGCCAGCCGAGTGCCAGCCGAATGCCGGCCGAGTGCCAGCCGAATGCCGACGGCGGTTCCCGGAGTCGGCGCTTCTCTTCGAACGTCTGATCGGGTAGAACAGAGTCAGGGACGGGTTTCCGGGGCGGGAGTTTCCGGCGGCGGAAATTGCAGGTTTGGGTCGCAGGATGCCGACCGGACTTCGTGGATGGCAAGGAGCGTGCGTGGGACGAAACGTTGGGGATGGCGGAGGACTTCAGCAGGACCTGTTTGCGACGACGACGGCGGGCGACGTCGTTCAGGAATCAGCGTCGACGGAACCGGCAACAAAGGAACCGGCAACACAGGAACCGACATCGCAGGAACCGGTGTCGCAGGGATCGGTGTCAAAGCAGTCGGGCGATGTTGGAGGAGACTCGCAAGAGCCGAGTCGAGCCGAGGCTTCGCCCGTCGCGACAACGGCGAGTGCGGAGGATCGTACCTGCGGTGATGACGACTCGAGGAGCGCCGCGAATGAAGAGATGCCGGACTATGCGCGCCCCGACTACGGTCCGCCACCGACCGCCGATGACATGGACTTCGGTTCCGTTGCGGATGGCTTTCCCGCGCTTCCCTCGGCTTCCGGTGACTCCGGTGGTTCCGGCGTTACCCGGAGGACGGAGCCCGTGAACGACGGCCGTCCTGACCCGATCGTCGCCGACCTCAATCCCATTCAGAGTGAGGCGGTGCTCTACGGAGACGGTCCGCTTCTCATTCTCGCCGGCGCCGGCAGTGGCAAGACGCGCGTTCTGACCCGTCGCGTGGCCCATCTGATCGTGCGTCGCGGGGTCCCGGCCGAGCGCATTCTCGCGGTGACCTTCACGAACAAGGCGGCGGGAGAGATGAAGGAACGCGTCGAGTCCATGCTCGGCTACGGCGCCGGAGCCTTGTGGATCGGTACCTTCCACTCCATTTGTCTGCGCATCCTTCGGCGTCACGCGGGGCGCTTGGGTTTCAGCGGCTCTCCCACGATTTACGATCAGGATGATCAGGTCTCTCTTCTCAAGCAGGTGCTGAAAGAAAACGGGGGAGACGCCGATGCGCCGCGCGTGCGGGATGTCCAGAACGTCATCTCCATGGCCAAAAACAAGATGTGGGACCCGGATGATCTCTTCGACAACTGGGATCATCCGGACAGCTCGCGTTTCGCCACGTTGTATCGCGAGTATCAAAGCAAGCTGCGCGCGCAGGAGGGTGTCGACTTCGACGACATTCTCGTTCTGACGGTGCGGCTGCTGGAACGCCACGACGACCTCGGTTCGGCTTACGCGCAGAAGTTTCAGCACATTCTGGTCGACGAGTATCAGGACACGAACCACGTCCAGTTCCGCTTCGTCGAACGACTCGCCAAAGGTCACGGCAACATCACCGTCGTCGGGGACGACGACCAGTCGATCTACGGATGGCGCGGCGCGGACATCTCGAACATTCTGGGCTTCGACAAGAAGTTTCGACGGGCCAAGGTGCTGCGCATGACGCAGAACTACCGTTCGACTTCCGCGATTCTCGACGTGGCGAACTCGGTGGTTTCGAAGAACGAAAGCCGACTCGACAAGTCGCTATGGACAGAGAAGGAAGGTGGCGAGCAGGTTCGCTTCTGGGTCCATGACGACGAGGAGGTCGAGGCGCGGCGGATCGTCCGCGAGATCCAGCATCTGGCTCGGACCACGGACTACTCACTCTCCGATTTCACGCTGCTCTACCGCGTGCATGCACAGTCGCGCTCGTTCGAAGAAGCCTGTCTGACGCAGGGTTTGTCCTACGTCATCATTGGTGGTATCGCGTTCTACCAGCGACGGGAGGTCAAGGACATCCTCGCCTATCTGCGCCTGGCTCTGTCTCCGAAAGATCTCGTTTCGTTTCGGCGTGCGGTCGGGGCTCCGAAGCGGGGTATCGGTGATGTCAGCCTGGACCGCATCGAACGCGCTGCAGAACGTCATGAGGGAGACATTGCCGTCGCGATGTCCGAACTCTCTCCGGCGGACGGCCTCAAGGGCAAGTCGCTGAAGGCCGCTCGTGATTTCGGCAAACTGATCATCGAGCTTCGTGAACGTGCCGCCGAGGGTCCGGAATCACTGATTCGCAGAGTTCTGGAAGCCACCGACTATCTCGAGTGGTTGAAAGAGGCGGAGCGTACGACCTACGAAGAGCGGCAGGCCAACGTGCTCGAGCTGGAAGAGGGCGCCGGGCGTTTCCAGGAGGCCGTCTCGGAGAATGCGCTGCAGGCGTACCTCGATCAGGTTGCGCTCTACACGAATCTCGATCGGTCCAGCGCGGACGATGAACGCATCACTCTGATGACGGTGCACAACGCCAAGGGGCTGGAGTTTCCGATCGTCTACATCACCGGACTCGAGGACGGACTCTTTCCTCATGCTTCCGCGCTGGATGACGCCGGGGAGATGGAAGAGGAACGGCGGCTGTTCTATGTCGCAGCGACACGGGCCGAGGAACGACTCACTCTGAGCGCGTCTTTGGAACGTCGGAGAATGAACCGCGCTGCGGGCGGAGGACTTTCCCGGTTTCTCGGGGAGATCCCGGAAGAGCTGCTGCGGGTCGATGATGACGAGGGGAAGACCTTGGCCGAGTGGCTCGAGTACTCGCGGACCTGGGCCGGGACGGGTTCGGCCTACGGTGGCGGCTACCGCGGCGGTGGGGGCGGGTACCGATCGGGCTACTCCGGTTCGGGTGGCGGCGGCCGTTCCGGCAGCGGCGGCGCGGGAAGCAGCTATGGCGGCGGTTCCGGGAGCGGCCACGGCGGTGGCTACGGTGACCGGTCAGGCAGCGGCGGCTCCTCATCCTACGGAGGCGGATCCTCCTACGGCCGCGGGGGGCGTTCGGGACAAGGCACTGGTGGCGGAAGTGCGCGCTCCGGACACCAGGACGAAACCGTCATTCAGAGAAACTCCGAAGGCTCCATGGCCGGTGCGCGCGTACAGCACGCTATCTTTGGGTTTGGCACCGTCGAGCAGGAAGAAGGTAAGGGAGGCGAAGCCCGGCTCACGATTCGCTTCCCCGGCGCCGGCCTGAAAAAGATTCTCGCCCGCTTCGTGAAGAAGGTCTGAACTTTGATCACGCCGGACCAAGTTCGTCAGTGGGCGCGACTCGCACGGCTCGATTTGCCCGACCCGGAACTGGAACGACTTCAGGGGGATCTCGACAAGATCCTGGAGTTCGTACGTGCGTTGCAGGATGTCCCCGTCGAATCCGGGTCCGTCCCCGATTCAGTATCCGAATCCGAACGTGGGAACCATCCGCTTCCTTCGGTCGAACGTCCGGACGAGGTTGCGCCGCCGCTTTCGCGCGAAGTGGCGCTCGAAGAAGCGCGATCCACGAGCGATGGGCACTTTGCGGTTCCCGCGGTCGTCGAGTCTGAAGCGCAGTATGAGCGGCGGACGGGATCCGCGGGCGGCGACTCCAACGAAAATACCGTTCTGCGGGAGGACTCGGATTCCCGCGAACCCGGTAGCTCCGGCGATTCCAACCTATGAGCAAGACTTCTCTCCGCGATCTAAGCCTTTCCGAAGCCGCGTTGGCCGTGCGGAATGGGGAGGTGACGTCAGTCGATCTGGCGGATGCGTTCCTTTCTCACAGCGAACAGGTCGAACCGGGGATCGGCGCGTTCCTCCACCTCGAACGGGATGAGGTACTGCAGGCTGCCGAGGAGATCGACCAACGGCGGGCACGCGGAGAGGCGCTCGGCGAACTGGCCGGGGTGCCGATTGCGATCAAAGACAACATCGCAACGACCGGGATGCCGACGACCTGTGCGAGTCGTATTCTGGAGGGCCATCGTCCGGTCCGCGACGCGACCGCAGTTCGCAAGTTGCGCGAGGCGGGCGCCGTCCTCTTCGGAAAGACCAACCTCGACGAGTTCGGCATGGGATCGTCGACCGAGAACTCCGCCTATCACGTCACGCGAAATCCGTTGCGCGTCGACCGCGTCCCCGGGGGGTCGAGTGGCGGAAGCGCCGCGGCAGTGGCGTCGGGACAGGCACCGGCCGCTCTTGGGTCGGACACTGGCGGGTCGGTGCGTCAGCCGGCTGCGTTTTGCGGTCTGGTCGGGCTCAAGCCGCAGTACGGGCGGGTTTCCCGATCGGGGTTGGTCGCGTTCGCGTCGAGTCTGGATGTCATCGGTCCCATGGGGCGAAGCGCAGAGGATGTCCGCCTCCTACTGAACGTCATTTCCGGGCCGGACTCGCTGGATTCGACCAGTCGTGCCGGGGGTTCGTCGAGTCGTCCTGGCGACTCAACAAGTCGTCCCGGCGGTTCGCCAACGGGTCCGGAGAACCGCGCGGACGCTCCGCTCCCAAGCGTGCTGGGTATTCCACGCCGATGGATCGAACGCGGCGCAGGTTCCGACGTCGTCCGCGTCTTTGAAGAAACCTGCGAATGGTTCCGCGCCCATGGAGTCGAACTGCGCGAGATCGAACTCGAGGCGGCGGAGCAGGCGGTGGCAACGTACTACGTCATCGCCGATGCGGAGGCGTCCTCCAACCTCTCCCGCTACGACGGGGTGCGTTTCGGATATCGCGCGCAGTCGGCGGAGACGTTGGAAGAACTCTACACCCGAACCCGAGGCGAGGGCTTCGGACTCGAGGTCAAACGCCGGATTCTGCTCGGTACGTTCGTTCTTTCCGCCGGCTACTACGATGCCTACTACGGTCAGGCGCAGCGGGTGCGGTCACGGATTCGGTCGGAACTGGAAACCGTACTCTCCGGTGTCGAAGGGATTCTGCTGCCGACGACGCCGACTCCGCCGTTTCCGTTGGGACAAAAGTCGGACGATCCGCTGGAGATGTATCTCTCCGACCTTTACACCTTGCCGGCAAGCCTGGCCGGGATTCCGGCAGTTTCGTTTCCGGCCGGGCAAAGCGAGGACGGATTGCCGGTGGGGATGCAACTCTACGGACGAGACGACTCCGAACAGGACTTGTTGGACTGGGTGTCGCGATTCGAGTCTTCTACGCGCGGAAACGGAGGTGCATCGTGAACGCCGATTTCGCGGACCGCCAGCGATCTGCGAAATCAGAAGAATCCGGAAAGTCCGCGAAGGTCGCGGGCCGCTACGACCTCGTCATCGGTTTGGAAGTCCACGCGCAACTGCGGACGGCGAGCAAACTCTTCTGCAGCTGTCCGAATGCGTTCGGTCACGATCCCAACCGAAACGTCTGCCCGGTCTGCCTGGGACATCCCGGCGCGTTGCCCGTACTCAACACGCGGGCGGTGGACCTGGCCGTTCTTCTTGGCGAGGCGCTCGGTTGTGAAATCCGGGAGACCTCGGTCTTTGCCCGGAAGAACTACTTCTATCCAGACCTTCCCAAGGGCTATCAGATTTCGCAGTTCGAACATCCGATCTGCGTGGGTGGCGCCGTCCCGTTGGGAGACGGCCGTTCCGTGGGGCTGGTGCGCATTCACATCGAAGAGGACGCCGGCAAGTCGAAGCATCCGGAAGCGGGCGACGATACCGAGAGTCGGATTGATCTCAATCGTTGCGGTGTTCCTTTGGTCGAGATCGTTGGGCAGCCTGAGCTGCACAGCGCGGAGGACGCCGGTCTCTATCTGTCTTCGCTGAAGCGCATCGTCGAGTTCCTGGACGTTTGCGATGGAAACATGGAAGAGGGAAGCCTTCGCTGTGACGCCAACGTTTCTCTGAAGCCTGCCGGCGCCGCCGAGCTCGGAACGCGGACCGAGATCAAGAACCTGAACTCGATTCGAAACCTGGAGCGGGCCATTCGCTTCGAGGCCGATCGCCAGGCGAAGATCCTGGACGATGGAGGGACCATCGATCAGGAGACCCGGCTCTTTGATGAAGCCTCCGGCAGGACTCGGTCGATGCGTGGGAAGGAAGATGCGCACGACTACCGTTACTTCCCGGACCCGGATCTGCCTCCCGTTTTCGTCTCTGACGATCGGCGAACTCGCATTGCGGCCGTGATGCCGGAATTGCCTTTGCAGCGACAAAGCCGGTTTGAGAATTCGTTTGGACTTTCGCCGGACGACGCTGCAGTTCTGACGCAGACGCGTGCCTTGGCCGACTACTACGATGCAGTTGCAGAGTCGGCCCCCGATCCGGTTGCGGCGGCGAACTGGGTCCGCACGGAACTGCTGGGTCGCTTGTCCGCGGAGGGCAAGGACATCACGAGTAGTCCCGTTTCTCCGCGGGAACTGACCGCTCTGCTGAAGGCGTTGGATGACGGAACGCTCAGCGGAAAGCTCGGTAAGGCTGCCGTTGCCGAGATGGTGGAGACCGGAGACGCCTTCGCCGTGGTCGTCGAACGAAACGGTTGGAAGGTGGTGTCGGACACGGGTCAACTCGCCGTCTGGGTGGCGGAAGCGATCGAGAAGAACCCGTCCGAGGTCGCGTCCTATCGGGCGGGAAAGACGAGCCTGCTCAATTTCTTCGTTGGACAGGTCATGAAGGCTTCGCGCGGGCAGGCGGATCCGGGTGCGCTCCGTCCCGTCATCGAAAAGGCCTTGGAGGATTAGGTGGCGGCGTGGCTGCGACGCGGTGACGAGGTCCTGCGCTGGGATCTGTTGCGCGACCTGAAGCGACCACCGAGCGTGGCGCCCCCGGCGTGGGCGCTGTTCGAGCGAATCTCCGAGTGTGTACACGCTTCGACCTCGGGTTTCGGTCCGAGTCGCGCGACTGATCCACAATCCGCCGACACCGACACCGACACCGACACCGACACCGACACCACCGCCGCCGCCGAAGCCGAATCCGAGTCCGAATCCGAGTTCGGGTCCGGGTCCGGGTCCGAACTCGAGTCGACGGTCCTACGTGCAGGCCGTGTACCGGCGAACCCGGGTTCTGAGAGTCCTGCAGTCAACCCCGCGACGTGGCTCGAAGAAACGCTCGCTCTACTGCCGGAAGGTCCCTCCGTCTGTCTCGTCGTTCCCGATGCGACCCGGGTCGGTCGTTGGATCGAACTTCTTCCGGAACTGCTGGCAGGCCTCGAGTCGAAGTACTCCGCGCGAACGCTGCTGATCGCGACGGGCACGCATCGGCCCGCGTCCGCAGACGAGTTGCAGAGACATCTCCGAATGGGTCCGCGTCCGGGATGGGAATGGCGTCAGAACAGTGAAGATCAGTTTGCGAACCACGTTGATCTTGGGGTGACGTCCGCCGGGACTCCGGTCCGGCTTCATCCTTCCTACATGAGTGCATCGACGCGGGTGTTGCTGGGAGAGACCAGCTACCACTACTTCGCCGGGTTTGGTGGGGGATCGAAGCTTGTCTTTCCGGGGTGCGCGGAACCGGAGGGGGCGCTGACCAACCACCGCCGCGCCTGTAGTGCGGACTGGACCTGGAACGAAGCGTGCGGCCCCGGCCTGGTCGACGGCAATCCCGTACTCGAAGACATCGAAGCGGCGGCTGCTTTGGCTCCGGCCCACCACTCCATCGTGGTCGCGTCGGATCCACCGACAGAGCCGAATGATCTGGACGCCCAAGTCGCGAGGTCTTTTCCGCTCCGGATCTTTTCGGGAGAACCGGTTGCCACGATGAAGGAGGTGCATGCACACCACGACGCGTTGCACCGTGTCGATTTCACGCGGACGCCGGATGTCCTGATCGTCGACCAGGGCGGACGTCCTCGGGACGACACCTTCCTGCAAAGCCAGAAGGCGATCCAGCACGGAGTCCGGTTCCTGCGGCCGGGAGGGCGCCTCCTGCTGCTTGCGTCCTGTCGGGAAGGGTGGGGCAGTTCGACACTTCAGCGTTACGCCGAGTCGACCGACGGCTTCCGGTTTCAGGACGATGACCTCCATCGACAGACCCTGACCGCGCTGCGACAGGCGGTCGCGGATCATCAGGTCGGGCTTTGGTCTGAACTTCCGGGCGATCTCGTTTCCGCGGTCGGAATGGAGCCCCTCGCCGACGAAAATGCGGCCCGAGCCTGGATTCAGGGGAAGGACTGGGGCTGGCTGCCGCGGGTCGAACGGTTTCTGCCGCGTCCCGGGGCCGGAGATCCCACCGTCGATTGACAGCCTTGGAAATGCTCCGCTAACGTCGCCGGTTGAGTTTCGAACGAGGCCGCCTCTTCCGGGCGCAGGAGAGTTGGAGAGCGCGAATGAAAGTTCTGGTCTTGGGAAGCGGTGGACGGGAGCACGCCTTGGCGTGGGGATTCCGGGAGTTTGCCGGGGCAGAGGTCACCGTCGCTCCCGGGAACGCCGGTACGGATGGCGGCGCTGTGGGCGGCACCGTTGGCGGCGCGAGTGGCGGTACCGGAGCGAACATGGCGAACCGTCCGCTTTCCGCTTTGGAGCCGGGGTCGGTCCTTCCACTCGTCCGCGACGCAAAACCCGACCTGGTCGTGATCGGTCCGGAAGCGGCGCTCGTCACCGGGGTCGTCGACGCCCTGATGGATGAGGGAGTCCCCGCCTTTGGCCCGACCGCTCGTGCCGCTGAGATCGAAGGCAGTAAGGTCTTCGCGAAACATCTCATGCGCACCTACGGGATTCCCACCGCAGCCTACGAAACGTACGAGGATCCGGCCGAAGCCGAAGCGGAAGTCCGGAAGGGTCTTTACCCGAAGGTCGTCAAAGCCGACGGACTGGCTGCGGGAAAGGGCGCCATCATCGTTCGCTCTGCCGAGGAAGGCGCCGCCGCCGTTCGGGAGATCGCGTCGGACAAGTTTGGCCAGGCCGGTCGCCGCATCGTCATCGAAGCTTTCCTCACCGGTGAAGAGATGTCTGCGTTTGCCGTAGCGCGCGGTCAGGAGTTTGTTCTTCTTCCCTTCGTTCAGGATCACAAACAGATCGGGGAAGGTGACACCGGGCCGAACACCGGGGGAATGGGCGCCTACGGTCCCGTCGCGCCGATCAGTGACGAGCTGCGCACCCGGGTTCGCGAAGACGTCCTGGCCCCGACGCTTCGAGCCATGGAAGAAAGCGGACGCCCATTTTCAGGTGTTCTCTTCGCCGGTCTCATGGTCGATGACGACCGACCGCAGGTGCTGGAGTTCAACTGTCGCTTCGGCGATCCGGAGACCCAGGTCCTGGTTCCTTTGTGCGGGGAGCCTCTACTGGACGCGATCCGTTGGTCGGCGACCGGGGATGGAGATCCTCGCCAAATCCAGCAACGGGTCGATGCCGAAGTGGCCGCGCGCGGTTTTGCCGGTACCGTGGTCCTGGCGTCCCAGGGATATCCGGGTGCCTACGACAAGGGGAAGAGAATGGATGGGCTGCGTCGCGCGGCAGAGATGCCGCAGGTGCACGTCTTCCATGCCGGAACGGCCAGATCGGGAGAGCACACGGTAACGTCCGGTGGTCGCGTCCTCGCAGTCACGGGTGTAGGAGAGGATCTGCGTTCCGCCCTCGGCCGCGCGTACGAAGCGGTTTCGGTGGTTGAGTTCGAAGGGAAGACCTTCCGGCGGGACATCGGACATCGCCGACTCGGTGAACGGTAGCCGGTGCTGCTGCCAACGAAAACGAAGCAAAAGAAGCCACGAAGCCAAGAGTCTGGTTGGGAGCCGAGGTCGAATTTCAGGTAACGCGCCCGGGCGCACGCACGGGCCAGAATTGACGAAGTAGAGGAGACACGATCGTGTCGGATACCCCGCTGGTTGGAATTGTTTGTGGAAGCCCGTCGGACGAGAAGATCGTCGAGGCGGCCGAGAAGGTCCTGAAGAAGTTCGATGTCCCGTTCGAGTCGCGCATGCTCTCGGCACATCGCATGCCCGAAGCGACCGCGGAGTGGGCCAGCACCGCCGAAGAGCGCGGGCTCAAGGTCCTGATCTGCATGGCCGGGCTCGCCGCGCACCTCGGCGGAGTCGTCGCGGCACACACCACGCTGCCTGTGCTGGGTGTCCCCGTTTCCGGTGGCGTCGCGCAGGGCCTGGACGCGCTGCTCTCCATGGTCCAAATGCCGGCCGGCGTTCCGGTTGGAACGCTCGCGGTCGACAAGCATGGCGCCCGCAATGCCGCCGTCCTCGCGGTGTCCATCCTGGCGCTCTCCGATCCGGAACTGAAAGGACGCCTCCGGGGGTTGAAGGAAGACATGGCCAAGGGAGAACGTCTCTAGAGTCCCGTGCGGGACACTAGCCTGAAGTGGGCCGAGCCCGAGCTGACCGTGCAGTTCGGGCAGGTTCTTTGCGGAAGGTAGGTACACGATGAAGTTCCGAGTACGGGGAGCCCTCTTGGCGATGTGGCTCCCCCTTTTGTTTGGTGTCGTTCCGCGGAGTCTCGAGGCTGCCTCCAAGGAGTTCTACGACACCTGGAGCGACGGTCGGGGCGAGGTCAACACGTACGAGCTCGTCGAGGAACGGTACGGGCAGCCGCGCGAAGGGCACGCCGTGCTCGTCTATGCTGCGGAGGAACTCGACCGGAACACCTACGTCAAGGTCGAGTCCGGACGGACACCGCAGAATGAGCGGATGTTCGTCGTGAAGCTGAACAAGCTCCTTCGCTTTCCCACCGGGCTGTACGACTACGCCACGATGACGACCGTTTTCAGCGTCGCCGATTCCCACCTCGGCCATCACCCGTTTCAGGCCGCGCGCGTCTCGCATACCACGCAGGAGTGGTGCGGGCAGGTCTACCACCGTCTCGATCTGACAGAGGACGGTTGGGAGGAAGAGTTGCGAAGCTACTTCGAATCCGAGGCCGACATGGACCGCGTGATCCCCGCGCGCGAAACGGATCTCGAGGACAACCTGTTCGTTTGGGTCCGTGAACTGGACGGGGAGGTTCTGGCTCCAGGGGAGAGCCGTGAGCTGGAGCTCTATCCGTCGCTGTGGGCGGTACGGAAGTCTCACCGGCCGCTGCAGTCGCGGAAGGCGACGTTGGTCAAGGGCGATGCGGAAACCTACGAAGCGATGGGGGAAGAGTTTTCGGCCTATCCGTGGTCGTGGAGCTACGGAGATCGGGAGGTCCGGGTTTGGGTCGAGGCCGGGGGGGAGAAACGAGTCCTGGGCTGGTCGGACAGCCGGGGTGGGGAAGCGCGGTTGGTCCATAGTGAGCGGTTGGTGTACTGGCGACTCAACGGGCCGGAGGGGGCGCCGGCGAGGGAGCCGTTTGGGTTGCCGGGCGATGGGTTGGTGCGGTGAGCGGGAGGTCGGTTGCCCGTTCATGGGGCTCGGGATAGACTGGCCGGACTTGGACCGAACCATCTCCCTGGCCACGATGAGGGCCACTCCGAGGCTTCTTCCGCATGCCGCAAAGCACTTCACCCCCGGTCGGGCTGGCCGGGCCCGAGATTTCGTTGCGTGGCTCGAGCTTCGCGAATCTGGCGCCCGAAATTCAGGGCCAGATGTATCGTCGCTTCGGCGGGCTTGGAGTCGTCTACGCGGTCGCCTGGTTCGCGAACTTTCTCTTCTTCCGATTCTCTCCCGACGCGCTTGGTCCCACCGAGAATGTAGCGTTCTGGGACGCGATGACCGCGCTTTGTGTCGGGTCCGGCATCGCTATCTATGTTTGCTGCCGCAAGCGCTGGATCCCTCCGCGCATGTTCATGAACGTGGCTACGGTCTTCGAGGTGCTGGCGGGACTTGGAATCATCATTGGGGTGTTCGGGTTCGAAACTGACGGAGAAGCCTTCCTAACCTTGGTGGCTTCCTCCCTGGGAATCTCTCCGGATCGAATCGTTCCCGAGATCATCGAGCCGCTGGACCGGGAGGGCTTGCGCCTACTCTACCTCAACGGTGTCACTTGGGTGTCCGTTTGGTTGTTGGTGTTCCCGCTTCTCATACCGGCGTCGTTCGGCCGCACGGCTGTTTCTGCCTTTCTGACGGCGTCCACGGTACCTGCCGTCATGCTGACCTCGATTTGGCTTCATGGTGTGCCGCCAAGTATCGAGACTTTGATCTGGCCTTACTTCCTGGAAGTCACGATCCCGACGTTCATCTGCGCCGGAATCGCCGTCTTCGCGTCGCGGGTCGTCTATACACTGACCCGTGACCTGTCCAAAGCACGGCGCATGGGCAGCTACCATCTCGAGGAGCGGATTGGCGTCGGCGGGATGGGGGAGGTTTGGACGGCGGAACACCGGCTTCTCGCACGAACGGCAGCGATCAAGCTGATCCGGCCGGAAGCGTTGGGCCGGGACGACGGGGCGAGACAGACGGCCATACGTCGCTTTGACCGTGAGGCTCAGGCCACGGCGGGTCTGGCCTCACCGCACACGATTCGTCTTTTCGACTTTGGTGTCTCCGGTGACGGCACCTTCTACTACGTGATGGAACTTCTCGACGGTGTGGATCTCAAGACGCTGATTCGTCGCCATGGCCCTCTCCCTGCGGAGAGGGTCGTTCACATTCTTCGGCAGATCTGTCATTCGCTCCATGACGCGCATCTTCAGGGAATCATTCACAGGGATATCAAACCGGGTAACATCTTCCTCTGTCGCTATGGAGCGGAGTTCGATTTCGTCAAGGTGTTGGACTTCGGCCTGGTAAAACGCGAGGAAGAGGTTGCCCCGGGACAGTCGCAACTGACCGTCGACGGTCTTGCATGTGGAACGCCCGGATTCATGGCGCCGGAGGCCATGACATCTGTCGACAAGGTCGGTTCCGCGGCGGACATCTATGCGGTCGGGTGCGTCGGCTACTGGCTTCTCACCGGTTCTCTCGTCTTCGACGGGGATTCGCCCATGGACATCATGGTCCAGCACGCCAAGGACGATCCCGTGCCTCCGTCGCAGCGCGCGGGAATCGAGCTTCCGACCGAACTGGATCGGATCATTCTCGATTGCCTGGCCAAAGCACCCGGGGATCGACCCGTGGGGGCGCGTGAACTTTCTCGCCGGCTGGAGAGTTGCGCCGAATCCGTTCCGGACTGGAGCGAAGATCGGGCGCAGCGATGGTGGGCCGAGAATCTGCCGGGAGAAGCGGGAGCGGTAGAGTCTCGCCCGACCGTCGGGCTCTGATCGCGAACCGGCACTCCGTCATGGAAACTGACCCGGTGCGCACCTTCATTCTTTCCGCGCTCGGACCCGGCTACGAGATCCTGCGCGTCACGCCGATGGTCGGTGGACTCGGCGCCCATGTCTGGCGAGTGGATGTGCGTGGCCCGGACGGCCGGGCCGAGGACGCGCGGGCCACGGGAGGCCGAGCCCCGGACGGCAGAACTCCGGAAGGCCGAAGCCCGGAAGGCCGAACCCAATGTTTCGTTCTGCGCGTCCTGAAGCCCGACTTCTTCGCCCCGGAATCAGCGAGGGAAGCGCTCGCCGCCGAATCCGCCGTGCTTCGGTTCCTCGAAGCTCACCAAGCGCAACTGGACGTGGAGTGCCCGAAACTTCACGCTCTGGAACTGAACTCGGACCGCCTTGGCGGACCGGCGATGCTGGCCTCGTTCATCGAGGGCGCGGTCGACATCGCGCCGACCGATCCGGAAGGCTGGGCCGAAACGCTGGCCGCGGCGCTTCCGCAGTTCCATCGGCTCGATTGGCGGGAAGCGAAGGAGCCTTTGCGCAGAATTCAACCTCGTCCACCGTTGCGTCCCCCCACGCCACCGCTGTGGCTGAATGAGGCGGGCGAAGAGATCCGAAGGAGTTGGAACGAAGTCCTGGGTGCCGCAGCTGCTGGCGTCCCGGCGGTCGCGTACGACGCTCCGACCTTTCTGCATGGCGACTATCACCCAACGAACATGGTCTGGAATGACGGTCGGATCACCGGAGTCCTCGACTGGACGAACTCCGTTGTGGGTCCGGTCGGCCTTGACCTCGCACACTGCCGCGTCAACCTGGTCTGCCTGTTCGGAGTCGACATCGCAAACCGATTCCTGGAAGCGTATCGGGCCGTCGGACTGGAAAACGCGTTGGATGACCGGTTGCAGGCACACTGCGACGCGGTTCGCTGCTGGACGGATGCAAATGCCTACGAACCGTGGATCGAACTCGGTCGGACGGACCTTACTGAGGAGGTTCTGCGGGAAAGGTTGGACGCGTACGCGGTCGACATCGCGAAGAGGCTCTGATCGAAGGACTGTTCGACCCCAGCGCGGGGGCATCTCCTTGATGGAACGAATCTGATCCCCACGATGTCGCGCGGATCGATGGGCCTACTCGAAAACCACCGTCCGATTCCCGTAGACCAACACGCGATTGAGCAGATGCTGCCGCACGGCCCGCGCCAACACGACTCGTTCCAGGTCCTTGCCCTTCCGAATCAAATCCTTCACCTCATCACGGTGACTGATCCGTACGACGTCCTGCTCGATGATGGGACCGGCGTCGAGCTCGGGGCTGGCGTAGTGCGCGGTGGCTCCGATGACTTTGACGCCTCGTTCGAAGGCCTGGTGATAGGGCCGCGCGCCGATGAACGCCGGAAGAAAGGAGTGATGAATGTTGATGACGGGCGGAGCCTTGGCCAGAAAGTCGTTGCTGAGAATCTGCATGTACTTGGCCAAAACGACCAGGTCGATCTCATGCGTTCGAAGCAGACTGAGTTGACGAGCTTCGGCGTCGTCCTTTGACTTGGCGTCGATGGGGACGTGAATGAACTCGGCCCCAAAACCGTGACAGCGGTCTTCGAGGGATGCGTGGTTTCCCACAACGATCGGGATGTGAGCATCGAGCTCGCCGTTCCGGTGTCGCCACAGAAGATCCAGCAGACAGTGATCCTGCTTGCTCACGAAAACAGCGACCCGCGCGCGCATGTCCGAGTAGTGGATGTGCCACGAACCGCCGAGCTTGGTGGCGAGGGGAGAGAAGGCATCTTCCAACTGCCGTCGATCGTCCTCTCCGAATCCACGCGGCAACTCCCACTCGATGCGGGTGAGGAAGAGTCCGGTGCTGCCGTCGGTGTGGTTGTCGGAGTGGATGATGTTGTGCCCGCGCTCATGAACGAATAGAGCGAGTCGGGCGACGATGCCGGACTGATCGGGTCCGGACCATAGGAGGGTGGCGGTCGGTTTCTTCTTCATGTTCTCTTCGTTCCTGCGCTGTCCAATCGACTCCACACCTCACCGAACTCCGCCAGCATGAGTGCGGTCGCTCCCCAGACGAGTTTGCCTTCGACCTCGAAGGCGGGGATGTCCCACTCGGACCCGACATAGCTTCTGCGGAAGGTCGTCGTCGGTCCGTCGCGGGCAATCCGGTCGGGGTCGCCGACCAGCATCCGTACCACCTCCCGTGGGTCGGGCCGCCACATGGGCTCGGCCTCGGCCCACCCGACAACGGGAGTGACCCGAAACCCGCTGACCGGAATCGAAACCGGCGTCAGAGAGCCGACGACCTCTATCTCTTTCTCGGAAACTCCGAGTTCTTCATTCATCTCTCGGAGTGCGGTTTCTTCGGAAGTTTCGCCGGGAGCCTGGCCGCCGCCGGGAAAGGCGATCTGGCCGGCATGGGTCGGCATCGTCTGCGGACGTTCGACAAGGGGGAACTGCATGGCTCCATCTGGCCCGGTAAAGAGCAGCAGAAGGACGGCCGCCTCCCGGTGGGTCTTGCCGTCACGATGAGGGAGCCCTTCAGGCCACGCGCGGGCGTGGGCTGCGGCGCCCGGGAGCGGTCCCTTCAACGTTTCGACCAGAGCTTTCTTGAGTGGGGTGGGGCTGACCGGACGACTCACTCGTCACCCATCCACGCTTCGTCGTCAGATCGCTCTTCGGGTCGCCGCCCTCCGGTTGGACGCATCTGATGAATGAGTTTTTGCACCTGCTGCTGGACCTGATGCTGTACGCGGCTGACCTCGGCCTGCAGGTTGGCCTGTGTCTCTTCGATGGCGGTGGCGATCTTGCTTTGACTCTCCTGAACGACGGCCTGGAACTGAGCGCTGGTGGCGCGGACCTGGCGTTCGAGATCGTGCCTCAGGTATCCATCACGCAAGCGCTCGAGCAGGCGATCGCGGGCGCCGTAGAGCATGCGGGGCTCGCGTCCGCTGGGTGCGCTCAAACAAAACGCGGAAAGCAGGGGGACCGCAATGTCGGACGGGAGTTCGACGGCCTCCAGCTCCAACTCTTTGCCGGGCCAGAGTCGGTCGAAGCGTTCGGCGAGTCGCGTTCTGCCGGGGGACGCGACTTCGAGAAAGCGCCGTGGCGCATAGTCACCCAGGCCGAGGGGGCGCTCCAAGTGAAGCGACGCCTGAAGCAGCAGGTCGCGAGAGCTGCCTCCGCCGATGCTCGCGGCGAGCGTCCGTCCGTTCGTTGCGCCCTGCAGCACAATGGCCGCGGCCAGGTTGACGTCGCGATTTAGGTCGAGCACCAGCCGGTTTCCGGAGAGGGCGGCGGCGGCCATCCGTCGTCCCAGGACAGACCCGCCGGGCGAGTCGGAGAAGACCGGAACCCGCTGCCGGTAGGCGACGGCCAACAACGAAGTCGGCGGAAGGTGCCAGCACTGGTCTCGCTCTGCCAGGAACTTCCCGAGCAGTGCGTTCAACTCTGACGTCGCGAGAATCTTTTGAAACGGGGGCGCCACGATCAGCCGTCCGAGAAAGTCCTCGGTCGACTCGACGACGGAACGGGGGAGCAACTGGTCGCCCAGACGGAGGCGGTCTCCAGCCCAGGCGTTCTCTGCCGGCTCTCCAACCTCTCCGCGTTCGCGAGCCGCTTCGAAGCCGCCCTCGGCGTCATAGTAGAGGTCTTCACCTCGGGCCACCATCCAGTCGACGTGCCCGTCCTCGAGGAGCGGCATCAGGCTGTCGAGTCGGCGCTCGGTCGCCTGAAACGGTCCCGCAACGGAGAGGCCGACCGTCACATCCGCGCCGGTCGAGTCTTCCGCAAACCGGCTGAAGGATCGAATGATCGGTTCGGCCCGCTCGGGTCCGAAGCCGCCCTTCACGAGCTCGATCAGGCTTGGATTGGGAATGGTCATAGTGTGCTCCCGTCCGCTCTCAGCGCGAAACCTCCCCGATTCTAGCCCCGGACCGCGCCGCCGGGGTCCCCAATCAGCGCCGCAATCCGGGTTTTCCTTGCGGCTTTGCAGCGGTAGTCTCGTCGTTCGACCAAAAGCGAGACGACGACCCGAGACGGACCTTCGGCGAGAACGAGCCGAACATCCTCGGGGACACAGCCCGAAAGAGGACCCGCGATGCCATCCTTCGACCCTGAAGTTTTCGAAGAACGTCGTTTGGGTCTGGGGGTCGATCCCCGGACCAAGCTGCCCAAGCTCCTTCCGGAGTTCGAACGGGAGAACGTTGTTCTCATGCCGACCGATACCATCTATGGCCTCTCCTGCCGCTGGGACAGCCGCGACGCGCGGGACCGGATTCAAAAGATGAAGGGGCAGCAGCGGCTGGCCTTCTTCGTGAACCTGGTCTCCGATACGCAAATGGCTTTGCGCTACGCGGAAGAACCGGGACCTGAGTGTCTCGAGCTTCTGGACACGACGTGGCCGGGTCCCGTCACGGCGGTGTTCCGGCTGAGGGAGTCGGTCGTTCCCGACTTCATCGGGAGTCCCGAAGGGACGGTCGCCTTCCGTTTCCCCAACACCCCGTTTCTGCAGGAACTCGTTCGTGGCGTCGGCGTGCCTCTCATTTCGACGAGCGCGAACCTGTCCGGAGAGGCTCCGTGCGAGTCGGCGGAAGAGGCATGGTCGATTTTCGGGGAAGAAGTGGATCTCTATGTCGACGGCGGGCCGGTGGCCGCTCTTCCTTCGACTCTGATCGATGTGACGGGTCCCAAGCCGCGGCTTCTTCGCGTCGGTATCCAGGCTCTTCGTGGACTCGACATCGTGGACGCCCCGGATCCTGTGGAGTAGGGCCGATCCTTGACGGCTGCTCGCGGCGTGCCTAACCTACTCCTTTCCGGGCATTTCCGGCTCGGAGAGGAGAACTCAGATGCACCGAATTCTCGTCGTCTGCACGGGCAACATTTGTCGGAGTCCGATGGCCGAAGGCATCCTTCGTGACCGGGTCGAGAAGGCCGGCCTGGGCGATTCATTCGACGTGCGTTCTGCCGGAACCTGGGGCGCTCCGGGCACCCCGGCGAGCGAGAATGGGGTGACGGTCTCCGGGCATGCGGGGATCGACATTTCCGAGTTTCGATCCCAACCGCTTTCGAGGGACCTCATCGACGGCGCCGACCTCATCCTCGTCATGACGCCGGACCACAAGGAAACCATCGAAGAGATGCTTCCGGGCGCGGCGGCCAAGACGTTCGTCTTCACGCTGTTTGCGGACCCGGACAACGGCGACCCGCGCGGCGTGGCAGATCCGATCGGCGGCAGCCTGGCTGACTATGAGAAGACCTTCAACCAGCTGTGCAAGATGATCGATTCGTCGTTCGACCGCATTATCCAGATGGCCCAAGGCCGATCCCACACCAACTGATTCCTTAGCAAGGAGGCTTCCGATGTTGGAACACCTGAGGGAAGTCGATCCGCAGGTTGCCGATGCTGTCGGCGAAGAACTCTCACGGCAGAGACACGGCATCGAGCTGATCGCGTCCGAGAACTTTACGTCTCCGGCCATTCTCGAAGCGGTGGGGTCCGTGCTCACCAACAAGTACGCCGAGGGCTATCCCGGAAAGCGCTACTACGGCGGGTGCGCGAATGTCGACACGGTCGAGGCTCTGGCTATCGAACGCGCCAAGGACCTTTTCGGCGCCGAGCACGCCAACGTGCAACCGCACAGTGGGGCGAGCGCAAACCTGACCGCGTACTTCTCCATTCTCGATCCCGGTGACAAGATTCTCGGCCTGAACCTGGCGCACGGCGGGCACCTCACGCATGGGCTCGGCGTCAACTTCTCCGGTCGTTTCTTCGACGTCGGCGCCTACGGCGTCGATCCCGAAACCAAGACACTGAACTACGACACCGTTCGCGAGCAGGCCCTGGAGCATCGGCCGAAACTGATCGTGGCCGGAGCCAGCGCCTATGCCCGCACTCTCGACTTCGCGAAGTTCCGGGAGATCGCGGACGAGGTCGGCGCCAAGCTCATGGTCGACATGGCGCACATCTCCGGACTCGTCGCGGCGAAGGTCCATCCGAGTCCGGTGCCGCACGCGCATATCGTGACCTCGACCACGCACAAGAGTCTGCGCGGTCCGCGAAGTGGATTCATTCTGAGTGACGAAGAGCACGGGGCGGGAATCGACAAGACCGGATTCCCGGGAATGCAGGGGGGGCCGCTCATGCACGTCATCGCGGCCAAAGCCGTCTGCTTCCTGCTGGCCGGCCAACCGGAATTCCGGACCTATCAGGAGCAGGTCGTCAAGAACGCGCAGGCTCTCGCCAAGACCCTGATGGACCGCGGCTACGACGTGGTCACCGGGGGAACCGACACGCACCTCTTCCTGTTGGACTTCACGAAGAATGGTTTCAGCGGAAAGAAAGCCGAGCGCTGGCTGGACGGGGCGGAGATCACGGCGAACAAGAACACCGTTCCGTTCGACGAACGCTCGCCCTTCGTCACCAGCGGCATCCGCATCGGGACCCCGGCCGTGACGACGCGGGGGATGAAGGAAGCCGAGATGGGCAAGATCGGCGGTTGGATCGCCGACGTGCTGGACAGTCAGGGAGAGGACGCCGTCGTCGAAAAAGTGCGTGGCCAGGTGCGGGAACTGACCTCGGCCTTTCCTCTCTATCCCGATTTGGGCTAGCCCGGGCACCGACGGTCTTTCCGGACGGCGGGGACGGCGCTGCCGGCAGGGCTGGCAGGGCCGGGCGAGATGCCGATTTGGGGCATCTACGTTCCCCCAAATGGGTTGGAAACTTGCACGAGCAGAGCGCGTAAAACGAATCAGGCCTCACCGATGAACCGTCGGCTTCGGGCCCGCATGAACGACCACGACTGGCGTCCGTTACGCCACGACAGAGCGTCGCAGCCAAGGGTGGCCGCGGCGGAATCGAGTGAGGGGAGGAACTGCTTTTGCATCCGGAGATTCGGGAGATCCAGTCGGCTATCGAGGCGGAAGCCGGTGTTGTCCAGTCCGTCCTCGCAGAGATGGGCAAGGTCATCGTCGGGCAACGACACCTGCAGACCAGCCTCGTCATCTCGCTACTCGCCGACGGGCACATTCTGTTGGAAGGCGTACCGGGGCTCGCCAAGACGCTTTCTGTAAAGACCCTGGCCGACGCGCTGGACGTTCCCTTTTCGCGCGTGCAGTTCACACCCGACCTTCTCCCGGCCGACCTCACCGGGACCCTGGTCTACAACCCGAAGACGGGTGACTTCGAAACCCGTCGTGGGCCGATCTTCGCCAGTGTCGTCCTTGCCGATGAGATCAACCGGGCGCCGGCCAAGGTTCAGTCTGCGCTGCTGGAAGCCATGCAGGAAAAGCAGGTCACGATCGGACAGGAAACCTTCACCCTGCCCAAGCCTTTCCTTGTCATGGCGACACAGAATCCGATCGAGCAGGAAGGGACGTATCCGCTGCCCGAAGCTCAGGTCGACCGCTTCATGCTGAAGCTGCGGGTGGAGTATCCGACCAAGGACGAAGAGCGTCAGATCCTCGAGCAGATGTCGGGAGCGAAGCTTCCGGAAGTGCGGCCGGTGGCGAACGCCGAGACCTTGCAGCGCGCGCGGGACGCGGTGCGCATGATCTACGTCGACGACAAGATTCGTGAGTACGTGTTGGATCTTGTCGGCGCGACGCGACATCCGCAGGACTACGGGCTGTCCGTGAAAGAATTGATCGCGTTCGGGGCCTCGCCTCGGGCCGGTCTCTTCCTGCTGCAAGCGGCCAAGGCGCACGCCTTCCTTCAGGGACGCGCCTACGTTACACCGGAAGACGTCAAGGCTCTGGCTCTCGACATTTTCCGTCACCGCATCCTGGTCACCTACGAGGCCGAGGCCAAAGAGGTCACTTCGGAAGATCTGGCCCGGAAGATCCTCGACACTGTCGCCGTTCCGTAGGCGAGGTCGGGATGAAACGAGCCAGCAACAGCGAAGACGAGGCGACGACTCCGGATCGGAAGCGCAAGGGCGGTGACGACCTTTGGTGGGCGTCGGAAGCGGCCCGCGTCGCCGAGAGCGAGAGCGACGAAGAAGCCGCGCTACGAATCCTTCGGGGCGTGCGCCGCATCGAACTCGGAAGTCGCAAACTCGTGCAGGATATTTTCGGCGGGGAATACCACTCGGCCTTCAAGGGACAGGGCATCGAGTTTTCCGAAGTGCGCGAGTACGTCCCCGGCGATGACATTCGCACCATCGACCGCAACGTCAGCGCGCGGATGCGCCATCCCTACGTCAAGATCTTCCATGAAGAGCGGGAGTTGTCGGTCGTTTTCATCGTCGACCAGTCGGGTTCGACCCGTTTCGGTTCACGCGGGCGCACCCGCGCCGAGGTGCAGGCCGAGTTGGTCGCCGTCCTCGCGTTTTCCGCGATCTCGAACGGTGACAAGGTCGGCTGCTGCATGGTTACCGACCAGGTCGAAAAATGGGTGCCGCCGGGCAAGGGGCGAAGTCACGTTCTGCGAGTCGTTCGGGAAGTTCTCTTCGGACGCCCGGAGGGACGACGCACGTCTTTGGCCGCCGGGCTCGAATTGGTTGCCCGCATACAAAAGCGCCGCAGCATCGTCTTCGTCCTCTCCGACTTCATGGACGACGGGTACGAGACCGCATTGGCCGTGACCGCGCGTCGTCACGATGTCATCCCGATCGTCCTCGTCGACCCGAGCGAGGCGGAGTTGCCCGACGTCGGCTTGGTCGAGGTCGAGGATCTGGAGACCGGCGAACGGCGTCTGCTGGATACGAGTGACGCCGCTGTGCGGAAGGAACACCGGGCTCGCTTCGAACGCCGGGTCGAGGAAGAGCTGCCGGAGAAAATGCGGCAGACGAAAGCCCATCCGATCTTTCTGCGAACGGATCAGGACCTGATCCAACCGATGCATCGCTATTTCCAGATGCGGGCCAAGCGCCGGTCGGAGGGGCGCTGAGGTGAGTGGGCGCGCGGAAATGGTGATGTCCTGGGTCCTGCTGTTGACTCTCGTTGTCGCGCCGTCGGTTCTGGCCGAGTGGACTCCGTCCGCAGACTTGCGGTTCCGGGCCGAGATGGCACCCGACACTCTGACCATCGGAGACCCGGTCGAACTTCTTCTCGAAGCCGCGGGGCCGACGGGAGGTGACCTGATCTTCCCTGCGATCGAGGACTCGATCGGACCTTGGGTCGTCACCTCCGTTCTCGAAGAACCGTTCACCGGAGATTCGGATCGGGCCGGTATCCGCAAACGGGTTCGGATGACCACGTTCCAAACGGGTGTCGTGTCCCTGCCGCCGTTGCCGCTGCTTTGGGTTCCTGCGGAAGGGGAGACGTTGGTCGCGTACACGACGGTACAGTTCGCTTGGGTCCCCAGCGTTCTTCCCGACACGTTCAGCGTGGCCGATCCGCAGGCGGCGTTGGGACAGCTGCGGGACGTCAAGAGAGTTGTCCAACTGGAGCCGTCCCGGTGGTGGCTTTGGATCATTCCGTTTCTCGCGCTCATGGCGGCGGCCTACTACCTGACGCGGTGGTGGCTCAGGAAGCGGCGACAGCAACAAACGGTGGCGGTTCCGTCATTGGCCCCGGTCAAACCGGTGCTCCCGCCGGAGATTGCCTTCCGCGAAGGGCTGGATGCGTTGCGTGGGGAAGAGATTCTCGAACGCGGAGAGTTCAAGGAGTACTACGCGCGCCTTTCGATGCTGCTGCGGCAGTATGTAGAGGGACGCTTCGGTATTCCCGCGATGGAAGAGACACGACGCGAGATCCTGGAGCGGGCTCGGACGCATCGCCACGTCGATGTCTCCCAGGCGGACACTCTTGGAAGCTGGTTGGCGGAAACGGACCTCGTCAAGTTTGCGCGGGTGGAAAAGCTGATGGAAGACGCGGAAGAGGCGACCCGGAAGGCAGAGGAGTGGGTCGAGGAAACGACACGGACCGTCCACGCTGCGTTGGAAGTCGAGTCGAGGGTGCCAGCCAACGCCCCGGCCAACGCCTCGGGCGATACTCCGACCTACGCCCCGCCCAACACCCCTCGGCTTGCACAAGGAAACGAACAGGGGGAGAGCCGATGACCTTTGCTCACCCCCAACTCCTCTGGCTACTGATCCTGCCGCCACTCTTTCTGGCTTGGCGCTACTGGCGCGGCCGTCGCATGGAGGCGCCGGTGGCGTTCTCGAGCCTGAGTGCGCTGCCCTCCCGACGGACCTGGCGCACCTGGGCGTGGCGCGCGCTTCCCTGGGTTCGGCTTTGTGCGCTCCTTCTTCTGGTCGTGGCTTTGGCGCGTCCGCGGACCGGCGACCGGCAGATCGAAGTGACGAGCGAAGGGATCGACATCGTTCTGGCCATCGACATCTCGTCGAGTATGAAGGCCGAGGATTTTCAGCCGAACAACCGGCTCTTCGTTGCGAAGCAGGAGGCCAAGAAGTTCATTGCGGGACGACGTACCGACCGGATCGGGTTGGTCGTCTTCGCCTCCAATAGCTACACGCAGTGTCCTTTGACAACCGACTACGCGGTCATCGACCGGTTGGTCGAAGACATCGACTTCGGAGACATTCAGGACGGTACGGCGATCGGGATGGCCATCGCCAACGGGGTCAACCGCCTGAAGGACGTGGACGGAGCGAGCCGTGTCCTCATCCTGCTTACAGACGGCCGCAACAACGCGGGCACGATCGATCCGATTACCTCAGCCGAGCTTGCGCAGTCGTTGGGAATCCGTGTCTACACGATCGGGGTCGGCGATCTCGACGAAGCTCCGTTCCCGGTCGAGGACCCGGTCTTTGGAACCCGTTACGTTTCGATGCCGGCGCAGGTCGATGACGAAACTCTGACGGAGATCGCCGAGATCACGGGCGGCCGCTACTTCCGCGCGACGGATGCGGAAGCTTTGACCGGGATCTACGCCCGCATCGACGCGATGGAAAAGACCGTGGTCGAGACGCGGGAGTGGGTCAACTACTCGGACGTCGGCATCTTCCTCGTCCTGCCGGCATTGGGACTTCTGCTCCTGGAACTGCTCGGTTCCTGGACCGCGCTCCGGAGGCTTCCATGAGGTTTGGAGCGCCCCTTTGGTTGCACCTGCTCTGGCTGGTCCCGATTCTGTTCGCGATTCTGCTTTGGCGGATTCGTCGGACGGAAGCGCAGCTCGGGGCGTGGTGCGATCGCGGTTTGTGGACGCGGATGGTCCCGGAACGTCGTGGTTGGGCGCCGTATGTGAAGGGTGTACTTCTCCTCCTGGCTCTGACCTTGCTCATCGTCGCGGCGGCACGTCCGCAGATTGGAAGCAAGGTCGTGGCCGTGGAGCGCTCGGGGATCGACGTCATGGTCGCGCTCGACGTCTCGGAGTCGATGTTGGCCGAGGACCTGAAACCGAACCGCATCACGCGCGCCAAGCAGGAGATTGGTTCGTTGATCGAACGCCTGCGCGGCGACCGTATCGGTCTCATTGCCTTTTCCGGCGACGCCTTCGTTCAATGTCCTCTAACTCTGGACTATGCAGCAGCGCGGATGTTCCTTCGCTTCATGGACACAGGCCTCGTCCCGATTCCTGGAACCGCGATCTCGCGTGCGGTCGACGTCGCGGCCGACGCCTACGAGACGGACGATGACAAGTTCAAGGCTCTCGTTCTGATCACCGACGGAGAAGACCACGAGGGCGAAATGATGGAAGCGGCGCGGGCCGCGGGTGAGAAGGGTGTGCGCATCTTTGCGGTCGGCATCGGGACGGAGCAGGGAGAGCCGATTCCCATTCGGGATGCACAAGGGAATCTGCGCGACTACAAAAGAGACCAGAATGGTGAGGCCATTCTGAGTCGCTGTGACGCGGAGGCACTGAACCGGATCTGTCGTGAGACGGGAGGTCGCTACTTCGACGGGACGTCGGCCGGGCTCGCGCTCGACCGTCTGTACGCGGAGATCTCTTCCATGGAGGAGCGAGAGTTGGAAGGCGGTTGGGCCACGGAGTACGAGGACCGGTACGGGTATTTCGTCGCGGTGGCTTTGGGCCTGCTTCTGTTGGAATGGTTGATCGCCAACCGGCGCCGTCGCGGAGCGGCCGTTCGTCGGCTGAGTGCGGCCGCCCTGTTGTTTCTTCCGCTTTGCGGTTGGGTCGGATCTGCGCTTCGTTTCCTGATGGTGGCCGGACTTCTTCTCGGGTTGGGGATGGGCGCGGGAACAGCCTGGGCCGACACGGGAACGCAGGCCTACGAAGACGGCAACTATCAGGAAGCCCGCGACTACTACGAAGAGTACTCGCGCGAGAATCCGGAGGACGCCCGCGCCGACTTCAACCTGGGAACAACACTTCATCAGACGCGCGAACTCGATCCCGCGACGTCCGCGCTGCAACGCGCACTTCGTAGCGAGGATCCTCTCCTTCGGTCGAAGGCGCTTTACAACCTGGGCAACACGCAGGTCCGTCAGGGTGATCTGGAAGCCGCGCGCGAGTCCTTCCGCATGTCGCTTCTGCACAACCCGTCCGACCGTGACGCGAAAACGAACTTCGAGATCATCGACCGTATTCTGCAGGAGTCACCGCCCGACTCGAGTCAGCAGCAGAGCGACCAACAGAATCAGGATCAACAGGATCAGGAAGATCAGGAAAACCAGGACCAACAGGATCAGGACCAACAGAATCAGGATCAACAAGACCAGCAGGACCAGCAGAACCAGGATCAGCAGAACCAGGATCAGCAGAACCAGGACGAGCAGGATCAGCAGCAGCAAGATCAACAAAACCAGGACCAGCAGAATCAGGATCAGCAGGATCAGCAGAACCAGGACTCCGAGAACGAAGACCAGCAAGACCCGGATCAGAACGGAAACCCACAGGACCAGGACCCGCAGCAGCAGGACGAGCAGGATTCCCAGGGACAGTCACCTCAGGAACAACAGCCTCCTCCCAAGATCCCGCCGCAGGAGGCTCTGCGACTCTTGGAAGCGCTCGGCCAGCAGGAAATGCAGCTGCAGCAGGAGCGAATGAAAGCAAAGGCGAAGACGCGCAAGGTGGAGAAGGACTGGTGAGGATGGGCTACCGATCTCTCAATGCGCTTTGGATCTTCCTCCTCCTGGGACTCAGTGCCGGTCCGGTCCGGGCACAAGAGGTCCAGGTCACGATTCGTCCGGAAGCGGTCGAGGTCGGACAGCGCGCCGAACTGAGCGTTACCTTGGAAGGGGCCACTGAAGTCGACCGTGAGCCGCGACTGCCGCCGGTCGAAGGACTCCGCTTCCGCCGGGCTGGGCAGCAAACCAGTTTTTCCTCCGTCAACGGGCGGATGAGCCGTTCCATCACGTTCAACTACGTGGTCACCGCCGAGAAGGTGGGCAACTACGAGATCGGTCCGATCGAAGTCGGTATCAACGGATCGACGAAGCGGAGCCCGGCGGTCAAACTTTCGGTCGCTGCGGTGGGGCAGTCGCCCGGTAGCCGTCCCGGTGCTCCGGATGCCAGCCGCCCCGAATCGGCGGAGGACGGGCTCATCTTCGTCGAAGCTTCCGTCGACGACGCAAAGGTCTATCTCGGTGAGCAGGTCACGCTGCGTCTGAAATTCTATCAGGCGGCGGGCTTCATCGTTCGCGAGACGCAGCTGGAGGAGCCTCCGACGACGAAAGGGTTCCTGAGAGAAGAGATTCCGCCTCAACGAACGAGTACGGCGCGGGTCGGGGGACGCAGCTACCAGGTGACCGAGTTGGTCTACGCGCTCTTTCCGACCCAGACCGGTGAGCTGGAGATCGGTCCGGCCAGGCTTCGTTGCGTGGTGCAGGACCGGAACCGCCGTCGTCGCGACCGCTTCGACATCTTCGGCATCTTCGAGGAGCGCGAGGTCATGCTGCGGAGCCGCCCGCTCAAGGTGCAGGTCGATCCGCTACCTCGCCCGCAACCGGCGGACTTCGGTGGGGGAGTGGGACGTTTCCGCATGACGACTTCCATCGATCAAACCGAGGTGAGACAGAACGAGCCCGTCACGTTGACAGTGCGGGTCGACGGTACCGGGAACATTTCTGCGCTCGACCAACCGAACTGGCCGGAACCGCCGAGCTTCCGTTCGTTCGATCCGGCCGCTCCCGAGGTGAGCCGTTCGAAAAACCAGGACCGTCTGGGCGGTCGCAAGACATTCAAGCTGGTCCTCGTTCCGGAAACGACCGGGCAGCTCATGATTCCGCCGCCGACCATGTCCTACTTCCGAACGGGACGGGGTCGCTACGAGCAGCTGAGCGGCGACACCCTCTTCGTCAACGTGCTTCCGGGAGGCGCCGAAGGCTTGACGGACGGAATCGTCGAGCGACTGGGTCGAGATCTGCGGACGATCCGGAGTACGACCCGTCTTTCCCAAGGAGGGGGTGGCGGGCTCTGGTCCTCGGGGGTCTTTTGGGGACTGAATTCGTTGCCGCTGGCTGCCGTGGTGGCGGCCTGGGCAACACGCCGTCGTCGCCATCATGAGCTGTCGAACCGGGACGAGTTGGCGCGTCGGCGGGCGCCGGGCAAGCTGAAGAAGGGGCTGCGTCAGCTGGCCGGGGCCGGAGGCAGCGCCGAAGAGAAACTCTCCGGGTTGGAAGAACTCTGGACCGCTTTCCTTCGCGATCGCTACGGCTTCTCGCTTCGCGGTCGCCGTCGCGATGAGCTCCCGACCGAACTCGGGGCCGTGGGTTGTCCACCGGCCGCGATCCAGGCGGCCATCGAGGTCCTGGAAGCGCTCGACTTTGCCCGCTTCGCGCCGGGGGACCCGACGAAGGCGGACGAACTGATTCGAAACTCCGAAACCGTCGCCGACGGTCTGATCGCCGCGGAAGGTGGCGCCGGAGCTGCGGGGGCCAAGAAATGAAGGGCGCCACCGTTCGCATCCTGAAGGCGATACCGCGAACCAGCTGGGGCGTCGTTGGACTTGGACTCATCCTCATCCTCGTTGCCGGCTCGCCGTCGTTGGCATCCGATCCTGTAGGCGGTCCTGCGTCCGAATCGGCACTCGGTTCGGAGTCCGAGTCGGCATCCGGTTCGGCATCCGGTTCGGAGTCCTCCGCCAGCTCTGGAGTCACGCTGGGTTCCGCTTTGCTGTCCGAATCGGCCGCCGAGGACGCTTTCGCCGAGGGCAACCGACAGTACGACGCGGGAGACTACCGTGCTGCGACGGCGGCCTACGCACAGGTTGTTGCTTCGGGGTACCAGTCGCCGGAGGTTTGGCTCAACCTTGGCAATGCGTTCTTCCGTAGCGGGGAGAAGGGCCGCGCCATTCATGCCTTCGAAAGCGGCCTCCGGCTTTCGCCCTCCGACCCGGATCTGCGATCCAATCTGGAGCTGGCGCGCGAGGACATCACCACGGAGAGTCCAGCAGCCGGGAACACCTTCCTGGAATGGCTCTCCCGGACTCGGGAATGGTTCCCGCTGGACCGTTCCCTCGTTGCGGTTTCGGTCCTGTGGTGGATCACCCTCTTCTGGTTGGCCGGCGCTCTCCTACGACGTCGCCTTGGACTGGGCTACGGATGGGCCGGTGGAATCCTGGCTGCGTTCTGGGGCGTTGCGGTCATTTGGATCGGCGTCCTCATCGTCTCGGGACGGGCCCGGCCGGATACGGTCGTGGTCGCTGAGGCGGTGGCGGTTCGCAGCAACCCGGACGCGACGGCAACCGTCGAGTTCCGCCTGCCGATGGGGACCGCCTTCCGCGCCGGCAGGGAGAGTCCGGAGTTCGTCGAAGTCCTCTATTCCGAAGATCTGCAGGGATGGACGGAGCGGGAAGGGGTGGCGGCCATCGGCGCCTGGGTCCCTCTCCCGGAAGCCAAGGATTAGATTGTCTGCACCTGACCGCGAGCTTTTTGCTGGTTGTAGCTTTTCCGGAAGAGGCGATACTCTTCGACGTTAGGGCTCAAGAGGACTGGGCTCTCGGTGGGATGGAGCCATCAGCACTTCAGCGGTGAGGTGATCAAAATTCTTCAATACTTCGATGCAGATCTTTTCTGCCCCGACCTTGAATCCACGACCAAGGACGATGTTCTTGCCGAGTTGACGGAACGACTCGTCGCCAGTTCGCAGGTCAAGGACTCCGGCCTCATTCTCGACATGCTCAAGCGCAGGGAGTCGTTGGGTTCCACGGGAATCGGCAAGGGCGTCGCGATTCCACACGGCCGCAGTCTGGCCATCGGAGACCTTCGGGTCCTCTTCGCCCGTTCGACAAAGGGTGTCGAGTTCGAGGCCGTCGACAAGAAGCCGGTCCACCTCTTCTTTCTGATCGTGGCTCCTCCGCAGGATAAGCAGAACGAGTATCTCCCGCTTCTCGGCAAGATCGCCGAGCTGGTCAAGGAGAAGAGCGCCCGCGATCAGCTGCAGGGTTGTGAGTCCTTCGAAGATCTGAGTGAACTCCTCGAGGAGCGATTCGGTGTCTGACAGCGCACTAAGTATTCGGTTGATGAATCTGTTTCGGCTGCAGGATCTCGACATTCTCATTCGGGAATCCGAAGACCCGGACCTGACCTCGAGTGAAGAGGAGATGGGCTTCCCGCATCCGCATATGGACAAGCTCCATTCGGCGAGGGAGCGACTGGCCGAGCGCATCGAGAAACGGGACCTGCGTCTCTACCAGAAGATCGCGAAGCGCCTCGAGCACGCGATCGTTCCGGTCGAAGACCGGACCTGCCTCGGCTGCTACATCGCGCTTCCGACCTCGGCGGTTTCTTTGACGACCGATCCGGAGCAGCTTCTGACCTGCGAGAACTGCGGCCGGATTCTCTACTGGCTCGAGTAGCCGAAGCTCGTGTCCGGCGCGTCCTCCGGTCACTTCCCCACGCAGCTGACCGGCTTTCGGGGACGCTTCCTGACTCCCTCGGGTGAGATCCGACACGGTCTGATCGAGCTTGCCGGGTCGCGTATCCGTTGCGTTCAAGAGCAGCTTGACGGCCTCCAAGCCCGCCACGCTCAAGAGCAATCCGCCGGCCCCCAAGTCCGTGACGTTCAAGAGCAATCCGCCGGCCCGACTGGGCAGGATTCGGCCCGGTGCGTCCTGACTTCTGCCCCTGACCTGGGCCCTTCCGGCAGCGCGACGGGTAGCGGGGGCGGTGCCATTCGATTTGAAGTGAAACTTCAGGTCGGGTCGGTATCCGCTGAAGAACGAACAACTTCCGCGATCGATGCGGAGCTCGTCCTGATGCCGGGGTTCGTCGATGCCCATACCCACCTGATTGGGTTCGGCCTGGCGGCCGGCCGTCCCAATCTCCATGGCGCGGTGTCCAGGGATGAGGCACTGGAGAAGCTATCCAAATGGCTTCAGGCCTATCCGGGGACGGATCCGGTCATCGCCGAGGGGTGGGACGAATCGAACTGGGGCGAAGACGGGCTGACCGGAGCGGACCTCGATCGGTTGGCGGCCGGGCGACCGATTGCGGCGCGGCGCGTCTGCGGGCACATCTCTGCCTTCAACCGGGAGGCGATCGAGGTACTGGGCCGCGACTGGGAAGGTCTGGACCCCGCGGCCGGCGTGGCTCGGGAGGGCGTCTCCCTGGAAATCGGTCGACTGTGGGCGCCGTCGCCTCCACAACGTGCCGAGGCGGTCCGTGTGGCGCAGGAGGAGGCGTTCCGGCTTGGAATCACCTCCGCCCACGAGATGGGGGATGCGATCTGCTTCCGCGCTTTCGGCGAGGCCGACCGGGCCGGACTTCTCGACCTGCGGATTCATCACTACTTCCATTCGCAGTGTGACGACGCCGTTCAGGGCGCAGGGCTGACTCCGGGAGCCGGATCCGAACATCTTCGTGTCGCCGGGATGAAGTACTTCCTGGACGGGTCGATCGGAGCGCGGACGGCTGCTGTGCGGACCCCGTATCCGGGCGCCGAGCCTGATGCCGAGCCTGGCGCCGAGCCTGGCGCCGAGCCTGATGCCGAGCCTGGCGCCGAGCCTGATGCCGAGCCTGACAGTGGACGACACATAGCGGGCTGGACGTCGAGTGGCTCGCTGGACGGAGCCCGGAGCGAAGCTCGGAGCGAAACCCGCGGATGGTTGCTCTGGAACACCGAAGAGCTCTTGGATGCGTGGCGACGGCACTTCTCCCTGGGCTGGCCGGTGGCCGCGCACGCCATCGGCGACCGTGCGGCGGAGCAGGCGATAGGTGTTCTCGAAACCCTGGCCGCGGAAGGCCTCTCACTCGACTTTCGTTTGGAGCACGGCGAGATGCTGCCGGCCGATCTGTTGGCGCGAGCGCAAGCGCTGGGTATCGGGATCTCCATGCAGCCCAACTTCACGGCGAACTGGCAGGGAGAAGGCGGACTCTACGAGCAGGTTCTGGGACGGGAATGGGCGGACTCCCTGAATCCCTACCGTTCTGTCTTCCGGACGGGGCGTCTCATCTTTGGCTCCGACACGATGCCGATGGATCCGATCTATGGAATGGGGGGAGCCCTGCGGCACCCCGACCCTGAGCAGCGTTTGACCGCGGCCGAGGCCCATGCCGCCTACACTCGGGCGGGAGCGATGGCGGTTCCGTCGCCTTTCGGACGTTCGTCGATCGAAGAGGGCGAGTTCGCGGATTGGATTCTTGTCTCCGGCGTTCCGCGGGAGTGGAACCGGATCGAGGATTGGGCATCTCTACAAGTGCGGGCCACCTGGATTGGCGGCAAGTGTGTTTACTGGGACCCGGCGCTTCGAGCCGAACCGGGCCATGAGGCGGAAGGAGGCTCGTGAACCGGCATCCGTTCGTCGCAGGGGGCGTCTCCGACCACGCTCTCCTCAGCGCCTATCAGCAGCTCCACAAGACGCTGCGTCTGCGTCCACTGCTGGCCGCGGTCCGGAACCTCGTGCTCGAAACCGCGCGGGCCGAGGCCGTCTCCGTCGTCGTGTGGAACGAGGGCAACAGCCAGCTCGACTTTCTCCTGCTCTACAACGAGATCCCCGAGCCACGCCAACGCCCCAGCCTTGCGCCGGGGGTCGGTATCTACGGCTGGGTGGTGACCAATGACGATTCCGTCCTCATCGAAGATGTGGGGCGGGACTCGCGCTACCGCGAAGGACTCGATCGCGAAATCGGTTTCACGGCGCGGAGCCTCATGGGAGTGCCGCTTCATCGCGCCGGGATCGTCTACGGGGCGCTCATCGCTCTGAACCGAATCGACGGGACGTTTCTCGCCGAGGATTTGGCGCGGCTTCAGGATCTGTCCGAGCCGATCAGCGTCGCCCTGGACAACGCGCTGACCTTCCAACTGGCGCGGCGAGAGCGGGCGCAGAACGAGGCGCTCTACCGGGTCGGTTTGGCGCTCAGTGGACAGGTCGATCTCGAAGGTGTCATCGAGACTCTCTTTGCGCAGCTGCACAAGGTCGTGCCTTACGATGCGGCCGCACTCTATCTCGTTCGCCAGGAGAGCGGGAATCTGGAGTGGTTCCGGCACTTCGGCTATGCGGGAGCGACGGAGGACCAGATCCAGCTCAAGGTGGGGCAGGGCGCGGTCGGTTGGGCGGCGGACCACGGGGAAGCGCTGGTCATTCGGGATGTTCAACGAGACTCCCGCTACATCGCAGCTCGTCCCGAAACGAGAAGCGAGATGGTGGTTCCGATCGTCAGTGAGGGAGAGATCCTGGGAGTTCTCAACCTCGAAGCGGACGCCGTCGGACATTTCACCGCGTCGGACCTTCGCGTGGTTCGGGCCTTCGCCAACCAGGCGGGAATCTCCATCGCGCGTGCCCGTCTCGTCCAGGAGCGGGAAGTAAAGAAGCGGCTTCAGTCCGAACTCAATCTGGCCCGGAACATCCAACTGAAGTTCCTTCCCGATTCCGCTCCGTCCATTCCCGGCTACGACGTTTGGGGATGGAACCGTCCTTCGCTGGAGGTGAGTGGAGACGCCTACGACTTCATTGATTTGGGCCCCGGACAAACAGGGCTGCTCATCGCCGACGTGGCCGGGAAGGGAGTCTCTGCGGCTCTGATTCTGGCGACCCTTCGTGCGGCCTTCCGGTCCGAGGCCCGGGCGGAGTTTTCGATCGCGGAGATCGTTTCCCGCGTCAACTCGCTGGTTGCGGAGTCGGTCGATCCCGGTCAGTTCGCGACGGCATTCTACGGTGTGCTGGACTGGGACGAAGGGCGCTTCAGCTACGTGAACGCTGGGCACGATCCTCCGCTTCTGATTCGGGCGGACGGATCCATGGAACGTTTGGAGCAGGGAGGTCTGCTCCTCGGTATGCTTCCGGACGCAAACTATGACCTTGGTTCTGTCGACCTTTCCGTCGGAGACGCCCTGTTGCTTTACACCGACGGGGTGACCGAGGCCGGGGATCCGGAGTCAGAGCCTTATGGTGAAGCCAGGCTCGAGGAGCGGCTTCGGGCCAATCGGGCACGTCCGGCTCGGGAAATCGTTGAGGGAGTGCTTCGAGCGGTCGACGATTTCTTGGAGGGGCGGCCGGTCGGGGACGACATCACTCTCGTCGCGCTGGCTCGCCGCTAGCCGGGGGCAAAGCGGTGGCCGTGCGCCCGGCGGCCCGTTACGATCGAAAGGTTGAGAAGCGCCGTGCGCCCCGCGGCCCGGTACGATCGAAAGGTTGAGAAGCGTTTCCGGTTCGATCGGATGGGCGAGGGATGCGTGATCATCGACCGCTGACCGGGTGGTAGGGACCGGAACGTCCGACCGGCTTGTCCGACCGGATTGTCCGACCGGAAGGTCCGACCGGAACGTCGGATCCGGTGACCGAAAGAGGAGGCACCGAACTCATGTTCGGTCGTTCGAAGCAAAGTTCCGAGTCTGTCGTTGTGTCCAAGGGCGGCCCGAAAGGGAGCCCGAAGGGCAACATCGTCCAGGCCGGGACCCGCATCCACGCCGATATGGAGATCGAAGGCTCTCTCATCTTTTTGGGCACGCTGGTCGGAGACCTTCGCGTCAGCGGAGACCTCGTCGTCGGTCGTGACGCGACCATCGAAGGGAACGTCGACGCGCAGGTGGCGCGCGTGGAAGGCAAGGTCAAGGGAGACCTCAAGACCAAGGAAAGCGTCGATCTGCTTCCGGGTTCGCATCTGCACGGGGATGTCTACACCCGTTGTTTGCGCATCGAAGAGGGAGCGATTTTGCGCGGGACGAGTTACATGGGTGACTCTTGGGTGGATGACGATCTGCAGTAGTCGCCCATCCGCTCGACCAGGGAAGGACGAAGAGAGGACCGAATGCATCAGTATCAGCAAGAATCCGGGGGCGGCGGAAGCTTCATGATGGGCGGCGGTTTGTCCAGTGCCGTACGCATGCTCCTGGCGTGGAACCTCATCGTCTTTCTGCTGCAGTACATCTTTCGAGGGCAACTCGAGCCGACGTTCGGGTTGGTTCCGCGTGATGTCCTTCACGGGCAGTTCTGGCAAATCGCCACCTACATGTTCCTGCACGACACCCACGGGCTCGGGCACATTCTCGTCAACATGTTCGCGCTTTGGATGTTTGGTTCGCAGATGGAGTTCCTCTGGGGAACGCAACGTTTTCTCAAGTACTACTTCTTCACGGGCATCGGCGCCGGCGTCACATCTCTGGTGACGACGATCCTGTGGCCGCGGTCTCCGATTGCGATGGACGTGCCCACAATCGGGGCGTCGGGAGCGGTGTTCGGATTGCTGCTGGCCTTCGGTCTCTCGTTTCCGAACCGGCCGATCATGCTCTACTTCCTGCTGCCGATTCCGGCCAAGTACTTCGTCATGATCTTCGGCGCCATTGAAGTGCTGATGTCCTTTTCGCGGACGAACTCCGGGGTGGCCCACTTCGCCCATCTCGGCGGACTGCTCTTTGGTTGGATCTACCTGCGCGGGCTTCCCGGGCTGGGACTTTTTCAGAAGGCGAAACGGCACCGACAGAAGCAGAAGTTTCGGGTGCTGGAGTTCCGCGATCCGGACAAGAAGGACGACGACCGTTGGGGTCAGTCGTAAGACGAGGCTGTGCCGAGGGGGCGGTCGTAACGCGAGGCTGTGCCGAGGGGGCGGTCGTAACGCGAGGCCCTGACGCGGATGGTGAACATCTCGGCGAGATTGGATTTGGGGCCGAGATAGGATCTGTGGGTCGCGGCCGATGAGAGAAAGGGCGTGCTCATGAATTGGACTTGGGTCTCGGGCGCGCTCGTCTTTGCCGTCGTTGTCGGCGCTTTCTACATGCAGTTCATCACCGCGAAGCACCGGACGCACAATCGGTCCCATCGGATGAGCCGGAAGCGGAAGTTTCGTCCCGACTGGGATCGGGCGCGGGCGGGGGAGAAGGAGCGGCGGCGGGGGATACAGATTCGCCGCTAGTGGCATCGGTGCCATGGCTTAGACAAACCCCAGCTTTGCATCGGCGCCGTAGCTCCATCTCAGGTCATGCGGAGCCAATCCACCCACCGTGATCGTGGCCCGACTGTGAACCCCCTGCAGATGACACGCGGCGCAAAGTGTCGTGAGATTCGACGGATCATCGCTGCCGCCTTGAGAGCGGAAGACGATGTGATGGACGTTTAGGTTGGTGCGCGCGTTGCACCGCGGAGACGTGCACTGGAAGCCGTCGCGAGCCAGGATGTTGAACTCGGCCGTTCGGCGGCGAAAGTCCCGGTCTCCGAGGACCCATCCATTGCGGACATACAGAATCATGAGTTCCAGGCACCACCACTCCGGCTTGTCCTCTCCGTGCGCGGCCTGGACCCGGCAAATCGTGCGATCGAGAGCGTCCAGCAGGTCGATGTCGGTGCGAAGACGGATGACAGAAGTGCACTTCTCGGTCGGATCGGGCACTCGAAGCATCTCTTCCCAGTAGCACGCAGAAATCTTCCCGAAGAAGTCGGCGGCCGCTTTGGACA
>JAUIHP010000039.1 GCA_030431975.1 bacterium | reverse complement strand
CGAAGGAACGAGCCTCCACGTGACCGGCCTCAGCCAGAACCATCGTGATCGCTGCGGTCAGCGTCGTCTTACCGTGGTCCACGTGACCGATCGTCCCGACGTTCACGTGTGGCTTATTGCGCTCGAATTTCTCCTTCGCCATCTTCTTTCCGCGCTCCTCTTCATCGCCGGCTTTTCCCCGCCGGCTTGGCCATGGAACAATCGGGCCCGACGATAGCCAAAACCAAAAGGCCCCGTCGCTTTACAAACCGAAGTGTCGTTTCCTTTTGGAGGCTGCCGAAGCAGCTTCCACCCTGACGAATCTCAAAAGACGCAAGCGGACCCGCGCGGAGCGAGTCCGCCGGATACAAGAACGTCTTATGAAGCTTTTCCGCTCGGGCCGGAACCCTGAGCTTTTCCGGACCATAATGGGTCACGGGGCGAAAGCGTCACCCGAAGGGCTTCGCTGCTGGTCCGATAAATGCTCGCCGGTGAGAGTACTCTACGCTGGCTGAACTGGACCCCGTGCCTCAGGACACTCTTTGACTACCGCTACCAGCGGAAGTGCGAGAAGGCCTTGTTTGCCTCGGCCATTCTGTGAGTGTCTTCTTTCTTTTTGATCGCTGCCCCTTCGTTCTTGGAGGCTGCCAAGATTTCCGCAGCGAGCTTCTCTGCCATCGACCGACCGGAACGCGCCCGCGCGTACTGGATCAGCCACCGAAAGCCGAGCGCCGTCCGACGCTCCTGCTTGATCTCCACCGGAACCTGGTAGGTCGCACCACCTACGCGGCGACTCTTGACCTCGAGGTTCGGCTTCACATTGTTCATCGCCTGACGAAGAACGGCGACGCCATCCTGTCCCGCCTTTTCGGCGCAGATATCGAGCGCCCCATAGACGATGCGCTCTGCGGTGGACTTCTTGCCACCGGACATGACGTTGTTCACGAAGCGCGTCACCAGAGTGCTGCCGGTCTTGGGGTCGGCAACCAGTTCGCGCTTATGAAAATTGGGCTTCCTCGGCATTCAAACTCTCTCGCTTCAGCTGACGCTGGTCGTTTCCCTAGGCCTTGGGCCGCTTCGTTCCGTACTTGGAACGGGCCTGATTGCGACCGTCGACTCCACTCGCATCGAGGGCGCCGCGGATGATGTGGTAACGCACACCCGGAAGGTCCTTCACACGACCACCGCGAATGAGAACGATGGAGTGCTCTTGCAGGTTGTGGCCCTCACCCGGAATGTAAGCCGTGACCTCGATGTTGTTCGTGAGACGAACACGAGCGACCTTCCGGAGAGCCGAGTTGGGCTTCTTCGGGGTGGTCGTGTAGACGCGCGTACAAACTCCGCGTTTTTGCGGACAGGCTTTTAGAGCCGGCGCGGTCCCCTTTTTGAAGACTCGTTTGCGTCCTTTTCGAACTAGCTGATTGAGCGTGGGCACTAACTCGCTCCCTGCAAATCCCAGTGTGACAACCATTTCCAGCCCTGTCCCGGGGACAGGTATTTATTGCACAGAAGCCAGAGTCTATGGATGCGACTCTGGAAGGTCAACCAAAAAAGACATTGGCGAAGGCGTTGCCTAACGAGGGCTTACACTCCCCGAGTCGGTTGGCCAAGTTCTAGCCGACACAACGCCCAAAACGCGAACGATTGCTCGCCCTGGCTGCACTGCCGGGCAGTAGGCTGCCGATTCCTTGGTTGCGGTCGACTGTCTAGTCTTCGTAGGTGTAGACATTCCAGCGGCCGTTGCGTTCGATGACGACCGGGATGAAGTCGATCAGAGTCTCCGCTCCGCCCTGCGGCCCCTGGGCGGCGATGACCATTCCTTTGAAGAGCGTGAAGTTCTCGTAGTCGACCCGGCCTTCCCGGAAGTAGACCCGGGTCGGAGTCAGCGTTTGGCCACCGAAGTCCTGGACGCCTCGTTGCACTCCCGAGTATGCCTTGCGCTCGAGGAAGAACCACGACTCATCGACCGGGATCTTCGTGATCGGACGGCTTTGGGGGAACTCAGGCCAGCAGTACCTCTTGTAGTCGGCACCTGCGATTTGAAGTTCCATCAAGCCTTTCGCGTCACCCTCCCGAAGCTGCTCCATGATCGCTGCGACGAAACTGTCGAATCCCGGGATACCGCGGGAGAGTTCGCCATCGATCCATGGGGACTCACGTCGACCATGCTTGCGAATGAACTCCGCCTCCGGATCGTCGGGCGCCTCGAATCCCTGTTGCCCGGCGAAACGAGACTCTCCCAGGTCGACGTCGACCGGCGCCGGAACCACTTCCATCAAATTGACGAAACGACTGCTCAGAGCCTCCTCGCGGCTGGGACGCTCGGTCGAGACAACGCCGTCACTCGATCCACTTCCATCGGCGTTTGCGACACCATCTGCATAAGAGTGCGCAGAGGCATCGTGGCCGGAGTGGTCGTGGTTAGAGTGATCGTGGTTTGAGTGATCGTGGTCGGAATGATCATGGTCAGAGTGGTCATGCCCGGAATGATCATGATCCGAAACGCCGGACTCGGACTTCGAGCTCATCGATCCCTTCGTCTCAACATTCTCCGCAGACCGCTCGGCCGAGGTGGTGGACCCGACCTCGGTCACAGAGTTTTCCGACGCAGAGGGTTTCGGCGTGGACTCGCCATCCGGCGCACACCCTCCGCAGAGAGCCACCGTAAGTAGCGTTCCCGACAGCACCATCGCACTTGCGATCGACAGATGTGCTTTCATGACTTCTGGCCTCCCAGATTGAACTCGGATGTAAAGCCAACCCGGGCCTGACGCAGACCCGGGTGGATGTTTGCCTGCCGGCGAGCGGCTCGCCGTACTGGGATCAGGAACCGATCGAGAGCGACAGCGAGAAGCTGCGACCGTCTTTCCAACGCTCCGTGATTTCGGTCCGATCCGCGCCTTCCTGCTCAAACTCATGCTCATCGTCGAGAACGTTCTCGACCGCAAACTTCGCGTTGACGCCGCCGAACTGCCGACCGACAGAAAGGTCGAGGCTGTGACGCGGCTGCTCGTAGATGTCCGGCGTCGACCCGGGACCAATGTTCCGAAGCCGACGACCGAAGACGGTGTAGAGCACGGACGCGTTCGTCGTGCGCGCTTCAGAAGCCCAGAAGAGACCAAGATTGACGACGTACGGAGACTGGCCGGTCAGCGGACGCTTCTCCGAAGTGGAGATTCCGGCTTCCTCGCCCAGATTGGACTCCGACTCGATCAGCGTCAGGTTCGCATTCAACGTGGTTTCCTGCACCCGGGACTTCAGGAAGTGCATCAGGCCGGATCCGTCCTCCCCAGCGGTCGCCAACCGGCTGAGCTCGACCCGAGCCTCCAGCTCCGCGCCGTAGAGAAATGCATCGTCGGCATTGATCGGAACAAAGATCGGCTGCTGGCCGCCCTGCAAGGAAGACTCGATCGGGTTGGTCATGTCCTTGTAGAAAACGCTCACGGCATAGAACTCGCTGCCGACGTAGTTCTCCCAACGAAGGTCGAAGTTGTCGATGAGGGCTCGATCGAGAGAGTCGTTCCCCGCCTCTTCGAACGAAGATGCACCGTAGGAGTTGTAGGAGAACGGACTGAGTTCACGCAGGTCCGGACGATTCAACGTCCGGGCGTAGGCAGCACGAAGGTTCATGTTCTCGGTCAACTGGTAGGTCGCATTCAGCGCCGGAAGCACGTCCGTTTTGTCGATCTCACCGACGAGGGGTTCGGCGTCGGAGTCAAACAAGTCGAAGGTGTCGACACGCTGCTTCGATGTTTCCACGCGAGCGCCACCAACCAGCTTGAGCTTCTCACCGACCGGAACGTCGAGCATGGCGAATCCGGCCGTGATCTCGTGAGACGCGTCGTAGTTGTCCGTACCTTTGGTGAACTCGATGAGACGGAACTGGCTGATCTTCGTACCGATGTTTTCGTCCGTCAGCAGATCCTCAGGATCCTGGGTCAGGTCGATGCCGGTGCCGGACGGGTTCTGGTAGGCGAAACGACGGAAGCGGAAGGTACGCGTCTTGTCGCTGTAGAGACCACCGACCTTCAGCTTGGTCTCCCGGCTGAGACTGCTTCCCAGCGGAATGGTCATGTTGGCTTCGTAGTCCCAGGCATCCTCGCTCTGCTCGCCGAAGAAACGTTCGAAGGCATTCCCGCGTTGGCTCAGCGTCCACGGCGCATCGGCGTTGTCCTCATCGCGCTCGTAGACGTAGTCGCGACGATCGGGCTCGTCACGGGTAGCCTCGGAGTAACCGACCTTCCATTCCAGGGTCGAGTTCCGGAACGGAGTGATGATGCTCTTTCCGCGAACGCTCGACGTGAAGATCCCACGCTCGACATACTGAAGACGATTGTTGAGGACATCAGCGCCGAAGTCGAAGTTGCTTCCTTCGTACGTGCGATGCTCATCGTCGGCACTGCGGTTGTACATCGTGCGGAAGTAGATGTTGTTGTAGTCGTTGAGTCGGTAGTTGAGCGTTCCGATCGCGCCCCAGAGAGTCGAGGCGGTCGATTTTCTCAGGTCGTAGAGCGTCTTGGCGCCCAAGGTCTCGTTGAGGAAGGTGTTCTCTTCCTTGTCGATGGTCTTGAAGCTGCGCGAGTAGGAGAACGAACCGAGGAAGCCGAGCGGTTGGTCGAGGAAGAAAACCTCGTTGCCGTAGCTGGCACTCAAGCTTCGGGGCAGGCTCCCGTTCCCGTTCTTCGACTCCCAAACCTGATCGAAAGACTCCCCGAAGACTTCGATTTGATCTGCGGGATACCCGGGAAAGTCCGGTCCGCAGAAGCGACCGCACTGGGCGACCTTGTCGTCCGGAATCTCGTCCGGAAGGTCGCGCGTACCGTCGTCGAATCCGAGAAAGTCCCAGTCGCCGCCCTCGTAACTGGCAAAGTCCTTCCCCGTGGTGTTGGAGTTTCCACCGGAACCAACGGAAAGACTCCAGACCCGGGTTCCCGGAAAGTCCCGCGTGGCCACGTCGACGACACCGCCTCCGAAGTCACCCGGCTTGTCCGGCGTGTAGGTCTTCTGAACCACGATGTTGTCGAGGAGGCCGGTGGCAAACATGTCCATCGGCAGGACCCGCTTGTTCGGCTCGGGCGATCCGACCGTCGCGCCGTTGATCGTGGTCGAGCTGTATCGCTCGCCGAGACCACGGACGAAGACGTTCTGTCCGTCGACGACGGAGAGCCCGGTCACACGCTGGAGCGCTTCCGCCGCATTGGAGTCCGACGTCTTCTTCATCTGCGCAAGGCTGATCCCGTCACTGACGGCCGCCGCCTTCTTCTGCTGCCGCAGGATGAAGGTCTCGCTGTTTTCGACTCGCTTCGCCTCGACAACCTGCTCTTCGATGTCGCTATCGACAACGGAAGGAGCGAGTGTGAGGTTCAACGTCGTAGGTTGGCCGTCGGTAACGCTGATGTCGGTCACCGTGAGCGGGTTGTAGCCAATGAAGCTGATGAGGAGCTTGTAGGTGCCGGGCGCAGCATCGAGACGATAGCTGCCGTCTTCCATCGTGAAGGTTCCACCGGCCGGACTCTCCGCGGTCCCGTCCACTCGCGTGAGGATGATGTTGGCGAACGGAAGTGGATCGCCGGAGTCCTTGCTCAGAACCTGTCCCAGGATCTTGCTCTCCGCCAGAGCCGACGCGGCTCCAACGGAAAGGATGACGACCGAGAGCAGGAAAGCACGCACGAAACCACGCGCGAAGTCGGTAACGCCACCGGCGGTGCGGGAGCCATTCGAACTCATCTCTGTGAGTCTCCTTCTATCAAGCGGCTTGGGGAAACGACCTCTTCGGCCAGCAAGCAGAGTACAAAGAACCCATCGGCTCTTAGGGTCAGGAGTAGGTGAGCGAGCTGTTAGGAATGGATTTGGGGTACATGGATGCGGAGTTGGCGCGCCGAAGGCGCGCAACTCCTCCGGAGGGTGATCCGGCGCGCTGGGCGCGACGGATCACCGCCTGCCTGGGTTTGGGGAGCGGAGAGGCGGTGGCGCCTAGGGCGCCACCGCCGACAAGGTTTGGTTAGATGGGGGTGTGGGGGGGCGGGTGTGGGGGGCAGACGCGGGAAGGCGAAGCGAAGCCAACCTGAGGTTCAATCTGCCGGCTCACCCGTCTTTGCCAAACTCGGGGATCCCCCCAGGAGCGCCCCCCCTAGGGGAGCGCTCCCCCACCCCACCCCAAAGAAAGGCAAAAGGCGAAACGGCGCGCAGCGCGCGCCGTTTCGCCCTCCGGAGGAGTTGCGCGCCCTTCGGCGCGCCAACTCCGCATCCATGTAGCCCCTACCTACTCTACCGAGACCAGGCGGCCCGTCATCTGGCCATCCTCGGTACGCAGCTGGTAGTAGTACGTACCTGCGGCGGCCGGGGCGTTCCAGTCGATCGAGTGCTGGCCTGCACTGAGGTTGCCCTCGACGACCGTGTCGACCAGGCGGCCGTTGGCGTCGAAGACGGTCAGCGAAGCGTTGCCGGCCTTCGGGAGCTGGAACTGGAAGCTGGCCTTGTCCACAACCGGGTTCGGCCAGGTCTGAACGGTAAGACCGCTCTCGATCTCGAAGTCATCGACGTTGGTGGCGATGCACTCGTTGATGGCCGGAGCCGGGTTCAGACCGCGAGCGAGCGTCTCGGCGTCGTCGATACGGAGACCACCGGAGGAGTCCCAGTTGACGAGGATACCGTTGACGACCTGCGCGTCCGTACCGCGACGGAGACGGATACCGGAACCGCCGTTGTTGTTCCCAATGAAGGTGAAGTTGGCGATGATCGGGTTGGAACGGCACGGGGCGTCGAAGTCGAACTCGTTGTTGTCGGCCTCGATACCGGAGTCACCCACATCGTCATACTGCTGTGCGATGGCGAACTGGAGAGCGCCACGGAAGCCCATCTGCCAGTCGAAGTTGTCGTCCCGACCACCGGTGGCGATCCAGTACTTACCCTGGGCCTTACCACCGAACCACTCGAAGGAATCATCCCAGGCCATGTGGCTCTGGAGATACTCGAGGACGGTCTCACAACCGACAGCGTTGAACGTCCAGGCGTTGAGCTCGTTGTTCTCGCCGATGTCGATACCGGCGTACTCGACGCGGGCGTAGCGGATCGTACCCTTGTTGTCGCAGTCGTCATTGCCGCAGAAGTCACCTGCGCCACCTTCGGACTCGCAGCTGGCGCCGCCGATGCAGTCCGCGCAGTTGGCGATGGAGCGACCGTGAAGGACGACGCCACCCCAGTCCTGACGGGCCTGCTCGCCGTTGAGCTGGTCGGAGGTGAAGATGACCGGAGCGGCAGCCGTTCCGGAGATGTTGAGCGAACCACCGCGCTCGACGACGAGGTAGCCGGTCGTGGCCTTCTCACCGAAGATGCGGACACCGGCCTCGATGTTGAGCGTGGCTCCGGCCGGGACACCGACGCGACCACGAAGCAGGTAACCGTTTCCGTCACCGGCGCCGAAGGTCCACGTCTCGTTTCCGACGATGTCGCTGTCGACGACGATCAGGTTGCTGATGTCGAGGTCCGTGCGGCCCGTTCCGTCGAAGTTGTGGTTCGTCCAGCCTGCATACCACTCTTCCTGGGAAACCGGGTCGAGGGCGCCGCGGTAGCAGACGTCCTCGAGGTAGTCGAGGTCACAGGTGCCACAGTTGAAGCAGTCGTCGCCCGTGAAGTACTGAACGAGGTCGGACGGCTTGATGGCGGCATCGTTGACGCCGTTCGCGATTCCCGCGGCGGAAGCCCGGAAGTCCGGGTCCTGGATCGGAAAGTCGCCCGGCTGGTAGATCGGATCGGCAAGACCCGGGTCGGTACCCCGGTCGTTGTTCAGGAACGCAGCAACATGGTCGCAGGCGACAGAGCCGGAACCGCCCCGGCAGTCGTCGACGTTGCCCCAGAAGATGTTGCCATCAAAGATGTGCTGAGCACTGGCAGTACCGGCGCTAAGCGCACCGGCGAAGATGACGGCCGTGGAAAGAAGGACTTTGGCCTTCATGATGTCTCGTTGCCTCCTCGGATTGTGACAAGTTTCGCTGTTCTCGAGTCACGAACAGCTCGGGAGTCAACATAGCGAGGCCGTTACCCCGATTCCCAGTAAGGTGTCCGTTTTCTACCGGTTAGTACTCGGGTAGGCAACATTTGGGCATGACGAGGCGAGACGGCACCCGAACCGCCCACTTCCCAACCGCTTGAAGCATGGTTTCGGAAACGTTAGGCCGGGCTGTAAGAGGGGAGGGAGGAATGGTCCTGTCGATGTGGCCATTGGTGAAGGCGAAGTCGAACACGAGTGGCAAACCGCGCTGCGGTCCGCAGGGATTTCAGCCGCGATGAAGGGCCGTTTCTTACTAGGGAGTCCCCGCTTCGGCAACGACGGGATAGGTACCCAGCTGGCGTACTTCCACCCCACTCGATCGAACCGAATCGAGCGCGGCCACCATCGACTCGGTTTGTGCGTGGGCAAGAACATCGACATAGAACTGATAGGTCCAGGGCTCGTCCGGGACTCGAGCTTGGTCAGGTTCAACCCGCGCTTCGCAAACTCTTCGACGACGTGTCCGAGCTGTCCGACCTGGTGGTGCAGGCGGAGCAACAGCGATGTCTTGAACTGCGGTCCGTCCTCCGTGGAGCGGGCTTCGCGAGCGAGTTCCACGAACCGGGTGAAGTTTCCGCTCTGATTCTGAATACCGGTCGCAAGAACCGAGAGACCGACCTGCTCGCCGACGTGGGTTCCGGCGATCGCCGCAGAGCTTGGGTCCGCCTCTTCCTTGATCTTTCGCGCCGCGCCCGCTGTGTCGAACTCCGGGACGGACTCGATCCAGGGATGGTCGTCGAAGAACCGCGAGCACTGGCGAAGAGCCTGGGGATGGGAACGCACCCGACGGAGCGATTCCACGGTCGCGCCCTCGAGACCCAGGAGGCAATGGCGAATCTCGCTGACCTCTTCCCCGACGATGAACATTCCACCTTCGGCCAGAAGATCATAGGTTTCGTTGATGCTACCCGCCGTCGTGTTCTCGATCGGCAACAGGGAGAGGTCCACCTCCCCCAAACGCAGCTTCTCGGCCGCTTCCCGGAAGGTGGCACATCCGATGAGAAGAGGGCCGGAAGGTCGGTCGCGGTAACGCCGTTGCGAGGTGAGGTGGCTGTACGACCCCTCAACACCTTGATAGCTCACTCGGAGCGGCGCGTTGTCCCGGGAGTCCAGGTACGATTGCTGGCGCGAGATCGACATCTCCATGATCGCGCGATAGAGCTGCTCCACCGCATGAGGATCGATTCCCTCTTCCACAGCCAGGGCACGGACCCGACTCAGGACTCTCTCCTCCCGAGGTTGGTCCCGCAAAGGGACGGCACGCTCGAGCTTGAGCTCGGCGATTTCATCGACGACGACCATTCGGGACTTCAGGAGCTGGAGAATCCGACGGTCGATCTCTTCGATGCGCGCACGAATGTGGGAAAAGGGCTCGGCCATGGGATGAGGGTATCATCCGGTTGGAAGATCCGGGAATTGAACCCTGCCGGACGTCGGGGACGTATGGGACGTATGGGACGTATGGGACGTATGGGACGTCGGGGACGTCGGGGACGTAGGCCGTCGGGCCTCGGGACGTTGGGACCTCGGTACGTCGGGACCTCGGAACGTGGTTGCGTGAAACGAAGAACCGGCGGGGGTTCGATCCCCGCCGGTTCTCATTGCTTCAGAACGGCAACTCAGAACTGCACGTCAGGACGGCCACTTCCAAAAGTAGCCGCCCAAGCTCTCAAGGAAGAGTCCCGATTAGGCCGGAGCCTGCATCTCTTCTTCGAGAAGAACGTCCGTCTCTTCTTCCTGGACGTCCGTCGGCAAGCTCTTGAGCTTGCGGTACTCCGGCAGCCCTGTTCCTGCCGGAATGAGGTGTCCGATGGCCACGTTCTCTTTCAGACCCTGCAGCGGGTCGATCGATCCCATGATCGACGCCTCGGTCAGGATTCGCGTCGTCTCCTGGAAGGAAGCCGCCGCGACAAAGGATCGGGTCGAGAGCGATGCTTTGGTGATACCGAGCAGCAGCGGCTGGTAGGTCGCGGGCTTACCACCCTCGGCCCGGATCCGCTCGAGCTCTTCACGAAGCACGACCTTGTCGACGTTTTCGCCGGCCAGGAAGTTCGTGTCACCCGGATCGTCGATCTTCACCTTCTGCAGCATCTGGCGAACGATGACCTCGACGTGCTTGTCATCGATCTTCACGCCCTGGATCCGGTAGACCTCCTGGATCTGGTCGACGAGGTACTCCTGCACCTCGTTCATACCCTTGACCCTCAGGATGTCATGCGGATTGATCGGGCCCTCGGTCAGTCGGTCACCCGCGTTGACTTCGTAGCCATCCTGGACGTAGACGTGGCGACCGTGTGGAACGAGATACTCTTTCTTGTCGCTCTCGTTCTCGACGGTGATCTTCTTCATGCCGCGCACACCCTTGCCGATCTTCACGCCGCCGTCGATCTCGGAGATGATGGCCGCGTCCTTCGGCTTCCGGGCTTCGAAAAGCTCGGAGACACGGGGCAGACCACCGGTGATGTCTCCAGACTTCGACGACTCACGACGAATCTTCGCCAGAACGTCACCCACCTTGGCCTCGGCGCCGTCCTGAACCTGCAGACGGGCGCCCGTCGGCAGCGGGTAGGTTCCGATAACGTTCTCCGCGCTGTCGAGAACCTCGATGTGCGGATGAAGGACCTTGTCGCGGTCCTCGACGATGACCGGAACGCGCTTCTTCGTCGACTCGTCAATCTCGTCACGCAAGGTAACGCGTTCTTTGACGTCGACGAAACGGACGGTTCCCTTCTCCCGGGCAACGATCGGCGTGTTCCAGGTGTCCCACTCGAAGAGGACGTCACCCTGCTTCACCTTCTCGCCGTCCTTGAAGAAGATGATCGTTCCGTAGCGCGGCTCCCAACGATCGACGATCGCGCCGTCGTTGTTGTAGAAAACCAGGCTTCCACGGTGACCGACGTTGACGAGATTGCCGTCTTCCGTCGTAACCGTACGGATTCCACCTTCGTGTTTGAGAACACCATCTTCACGCGCATCGATCGTCGACTGCTCCATGATGAGACTGGCCGTACCACCGATGTGGAAGGTACGCAGTGTCAGCTGCGTTCCCGGTTCACCGATCGACTGGGCCGCGATGACCCCGACGGCTTCGCCATTGTCGACATTGAGTCCGGTCGCAAGGTCGCGCCCGTAACAGAGTGCGCAAACTCCGCGCTTGGACTCACAGGTCAGCACCGAACGAATCTTGATGTACTCGACGGACTCGGCTTCCAGCTTCTCGGCCATCACTTCATCGACGAGGGTACCCTCCTCGATGACGATGTCTTCGTTGCGCTGGTCGTAGACATCTTCCGCCGCAACACGACCGAGGACGCGGTCCTTGAGCGGCTCGACGACTTCCTCACCGTCTTTGAGCGCCGTCTTCTCGACACCGAGAATGGTGCCGCAGTCGTGCTCGGTGATGATGACGTCCTGCGCCACGTCGACGAGACGACGGGTCAGATAACCGGCGTCGGCGGTCTTCAGCGCGGTGTCGGCCAGACCCTTTCGAGCACCATGGGTAGAGATGAAGTACTCGAGAACCGAAAGTCCTTCCTTGAAGGAAGAGAGCACCGGCTGCTCGATGATTTCGCCGACACCACCCGTCAGCTTCTTCTGCGGCTTGGCCATGAGGCCGCGCATTCCGGCAAGCTGACGAATCTGCTCTTTCGAACCACGGGCTCCGGAGTCGGCCATCACGAAGAGCGGGTTGAACCCGTCCGAGTCCGCCTTCAGGGCGACCATGGTGACGTCTTCGATTTCGTTACGAACGCGGGTCCAGACTTCGATGACCTTGTTGTAACGCTCGTTCGAAGAAAGTGTGAGATCTCGGTGGGCCTTGTTGATCTTGTCGACTTCCGCCTGCGCGCGATCGATGATCTCCTGCTTCTGAGGAGGAGCAATCAGATCGTGATGTCCGACCGACAGGCCGGACCGAGTGGCAAAGTCGAACCCAATCTTCTTCAGACGGTCGAGGAACGGAGCCGTTCCGTCACGACCGAACATCGAATAGCAGTCCGCCACCAGTTGCTCGAGGATCTTCTTGGCCAGCGTCTTGTTCGTGTACGGAAAACCGGCGGGCAGGATGTCATTGAAGAGAATCCGCCCGACCGTCGTATCGATGAGTTCACCATCGACCCGGAACTTGACCTTGGCGTGAAGTTCGACCTCGCCCGAGTCCAAAGCCAGCCTCGCCTCAGACGAGGAACCGAAGGTCTTGCCCTCTCCCTTGGCGCCGGCGGTGATCTGGGTCAGGTAGTAACAGCCGAGTACGATGTCCTGGCTCGGAGTCGCAATCGGACGACCCGACGCCGGAAGCAGGATGTTGTTCGAAGCCATCATCAGCTCACGGCACTCGATCTGGGCGATGAAAGACAGCGGAACGTGAACCGCCATCTGGTCGCCGTCGAAGTCCGCGTTGAACGCGGTACAGACGAGCGGGTGAAGCATGATGGCCTTGCCCTCGACTAGGACCGGCTGGAAAGCCTGGATCCCGAGACGATGGAGGGTCGGGGCGCGATTGAGCAGAACCGGGTGGTCTTTGATGATCTCGGAGAGAATCTCCCAGACCTCGGGACGCTCACGCTCCACCAACTTCTTCGCACTCTTCACCGTCTGCCCGCGGTCTTCGAGCTTCTTGATGATGAAAGGCTTGAACAGCTCGAGTGCCATGTTCTGCGGCAAACCACATTCGTGCAGGCGCAGTTCAGGACCGACCACGATCACGGAACGACCGGAGTAGTCGACACGCTTTCCCAGCAGGTTCTGACGGAAGCGGCCCTGCTTACCCTTGAGCATATCGCTGAGGGACTTGAGCGGACGGTTGCCCTGACCGCGGACGGCGCGTGTGCGGCGACCGTTGTCAAAGAGCGCGTCGGCGGCCTCCTGGAGCATCCGCTTCTCATTGCGAAGGATGACTTCCGGAGCCTTGATCTCCATCAGCTTCTTCAGGCGGTTGTTCCGATTGATGACGCGACGATAGAGGTCGTTGAGATCGGAGGTCGCGAAGCGTCCACCTTCCAACGGAACGAGAGGACGCAGATCCGGCGGCAGCACCGGGACGACCGTAAGGATCATCCACTCGGGCCGATTGCCACTCTGGCGGAATGCCTCGACGATCTTCAGGCGCTTGAGGATGTCCTTCTTGCGCTGGACTGAAGTCTCGATCCGAACCTGGGTCCGCAGTTCGGCGGAGAGGTCATCGAGCTCGATCCGCTCGAGGAGTTTGCGGATCGCGCCCGCCCCCATCTCGGCTTCGAAGCGCATGCCCGCGTCGGCGCGGAGTTCCTGATACTGATCCTCGGAAAGGAGCTCGTTCTGACGGAACGGAGTGTTCCCCGGATCGATCATCACGTAGGACTCGTAGTAGAGAATGCGCTCGAGGTTGCGCACGCTCATGTCGAGCAGATGGCCGATACGGCTCGGAACGCCCTTGAAGTACCAGATGTGCGAGACCGGGACGGCCAGTTCGATGTGTCCCATGCGCTCGCGACGCACGCTGGCCTGGGTGACTTCGACACCACAGCGATCGCAGATGACACCGCGATAACGGATCATCTTGTACTTGCCGCAGGCACACTGCCAGTCCTTGACCGGGCCGAAGATGCGCTCGCAGAAAAGACCGTCCCGCTCCGGCTTGAAGGAGCGGTAGTTGATCGTTTCCGGCTTCACGACTTCGCCGCGGGACCAACTGCGGATGGTCTCGGGAGAGGCCAACCGGATCCGGATCGCGTTGAAGTTGAACTTACGCCGCGACTCACGCTCTCCTCGGAGCGTGGTCATCGGCGGCAGCGAGAATCCCTCGCCTTTCGCACCCGCACCACCCGCGCCTGCACCCGTTCCAGCCCCGCCCGCAGGCGTTGTCGGCTTCAGTCCAGGGGTCGATTCATTCATGTGGATCTCCTTCGATGGATGAAGGTGCTTACTCGAAGATCACGTCGAGACAGAGAGACTTGAGTTCTTTGACCAAAACGTTGAACGACTCGGGCACTCCCGGCTCCGGAGGATTCTCGCCCTTGACGATAGCCTCGTAGATCCGGGAACGGCCGTGAACGTCGTCCGACTTCACGGTCAGCAACTCCTGAAGGGTGTACGCCGCGCCATAGGCTTCCAGCGCCCACACCTCCATTTCTCCGAAACGCTGTCCACCAAACTGAGCCTTACCGCCCAAGGGCTGCTGTGTGACCAGCGAGTAAGGCCCGATGGACCGGGCGTGAATCTTGTCATCGACCAGATGCGACAGCTTGAGCATGTAGAGGTAGCCGACCGTCGTACGGTGGTCGAACCTCTGGCCCGTCTTGCCGTCGTAGAGGTACGTCTTGCCGTCCTTGGGCTCGCCGGCCTGCTCCAGACAGTCCTCGATCTCGGCGACGGTGGCGCCGGCGAAGACCGGAGTCTGAGCGCGGAAACCAAGCTTGGACGCCGCCAGCCCGAGGTGAATCTCGAGAATCTGTCCGATGTTCATACGTGACGGAACACCGAGCGGATTCAGAATGATTTCCACCGGTCGGCCGTCCGGCAGGTACGGCATGTCCTCTTCCGGGACGATCTTGGAGACGACTCCCTTGTTTCCGTGGCGACCGGCCATCTTGTCTCCGACGGAGAGCTTGCGCTTCTTCGCGACGTAGACCTTGACCAGCTTGATGACGCCCGGCGGGAGTTCATCGCCTCGCGTAACCTTCTCGATTTCCTTTTCGAGCTGCTTTTCCTGAAGGTCGAGGGCTTCCTTCGCGGCTTCCATTTGCCGCCAGAACTTGTCGTTGACCTTGTCGTCGCGCGAAACGACGGTATCCGGTGCGACGTCGTCGAAGTCGACTCCCGCCAACACGGCATTGGTCGCCTTGCGGCCCGCCCGCATGATCGGCTTGCCCGTCGAGACCGAGTTCCAGCGTTCAAGAACCTCGCCGTCGAGGATCCGCTTCAGTTCGTCGTCGCGGGCCTCGATGATCCGGAGCCGCTCCTTACGGTACTGACGCTTGAGACGGTCGGTCTTGAGACGCTCCTGCTTCTTCGTCGTCTCGTCCTTCTCCTTGCGGGAGAAGACCTTGATGTCGATGACGACGCCTTCCATGCCGGGAGGCGCCTTCAGCGAAGCGTCGCGAACATCTCCGGCCTTGTCGCCGAAGATGGCGCGCAGCAGCCGCTCTTCCGGAGTCAGATCGGTTTCGCCCTTGGGCGTGACCTTACCGACCAGGATGTCGCCCGCCTTGACCGGGGCGCCGATCCGGATGATTCCGTCCTCGTCGAGGTGCTTGAGGGCCTCGTCACCGACGTTCGGAATCTCTCGCGTGATTTCTTCGACACCACGCTTGGTGTCACGAACCTGAAGCTCGAACTCCTCGATGTGGATCGAGGTGAACGTATCGCGCTTGGTCAGGCCTTCGCTGACGATGATCGCGTCCTCGAAGTTGTATCCGTTCCAAGGCATGAAGGCGACGAGGATGTTGGAGCCGAGAGCGAGCACACCATTGCTGGTGCTGGGGCCATCCGCGATGACCTGCCCCTCCGAGACCTTGTCCCCCGCCACGACCAGAGGCTTCTGGTTGATACAGGTGTCCTGATTCGAACGCTTGAACTTGGTCAACCGGTAGATGTCACGACCGGCCGCCTCGGTGAAGTCCTGGACGTCGTCGGGCCGGGTCGGCCGGACAACGATTTGATCACCACTGACGGACTCGACGACTCCGGCATTCTTCGAGAAGACAACGGCACCCGAGTCCTGGGCCACCTTCTCTTCGAGACCGGTCCCGACGAAAGGCGGATCCGTCCGAAGGAGCGGAACGGCCTGGCGCTGCATGTTCGATCCCATGAGCGCGCGGTTGGCGTCATCGTGCTCGAGGAACGGAATGAGAGCCGCCGCCGGACTGACCAGCTGCAGCGGCGAAACGTCCATGAACTGGACCTGATTCGGCGCCACGACCGGGAACTCACCCTTGTTACGGCAACGCACCGTGTCGTTGACGAACTTGCCGTCGTCTCCCAGAGGCGCGCTGGCCTGGGCGATGACGAACTGGTCTTCCTGATCCGCCGAGAGGTATTCCACCTTGGTCGACGAAACCTTACCGCTCGAAGACGTGCGGTACGGAGTCTCGAGGAAGCCGAGATCGTTGACCCGGGCATGCGTCGAGAGAGACGAGATGAGACCGATGTTCGGGCCTTCCGGCGTTTCGATCGGGCACATCCGTCCGTAGTGCGTGTAGTGAACGTCTCGGACCTCAAAGCCGGCGCGGTCGCGGGTCAGTCCTCCAGGACCGAGCGCGGAAAGACGACGCTTGTGCGTCAGCTCGGCCAGCGGGTTGGTCTGGTCCATGAACTGGCTGAGCTGGCTCGATCCGAAGAAGCTCTGGATGACGGCAGAGATCGTACGCGCATTGATGAAGTCGTAGATCGTGACCGTCTCCGGCTCTTGCAGCGACATGCGCTCACGGATGATCCGGGCCATGCGCGCGAGACCGGTATTGAACTGGTTCGCGAGGAGCTCACCCACCGAACGGACGCGACGATTACCCAGATGGTCGATGTCGTCGGTTTCGGCAACGGTTCCTTCCTCTTCGCCGAGGCGGAGAAGAAGCAGGTACTTCATGATGACGATGAAGTCTTCACGACAGAGCGTTTCCAGCGAATCTTCCGGACGCTCGAATCCCCACTTCTTGGTCAGCTCTTTGCCGAGCAGCTCGAGATGGTCGAGCTTCCGGTTGAGCTTGTAGCGGCCCACCGCCGCCAGGTCGTAGCGACGCGGGTTGAAGAAGAGCTTGGAGAGAATGTCCTTGGCCGTGTCGGAACGACTGGGTTCTCCCGGACGGATCAGCCCATAGATCTTGGACTGGGCCTCTTCCTCAGTCTTGGTCGGATCCTTCTTCAGCGTGTTGCGGACGATGTCCGCCTCTTCCTGAAGTGGGATGTTGTAGACCTTGACCGACTCGACCTTGCTCTTGAGCAGGGCCTTGAGCTTCTCCGCAGAGATCTCTTCGTTGACCTCGAGCAGGAACTCACCGGTCTCGGCGTCGACGATGTCGTCGGCCACAACTCGGCCGACCAGAGCCTGGACCTTCTTGGACCGACCGGTTCCCAGTTCGACCTTCTCCGTATCGTAGAAGAAGTCGAGCGTATCCTTGTCGGTGACGATTCCCATGGCCTTGAAGAGTGCCGTGGCCGGAATCTTCCGCTTGCGATCGATGTGGACGTACATGACATCGCGAACGTCGATCGTGAACTCGACCCAGGAACCCCGGTAGGGAATGATTCGTGCCGTGTAGAGCTTCTTCCCGTTCGGATGAACCAGAGAATCGAAGAAGACTCCCGGAGAACGGTGCAGCTGACTGACGATGACCCGCTCGGCGCCGTTGATGATGAACGTGCCCTTGTCCGTGATCATCGGAAGCTCGCCGAGGTAGACCTCGTTGTCCGTGATCTGCTCACGGATGGTCCCGTCCTCGTCCTTGCGAACGCGGAGGCGCAGCTTGACCTTCAACGGGACGGAGAACGTGAGGTCACGCTCCTGACACTCGTCGACGCTGTACTTGGGGTCGCCGATCGTGTACTCGAGAAACTCCAATGAATAGAGTTCCCGGGCATCCATGATCGGAAACACGGAATTGAAGACCTCCTGGAGGCCTTCGTTCTTACGTTCCGGTCCCGGCGTGTCCAGCTGCAAAAACGTCCGGAATGACTTCAGCTGGACGTCGAGAAGGTTCGGAATTGGAATATCCCAGCGGTCTTGAAGTTTGGAGAAACTCTTGACCTCGATCACAGCATCTTTCTTCACGAAAGGACCTCCGCGGCGAAAAGAGAAACGCCGCCCCGCCCACGTTCATCCCAGAACGCGGTAAGCAGGGCGGACCATCGTCGGTCGGTAACGCTGTCTACTTGATCTCGACCTTGGCACCGGCCTCCTCGAGCTTCTTCTTGACCTCATCGGCGTCTTCCTTGGTCGTGCCTTCCTTGATCGGCTTGGGCGCACCATCGACCATTTCCTTGGCCTCTTTCAGACCCAGACCGGTGACCTCGCGGACCACCTTGATGACCTGAAGCTTCTGGCCACCCACCTCGGCGAGAATGACGTCGAACTCAGTCTTCTCGTCTTCACCACCGCCGGCATCGCCACCGCCGCCGGCAGCAACACCCGCCACGGCGACCGGGGCCGCTGCGCTCACGCCGAACTCTTCTTCGATGCTCTTCACGAGCTCAGAGATCTCGAGCATTGTTGCGCCCTTGACCCACTCGAGAATGTCATCTTTCGTCATCGTAGCCATTGTTCCCATCCTCCAACTGCGGCGCGATTACGCGCCCTTCTTATTGGCCACTTCCTGAAGAACGTGAGCCAGGTTACGCGCCGTGGCATTCAACACACCCGCAAAGTTGGTCAGCGGAGCGTTGAGTGCACGGGCGAGCATCGCAATGAGCTCTTCACGAGTCGGGAGTGTTGAGAGGTTTTTCACCCCGTTCTCGTCGTAGAGCGTCCCTTCGAGACAAGCGCCCTTGATCTTGGGGAGCTTGTTCGCCTTGATGAACTTGTCGAGGACTCGGGCCGGAGCCACAGCGTCCTCATCGTTGGCGACGAGCACTGCCGTGGGCCCTTCGAGAAGCGGATGAATCGCTTCGAAGTCGGTGCCGGTCGTTGCTCGGTTGATCAAGGTGTTCTTGATCACTTCGCAGTGGACGTCATTGTCGCGGCAGGCCTGCCGAAACTGCGTCACGACCTCGACCGTCATCCCGGAAAGGTCCGCCAAGTAGAGGCCGCCGCTCGACTCGAGCGTCTCGACCAACTTTGCGACCTTTTCGTCTTTTTGAGTCCTCGTCAGTGGCATCGCAATCACGGCAACTCTCGTTACCGCCTCCTCGGGCTCAGTCGAGCCTTGATTTCCAGTCCATCCCGGGCCCGTGGAACGGGGCCTCAAAGGAACGGCTAAGCAAACTTTCGCCCCCCAACGCGCCTACGTGCGGCATCAAGGGTTTCACTCTCCTACTCCGGATCAACCAGCTTCGGACGTATCGACGCGAACTCCGGGGCCCATCGTCGACGTGACCGTGATCGACTTGACGTAGGCGCCCTTGGCCGAAGCGGGCTTCAGGCGCGTCACTTCACTCATGAACGCACGAGCATTGTCGGCAAGCTGGTTGGGCTGAAAGCTGGCCTTGCCCAACGGAACGTGCAGATTTCCCGCCTTGTCGACGCGAAACTCAATCTTACCGGCTTTGGCCTGCTGGACCGCGGCCGCAAGGTCGAAGGTTACCGTTCCGACCTTCGCATTCGGCATGAGGCCCCGCGGACCCAACACCTTACCGAGCTTACTGACCTGGCCCATCATGTCCGGGGTCGTAATCACTCGGTCGAAGTCGGTCCACCCTTCCTGAACTTTCTGGATGAGCTCGTCGCCACCTGCGTGATCGGCACCGGCTTCCTCGGCTTCCTTCAGCTTCTCGCCCTTGGCAAAGACGAGGACGCGAACCGACTTTCCCGTTCCGTGCGGAAGAATAACCGTACCACGCACCATCTGGTCCGCGTGCTTGGGATTGACTCCGAGGCGCATCGCCATCTCGACGGTCTCGTCGAACTTGGACGTGGCGTGTTCTTTCACGAAGCCGATGGCCGTATCCAGCGTGCTGTCGGCCAGCTGGGCCTTGGCTTCCTGAGCTTTCTTTTGGCGCTTTGCGATCTTCACCGAACCACTCCTACTTGACGGTAATGCCCATGCTGCGAGCCGTACCCTCGATCATGAGCATGGCGGCTTCGACGTCGTTGGCGTTGAGATCCTGCATCTTGCTCTCGGCAATCTCACGCACCTGGTCCTTGGTGACCGAGGCCACCTTCTGGATGTTCGGAACACCGGAGCCCTTAGGTACGCCGGCCGCTTTCTTCAGAAGGACGGCTGCCGGAGGCGTCTTCAGCTCGAACGAGAATGTCCGGTCGTTATGGACGCTGATGATGCAGGGGATGATGTAGCCCATCTGCTTCTGTGTGGCCGCGTTGAACTGCTTGCAAAAATCCACGATGTTCAGCTGATGCTGACCCAGAGCCGGTCCAACCGGCGGTGCTGGGTTGGCCTGACCCGCTTCGATCTGAAGCTTGATCTTTGCAACAACCGGCTTCGCCATAACTCCTCCAGTTCCTCACTCTCGACACTCTCGACTCGTCGCACTCGCGACGGCCGGGTCCGTCAAACGGGTTGAATCTGCATGAAATCCAGCTCGACCGGGGTCGCCCGGCCGAAAATGGACACCATGACCTTTACTTTGCCACGCTCGAGGTTGATCTCCTCGACTTCGCCCGTGAAATCGCTGAACGGACCGTCGATGACCTTGACGCTCTCGCCGACCTTGAACGGCACTTCGGTCGTGACCTGCTGCCGTTCCACCGGCTTGCGCCCGCGAATCCGATCGATCTCCGCCTGCGTCAGCGGCATCGGGTTGTTCTCGTCCCCAACGAAATGGGTCACGCCCGGGATGTTCGTCACCAGAGCGACCGCTTCCGTGCTGAGGGCAACCTCCACCAGGACGTAGGACGGAAACGTCTTGCGACGCGTGATCGTTTTCTTCCTGTCCTTGACCACCGCATAATCTTCGGTGGCCACGAGAATCTCTCCGAAACGATCCTGGAGGCCGGCGTACTGAATGGCCTTTTCCAGGTTCGCCTTCACCTTGTTTTCGTGCCCCGAATAGGTATGGATCACATACCACTTCTTGGCGAGCTTCGGCTTGCCGTCGGCAGGTTGACTGTCGGCGGCAGCCTCGGCGGGCTCATCGTGGGGCTGAGGGGCGGCTTCGTTCATTATCGTCCCTTGACGGGTTACAGGATCGCCTTGATGAAAAGGCTCATGACCTGATCGACCCCAAAGATGAAGAGCGCGATGATGATTGACGTGATGATGACGGCAATCGTGTTGTCGCGCACTTCGTCCCGGGACGGCCAGGTGACTTTCTTGGACTCGGCTCGCACCTCGGCCACGAAGGTCTGAGCTCGGCTGATCCAGTTTCCGGTCGCCGCCTCTTCAGTTTTCGTCGTTACGGATGTCAAACGTTTCTCCGGTTACCCAGGTTACTCGACGATCTCAGCGACGACGCCGGCGCCCACGGTACGGCCACCCTCGCGGATAGCGAACCGAAGCTCCTTCTCCATCGCGATCGGGGTCAGAAGGTCTACCGACACCGAGACGTTGTCGCCCGGCATCACCATCTCGCGACCCTCGGGCAACGTCACCG